>NZ_CP029556.1:10000-1301410 GCF_003293695.1 Lysobacter oculi | reverse complement strand
CGAAGTCGGTCTCGGAGTTCACTTCGACCAGCACGGCCTTGCCGGCGGCCTGCGCCATGCCGATCTTGCCTTCGGCGGCGACGCGGTCGGCCTTCTTGTCGGCCTTGGCCAGGCCGGTCTTGCGCAGCCAGTCGGCCGCGGCTTCGATGTCGCCGTTGTTCTCGGTGAGCGCCTTCTTGCACTCCATCATGCCGGCGCCGGTGCGCTCGCGCAGTTCCTTGACCATGGATGCGGTGATGTCAGCCATTTCGGTGTCCTTGTGTATTGCGGGCCGGCGGCGGGCGCCGGCCAATCGTGGGGGTGCCGCGGCGCAGGATGCGCGCGCGGCGTTGCGCGACGGTGACGCCGCTTACGCGTCCGCGCCCGTGTCCGGGTCGGGATTGTCGTAAGCCGCCTCGCGCTCGAGCCGTTCGTTTTCGGCCACCTGCGCCTCGGCGCGGGCGGCCACGTCGGGATCGAGCTCGGCGTTCGGATCCTCGCCGGGGAGGACCGGCGAGGTCATCAGCTCGTCGTCGGGCTTCTTGGGGGTGTTCGGCATGGCCGCGTCCCTTCAGGCCTCGGTGGCGTCGCCGGGAGTCGCGGCGGCGGCTTCGGCATCGGCCTGGACCGCGGCTTCGCCCTCGGCGGCGTCGCTGGCGGTACCGCCGGCGGCAGCAGCCGGGGCGGCCTTCTTGGCCGGGGCCTTGCGGGCCGGCTTGGCGCCTTCGGCGAAATCTTCCTCGCCCACCGAAGCGGCGTTCGGCGCGGCGGCCTTGCCTTCCAGCACGGCGTCGGCGGCGGCACGGGCGTACAGCTGCACGGCGCGAATGGCGTCGTCGTTGCCCGGGATGGCGTAGTCGACCAGGGCCGGGTCGTAGTTGGTGTCGACCACGGCGACCACCGGGATGCCGAGGGTCTTGGCTTCCTTGATGGCGATGTCTTCGTGGCCGATGTCGATCACGAACAGCGCGTCGGGCAGGCGGTTCATGTCCTTGATGCCGCCGAGGCTGGCTTCAAGCTTGTCGCGCTCGCGGCGCAGGCCCAGCACTTCGTGCTTGACCAGCTTCTGGAAGGTGCCGTCGGTTTCGGCCGATTCCAGCTCCTTCAGGCGGCTGACGGACTTCTTCACGGTGGCGAAGTTGGTCAGGGTGCCGCCCAGCCAGCGCTGGGTCATGAACGGCATGCCGCAACGCTCGGCTTCGTCCTTGATGGCATCGCGCGCGCTGCGCTTGGTGCCGACGAACAGCACGACGCCGCGCTTCTGGGCGATCTTCGAGAGGAAGTTCATCGCGTCGTTGAACAGCGGGACGGTCTTCTCGAGGTTGATGATGTGGATCTTGCCGCGGGCACCGAAGATGTACGGGCCCATCTTGGGGTTCCAGTAGCGGGTCTGGTGGCCGAAATGGACGCCGGCTTCCAGCATCTGGCGCATGGTGATCTGGGGCATTGCAGATTCCTGAGTAGTTGGAACCCCGCCGCGGAAGGGTTGGATGCGGCGCTCGCCCCCGCGATGGCGGGCGATGGATTCCGGGGTTGGGCCTCCCTGCGGCCTCCGCGTCAGATCCTCGGGCGAACCCTTGGACACCCCGGCGCGGGTTGCAACAGCAGGTGTGTATTCGCCGATGACGCACGGCGTGGACGTGCCCGGTTGGGCAAGCGCGGGATTATAGGGGGATGAGGGGTGGCGGGGCAAATCGCGCCTGCCGGGGGATCGGAGGGCCGGGGCCGTCCGGTCCGGCCTCGGCTGCATGTGGCACTTGGGCGATAATGCCCGCATGAGCATCACCATCAAGACCCGCGAAGAAATCGAACGGATGCGCGAGGCCGGCCGCCTCGCCGCCGAAGTCCTCGACCTGATGACCGAGCACGTGCGCCCCGGCATCAGCACCGAGGAGCTGGACCGCATCGCCCACGAGCACATCGTCAAGGTGCAGGGGACCATCCCGGCCAATGTCGGCTACCGCGGCTTCCCCAAGACGCTGTGCACCTCGGTCAACAACGTCATCTGCCACGGCATCCCGAGCGAATCGAAGGTGTTGAAGGACGGCGACATCGTCAACATCGACGTCACCGTCATCAAGGACGGCTGGCACGGCGACACCAGCCGCATGTACTACGCGGGCACGCCGTCGGTCATGGCGAAGCGGCTCGTGGACACCACTTACGAGGCGATGTGGCGCGGCATCCGCCAGGTGCGTCCGGGCGCGACGCTCGGCCACGTCGGCCAGGCCATCCAGGAGTTCGTCGAAGCGCAGCGTTTCAGCGTGGTGCGCGAATACTGCGGCCACGGCATCGGCCGCATCTACCACGAAGACCCGCAGGTGCTGCATTACGGCCGCGCAGGCGAAGGCCTGGTGCTGAAGCCCGGCATGACCTTCACCATCGAGCCGATGGTCAACGAGGGCGCGCGCCATTCCAAGCTGCTGCCCGATGGCTGGACCGTGGTCACCAAGGACCGCAAGTTGTCCGCCCAGTGGGAGCACATGATCGCCGTCACCGAAGACGGTTTCGACGTGCTCACGCTTTCCGCCGGTTCTCCGCCGCCGCCCGCGGCGTGAACCCGGCGCCGGCTGCCGGCATGCAGGCGTGGGCCGCATCGGCGCGTGCGCGTCTGGCCGCGCTGGATGCGGCGCTGGCCACCCGGTTCGATGAGGGCGAGGCCGCCTACCGCTTGTCGCGGGCGCGTTCGGATGGCATCGATGCGCTGATCCTCGAAGCCTGGGCGCAGTGCATGCCCGTCGATGCCGCGTTGTCGCTGTTCGCCGTCGGTGGCTACGGGCGTCGCAGCCTGTATCCGCAGTCCGATGTCGATCTGCTGGTGATGGGCGACGAGGCCGCGCAACAGGGCCATGGCGAAGCGATTTCCGCGTTCATCGCGATGTTGTGGGATGCCGGCGTGCAGGTCTCGCACGCGGTGCGCTCGTTGACCGCGACCCGTGAGGCCGCCGCTGTCGACATCGCTACCCAGACCGCGTTGATGGACGCGCGCTGGATGACAGGCGAAGCGGGTGCGGAAGCCGCCTTGCTCGGTGCCATCGCCCCCGAGGCCAACTGGCCGCCGCGCGACTACTACCTGGCCAAGCGCGAGGAACTGCGCCGCCGCCACGCCCGTTTCGGCGACACCGCCGACAACCTGGAACCCAACATCAAGGAAGGCCCGGGCGGCCTGCGTGACCTGCAGACGCTGCGCTGGATGGCGATGCGCGTGTACGGCATCGGCGGGCTGGCCGCGCTGGAGGCGATGGGCAAGATCGGCCACGACGAGCGCGAGACCATGCTGCGCGCCGCCAGCGAACTGCAGCAGTTGCGCTGGGGCCTGCACCTGGTTGCCGGCAAGCGCGAGGAGCGCCTGCGCTTCGATTACCAGCGCCTGCTGGCGGCCCGCCTCAACGGTCTGGAGGATGCCGGCAACGGCGATGTCGAGCGGATGATGCAGGGCTTCTACCGCAGCGCCGCGCTGGTGCTGCGGATCGGCGAGCGCCTGCTGCAACGCTTCGAGGAGGAGTTGGAAGGCGAGGCCGCGCCGCAACCGCTGGGCGAGGGCTTCGAGCTGCGCGGGCGCTGGCTGGCGGCGACTGATCCGGCCTGGCCGCATGGCGATGCCGCGCAGGTGTTCGCGCTGTTCTCCACCTGGGCCGAACTGCCCGAGGCCACCGGCCTGCATTCCGGCACGGCGCGCGCGCTGGCCGAAGCGCTGCCGCAGGTGCCGGCCTTCCATGACGCCGACGACGCCCTGCGTGCCCGTTTCATGCAGCTGCTGCAGCATCCCCATGCCGTGCAGACCTTGAAGCGGATGTCGCAGCTGGGCCTGCTGGCGCGCTGGATTCCCGCGTTCGCGCGGGTGACCGGGCGCATGCAGTTCGACCTCTTCCATGTCTATACCGTCGACCAGCACACGCTGGCGCTGCTCGGCAATTTCGCGCTGTTCCAGCAGGGCGCGGACACCGAACGCTTCTCGATGGCGCACGAAGTCTGGCCGCGCCTGCGCCGTCCCGAGCTGCTGTTGCTGGCCGGCCTGTTCCATGACATCGCCAAGGGTCGCGGCGGCGATCATTCCGAACTCGGTGCGGTCGATGCGCGCGAGTTCTGCCTCGCGCACGGGCTGTCCGAGGGCGACACCGAACTGGTCGCGTGGCTGGTGCTCAAGCACCTGCTGATGTCGGTGACCGCGCAGAAACAGGACATCGCCGACCCCGAGGTCGTGCAGCGTTTCGCCGAGACCGTCGCCGACCGCGAGCATCTGGACCATCTCTATCTGCTGACCTGCGCCGACATCGCCGCTACCTCGCCCAAGCTGTGGAATGCGTGGAAGGACCGGCTGCTGGCCGATCTCTACGTCGCCACGCGGCTGGCGCTGCGACGCGGGCTGGAAAACCCGGTGGCCGCCGCCGAGCGCATCGCCGAGACACGCGCGAGCACCCGCGAGCTGCTGCGCGCGCATGGCGTGACCGAGACCCAGGCCGACGCGCTGTTCCTGACCATGCCGGAGGAAAGTTTCCTGCGCGGGCATCCCGACCAGGTCGCGTGGCAGGCCGGCGTGCTGGCGCGGGATGTCGATGCCGACTTGCATGTCGCCGCACGCGCGCTGGCCGGTGACGAGGCCGGCGTGCTGGAAGTCTTCGTGCGTTCGCCCGACCGCGACGGCCTGTTCGCCGCCATCGTCGCCACGCTCGACCGCGCCGGACTGGCGATCCAGCAGGCGCGGCTGCTGCACGGGCCGGGCGGAAGCGTCTTCGACACCTTCCAGTGCATGCCCATCGACCCGCAGCGCCCCGCCTTGGCCGCGCAGGTGGAGCAGCGCCTGCGCGATGCCCTGTCCAAGGCCGACCTGTCCGAGGTGCGCCCGCCGCGCCGCACCCAGCCGCGCCACCTGCAGCATTTCCGCATCCGCCCGCAGGTGGCGTTTGTCGATGCCGACCACGGACGCCGCACGCTGATGAGCCTGGTCTGCACCGACCGGCCCGGCCTGCTGGCCGATGTCGCGCAGACCCTGCGTGCGCATCGCCTGCGCGTGCACGATGCGCGCATCGCCACCTTCGGCGAGCGCGCCGAAGACGTCTTCCAGATCACCGACGAGCGCGACCTGCCGCTCGACGAACCCCGCCAACACGCCCTGCGCGAAGCCCTGCTCGCCAGCAATTCCGGAGAACACCCGCCATGACCGACGCCCCCCACGCCGCACTCCGCAGCCGCATCGAAACCGCCTTCGAGCGCCGCGCCGAACTGGACGCCGCATCGCTGGCCGCGCTGCATCCCGATGTCGAGGCGGCCATCGACCTGCTGGAATCCGGCGCCGCACGCGTGGCCGAACCGGTGGACGGCGGCTGGCAGGTCAACGAATGGCTGAAGAAGGCGGTGCTGCTGTACTTCCGCACCCACGACATGCAGGTGATGGCCGGTGTGCCGGCGCCGTACTGGGACAAGATCCCGCTGCGTTTCGACGGCTACGACACCGATGCGTTCAAGCGCGACGGTGTGCGCGTGGTGCCGGGCACGGTGGCGCGCCGTGGCTGCCACATCGGCCGCGACGTGGTGCTGATGCCGAGCTTCGTCAACATCGGCGCGCACGTGGGCGAGGGCACGATGGTCGATACCTGGGCCACCGTCGGCAGCTGCGCGCAGGTCGGAAAGCACTGCCACATCAGCGGCGGCGCGGGCATCGGCGGCGTGCTGGAACCGCTGCAGGCTTCGCCCACCATCATCGAGGACCACTGCTTCATCGGTGCCCGTTCGGAGGTGGTGGAAGGCGTCATCGTCGGCCACCACAGCGTGATCGGCATGGGCGTGTTCCTGGGCCAGTCCACCCGCATCTACAACCGCGAAACGAAGGAAATCAGCTACGGCGTGGTGCCGCCGGGCAGCGTGGTGGTCAGCGGTTCGCTGCCGGCCGCCGATGGCTCGCATTCGCTGTACTGCGCGGTGATCGTCAAGCAGGTGGACGAGAAGACCCGCAGCAAGACCTCGGTCAACGACCTGCTGCGCGGATTGGCCAGCTGAATACCGCCCGGTCGTGACCTTTGGCAGGGGGCCGGCGCCGGCCCGCCTGCGAACAATGCAGGATTGTCGAAGGGGAGTCCTGCCATGCCTGTCGGTTCATCCTTCCGCCGTGCGGCGCTGCCGCTGGCGTTGAGCCTGGTCGTCGCGGCCTGCGCGCAGCAGCCGACCCGCACCACGGCCCCCGAAGCGCCGAAAGCCGCGGCCGCCACGCAGGCACCGGCTGCGGCATCGAGCCCGGAGATGCGCGCCTTCCTTGAGCAGGTGCGCGAACGCAGCGCCTACATCAAGGCGCATTACGGCAAGGCCGAATACGACATCGCCATGCGCGACGGCATCAAGCTGCACACGGTGGTCTACACGCCGAAGGATGCCGGTGCGGGCAAGACCTATCCCATCCTGATGCAGCGCACGCCGTATGCCTGCGGACCCTATGGCGAAGGTGCCTACGAAGACACGCTCGGCCCGACCGCCGATTACGAGAAGGACGGTTTCATCTTCGTCTGCCAGGACGTGCGCGGGAAATACATGTCCGAAGGCGAGTACGTGAACATGCGTCCGGTCGAAGGCAAGGTCAACGACAACACCGACGCGTGGGACACGGTGGACTGGATGGTGAAGAACCTGCCGGGCAACAGCGGCAAGGTCGGCCAGATGGGCATTTCGTATCCCGGCTATTACAGCGCGGTGTCGGCGATCGACACGCACCCCGCGCTGGTGGCGATCTCGCCGCAGGCCCCGATCGCCAACTGGTTCCTCGGCGACGACATGCACCGCAATGGCGCGTTCACGCTCAACATGGCCTACGGTTTCTTCCACGGCATGGGCTTCGGCTATCCGCGTCCCAAGCCGACTGCGGATTCGCCCAGGCGCTACGACTTCGGCACGCCCGACGGCTACGACTACTACCTGCGGCTGGGCGGGCTGTCGAATGCGCCGAAGCGCTTCCGCGAGCCGGTGGCATTCTGGGACGACGTGGTGAACCACCCCAATTACGACGCGTTCTGGCAGGCGCGCGACCTGCCTTCGAAGATGAAGAACGTGCGTGCGGCGGTGATGATCGTCGGCGGCTGGTTCGACACCGAGGACCTGTACGGCCCGCTGCATCTCTACCAGGCCATCGAGAAGAACAATCCCGGCATCCAGAACACCTTGGTGATGGGGCCGTGGACGCATGGCGGCTGGTCGCGCGGCAAGGGCGAGCGGGTGGGCGATGCGGAATTCGGGCGCGAAACCTCGCTGGATTACCGGCCGGTCGAATACGCCTTCTTCAGGCAACACCTGAAGGGTGAGGGCGATGCCAACCTGCCGGAAGCCTGGATGTTCCGTACCGGCGCCAACCAGTGGGAGCGCTACGCCAGCTGGCCGCCGAAGCATCTCGACATGCGCACGCTGTATTTCCAGCCGCAGGGCGGGCTGCGTTTCGATGCCAAGCCGGTGGCGGCGAAGGGCTTCGCCGAATACGTGAGCGATCCCGCCAAGCCGGTGCCGTACACCACCGAGATCATGACCGGCTGGAGCCGCGACTACATCGCCGCCGACCAGCGCTTCGCCGCCTCGCGTCCCGACGTGCTGGTCTACCAGACCGAACCGCTGCCCGAGGACACGACCATCGCCGGGCCGATCAAGGCCAAGCTGTGGGTCTCGACCACCGGCACCGATGCCGACTTCGTGGTCAAGCTGATCGATGTCTACCCGGACGACCTGCCGACCTCGGCGGAAGACCGTGCCGCCGGCCGCAAGCCGCGTGGCGGCCTGCAGCAGCTGGTGCGCGGCGAACCGATGCGTGCGCGCTTCCGCAACAGCTTCGAGAAGCCCGAGCCGATGGTGCCCGGCAGGCCGACCGCGGTGGACTACCAGCTCAACGACGTGCTGCACACCTTCAAGAAGGGCCACCGGATCATGGTGCAGGTGCAGTCGAGCTGGTTCCCCTTCATCGACCGCAACCCGCAGAAATACGTGCCCAACATCTACAAGGCGACCGACGCGGACTTCATCAAGGCCACACACCGGCTCTACCAGAACGCGCAGTACCCGACAGCGTTGGAAGTGGGCGTGCTGCCCAAGGGCTGATGCGTCATCGCGGCTGCAACGAAAACGGGCACCCACAGGTGCCCGTTTCTGCATGTCGATGTCGATGCGTGATCAGCGACGCGCGTAGCGATAACCGCGGCGCTGGCAATCGAACCTGCCGTGACGCGCGAGGCATTGCGCCGCCGTCATCCGGCGCTGGTGCGACTGCCGGACCGCCGCGCGATGGCGGGCATGGTCGCCGCGCAGGACGCGCTTGTGGCGTTCGTGCGCACCGCGGATGTTGCCGTTCCTGAGATCGCGCACATCCTGCTTGACGTTGGAGGTGACGCTGCGGAAATCCGCCTTGATGTTCTGCTTGAGGCTCTGCACCTGCGCGCGCGGCGTGCTCTGCGCCATCGCCGGCGCGGTGGCCAGGCCGAAGGCGAGCAGGGCGGTGGCGAGCGAAGTCTGGATGGCGAAGCGCTTCATCGCGTTCTCCTTGTGCTGTGCGATGCGGCCATGCTGGAGGGCCGCGCATGAACCGCGCCGGTCTCCGTGACGTTCGCGCGGGATGGTGTTCAGCGAAGGCGTGCTGGCGTGGCCCGGTGCGACTGGCGACAATGCCGCATCCCGCATGGATCGACGCGCATGACCACGCTGCATGGCCTGAAGAACTGCGACACCTGCCGCAAGGCGCAGAACTGGCTGAAACGCTTCGACATTCCCTATCAATTTGTCGATGTGCGCGAGGCACCCCCTTCGCCCGACACCCTGCTGGCGTGGAAGGAGGCGGTCGGCGGTTGGGATGCGCTGGTCAACAAGTCATCGACCACCTGGCGGCAGTTGCCGCCGAACCGGAAGACGCCGGGCAGCGATGCCGAATGGAAGCTGCTGCTGCGCGAACATCCCGCGCTGATCAAGCGCCCGCTGGTGGTGATGGACGATGGCCGCGTCAGCCAGGGCTTCAGCGACAACGGTTTCAAAAAGCTGTTCGGAGTCGGGTGAGTGGCGATGAGCGACGTCCTCGACCTCACCCGCGAACTGATCGCGCGGCCCTCGGTCACGCCGGACGATGCCGGTTGCCAGGCCTTGATCGGCGAGCGCCTGCAACGCGCCGGTTTCGACATCGAACAGCTGCGCTTTGGCGATGTGGACAACCTCTGGGCCACGCATGGCGAAGGCGGGCCGGTGCTGGTGCTGCTCGGCCATACCGATGTGGTGCCGCCGGGCCCGCTGGACGCATGGGCGAGCGATCCGTTCACGCCGGAGATCCGCGATGGCGTGCTCTACGGGCGCGGCGCGGCGGACATGAAAGGCAGCGTGGCGGCCTTCGTGGTGGCGCTGGAACAGTTCGTCGCCGCGCATCCGGATCACGTGGGCACCGTCGCGTTGCTGCTGACCTCCGATGAGGAAGGCGATGCGATCGACGGCGTGCGCAAGGTGGCCGATCTGTTCCGCGAGCGCGGTCAGCGTATCGACTGGTGCATCACCGGCGAGCCCTCGTCGAAGCAGACCCTCGGCGACCTGCTGCGCGTCGGGCGTCGCGGTTCGCTGTCGGCGAGGCTCACGGTGAACGGTGTGCAGGGCCATGTCGCGTATCCGGAGAAAGCGCGCAATCCGATCCACCAGGCCCTGCCTGCATTGGCGGAACTCGCCGCGCGGCGCTGGGACGAGGGTTACGAAACCTTCCCGCCCACCTCGCTGCAGATCACCGACGTCCACGCCGGCAACCACGCCAACAACGTGATTCCCGGCGCGCTCGAAGTGCTGTTCAACCTGCGCTACAACCCGCATTGGGATGCGGCGAAGCTGGAAGCCGCCTGCGAAGACATCCTGCGCGCGCATGGACTGGACTACCGCATCCACTGGCATCGCAGCGGCGAGCCGTTCTACACCGCCGAAGGCCCGTTGCGTGCCGCCGCGCGCGAGGTACTGGCGGCGATCTCCGGCGATGTGCCGGAGGAAAGCACCGGCGGCGGTACCTCCGATGCGCGCTTCATCGCGCCGCTGGGGGCGGAGTGCATCGAGATCGGGCCGGTCAACGCCAGCATCCACAAGGTGGACGAGCATGTGCGCGTGGTGGACCTGGAAGCGTTGCCGGCGCTGTATCGCGCACTCTGCGAGCGATTGCTGGCCCGCTAGGCGGCTTGCGCCTGCGGCAGCGCTGCCTGCCCAAGCCACGCATGCACGCGCGCCAGCGGGATGTGGTCGCCGGCATCGCGGCCGTACCAGGCTTCGACGATGTTGCCCTGACCATCGACAAGGAAATCAGCAGGCAGGATGTTGGTCGTATTGAGGCCGTGCAGGCCGACGAAGCGTAGACCGCGCAGCAACGTGGGGATGCGGGTCAGGGTCGCCTTCAGCTTGCCGCGCAACGACTGCTCGATGCGGTAGGCCTGGTGCGCGTTGCCGCTGGGGTCGGCGATCACCGCGAAGGGTCGCGGCGTGCGGGCGACGAAGCGCTTCACCGCTGCGACATCCGACGTGAACACCGCGACGACATCCAGCCCCTGCTTCGACAGCGCATCGTGGTGCCGGGTGAATTCGTAGATGCGGAAGTTGCAGAACGGGCAGGCGGCGTCGCGGAAGAAGCTGACCAGCGCGGGCCGTCCGGTGGCACCGCCCAGCTGCACGCGCTGACCGCGGATGTCGAACAACAGGCATTGGGGAGCGGGTGTCTGCGCGGTCAGTCGCATGGCGCGCGGGTTCCTGTGCCGTGGTGGTAGACGAGGCGGCCGCCCTGCCAGCCGCCGACAGTGAGCGCGATGAAGCCCGCGACATCCAGCGCGAGCGGCCACGCGCCGACCTGCGGCTCATGCAGATGGTTGACGCGCAGCAGCAGGCTGCTGGCGTAGAGCACGAACGCGGTGAGCATCGCGCCCATGTGTATCCATGCCGTGCGCATGGCCGGGCTGCCGGCGGGAATGCGCGTGAACTCGTACAGCCCGGCCGCCGCCGCGGGCAACGCGATGCCGGTGCCGGCGAGCAGCAGCACGCCACACAGCCGTGCCGCATCGCCACCGAAATGCAGGCTGGCGAAATCCGCCAGCGTGCCCAGCGACCAGCACGCGACCGGGAAATGCACCAGCGCCGGATGCAGGGGATGGCGGCCTTCCATCGCTCAGAAGAACAGGCTGAGCAGGGTGAGGAAGCCGGCCGCGCCCGCATGGATGATGACCACCGCCTTGGGCGGCAGCGTGCGGCGCAGGTGGAAGGAGGCGAGGAAGAATCCGCCCAGCGCCGCCAGCAGCAGCAGACCGAAGCCGACCAGCACGCGTTGCGGCGGTGAGCCCTGCAGCATCAGCAGGATCAGCAGCACCAGGCCGGTCGCGCCGAGCAGGGCATGCAGCACGGAAAGCGCCCACGGCGCGAACTGGCCGCGCAGCACGCGCGTGGCCATCACGAGGCCGCCAACGGCGCCGATGGCAAGGACGATCAGGGCGTACTCGAGCATGTCAGTGTTCTCCGGGGTGGGTGGGATGTGGCATCGGTGCGGCAACGGGCAGGCGCTGCATGACCGCGTCGGTCAGGCGTGCGCAGCGCGGGCCCAGGAAGGGGAAGGCATCGCCCAGCGAGGACGCGACGGATTCCTCCAGCGCCAGGCGCAATTGCCGGCGCGCGCGATGCAGCCGCGTCTTCACCGTTTCCGGCAGGATGCCGAGCGCCTCGGCGGTTTCCTCGGTGCTGCATTCCTCGATGTCGCGCATCACGAAGACCACGCGGAAGGCTTCGGGCAGCGCGGCGATGGCGTTTTCGATGAACCCGCGCATCTGCAGGCGTGAAGCGGAATTGGCCGGATCTTCCATGCCGAACCTCGTGGGGAATTGAAGGATGCGGGCGTCGCCACGCGCGGCATCGACCTGGTCCAGATCGACCGTGGGATGACGCTGGCGCAATCGCGCGTAGCACTCGTTGAGCACGATGCGGGTCAGCCAGGTGGTGACGGCGGCATCGCCGCGAAAGGCCTGCAGCGCACGGAAGGCCTTGATATAGGCCTACTGCAGCGCGTCCTCGGCTTCGGCATCGTCGTTGAGCACGGCGCGGGCGGTGCGGAACAGGCGCTGATTGCATTTTTGCATCAGGTGCCGGAACGCCTCGCGGTGGCCGGTCCGGGCCAGCACCACCAGCTGGTCAAGCGTCTGGGCCGCGTAATCGATTGCGTCGCGTGGAACGGGGCTGACCATCTGGAGTCCTCGGTTGTCCTGCATGGGATGCGGCGGACGCGGAAAAGGTTCCCGCCCGGGATTGCGCTTGGTCCGCGCGCGGGTGCACACTCGGGCCATGATGAACCCGCGCACGCCTGCCCACGCCTTCGCCGCCCACGTCGCGGCGGTGCCGGCATGCATGGTCGCCAACGCCAATAACCGCAATAACGCCAGCCTCCCGCGGGCCAGCGGTTAGCGCGTCCTCTCCACGCCAACCTTCCTGAAGCCCGCCCTCCAAGGCGGGCTTTTTCGTTTCCGACCACCACGCATCACCCCCACGACAAGGAGTCCGGCCATGTGTTCCATCCTTTCCGTCATCGACCTCCGCCCCGGCAGCGATCTCGCCGTGCTGCGGCCACTCGCGCTCTCGCTGTCCGCACGGCAGCGCCATCGCGGGCCCGACTGGAGCGGCGTGTACCAGCATCCCCATGCGCTGCTGGTGCACGAGCGATTGGCCATCGTCGATCCCGCTGGCGGCGCGCAACCGTTGCTCTCCGGCGACGGGCAACTGGCGCTCGCGGTCAACGGCGAGATCTACAACCACCGCGAACTGCGCACGGATCTTGAGGACGCCTACGCCTTCCAGAGCGGCTCCGATTGCGAGGTGATCAACGCGCTGCATGCCCGCGATCCCGAGGGCGATGCCGGCGCGTGGCTCGACCGGCTCAACGGCATGTTCGCCTTCGTGCTGTGGGATGCGCGGCGGCAGCGCGCGATCATCGCCCGCGACCACATCGGCATCTGCCCGCTGTACTGGGGCCACGATGTCGAAGGCCGGCTGTGGGTCTCGTCGGAGATGAAGGCAATCGCGCGGCTGTGCGATGACGTCGCCCAGTTTCCGCCCGGCCACTGGTTCGACACGCGCAGCGGCGTGCTGCATCGCTATTACCAGCGGCCATGGCGGGATGTCGCCGCCACCGAAGGCGTGCAGGTATCGAAGGCCGCCCTGCGCGAGGCGTTCGAAGCCGCCGTGCATCGCCAGTTGATGAGCGATGTGCCCTACGGCGTGCTGCTGTCGGGCGGGCTGGATTCATCGCTGGTCGCCGCCTGCGCCGCGAAGTTCGCCCGCCAGCGCATCGAGGACGATGACGCCTCGGAAGCCTGGTGGCCGCGCCTGCATTCCTTCGCCATCGGGCTGGAGGGCTCGCCCGACCTCAAGGCCGCGCAGATCGCCGCCGATGCGCTCGGCACCGTGCACCACGGTTTCACCTACACCTTCGAGGAAGGGCTCGACGCGATCCCCGACGTCATCCGCCATGTCGAGACCTGCGACGTCACCACCATCCGCGCCTCCACGCCGATGTACCTGCTGGCGCGGCGGATCAAGGCGATGGGCGTGAAGATGGTGCTGTCGGGCGAGGGCAGCGATGAACTGTTCGGCGGCTACCTGTATTTCCACAAGGCGCCGGACGCGCGTTCTTTCCACGAGGAACTGGTGCGCAAGCTCGACGCGCTGCACCAGTACGACTGCCTGCGCGCCAACAAATCGATGATGGCCTGGGGCGTGGAGCCGCGCGTGCCGTTCCTGGACCGCGAATTCATCGAGGTGGCGATGGCGATGGATGCCGAAGCGAAGATGGCGAAGGGCGGGCGCATCGAGAAGCACGTGCTGCGCGCGGCCTTCGAAGGCGTTCTGCCCGACGAGATCCTGTGGCGGCAGAAGGAGCAGTTCAGCGACGGCGTCGGCTACGGCTGGATCGACGGCCTCAAGGCGCACGCCGAAGCGCAGGTGGGCGATGCCGAATTCGCCATGGCCGCGCAGCGTTTCCCGCACAACCCGCCGCAGAGCAAGGAGGCCTATTTCTATCGCCGCCTGTTCGAACGCGAATTTCCGGGCGAAGGCTGCGCGCGCACGGTGCCGGGCGGCAAGTCGATCGCCTGCTCATCACCGGCGGCGATCGAATGGGATGCGGCGTTCTCGGCGGCGGCGGATCCCTCGGGACGCGCGGTGGCGGGGGTGCACAACGCGGCGACTGCCTGAGGCTTCGCGTCAGCGTTTGTCGAGCCGATAGACGGTCGTGTGCAGGGCGCCCACGCCTTCGGCGACGAAGGCGGGCTGCTGCGCAAGGATGTCGCGCCGCTCCAGCAGCGTAACATCCCAGCCCGGCGAAAACAGTGCATGCACCTCGTTTTCGCTGACCGAGAACGGTGGGCCGGCCTTCTGGTGCTGCGGATACTCCAGCGTGATCAGCAGGCCACGGCAACCCGAAGGCAGCCGCGCGTAGAACGTGTCGGCATAGCGGCGGCGCAGTTCGGGCGGCAGCGCGATGAGTGCGGCGCGGTCGTAGACATGCCGGCAGTCGGCGAGCGTGGCGGCATCGATTTCGAACACATCGGCCTGGAGGATGTCGATGGCGCCCGCACGATGCAGCTGCCCGGCCGGCGTATCGACCGCGTCATCGTCCAGACCCTGTTCGGCGAAGAACGCCGCGATGCCTTCCGCCGCGACTTCGATACCCAACACGCCATGTCCCCGCGCGGCCAGCCACGGCATGTCCAGCGTCTTTCCACACAGCGGCACTACCACGCGCGCACCGGGCAGCGGATCAATCGCCGGCCAATGCTTCTGCAGCAGCGGCATCACCTAATCGCGATGCCAGCCGGTTTCGCCGCGCTGCCAGCGGCTTTGCCAGTAAGCGGCGTCCATGTCGCGGCCTACATGCCCGCGGCGGGTTGCCAGAGTTCGATCTTGTTGCCTTCGGGGTCGATCACCCAGCCGAACTTGCCCTGCTCGGAACTGTCGGTCTTGTCCATCACGTTGCAGCCTTCCTCGCGAAGGGCCGCCAGCAGCGCGTCCACGTCTTCGACGCGGAAATTGACCATGAACGAGGCGATGCCCGGCTGCATGTAATCGGTGTCGGCGGCGAACGGGCTCCACACGGTGAGGCCCGATTCCGAGCCTTCGCCGCCCCATTTGATGATCGCGCCGCCCCATTCGGTGACGTCGAGCCCCAGATGGTCGCGATACCAGGCCGACAGCGCCTTGGGGTCGTTCGCCTTGAAGAAGATGCCGCCGATGCCGGTCACGCGTTTCATCCGATCACTCCCGTGTTGGAAATCCCGATGCCGCCCCCGTTGCGTGCGCGGCCTGCGTCAACAATCAGCCTTCCGCCGAAAGCGCATCCACCTTCTGCCAGCCGCGCGGCAACAGGCTGCCCCGCGAGGCGCGCGCGCCCAGGTATTCGTCCAGTTCCTTCCACGACAGCGTCATGGTGCGGGCACCGGACTTCACCTGCAGCTTGCCGCCTTCGGGGATCACCGCGACCGCGACCACCTTCTCGGTGCCGCGCTTGGCCTTGGGGATTTCGATCAGCTTGTTGCCCTTGCCCTTGTCGAGCTCAGGCAGGTCGGCCAGCGGGAAGGCCAGCACATGGCCGGCGCTGGTGGCGATCACGATGCGGTCGCTCTCCACTTTCGTCGCGGGAGCGGGCTGCAGCACGTCGGCGCCGTTGCCGAGCGAGATCATCGCCTTGCCCGCCTTGTTGCGGCCGGTCAGGTTTTCGAAGCGGGTGACGAAGCCGTAGCCCTCGCTCGATGCCAGCACCAGGCGCATGTCGTTGTCGCCGCTGGCCAGCGCGCGGAACGAAGCGCCCGACGCCGGCGAGAAGCGCCCGGTCAGCGGCTCGCCATTGCCACGCGCCGAAGGCAGCGTGTGCGCGGCGGTGGAATAGCTGCGGCCGGCGGAATCCAGGAACGCGACCTGCTGGTTGCTGCGGCCCTTGACCGCGGCAAGCAGGCCGTCGCCATCGCGGTAGGACAACGCGGCGGCATCCACATCGTGGCCCTTCGCCGCGCGTACCCAGCCCTTTTCGCTCATCACCACCGTCACCGGTTCGCTGGCGACCAGTTCGGTTTCGTCCAGCGCCTGCGCCGCCACGCGCGCGACCAGCGGTGAACGCCGCGCATCGCCGAACTTCTTCGCATCGGCCAGCAGTTCTTCCTTGATCAGTTTCTTGAGCTTGGCATTGCTGCCGAGCGTCGCGATCAGGCGGTCGCGCTCGCTGTCGAGCTGGTCCTGCTCGCCACGGATCTTCATTTCCTCCAGCCGTGCCAGCTGGCGCAGCTTGGTGTCGAGGATATAGTCGGCCTGGTCGTCGCTGAGCGCGAAACGCGCCATCAGCACCGGCTTCGGCTCGTCCTCGCTGCGGATGATCCGGATCACCTCGTCCAGGTTGAGGAAGGCGGTCAACAGGCCTTCCAACAGGTGCAGGCGGCGCTCGACTTTTTCCAGCCGGTGCTTGAGGCGGCGGACCACGGTGTCCTGGCGGAAGCGCAGCCACTCCGACAGCAGCATCTTCAGGTTCTTCACCTGCGGCCGGCCATCGAGCCCGATCACGTTCATGTTGACGCGGTAGCTCTTCTCCAGATCGGTGGTGGCGAAGAGGTGGCCCATCAGCTGGTCGATGTCGACGCGGTTGCTGCGCGGCACCAGCGCGATGCGCACCGGCGTGGCGTGGTCGGATTCGTCGCGGATGTCCTCCAGCCACGGCAGCTTCTTCGCGCGCATCTGCTGCGCGATCTGCTCGATCACCTTCGACGGCGACACCTGGTAAGGCAGCGCGGTGATGATGATGTTGCCGTTCTCCTTCGCGTAGGTCGCGCGCACGCGCACGCCGCCGTTGCCGGTCTCGTAGATCGTGCGCAGGTCGGCGACCGGGGTGATGATCTCGGCGGTGGTCGGATAGTCCGGCCCGAGGATGTGCTCGCAGAGGTCGGCGACCGAGGCATCGGGATCCTCCAGCAGGCGGATGCAGGCGCTCACCACCTCGTTGAGGTTGTGCGGCGGCACGTCGGTGGCCATGCCGACCGCGATGCCGGTGGTGCCGTTGAGCAGCAGGTGCGGCAGGCGCGCCGGCATCCACGTCGGCTCTTCCAGCGTGCCGTCGAAGTTGGGATCCCAGTCCACCGTGCCCTGGCCCAGTTCGCCCAGCAGCACTTCGGCGATCGGCGTCAGCTTGGACTCGGTGTAGCGCATCGCCGCGAAGGATTTCGG
The DNA here is from genome assembly GCF_003293695.1 of Lysobacter oculi. GTDB lineage: Bacteria > Pseudomonadota > Gammaproteobacteria > Xanthomonadales > Xanthomonadaceae > Solilutibacter > Solilutibacter oculi. Next base: position 1,284,226 of record NZ_CP029556.1, on the reverse strand, counting down.
GTCGTCCGGCGAACCGAAGTTGCCCTGGCCTTCGATCAGCGGATAGCGGTAGGAGAACGGCTGCGCCATCAACACCAGCGCCTCGTAGCAGGCGCTGTCGCCATGCGGGTGGTATTTGCCGATGACGTCGCCCACGGTGCGCGCGGATTTCTTCGGCTTGGACCCGGCGTTGAGGCCGAGTTCGCTCATCGCATAGATGATGCGGCGCTGGACCGGCTTCAGCCCGTCGCCGATGAAGGGCAGGGCGCGGTCGAGCACCACGTACATCGAATAGTCGAGGTAGGCGCGCTCGGCGTACTCGCGCAGGGGGATCTGCTCGAAACCGTGGAAGGCGGGGCGGGTCAGGTCGTTGCTGCTCATCGGTGCTTGCGTGGAAAACAAGCGGTGATTCTAGGCGGTGCCGTCATCGGGCGGCGGCCGCGCGTCACCACGCACGGGGATGAAGCGGGAAGACCGTTGACATCCGCCCGGCCAACAAGCAAGATACGCGCCCACCTGCCCAGGTGGCGGAATTGGTAGACGCACTAGTTTCAGGTACTAGCGGGTAAAACCGTGGAGGTTCGAGTCCTCTCCTGGGCACCAGACATGAGAAACCCCCGAGCGATCGGGGGTTTCTTTTTGCCCGTCTTCCGCGGAGCGATCACCCGGCCTGTGCCACGATGGCGGGATGAAGAAAACCTCCAGCAAGGGCCCGCGTTCGCCGGGCAACAGCGCCGGCAAGCCCGGCCATCGCACACCCAAGGCCACCCAAGCCCCGGCAACGCCCGCAGGCGGCGCCAAGCGCAAGCCGGCGAAGGCCGCGGCGCCGTGGTTGCCGGAGCATCTGGCCAAGCCCGCGCGCGGCGGTGGGCCCGGCAAGCCCGGCAAGGCGCCGGCACGCAAGGGCTGGGCACCGGGCGAGGTGGGCAAGCCGGGCAAGCGCCCGATGCAGGATCCCAACCACCACCGCGAGGCCCAGCGCTACGCCGAGCCCATCGCCAGCCGCGATTTCATCCTGCAGGTGCTGGCCGAGGCCGATGGCCCGATGGCCGCCGACGCGCTGGCGCAGCAACTCGGCCTGACCGCGCCCGACCGCCGCGAAGCACTCGACCGCCGCCTCGGCGCGATGGTGCGCGATGGCCAGTTGCTGCAGAACCGTCGCGGGGCGTTCGCGCCGGCCGCGCAGCTCGACCTGATGCCGGGCACGGTCATCGCCAATCCCGAAGGTTTCGGCTTCCTGCGCCCGGACGCGGGCGGTGGCGAGGACCTGTTCCTGCCGCCGGCCGAGATGCGCAAGGTGATGCATGGCGACCGGGTGCTGGCCAGCGTCACCGGCATGGATCGCCGTGGCCGCCGCGAAGGCGCCATCGTCGAGGTGCTGGAGCGCCGCGTCACCCGCCTGGTCGGCCGCTATGACGAGGAGGCCGGCGTCGGCTTCGTGGTGCCGGACGACGCCCGCATCCAGCGCAACGTGATGATCCCCGAGGCTGAGCGCAACAACGCGAAGCGCGGCCAGCTGGTCGTCGCCGAGATCACCCAGGCCCAGGATGCGCGCCGCCCGCCGATCGGCCGCATCGTCGCGGTGCTGGGCGACAAGCTGACGCCGTCGCTGGTGGTGGAAGCGGCGATCCACGGCCACGACATCCCGCACGAATTCCCGCAGGAGGTGCTGGAGGAAGCCGCCGCCGTGCCGCTGGAAGTGCCGGCTGCCGTCGCCGCCACCCGCGTGGACCTGCGCGCGATGCCGCTGGTCACCATCGACGGCGAGGACGCCAAGGATTTCGATGACGCCGTCTACTGCGAACGCACCCGCGGCGGCTGGCGGCTGGTGGTGGCGATCGCCGATGTCTCGCATTACGTGCGTCCCAGCACGCCGCTGGACGACGAGGCGCAGAAGCGTGCGACCTCGGTCTACTTCCCCGGTTTCGTGGTGCCGATGCTGCCGGAGACGTTGTCCAACGGCATCTGCTCGCTCAACCCGAAGGTGGACCGGCTGTGCTTCGTCTGCGACATGCAGCTGGACAACCACGGCGTCACCCAGTCGGCGGAGTTCTACGAGGCGGTGATGAACTCGCACGCCCGCCTGACCTACACCGAAGTGTGGAACGTGGTGGGCGAGGGCATCCCCGACGAAGACCGCGAGGCGGCGGAAGCCAAGATCGGCCCGCTGCTCGGGCATGTGCGCCACCTGCACCAGCTCTACCGGCAGATGGCGAAGGCACGCGAGGCGCGTGGCGCGATCGAGTTCGAGTCGGGCGAGGTGCGCTTCGTCCTCGACAACCGCGGCGAAGTCACCCAGGCCGGCATGCTCCAGCGCAACGACGCGCACAAGCTGATCGAGGAATGCATGATCGCGGCCAACGTGCAAGCGGCGGAATTCCTGCTGGCACGCGGCATCCCCGCGCCGTTCCGCATCCACGAGCGCCCGCCGGAGCAGAAGTACGCCGACCTGCAGGAGTTCCTGAAGGAATTCAAGCTGTCGATGCCGCCGTGGAGCAAGGTGCATCCGCGCGACTTCACCGCGCTCATCCACAAGGTGCGCGAACGCGCCGACGCCGCGCTGATCGAATCCGTATTGCTGCGCAGCCAGTCGCTGGCGGTGTATTCGCCGAGCAACGTCGGCCACTTCGGGCTGGCGCTGGAGAGCTACGCGCACTTCACCTCGCCGATCCGCCGCTATCCCGACCTGCTGGTGCATCGCGCCATCAAGCATGCGATCGGTGGCGGACGGGCCGATGATTTCCGCTACAGCGCGCGCGACATGGACCAGCTCTCGCTGCAGAGTTCGGAACGCGGACGCCGTGCCGATGAAGCCGAGCGCGAGGTGGACGAGCGTTACCGCGCGGCGTGGATGGAGAAGCACGTCGGCGGCGAATTCGACGGCGTGATCAGCGGCGTCACCAGCTTCGGGCTGTTCGTCGAGCTGGACGATTCCAAGGTCAACGGGCTGGTCCACGTGACCCAGCTGCCGCACGACTTCTACCACTTCGACGCCATCCGCAAGACGCTGACCGGCGAGCGCCGTGGCCGCCAGTTCCGCCTCGGCGACCGCGTGCGCATCGTGGTGCTGAAGGCGAGCCTGGAGGAACGCAAGATCGACTTCCGGCTGGTCGATGAGGACGATGCCGCCCCAGCACGGCCGCCGCGCGGTCAACCGGCCAGGCGGCCCAAGCAGAAGTATTGAGGGAAGCGGCTTCGGCCAACGCCTACAATGCCGGCATGAGCAAAGCTTCCCAATGGATCGCCGGCATCAACGCCGTGGCCTCGGCCCTGGAGCACGACGCGGACAACGTCCGCGAAGTGCTGGTGGAGGCGGGCGGCAAGAACACGCGCCTGGCCGATATCGAAACCCAGGCGCGCCGGCTCGGCATCGATGTGCGCCGCGTGGCGCAGCAGGCGCTGGAAGGCGTGGCCGGCGGTTTGCGTCACCAAGGCGTGGTCGCGCGCTACCAGGCCGCGAAAACCTGGGACGAGCATGAGCTGGCCGCGCTGATCGAGCAGGCCGAAGGCCGTGCGCTGGTGTTGGTGCTCGATGGCGTGCAGGACCCGCACAACCTCGGCGCCTGCCTGCGTTCGGCGGCGGCGGCGGGCGCGACGGCGGTGGTGATTCCGCGCGACAAGGCGGTGCAGGTCAACGCCACCGTGCGCAAGACCTCGGCCGGTGCGGCGGACCGCATCCCGGTGGTGGCCGCGACCAATCTCTCGCGCTGCCTGCGTGACCTGCAGAAGCAGGGTGTGTGGATCTACGGGCTGGCCGGCGAAACCGAGGCCTCCCTCTACGGCATCGACCTGAAGGGCAATGTCGCGCTGGTGCTGGGCAGCGAGGGCGAAGGCCTGCGCCGCCTGACCCGCGAGAACTGCGACGCGCTGGTGCGCATCCCGATGCCCGGCGAAATGGAAAGCCTCAATGTTTCGGTGGCGAGCGGCATCGCGCTGTTCGAGGCCGTGCGCCAGCGCCAGGCCTGAGTTGCAAGGGGGAAACGATGGGCTTTGAACTCGCGTGGTACGACTGGGTCGGCCTGCTGGGCACGGCGACCATCCTGTTCGGCTTCTTCATGCTGCAGGCCGGGCGCCTGCACGGCACCGGCCTGGTCTACCAGCTGCTCAACCTGCTCGGCGCGGGCGGAGTGCTGGTCTCGCTGGCCGGCAAGTTCAACCTGTCGGTCTTCGTGCTCGAAGGCATCTGGATGCTGATCAGCGTGTACGGCATCGCGCGGACGCTCAGGTCGCGTCGTCGGCCATCTCCACAGCAGGGCTGACCGGCAGCTGCATCGGCCATGCATTGGCGATGCGGCAGAACAACTCGGCGGTGATCTCGGCGTCGTACACGGCCGAATGCGCATCCGCCGAATTCCATGTCAGCCCGGCCGCCTGCACCGCGCGTGCGAGCACGGTCTGTCCGTAGGCCAGGCCGGCCATCGTCACCGTGTCGAACACGCTGAAGGGGTGGAACGGATTGCGCTTGTGCTTGCTGCGCGCGACCGCGGCATTGAGGAAGTTGAGGTCGAAGTGCGCGTTGTGCCCGACCAGGATCGCGCGCTGGCAGCCCTGCCGCTTCACCGCCTCGCGCACCGGGGCGAACACATGCTCCAGGCCTTCTTTCTCTTCCTTCGCCAGCCGGAACGGATGATCGAGCTGGATGCCGGTCACCGCGAGTGACTTGGGATCGATGTCGGTGCCGGGCGCGGGATGCAGGTGCGCGCACGCGGTCTTGCCGGGGTAAAGACGTCCGTCTTCGTCCATCTCCAGCGGAATCGCGGCGATTTCCAACAACGCGTGGCGGTTCCAGTCGAAGCCGCCGGTTTCCACATCGACCACCACCGGCAGGAAGCCGCGGAAACGGGTGGCCATGGTCATGGGTTTGTGGGGAGGCGGGGCGTCGGGCATGCACGCAGTTTAGCGGCTGCGTATACCGATCACCGTGCCCTCGTCACGCAGGCGCTGCAGCATCGCGCGCGCATCGTGGGCGAAGGCCGCGTCATCGGGCAGGCCGGCTTCGTGCGCCAGTGCATCGATGAGCGTCTGGCCGCTGTGGCCTTCGTCGGCCTCGATCATCTGCAGCAGCCGGAAGGCGAGCGCCGATAGTCTCGCGAAATGCACCTGCATCGCGGCATCGCGGCGCACCAGCAGCAAGGTCGGTTCAACCGGGGAAGATGCGGGCTGGAACGCCGGCCCGATCCGGTCCACCGGCCACGCGTAGGCCAGCGGCCAGGCCTGCGGTGACAGCACCGGTACGCCGGTCAGCAGGTCGCCATCGGGCGCGTGCGGCGGCAGCGGCGCATCGTCGATCTGCGCGCGCAGTTCCATCCATTCGTAATGCGCGAGCTCCGGCAGCCACGACGGAAGGCGTTCGACGTTGTCGGCGAGCCAGGCGATGAACTCCGGCGCGATCTCGGTGAACAGCGGCGTGGCGCAGCGATGTTCGCGATGGAAATCGCCGACCAGCGTCATCCACGCATCATCGCCCAGCGTCCTGCGGATGACCGGGAAGTTGGCGGCAAGCAGCGATTCCAGCGTGGCGCGGAACAGCTCGCGATAGACCGCCATGCGGCGCGGTTCGATGCCGGGCGGCGGCGGATTCGCGGCGTCGCGCAGATGGGCGGCGAAGGCGAACTGGCGGTCGCGCAGGCGGTCGTCGTGCGCGCTCATGCGTGTGCCGCCTGCAGGGTGCGGATGCGCGAGAGTTCGTGTTGTAGTTCAGGCCATGCGGGGTAGTTGAAGTCGCGTTCGAGCAGCGTCGGCTGCACGCCGTGGCGCGCATAGGTGTGGTCGAGCAGGGCCCAGACATCGTCTTTCACCGCCGCGCCGTGGGTGTCGATCTTGAGGTCGTCGGCTTCGTCGTAATGGCCGGCAATGTGATAACCGGCGATGCGCGCGGTCGGCATCGCGTCGATGAAGGCGCGGGCGTCGTAGCCGTGGTTGATCGCGTTGACGAAGACGTTGTTGACGTCGAGCAGCAAGTCGCAGTCGCCGGCATCGATCACCGCGTTGATGAAGTCCGCTTCCGGCATGCGCTGCCAGGGCGCGGCGTAATAGCTGACGTTTTCGATGGCGATGCGCCGGCCGAGGCGCTGTTGCACCTGGTCGATGCGTGCGGCGACGTGCGCCACGGTCACTTCGTCGAAGGCCAGCGGCATCAGGTCGTAGAGATGGCCGTCATCGGCGCTGTAGCTCAGGTGTTCGCTGTAGTGGTGGATGCCGTGCCGCTGCATGAAGCCGGCGATGCCGTCGAGCAATGCGTCATCCAGCGGCTCGGCGCCCCCGAGCGAGAGTGACAAACCGTGCAGGGTGACCGGAAAGCGCGCGGCCAGCGCGTCGAAGCGGGCGCCGAGCGCGCCACCGACGCCGATCCAGTTCTCCGGCGCGCATTCGAGGAAATCGAAATCACCGGCGGGCGCGGACGCGATGGCATCCATCAATCCCCGGCGCAGGCCGAGGCCCACCATCGCCATGCCGTGTTCCGCGTGCATCACCGGTCGCCTTCAATGCGAAGGGCGCCCCGTGAGGCGCCCTCCATCAAACCGGGCGTGCGGGTCAGAGGCTGCCGCCGCACTTGCCCTCGCCACATTTGCCTTCGCCGGCCTTGGCGTCGTTGCCGCCGGCCTTGGCGGGCGCGGCGCCGCACTTGCCCTCGCCACATTTGCCTTCGCCGGCCTTGGCGTCGTTGCCGCCGGCCTTGGCGGGCGCGGCGCCGCACTTGCCTTCACCACACTTGCCCTCGCCGCATTTGCCTTCGCTGGCCTTGGCGTCTTTTTTCCCGCCCATCGCGGCGTGGGCCTTGTCCATCTCGGCCACGGTGATGAAGCCGTCGCTGTCCAGGTCGTGCGCGGCGAACTTGTCGGTCTTGCCGCCGTGCGCCGCCGCGAATTCCGTCTTCGACAGCTTGCCGTCGCCATCGGTGTCCATCTGCTTCATGTGGTCCGCGGCGCTGGCGTGCTCATGCGCCGCGTGCTCGTCCTGCATGTAGCCGGAGACCATGGGGGCGATGGCGAACGCGGCGCCGGACAGGGCGATGCCGCCAGCCAGGGTGCCGAGGGCGAGGGTCTTGTTGCGCTTGGTGGTCATCGGACGCATCCAGTGAGGGAATGCGCGGATGGTAGCGCCGCGGCGCCATCCAAGGGTAAAGAAAACGCTATCGGCCCGGAAACACGAAGCCCGCCGGGTGGCGGGCTTCGCATGTCGGACGGTGGAAAGCGCCTCAGGCGCGGCTGATCGCGCTGCTGTCGTCGCGCTTTTCGCGCGGCGGCAGCGGGTGCTGGTCGCCGTGCACGCGGAACCAGATGTTCTCGGCGATGTTGGTCGCGTGGTCGCCGATGCGCTCCATGTTCTTCGCCATGAACAGCAGGTGCGTGCAGGGCGTGATGTTGCGCGGGTCTTCCATCATGTAGGTCAGCAGTTCGCGGAACAGTGCAGTGTACTGCAGGTCCAGTTCGGTGTCGCGCTCGCGCACGCGCTGGGCGGCATCGGCGTCCAGGTCCTTGTAGGCCTTCAGGACTTCGCGCATCTGCTCGGCGGCCAGGCGGCCGAGCGCGTGCAGGCCACCGGTATGCGGCACCGGCGGCGCGGTGTTGAGCACCATCGAGCGCTTGGCCATGTTGGCGGCGTAGTCACCCACGCGTTCGATGTCGGAGGCGATGCGCAGCGCGGCCAGGATGATGCGCAGGTCGCTGGCCATCGGGCCGCGGAGCGCCAGCTTCATCACGTCCTGGCTGACTTCGTGTTCGAGCGCATCGATGGCCTCGTCGTTGGCGATGATGCGTTCGGCGGCGTTGTCGTCGCGACGCTCCATCACGTCCAGCGCGGCTTCCAGCTGCGCCACGGCCATCGCGCCCATGCGCTGGATCTCGTGGGTCAGTCGCTGCTGTTCCTCGTCGTAGCTCCTGACGATGTGGTCGTGTTCGTTGGGCATGTTCGGGGTCCTTTGATTCGAAGCGGAAGCGGCGCGTGGATCAGCCGAAGCGGCCGGTGATGTAGTCCTCGGTCTGCTGCTTCGAAGGATTGGAGAAGATGGTGGAAGTGGCGTCGTGTTCGATCAGGTCGCCCAGGTACATGAAGGCGGTGTAGTCGGAGACGCGCGCCGCCTGCTGCATGTTGTGGGTGACGATGACGATGGTGTAGTCGTGCTTGAGCTCCTCGACCAGCTGCTCGATGCGGCTGGTGGAGATCGGGTCGAGCGCGGAGGTCGGTTCGTCGAGCAGCAGCACGTCCGGGCGCAATGCCACGGCACGCGCGATGCACAGGCGCTGCTGCTGGCCACCGGACAGGCCCAGCGCGCTCTGGCCCAGCTTGTCCTTCACCTCGTCCCACAGCGCACCCTGGCGCAGCGCGTGTTCGACCCGGTCGTTCATCTCGGCCTTGCCGATCTTCTCGTGGTGACGGATGCCGTAGGCCACGTTCTCGAAGATGGTCATCGGGAACGGCACCGGCTTCTGGAACACCATGCCCACCTTGGAACGCAGGCGGTTCATCGGGAACTTCGGGTCCAGCACGTTCTCGCCGTCCAGCAGCACCTCGCCCTTCGCCTCCAGCTTGGGATACAGCGCATAGATGCGGTTGTACACGCGCAGCAGGGTGGACTTGCCGCAGCCCGACGGCCCGATCAGCGCGGTCACGCGCTTCTCCGGGATGTCCAGGTTGATGCCCTTCAACGCATGGAACTTGTCGTAGAAGAAATCCAGGCCACGCGTGGAGATCTTCACCGGCGCGGGCGCGGCGGCTTGGCCTTCGCGGACGTGCATGTGCATGGCGGGGCGTGCGTCGTTCATTTCGAGCGTCCGGTATGTGAGGTTAGTCATGGGAAATCTTGTTGCGCAGCAGGATGGCGCGTGCGAACAGGCTGACGGAGAGTACGAACAGGGTGATGACAAGGGCGCCGGCCCAGGCGATCTGTTCCCAGTTCTCGAAGCCCGAACCGGCGAACTTGTACATCACCAGCGGCACCGCCGACATCGCGCCGGTCGGGTCCATGCTGAAGAACTCGTTGCCGAAGGCGGTGAACAGCAGCGGGGCGGTCTCGCCGCTGATGCGCGCCAGCGCCAGCAGGATGCCGGTCACGATGCCCGGCAGCGCCGAGCGGTACAGCACTTGCATGATCACCTTCCACTGCGGCACGCCCAGCGACAGCGCGGCTTCGCGCATCGTCACCGGCACCAGCCGCAGCATCTCGTCGGTGGTGCGCACCACCACCGGCAGCACGATAAAGGCCAGCGCCAGCGCACCGGCGATCGCGGAGAAGCGCCCGCCGGTCTGCATCACGAACATCGCATAGACAAACAGGCCCAGCACGATCGACGGTGCCGACAGCAGGATGTCGTTGACGAAGCGCACCGCGGTACCCAGCTTGCTGCGGTTGCCGTATTCGGCCAGCCAGGTGCCGGCGGCGATGCCGAGCGGCGTGCCGATGCCGACGCCCATCGCGCACATCATCAGGCTGCCGACGATGGCGTTGCGCATGCCGCCGCGTTCCATCGGCGGCGGCTGGTCCATGGTGAAGAGGTCAAGGTTGAGGCTGGACAGGCCCTTCGACAGCAGCGTCCATAGAATCCAGCCCAGAAAGCACAGGCCGAACAGCGCGGCCAGGTTGGCCATCGCCACCGCGATCAGGTTGACGAACTTGCGGCGGCGGAACAGCGCGTCGGCGCGTTCGAAATCCTTGGCGGGCAGGGTGCGGGCGTTCATCAGTTGCCCTCCTTGCGGGCGAGCTTCATCAACATCAGGCGGGCCAGCGCGAGCACGATGAAGGTCACGATGAACAGCACGAAGCCGAGCAGCAGCAGCGCCGAGCGGTAGGTTTCCGTGGCCTCGCCGAAGTCATTGGCGATCAGCGCCGCGATGGTGGTGGAAGGCTCCAGCAGCGACGCGGTGAACTGCACCGAGTTGCCGATGACGAAGGCCACCGCCATCGTCTCGCCGAGCGCGCGGCCCAGGCCGAGGAAGATGCCGCCGATCACCGCCGAGCGTGTGTAGGGCAGCACGATGTCCCAGCTCACTTCCCACTTGGTCGAGCCGAGCGCGTAGGCCGATTCCTTCAGGCGCGAAGGCACGGTCAAAAAGACCTCGCGCATCACCGACGAGATGAAGGGAATCACCATGATCGACAGCACGATGCCGGAGGTCAGCATGCCGGCGCCGATCGGCGGTCCCTGGAACAGCCGGCCGATGACCGGCAGCGGGCCGATGTTCTCGTCCAGCCAGGGAATGATGGTTTCGCGCATCACCGGCATCAGCACGAAGAAGCCCCACATGCCGTAGATGATCGAGGGGATGCCGGCCAGCAGTTCGATCGCCGTGCCGACCGGACCGCGCAGCCAGCGCGGCGCCACTTCGGTCAGGAAGAAGGCGATGCCGAAGCTCACCGGCACCGCGATCAGCATCGCGATGAGCGCGGTGACGATGGTGCCGTAGATCGGCACCAGCGCGCCGTACTTGTCTTCGACCGGATTCCAGTCGGAAGAGGTGAAGAACGACAGGCCTTCGCTCTGCAGCACGCTGCGCCCGCCCCAGAGCATCGACAGCGCGGCGGCGGCCAGCGTGAACAGCACGAAGATCGCGGTCGCCGCCAGGATCCAGCGGAAGAGCCGGTCGTTGCGGGTGTCGCGGGTGTTGCGCGCGCTGGGCGCGGGCAGGACGGCTGCATTCATCAGCGATGCTCGAAGCGTGGAAGGCGGGGCGCGTGGCCCGTCACGGAAAAGCGCGAGGCGGCATCACCGCCCCGCGCGCGTGTCGCGGGATTACTTGAGCGACGCCCAGTAGGCCTCGACCTGCGTCACCAGCTCGGCCGGCAGCGGCACGTAGTCGAGCGACTTGGCCTGCGCCTGGCCGTTCTCGAACGCCCACTTGAAGAAGTCCAGCGTGGCCTGCTGCTTGGCGGCGTTCTTCGGCTGCTTGTAGATCAGCATGAAGTTGGTCGCGGTGATCGGCCACGCATCGGCACCCGGCGCGTTGGTGATGACTAGGCTGAAGTCCTTGGCGCTCTTCCAGTCGGCGCTGGCGGCCGCGGCGGCGAAGCTCTCGGCCGAAGGCTGCACCCAGTTGCCGGCGGCATTCTGCATGGCTGCGTACGGCATCTTGTTCTGCAGCGCGTAGGACAGCTCGACGTAGCCGATCGAGTTCTTGATCTGCTTGACGTAGGCGGCGACGCCTTCGTTGCCCTTGCCGCCCATGCCGACCGGGAAGTTCACCGTGGTGCCTTCGCCGATCTTCGTCTTGAAGTCGGCGCTGACCTTCGACAGGTAGTTGGTGAAGTTGAACGTGGTACCCGAGCCGTCCGAGCGGCGGACCACGTTGATCTTGTCGGCCGGGAGCGTGGTGCCCGGGTTCTCGGCGACGATGCGCGGATCGTTCCAGCTGGTGATCTTGCCGAGGTAGATGTCGGCCAGCACCGGGCCGGAGATGCGCAGCTTGCCGGCTTCCATGCCCGGCATGTTCACCACCGGCACCACGCCGCCGATCGCCGACGGGAACTGCGCCAGGCCGGCCTGCGCCAGCTCCTCGGACGATAGCGGCTTGTCGGTCGAACCGAAGTCCACCGTGCCGGCCTTGATCTGGGCGATGCCGCCGCCGGAACCGATCGACTGGTAGTTGATCTTGTTGGCGGTGGCCTTGTGGTAGTCCGCGGACCACTTCGAGACCAGCGGGTAGATGAAGCTGGCACCGGCGCCGGTGATCTCGGCGGCGACCTTGTCGCCGGCCTGCGTCGCGCCATCGGCCTGCGCGCCCGCGGCGGGCGGGGTGGCGTCGGCGGTGTCGGACTTCTTGCAGCCGGCGACGAAAACGGTGGCGGCAAGGGCGAGGGCGGCGATGCGCACCGGGGTCGTATTCATGGCAACTCCTGGAAACATGGGCGTGGCCGCGGGTCCGCGACGGTGTGCCTATGGAAATATTTCAATGTGACAACCAGGTTACGAATCGTCACAAATCCGCCTCGACCGGCATTGGTGCACAAAAAAAGCGCGGACCCGTGGGCCCGCGCCAAATTTGCTCTGGAGGTTTTCTGCTGGCTCAGTAGGCCATGTTCTGGGCCCAGTAGGTCTCGATCTGCTTGACGAGGGCGTCGGGCAGCGGCACGTAACCCAGCTTGCGTGCTTCCGCATCGCCATTGGCGTACACCCAGCGGAAGAATTCCTTCGCGGTCTTGGCGCCTGCCGCATTCTTCGGCGAGCGGTGCATCAGGATGAAGTTGGTTGCGGTGATCGGCCAGCTCTCTGCGCCCGGCGCATTGGTCATGACGAGGTGGAAGTCCTTGCTCGCCGCCCAGTTGGCGTTGGCAGCGGCGGCTTGGAAGCTGTCGTCGCTCGGGACGATGTAATTGCCCGCGGAGTTCTTCAAGCGGCTGTATGCCAGCTTGTTTTGCAAAGCAAATGACAATTCGACGTAGCCAATCGCGCCCTTGATCTGCTTCACGTAACCCGACACGCCTTCGTTGCCCTTGCCGCCGATACCGACAGGCCAGCGCACCGAAGTGCCTTCGCCCACTTTGGACTTCCACTCAGGGCTCACCTTCGACAAATAGTTGACGAAGTTGAAGGTGGTGCCAGACGCGTCCGAGCGACGCACCACCGTGATCTTCATGGCGGGCAGGTTCACGCCAGAGTTGAGTGCGACGATGCGCGGGTCGTTCCACATCGTCACCTTGCCCAAATAGATGTCGGCCAAAAGGTCGCCGTCCATCTTCATTGCGCCGGCTTTGACGCCCGGAATGTTCATCGCGGGCACGACGCCGCCGATCACCGACGGGAATTGCGCCAACTTGAACTGGCCCAGCTCCTTCGGCGAAAGCGGCGCATCGGACGAGCCGAAGTTCACCGTGCCGGCTTTGATCTGGGCGATGCCGCCGCCGGAACCAATCGATTGGTAATTGATCTTGTTGCCGGTGGTGCGGGCGTAGTCGGCCGACCACTTCGACATCACGGGATACACAAATGAAGCGCCTGCGCCCGTGGATTCGGCGGCGTGCGCACTGAGACTAAGGCTGGCGGCCAGCGCCAACACGGGGAGGGTGGTCTTGAAGATGTTGCGCACGGTGCACTCCGGGAAATCAGGATGGGTAGGAATCGCAGTGCATTCGACGCGTTATTGATGACAGATCGTTGATGACTAGATGACGTTTTGGTGACATCCAGAAGGCGCGCGCGATTTTCCACCACATTCCCGAACGTGATCGAATAACGACCACGCGTCATCGAACTGCAATATTTAATCCACCTAATAGTCACATCGCTCAGACAATCTGGCGCCGCTTTGACGCTTCCTTAACGGCATCGCCTTTGGTGCCCGACACATCACACCTACCGAGTGGAGTAACCCATGCGAGTTTCCGTCCTGGCCCTTTCATTGGCCGCCGCTGCAGGCATTAGCCCTGCCGCTTACGCCCAGAACGCCAGCAGCGCCGAATTGGCTGCCTTGCGCGAGCAGATCAAGATGCTGGAGTCCAAGGTCACCGAGTTGGAAGAACGTGCCGATGCCCAGCAGGACATCAACGTGACCAGCAAGGAAGAATTCGACAAATTGTCGGACAACCTGCCCAAAGTGGAAACCAAGGGCGGCATCAAGGTCACGTCCGCGGATAAAAAATTCGAAGCCTCGCTGGGTGGCCGTATCCACTTCGATACCTATTTGTTCGATCGTGATCGCGCAGCCGTTACTGCAGGTAACGAGTTTCGCCGCGCTCGCCTGACGCTGTCGGGCAAGGCGCTGGGTTGGGACTACAAGATGGAACAGGATTTCGCCGCCGGTACCAACTTGGACGGCCTGCGTGATCTGTATATCGCCAAACAAATTGGCCCAGGCAAGTTGACCATCGGTCACTTTAAGCCCTACCGCTCGATGGAAGAACTGACCAGCTCCAACGAAATTCTGATGATGGAGCGCCCGTTTGCCTCGGCCACGGGTTTGTACAACGGTCGTCAGTTCCAGCAAGGTGTGGGTTACTTGATGGGTGGCCCGAACTACACCTTCGGCGCCTCGGCGTTCACCTTGCGCGCGACGCCGACAGCGCGTAACGAGGGTGTCGGTTTTGCGAGCCGCGCGACTTGGGCACCGATCAACGATGCGGAAAGCACCTTGCACCTTGGCGTGTCGTACAGCAACGAAAACAGCAACCAAGGCACCCCGACGTTGACCGCCGTGTCTAACTACGCGGGTCGTCGCGGTCCTTCGCAAACCATCGCAGCGATCACTGCGGGTAGCGCAAAGAGCATCAGCACGATTGGTGTTGAAGCGGCCGGCTCGTTCGGCCCGGTATTCGTGCAAAGCGAGTTTGCGCGCGCCGATTTCGATATGCCGATCGGTCCCGCCCAGCAAGTTGACACGTGGTACGTGCAGGGCAGCTGGCTGTTGAGCGGCGGCCACAAGCCGTACAAGTCGGCAAATGGTGTGTTTGGTTCGGCTACCGTGCCGGACGGCGGTGCATGGGAATTGACGGCCCGCTATGACACCATCGAGAACAAAGACATCGCGAACCGTCGCGCCAACTCTGCAATCTTCGGCGTGAACTACTACGTCAATCCGAACCTGCGCTTCATGTTCAACTACACGCGCGGCGAAAACGAAGTCAACGGTGACAAGACCGGTCAGTACGCATTACGCACGCAATTCGCGTTCTAAGCGGCCACTGGAAACGAATGAAACAACGCCTCGGAAATCCGGGGCGTTGTTCTTTTAGGCGGTGCAAGTCAGCGTTTTTGCCGTCAGTTCCAAAGATTTTTCCGGCCAATGGCACAGATCAAACACCGGGCACAGCGCGCATTCCGGTTTGCGTGCCTTGCAGATGTAACGCCCGTGCAGGATCAGCCAGTGGTGGGCGTGGCGCAGGTACTCCGTCGGCACGCGCGTGAGCAGCCGGTCCTCCACCGCGCGCACGCCCTTGCCGACGGCCAGGCCGGTGCGGTTGCCGACGCGGAAGATGTGCGTGTCCACCGCCATCGTGGAATGACCGAAGGCGGTGTTGAGCACCACATTGGCGGTCTTGCGGCCGACGCCGGGCAGCGCCTCCAACGCGTCGCGGTCTTCCGGCACCTCGCCACCGTGGCGTTCCAGCAGCAGTTCCGCCAGCCGCACCACGTTGGCCGCCTTGGTGTTGAA
The DNA here is from genome assembly GCF_003293695.1 of Lysobacter oculi. Classification (GTDB taxonomy): domain Bacteria; phylum Pseudomonadota; class Gammaproteobacteria; order Xanthomonadales; family Xanthomonadaceae; genus Solilutibacter; species Solilutibacter oculi. The sequence goes on along the minus strand of NZ_CP029556.1, from coordinate 1,269,166 downwards.
CAGCCCGATGGTGGCGATGTAGGGCTTCAGTCCCTCCACGCCGAGCGCGGCGATGGCGGCCGGCGTGTTGGCGACGGGGAAGAGCTTGCGCGTCGCCTTGTTGACGCCGACGTCGGTGGCCTGCGCCGAGAGCGCGACCGCCACCAGCAGTTCGAACGGCGTGGTGTATTCCAGCTCGGTCTTCGGTTCGGGGTCGAGCGCGTGCCAGCGGCGGAAGGCTTCGTGGATCTCGGCGGCGCTCATCGGCTTGGCGACGCGGGGCGCTTTCGCCGATGTTTTGCCGATGGATTTCGATGCCGCGGCCTTGGCTTTCTTCGTCGCCTTTTTCGTGGCCTTGCCGCCGACCGGCGGGCTCATCGCTTCGCCTTCGCCAAGGCGCGTGCCAGTGCGGCCGCCGCGGCATTGGGCAGGGCAGGGGTGGGGGAGGCGGCCTCGGGCTGCGCTTGCGGCGCCTGCCGCTGCCGGCGTTCGGCCTGCAGCCGCGCCAACCGCGCATCGCGCGCCCGATGGCGATCTCGCGCGGCCAGTGCGGTGACGCGTGCGTGGCGTGCCTCGATCAGGCGGGCGATGTCGCCATCGGCCAGCCCGGCATCGCGGGGCGAAGCGACATCGCCCATCCACGCCAGCAGGCCCAGTGCGAAGGCGGCATCGATGTCGTCATCGGCCACCGCGCGGGCCAGCGCCGGCCAGTCGATGGCACGCACGTCGGCCACTCAGCGGCCCTTGAATTCCGGTTTGCGCTTTTCGAGGAAGGCCGAAGTGCCCTCGCGCATGTCGTCGGTGGAGAACACCAGGCCGAACTGCGCGGACTCGTATTCCAGCCCTTCCTCGATGCCGCATTCGCCCCCGATGTTCACGCAGTCGAGCATCGCGCGGAGTGCAAGCGGGGCGGCGTTGGCGAGCTGGGTGGCGAGCTTCGTTGTCTCCGCCATCAGCTCGGCGGCCGGCACCACGCGGTTGACGATGCCGAGTTCGCGCGCGCGTTCGGCGTTGACCGGCGCACCGCCGAGGCAGAGTTCCAGCGTCGCGGCGCGGCCGGCCAGTCGCAGCAGGCGCTGGCTGCCACCGAAGCCGGGGATCAGGCCCAGGTTGATCTCGGGCTGGCCGACCTTGGCGCTGTCGGCGGCGATCCGCAGGTGGCAGCACATGGCGAGTTCCAGCCCGCCGCCCAGCGCGAAGCCGTTGACGGCGGCGATGACCGGCTTCGGCATCTTTTCCACGCGGCGCATCATGCGCTGGCCGCGCAGGGAGAAATCGCGGCCTTCGACCGGGGTCAGGCCGTTCATCTCGCTGATGTCGGCGCCGGCGACGAACGCCTTCTCGCCCGCACCGGTCAGCACGACCACGCGCACGGCGGCGTCATTGGCGGCGTCATCGAAGGCGGCGTGCAGGGCGTCGAGCGTGGCGCTGTTGAGCGCGTTGAGCTTGTCGGGGCGGTTGACCGTGATGGTGCGGATGCCAGCTTCGGTGGCGATGGACAGGGGCGAATCGGACATGAATCCTCGCGACGGCCGGGGCCGTTGAAATGAATGGGGAACCATCGGCCCAGGCCACGGTCCATATGGCGTCAGTGGCGGTTAAGGCCGGTGCCGACTATCCTAACGCGTTGTTTTTTGGCCGCGGCCATCCCATCACAGAGAGATGTCTATGAAATTGCGTTTGCTGGCCGCCGCCGTTGCGGCTCTTACCCTGACCGCAGGCATCGCCGGTGCGCAGGACCTGAATTCCGAGAAGGGCAAGCTGAGCTACGCGTTCGGTTACGACTTTGCACGCAATCTGGCCGAGAGCGGTGAGCAGATCGACACCGCCGCCGTGGTCAAGGCCGTGCAGGACGGCCTGGCCAAGAAGAACCCGGCCATTACCCCGGACCAGGCCAAGCCCGCGCTGGAAGCCTTCCAGAAGCGCCAGCAGGCCAAGGCCCAGGCCGCGCAGGCCGAGTTCAACAAGATCGCCGGTGAAAACCGCACCAAGTCCACCACCTACCTCAACCAGTACAAGACCCAGGCCGGCGTCAAGACGCTGCCGGGCGGCGTGATGTACCGCGTGCTGGAGAACGGCACCGGCCGCAAGCCGACCCTGACCAATACCGTGTCGCTGCAGGTGCTGGGCCCGATGCCCTTCGGCATGCGTCCGCAGCAGGCGCAGTCGCCGCAGACCCCGAACGTCAAGGTCAACGAGATCGAGATGCAGGCCATGCGCGATGTCATCACCCAGATGCCGATGGGCTCGAAGTGGGAAGTCGTGCTGCCGTCCGAGAAGGCCTTCGGCAACGATCCGCGCTCGGGCTTCCCGCCGAACGTCGCGGTCGCCTTCGAGATCAAGCTGGTCAACGTCCAGTAATCCCGATGGCATGATGGAGCGCCGGTTCCCCCGTGGAGCCGGCGCTTTCTTTTTGCCCGATCCGATGCAGATTCCCCCATCCACCCAGACCATCGCGAGCCCGTGCAGCGGCGTCTGCCAGCTGGACCCGGCCGGCCTGTGCCTGGGCTGCCGGCGCAGCGGCCCGGAGATCGCCCGCTGGCGGCAGATGGGCGATGACGAGCGCCGGCACTTCTTGCACGACATCCTGCCGGCACGCGGCTGGGTGCCGCTGCAGCCGGTGGAGGAATGAGCGCCGCGCTGGACCGCGTGCTGCGCGCGCTGCATCCGCTGGATGCCTTGCCCGCCGAGCGCGCCTGGAACCACGGCCAACTCGATGACCTGATGCCGCCCACCCTGCGCGAGGCGGCGGTGCTGATGGGCCTGGTCGACCGCGAGGACGGCCCGCGCGTGCTGTTCACCCGCCGCACCGAGCACCTGCGGCACCACGCCGGCCAGGTGAGTTTTCCCGGTGGCGCGATGGAGCCGGGTGACGCCGATGCGGTGGCCGCCGCGCTGCGCGAGACCCACGAGGAAATCGGGGTGGAGGCGGCTTCGATCGAGCCGCTCGGCCTGCTCGACCCCATGGCCACCATCACCGGCTTCCGCGTGGTGCCCGTGGTGGCCCGCATCGACCCCGGTTACCGCGCCATCCCCGACCCGAACGAAGTGGCCGAAGTCTTCGAACTGCCGCTCGACTTCCTGCTCGCGCCCGACAGCCTGTTCCACGCCGAAATGCCGTGGCGCGGCCGCATCCGCCGGATCGCCGAGCTGCGGCCGTGGCCGGGCGGCGCTCACGCCCGCGTATGGGGCGCCACCGCCATCATCATCGACAACCTGCGCCAACGCCTGGAGGCCCTGCCATGAACGCCACGACCGGATGGACCACGCTGGTGGACGCCGCCACGCTCGCCGGTGCCTTGGGCCGCGACGACCTGGTCCTGCTGGACTGCCGCTCGGTGCTGACCGATCCCGACGCCGGCGCGCAGATGTATGCCGATGGCCATCTGCCCGGCGCGTTCCACGCCAGCCTGGAGCGCGACCTGTCCGACATGGCGCAGGCCGGGCAGGGCCGCCACCCGTGGCCGCGCGCCGACGCGTTCGCGCGCACGCTGGCGCAGTGGGGCATCGGGCCGGAGACCCAGGTCGTCGCCTACGACGCCGACAACGGCATGTACGCCGCCCGCGCCTGGTGCTTGCTGCGGATGGCCGGCCATGAACACGTCGCCGTGCTCGACGGCGGCCTGAAGGCCTGGCAGGCCGGCGGCTTCCCCATCGACAACATCGTGCCGATGCTGGATGGCGATGTCGCACCGGTGGCGGGCGCGTTCGACCACGCGCGCCTGTTCGACCATGACGATGTCGCCGCGCATGTCGAACACGGCGGCCTGCTGGTCGATGCCCGCGCGCCCGAACGTTTCCGTGGCGAGGTGGAGCCGATCGACCGCAAGGCCGGCCACGTGCCGGGCGCGGTCAACCGCCCCTTCGTCGCCAATCTGGATGCCGAAGGCCGCTTCAAGCCGCGCGAGGTGTTGTTCGCCGAATTCGCCGAACTGCTCGGTGGCCGCACGCCGTCCGACATGGTGGCGATGTGCGGCTCCGGCGTGACCGCCTGCCACCACCTGCTGGCGATGGCGCATGCCGGCCTGCAGGGCGCGAAGCTCTACAAGGGCTCGTGGAGCGGCTGGATTTCAGACGACGCGCGCCCGGTCGCCACCGGCGCGGCCTGACTCAACTTTTGCCGAGTTTCGCCAGCAGCGCGCGTAGGCCCTGCTGGGTATCCGGGTGCAGCCAGTCGCGCAGGGGCTGGTCGATGTCGAGATGTTCCGGCGACAGTGCGCGGACCAGATCGGCGCGGCCCATCGCGCGGGTGGTGAGCATCGGTGCGCGCGGCAGGGCTTCCAGCGCGGCCAGCCATTCAAGCGCGGCGGCGACGGTCTCGCCGGGTGGCACCAGCGCGTCGATCATGTGGATGGCGAGTGCCTCGCGCGGCTCGATCATCGCGCCGACCAGCAACATGCGTTCGGCGATGCGCCGGCCCACCGTGCGCCGCAACAGGTGCTGCACGCTTTCCGGCACGGCGAGCCCGACCTGGGTCTCGTTGAGGCCGATCCGGATCGGCGCGTCGGCCATGATGCGGTGGTCGCAGCACAGTGCCAGCACGCAGCCACCGGCCGGCGCGTGGCCTTCGATGGCGGCGACTACCGGCACCGGACATTCGGCCAGCGCGCGTGCCGCGGCGAAGAACGCTTCCCAGCCCGCGCGCAGAGCCGAAGCGTCATCGCCCAGACCCATCAGATAGGGCACGTCGAGGCCGGCGGAAAACACCCGCGCACCGCCCGACAGCACAATGCCGTGAGCGCCATCGTCCACCGCCCGCGCCAGCGCATCGACCAGTGCGTTGCACAGGGTCGGGTCGAGCGCGTTGACCGGCGCGCGCGCCAAGGCCAGGTGGATGTGCGGGCCGTGGCGTTGCGAATCGATCATGCGGAACTCCGTGAACGGTGTGGATGGTGATGAGGTCTTGGCCGTGCGACCACGGCAGCGAGTCCCTATCATGCCTCGTCATGAAGCCGATCAAGTCCGCGTTCTTCGTTGCCATCGCCGCGTTGTCGATGGCGCTCCCGCTCGCCGCACGCGAGAAGCCCGCCTGCATGCCGCAGGTGCAACAGGGCTGGATCCGCCTGCTGCCGGGCGGAATGCCGATGCACGGCGGCTTCGCGCGGATCGAGAACCGGTGCCCGGCGCCGGTCAGCATCGTCGGCGTGAGCAGCAGCAGCTACGGCAGCGTGGAGCTGCACGAGACGCGCAATGTCGATGGGGTGATGCGGATGCGTGAGCTGCGCGAGCTGCGCATCGCGCCGAAGGACGCCGCCACGCTCAAGCCCGGCGGCATGCACCTGATGTTGATGGACCCGAAGCCGACGGTACGCGGGGGCAGCCGCATCGCACTGGTGTTCAAACTGTCCGACGGGCGCGAATTCGTCGGCGAATTCATCGCCCGCAAGCCGGACTGAGGGCGGGGCTCAGTCCTCGTCTTCCTCGAATTCGACCATCGCGTCGAGGTCGAACGCCAACTCTTCCAGTGCCTGGCGTACGCGTCGCGCGGTGGCGGCGTTGGGCGCTTCCACTTCGATCTCGTGCATGTCGGGGCCGCCGACATCCGACAGCCCGGCCGAGCTGGAATCGGCATCGTCCATATGCGACATCAGGTCGGCGATTTCCTCGACATGTTCGATGCCGTCGATGCTCTGCAGCAGGTTGCTGATGGCGCGGACATCGTCCTCGCTGCCGGTGATGCGCACTTTCAACATGGGCATGGCGGAGTCTCGGGTGTCGAGGGGAGCCGCTAGCCTAGCAGCCCCATGCGGGTGCGGCATCGCATGCCAATCACGTTCCCGGCGGGTAGGCTTGGGCGATGGAAAACACGCCTGCCGCCGCCCTCGTGGTGCTGCGCCCGCTTGAACGCGGGGACCTGAATTTCGTCCACCAGCTCAACAACAACCGCAACATGATGGGCTACTGGTTCGAGGAACCCTACGAGTCGTTCGTGGAGCTGGAGGAACTCTTCGCCAAGCACATCCACGATCAGAGCGAACGCCGCTTCATCATCGAGGACCGCGACCGGGTACGCGTGGGGCTGGTGGAACTGGTGGAGATCAACCACCTGCACCGGCGCGCGGAGTTCCTGATCATGGTGGCGCCGGAATTCCAGCGGCGCGGCTATGCCGGCGTGGCCACGCGGCTGGCGATCAACTACGCCTTCCGTGTCCTCAACCTCTACAAGCTGTACCGGGTGGTGGACGTGGACAACGCGCCGGCGATCAAGGTGTACGAGCGTTGCGGCTTCCAGCAGGAGGGCCTGTTGAAGGACGAATTCTTCAGCGATGGCCGCTACCGCAGCGCCTACCGGATGCGCCTGTTCCAGCACGAAGTCCTGGGCGGCGACCGGCAGGTCTGACGCTTACGGCTTGGCGGGCGTTCGCACCGGGATCGGGATGTTGCACAGGTCGATGTGGCCGGCGGGCTCGGTATAGAAATCGTCCTTGCGGTTGCGCCGCGCTTCGGTGGCGGCGCGGAAGGTGGCGCTGTCGGTGCGCAGGATTTCCAGCGGCGTGCGTTCGGCTTCCGGCAGTTCGCTGGCCAGCGCGATGCGCTTGATCGGCGTGCGCTGTGCGGGATCCTCGTAGAAGCCCATCGGCTCCGGGCCGCGCGGCGTGGCGCTCAGCAGTTCCATCCCCTTGACCACGCGGCCGACCATGGTCAGCTGGTGGTCGAGCGCGCGCGGGGCCTGGCCGATCACCACGTAGAGCTCGGCGCCGATGCTGCTGTCCGGCGCGTTGTTGCGGCCGGCGCCGACCACGCCGTAGCAATGCGGCATCCACATGCGGTTTTTCTTGGGATCGCGGGCGGCGGGGAAGCCTTCGCTGAAACCGACCTGCGGCGCCCAGCCATCGACATCGGGGATGCGGGTGAACGGTGCGCCCTTGATCGCGCGGGTGAACTCGGCGGGCAGCTTCTCCTTGGTGCCATCGGGATGCGGCTTCGCCTTGGCGGCGTCATCGGCATCGGCGTCGCCGAACTGCACGACGAAATTGTCCTGCGCGCGATAGATGCTGGTGCCGTCCCAGAAGCCGCCTCGCGCCATTGTCTTGATGTTGGCGACGTGCGCCGGCGCGAATCCGGGCGCCAGTTCGATGACCACGCGCCCGCCGGGCAGTTCCATGTACAGCGTGTTGGCCGGGTCCAGCGCGCGCCAGTCGCCGGCCGGGCTGGCGTCGATGATCTGCTTGGCGCTGCGGTAGGTGGACTTCTTCGGCGTGTCGGCGGCCTGTACGGCGAGGGGGAGCAGGGCGGTCAGGGCGAGGGTGAGCGGCAGGCGCGACATGGAGGCTCCGGCAATCGGGGAATCCCCGGAGCATAGCCGCGGCTCGTCCGGCGCGGGAGGTCAGCCGGTTTTCTTCGCCACCTTCTTCGCGGCGCGCTTGCGGCCGCTGCCGGACAGCTTGCCGCCGCCGTCCTGCTTGTTGACGGTGGCCCAGGCGATGCGCTCGGCGTCCTCGCGGCTGCGGCCGGCGTCCAGCTCGCTTGCCTCGATATGCGCGGCCTGGCGCTTCTGCTTGTCGGTGTAGGCGGATTTGTCGCCGCGGGTCATGGGCAGGCTCCGTGCGGGCCTCCGAGGCTGCCTCCAGCCCGATGAAGGGTGGGTGGATTACTAGTGGCACATCCGCTATATCGAGATTCGCAATAGATTGGTCCGCAACAAGGGTGGGCCTGCGATGGAAGACGATCCGCTGCTGCGCAAATTCCAGAAAGAACTCTCCGCCGGCACGGTCTCGCTGGCGCTGCTGGCGGTCGTGGCGGCGGCTGCCGAGCCGCTGTACGGCTACCAGATCGCCAAGTCGCTGGAGCAGCTCGGCGGCGGCGTGTTGGCCGGCAAGCAGAGCGCGCTGTACCCGGTGCTGCGCAACCTGGAGGCGTCGGGGCTGCTGGAAAGCTTCGTCGAGCCCTCCGCCAGCGGCCCGCCGCGCCGCTATTACCGCGCCACGCCGGCTGGCCAGGACGCCCTCGCGCGTTGGGCCGAAGCCTGGCGTGCCACCCGTGATTCCGTTGATGTCGTGCTGAAGGGGAAATTCGAATGAACAGCGTGTTGCCGACCACCATCCCCGCCTACCTGGCGCAACTGCGGCGCTCGCTGGAAGGCGCCGACGCCGCGATGATCCAGGACGCGCTCTACGACGCCGAGGAATACCTGCGCGCCGAACTGGCCGCCCATCCCGGCAAGACCGAGGCCGAGGTCATCGCCGACGTGGCCGGCAGCTACGGCGCGCCCGACGAGGTCGCCGACATCTACCGCGACACCGAGGCCAAGGTGGAAGCCGCGCTACGTCCGTTGCCGTCGAAGGCGGCGGTGGCGGCCGCGTCACCTTCCCTCTGGCGGCGCGTGTTCGGCGTGTTCACCGACGCGCGCAGCTACGGCGCGCTGTTCTACATGCTGCTGTCGATCGCCAGCGGCATCTTCCTGTTCACCTGGACGGTGGTGGGCATGAGCCTGTCGGCCCGGCCTGTTGATCCTGATCATCGGCCTGCCGTTCTTCGTGCTGTTCGTCGGCGCGAGCCGGGTGCTGGCGCTGGCGGAGGGCCGCGCGGTCGAGGCCCTGCTCGGCGAGCGCATGCCGCGCCGCCCGCAGCACGCCGATGTGGAACTGCCGCTGCTCAAGCGCATCGGTGCGATGTTCACCGACCCGCGCACCTGGGGCACCTTCCTGTATTTCCTGCTGATGCTGCCGCTCGGCACCGCCTATTTCACCGTCGCGGTCACCGGGCTGTCGCTGTCGCTGTCGCTGATGCTGGCGCCGCTGCTGCGGCTGTTCTCCGCGCATGTCGAAGTGGTGCTGTTCAACGACGTCGACCTGCTTGGCAGCTATCCCTTCCTGGCGCCGCTGGTGATGCTGGCCGGTTTCCTGGTGCTGACGCTGACGATGCATCTGGCGCGCGCCATCGGCCGCTGGCACGGGCTGCTGGCCAAGCACCTGCTGGTCAAGGTCTGAGGTCGCCGCCAACATAAAGCCCGCCTCGGATCGGGGCGGGCTTTCCTGTGTGCCGATGCTGGAAGTCAGCCGCGTCGCGCGTTGCGGCGGGTGGCCGGCTTCTTCGCGGCGACCGGCTTGCCGCGCTTGGCGGCGGGCTTCACCGGCGTGGCCTGCTTCTTCGCTGCAGCCGATGTTGCGACTGAGACCGCGCGCTTCTTCGCCAAAGCCGGCTTGCTCGTCGAAGCCGGCTTCACCCCATCCCTCTGCTGCGCCGCGATGAAATCGCGCACCTGCGGATAGACCTGGCCGCGCCAGCGCTTGCCGCTGAAGATGCCGTAGTGGCCGGCGCCATCAACGGTGATGTGCTGCTTGCGCGCAGCCGGCACGCCGCTGCACAGGCCGAGCGCCGCACGCGTCTGGCCGGCACCGGAAATGTCATCCAGCTCGCCTTCGATGGTGAGCAGCGCGGTGTCGCGGATCGCGCCGGGATCGACGCGCTTGCCATGCACCTTCCACAGCCCGCGCGGCAGCAGGTAGTCCTGGAAAACGGTGCGCACGGTGTCCAGGTAGTACTCGGCGGGCATGTCGAGCACGGCGTTGTATTCGTCGTAGAAACGGCGGTGCGAGGCGACGGTTTCCTCATCGCCCTTGACCAGGTCCTGGTAGTAGTCCCAGTGCGACATGGCATGGCGCTCCGGGTTCATCGCCACGAAGCCCATGTGCTGCAGGAAGCCCGGATACACCTTGCGGCCGCCGCCCGGATAGTTGGCCGGCACCGTGTGGATCAGGTTCTGCTCGAACCACGAGATCGGCCGCTGCATCGCCAGGTTGTTGACCGCGGTCGGCGACTCGCGGGCGTCGATCGGCCCGCCCATCATCGTCAGCGAACGCGGCGTCTTCTCGCCACGCGCGGCCATCAGCGACACCGCGGCCAGCACCGGCACGGTCGGCTGGCAGACGCTGATCACGTGCAGGTTGTCGGCGCCGATGTGGCGGATGAATTCCTCGATGTAGGCGATGTAGTCATCCAGATGGAATGCACCGGCCTCCTTCGGGACCATGCGCGCGTCGGTCCAGTCGGTGATGTAGACCTTGTGGTCGCGCAGCATCGTCTTGACGGTGTCGCGCAGCAGGGTGCTGTGGTGGCCGGACAGCGGCGCGACGATCAGCACGGTCGGGTCGTCCTTCATCCGCGACAGGCCATCGGCCTGGTCGTGGTAGCGCTTGAAGCGCAGCAGGCGGCAGAACGGCTTGTCCATCGCCACCCGCTCGACCACCGGGATGTTGACGCCTTCCACCTCGATCTGGTGGATGCCGAACTCCGGCTTTTCGTAGTCCTTGCCGACGCGGTACAGCAGGTCGTAGCCGGCGGCCACGCGCTGGGCGCCGGGCAGGGTGGAAAGCCAGCTGCCCTGCGCGGTGTACATCTTGGCGACCGCGTCCGACCAGTAGGTCAGCGGGGTCATCCAGGCGCGGGCGGCTTCGTGCATCTGATAGAGCAGCATGGGATTTCCTGATGGATGCTGCGACGCAGCATACTCCTGTCGCCGCCTGCGTTCGTTAACCCGGGCGGCGGGGTTCAGGCGTGTTCCAGCGCCGTGGCGTGGCCGGCCAGCGCCGGCGACAGCCAGCCGTGCGAGCCGATCTGGACGAAGCCGGCATCGGCCAGCTTGCGGCGGTAGAAACTGGCCGGGCGGGCGTGGAATTCGTCCTCGTCGCCGATCGCCGCATCCTCCTTCGCGAACATCTCGATGAAGGCGACGCCGCCGCAGAGATCGGCCAGGCCGGGCAGGCCGCGGTTCAACTCGCGGGTGTCGAGGTAGTGCAGCACGTCGCTGCAGATGAGCAGGTCGGCCGGCGGGCAGGGGCGCAGGTATTCGAAGTCGCCGAAGCGCGCGTAATGGATGTTGCGGCTGCCGCTGTAGCGGCGCACCGCGTATTCGCTGGCATCGAAGCCCAAGTAGTCCAGTTTGGGGCGCAGCTTGAGCAGCGGCGCACGCCAGGCGCCTTCGCCGCAGCCGATGTCGAGCACGCTGCGGATCGGGCGTTCCAGGTGGTATTCGGCCATCGCCACCGCCAGCGCGACCTTGCGCGCCAGCCGTTTCGCATCGCCCATGCCTTCGCGGCGGTACCAGCGGTCGAAGTAGGCACGGTCGTAATGCTTGGTCATGCGTTCACGCATCGGCGGCAGGTGGATGCCTAGGGTAACGGCTCCCCCACGGAGAACCGTCATGACCGACGAACGCAACATCGCCCACGACAAGAAGGTGGCCGACGATCACCGCAAACAGAACGCGCACGCCGCCGTGCAACCGCAGCCCGGCAGGAAGCCGCCGCAGGTGGACGACGACACCGACCCGTCCAACAGCCGTGCCCGCGAGATGTACAGGGAAGGCGAGGCACCGCGCGACCATTCGCACGAATCGCGCGAGAACCCGCCGGAAGGCGAGGAACGCATCAAGCCGGACGCGCCGCGCCACGACCACGGGCGCTGAGCCGCGTCACCGGCGTGCAGGATTGCGATGCCGCCTTCGGGCGGCATTGCTGTTTCAGGCGCCTGCCTGCGCCGGCATGCCGATGGCGAGCGAAGTCATCGACAGCGTGCTCCAGACATCGTCGTTGAAGATGTCTAGTGCATCGCCCGGCCGTGCCAGCGCGAGCGCGTAGAGCAGCGGCAGGTAGTGCTCCGGCGTGGGCACGGCGAGGCGGTTGTCGGGCAGGGATTCGACATCGGCCAGCGCGGCGAAATCCCCGGCGGCGATCAGGCTGTTGACGCGGTCGCGGAAGGCGGTGGCCCAGGCGGGCGGCGTGGGGTCGCGGAAGTTGAGCAGGCCGAGGTTGTGGACGATGTTGCCGCTGGCCAGCACCAGCACGCCCTCGTCGCGCAGCGGCGCCAGCATCCGCCCGATCGCGAAGTGCTGCGGGCCGGGCCGGCGCAGGTCCAGGCTCAGCTGCACGACGGGCACATCGGCCTCGGGGAAGAGATGCAGCAGCACCTGCCAGGCGCCGTGGTCGAGGCCGTAGTCGGCATCGAGCTGCGGGTCGAGCGCGGGGTCGAGCATCCCGGCCACGCGTGCGGCCAGCGCCGGATCACCGGGCGCCGGATACTCGATGCGGTAGAGCGCGGGCGGAAAGCCGCCGAAATCATGGATGGTGCGCGGCTGCTCCGCCGCGCCCAGCAGCACGCCCGGCGTCTGCCAGTGCGCCGACACGCAGAGGACGGCGCGCGGCCTGGTCAGGCGCGTGCCGAGATCGCGCCAGGCGCGTGACCAGGCGTTGTCCTCGACCGCGTTCATCGGCGAGCCGTGGCCGATGAAGAGCACGGGTTGCGTGGCCATGGGCATCCTCCAGATTGCGTTGCGTGGCATCCTACCCGCCGTTTCGCCGGGAGTCGCCGATGTCCACGTCCTATCTCTGGATCAAGACGTTCCACCTTGTCTTCGTCATCAGCTGGATGGCGGTGCTGTTCTACCTGCCGCGCATCCTGGTGAATATTTCCGAGGCGTGGGATGAACCGGCGGTGCGCGCGCGCCTGCTGTTGATGGGCAAGCGGCTGTCGCGCTTCGGTCAGGTGATGTTCGGGCTGACCTTCGTGTTCGGCGCGTGGCTGTGGCTCGGCTACGGCATCCGCGGCGGCTGGCTGCACGCCAAGCTGGTGCTGGTGGCGGCGTTGATGGCATACGGCATCGTCATCGGCCGCATGCTCAAGAACGCCGAAGCCGGCAAGCCGCTGCCTTCGTCCAAGGCCCTGCGCTGGATCAACGAACTGCCGCTGCTCGCGCTCATCCCGATCATCTGGCTGGTGCTGGCCAAGCCGTTCTGATCACGCCGGGCCGCGGCCTCAGAACCGCGTCAGCTGGGTCTTCTGCGCCTTGCGGTGCACGTCGTGCACGGCGTAGCCGCGCGCACGGTCGGGCAGGTTGAAATAGGCGGGATGGGCGAGCGTGGTCGCGGTGTCGCGCAGGCCGGTGTCCCAGTGTTCGCGCATGCTGCGCTGGCCGAAGGCGTAGTCCTTGAACTGCTCCTCGTGCGGCTTGGCCTGGTAGATGAAGTGGACGATGTTGAAAACGCGGTCGTCCAGCCACGGCGCGAAGGCTTCGGCCAGTTCGTCCGGCACCTTCTTGCCGGGCAGGCGCTGGATGAGGTCGGTCAGCGCGGTGCGCAGCTGCTGGGTGCGCGCCACCATGTCGGTGCCGTGGCGGGTGCGGCTTGAATACTGGATGTCCTTGGCGCGTTCCAGCACATCCATCATCGACTTCGGCTGCGCACCGGTCGCGCTCCACAGGTCGACCTGCAGGGCCAGCGTGTCCTGCCGCGGCCATTCGTCGAGGATGTGTTCGAGCGGCGTGTTGGAGACCAGCCCGCCATCCCAATAGAAACGGCCTTCGATCTCCACCGCCGGAAACGCCGGCGGCAATGCACCCGACGCCAATATGTGCTCCGGCCCGATGCGGGTGACGCGGCTGTCGAAGTAGCGGAAGTTGCCGGTTTCCACATCCGTCGCGCCCACGGTGAAGCGGATGCCGTCGTCGCCATTGATGCGGTCGAAATCGACCAGCCGTTCCAGCGTCGCGCGCAACGGCGCGGTGTCGTAGAAGCTGGTCGCGCCTTCGCTGCCGTCGCGCAGCAGGAAGGGTGAAACGGTGCGTGCCTCGAAGAACCCCTGCTGGCCCTGCCAGAGCGCTGCGACCGCACTCATCGACGCGGCCCAGGCTTCCAGCATCGGGCTCATCGGGGTGAGGGAAAGCCACTGGCGGATGGCGGTGGCGGGCATCGCCAATGCGCCGCCGGGTTCGCAGATGGTGTTCCAGAAATCCTGCAGACGGTCGATGCGGTCTTCCGGCGCGTTGCCGGCGATCAGCGCCGCGTTGATCGCGCCGATGGAGATGCCGGCCAGCCAGTTGGGCCGGATGCCGGCTTCGTGCAGGCCCTGGTAGACGCCGCACTGGTAGGCACCGAGCGCGCCGCCGCCCTGCAGCACCAGCGCGACGGCCGGGTACTGCGCGATCTTGTCGAGAAGGGCGGGGTGGGTGGTCATGGCGAGGCCTCGTCTAGGGAATGGCGTGGATGACTCCGACCGCGGACCGAGGGCGGTTCGCCGCCGCTCAGGCTACGCGTCCAGCTCCGATTCGCGGGCGCGCGTCATCCATGACGCGCTCGTCGAACCGCCCTCGGTCCACGGCCTACCGGGTGTCTGAACTTAGCTTGTCGCCGTTGCAAGCCACTCCACGACGCCATCGGGCAACCAGCAGTTCGCCCCGAAACCCCATCACTGCATGAACCACCCATGCGACACCACGATGCTCTGGCCGGTCAGCGCATTGCTCTCGAACGCCGCCAGCATCAGCGCCACGTTGGCGACATCGTCCACCGTGGTGAACTCGCCATCCACCGTGTCCTTCAGCATCACCTTCTTCACGACCTCTTCCTCGCTGATGCCGAGCTCCTTCGAATGCTCGGGAATCTGCTTGTCCACCAGCGGCGTGCGCACGAAGCCCGGGCAGATCACGTTGGCGCGGATGCCGAGCGGCCCGCCTTCCTTCGCCACCACCCGTGCCAGGCCCAGCAGGCCGTGCTTGGCGGTGACGTAGGGCGCCTTGAGCGGCGAGGCCAGGTGCGAATGCACGCTGCCCATGTAGATGATCGCGCCCGGTGCCTTGCGCTTCTCCATGTCGCGCATCGCCTCGCGGGTGGTGAGGAAGGCGCCGTCGCAATGGATCGCCAGCATCTTCTTCCAGTCGGCCAGCGAGAAATCGGTGATCTTGTTGATGATCTGGATGCCGGCGTTCGACACGAGCACGTCGACCTGGCCGAAGGTCGCCACCGCCTTGGCCATGCCATCGATGACCTGCTGCTCGTCGGTGACATCCATCGCCACCGCCAGTGCCTCGCCGCCGGCCTGGCGGATCTCCCCGGCGACCGCCTCGGCGGCCTCCAGCTTGAGGTCGGCGATGACCACTTTGCCGCCGGCCTGGGCATAGACCTCGGCGATGCGCTTGCCGATGCCGCTGGCCGCGCCGGTGACCACGCAGACCTTGCCGTTGAGTTGGTTGTTCATGCGGAAACTCCTTTTGTGCAACGCAACAATCATCCCCCCGGCACGCTAGGGGAATGTGAAAGACGGCCAGCATGGGCGATGTCGGCGCGGGCCGGCATCGTCCGAAAGGGCATCAGCGCTTGGCCGGCGCCTCGAAACGCTTCGGGTCCGGCAACGCCACCGGTACGCCCTGCGCGTTGCAGTAGCCGGCATCGCACAACACTTTTCGCAGGCGCGGATTGGCCTGCAGCAGGAAGTGGAAGACGGTGTTCTGCTCCACGCTGCCGCGAACCGCGCCGCTGCCCGGGCCGCGCGCCCACACGCCGACGTCATCGCCGCCATGGGTTTCCGAGCGCAGCGGGAACATCGCTTCCTGCAGGTAGTCCGGGTGTTCGGTGTCGATGTCGCTCAGATCG
This sequence comes from Lysobacter oculi, assembly GCF_003293695.1. Taxonomy (GTDB): domain Bacteria; phylum Pseudomonadota; class Gammaproteobacteria; order Xanthomonadales; family Xanthomonadaceae; genus Solilutibacter; species Solilutibacter oculi. The sequence goes on along the minus strand of NZ_CP029556.1, from coordinate 1,253,822 downwards.
GGCCGGCCTTTTTCGGCCTGCTGCCAGCCGCTGGATTCGGTGCGCGCGTTCTTCGGGCCTTCCGCCTGCTGGTCGGTGGCGCCGACGTAGCCGGGGCCGTTGGTGTAGTTGAGCGTGGTGTAGGGCAGGCCGGTGGCATCGCGGGCGTACTGGGCCGGGTCGCCGTCTTCGCCGCTGCCGCCCTTGACCTTGCCGAGGATCGGGTTGCCGCGCGCCGGATAGCCGACGAAGCTCATCACGTGCGCGTGGTCGGCGGTGACCAGCACCAGCGTGTCGGCGGCGTCGGTGGCTTCGGTGGCGGCACGCACCGCATCGGACAGCGCGATGGTGTCGGTCAGCGCACGGAACGCGTTGCCGGCGTGGTGCGCGTGGTCGATGCGGCCGCCTTCCACCAGCAATACATAGCCGTTCGGGTTGTGCTTGAGGCGGGCGATGGCGGCGCGGGTCATGTCCGCCAGCGAAGGCTCGCCGCCGGCATCCTGCGGGCGGTCGTGCTCGAACTGCATGTGGTCGGGCTCGAAGAGGCCGAGCAGCGGCGCGTCGGCCGGGGCTTCGGCCAGTTGCTTCGCATTCCAGACGTAGGCGCCTTCCGGGTGCCGGTTCTTCCATTCGGCGATCAGGTCGCGGCCGTCGAGGCGCTCACCGACCTTGTCGTCGTATTCCGGGTCGCGCTGGTCGGTGCCGAAGAAGCTCTTGCGGCCGCCGCCCATCAGCACGTCCGGGCCGTTGCCGAAATCCGATTCCACGATCTGCCGCGCGATGTCGATGCAGCCGGCGGCCCTGGCGTCGGCGGGCAGGTCGCTGTCGTTCTCCCAGTTGCGGTCGGCCGAATGCGAGAACGTCGCGCCCGGCGTGGCGTGGGTGACGCGGGTGGTGGTGACCACGCCGGTCGCCATGCCGCTGGCGGCGGCGAGTTCCCACAGGCTCAGCATCGGCGTGGCGCGGCCGGCGGCGCAGTCGCCACGCGGCACCTGCTGGCCGATGGACAGCACGCCGAGCCGGGTTTTCACTCCGGTCGCCATCGCCGACATGGTGCCGGCGGAATCCGGCGTCTGCGAATCGGTGTTGTAGGTGCGGCTGAGCGCGGTGGCCGGGAATTCCTCCCAGGCCAGCTTCTGTTCCTCGCCCGGGCGGCCGGCGCGCTGGCCTTCCAGGATGCGGGCGGCAGCGACGGTCGGAAGGCTCATGCCATCGCCGACGAAGAGGATCAGGTTCTTCGCGCGGCCGGCCATCGCGCCACGGCTGGCGGCCTGGGCCGCGCCGTTGCGGAACCACCACGCCGGGCTTTCACCCGCCGGGCGCTGGATCGAAGGCACATCGACCTCATACGAAGACGCGGCAGGCGGCGCGTTGCCACTGGTGGCGCAGGCGCCGAGCAGCAGCACGGAACAGGAAGCGAGGAGGGCGGGGAGATGTCGGATCGCGGGCATCGTCACAGGGGGAAATAACGTGGAACGGCCATTATGCGCGGGCTTTGTGGCACTTCGCCCGCTGCGGTATCGTCCCCCGATTGCCTGCCGGGAAGTTCCGATGATCGAGGGTTGGTTCCGCATCAAGTTCTGGAAGCGCGTGCTGCTCGGCTTCGTGCTGGGTGCGTTGGCGGGCTGGTTGTTCGGGCCGAATGCGGAAAAATGGTTTGGGCCGCTGGGCGACGTCTACGTCAACCTGATCATGATGATCGCGGTGCCGCTGGTGTTCTTCGCCGTGATCAACGCGGTGTCGGCGTTGGCCGGGCAGAAGTCGATCGCCGCGCTGGCCGGGCGCACTTTCCTGTGGTTCGCGCTGACCGCGGTGCTGGCGGTGATGGTGGGTCTGGCTGCCGGCCTACTCTTCAAGCCGGGCCTAGGGGTGGGCGTGCTGCAGGTCGCCTCCGAATACAAAGAGAAGGAGGTTCCCGGCATCCTCGACATGCTGCTCAATATCGTGCCGTCCAACCCGTTTGCCGCGCTTGCGGGTGCTTCCGGCAGCCGCACCGCCGATGGCATGCGGGTGCTCGTGCCGCGCAACGGTACGGTGCTGCAGGTGATCTTCTTCGCCGGATTGCTCGGATTCGCGCTGGTGAAGCTGGGTGAAAGGACCGCAGGCCTGCGCAAACTGGTCGGCGAAGCGAGCGACACGATGATTCAGGTCACGCGTTTCGTGCTGGAGTTCACGCCTATCGGCACGTTCGGCCTGATCGCGGCACTGGTCGGTGGTTACGGGTTCGAACAACTGCGGCCGCTCCTGCAGTTCGTGCTGGCGCTGTACGCCGCGTGTGCCTTCCACATCCTCGTGGTCTACAGCGGCCTGCTGCTGGTGCATGGGCTCAATCCGCTCAAGTTCTTCCGTGGTGCCGCGCCTGCGATGGAGGTCGGCTTCGTCGCATCGTCCAGCTTCGCGGCCATGCCGGTGTCGCTGCGTTCGGCCATCCACAATCTGGGTGTCAACAAGGATTACGCGAGTTTCTCGGTGCCGCTCGGGGCGACGATCAAGATGGACGGTTGTGGAGCCATCTATCCGGCGCTGGCTGCGGTATTCATCGCGCAGTACACCGGCACCGAGTTGTCGACGACGCAGTACGTAATCATTGCGATCGCTTCGGTGCTAGGCAGCTTCGGTACCGCCGGCGTGCCCGGCACTGCGGTGGTGATGGCAACAGTCGTGCTGACCGCGGCGGAGTTGCCCTTGGCCGCGATCGGCTACCTGTACGCCATCGACCGCGTGCTGGACATGATGCGCACGATGACCAACGTCACCGGCCAGGTGCTGGTACCGGTGCTGGTGGCGAAGGAGACCGGGATGCTCGATCGCGGCATCTACGAAGCCGCATCGACCAATGTGGGAATCGAGGTCGATTCGCATTCCGGCACCTCACGCTGAGGCCACGCATAATCGGCTTGAATTCAGCCATAAATGCGCAAGGAGACCGCCATGAGCCGCACCATCGACCCCGCCATCAAGCAGCAGGCCATCGACACGCTCAACACCATCATGGAGCTGGAACTGGCCGGCGTGGTCCGCTACACGCACTACTCGCTGATGGTCTACGGCTACGGGCGCATCCCGATCGTGTCGTGGATGAAGTCGAATGCCGACGAATCGCTGGCGCACGCGCACAAGGCCGGTGAACTGGTGACGCTGCTCGGCGGCCACCCGTCGCTGAAGATCGGGCCGCTGCTGGAAACCGAACAGCACGACATCGGCGACATGCTGCGCGAAAGCCTGGCGCACGAGGAAAAGGCGCTCAAGGCCTATTACGCGCTGCTGGACTTGGTCGAAGGCAAGTCGGTGCTGCTGGAGGAATACGCCCGGCAGATGATCGAAGGCGAGGAACTGCACGCCGACGAGGTCAACAAGATGCTGCGCCGCCCGGGCGACATCAAGGAATTCACGGAGTAAGGATGGCGACCGGATGGGCCGGCGATGGCGCGGTGCAGGACCAGATCGACGCCACCATCAAGGACGCGATCAAACGCGTCCGCAGCCAGTTGCCGCAGGGCGAAAGCCTGAAGCATTGCGAGGAATGCGATGCGGAGATCCCGGAGGCACGGCGCAAGGCCGTGCCCGGCGTGCGCCTGTGCGTGCCCTGCCAGGAGGCGCATGACGCGGAAGAGGCCGGTTTTTCCGGCTACAACCGCCGCGGCAGCAAGGATTCGCAGCTGCGCTGAGCTTGCATTAACGGGCAAAGATGCGACATTGGCCGTTTCGCCCATGCCTTCGGAGTACGCACTTGTCCACGTTGCCCCCCATCCTCATCACCCGCGTTGATTGCGATCGCCTGGAGGCGCTGCTCGATTCGCGCGCCGTGCGCAGCCTGCCGGGGCTGGATGCGCTGCGCGTGGAGCTGGAGCGCGCCACCGTGGTGGAGCCGCGTGAGATCCCGCGCGAAGTGGCCACGATGAATTCGAAGGTCAAGTTCATCGAGGACGCTTCGGGCAAGACCTTCGAGCTCACCCTGGTCTATCCGCAGCAGGCCGGCCAGCCTGAGAGCATCTCCATCCTCGCGCCGGTCGGTAGTGCGCTGCTCGGCCTGCGCGTGGGCCAGACCATCCAGTGGCCGATGCCGGGCGGCAAGACGTCCGAACTGCGCCTGCTGGAAGTGCTCGAGCAACCCGAAGCCGAAGGCCGCGACCTCGGCTGAGGTTTCGCGGCACGGCCGGTTCAGAGCCGGCTGAAGCTCCAGCGCACCGGGCGGCCGTCCTTGTACGGCATCACGCCGTGGAACGGCCGTGCATCGCCATCGAATACCAGCGGCAGGAAATAGCGGTCGCCTTCCCACATCGGCAGTTCGTGCAGACGCTCCAGCGGCACCCATTCCAGCGGGCCTTCGGGGTTTTCCGCGTAGGGCTCGCCTTCAAAGGCGGTGATCAGGAAGACGAAGCCGAGCCAGTCCTCGCCGTGCTTGCCGAAGCCGGGCCAGCTGACCGTGCCGCGCAGCTCGAGCGCGGTGCATTCGATGCCGGCTTCCTCGCGGATCTCGCGGACCATGCCGGCCATCACGTCCTCGTCGGCTTCGAGTTTTCCGCCGAGGCCGTTGTACTTGCCGAGGTGTTCGTCATCCGCGCGCGCGTTCCGATGCACCATCAACACCTGGCTGCGGTCGGGCGAGAGGATGTAGCCGAGGGTGCCGATGATCGGGGTGTAGGGCATCGGCCTAGTTTAGGCGAGCCGGCGCGCCACCGACGCGGTGTTAATGTCGCCGCAGCCAACATCGACCCATCCCAGCGGAGAACGACACATGCACAAGGGCAGCTGTCATTGCGGCCAGACCCGCTACACCTTGGACGCCGGCGAGATCCCGGCGATGATGGAATGCAACTGCTCGCATTGCCAGCGCAAGGGCTACCTGCTGTGGTTCGTGCCGCGCGATGCGTTGAAGTTCGAGTCGGGCGAGGATGCGCTGTCGACCTACACCTTCAACCAGCATGTCATCCAGCACAAGTTCTGCCCGACCTGCGGCTGCGCGCCGTTCGGTTTCGGCAAGGGCAAGGATGGCGAGGAGACCGTGGCGGTCAACGTGCGCTGCCTTGAGGATGTCGATCTGGACGCGATCAAGCGCAGGCCGGTCGACGGTCGCTCGTTCTGATCACCGGGAGCGCGACGACATGAGCGGAAAGCAGCGCGAACTCAACCTGCGCTTCCTCGCCGAGCCCACCGACGTCAATTACGGCGGCAAGGTGCACGGCGGCATCGTGATGAAGTGGATCGACCAGGCCGGTTATGCCGCCGCGGTCGGCTGGAGCGGCAAGTACAGCGTCACGGTGGCGGTCGGCGGCATCCGCTTCGTCGCGCCGATCCGCACCAGCGACCTGGTCACCATCACCGCCAAGCTGGTCTATACCGGCAGCAGTTCGATGCACTTCGCGGTGGACGTCAACGCCCGCGACCCGATGGGCGGCAACGACCGACTGTGCACGCACTGCGTCATCGTCTTCGTGGCGCTGGACGGGGTGGACGGCAAGCCGACGCCGGTGCCGCCGCTCACCCAGGAAACCGAAGAGGACCGCCGCCTGGCCGATTACGCGTTGAAGGTGATGGACCTGAGCAAGGGCATCGAGCAGACCATCGAGCGCTACCGGGACGCGGAAGAAGCCTAGGCTGCCCGGCCATCGCCATGGAAAAGGCCGCCCTGGGGCGGCCTTTCCGTTTCAGCGCGATGGGGGAATCAGATCCCGGAGACGCGGCGCGCCGACACGAAGTGCTGGGACCAGTAGCCTTCCAGCTTGGAGACGCTGACATCGCGGCCGGTGCGGGGCGCATGCACGAACTGTCCGTTGCCGATGTAGATGCCGACGTGGTCCACCGCCTTGCCGCGGCTGAAGAACACCAGATCGCCTTCGGCCAGCTGGTCGCGCTTGATGCTTTCGCCGCGGGTGGCCATCTCGCGCGAGACGCGCGGCAGCTCGATGCCGAGGGCGGTGCGGAAGACGTAGCCCACCAGGCCGCTGCAGTCGAAGCCGGAGGTGGTGGTGCCGCCCCAGCGGTACGGCGTGCCGAGCAGGGCCAGCGCGCGCTTGAGGAGCTTCTGGATGCGGCTGTTCTCGCCTGTGTCGGCGGACAGGGCGGGCGCCGGGCCGGACGGCATCAGCGAGGTGTTCTGCGGGATCGCGGAGCTGTCGAAGCCGGCCAGCACGGAGGTGCTGCCGGTGGCGGCGCCGAGCGTCTGCACATCGGTGCTGCGTACGGCCGGAAGATCGGTTTCAGCCAGCGCCGGCGCCGATAGGGCGGCCAGGAGCAGGAGGCTGGAGAGCTGGATTTTCTTGAAATGGGTGGAGCGGATCGGGGCGCCGGAGCGGCCGTGGAGAAGCTCTAACTTCATCACGCGGTCTTCACTGTGCTAAACCAGCGGTGAGTTTGCCCGTCCAGACGGCAGAGAATGTTCGGATTTCGTTAGAAAGTGGTTAAATCCTGCGACTGAATGCACGAATTAACGTTTCGGGAGTCACATCCGCATCACTTCGCGCTCACGCGGCCTTCGCATCACAGGCCCGCCAGCACCCGTCGGGCACCCGCGTAACGATTCTGCCAGTACTGGCCGTCCAGCCGCTCCAGCCGGACCACGCCACCGGTGCGCGGGGCATGGATGAAGCGGCCGTCGCCGACATAGATGCCGACATGGGTGACCACGCCACCGGACGCGAAGAAGACCAGGTCGCCGGTGGCGAGCCGGCTGGTATCGACTTCGGGCGAGGACAGCGCGGACAGCTCGCGGGAGGTCCGCGGCAGGCGCAGGTTGAGCATGTCGCGGAAGACGTAATTGACCAGCCCGCTGCAGTCGAAGCCGCTTTCCGGGGTGTTGCCGCCCCATACATAAGGTGTGCCGACCAGGCTGATCGCGCGGATCAGCACGTCGTTGGCCTGCATGGCACGGGTGCCTGCGGGGGGCGTCGCCGGTGCCGGCTGGGCCGTGGCGGGGCCGGCGTCATCGGCCATGGCGAAGGGGCTGGCGGCCAGCATCCCCGCGAACACCACGATGCGCCAGGACATTCGTGCTGGCATGCGGGCGTTGCGGGCGGGATAATGCGTGGTCATCGCGGTTCCCCTGTGGCCGGTACGGCGCGAGTTTGAACCCATCCTTCCTTGAATTTCAAGTGTTTACTGCGAGTACCTCATGAAGATTGAAAAAGACCGCGCCGTCCGCTTCCATTATTCCGTGGCTGAACAGGGCCAGGAGGCCGTGGAAAACTCGCACGATCGTGATCCGCTGGCGGTGCTGATCGGCCACGGCAACATCATTCCCGGCCTGGAGAAGGCGATGGAAGGCCGCGAGGCCGGCGAGAAGTTCAGCGTCGAAGTCCCGGCCGCCGAAGCCTATGGCGAGCGCCGCGACGGCCTGTCCCAGCGCATCCCCAAGAAGCACTTCCAGGGCACGCAGCTGGAGCCGGGCATGCAGGTGGTCCTCAACACCAACTTTGGCCCGCGCGCGGTGACCATCGAGAAGGTGGGCCTGACCACGGTCGATGTGGACCTGAACCACCCGATGGCCGGCAAGGACCTCGCCTTCGACATCGAGATCGTCGAAGTGCGCGAAGCCAGCGCCGAGGAACTGGAGCACGGCCACGTGCACGGCGAAGGTGGCCACGAGCACTGATCGCCCGCTCGGCATCGACAAAGAAAAGCCCGCGCAAGCGGGCTTTTTTGATGCCCGGACCGCCGTCGCATCCAGACCAAAAAAGACGGCCCGCTTGCGCGGGCCGCAAATTGACGCTGGAGCAGGGGATCAGTTGACCGACACGGCGCTCCACGCGGCGGCGACGGCGTTGTATTCCGGCGAACCGCTGCCGTAGAGGTCACGGGCGGCGTTGAGCGTGGCCAGGCGGGCGCTCGGGTACTTGGTGCTGGAGGTGAAGTAGAGGTCCAGCGCGCGGTACCAGATGGCGCCGGCCTTGGCGCGGCCGATGCCGGCCAGGTTGGTGTTGCCGTTGCAGACCAGCGAGGCCTTGGTCAGGTTGTAGCGGGTGCCGCTGCCGAAGCCGGCCGGGACCACGGCGCCTTCCGCCAGCAGGTAGAAGAAGCGGTTGGCGACGCCCGAGGTGTAGTGCGGGTCTTCGCGGCGGAAGCCACGGCTCGGGTAGCAGACGTAGGACGCGCCATCCAGGTTCTGCTTGAACATCACGCGCAGGGCCTTGGTGCCGGTCGGGTTGGACTTGTAGATCTTCTCGCCGATCAGGTAGTCGCCCGGGTCGCTCGGGTGTTGGCGTAGAACTCCACCAGCGTGCCGAAGATGTCCGAGTTGCCTTCGTTCAGGCCGCCCATGTCGCCGGAGTAGGCCAGGCCGGAAGTCGCCTGCGCGACGCCGTGGCTCATCTCGTGGCCGGCCACGTCGAGCACGGTCAGCGGCAGGTAGGTGGTGGCATCGCCATCGCCGTAGTACATGTTGTTGCCGTACCACACCGCGTTGACCCAGTTGCTGCCGGTGTGGACGTAGCTCTTCACGCCCTTGCCGTCGTTGAAGATGCCGTTGCGGCCAAAGGTGTTCTTGTAGAAGTCCCAGGTCATGGCGACGCCGTAATGGGCTTCGGCGGCGGCGGAGGCGCGGTCGCTGTTGGTGTTGTTGCCCCAGACGTTGTCGGTGTCGGTGAACAGCGTGGCGCTGCCGGCGGCCGAGGTGTAGCTGGCGCCCTTGGAGTCGAGCGTGGAGCCGTTGCCGCGGTCGGGGTCGAGCAGCTGGTAGCCGCCGGTCACCGAGTTGGTGGTGATGGCGACATCACCCAGGCCGATGGTCTTGCCGGTGCCGGTGGCCGAGGCGCTGTGGACCATGTCCCAGGCATCCAGCACGCTGCCGTTGTTGGCATCGACGAAGTAGTGCATCTCGGTCGGCGTCTGGTCGGCGCGGGTGCCGTTCATCACCACTTCCCAGGCCAGGGTCGGCTTGGCGTACATGGCGTACACGACCTTGCGCGCGCTCGGCTTGCCACTGAACCCGTCGCCGAAGTCCACGCCGGCCGCGACGATGGCCGCATCGGCACCGATCTTGGCGTTGGTGCCCGGGCGGCCCATGTTGTTGATGAGCTGGGTCATGCTCTTCAGGTTGCCGCCCTTGGAGTGCACGACCACGTCGCCGCCGATCACCGGCAGGCCGCGATAGGTGCGCTCGAAGCGGACATGCTCGGTGCCGTCGCGGTCGACGGCGGAGGCGCGCGCGGCGAAGGCGTCGCCGGCGACGGCATTGGCCCAGCCGGGGTTGCCCTGGATCAGGGTCTGCGCGCGGCTGTGGGAAGAACTGCCGGCACCGACAGCGAAGCTTGAAGCGGAAACAGCGAGTACGGCGACAACGGCCGCACTCAGAAGGCGGACTTGCGATGACATGTGTGTGTTTCCCGTGGCGTATGTGGATGGGGCGCGGGCGATGGGGGCTTACCCCTGCATCCATGCAGGTCACGTCCGCTGGCCTGGGCGGCCTCACCAAAGCGGTGCTGCAGACCAAGATTGGCGGAATAGAAATGGCTTTAACGAAATTGTCATGCTGCGGTGCAATGCGGCCGATATCGCGTGGTTTTCGTGGCCGAAATTGCCTATTCAAAATCCCCCATTCATGGCGTGCGAGGCCCGTGATACCGGGCATCTGCGCAAACCGGCGGGATGTCCCGGCTCGCTACACTGCGCGGATGGATGCCAAGTCTGAAGTTCTGATCGCGGGCGGCGGGGTCATCGGCCTGTCCACCGCGCTGGCCCTGCTGGAAGCGGGCCGCCAGGTCCGGGTCATCGATGCGGGGCGCATCGGCGGCGGGGCCTCGCACGGCAACTGCGGCACGCTGACCCCCAGCCACGCGCCGCCGCTGGCCGCGCCGGGCACGGTGGCCAAGGCCTTGCGCTGGATGTGGACGCCGGATGCGCCTTTATATGTCCACCCGCGCATGGACCTGCGCCTGTGGCAGTGGCTGTTGCGCTTCGGGCTGCGCTGCAACGCGCGCGACTGGCGCCGCAGCGCCTTCGCCAAGTACGCACTGCTGCAGGATTCGCGCCAGCGCGTGCAGGACTGGGTGGGGCAGCACGGGCTGGCCTGCGAGTTCTTCGAAAGCGGCGAGGACTATGTGTTCCGCTCGCAACAGATGTTCGACGAGGAACAGCACGAAATCCCGCTGCTGCGTGAACTCGGCATCGACATCGACATGATCGATGGCAGCCGCTACGAGCGCCAGGAACCGGCGGTCAAGCCGGGTGTCGTCGCTGCGATGCGTTTCACCGGCGACGCCATGTTCCGTCCCGACGCCTACGTGCGCGCGCTCGCCGGCGTGGTGCGGGCGCGCGGCGGCGAGATCACCGAGCAATGCGCGCTGACCGGCGTGGAGGAAGACGGCGCAGGCTGCTTCGCGCATACGACGCAGGGGGCTGTGCGATGTGATGAATTCGTGCTGGCCGCCGGCGCGTGGTCGCCGCGGCTGGCGGACGCGGTGGGCGCGCGCTGGCTGCGCGGCATCATCCAGCCCGGCAAGGGCTATTCGATCACCTATGATGCGCCGCTGCTGGTGCCCAAGCGCCCGCTGATCCTGCGTGACCGCTCGGTCTGCGTGACCGCATGGGGAAGCGGTTACCGGCTCGGCAGCACCATGGAATTTTCCGGTTACGACGACCGCCTCAACGAGCGCCGCCTGGCTGCGCTTGAACGCGGCGCCGCCGAATTCCTGCACCATCCGGTCGGCCCGGTGGTACGCGAACGCTGGTTCGGCTGGCGGCCGATGTCGCTCGACGACGTGCCGCTGATCGGGCGCATCCCCGGTCGTGCGCATGGTTGGCTGGCGACGGGCCACGGGATGATGGGGATGGGGATGAGCGCCGGCACCGGGCAGATGCTGGCCGACCTGATGACCGGCCGCGCGCCCGCGATCGACCCCGCACCGTTCGACCCCGGGAGGTTTGAATGACCCGTCACGACCGCGACTTCGACCTGATCGTCATCGGTGGCGGCAGCGGCGGGCTGGGCGGTGCGTTCCGCGCGGCCAGCCATGGCGCGAAGGTCGCGCTGCTGGAGCCCGACGCACTCGGCGGCACCTGCGTCAACGCCGGCTGCGTGCCGAAGAAGGCGATGTGGCTGGCGGCCGATGCCGGCGAACAGCTGGCGGCGGCGCGCGCGCTCGGTTTCGCCGTGCCGGACGACACGCCGCTGGACTGGAACGTGCTGCTGCGGCACCGCGCGGCCTACATCGACAACATCCACGCGTCCTATCGCCGCAAGCTGGAAGCAGGCGGCGTCACCGTGATCGCGCAACGTGGGGCGCTCACCGCGCAGCCCGGCGAAGTGCGCACGGACGATGGCCTGCTGCGTGCCGGACGCATCCTGCTCGCCACCGGCGGGCACCCGATCCGGCCGGATATCCCCGGCGCCGAACTCGGTGGCGTGTCCGATGACTTCTTCGCCATGACCTCGCCGCCGAAGCGCGTGGCGATCATCGGCGCGGGCTACATCGGCGTGGAACTGGCCAGCGTGCTGCATGCGCTCGGCAGCCACGTCGAGCTGTTCGCGCGGCACGGCCACCTGCTGCAGGCCTTCGACGACGAGGTCACCGGCAAGCTGGCCGAAGCCTTCGCCGAGGATGGCATCACCCTTCACTTCGACTGCAAGGTGGCGGCGCTGGAAGGCACGCCCGGCGACATCCGCGTGATGACCTTGGGCGATGTCGCGCACGGGCCGTTCGACCATGTGCTGTTCGCGACCGGGCGCGGGCCCAATACCGCAGGGCTGGGGCTGCAGGAAGCCGGCATCGCCTGCAATGCACGCGGGCAGGTGGTGATCGACGAATGGCAGGCGACCTCGCGTAGCGATGTCTTCGCGGTGGGCGATGTCACCCCGCAGCCGGCGTTGACGCCGATGGCAATCGCCGCCGCCCGGCGCCTGATGGATCGCCTGTACGGCGGCCAGGCCGATGCACGGGTCGATGTCTCGCAGCTGCCGACCGTGGTGTTCACGCATCCGCCGCTGGCGACCGTGGGCCTGTCCGAAGCCGACGCGCGCGAGGCGCATGGCGATGCGGTCAAGGTCTATCGCGCCGACTTCCGCCCGATGCTGCAGTCGCTCTCCGACGGCCACCGGCGCTTCCTGTACAAGCTGGTCTGCGTGGGCCCGGAGGAAAAAGTCGTCGGCCTGCACATGGTCGGCCCGGGCAGCGACGAGATCCTGCAGGGCTTCGCGGTGGCGATGCGGATGGGCATGACCCGCCGCGACCTGCACGACACGCTCGCCATCCACCCGACCAGCGCCGAGGAACTGGTCTTGATCTGAGCCCGCCGGCGGGCGCATGGTGGCCGCATCCGCCATCCAGAGGAGCGTGCCATGCAAGCCAACGTGGGTTCGACCGACCGCATCATCCGCATCGTGCTCGGCCTGGTACTGGTCGCGCTGTTCTTCGTCGTCGCCGCGCCGTGGAAATACGTGGCGCTGGTCGCCGGCCTCGTCGCTATCGCCACCGGCCTGTTCCGTTTCTGCGGCCTTTACCGCCTGTTCGGCATCAATACCTGCCGCGCCGCCTGAGCGCGAGCCGTCCATGTCGCCGGCGCTAGACTGGCGGCATGGACACTTACAGCCTGCATCGCGGCACCACGCCGCTGCTGATCAGCGCGCCGCACGACGGCAGCCTGATTCCCGATGGAATCGCCGGCCGGCTGGTGTCGAGCGCACTCACCGCGCCCGACACCGACTGGTACATCGCACGCCTGTACGCCTTTGCCCGCGGGATGGGCGCGTCGATGCTGGTGCCGCGTTATTCGCGCTACGTCATCGACCTCAACCGCGGCGAGGATGACATCTCGCTCTATCCCGGCCAGAACACCACCGGCCTGTGCCCGCTGGTGCAGTTCACGGGCGAGGCGGTCTACCAGCCCGGCCGCGAACCGGACGAAGCCGAAGTCCGCCAGCGCGTCGACACCTACTGGCGCCCGTACCACGAGGCGCTGCGCGACGAGATCGCTCGCCTGCGTGCCGAGCATGGCCGCGTGCTGCTGTGGGAGGCGCATTCGATCAAGGGCGAGCTGCCGTTCCTGTTCGAAGGCCGGCTGCCCGACCTCAACCTCGGCACCGCCAACGGCGCCAGCTGCCGGCCGGATACGCAGGCGCGCATCGAAGCGGTGCTGGCCGGGCAGGACGATTACGGCTTCGTCGCCAACGGACGCTTCAAGGGCGGCCACATCACCCGCCATTACGGCCGGCCCGATGACGGCGTGGAAGCGATCCAGCTGGAGATCAGCCAGCGCTGCTACATGGACGAAGACGCGGCGCGTTGGGATGACGCCAAGGCCGCACGCCTGCAGCCGGTGATCGCCGCGATGATCGAGGCGGCGTTGGCGGGGTGAACACGGCGCCCGGTTTGGGCGCCCGGTCTGAGGGCTGCGGCGCTCAGACTTCCAGCGTGGCCAGGTCGCCCTTCTGCTCCAGCCATGCCTTGCGGTCGGAAGCGCGCTTCTTCGCCAGCAGCATGTCCATCAGGCCGCGGGTTTCGCCATCGTCCTCGTTGGTCAGCTGCACCAGGCGGCGCGTATCGGGATGGATGGTGGATTCGCGAAGCTGCTGCGGATTCATCTCGCCCAGCCCCTTGAAGCGGGTGATCGCGAGCGCGCCCTTCATCTTTTCGCGCTCGATCTTCTCCAGCAGCAGGCGCTTTTCTTCCTCGTCCAGCGCGTAGAACACCTGCTTGCCGACATCGACACGGAACAGCGGCGGCATCGCCACGAACACGTGGCCGGCGGCGACCAGCGACGGGAAATGCTTGAGGAAGAGGGCGGTGAGCAGGGTCGCGATGTGCAGGCCGTCGCTGTCGGCGTCGGCCAGGATCACCACCTTGCCGTAGCGCAGGCCGGAGAGATCGTCCTTGCCCGGGTCGCAGCCGATGGCGACGGCCAGATCATGCACTTCGGTCGACGCCAGCACCTGGCCGCTGCCCACTTCCCAGGTATTGAGGATCTTGCCGCGCAGCGGGAGGATCGCCTGGAAGTCCTTGTCGCGCGCCTGCTTGGCGCTGCCGCCGGCGGAATCACCTTCGACCAGGAACAGCTCGGTGCGCGACAGGTCCTGCGAAATGCAGTCGGCCAGCTTGCCGGGCAGGGCCGGGCCCTGCGTCACCTTCTTGCGGACGATCTGCTTCTCGGTCTTGAGGCGGGCTGAGGCGCGTTCAATGGCGAGCTGGGCGATCTTCTCGCCGAATTCGGTATGCGTGTTGAGCCAGAGCGAGAAAGCATCGTGCGCGGCGGATTCGATGAAACCGGCCGCCTGCCGCGAACTCAGGCGCTCCTTGGTCTGCCCGGAGAACTGCGGCTCCTGCATCTTCAGGCTGAGCACGAAGGCGACGCGGTCCCAGACGTCCTCGGGCGCCAGCTTCACGCCGCGCGGCAGCAGGTTGCGGAAGTCGCAGAACTCGCGCAGCGCGTTGGTCAGGCCGGAGCGCAGGCCGTTGACGTGGGTGCCGTGCTGCGCGGTCGGGATCAGGTTGACGTAGCTCTCCTGCACCAGTTCGCCGTCGGGAATCCAGGCCACCGCCCAGTCGACGATCTCGGTGTCCTTCTTCAGCTGGCCGACGAACAGCTCCGGCGGCAGCGCCTCGGTCTGGGCCAGTTCGCCCTTGAGGTAGTCACGCAGGCCGTCTTGGTAGAACCACTCGGCGCGTTCGCCGCTGGCCTCGTCGAACAGGGTGACGGTCAGGCCCGGGCAGAGCACGGCCTTGGCGCGCAGCAGGTGCTTGAGCGCGCGCAGGGCGAATTTCGGGGTGTCGAAATAGCCCGGTTCCGGCCAGAAACGCAGGCGGGTGCCGGTGTTCTTCTTCCCTACATTGCCGACGATTTCCAGCGGCGAGGTGCGGTCGCCATGCGCGAAGCCCATCCGGTACTCGTTGCCGTCGCGCTTGATGAAGACGTCCACGCGGCTCGACAGCGCGTTGACCACGCTGACGCCGACGCCGTGCAGGCCGCCGGAGAACGTGTAGTTGCGGTTGCTGAACTTGCCGCCGGCATGCAGCCGGGTGAGGATCAGCTCGACGCCGGGGATGCCTTCTTCCGGGTGGATGTCGACCGGCATGCCGCGGCCGTCGTCGGCGACCTCGCAGCTGCCGTCGGCATACAGGGTGACGTCGATGCGGCTGGCGTGGCCGGCCAGGGCCTCGTCCACCGCGTTGTCGATGACTTCCTGCGCCAGATGGTTGGGCCGGCTGGTGTCGGTGTACATGCCGGGGCGGCGTTTGACCGGGTCCAGGCCGGAGAGGACTTCGATGTCGGCGGCGTTGTAACGTGTGTTCATCGCAGGCATTTTACGCACCAGCCGGTATTCAGGCGCCGCAGATTAAGGTGCGCCTGTCCCCCCGGACGAGACGGGACCAGGAGGCAAACATGAAATTCCGCACGATGATCTGGCTGGCCGGTGCCGCCGCCGCGTTGATGGTCGCCGGCACCGCCGTCGCCCAGCAGAAGGACGCCGCCAGGGCCGACGCCACCGAGCAGTCGCACAAGGATGGCAGCGCCGATCGCGCCAAGGCCGAGGCCGACGCCCGCAAGCGCGCCGACACCGAGGCCGCCAAGCAGCGCCGCGCCGAGCGCAAGGCCTCGCGCACCGGCGACGACCGCGAGGAAGAAGAGGAAAAGCCGGTCCGCTGACCGGGCCGGACCGCGCCCCATCGCAACGCCCCGCAGCCGCGGGGCGTTCGCGTTTGGGCCCCCCGGCCGGTAGAATGGGGATTTCCAGCGCGACGTACGCCTCATGACGACCCCCGCCGCCGCCACGCCGCTCATCTTTGTCACCGGGGGCGTGGTGTCCTCGCTCGGCAAGGGCATCACCGCCGCCTCGCTCGCGGCCATCCTCGAAGCCCGCGGCCTGCGGGTGACCATGATGAAGCTGGACCCCTACATCAACGTCGATCCCGGCACGATGTCGCCGTTCCAGCATGGCGAGGTCTACGTCACCGACGACGGCGCCGAAACCGATCTCGACCTCGGCCACTACGAGCGCTTCGTCAACACCCGTCTTTCGGGTGCCAACTCCATCACCACCGGCAAGATCTACGAGGCCGTGATCCGCAAGGAGCGCCGAGGCGACTACCTCGGCGGCACGGTGCAGGTCATTCCGCACATCACCGACGAGATCAAGGCGCGCATCGATGACGCGACCCGGGGTTTCGATGTGGCGCTGGTGGAGATCGGCGGCACAGTCGGTGACATCGAATCTCTGCCCTTCCTCGAAGCCATCCGCCAGCTGCGCACCGAGCGCGGCCCGCAGCAGGCGATGTTCATGCACCTCACGCTGGTGCCGTACATCGCCGCCGCCGGTGAGCTCAAGACCAAGCCGACCCAGCATTCGGTCAAGGAGCTGCGCTCCATCGGCATCCAGCCCGACGTGCTGATCTGCCGCAGCGAGCAGCCGCTGCCGGAAGGCGAGAAGCGCAAGATCGCGCTGTTCACCAACGTGCCGGAACGCGCGGTCATCACCGCCATCGACCTCGACAACATCTACAAGATCCCGGCCTGGCTGCACGAGCAGGGGCTGGACCAGATCGTGGTCGACCAGCTGCGCCTGGAAGGCAAGGCCGCCGCGCAGGCCGACCTGTCCGAGTGGGAAGCGGTGGTCGATGCCACCCAGCACCCGGTCGACGAGGTCACGATCGCGGTGGTCGGCAAGTACGTGGACCACAAGGATGCGTACAAGTCCGTCGCCGAGGCGCTCAAGCACGGCGGCATCCGCCAGCGCACCCGCGTCAACCTGAAGTGGCTGGAATCGCAGGATGTCGAGCGTGACGGCGCGCAGGTCGCGCTGGCCGGCGTGGACGGCATCCTGGTGCCGGGCGGCTTCGGTGACCGGGGTTTCGAAGGCAAGGTGCTGACCGCGCGTCATGCCCGCGAAAGCGGCATCCCGTATTTCGGTATCTGCTACGGCATGCAGGCGGCGATCGTCGATGCCGCGCGCCACTTGGCGCAGCTCGACGGCGCCAACAGCACCGAGAACGACCGCCAGTCGCCGCATCCGGTGATCGGCCTGATCACCGAATGGCGCACCTCGACCGGCGATGTCGAGCGCCGCGACGAAGGCAGCGACCTGGGCGGCACCATGCGCCTGGGCCTGCAGCAGCAGCGGGTCAAGCCGGGCACGCTGGCGCACCGGCTGTATGGCAGCGATGTGGTCGGCGAGCGCCACCGCCATCGCTACGAATTCAACAACCACTACCGCACGCGGCTTGAGGATGTCGGCCTGGTGTTCTCCGCCAAGTCGATGGACGACACCCTGGTCGAGATGATCGAGTGGCCGCAGCATCCGTGGTTCCTGGCCTGCCAGGCGCATCCTGAGTTCCTCTCCACGCCGCGCGGCGGTCACCCGCTGTTCGTCGGCTTCATCCGTGCCGCGCGCGAGCGCAAGGCCGGCGGCAAACTCCTGAACGAGGCGGCGGCATGAAACTCTGCGGGTTCGACATCGGCCTGGACCAACCGTTCTTCCTGATCGCCGGGCCGTGCGTGGTGGAGTCGATGCAATTGCAGCTCGACACCGCCGGCGCGTTGAAGGAAATCACCGGCGAGCTCGGCATCCCCTTCATCTTCAAGTCCAGCTTCGACAAGGCCAACCGGACTTCGATCAACAGCTTCCGTGGCCCCGGTCTGGAAGAAGGCCTGAAGGTACTGGCCGAAGTGAAGCGCCAACTCGGCGTGCCGGTGCTCACTGACGTGCACGAATACACGCCGATGGACGAAGTGGCTTCGGTGGTCGATGTGCTGCAGACGCCGGCCTTCCTCGTCCGCCAGACCGATTTCATCACCCGCGTCTGCAACGCCGGCAAGCCGGTGAACATCAAGAAAGGCCAGTTCCTCTCGCCGTGGGACATGAAGCCGGTGGTGGAGAAGGCGAAGTCCACCGGCAATCAGGACATCATGGTCTGCGAGCGTGGCGCGAGCTTCGGCTACAACAATCTGGTCAGCGACATGCGCTCCTTGAGCGTGATGCGCGATACCGGTTGCCCGGTCGTCTTCGATGCCACCCACTCCGTGCAGTTGCCGGGCGGGCAGGGCAGTTCCAGCGGCGGCCAGCGCGAATTCGTGCCGGTGCTCTCGCGCGCGGCGATGGCGGTGGGCATCAGCGGCATCTTCATGGAAACGCATCCCGATCCTTCCAAGGCGCTCAGCGACGGCCCCAATGCGTGGCCGCTCGGCAAGATGCGCGCGCTGCTGGAAACGCTGAAGGAAATCGACGCGATCACCAAGCGCAACGGCTTCCTCGAATCCTCACTTTGACAGACGAAAAAACGACGACATGACCGCCATCCAGAACATCCAGGCCCGCGAAATCCTCGACAGCCGCGGCAATCCCACGCTCGAAGCGGAAGTGACGCTCGCCGACGGCAGCTTCGGCCGCGCGGCGGTGCCCTCGGGCGCCTCGACCGGCACCAAGGAAGCGGTCGAACTGCGCGACGGCGACAAGACCCGCTACCTCGGCAAGGGCGTGCAGAAGGCGGTCGAGAACGTCAACGGGGCGATCGCCGATGCGCTGAAGGGCATGGACGCCGCCGACCAGAAGGGTGTCGATGCGCGCCTGATCGACCTCGACGGCACCGAGAACAAGGGCCGCCTCGGCGCGAACGCGCTGCTGGGCGTTTCGATGGCCGTCGCGCATGCCGAAGCCGCCTCGCGCCGCGAGCCGCTGTGGAAGTACCTGGCCAACGGCCGCACGCCGGTGCTGCCGGTGCCGATGATGAACATCATCAATGGCGGCGCACATGCCGACAACAACGTCGACCTGCAGGAATTCATGGTGCTGCCGGTCGGCTTCGACCGTTTCTCCGAGGCGCTGCGCGCCGGCACCGAAATCTTCCACGCGCTGAAGGCGGTGCTGAAGGGACGCGGCCTGTCCACCTCGGTCGGTGACGAAGGTGGCTTCGCGCCCGACCTGCGCAGCAATGCCGAGGCGCTGGACACCATCATGGAAGCGATCGGCAAGGCCGGTTACAAGGCCGGCGACGACATCCTGCTGGGGCTGGATGTAGCCTCCAGCGAGTTCCACGACAACGGCAAGTACAACCTGACCGGCGAAGGCAAGCGCCTGACCTCGGAACAGTTCACCGACTTCCTGGCCGGCTGGTGCGACCAGTACCCGATCATCACCATCGAAGACGGCATGGGCGAGCATGACTGGGAAGGCTGGAAGCTGCTCACCGAGAAGATCGGCCAGCGCGTGCAGCTGGTCGGCGACGACCTCTTCGTCACCAACCCGCGCATCTTCCAGCAGGGCATCGACGAGCACGTCGCCAACGCCATCCTGATCAAGGTGAACCAGATCGGCACGCTGTCGGAGACGCTGGAAGCCATCGCGATGGCGGATGCGGCGAAATACGCGGCGATCGTCTCGCACCGTTCCGGCGAGACCGAGGACACCACCATCGCCGACATCGCCGTGGCCACCACCGCGACGCAGATCAAGACCGGTTCGCTGTGCCGCAGTGACCGCGTGGCGAAGTACAACCAGCTGCTGCGCATCGAACAGCAGCTCGGTGCCGCCGCGAAGTACGCCGGCCGCGACGCCTTCGTGTCGATCAAGCGCTGACGGATGCGCGGACCGCGCCCGCTCTTGCTGGTCGCGCTGGTGCTGCTGGCCCTGCTGGGCTGGCTGCAATACCGGCTGTGGTTCGGCGTGGGCGGGCAGCGCGAAGTCGATGCGCTGGCGGAGCAGGTCGCCAAACAGAAGGCGACCAATGGCGAACTCGGCGAGCGCAACGATGCGCTTGCCGCGGAAGTGCGTGATCTCAAGGATCCGTCCTCCGGCGGTGCGGCCATCG
This sequence comes from Lysobacter oculi, assembly GCF_003293695.1. Classification (GTDB taxonomy): domain Bacteria; phylum Pseudomonadota; class Gammaproteobacteria; order Xanthomonadales; family Xanthomonadaceae; genus Solilutibacter; species Solilutibacter oculi. Next base: position 1,234,116 of record NZ_CP029556.1, on the reverse strand, counting down.
AGGAACGCGCGCGCGACGAATTCGGCCTGATCAAGCCGGGCGAAACCTTCTACCGCGTGGTCGATGACCGCAGGCCGGCGGAACCCGCGCCGTCCGAGGCGCCGGAAGAGTGAGTCGCGCGCACTGGTGCGTGATCCCGGCGGCCGGTCGCGGTGCGCGTTTCGGCGGCGACATCCCCAAGCAATACCTTGAAGTGGCGGGCAGGACGGTGCTGATGCACACGCTCGACGCGCTGCTGTCGCATCCGCGCATCGCCGGCGCGATGGTGGCGGTATCCGCAGGCGACGCGCATTGCGCTGCGGGCGAATCCAGCCTGCACGGCAAGCCGGTACTGACCTGCATCGGCGGTGACAGCCGCGCCGCGTCGGTGGCGAACGCGCTGGCCGCCTTGCCGGTCGAAGTGGGCGAGGACGATGCGGTGCTGGTCCACGATGCCGCGCGTCCCAATCTGTCGCATCGCGATATCGATGCGCTGGTCGATGCGCTCGCCGTGCATCCGCAGGGCGCGATCCTCGCCGCGCCGGTGCGCGACACACTGAAGCGCGCCGATGCCGCCGGCGACATCGCGGCCACCGAGCCGCGCGAACGGCTGTGGCGCGCGTTCACTCCGCAGGCCTTCCCGCGCCGTGCGCTGGCCGATGCGCTGGCTGATGCGGCGAATCACGGCATCGAGGTCACCGACGAGGCGATGGCGATGGAGCGCGTCGGCGTCCACGCACGCCTGGTCGAAGGCAGCGAGGACAATTTCAAGATCACCACGCCCGCCGACCTGGCGCGCTTCGAATTCATGGTGGCCAGACGATGAGCGAACAGACCGGCGCGCCGCGCATCCGCATCGGGCAGGGCTTCGATGTGCATGCCTTCGGAGAAGGCGACCACGTCATGCTCGGTGGCGTGCGCGTGCCGCATGGGCGTGGCGTGGTAGCGCATAGCGATGGCGACGTGGCCATCCACGCGCTCTGCGACGCCATGCTCGGCGCGCTGGCGCTGGGTGACATCGGCCAGCACTTCCCGCCCAGCGACATGCGCTGGAAGGATGCGGCCAGCATCGACTTCCTCCATCACTGCAAGCACCTGCTGGCCGAGCGCGGCTGGCGGGTCGGCAACTGCGACATCACCGTGGTCTGCGAGTCACCGAAAGTCGGCCCGCACGCCCAGGCGATGCGCGAGACGCTGGCGGCGGCACTGGGTGTCGATGTGGAGGCGGTCAGCGTCAAGGCGACCACCAGCGAGAAACTCGGCTTCACCGGCCGGGGCGAAGGCATCGCCGCGCAGGCGGTGTGCCTGCTGGTCGGCGCATGAGCGAGTCGATCGCCGAACAGCCGCGCGCACATGGCGCGCCGCTGATCCGCGCACGCGCACGGGTGGCGCCGGAGGATTTCCGCGTTGACGAGATCGACGCCTTCGACGCCAGCGGCGCCGGCGAACACCTGCTGCTGACCATCGAGAAGCGCGGCATGAACACCGCGTTCGCGGCGCGGCGCATCGCGCAGTGGGCAGGCGTGGCGGAATCGGCCATCGGCTACGCGGGGCTGAAGGATCGCCATGCGGTGACCCGCCAGCGCTTCTCGGTCTGGTTGCCGAAGAAGATCGCGCCCGACATCGACACACTTGCCTCTGACGACCTCAAGGTCATCGCCTCGGCTTGGCACAGCCGCAAGCTGCCGCGTGGCGCGCTGGCCGGCAACCGGTTTGTGCTGGCGTTGCGCGAGGTCGAAGGCGACCGTGACGGTGTGGACGCACGCCTGCAGGCCATCGCCGCGCGTGGCGTGCCCAACTATTTCGGCGAGCAGCGTTTCGGCCACGGCGGCGGCAATGTCGCTCAGGCGCTGGCGATGTTCGCCGGCAAGCGCGTGCGCCGCGAGGAGCGCTCGCTGCTGCTCTCCGCCGCCCGTTCGGAAATCTTCAATGCGGCGCTGGCGCAACGCGTGGCGCGTGGGGACTGGGATGTCGCGACCGAAGGCGACGTCTTCATGCTCGACGGCAGCCAGAGCGTATTCGGGCCGGTGGAGATCGATGACGCCATCGGCGCGCGCATCGCCGGCTTCGACATCCACCCGACCGGGCCGATGTGGGGGCGTGGAGAACCGCGCACGGCGGGCGCGATCCACGCGCTGGAGACCGGCATCGCCCAATCCCATCAAGCGCTGTGCGACGGGCTGGAGGCCGCCGGCATGAAGCAGGAACGCCGCAGCCTGCGCCTGCCGGTGCGCGGCCTGGAATGGCAGTGGCTGGCCGACGGCGCGTTGCAGCTGTCGTTCGCGCTGCCGCCCGGTGCCTACGCCACGGTGGTGATGCGCGAGCTGGGCGAAATCGCCAACGCGGCCTGAGTCAGCGCGTTTTCTTCGACAGCAATACCAGCACCGCGCCGGTCCCGCCCTGCGCCGCGGGCGCGGAGTGGAAGGCCAGCACGTCGGCGCGATGGCGCAGCATGCGGTCCACCATGTTCTTCAGCACCGGCACGCCTTCGGCGGAATAGCGGCCCTTGCCGTGGATGATGCGTACGCAGCCCAGGTCCTCGGCCAGCGCGTGGCGGAGGAATTCGCGCAGCCAGTTCTCGGCCGTTTTCGCGTCGATGCCGTGCAGGTCCAGTTCGTCGCGGGCGGCGTATTCACCGCGCGCCAGGCGTTTGAGCACGCGCGGCGGGATTTCGTCGCGCCGGTAGCTGAGCGCGTCGCCGGCGCCGAGCAGGTGTTCGTCGAGGGCGAGGCGGAAGCTGTCGCGGGCGTCCTGCTCGTCGCGCTCGGCCATCGCCGCCCGCGGGCGGGGCTTGGGTTTCGACGGGGGCTCCGGCCGGGCTTCCAGCTCGCGCACGTCGCCGATGGCGGCGCGGAACAGCGCGGCATCGTCATCGACCGGCGGATCGGAATTTTCAGGCGTGCGGGGCATGCCGGGAACTTTAGCGGGGAAGGGGCTCCGGTATCATGACCGCTCCGCAACGAGGACCCGCATGCGCATTCTGGTGAGCAACGACGACGGCGTGGACGCGCCCGGCATCCGCATCCTGGCCCGCGAACTGCGCGCGGCGGGGCACGAGGTCGCGGTGGTCGCCCCCGACCGCGACCGCAGCGGCGCCAGCAACTCGCTCACCCTCGACATGCCGATCCGCGTGGTGCAGATGGACGCCGACACCTGGCGCGTCCACGGCACGCCCACCGACTGCGTGCACCTGGCGCTGACCGGCATGTTCGAAGGCCGCCAGGAGCCGGACATGGTGGTCTCCGGCATCAACAACGCCGCCAACCTGGGCGATGACGTGATCTATTCCGGCACGGTCTCGGCGGCGATGGAAGGGCGCTTCCTCGGGTTGCCGGCGGTGGCGGTGTCGCTGGTCAGCCGCGACCACGACCCGCAGCATTTCGAGACCGCTGCGCGCGCCGCGGTGCAGATCGTCGATCGCCTGGCGCGCGATCCGCTGCCGGCCGACACCATCCTCAACGTCAACGTGCCCGATATCGATTGGGGCGATGTCACCGCGTTCGAAGCGACGCGGCTCGGCAACCGGCATCGCGCCGAAAGCTGCATCGCCGCGCCCGATCCGCGTGGCCGCGCGTTCTACTGGATCGGCCCGGCCGGCCCCGAGCAGGACGCCGGCCCCGGCACCGATTTCGATGCCATCCGCCGTGGCGCCATCTCGGTCACGCCGATCAAGGTCGACCTCACCCGTTACCAGGCGCTGGAACAGGTGGCGAGCTGGGTGCAGGGGTTCGGCCAGCCATGATCCAGCGGATGCGCCTGCAACCCGAAGCGCTCGGCCTCGGCATGACCGGCCAGCGCGTGCGCGACCGGCTGATCGAGCGCCTGCGCGAACAGGGCGTGCGCGACGAACGCGTGCTTTCGGCGGTGCGCACGCTGCCGCGACATCTGTTTGTCGATGAAGCGCTGGCCGCCCGCGCCTACGAGGACACCGCGCTGCCGATCGGCCACGGCCAGACCATTTCGCAGCCGTGGGTGGTGGCGAAGATGACCGAAGCCGTGCTGGAGACGCATCCCAAAACCGTGCTGGAAATCGGCACCGGCTCCGGCTACCAGGCCGCGATGCTGGCCGCGCTCGGCCTGCAGGTGTTCACGGTGGAGCGCATCGGCGACCTGCTGCGCGGCGCCCGCAAGCGCTTCCGCAAGCTGGGCATGGAGATCCGCAGCCGCCATGACGATGGTCGCGTCGGTTGGGCCGAACACGCGCCCTTCGATGCCATCGTGGTCACCGCCGGTGCGGCGGCACTGGAACCGGCGCTGATCGACCAGCTCGCGCCGGGCGGCACGCTGGTGGCGCCGGTGAACGGCCAGTTGTTGCGCCTGCGCAAGTCGGCCGACGGCGACATCGAACAACTCAATCTCGCGCCGGTCAGCTTCGTCCCGCTGCTGGCCGGCATCATCGACGGATAAGGCGCGCCCCACCGCATGAAGATTTTCGGCCCCATCTACGAACGCACCCTGCGCTGGGCGCGGCATCGCAACGCCACCTGGCTGCTGGCGGGGCTGAGTTTCATCGAGGCGATCTTCTTCCCCATTCCGCCGGAAACCATGCTGGCGCCGATGTGCCTGGCGCAGCCCAGGCGCGGCTTCTGGTTTGCCGGCGTGAGCCTGGCGGCGTCAATGGCGGGTGCGGTGATCGGTTACTACCTGGGCCACCACGCGTTCGAGGCGCTGAAGCCTGCGCTGGCCTCGCTGCACATGCTTGACAAGATCGAGCAGGGCATCGCGGTGGTGCAGGAAAAGTCGGCGGTGTCGCCGTGGTCGGTGTTCTGGTTCCTGGTGCTGGCCGGTTTTTCGCCGATCCCGATGAAGGTGTTCACGTGGGCGTCGGGCATCGTCGGGGTGCCGATGCTACCGTTCCTCGCCAGCATGCTGGTCGGTCGCGGCAAGCGCGTGTTTCTGATCGCGCTGGCGATCCGGCTGGGTGGCGAGCGCGCCGAACGTGCACTCCACCGTTACATCGAACCGATAGGCTGGTTCGCGCTGGCCATCCTGGCGGCGCTGGTCGGTTACCTCATCTGGAAGGCATAGGCGAATGAATCGCGGCACGACGAATATCTTGATGATGATGGCGGGCACTGCGATGCTCGCCGCGGGTTGCAGCAGCAGTGTGGTGCGTACCGGCGGTACGTCGGGCGCATCCGGCACGCCGCAGCCCACCGGCAGTTCGCCGGTACGCGTCTCGCAGCCGAAGTACGGCGCGACGCAGGTGGTGCAGAAGGGCGACACGGTGTATCGCATCGCCACCACCAATGGCATCACCGCGCTCGATCTGGCGCTGTGGAACAACATCCCGCCGCCGTACATCATCCATCCGGGCCAGCGCCTGCGCCTGTATCCGGGCGGCAGCGTGGCGACCATCCCGCCGGCACGCACGCCGGTGAAACCGGTGCCGACGCGCCCGACCGCGCCGCCGCCTTCGGTGGTGGCCCCGGTCGCCAGCCTGGCCTGGCACTGGCCGGCCGATGGCAACGTCATCAACACCTACCAGTCCGGCAACCCGACGCGGCAAGGCATCGATATCGCCGGCGATGCAGGTGTCCCCGTCCGCGCCGCGGCCGATGGCACCGTGGTGTATTCGGGTTCGGGCCTGGTCGGCTACGGCGAGCTGATCATCGTCAAGCACAACGACCAGTGGCTTTCCGCCTACGGCCACAACCGCAAGCGCCTCGTCAACGAGGGCGGGGTGGTCAAGGCCGGCCAGCAGATCGGCGAGATGGGCAGCACCGGCGCGCCGCGCAACATGCTGCATTTCGAGATCAGGTTGAACGGCAAGCCGGTCGACCCGCAGCTCTACCTGCCGCGTAAATAAATTTAATAGGGATGCCGGCTCAGCCCGGCAGCAGGAAGGCCGCGACGACGCGTCGGCCTTCGCCGGCCAGCACGTCATAGGTGCGCGCGGCGGCGGCGTTGGCCATGCACTCGATGCCGATGCCGCGTTGCAGGCAGGCGGCCATGACTTCGGGATGCGGGAAGGCCTGCTGGCCGCCGGTACCGAGGATCACCACCTCCGGTTGCATTGCCAGCACCGACTGGATGGCGGGCACGTCGAGCGAATCGATGTCGCGCGGCGTCCAGCCTTCGACCAGCTTGTCGGGCGCGATGATGAAGCTGGCGGTCAATTCGCGGTCGTTTACGCGTGCGGAGCGGCCATCGGCCCCGCGCAGGAAGAATTCGAAGTCGGGTTTTTCCTCGACCAGCAGCATCGCGGACGGCCTCAGGCGCGCGGCAGGACGATCCTGCGCTTGTCCTTCGACGCGCGGTAGAGCACCACGGTGTGGCCGATGCGCTGGACGATGCCGGCGTGGCTGCGTTCGGCGAGCAGGTCGATCATCGCGTCACGGGCCTCGCGGTCTTCCGCGCCCACCTTCACCTTGATCAGCTCGTGGTCTTCCAGCAGCTGGTTCAGCTCGGCCACCAAGGTGTCGCTGATGCCCTTGCCGCCGACCTGCAGCAGGGCCTTCAGGCCATGCGCCTGGCCGCGCAGGAAACGGGTCTGGGCGGAAGTGAGCGGGGCGCTTGTCATGCAGCATCTGCGAAGGCGGAATCGGGCCTCAGGGTATCATGCGGGCCTGTCCGCCCCCGCCGAACGGACGCATCCCAAGACCCATGTCCCGCAGCAAATCCAGCCAGCGCTGGCTCAAGGAGCATTTCTCCGATCCCTACGTCAAGAAGGCGCAGGCGGAGGGCATGCGGTCGCGTGCGGCCTACAAGCTGGAGGAACTTGTCGAGCGCGATCGCCTGCTCAAGCCCGGCATGGTGGTGGTGGACCTGGGCGCGGCGCCGGGCGGCTGGTCGCAATGGGTCCGCCAGCAGATGGGCGACAGCGGGCGGGTGATCGCCTCCGACATCCTCGACATGCCGACGCTGGCCGGGGTCGACTTCCTTCATGGGGATTTCAGGGAGGATGCCGTCTTATCCCAGCTGGAGACGATGCTCGGCGGTGCGCCGGTCGATCTTGTGTTGTCGGACATGGCCCCCAATATGAGTGGAGTGGACCAGGTCGACCAGGCCCGGGCCATGCACCTGTCGGAACTGGCGATGGCATTCGCCGACGACCATCTCCGCACCGGGGGCGATTTCCTGATCAAGCTGTTCCAGGGCGTGGGTTTCGACGATTACGTGCGTGACCTGCGCCGCCGCTACACCAAGGTGGTGATCCGCAAACCCGCGGCATCGCGCCGCCGTTCCAACGAGGTTTATGCGCTGGCCCAGGGCAAGCTGGCGCAGATGAAGAAATAGCCCGGCTTGGGGCCATGCCCCGGAGACGTGATGAAAGACCTGATGAAGAACATGCTGCTGTGGGTGACGGTCGCCATCGTGCTGATGATGGTGTTCCAGGGCTTCAGCCCGCGCACCGGCGCCAGCAGCGGCAACGTGCTGTATTCGGAGTTCGTGGACTCCGTGCGCAACGACCGCATCCGCAAGGTCGACATCGCCGATGACGGCCGCACCATCGCGTTCGAGCGCAAGGACAACAGCAAGGGCACGACCGTCGCCCCGCGCGACGACCGCCTGATGGACGACCTCATCAACCACAAGGTCGAGATCAGCCAGGAGCCGGCGTCCTCGGGTCGCGGCATCCTGCTCAGTCTGCTGATCAACCTGCTGCCGATGGCGCTGTTCATCGGCATCTGGATCTACATGATGCGGCAGATGCAGCAGGGCGGCAGCAAGGGGGCGATGAGCTTCGGCAAGTCGCGCGCCAAGCTGCTCAACGAGGACCAGACCAAGGTCACGTTCGCCGATGTCGCCGGTTGCGATGAGGCGAAGGAGGAAGTCTCCGAGCTCGTCGAATTCCTGCGTGATCCCTCCAAGTTCCAGAAGCTCGGCGGCAAGATCCCGCGCGGCGTGCTGATGGTCGGCCCGCCCGGCACCGGCAAGACGCTGCTGGCGAAGGCCATCGCCGGCGAGGCCCGCGTGCCGTTCTTCTCGATTTCCGGCTCCGACTTCGTCGAGATGTTCGTCGGCGTCGGCGCCAGCCGCGTGCGCGACATGTTCGAGCAGGCCAAGAAGCAGGCGCCATGCATCATCTTCATCGACGAAATCGACGCCGTCGGCCGCCATCGTGGCGCCGGCATGGGCGGCGGCAACGACGAGCGCGAGCAGACGCTCAACCAGATGCTGGTGGAAATGGATGGCTTCGAAGGCGGGGAAGGCGTCATCGTCATCGCCGCGACCAACCGTCCCGATGTGCTCGACAAGGCGTTGCTGCGCCCGGGCCGTTTCGACCGCCAGGTCATGGTGGGGCTGCCCGACATCAAGGGCCGCGAACAGATCCTGCGCGTGCACATGCGCAAGGTGCCGCTGGCCGATGACGTGCGCCCGGATGTGCTGTCGCGCGGCACGCCTGGCATGTCCGGCGCGGATCTCGCCAACCTGGTCAATGAAGCCGCGCTGTTCGCCGCGCGTCACAACAAGAAGTCCGTGGACATGCAGGACTTCGAGAACGCGAAGGACAAGATCTTCATGGGTCCGGAGCGCCGCAGCATGGTGATGCGCGAGGACGAGCGCCGCAACACGGCGTACCACGAGTCCGGTCACGCGGTGGTGGCGATGTCGCTGCCCAAGGCCGATCCCGTGCACAAGGTGACCATCATGCCGCGCGGCTGGGCGCTGGGCCTGACCTGGCAGCTGCCGGAGCACGACCGCATCAGCCACTACAAGGACAAGATGCTGGAAGAGATCGCGATCCTGTTTGGCGGCCGCATCGCCGAAGAACTGTTCATGGGGCAGATGTCCACCGGCGCCTCGAACGATTTCGAACGCGCCACGGCATTGGCCCGCGGCATGGTGACCAAGTACGGCATGTCCGAAGCACTCGGCACCATGGTCTACGCCGACAGCCAGGACGGCACCTGGGGCATGCAGAGCAAGACCGTGTCCGAGGCCACGCAACAGAAGGTGGATGCGGAAATCCGCCGGATCCTGGACGAGCAGTACGCGGTCGCGCATCGCATCCTCGACACCAAGCGCGATGTCATGGACGCCATGGCCAAGGCGCTGCTGGAATGGGAAACCATCGACGCCGAACAGGTGAAGGACCTGATGGCCGGCCGTACACCCAAGCCGCCGGTCGGTTGGGTGAAGAAGGACGTGCCGCCGCCCTCCGATCCGCCGCCGGAGCAGGGCCTCACCATCGGCGGGCCGCAGATCACGCCAGACGGCATCAACTGATCACTGCGGCTCAACCAAGCTGGACGCTTCGGCGTCCCGTTTTTGTTTCCGCTAGGCTTCATCCATGCCTGCCCACGTTGCATTTGCCGCGATGCTGATCCGCCGCCCCGTCGCGGAAGTTTTTGCCGCCTTCACCGACCCCGCCATCACCGCCCGCTTCTGGTTCAGCGATGGCAGCGCCGCGCTGCGCGAGCCGGGTCAACGCGCGCATTGGCGCTGGTCGTGGTACGGCTTCGAGAGCCCGGTGGAGGTGCTGGAAATCACGCCGCCGACGTCGCTGAAACTGCGCTGGGGCGCGGGCGATGACGCCGGCATCGTGAGCTGGCGCTTCACCCCTCGCGGTGACGACGCGGCCTTCGTCGAGATCGAACACGCGGGTTTCCAGGGCGATGCCGATGCGGTGATCCGGCAGCTGCGAGACAGCACCGAGGGCTCCGCCTTTGTGCTCGCCGGCGCGAAGGCGTGGCTGGAGCAGGGAGTCCAACTCAACCTGGTGCCGGACCGGCACCCCGATGCGCATGTGGAGGTGGGCTGATGTTCGATATCGGGCCGCAGATTGACTGCGCAGGCCGCCCGCTCAAACTCGATCGCACGCGGGTGATGGGCATCGTCAATGTCACTCCGGATTCGTTTTCTGATGGCGGCGCCCATGACTCCGCCGCCGCCGCCATCGCCCACGCATTGAAGTTGGTGGAAGAGGGCGCGGACGTGCTCGACATCGGTGGGGAATCCACCCGGCCCGGCGCGGGTGAAGTGCCGGTGGAAGAAGAACTGCGTCGCGTCATCCCGGTGATCGAAGCGCTGGCCGCACAGGTCACCGTCCCGATCAGTATCGACACCTCCAAACCGGAAGTGATGCGCGCGGCGGTGGCCGCCGGTGCCGGGATGATCAACGACGTCTACGCACTACGCCGCGAAGGTGCGCTGGATGCGGCTTCGGAACTCGGCGTGCCGGTGGTGTTGATGCACATGCTCGGCGAGCCACGCGCGATGCAGGCCGCGCCGCAGTACGACGATGTGGTGGGCGAGGTGCATCGTTTCCTGGCCGAACGCATCTTCGCCTGCGAGATGGCCGGCATCGACAAGAAGAAGCTCATCGTCGATCCCGGCTTCGGCTTGTTCGGCAAGACCGCGCAACACAACCTGCAATTGCTGGCGCAGTTGCGGCGTTTCACCGAACTCGATGTGCCGGTGCTGGCTGGCCTGTCGCGCAAGCGCACCATCGGCGATCTCACCGGTCGCGATGTGCCCGCCGAACGCATGCATGGTTCGGTGGCCGCGCATGTCATCGCCGCGCAGAACGGCGCAAAACTGGTACGCGTGCACGATGTCGCCGCCACGGTCGATGCGCTGAAGGTGTGGGAGGCGGTCGCCGCCGTGCCCGCGCCGCGCGTGGAGCGGGCCGCGCCGGCCATCGTCTGGCCGGAATAGCGCGGGGCGGCCGGCGGGTACACTCGCGGCATCGTTTCCCGGGGATTCGCGCATGACCGCCAGCACGCCGCTGCTGATCACCTTCGGTTTCTACCTGCTGGCGATGGTCGCCATCGGGTTCATCGCGTGGTGGCGCACCCGCGATTTCGACGACTACATCCTCGGCGGGCGTTCGCTGGGCGGCTACGTCACCGCGTTGTCGGCGGGCGCGTCGGACATGAGCGGCTGGTTGCTGATGGGCCTGCCGGGCGCGTTGTATCTCACCGGCCTGTCGGAGGCGTGGATCGCGGTCGGGCTGGTGATCGGCGCGTATCTCAACTGGCGTTTCGTCGCCGGTCCGTTGCGCCTGTACACCGAGCGCAGCGCCGATGCGCTGACGCTGCCGGACTACTTCACCACCCGCTTCGGCGAGAACGGCAAGCTGCTGCGCGTGGTTTCGGCGCTGGTGATCCTGGTGTTCTTCGCGCTGTACGCCGCCAGCGGCATCGTGGCCGGCGCGCGCCTGTTCGAAAGCGTGTTTGGGCTGCCGTACGCGCAGGCGCTGTGGTGGGGCGCGGCGGCGACGATCGCCTACACGCTGATCGGCGGCTTCCTCGCGGTGAGCTGGACCGACACCGTGCAGGCCACGCTGATGATCTTCGCGCTGATCCTGACGCCGATCATCGTGATGGCTGCGGTCGGTGGGCCGACGGAGAGCCTCGCCATGATCGAGCGCAGCGACGCGCTCAAGCTGTCGTGGGTGGGCAAGGGCGGCTTCATCGCGGTGATCTCCGCGCTGGCGTGGGGCCTGGGCTACTTCGGGCAGCCGCACATCCTGGCGCGCTTCATGGCGGCGGAAAGCGTCAAAACGATCCCGCAGGCGCGGCGCATCGGCATGACCTGGATGGTGCTGTGCCTGCTCGGCGCGATCCTCGTCGGTTTCTTCGGTATCAGTTATTTCGAAGCGCACCCGGATCAGGCCGGCCCCGTCACCGCGAACCCGGAGCGCGTGTTCATCGTGCTGGCGGAATTGCTGTTCAATCCGTGGATCGCCGGTGTGTTGTTGTCCGCGATTCTCGCCGCGGTGATGAGCACGCTGTCCTGCCAGTTGCTGGTCTGCGCCAGCGCGTTGACCGAGGACTTCTATCGCGGCTTCGTGCGGCCAGAGGCGGGCGAGCGCGAACTGGTGTGGTTCGGCCGCGCGATGGTGGCGCTGGTGGCACTGGTCGCGATCTTCATCGCGCGTGATCCGGACAGCCGCGTGCTCGGCCTGGTGAGCTACGCCTGGGCCGGTTTCGGCGCGGCGTTCGGCCCGGTGGTGTTGATGTCCCTGTTCTGGCGGCGCATGAACGGTTGGGGCGCGTTGGCCGGCATCGTCGCCGGTGCGGCCACGGTGATCCTGTGGAAGCAGTTCGCCGGCAGCGCGTTGTACGAGATCGTGCCCGGCTTCATCAATCGGCACGCTGGCGGTGGTCGGCGTGAGCCTGATGACGCGTGCGCCCTCGCGCGAAGTGCTGGCCACGCATGACGCGGTCCGCGCGGAGCTCGCGCAGACGGGGTATTGATGCCGGCGGATCGTCGCCCGCCCGCGATCGCGGTGATGGGCCCGACCGCGTCGGGGAAGACCGCGTTTGCGCTGGAACTGGCGGAACGCTTCAACGGCGAGATCGTCAGCGTCGATTCGGCGCTGGTCTATCGCGGGCTCGACATCGGCGCGGCCAAGCCGAGTGCCGACGAACGCGCCATCGTGCCGCATCACCTGATCGACCTGCGCGAGCCATGGCAGGCGTATTCGGCGGCGGAATTCGCGACGGATGCACGCGCCGCCATCGACGGCATCCTCGCGCGCGGCAAGTTGCCGATCCTCGCCGGCGGCACCGGCCTGTACTTCCACGCCTTGTTGAACGGCCTCGCCCCGATGCCCGAAGCCGATGCCGACATGCGCGCGTCGATCAGCGCCGAGGCGGCGGAACGCGGCTGGCCGGCCCTGCATGCGGAGCTGGCGAAGGTGGATGCCGAAGCCGCCTCGCGCATCCACACCACCGATCCGCAACGCATCCAGCGCGCGTTGGAAGTCTGGCGGTTGAGCGGCAAGCCGATCTCGCAATGGCAACGCGAAGGCGCGAACGCACCGCGCCTGCCGGCGAAAGTGCTGAAGCTGGTGCTGGCGCCCGATGACCGCGCGGAATTGCACCGGCGCATCGAAATACGCTTCGACATGATGCTCGATGCCGGCTTCCTCGACGAAGTCCGCGGCCTGCGTGAACGGCCTGAACTGCTCGACCATCCCGCGCCGCTCGACCTGCCGGCGATCCGTGCGGTCGGTTACCGGCAGGCCTGGGAACACTTGGATGGCGTGTTCGATGCCGCGACCTTCCGCGACCGAGCGATCTTCGCCACGCGGCAGCTGGCCAAGCGGCAACTGACCTGGCTCCGTGGCCGCCACGATGCCCTGTGGTTTGACCCGCATCGCGAAACCGGACGCCTGCGCGAGGCCGCCGGACGCATCCTGCCCGCCTGATTGCGGGCCTGCGCTAAACTCGGGCGTCCGGCCGGGTGAGGGCCGGCATTGGCGACATCACAACAACAACAAACAAGAAAAAAGGGGACAGACGTGTCGAAAGCCCAATCCTTGCAGGATCCCTTCCTCAACGCGCTGCGCCGCGAGCGCGTGCCGGTGTCCGTGTACCTGGTCAACGGCATCAAGCTGCAGGGGACGATTGAATCGTTCGACCAGTTCGTGGTCCTGCTGCGCAATACCGTGAGCCAGATGGTCTACAAGCACGCCATTTCCACCGTGGTGCCGGCGCGCAACGTGCGCGTGGGGCCGGGCGGCGGCTATGTGCAATCCAATGGCGAAGACGGCGAGATGGCCGTCGCCCAGATCGACGACTGATGCGGAGAGCTTCCACGTTCCACCGCGTCATGCAGGCAACAGGACACTGACCGGTGGAATTGTTTGACCGCTCCAAGAAGGGCGAGAACGCCCTGCTGATCCAGCCGCATCGCGGCGGCGCGCCCGAAGACGAAGTGATGGAGGAATTCGCCGAACTGGCGCGCTCCGCCGGTGCGCAGGTGCTGCATGTCGCCACCGCGCGCATCGACAAGCCCAACCCGGCCACGCTGATCGGCAGTGGCAAGCTGGAGGAAGTGAAGGCGGCCGCCGATGCGGTCGGCGCCGACCTCATCCTCGTCAACCATCAACTCTCACCGGGCCAGGAACGCAACCTGGAGAAGCTGCTGGAGCGTCGGGTGGTGGATCGCACCGGATTGATCCTCGACATCTTCGCGCAGCGTGCGCATTCGCACGAAGGCAAGTTGCAGGTGGAACTGGCCCAGCTCAAGCACCTCGCCACGCGGTTGGTGCGCGGCTGGACGCACTTGGAACGCCAGCGCGGCGGCTCCATCGGACTGCGCGGTCCGGGTGAAACCCAGCTGGAAACCGACCGCCGGCTGCTGCAGAAGCGCGTCGAGCAGTTGCAGAAGCGCCTGGAAAAAGTGGAAGTGCAGCGCACCCAGATGCGCCGTTCGCGGGTGCGCAGCGCCTTGCCGCGGATCGCGCTGGTGGGCTACACCAATGCCGGCAAGTCGACGCTGTTCAATGCGCTGACCGGCGCGCAGGCCTATGCCGCCGATCAGCTGTTTGCCACGCTGGACCCAACCGTGCGCCGCATCGACCTGCCGGGTGGGCACGCGTTGCTGGCCGATACCGTCGGCTTCGTGCGCGACCTGCCGCACGAACTGGTCGCCGCGTTCCGCTCCACGCTGTCCGAAGCGCGCGAGGCCGACCTGCTGCTGCACGTGGTCGATGCCGCCGATCCCCTGCGCGAGGAGCGCATCGGTCAGGTCGATGCGGTGCTGGAGGAAATCGGCGCCGGTGACCTGCCGCAGGTGCTGGTCTACAACAAGATCGACCGGCTGGAGCAGATCGTGCCGCGCTTCGAACGCGGCGAAGACACCCGGCCGCGCGCCTGGGTGTCCGCGCGCGATGCGCTGGGGCTCGATGAACTCCGCGAAGGGCTGGCGCAGCTGTTCGGCATGCGCCGCATCACCACCACGCTGCGCCTGCCGAGCGATGCCGCGCGGCTGCGCTCGCAGTTGCACGGGCTGGGCGCGATCCGTGCCGAATCGCATGACGAGGACGGCTGGCGGCTCGATATCGACCTGCCTGAAAGCGATGCGCGGCGCCTGTTGGCCGATCCGCACGCCGCCGTGCTGCGCGAACACTTGCCTCCGGGCGAGGACGACCCCATCTGAATTGGACGGACGCCCGGCGTGGCGCCCGTTAGAATCGAGATTCTTCCGCCCGCGCGACGGCATCCCGCCACGGCACGGGCCCAGACGGAGCAGGCATGGCCTGGAACAAACCCGGAGACGGCGGACGCGACCTTCCGCCACGGATTCCCCGCTCTTCCGGCGGTGGCGGTGGACGCAACCCCCTCGACGGCCTGCTGGCCCGCTTTCGCGACCTGTTCGATGGCGGCTCGCCGCTGCGCTGGATCGGCATCGCGCTGGCGCTCTGGCTGCTGTTCTCGACCTTCGTGCTGGTGGCCGAGCAGCAGCGCGGCGTGGTGCTGCGCTTCGGCCAGTTCGCCCGCGTCATGCAGCCCGGCCCCAACTTCAAGCTGCCGTGGCCGATCGAGCGCGTCACCAAGGTCGATGCGACTTCCATCAAGACCTTCGACACCACCGTCCCGGTGCTGACCAGCGACGAGAACATCGTCGATGTGCAGATCAACGTGCAGTACCGCGTCGGTGACCCGCTCAAGTACCTGTTCGGCACCCGCGATGCCGACACCGTGCTGGAGCAGGCCGCGCTCAGCAACGTCCGCGAACAGGTCGGTCGCGCCACCCTCGACACCGTGCTCGGCGCGCGCAATGCGCTGGCGGTCTCGGCGCGGGTGCAGCTGCAGAAGTCACTCGATGCCTACCGCACCGGCATCGTCGTGACCGAACTCAACCTGCAGAACGCGCGTCCGCCGGATGAAGTGAAGCCGGCGTTCGACGACGTCAACAGCGCCAGCCAGGACCGCGACCGCGTGATCAGCGAGGCGCGTGCCTACGCCGCGCAGGTGGTGCCGGAAGCACGCGGCCAGGCGGCCAGCATCCGCACCCAGGCCGAAGGCTACAAGACCGCCAAGGTCGCGCGTGCCACCGGTGACGCCGAGCGTTTCAGCCTGCTGGTCGACCAGTACAAGTCCGCGCCGGATGTCACCCGCAAGCGCCTGTGGCTGGAAACCGTGCAGGAAGTGCTGTCCGAGAACCGCACCATCGTCGGCGGTGACAGCCGCCAGCTTATCTATGTGCCGATGGCCGGCAAGGGGGATGTGCAGACCGGGCCGGCATCGAGTGCCGTATCGCCGGTGGTGCCGGTGGAAGCCGCCGCCCAGGCCGTGCAGCAGGCGGACAACACGCCGCGTCCCGCGCGCCAGCCGCGCTCCGGCACGGAAGGAAAGTGATCGACATGAACGGATTTGTCTCGCGTATTTTGCCGATCCTCGTGGTCGCCTTGCTGCTCGCCACGGGCTCCTTCTACATCGTCCGCGAAGGCCAGACGGCCATCGTGCTCAACCTGGGTCGCGTCGCCCGCGCCGACATCGGGCCGGGCCTGCATTTCAAGGTGCCGCTGATCGAAAGCGCGCGCATCTTCGACCGCCGCCTGCAGGTGCTCGATGCTACGCCGGAGCGCTACCTCGATTCCGAGCGCAAGGACCTGAGCGTCGATTTCTTCGCGCTCGGCATGATCGAGAACGCCAGCGCCTTCTATCGCGCGACCAATGGTGATGAAAGCGTGGCCGTGCAGCGCCTCGCGCCGATCATCAAGGACGCGCTGCGCAACGAGATCAACTCGCGCACGCTGAAGGAAGTGGTGTCCGGCGATCGCGGCGAAGTGACCCGCCAGCAGCTCGACATCATCAACCAGGGCGCGAAGAACGTCGGCGTGCGCATCGTCGACCTGCGCCTCAAGCAGATCGAGCTGCCGACCGACAGCGACGTGATCGGCGACGTCTACAACCGCATGCGCGCCCAGCGCCAGCAGGTGGCCAGCCGCCTGCGCGCCGAGGGCGAGGAGCAGGCCCGCCAGATCCGCGCCCAGGCTGACCGTGACCGTACGGTGATCGTGTCCGAGGCCGAGCGCGACGCGCAGAAGCTGCGCGGCGAGGGTGATGCCGAGGCCGCGCGCCTGTACGCCAGCGCGGCGCAGAAGGATGCCGGCTTCTATGCCTTCCAGCGCAGCTTGGAAGCCTATCGCGGCTCGTTCAAGGGCAGCGATTCGGTGATCGTCCTCGACCGCAACGATCCCTTCCTGCAGTACCTGCGCAGCGACCGCTGAAGCCGGGCGGCTGGCAAACCCCGGCCGCCATCGGTATCATTTGGAAAAGCCGGTCGGGGACATTCCCCCGCCGGCTTTTTCCACGTCTGGAGTACGGAAATGGGTCAGTCGGTTGTTGTACTGGGCGCGCAATGGGGCGATGAAGGCAAGGGCAAGATCGTCGACCTGCTGACGCAGGACATCGGCGCGGTCGTGCGCTTCCAGGGCGGCCACAACGCCGGCCACACGCTGGTGATCGGCGGCAAGAAGACCGTCCTCCACCTGATTCCGTCCGGCATCCTGCGCGACGACGCGCTGTGCCTGATCGGCAACGGCGTGGTCCTGCACCCGGGCGCGCTGCAGAAGGAAATCGCCGAACTCGAAGGCAACGGCGTTGAAGTGCGTTCGCGCCTCAAGATCAGCCCGGCCACGCCGCTGATCATGCCGTACCACATCGCGCTGGATCAGGCCCGCGAGAAGGCCGCCGGCGGCAAGGCCATCGGCACCACCGGCCGCGGCATCGGCCCGGCGTACGAAGACAAGGTGGCGCGTCGCGGCATCCGCGTCGCCGACCTGCATTACCCGGACGAACTGGCCGAAAAGCTGCGTGCAGCGCTCGACTATCACAACTTCGTGCTGACGAATTACCTGAAGGTCGATGCGGTCGACTTCCAGCAGACGCTGGACGAGGCGCTGGCGTTCGGCGAATACGTGGAGCCGATGAAGGCCGACGTGGCCGGCATCCTGCACGACCTGCGCCGCGCCGGTAAGCGCGTGCTGTTCGAAGGCGCGCAGGGCTCGCTGCTCGACATCGATCACGGCACCTATCCCTACGTCACCTCGTCCAACACCACGATCGGCGGTGCGATGGCCGGTACCGGTGTCGGCGCGGACGCGATCGACTACGTGCTCGGCATCGCCAAGGCCTACGCCACGCGCGTCGGCGGCGGCCCGTTCCCGACCGAACTGCATGACGACGTGGGGCAGGGCATCCGCGACCGTGGCCAGGAATACGGCGCCACCACCGGCCGCCCGCGTCGCTGCGGCTGGATGGACATCGTCGCGCTCAAGCGTGCGGTGGCCATCAACGGCATCAGCGGCCTGTGCATCACCAAGCTCGACATCCTCGACGGGATGGAGACGCTGAAGATGTGCATCGCCTACGAATACCGTGGCAAGCGCACCGAATACGCGCCGCTCGACGCCAAGGGCTGGGAGGAATGCACGCCGGTCTACCTGGAATTCCCGGGCTGGCAGGAATCCACCGCCGGCATCACCGACTGGGACAAACTGCCGCCGGCCGCACGCGCCTACCTGCGCGCGCTGGAGGAACTGGCCGGTTGCCCGCTGGCGATCGTCTCGACCGGCCCCGACCGCGACGCCAACATCGTGCTGCAGGATCCCTTCGATCCGTTCCTCTGATTGAAGGCATCGATGTCGTTTTGACAAACCCGTCGCAGCGATGCGGCGGGTTTTTGTTTATGGGGATGTGGGGAAGGACGAGTCTTCGGCTTTCTTCGACCAACAAAAAAGCCAACCGCGAGGTTGGCTTTTCATTCTGATGGCGCGCCCGGAAGGGGTGAGTCCGGCGCGGTCAGCGAAGCACCGCTTCGCGCGCCGGTGAACGCCCGTCGCGCTGCGACGGGCCGGAAATCCGACGGGCGCAATCGACAAACAAAAAAGCCAACCGCGCGGTTGGCTTTTCATTCTGATGGCGCGCCCGGAAGGATTCGAACCTCCGACCCCCAAGTTCGTAGCCTGGTGCTCTATCCAACTGAGCTACGGGCGCGTGGCAGAAGCGGAATTATGGTGAAAGCCGCCGATGGCGTCAACACCATGAATACGACGTCTGGCGGAGAGTGAGGGATTCGAACCCTCGATGGAGCTTTTGACCCCATACTCCCTTAGCAGGGGAGCCCCTTCGGCCTCTCGGGCAACTCTCCGGAACGTCGAAGGCGGCTTTCGCCGCCAGATGCGTAGGATAGCGGCTCAGGCCTGCGCGGGCAATTCGGAATCGTCGGCGGTCGCCGAATCGACATCCTGGATGCGCTTGTAGATCTCTTCGCGATGCACCGCCACGTCTTTCGGGGCGGTGATGCCCACGCGGACCTGGTTGCCCTTGACGCCCAGCACGGTGACCGTCACCGAGTCGCCGATCATCAGGGTTTCGCCTACGCGGCGGGTCAGAATCAACATCGCTTCACTCCTTTGCTCCGCCTGCGCGGATGAATCCATGAATGTCAGGATAAATGGATGCGGGGTGCGCCATGTGACACGGCAGTGGAACGTTCCATTCCATGCCCGCGTGCAGAAATCATGACACGCGGGCTGAGACCCAGGCCTGAACCTCGTCGAGCGCGGCGATCAGTGCGGGGCCATCCTCGCCGCCACCCTGGGCCATGTCGGGGCGTCCGCCGCCCTTGCCGTTGATCTTCTGCGCCACGTCCGACAGCAGTTCGCCGGCCTTGACCTTGCCCATCGCCGCGCCGCTGACGCCCGCCACCAGCGCGGCCTTGCCGCTGCCGTCGGTGCCGGCCAGCACGACGACCGCATCGCCGAGCTGCTGCTTGAGGCGGTCCATCGCGTCGCGCAGGGCCTTGGCGTCGAAGCCTTCGATGCGCGCGGCCAGCACCTTGATGCCGGCGACGTCGCGGGCCTGCGCGCCCAGATCGCTGGTGGCGCCGCTTGCGGCCTTGGCCTTGGCGGCTTCCAGTTCACGGTCGAGCTTCTTCTGGCGGTCGAGCAGGGCGCGCAGCTTGTCGCCGATTTCCGCAGGCGTACCGCCGAGCAGGCGCGCGGCCTCGTCGAGGCGATGCTCCTCGGCGGCGACATGATCGAGCGCGGCCTGGCCGGTCAGCGCCTCGATGCGACGCACGCCGGCGGACACGCCGCCTTCGGATACGATCTTGAACAGGCCGATGTCGCCGGTGCGGCGTACGTGGGTGCCGCCGCAGAGTTCGATCGAGCCGTCGCCGAACTTCAGCACGCGGACGTTCTCGCCGTACTTCTCGCCGAACAGCGCCATCGCGCCGAAGTCGAGCGCTTCCTGCATCGCCATGTTGCGGACCTCGCCCTCATGGTTGGCGCGGATCTCGGCATTGACGCGGCGCTCCAGTTCGGCCACTTCCGTGGCGGTCACCGGCTGGAAATGCGAGAAGTCGAAGCGCAGGCGGTCCGGCGCGACCAGCGAGCCCTTCTGCTGGACGTGCGTGCCGAGCAGCTGGCGCAGCGCGGCGTGCAGCAGATGGGTGGCGGTGTGGTTGAGGACGACGGCCTCGCGGCGTTCGCCGTCGATGTGGCCTTCCAGCACATCGCCTACCTTCAGGGCACCGTTGGTCAGCTTGCCGATGTGTGCGTGGAACTGGCCGGCCAGCTTGCGGGTCTCGCTGACATCAAAACGCGCGTCGGCCTTCGACAGTTGGCCGATGTCACCGACCTGGCCGCCGGATTCAGCGTAGAAGGGGCTGCGGTCGAGGATGACGACGATGTCATTGCCCGCCTGCACGGCATCGACCGGCTTGCCGCCCTGCATCAGCGCGATGACCTTGAGGCCGTCGGACGCCGCCTGCTCGTAGCCGAGGAATTGCGTCGGGGCCAGCTGTGCGATCAGTTCCGCCGGCAGCACCAGGCCGCCGCCGAAGCGGCCGGCGGCGCGCGCGGTGTCCTTCTGCTGCTGCATCGAGGCATCGAAGCCGGCGACATCCACCGACATACCGCGTTCGCGGGCCATGTCCTGGGTGAGGTCGAGCGGGAAGCCGTAGGTGTCGTAGAGGCGGAACGCGTCGGCACCGGGGATGGTGTCGCCCGATCTCGCCGCGACATCGTTGAAGATGCGCATGCCGGCATCGAGGGTTTCGGCGAAGCGTTCTTCCTCCGCCTTCAACGCGCGTTCGACGGTGGCGCGATGTTCGCGCAGCACCGGGTAGGCATCGCCCATCAAGCCGTCGAGGGTGCCGACCAGCTTGTGGAAGAACGGCTGGCGCACGCCCAGCATCCAGCCATGGCGCAACGCGCGGCGGATGATCCGGCGCAGCACGTAGCCACGGCCTTCGTTGGAGCGCAGCACGCCGTCGGCGATCAGGAAGCTGGCGGCGCGGATGTGGTCGGCGATGACACGCAGCGACTTGTTGCCGGGATCGGTGGTGCCGGTCAGCTCGGCGGCATGCTTGATCAGCGCCTGGAATAGGTCGATCTCGTAGTTGGAATGGGCGTGCTGCAGCACGGCGGCGATGCGCTCCAGACCCATGCCGGTGTCGACGCAGGGCGCGGGCAGCGGGGTCAGCGTGCCGTCCGCGGCGCGGTCGAACTGCATGAAGACGTTGTTCCAGATTTCGATGAAGCGGTCGCCGTCCTCGTCCGGCGAGCCGGGCGGGCCGCCGGCGTACTGCTCGCCGTGGTCGTAGAAGATTTCCGTGCACGGGCCGCAGGGGCCGGTGTCGGCCATCTGCCAGAAATTGTCGGAGGCGAAGGGAGCGCCCTTGTTGTCGCCGATGCGGATGATGCGGTCTTCCGGAAGGCCGATGACGTCGCGCCAGATGGCGAAGGATTCGTCATCGGTGTGGTAGACGGTGGCGAGCAGGCGCTCCTTCGGCAGCTTCCAGACTTCGGTCAGCAGTTCCCATGCCCAGGTGATGGCGTCCTGCTTGAAGTAGTCGCCGAACGACCAGTTGCCGAGCATTTCGAAGAAGGTGTGGTGGCGCGCGGTGTAGCCGACCTGGTCGAGGTCGTTGTGCTTGCCGCCGGCGCGCAGGCAGCGCTGGACGTCGGCCGCGCGCACGTAACTGCGTTTCTCGGCGCCGAGGAAGACATCCTTGAACTGCACCATGCCCGAGTTGGTGAACAGCAGGGTCGGATCGTTGCCCGGCACCAGCGAGGCGGAGGGGACGATGGTGTGGCCGCGTTCGGCGAAGAAGTCGAGGAAGTCGCGGCGGATGTCGGCGGTGGTTTTCATGCGTGTCTGGCGTTGGCGATGACGGGGCGGGCACGGAACCGCCCACGCCCGGAAAATGGGGGCGCGGTGGCGGGCCGGCAAGCGGAACGCCAAGATTAACAGGGCGGGGAAGGGCTCGCCCTTGGTTTTTCCGATGGTTTCGATGGTGCGCGCTGATGTCGGGCGCGGCGGATGAGGCCGGGCCATGCGGATCGCGTCAGCCGAAATCGTCCTCGAAGGGGTCGCCATTGATGGCGCGGCGCATCTGCTCGACGGTGAAGCCGCGCCGGATCAGCAGTTCGCCGGCCTTGCGTTGCAGGGCGCGGTCTTCGCCCAAACCGGGCCCGAAGCGGCGATGAGCCAGCTCATGGGCCAGCCTGGCCCAGTCGTGGTCTTCGCCTTTCATCGCGGTGCGGATGGCTTCGCTGTCCAGGCCATGGGTGGCGAGTTCGGCCCGGATGCGCAGCGGGCCGTGCCCCTGGGCGATGCGGCTGCGGACCAGGTTCTCGGCGAAACGCTCATTGCTTTGCCAGCCGGCTTCGGCCATGCGCTCGACGGCGCTGCGGGCGTCCTCGCGGGTGACGCCACGGGCCTGCAGCTTGCGGGTCAGTTCCTTGCGCGAGTGCTCCCGGCGCACGAGCAGGGCCAGCGCACGCTGGCCCGGGGAAAGTTCGGGGGTTGCCCGACGACGACGCGGACGCCCAGTGCCTGCATCGTCGCCGGGCGGTTGACTCATGCCTCGTCGTCTTCGCCGTCGGCCTCGTCACGCGTGGCCTCTTCGGGGATGAACTTCTCGCGCAGCTGGGTTTCCAGCTTGGCGGCTGCGGCCGGGTTGTCCTTCAGGTACTGGCGGGCGTTTTCCTTGCCCTGGCCGATGCGTTCGCCGTCGTAGCCGTACCAGGCGCCGGACTTCTCGACCAGCTTGGCGTTGACGCCCATCTCGATCAGTTCGCCCTCGCGCGAGATGCCTTCGCCGTAGAGGATTTCGGTGATGACCTGCTTGAACGGAGGCGCCAGCTTGTTCTTGACCACCTTGATGCGGGTCTGGTTGCCGATGATCTCGTCGCCCTTCTTGATCGCGCCGATGCGGCGGATGTCCAGGCGCACCGAGGCGTAGAACTTGAGCGCGTTGCCGCCGGTGGTCACTTCATTGCTCTGGCCCGGCATCATGATGCCGATCTTCTGGCGCAGCTGGTTGATGAAGATGACCATGCAGTTGCTGCGCTTGATGTTGCCGGTCAGCTTGCGCAGCGCCTGGCTCATCAGGCGGGCCTGCAGGCCGGGCAGCTGGTCGCCCATCTCGCCTTCGATTTCCGCCTTGGGCGTCAGCGCGGCCACCGAGTCCACCACCACCATGTCGACGGCGCCGGAACGCACCAGCATGTCGGCGATTTCCAGCGCCTGCTCGCCGGTGTCGGGCTGGGAGAGCAGCAGGTCGTCCACGTTCACGCCGAGCTTGGCGGCATAGACCGGATCCAGTGCGTGTTCGGCGTCGATGAAGGCGGCGGTGCCGCCGGTCTTCTGGCATTCCGCGATGGCCTGCAGGGTCAGGGTGGTCTTGCCGGAGGACTCCGGTCCATAGATCTCGACCACGCGGCCCTTGGGCAGGCCGCCGATGCCGAGCGCGAGATCGAGCATCAGCGAGCCGGTGCCGATGGTCTCGGTGATCTCGACCGCACGGTCACCCATGCGCATCACCGATCCCTTGCCGAATTGCTTTTCGATCTGGCTGAGCGCTGCGGTCAGCGCGCGTTTGCGGTTCTCGTCCATTTTGGTTTCCTCTGGGCTGGATTTGGATCGGGGATTGCGTTCGGGTTTCGACATGGGCACAGGCTAGGGCGGGGTGGTCGCATGGGCTGCGACGCGTCCGGCCGCCTTCGAAAATATTTCCGTGGTGGGCAGGGCGGCAGGCGGGAAAGCCCGTGCCGCCTGTAGGAACGACGCACTCACCGGTTCGGCCTCACCAGGCCGCAGTACAGGCCTTCGATGGCGAAATCCTGGCCGGGCAGTACGTCGATGGGGGCGTAATCGGGGTTGCGTGGCAGCAGGCGGATGCGGTCCGCGCCTTTCTTGAGCAGCTTGACCGTGACTTCCTCGTCGATGCGGGCGACCACGATCTGGCCGTTGCGGGCGTCGCTGGTGCGGTGCACGCCGATCAGGTCGCCGTCGAAGATGCCTTCGTCGATCATCGAATCACCCTTCACCTTCAACAGGTAGTCGGGTTTGGGCGAGAAGAACACGCGGTCGAGCACCACATAGGACTCGCTGAACTGGTCGACGTCGGCGCCGATCGGCAGGCCGGCCGCGACCTGGCCGAGGATCGGCAGGCGGATGGCGTCGTCGTTGAGGGCTTCCAGGGCCAGGCTGGCCTGCGGGCGCTCGGGGGCCAGCAGCACGCGCAGGCTGCGGGCCTTGCCCGGCATGCGCGCGATGGCGCCGGCCGCTTCAAGCGCTTCCAGATGGTGCTGCGCCGCCCGCACGCCCTTGAAGCCGAAGGCGCGGGCGATTTCCGTCTGCGCGGGGGCCATGCCATCGATCTCGATGCGCTCGGCGATGAACGCGAGGATGGCCTGCTGGGTCTCGGAGAGGGCGGCGTATTTGTCCATACGGGTAGTAATACTACTAACGATTGATCGCCGCAAGCCCCTAACCTTGGTGGAATGACGACCGACACCTGCCCCTGCGGCACCAACCACCCCTACGCCACCTGCTGCGGCCCGCTCAACGCCGGCACGCCCGCCGCGGACGCCGAAGCCCTCATGCGTTCCCGCTACAGCGCTTATGTGTTGGAGGATGCCGATTACCTGCGCACCAGTTGGCACCCGTCCACGCGCCCGGCATCACTGGCTTTCGAGGGGCCAGTCAAATGGCTGCGGCTGAAGGTGCTGGCCCATCGCCGCATCGACGACGACCACGCGGAAGTGGACTTCGTGGCCCGATTCATCGAGCGCGGCCGCCACGGCGAGTTGCGGGAACGCAGCCGCTTCGTGCGGGAAGGCGGGCGCTGGTTCTACGTGGATGGCGATGTCGGCTGAGGCGGCTTCATCCAGATCACGCCCGCATCGGCATCAATCACTGATCCCGCGCAGCGCCATCGCCACCGTCTGCCGGCGCACCGCGTCGCGGTCGCCTTCGAAATGGAAGACCTCGGCGCGGGCATAGCCGCCGCGCCGCTTCCAGCCGATCCACACCGTGCCGACCGGCTTGTCCGGGCTGCCGCCGCCGGGGCCGGCGATGCCGGTGACGGCCACCGCGACCGTGCCGCCGGAATGCGACAACGCGCCGGAGACCATTTCGACCACGCATTCGCGGCTGACCGCGCCGTGCTGTTCGAGCGTCTGCGGGCGCACGCCGAGCAGAGCCTGCTTGGCCTCGTAGCTGTAGGCCACCATCCCGCAGTCGAACCACTCCGACGAGCCGCCGATGCCGGTCACCGTCTTGGCGATCCAGCCGCCGGTGCAGCTCTCGGCGGTGACCAGCATGTCGCGGCCGGCACGCAGGCGTTCGCCGGTTTCGCGGGCCAGTACATCCAGTTCGGTGTCGGCGGGAATGGGCATCGGGCACACTACGTCGTTCGTTCCCCGCATTCTCGCCCGGATGTCCGACCTCGACCAGCACACGCCCCTGATGCGCCAGTTCTTCGCCGCCAAGGCCGAACATCCGGACGTGCTGCTGTTCTTCCGCATGGGCGATTTCTACGAGCTGTTCTATGACGATGCGCGCAAGGCCGCGCGCCTGCTCGACCTCACCCTGACCCAGCGTGGCAGCTCGGCTGGCCAGCCGATCCCGATGGCCGGCGTGCCGCACCACGCGCACGAGGGCTACCTGGCGCGGCTGGTGGCGCTGGGCGAGTCGGTGGCGATCTGCGAGCAGATCGGCGACCCGGCGGCATCGAAAGGCCTGGTCGAACGCAAGGTGGTGCGCATCGTCACGCCCGGCACGGTCACCGACGAGGCGCTGCTGCCCGACCGCCGCGACACGCTGTTGATGGCGGTGGCGCGTGGAAAGTCGGGTTATGGCCTGGCCTGGGCGGACTTGGCTGGCGGGCGTTTCCAGGTGGCGCAGGTCGAGAACGACGACCAGCTGGAAGCCGAACTGGCACGGCTGGAACCGGCCGAACTGCTGGTGCCCGATGACGGTGACTGGCCGCTGCTCACCGGTCGCCACGGCGTGCGGATGCGGGCGCCGTGGTTGTTCGATGTCGATGCGTCGCGCCGCAAGCTGCTGGGGTTTTTCAACGTGCATGACCTGTCCGGCTTCGGCATCGAGCAGATGCCGCTGGCGATCGCCGCCGCGGGTGCGCTGCTGGGGTATGTGGAAGAAACCCAGAAGCAGCGCCTGCCGCACCTCACCGCGATCACGCTGGAAAGCAACGACGCCGCCATCGCCATGAACGCGGCCACGCGCCGGCACCTGGAACTCGACAGCCGCGTCGATGGTGACACCCGCCACACGCTGCTGGGTGTGCTGGATTCCACCATCACCCCGATGGGCGGACGCCTGCTGCGGCGCTGGCTGCACCGGCCGCTGCGTACGCGCGAGGTGGTCGAACCGCGCCTGCATGCGGTGCAGGCGATGGTGGATGCGCGCGCCGACGAGGACCTGCGCGAGGCCTTCCGCGGTTTCGGCGACGTGGAGCGCATCCTGACCCGCGTCGCGTTGCGCAGCGCCCGCCCGCGCGATCTTTCGACCCTGCGTGATGCGCTGGCCAAGCTGCCTTCGCTGCGCACGCTGCTGACGCCGCTGGATTCGCCGCGCCTGCAATGGCTCGCCGATGCGCTGGGCGAGCATGTGGACACCGCCGCCTATCTGCAGCGCGCGATCGTCGCGCAGCCGCCGCTGCTGGCCCGCGACGGCAGCGTCATCGCCGAAGGTTTCGATGCGGAACTGGACGAGCTCCGCCAGCTCTCCACCAACGCCGACCAGTTCCTGATCGACATGGAAGCCCGCGAACGCGCCGCGACCGGCATCGCCACCCTCAAGGTCGGCTACAACCGCGTGCACGGCTATTACATCGAGATGGGCAAGGTGCATGCGGACAAGGTGCCGGTGCATTACACGCGGCGGCAGACACTGGCCAACGCCGAGCGCTACATCACGGAGGAACTGAAGGATTTCGAAGACAAGGTGCTGTCCGCCCGCGAGCGCGCCCTGTCACGCGAGAAGGGGTTGTATGAAGGCGTGCTGGACGCGCTCAATGCCGACCTGGAACCGCTGCGCCGCTGTGCCGGTGCGCTGGCCGAACTCGACGTCCTCTGCGGTTTCGCCGAACGCGCCGAGGCGCTGGACTGGTCGCGCCCGCGGCTGGTGGACGAGGCGGTGCTGCACATCGAAGGCGGCCGCCACCCGGTGGTCGAGGCCGTGCGCGACGCGCCGTTCACCCCCAACGACCTTCAGCTCGACGACGCCACCCGGATGCTGGTGATCACCGGCCCCAACATGGGCGGCAAGTCCACCTACATGCGGCAGAACGCGCTGATCGTGCTGCTGGCGCACATCGGCAGCTTCGTGCCGGCCACGCGCGCGGAGATCGGGCCGATCGACCGCATCCTGACCCGCATCGGCGCCGGCGACGACCTCGCCAAGGGCCAGTCCACCTTCATGGTGGAGATGTCGGAAACCAGCTACATCCTCCACCACGCGACATCGCAATCACTGGTGCTGATGGACGAGATCGGGCGCGGCACCTCAACCTACGACGGCCTGGCGCTGGCCGAGGCCTGCGCGCGCCACCTGGCCGAAACCAACCGCAGCTACACGCTGTTCGCCACGCATTATTTCGAGCTGACCGCGCTGGCCGCGCCGGGCAGCGGCATCCGCAACGTGCATCTGGATGCGGTGGAGCACGAGGACGCACTGGTCTTCATGCACGCGGTGAAAGACGGCCCGGCGAATCGCAGTTTCGGTTTGCAGGTGGCCTCGCTGGCCGGCCTGCCGAAGACCGTGGTGCGCGCCGCGCGCGCGCGGCTGGCCGAACTGGAGCGGCAGGACGGCGGCAAGCCCGCGCCGCTCACCGCGCAGGCGCTCGACATGCCGCAGCAGATCGGGTTGTTCGCGCCGCCGTCCGCGGCGTTGGAGGCGCTGGCCGGCATCGAGCCCGACGAACTCACGCCCCGGCAGGCGCTGGAAGCGCTGTACCGGTTGAAGTCGCTGGGCTGAGCCACATGCAAACGCCCCGCCGGAGCGGGGCGTCTGTGGTGGTGAAAACCGATGGGGTGGTCAGGCCAGCGTGCGCAGCCTGGGCTCGCGCGCCCATTGCCGGGTCTTGGCCAGCTTGATGAAGCCCTTCACGTCCCCGGGCTCCACCACGCCCGCGTCCGGCTTGATGCCCGCCGCCTTCAGGATGTGCTGGCGGGTGCCGCCGCAGGCCGCGATGGCCTTGAGGTGGCCGAAAGCATCGCGGAACCAGTCGATCGCCGCGCCGTCTTTCGCCAGCTTCTCCGCTTCGGCCGGATCCAGCACGCTCGCCACCGCATCGAATACCAGCGAGGGCGTGCCGGCCAGCTGTCCGTCCACCTTCCGCGGCTTGCCGCCCTTCATCGCCACGTGCAGCTTCGGCGCGACGATCTTGACGATCGCGCCGGCCTTCTCGGCGGCGCTGCGGATCGCGTCCACCTGCTTGCCGTCGCTGCCTTCGGCCACCAGGATGCCGATGCAGCGGCCTTCCAGGGTGTCCTTCATCTTGCCGATCAGCGCCAGCGCCGGCGACGGCGGCATGTCGATGGCCGGCACGGCGGCGGGTTCGGCCGCCGGCAGCGCCTTCATCCCAAGCCCGTCGGCGACGCGCTGCGCCAGCCCTTGGTCGATGTTGCGCAGCTGGCCCACGGTGCGTTCGCGGACCGGATCGTCTTCCACCTTCGCCAGTTCGAACACCAGCGCGGAGGCGATGTGCGCCCGCTCCACGTCGCTCTGGCTGTTCCAGAACAGGCGCGGCTGGCTGTAGTGGTCGGCGAAGGACTCGGCACGCAGCCGGCCCTTGCGGCCATCGTCCGGTGCGCGTTCGGCGAAACTGCGGAAGCCGGCCGGGGTCTCGCGGCCGTTGGGCGTGGAGCCGTCCTTGTCGAGCGATGCCGGTTCGTACGCCACGCGACCCTTCGGCACCTGCATCTGCATGTGCGCGTCGCGCTGGTGGTTCGCGAACGGGCACTTGGGCGCGTTCACCGGGATCTGGGTGAAGTTGGGTCCGCCCAGCCGCCACAGCTGCGTGTCCAGATAGGAGAACAGGCGGCCCTGCAGCAGCGGATCGTTGGAGAAGTCGATGCCCGGCACGAGGTTGGCGGGGCAGAAGGCGACCTGGTCGTTCTCGGCGAAATGGTTGTCCGGGTTGCGGTCCAGCACCATGCGGCCGACCACGCGCAGCGGCACCAGTTCCTCGGGAATCAGCTTGGTGGCGTCGAGGTGGTCGAAGGGGAACGCGTCGGCTTCGTCTTCGGTGAACAACTGCACGGCGAGATCCCACTCCGGGTATTGGCCGGCATTGATCGCGTCGAAGAGGTCGCGGCGGTGGAAGTCGTTGTCGGCACCCTGCAGCTTGGCCGATTCATCCCACACCAGCGATTGCAGGCCCAGGCGCGGGCGCCAGTGGAAGCGCACGAACGTGGAATCGCCCGCCTCGTTGAAGAAGCGGAAACTGTGGATGCCGAAGCCTTCGATCATCCGCAGCGAACGCGGGATGCCACGGTCGCTCATTGCCCACATCACCATGTTCAGCGTTTCCGGCGACAGGGAAACGAAGTCCCAGAAGGTGTCATGCGCGCTGGCGGCCTGCGGGAAGCCACGATCCGGTTCCATCTTCACCGCGTGGATGAAGTCCGGGAACTTCATCGCGTCCTGGATGGCGAACACCGGCAGGTTGTTGCCGACCAGGTCGTAGTTGCCTTCCGGCGTGTAGAACTTGACCGCGAAGCCGCGCACGTCGCGCGGGGTGTCCACGCTGCCGGCGCCGCCTGCGACGGTGGAGAAGCGCGTGAAGACCGGCACGCGCAGGCCCTTGTCGGTGAACAGCCGCGCCGTGGTGATGCCGGTGAGTGGGTGGGTGAGCTCGAAATAGCCGTGGGCCGCCGAGCCGCGTGCGTGCACGATGCGATCGGGAATGCGCTCGTGGTCGAAGTGGGTGATCTTCTCGCGGAGGACGAAGTCTTCCAGAAGCGTCGGGCCGCGCGGGTAGGCGCGCAGGGAATTCTGGTTGTCGCTGACCGGGATGCCCTGCGCCGTCGTCATGACGTCGCGCTTGCCGGTGGCGGTCTGGTGCGTTTCACCGCCGGTCGCCTGTGCCGGGCGTTTGCGGGAGGGGGCAGAGGCGCCCGGACGTGCGGCTTTCTTGGTGGCCATCGCTGACTTCCGTACAGGGGGGGCGTCCAGCATGGGCGTCAGGGCGTGACAGGCGCGTGCCGAAGTGATGAACGGGTCAGCGGGCGCCGGCGTTGGCGGCGCGTGGACGTAGCGGGCAACCCAGGTTGCCCATGGTGTTTGATGGCGGATGCGGCGGCCGTTGCGGCCTCAGCTTTCGCCCGTGGCGGCCTTCTGCTGCGCGATGAGCGCGTCGTCGATCTCGTTGGCGCGCTTGGCGGCCGTCCGCCCGCGATGCAGCCCGGCGAAGCGCACGAAGGCCTCGCGCGGTTCCAGCATCTTGAACTGCAGGTACCAGCCCAGGTACGCGGCCACCAGCAGGTCGGCGGCGGTGAAGTCGTCGCCCACCAGGTGGTCGCGGTCACCGATGGCGCCTTCGAGCGTGCCGAGCAGGTCGGCCTCGGTGCCGTAGCCGGCGGACATCGGGTTGCCGAGCTGGCCAGCGTGCTTCGCCATCATCAGCTGCTCCAGCGGATTGAGCAGGCTGATCCAGCGGTAGTAGCTGCCGCGTGCCGGACTGCCGACCGGTGGTGCCAGTTTCTTCTCCGGCACCAGATCGGCCAGATACAGCGCAATGGCGGTGTTCTCGGTCACTACGGTGTCGCCGTGCCGGATGGCCGGCACCTTGCCCATCGGGTTGATGGCCAGGTAGTCCGGCGCCTTCATCGTGGTGCCGTATTCCAGCAGCACGGTCTCGTAGGGCAGGCCGGTTTCCTCCAGCATCCAGCGCGCCACGCGTCCGCGCGACATCGGGTGGGTATAGAAGGTGAGGGCGGCGTAGGAAATGGCGGGCTCCGGGGCAGGACGGGCGGCCAGTGTGCGGGAGAACGCGGTGTTCCGCAGCCGCGTCGCGCCGGGTGGCGGGATGCACGCTAGTCTTGGCGCAACGGTAACAACTGCCGCCCTACCGTTGCGGCCTCACCCCGAAGGAAATCCCATGAGCAGCTTGACCGACGACATCTTCTCCCAGCTTTCCGGGCCGGCCCTGCAGCAGATCAGCCAGCAGCTCGGTACCGGCCAGACCCAGACGGCGGGTGCGGTCGCGGCGGCGCTGCCGTTGCTGCTCGGCGCACTGGGCCGCAACGCCAGCCAGCCGCAGGGCGCGAAAGCGCTGTTCGGCGCGCTGGGGCGTGACCATTCCGGCGCTGCGGGCATGGGCATCGGCGACATCCTCGGTGCGGTGCTGGGCGGCGCGCAGTCGCGCCAGACCGACGGCCTGGGCCAGCTCGGCCACATCTTCGGCGGTCGCCAGCAGCAGGCGGTGAGCGGCCTGGGCCAGGCCACCGGCCTCGGCAGCGACAAGGCGCAGATGCTGCTCAAGATCCTTGCGCCGATCGTCATGGCCTACCTCGCCAAGCGCATGTTCGGTGGCGGCCAGGCGCAGGCGGCCTCGCCTTCGGCCGGCATGCTCGGCAGCATCCTCGGCCAGGAACAACAGGCGGTGCAGCAGCAGGGCGGCCTCGGTGGCGGCCTGCTCGGCGCGGTGCTGGACCAGGACGGCGACGGCGACTTGGACATGGGCGACGTGCTCAAGGCCGGCATGGGCATGCTCGGTGGGCGTCGCTGATCCAGCGCATCGCCGGGTCACTGGAGAAGGCCGCCCTTGGGCGGCCTTTTTCGTGGGGAAGGGGGAGGCGGCTTCGGGCCGTTTCCATGCGGCAGGACGGCGCCGCATCCGGTCATTTCCACAAAGTGGGTAGAAGCTGCATCTTCCATGTCGCTCGATGGGGGAAAACGAAGCCGCATCGCGCCATTCGTTTCATGGGGAAGGGTGAAGCCACATCCCTCCAACTCCATGCGGCATGACGAAGCCGCATCGCCTGACGCATCCCATCGGGTACGAAGCCGCCGCATCGCGCGATTCCCCGGCGCATGACGAAGCCACATCCCGCCATTCCCGCCGTGCAAAAGTCCGTTCAGTTGCGGGTGGCATCATGCGGGCATCCCCTGACGCGAGGCCGCCCGTGATCCGCAGCTCCCGATTCGTCATCACCGCGCTTGCCGCGTCCCTGCTGGCCGCCTGCGCCGCCACGCCGCCGAAAGCCCCGCCGCCGCGCGCGCCGCAGGGGCCGGAACCGCCGCCCGTCGTCGCACCCGCGCCGAGCGGCCCGGCCGCCGTCGCGCCGACCGCCAGCGAACTCGCCCAGTTCCAGACCTGCATGGCCGGCCTGCGCGCGCCGGCCATCGCCGCCGGTGTCAGCGACGCCGCCTTCAGCCAGCACGCCACGAGCGTGGTGCCCGACATGGGCGTGCTGCCGCTGCTCGACCGTCAGCCGGAATTCTCCACCGCGCTCTGGGATTACCTGGCCATGCTGGTCGACAGCCGCCGCGTGGCCCAGGGCCGCGAGCGCCTGGCCACGCATGCCGCGCTGCTGTCGCAGGTGCAGGCGCGGACCGGCGTGGACCCGGCCACGGTGGTCGCGGTCTGGGGCGTGGAAAGCGACTACGGCCAGAATTTCGGCAAGCGCCCGCTGCTGCAGTCGCTGGGCACGCTGTCGTGCTTCGGGCGGCGGCAGGCGTTCTTCCGCAGTGAGTTCTATGAGGCGCTGAAGATCGTCCAGCGCGGCGACGTGCGGGTGGAGGACATGAAGGGCTCGTGGGCCGGCGCGTTCGGGCACACGCAGTTCATGCCGTCCACCTACAACCGCATCGCGGTGGATTTCGATGGCGATGGCCGCCGCGACCTGGTCGGCAGCATCCCCGATGCACTCGGTTCCACCGCCAACTATCTCGTGCGTTCGGGTTGGCGCACGGGCCAGCCCTGGGGCTACGAGGTCACGTTGCCTTCCGGCTTCAACACCGCGCTGGCCGGGCGCACCAACCGCCGTGCGCTGTCCGACTGGCAGGCGATGGGCGTGGCGCGTGTGGACGGCGGCGGCATCGAACTGCCCGCCGATACCCGCGCCGCCGTGCTGGTGCCGACCGGCGTGAACGGCCCGGCCTTCCTCGTCTTCAAGAACTACGACGCGATCTACAGCTACAACGCCGCCGAGAGCTACGCGCTGGCGATTTCGCTGCTGGCCGACCGGCTGCGCGGCGGCACCGGCCTGCGCACGCCGTGGCCGACCGATGACCCCGGCCTGGGCCGCGACGAGCGCGTGGAACTGCAGAAGCTGCTGCTCGCGCGCGGGCATGCCATCGGCAACCCGGACGGCGTACTGGGTACCGCCAGCCGCGAGGCGATCAAGCGCGAACAGGCGCGGCTCGGCATGAACGCCGATGGCCGCGCCGGGATGAAGCTGCTGAAGGCCCTGCGCGAAGGGCGCTGAGTCTCGCGGCCTGCGACGGGGCTGCGGCATCATGCACGCATGACCGAAGCCTCCACGCCCCGCCACGCGCTGCCGCAGACCGAAGCCGCGCGCGGCACGACCGGGCTGGTGATCTATCGCGCATCGCGGCTGGAGGCGCTGCTCGACCCGTTCCGCGACCTGCTCGCCGCGACCTGGCCCGAGAACCCGCTGCAGCCGCAGACGGTGATCGCCGCGCATCCCGGCATCAAGCAATGGCTGACCGGCGCGCTGGCCCGGCGCATGGGCGAGGGCGGCATCGTCGCCAACCTCGACGTGGTGCTGCCGAGCACGTGGATCGACCGCCTTGCGCAGACGCGGTTGGACGAACAGGCGGTGGCCCTGCCGCGCTACCAACGCGCGCAACTGCGCTGGAACCTGCACGAATGGCTGGGCGATGCGGCTTCGGTGAAGGGGCTCGACGATCCGCGCATCGAACGCTTCCTTGCGCCGCCCGGCGCCGATGCCGCCGAGCGCGCGCGCCGCCTTTACCAGTTGGCCGATCGGCTGGCGAAGCTGTATTCGCAATACCTCGTCTATCGCCCCGACTGGCTGGAGGCCTGGCAAGGCGGCAAGCGTCGCTTCGCCACCGGGAAATCCAGCGACGGCGCGTTGATCGACACCGAAGTGCGCCTGCTCGCGCCGCTCTGGCGTCATGCTGCGGAATCGCTGGGCACGCATCGCGCGGAAGTGATGAAGTCGCTCATCGCCGACCTCAATGCGGATGGCCGCGAACGTGCGCCGCTGCACGTCTTCGGCGTCAGCCATCTCGCGCCGATGGAACTGCAAGCCCTGCGCGCCTATGCCGAACAGGCGCTGGTTGCGTTGTATCTCCCCGACCCCTGCCGCGATTACTGGGGCGTGCTCGATGGCGTGGATGCCGCGGCGTGGCGCATCGACGAAGAACGCTTGATGGAAGAGGCGGGCGAGGGCGAATGGTGGCGGCCGCAACGCCACGAACTGCTCTCGCGCTGGGGCCGCATGGGCCAGCATTTCTTCAGCGCCGTGGCCGATGCCAACGTGCGCGAAGACAGCCGCCACTGGCGCGATGCGCAGGACGAAGCGCCTTCGAACCGGTTGCAGCGCGTGCAGGCCAGCATCCTTCGGCTGGACGAAGGTTTGATCGCGCCGGGTGCCGACATCGACACCGAATTGCGAGATGCCTCCCTGCGCATGCACGCCTGCCACACGCCCAAGCGCGAGCTGGAAGTGCTGCGCGACGCGATGCTCGATGCGCGCGCGGCGGGAATCGCGCCCGGCGAGATGCTGGTGATGGCGCCCGACATCCGCCGTTACCTGCCGCTGATTCCCGCGGTGTTCGGCGAGCCCGGCAGCACGCGTGAGCCGATTCCCTTCCACATGGCCGATGTGCCGGCGTCGAGCAGCCACCCGTTGTTCGCGGCGATGGCGCGCCTGCTGCGGCTGCCGGCCGCGCGCATCACCGCGCCCGAAGTGCTGGACCTGCTGTCGCTGCCCGATGTCGCGCGCCGCTTCGGCTTGCAGCCGAGCGGGCTTGCGGCGCTGGAATACCTGCTGGCCGACAGCCACGTGGCGTGGTCGCTGGACCCCGCGCATCGCGCCGGATTCGGCGTGCCGGGCTTGCCCGAACACGGCTTCGCCTGGGCCGTGGACCGGATGATCGCCGGGCATCTGTTCGTCGATGAAAGCGACGATGCGAACCACGCGCTCGAACTTGCCGATGGCAGCGAACTGTTGCCACTCGCCGGGGTGGAAGGCGATGCGGCGCAAGCGATGGCCGCGCTCGACGGCCTGCTCACGGTCGTGCAACGCGTGCAGACGCTCTCGACGCGCGAGATGACGGCCAGCCGCTGGGCCACGGCGCTGGTCGCGCTGTGCGAACAGGCCTTGCGCATTGACACGCAGGACCGCGCCGCGCGTGAGGCCTGGGACACGCTGCTGCAACTGCTGCGCGGCCTGCAGGAGGAAACCGCAGCCGCCGGCGTGGACCCGGTGCTGCATTGGTCGGTGGTGCAGGAACGCACGCTTGCCGCGCTCGATGCGGTGCCGGAGCGCCAGCCCTTCCTGCTCGGTGGCGCGACATTTTGCGGCATGGTGCCGCAGCGCGCGATCCCGTTCCGTTTCATCGCGGTGCTCGGGCTGGACGATGGCGAATTCCCGCGCACGCCCAACGATGGTGGCCTCGACCTGATGGCACGCCTGCGCCGCATCGGCGACCGCGAGCAGCGCAGCGACGACCGCTATCTGTTCCTTGAAACGCTGATGTCGGCGCGTGATCGCCTGCACCTGGGCTGGATCGGCGAAGGCGTGGGCGATGGACAGCCGCGCAACCCCGCCGCGCCACTGGCCGAATTGATGGCGATGCTGGAACGTGCCGACGCCATCGCCGATGCGCGCATGCCGCCCGTCGAAACACCCGAAGGCGAAGAATCGCCGCGTACGCATGCGAAGACGCAGGCGTGGCGCGTCGCGCACCCGTTGCAGCCGTTCGATGCGCGCTACTTCGATGCCCGCGATGCGCGGCTCTACACCTTCGATGCCAGCCAGGTGCCGCTGCGGAAAACGCGCGCTAAAGCAGATGACGAAGCCGCATCGTCAGCCACGGCTGATGCGAATGAAGCAGTCGCAACGCCGCCCGAACGCATCACGTTGCGTGATCTCGTCGCGTATTTCCGCGACCCTGGACGTCATCTGCTGGAACGCCACGCCCGCGCCAAGCTCGATGCGCTGGACGATGATGGCCTGGAAGGCGAAGAGCCGCTCGCGCCCACCTTGCCGGCCTTCGACAGCGTGGCACGTCGACTGTTCCGCGAAGGCGCGGCCGATGACGTAGCGCCGGATTGGCTGCGACTCTCCGGTCGCCTGCCCAGCGGCGCGTTGGGCGAGGCCGCATGGCAACACGAGGCCGGCGTGCTGCGCGACATCCGCGCCGCCGCCGAGCGCGAAGGCATCGCGCCGGGCACGCCGCGCGACATCCCGATCGATCTCGTGCTGGACATCGATGGCCACGCCATGCCGCTGCAAGGCCATGTGCGCAACGTGTTCGATCGCGCGGAAGGTGGCCTGCAACTGATCGGCATTCCGGTCGGCAACAAGGGGCTGAAGAAGGCGAAGGAACTCGGCTTCCGCCACTATCTTCCGCTGTTCATCGAATGGCTCGCCTTGCGGCTGGCGACGCCTGCGGAAGTGCCGGTGCGCATCGCGATGCTGTGCGACGAGAAAAGCGATGCGTGGGCGGCGGCGATCAACGACTGGGACGCGTCGTTGCAGACGGGCGACACATCGTTGGACGAGGTGCGCGCGCGCCTGACCCAACTCGCGGGCTGGTGGCTGGAAGCGCCGCAGCATCCGCTGCGATGGTTCCCTGACACGGCGCAGGCGGCGGTGGACGTGCGTGATCAGAAAGACATGCCTGCGGTTGAAAGGGCGGTGCGGGACAGGTGGCTCGGCAACTGGGGCGCAGGCGAACGCGATCGCGCGCCGGGTGCGAACGCACTTCTTGCGGGCGACGAGAGTTTCGATGCGGGGTCGCCAGCGTTGCATGCGTTGATCGACTTCGCGAGGCAAGTGGATGCCTGCCTGCATTTCGCATCGCCCAAGCCCGCTGAAGGTGACGCATGAGCCGCGTCTTCGACTCATGGGAAACGCTGCCGCTCGCGCCGCCGGGCCGCAGCCTGATCGAGGCCAGCGCAGGCACCGGCAAGACCTGGACCATCGCCGCGCTCTACCTGCGCCTGCTGCTGGAAGGCGAGGGCGTAACGCCGCGCAGGATCGTCGTCGCCACGTTCACCAACGCGGCGGCGGCGGAACTGCGCGAACGCCTGCGCAAGCGCATCCAGCGTGCGGAACGTGCCGCGCATGGCGAAGCGGCGAGCGATCCCGATGCGTTGGACCAATGGCTCGAAAACCGCTGGGTCAAGGAAGGTGTGCGCGACCAGGACCTGCTTCGTCTTCGCATCGCGCTGGCGGAACTGGACCTCGCGCCCATCGGTACATTGCACGGCCTGTGCACGCGGATCCTGCGCGAGCATCCGTTCGCGGCGGGTGGGCGTTTCGAACCAGCCGAACTGGTGGATGGCGATACCTTGATGCGTGAACTCGCCACCGACCTGCAACGCACGCTGTGGCAGGGCGATGCCGCGACGCGCGAGGCGGCATGGCCAGCGCAGGAACTCGCCGTGCTCGATGGCAAGTGGCCGGGCGCGAAGGATTTGAAGGAATGGTTGAAGCCGGGGTTGCGCGTCGAGCCGGGGGAGGCGCCGGTGTTGCCGGAAGGCATCGCTGACATGTTGCGTGAGGGCGCGCGGCCGACGCTGTTCCGCAAGGGCAGCGTGTTGCCCCGCACCTGGCTGGAAGTAGCCGACATTCTGGATTCCGGCGATCCCGGCGACATCACCGCCAAGCAGCTTGAAACCCTGCGCATGGCGGATGGCCCGAAGGGCATCCTGAAAGGCATGGAGCAGGACGCCGACTTGCAGCGTGCATTGACGGCTTCCGCGCAGTTGGCCGAAGCACTCGTCGCCCGCCATCACCACCTCCACCTCAACCTGCTGCACCGCCTGCGCAGCTGGGGTCTCGAACGCAAGCAGGCGTGGATGCAGCGCCATGACAGCATCGGTTTCGACGACCTGCTCGCCATCGTCCACGATGCGTTGATGGTGAAAGCGGCGAACGGCGATGCACGCCCGCTCGCCGATGCGCTGTTCGCCGCATGGCCGGTGGCGTTGATCGACGAATTCCAGGACACCGACGACCTGCAATACGGCACGCTCGATGCGATCTATCGCGATGATGCCGGCCAGCCGCGCGGCCGCCTGTTGATGATCGGCGACCCCAAGCAGGCCATCTATCGTTTCCGTGGCGGCGACATCCATACCTACACCCGTGCCGCGGGCGATGTCGCCGACCAGCTTTCGCTCACGGTCAACCAGCGTTCCAGCACGCCCTATGTCGATGCGGTCAACGCCTTCTTCGATGCGGCGGGTCATGCGTTGGATGCGCAAGGCGAGTCGTCATCCGGTATCAAATACCTGCCGGTCACGGCGGCCGGACGCGCCGACAAGCATGCGTATGCCATCGATGGCGTGCGCGTCGAACGGCCACTCGTCATCCACGTCCGCGACGACGCCAGCGGCGACAAGCGCACGCAGGTCGATGAAGCGCTGAACGCCTGCGCCAGCCAGATCGCGGCGATGCTGGCTTCGGGCGCGCATTTCATCGGCGAAAAAGCATTGCGCCCGGAACACATCGCGGTGCTGCTGCCGGACAACCACCAGGTCGCGCGACTGCGCACGTTGCTGGAACGCAAGGGCGTGCCCTGCGTCACCCGTGGCCGCGACAGCGTGTTCGCCGGCGACATCGCGCGCGACCTGCAGGTGTTCATGCATGCCGTGTGGCATGCGGAATCGGCGTCGCTTGCGCACGCGGCCTTGCTGACGCGGCTGGGCGGCATGACGCTGGCCGAAGTGTCGGCGCTGGAACACGATCCCGAAAGCGCACAGCGCATCAGCCTGCGCTTCCACGATTGGCGGCAACGCTGGCGCCGGCGCGGCGTGCCGGCGCTGGTGGATGCGCTCATCGCCGAGCGCGGGCCTGCCTTGCTGGCGGAAGAAGACGGCGAACGCGTGCTGACCGACCTGCGCCACCTGGGCGAACTGTTGCAGGCCCAGGCCGAGGCCGGCATGGGCGAAGGCGAATTGCTCGCGTGGTTCACCGCCCAGCGCGATGGCAGTGGCGGCGACAGCGAGGACGACCGCGAGGCGCGCCAGTTGCGCATCGAATCGCAATCCCCGCGCGTGCGCCTGATGACCCTGCACGCCAGCAAGGGGCTGGAATTCCCGGTGGTGTTCCTGCCGTTGATGTCGATGCACGAAGCGCGTCCGCAGAAGCCGAAAGTCGTGTCCTTGCATGACCCGGCGGGCGGGCATCGCCTGCACGTGGACGAGGCCGCGATCGAACGCGATGCGCGCGAAGTGCAGGACGAGCGGTTCCGCGTGCTGTATGTCGCGCTGACCCGCGCGGTGCATGCCTGCCATGTGTTCGCGGTGCCGGCCCCGGAGGAAGACGCAAGCGGCGGACGCAAGCAAAAGGCAGGCGCGGCGCGCAGCCCGATCGACGTTCTGATCGAACGCATGGGCGTGAAGCGCACGGACACGTTGCCGCACATCGAATGGCGCGAAGGTTGGTTAAACGACACCTCTGCGCACTACCGGCACGAACAAGCCGATGACAGCGACCGCGAGGCACGCGCGATGCCGCCACCGCTGTCCGGCCCGATGCCTTCGCGCCACAGTTTCAGCTCGCTCAATCGCGGCCACCATGCCGGTGATGCGGGTGCCGAAGCCGCCGCCGATGACGAAGCCGCATCGCCCATCGATGCCGGGGTGGACGAGGGTGACGACACCGGACACGCGGAACCCGAAGCCGAGCATCCCGCGTTGCTGGCGCTGGCCAAGCCGCGCGGCACCGGCATCGGTAACGCACTGCACGACGCGCTGGAGCAGCGCCGAATCGGCAGGCCGATGATCGAGCAGTTGCCCTTGCTCGCATCGATGCTGCGCAGGCGCAACCTGCTGCCCGAAGGCGAGACCGGCACGCGCCTGTGCGAGTCCTGGGCCACGCGGTTGGATGAAGCGTTCGCGCTGCCGCTCGGCGCCGCCCTGCCGCCACTCGCCGCGCTCACCGCCGACGAACAGCGCGCCGAAATGGAGTTCCATTTCGCGTTGGGCAGCACCTCGCTGCGACGCCTGCGCGAGGCCTGCGCCGCGCACGGCGAACCCACCTTGGTGCCCGATAGCGAACGCCGCATCGCCGGCCTGATGACCGGCAAGATCGACCTGCTGTTCCAGCATGCGTGGCGCTTCCACGTGCTCGACTACAAGGGAAATTTCGCTGGCACGCGGCTGTCCGACTACGCGCCCGCCGCGCTCGCGCAGGTGATGGAAGCGAACCAGTATCGCTTCCAGGCGCTGCTCTACGTGGTCGCGCTGGACCGCCATCTGCGCCTGCGCCTGCCAGGTTATGACCGCACGAAGCACCTGGGCGATGTCAGCTACCTGTTCCTGCGCGCGTATGGCTTGTCGCCCGGCATCGGGCTGTGGCGGCATCGTTTCGATGATGTTTTGGTCGAAGCGGTCGGCCATGCATTGCCCGCCGATACCACGGAGCACGCCGCATGAAGCCGGCCGGCACGCATTTCGATTTCTCGCCGCTGTCGATGCGCGCGGAGGAAGACTGGGGCCCGCTGCAGTCGGCCATCGTGCGCTGGGTGCTGGCGCATGGCGGCGATGTGTTGCTGGCACGCATCGCGGCGCAGGCCAGTCTCGCCGACATGGGTGGTGACAGCGCGTTGCAGATCGAAGACGAAGACAACCGCATCGCACTGGCCGCGATGCCATTGGTGGGCAATGCGGCTTCGGATCGCGCGCCTTTCATACTCGATGGCAGCTTGTTCTATCTGCGCCGCAACTTCGCCCGCGAACGTGCCGTGGCGTTGATGCTGCGCGACAGATTGGTGTCGCCCGATGCGCCGACAAGCCGCATCGACATCGGCACGCTTTTCGCGAATCCCGGCGATCCCGCGCTCGCCGGCCAGCGCGGCGCGCTCGACAAGGTGCGCGGGCAACGCCTGTTTGTGCTGGCCGGTGCGCCCGGCAGCGGCAAGACCACCACGGTGCTGCGGATGTTGATGATGCTGGCGCGCGAATCGTTCGAAGCGCAAGCACACTGGCCGCGCATCGCGCTGGCTGCGCCGACCGGCAAGGCCGCGCAACGCCTGCGCGAATCCTTGCTGGCCGGCAGCGCCACGGATTTCGCATCCGACTGGCACGAATCGCTTGCCAGCGTGCAGCAACACGCCACGGGCGCCGGCACCCTGCATGGATTGCTGGACATCCGGCCCGAACGCGTCGATGCCCGGTTCAATGCCGGCCATCCGCTGCCCGCCGACATCGTGGTGGTGGACGAAGCCTCGATGCTCGATCTCGCCCTCCTGCGTCGCCTGCTGGATGCCTTGCCCGCCGATGCACGCCTGCTGCTGGTGGGCGATCCCGACCAGCTCGATTCGGTCGGCACCGGTTCGGTGCTGCAGGACATCGTGGCCGCGCTGGCTGATGACGCGCCGCA
Organism: Lysobacter oculi; assembly: GCF_003293695.1. GTDB lineage: Bacteria > Pseudomonadota > Gammaproteobacteria > Xanthomonadales > Xanthomonadaceae > Solilutibacter > Solilutibacter oculi. Next base: position 1,192,571 of record NZ_CP029556.1, on the reverse strand, counting down.
GCTGCAACGGCTCACGCATTCGTTCCGCGCCGACCGTGCACTGCTGCCGCTCAACGAAGCGGTGCGTCAAGGCGATGTGCCGGCCTTCCGTGACGCCATGCAGGCGGCCACGCCGCACGCCGTGCAATACCGGCTTGCCGGCTCACGTGCGCTGGCGCAACACCTCTCGACATGGGCCGATGCGTTGCTCGCCGATATCCGCGCGCACGGCATCGACGCCGCCATCGCGGCAACCGATATCCCGCGCATCACCGAATGCCTGCGCACCCTTCGCCATCGCCAGCTGTTGTGCGCGTTGCGCGAGGGTCCGTTCGGTGCGACCGGCGTGAATGCCGTCATCGAGCAACAACTCGCGTCCGCGCTGCAGGGCAGTGACGGCTTTGGCGGCGAGGGCGAACGCTGGTATCCCGGCCGCCGCATCCTCGTCACCCGCAACGATGCGGCAAGTGGCTTGCACAACGGCGACATCGGGCTGTGCCTGGACGACGGGAAGCGCCTGCGCGTGTGGTTCGAGGGTGGCGAATCCGGGCCGCGCGTGTTCGAGACCGGCGCCTTGCCGCCGCACGAAGCCGCCTTCGCGCTGACCGTGCACAAGGCGCAGGGCTCGGAATACGACGAAGTCGCGGTGCTGCTGCCGCCGCAGGCCGAGCATCCGTTGCTGTCACGGCAGTGGTTCTACACGGCGATCTCGCGGGCGCGTCGCGCCCTGCAGGTCTGGGGCAGCGATGCGGCCATCGCCCGCGCCATCCAGCGCCCGGCGCGGCGGACCAGCGGCTTGCGCGACCGCATCCGCGGCGAAACGTGACCGGGTTCATGCAGCCATGGCGGCGATCAACGACCATGTGCGCATGAAGAAATCCCGCAACGTGCAACGCGCACTCATCGACATCGGCCAGGCCGCTCCGCAGGTCATGGCGATGCGGATGATGCGGCTGTGGATGGCCGGCCCTAACCCGGGCGCCGCCGACCGTCGCGAATGGCAGCGCATGCACGAGGAAAAAGTCGAAGCCTGGCAGGAAGGTGGCTGGGCGATGGGCGAGGCCGCCGCGCGCATCCAGCAGCGCATGTGGTCGGAATGGAGCCGCGTCGCGCTGGAACCGTGGCGCTGGCCGGCGATGGGGCAGGGCTGGATGCTGGCCGCGTCGCGCGATGGCGAAACCCTGCTCGCATCCGCGCTGGCACCTGCGCGCCGCCGCGTGGTCGCCAACGCGCGCAGGCTCAAGCGCAGCCGATGACCCTGCCGCATTCGCCGGCCTGCGAGCGCAACCGCGAACCCATCCTGCAGGTCCTGCGCACGCATCTGCACCAAGCAAGGCGCGTGCTGGAAATCGGCAGTGGCACCGGCCAGCACGCCGCGTATTTCGCGCAAGGCCTGCCGCATCTGCAGTGGCAGCCAACGGACCAGCCGCCGCATCTGGAAGGCATCGCGCAATGGGTGCGTGCCTCGGCATTGCCCAACCTGAGATTGCCCGCACCGTTGTGGGCGCAAGCGGGACATGGGACGCGTGGGCTCGTCAGCAGCGACCTCGATACCTTACATGCGCTGCTGGACGATGGCAGCGATGTCCGCGGCTTCGATGCGGTGTTCACCGCCAACACGCTGCACATCATGGGCTGGCCAGAGGTGGAAGCCCTGTTCGCCGGCCTGCCCAGCCTGTTGCGCGAGGGGTCGGCAACGCTGATCGCCTACGGTCCGTTCAACTACGGCGGCGAATACACCAGCGACAGCAACCGTGAGTTCGATGGCTGGCTGAAGGCGCGCGATCCGGCCAGCGGCATCCGCGATTTCGAGGCCGTCGATGCGCTGGCCCGCGACATCGGCATGACCCTGGTCGATGACATCGCGATGCCGGCCAACAACCGCACGCTGGTCTGGCGCCGCGGCTAGGCGCTGTTTTCACCGCACGCCGACCACGCACTGTGGACACTGCCCGCTCCCCCATTGAGCAGGTGTCCCATGTCGGATGAAGTCATCACCGTCGAGCACGTCGAACTGCCGCGCTATCTCGGCACCTGGTACGAGATCGCGCGCAAGCCGATGTGGGCCGAGGACCGCGAGGCGCGCGATGTCACCGCCACCTACGAACTGAAGGACAACGGCCGCGTCCGCGTGCTCAACAGCTGCCTGAACGACGAGGGCGAGGTCGAGCAATCAGAAGGAGAGGCGCTGCCGCTGGACACCACCAACGCCAAACTCAGCGTGAGCTTCATGCCGAAGGCGCTGCGCTGGGTGCCCTTCACCCAGGGCGATTACTGGATCATGCGGCTGGAGCCCGGCTACAACATCGCGCTGGTCGGCACGCCCAACCGCAAATACCTGTGGCTGCTCGCGCGCGATGCACAGCTGGACGAATCGACCGTGCGTGACTGGCTGCACTACGCGGCGGAGGACGGCTTCGACATCAGCGACATCATCCGTCCCGTCCAGAGCGGGACGGTGCATCGAGAATGAGTTCCGCACCATCGACACCAACAAAAAGGCCACGGAATACCGTGGCCTTTCCGCATCTCCGGCGATCAGCGGGGATCAGACCGCCATCGGTTCACTGAAGGCTTCCGGCTCGCCTTCCTTCGCGAATTCGCTCATCGGGATGCAGGCGCAGAACACGTTCTTGTCGCCGTACACGTTGTCCACGCGCGCCACCGGCGGCCAGTATTTCTGGCGCTTCAGCGTGTCCAGCGGGAACACCGCCAGCTCGCGGCTGTAGCCGTGCGTCCAGTCGGCGGCCATCGCCTGCGTCGCGGTGTGCGGCGCGTGCTTGAGCGGATTGTCCTCGCGGTCCAGCTCGCCGTTCTCGACCATGCGGATCTCGTCGCGGATCTGGATCATGGCGTCGATGAAGCGGTCGAGTTCGTGCAGCGATTCGCTCTCGGTCGGCTCCACCATCAGCGTGCCGGCCACCGGGAACGAAAGCGTGGGTGCGTGGAAGCCGAAGTCGATCAGGCGCTTGGCCACGTCTTCGGCGCTGATGCCGGTGGCGTCCTTGATCGGGCGCAGGTCCAGGATGCACTCGTGCGCCACCATGCCGTTGCGGCCGGTGTAGAGCGTGGGGTAGTGCGGTGCTAGGCGCTGGGCGATGTAGTTGGCGTTGAGCAGCGCCACCTGCGTCGCGCGGCGCAGGCCGTCGGCGCCCATCATCGCGATGTACATCCAGCTGATCGGCAGGATGCTGGCGCTGCCGTAGGTGGCCGCCGACACCATCGCGCCGCTGCCCACGCCTTCGGTGCGGAAGGCGTCATCGGCCGCGGCCTTGGGCAGGAACGGCGCCAGGTGCGACTTGACCGCGCACGGGCCCACGCCCGGGCCGCCGCCGCCATGCGGAATGCAGAAGGTCTTGTGCAGGTTGAGGTGCGACACGTCGCTGCCCCACTTGCCCGGCTTGGCCACGCCGACCAGGGCGTTCATGTTGGCGCCGTCGGTGTACACCTGGCCGCCGTTGGCATGCACGATTTCGCAGATCTCGACCACCGACTCCTCGAACACGCCATGCGTGGACGGGTAGGTGATCATGATCGCGGCCAGGTCGTCCTTGTGCTTTTCGGCCTTGGCGCGCAGGTCGTCCACGTCCACGTTGCCGTTCTTGTCGCACTGGACCACCACCACGCGCATGCCGCACAGCTGCGCGGACGCCGGGTTGGTGCCATGGGCGGATTCCGGGATCAGGCAGACATCGCGCTTCTCGTCGCCGCGGCTGGCGTGGTAGGCGCGGATTGCCAGCAGGCCGGCGTATTCGCCCTGCGCGCCGGAGTTGGGCTGCAGGCTGACCGCGTCGTAGCCGGTGGCTTCCACCAGCATCGCCTCCAGCCCGCCGATGAGTTCCTTGTAGCCTTGCGCCTGCTCGGCGGGCGCGAGCGGGTGGATATTGCCGAACTCGGGCCACGTCACCGGGATCATCTCGGCGGTGGCGTTGAGCTTCATCGTGCAGGAGCCGAGCGGGATCATGGTGCGATCCATCGCCAGGTCCTTGTCGGCCAGCGAGCGCATGTAGCGCAGCAGTTCGTGCTCGCTGTGGTGCGTGTTGAACACCGGGTGGGTGAGGAAGTCGGAGGTGCGGCGCAGTTCGTCCGGGATCAGCGACGGCGCCTTCGCGTCCAGCGTCTCGATGGAAGGCAGCTTCGCGCCATCGCCACCGAAGATCTTCCACAGCAGCTCGATGTCTTCGCGCGTGGTGGTTTCGTCCAGCGAGATGCAGACGTAATCGCCCCAGGCCTTGCGCAGGTTGGCACCCATCGATGCGGCGCGGGCGATGATCGCGTCCGCCTTGTCATCCACCTTCAGGCAGATCGTGTCGAAGGCGGAGTTGTGGTGATGGCGCTCGAAGCCGAGTTCGGCCAAGCCGGCGGACAGGATCGACACCAGCCGGTGCACGCGCGAAGCGATGCGCTGCAGGCCGTCCGGGCCGTGGTAGACGGCGTACATCGAAGCCATCACCGCCAGCAGCACCTGCGCGGTGCAGATGTTGGAAGTCGCCTTCTCGCGGCGGATGTGCTGCTCGCGCGTCTGCAGGGTCAGGCGGTAGGCCTTGTTGCCTTCCGCATCCACCGACACGCCGATCAGGCGGCCCGGCATGTTGCGCTTGAACGCGTCCTTGCAGGCCATGAAAGCGGCATGCGGGCCACCGAAACCGAACGGCACGCCGAATCGCTGGGTGTTGCCGATGACGATGTCGGCGCCCATTTCGCCGGGGGATTTCAGCAGCGTCAGCGCCAGCAGGTCGGTGGCGAAGACGACGAGTGCGCCCTTGGCGTGGATGGCGTCGGACTCCTTCGACCAGTCGACGATCCAGCCGCTCGACGCCGGGTACTGGATCAGCACGCCGAAGAAATCGCCCTTGTCCATCGCGGCCTGCCATTCCTCGGCCGAATTGGCCAGCTCGATGGCGATGCCGAGCGGCTCGGCGCGCGTGCGCAGCACTTCGATGGTCTGCGGATGCGCGTCGCCGAACACCAGGAAGGTGTTGGACTTGGACTTGGCGGAGCGCTTGGCCAGCGTCATCGCTTCCGCCGCGGCGGTGGCTTCGTCCAGCAGCGAGGCGCTGGCGATCTCCATGCCGGTCAGGTCGGCGCACATGGTCTGGAAGTTGATCAGCGCTTCCATGCGGCCCTGCGAGATCTCCGCCTGGTAGGGCGTGTAGGCGGTGTACCAGGCCGGGTTCTCGAGGATGTTGCGGAGGATGACGTTCGGCGTGTGGGTGCCGTAATAGCCTTGGCCGATGAAGCTGCGGAAGACCTTGTTCTTCGATGCGATGGCGCGGATCTTCTTCAGCGCGTCCACTTCGGTCAGCGAGCCGGGCAGGGCCAGCGGCGCGGTCAGGCGGATCTTGCCGGGCACGATGGCCTCGGTCATCGCATCCAGCGACGCGTGGCCGATGACGCCCAGCATGGTGGCGATCTCGGCATCGTTGGGGCCGATGTGGCGCGAAACGAAGGCGTCGTGGTGTTCGAGGGCGGTAAGCGTCTGGGCGTTCGACATGCGGGGCATCCGGCGGCGCGGCATCGGCCGCGTAGGTTGGGGAGTGCCCCTCTGTCCTTTTGCCTGAGAGTTTGGACGGCGGGGGAGCCGTCTTGCCCCTTCGGCGCCGGCGCTGCGCATGGCGCGGCCGGTCTCTCCAGAGTGTTGTTGCCTGCGGTGGTTACGGGGCCTGAGCGATTCCGGGCGGTTGCGCCTTCGGCAGCCGGGGGAGGCTTCTCCCACCGCCCGCGGAGTATAGCCGCGGGGGGGCCTATCATGCCCGGATGAACGAAACCCCCGGAATCGAATCCGTGCCGCCCGTCACCGCGCCAGTCCATGGCGATGCGATGGCGGCCATGCCCGCACGCGGCACGCCTGGCTGGTGGTCGTGGCTGCTGGCGGAACTGCGCCAGGATCCGGCCCATGCGTTGACGCTGGCCTACATGGCCGTCTCGATCCTGGGGGTCTGGGCCAGCTTCTGGTTCTTCCGCAGTTTTGGCGTGGGCATCCTCGATTACATGTCCCCCAGCGATTACCTGACCGCCGGCCTGCGCGATCCGTCGCACCTGATCGTGGTGGTGGCGGCGTATTTCCTGGCCCGCTGGGTCAGCTGGCCGCACCGGGCCTGGCTGCGCGACCCGGAGGGTTACCTCGCGTTGCGCGCGCGCTCACGGATGTCGCGCCTGTTGCTGCCCGGCGACCCGGACCGCTTCAACCGCTGGTTGCGCGACCGCGTGGGCTGGGGCGGATTCACCGCGGTCGGCGCGGTGATGTACGGCGTGTTGACCCTGGGCCTGTGTATGTCGATGGCGGTCGCGGTGAACAAGGCCGAGCAGATCCGCGCCGGCGGCGGCCATGCGGTGCGCGTCACCCTGGCCGGCCGTGATGCGCCCGAGCCCGGTAGCGCGCGCATGCTCGGCGCCGTGGGCGATTTCGTGTTTCTTTACTGGCCGGCCACGCGCCGGGCCGAAGCGCTGGCGCTTGCCAACGCCGCGCGTGTCGAGTCGCTGCGGCCCGCGCCCAGACCCGCGGCCCGCAAGCCGTGAGTAGCCCGCCGGTGCGGATGCGCCGGTTCGCGCCCCTGCTGGGTGCGCTGGCGATGTTCGGCGCCTTCAGCATCGACACCGTGTTTCCGGCGTTTCCGCAGATCGGCCAGCAGTTCGGCGCCGGGCGGGTGGCGATGCAGCAGACCATCAGCGCCTATCTGGTGGCCTATGCGGCGATGAGCCTGTGGCATGGCGCGCTGTCGGATGCGTTCGGGCGGCGGCGGGTGATCATGGCGGGCATCGCGGTGTTCGCGTTGGCGAGCGCGGGCTGCGCGCTGTCGACCTCGCTGCCGATGCTGGTGGGCTTCCGCGTGCTGCAGGGGCTCTCGGCGGGCGTGGGGCTGATCGTCGGGCGCGCGGTGATCCGCGACATGTTCGATGGCGCCGAAGCGCAGCGGCTGATGAGCCAGGTCTCGATGATCTTCGGCATCGCGCCGGCGGTCGCGCCGGTGATCGGCGGCTGGCTGCTGGGGCTGGCATCGCTGGCCGGCGATCTTCTGGTTCCTGATGCTTTTCGGCTGCGTGCTGCTGGCGGCGGTGACGTGGTGGCTGCCGGAGACGCATCCGGTGGAGAAGCGTCATCCCCTGCGCGCGAAGCGGCTCTGGCAGACCTACGCGGCGATCATCGGCGATGCGCAGTTCCGCCGGCTGGCGCTGGCGTCGGCCTTCAACTTCTGCGCGTTATTCCTGCTGATCGCCTCGGCGCCGGCACTGGTGCTGGACCATTTCCGGCTGGGCGAACAGGGCTTCGGCTGGTTCTTCATCCCGATGATCAGCGGGATGATGGCCGGCGCGTTCGCGTCGGGTCGCTTCGCCGGGCGCATGGACGGACGCCGGCAGGTGCGGATCGGTTTCGCGCTCAACGTGGCCGGCGGGTTGGCGCTGCTGGCGTATGCGCTGTCGGTCGATCACCTGGAACTGCCCTACGGCGTCGTGCCGGTGATGGTGATGGCGTTCGGCATCGCGCTGGTTTCGCCCATCACCACCTTGATGGGGCTCGACCTGTTTCCCGAGATGCGCGGTGCGGCGGCTTCGGTGCAGGCCTTCGTGGCCTTGGCGATGAACGCCTTCATCGCCGGCATGGTGTCGCCGATGTTGTCAGGCAGCGCGCCGCTGCTGGCCAGCGGCTCCTTGCTGTTGGCGATGCTGGGCTGGCTGGCGTGGAAGCTGGCCTTGCGCCGCGCCGACCGGGTGCCGCCAGCGCCGGAAGACGGCGAGAACTACGAGCCGCTCGATGAACTCTGAGGCCTGCCGCGCCAGCGCAACCACGCATAGACCGGCAGCCCCGCCACCACACCAGCACCAGTCCCCAGACCAGCGATTCGCTGCCGGTGCCGATCAACGCGTAGGCGCTGTACGCAAGCCCGATGGCCGCGACGAAGCGACCTTCGCGCCCCTTGACCAGCCACGCCAGGCAGCCGGCGACATAGGGCAGCAGCGTGGCCGCCGTGGACAGCAGGATGGCGAAGGTGAACAGCGACACCAGCGAGCCGCTGTAGTTGGCGATGACCAGCAGCGTGGCCAGCGTGCCGCCGACCAGCAGGCCCGCGACCGGCGTGCCGCGCGCATCGGTGCGCAGGAACAGCGGCGGCATCAGGCCGTCCTTCGCCGCCGCCATCGGCAGCTGCGCGGACAGCAGCGCCCAGCCGTTGAGCGCGCCCAGGCAGGACACCGCCGCGACCACGGCCATGAACTTGCCGGCCAGCGGGCCCCCACAGCCGGTGCGCGGCTTCGGACATCGGCGCGGGGCTCTGCGCCAGTACATCGGCCGGCACCACGCCCTGCACGGCGACGCAGGCCAGCACGGTGGCGATGCCGGCGATCAGCGTGCCCCAGACCGTCGCGCGCGGCACCGTGCGTTGCGGGTCGATGATGTCGTCGGCCGGCACCGTCGCCGATTCCAGGCCCAACAGCGACCACAACGTCAGCGCGACCGCGGCATGCACCGCGAGCGGCAGCGGTTGCGGCGTGGGGTTGAGCGGCACGAAGCGCGAGGGCTCGATGAACCACAGCGCCACGCCGCCGAACAGCAGCAGCGGCAGCACCTTGAGCACGGTCAGCACCAGCTGCGCGAAGCTGGCCTCGCGCACGCCGACCAGGTTGATGGCGGTGACCAGCACGATGACGCCGACCGCCAGCAACGCCGGCCACAGGCCACCGGCCAGCGCCGGAAACAGCGCCACCACGCTGCCGCCGAAGGCCACCGCGATGGCCGACAGCGCGCACCACATCGACACCCAATAGCTCCAGCCCACCACGAAGCCGGCCAGGTCACCGAAGGCGTTGCGCGCGAAGACATACGGGCCGCCGCTGGCCGGCCAGCGCATCGCCAGCCGCGCGAAGGTCGCGGCGATCGCCGGCGCGCCGAGCAGGGTGACGGTCCAGGCGATCAGTGTGGTGCCGCCGAACGGGGCCAGCGAGGCGGGCAGCAGGAACACGCCGCTGCCGATCATGTTGCCGACGACCAGCGCGGTCGCGCCGGCCATTCCGATGCCCCGGATATTGGGTTTCATGGGCTCAGGCCAGCGCGCGATAGGCGTCGCGCAGCAGTTCGTGGAAGTGGTGGACGCCGGATTCCCGGTGCGGGTTGAGGCGGCCGGCGATGTACGAGCCGGAGGCCAGCCCGCGCTGCACGTCCTCGCAGATGCGGATGTCCTCGGCCTGCACTTCGTCGCTGAAGGCGATGTCGGCTTCGCGGCGCGCGGCCATCGCGTCATCGCCCGCATCGCGGTAATAGGTGTCGAAGGTGACCCGGCAACAATCCGCGCCGAGCGGCAGCACGCGGTTGGTCTGCAGGCGCCCGGGCAGCAGGTTGAGCATGGTGTTGGGCCACAGCCAGTAATAGAGCGCGTCGCCATCGCCATACAGGCCGGGGTCGCTTTCCAGCGGGCTCCATTGCAGCGAATGCCAGCGCGCGGTCTCGGTGCGGTAGCTGCGGTAGTCGAGCAGGCGGTTCAGGCCGGGATGCACGTGCGGGACGTGGTAGCCCTCCAGGTAATTGTCGACGTAGACCTTCCAGTTGCAGTCGATGTCGTAGGCGGCGTGGTGATGGCCGGCGTAGGTCTCGATGGCGTGGCCGTCGCCGATGCGCGCGTCGATGCCTGCGACGAAGGCGTCGAAAGACGGTGCGTTCGCGGCATCGGGGCTGGCGAAGACCAGCCCGCGCCAGGTCACGCAACCGAGTTCGGGCAGGCGGATGTCGGCGATGTCGAAGCCTTCGACATCCTCCATCCCCGTGGCGTTTTTCAGCTGGCCGTCGAGCGCATAGTTCCAGCCGTGGTAGCGGCAACGCAGCGCCTTCGCGCCACGCCCGTCGCATTGCGCGAGCGGCCCGGCGCGATGCCGGCAGACGTTGTGCAGCACGCGGACGGCGCCGTCATCGCCGCGCACCGCGATGACCGGCAGGCCGCCGATCCGTGCGACGACATGGTCGCCGCTCGCACTCAGTTGGCTGACATGCGCCAGCAGGTGCCAGCCGCGCGCGAACACCGCGGATTGATCACGCTCCGCCGCCGCATCGCGCGTGTAGAAACGCGCGGGCAGGGCGGTGGCGCGGGCGAGTGGCTGCGGGGCGAGATCGTCATCCATGCGCGAATTATGGGGCGCGATGCGGCCGGCCGCCGGAAAGAAAGACGCCGGCACGGGGCCGGCGTCGTCCAGAAACCTGTCGCGGGCAATCAGCCGCGCGGCGCGGTCCAGCCGCACTGCTTGCCGGCGTTCTGCTGCTTGAGCCAAGTCTGCAGCGGCGCGAAGTATTCCAGCACCGCGCCGGCATCCATCTTTTCGCCGCCGGTGAGTTCCTTCATGGTCTGCTGCCACGGCTGGCTGGCGCCCTTGGACAGCATCGCCCAGTAGCGCTTGCCGGCTTCCTTGTTGCCATAGAAGCTGCACTGGTACAGCGAGCCCTTGTGGCCGGCGGCATCGCACAGCGACTTGTAGAACTGGAACTGCAACACGTGCGAGAGGAAGTAGCGCGTGTACGGCGTGTTGCCCGGCACGTGGTACTTGGCGCCCGGGTCGAAGAAATCCTCGCCGCGCGCGGTGGCCGGGGCCACGCCCTGGTACTTGGCCTTCAGGTCCCACCAGGCCTTGTTGTATTCGGTCGGCTTGATCGAGCCATCGAACACGCCCCAGCGCCAGCGGTCGATCATCAGGCCGAACGGCAGGAAGGCGACCTTCGCCAATGCCATGCGCATCTGCGAGTTGATCAGCGATTCGTTGGACTGCTTCTGCTTGTCGACCAGTCCGATGGACGCGAGGTAGTCCGGCGTCATCGCCAGCACGATGACGTCGCCGATGGCCTCGTGGAAGCCGTCATGCGCGCCGCCCTGGAACATCGCCGGCTGCACGTTGTAGGCCAGGTCGTAATAGATGTGGCCCAGCTCGTGGTAGATGGTGGTGAAATCTTCTTCGTTGGGCTTGATGCACATCTTGGTGCGCACGTCGCCCTTCATGTCCATGTCCCAGGCGCTGGCGTGGCAGACCACGTCGCGGTCGCGCGGCTTGATGAACTGGGTCTTCTCCCAGTAGCTCGCGGGCAGCTTGGGCATGCCGATCGAGGTGTAGAAGTCCTCGGCGCGCGCGGTCATCTTCTTGGCGATGTCGAGCTGCGCGGCGTGCTGGATGTCCTCGGCGCTGCGGCCAGCCGGCTTGGCCTGCTCGGCCTTGAGCGATGCCTGGTACTGCTTTTCAAGCGCGCCGGTGATGTCCAGGCTGCCGGCCTGCGGGTAGGGCGCCAGCATGTCCCACAAATTGCCCCAGTCCTGCTGCCACATGTTGCCCATCAGGTGCGCGGGCAGCAGGCCGCCCTCGACCTGGCCCTTGTCGGTGCCGTACTTGGCCTTGAGCTTGTCGCCGGCGTAGCAGTGCAGTTCCTCGTACAGCGGCTTGACCTGTTCCCACAGGCGGTCGGTCTCGCTGGCGATCTCGGCCGGGGTCATGTCGTAGCCGGCGCGCCACAGCTCGCCGGTGTTGGCGAAGCCGAAGTCACGCGCGCCTTCGTTGCTGAGTTCCACGAAGCGCTGGTAGTCCTTGCGCATCGGCACGGCGATGGTGTGCCAGCCCTGCCACGCATCCAGCTGCGCGTCGTAGTCGCGGTTGCTGCGCAGCACGTCTTCCAGTTCGCCCAGCTGGCGGCAGCTCTTGGCGTCGCCTTCGCCCTTGCAGTAGGTGCCGGCGCCGTACATGCCGCCCATCTTGCTGGCGATGCGGGTCAGCTCGGCCAGGTGCGTGGGATCCTTCGGCGGCGGCATCGACGCGGACAGCTTGAGCAGCTTCAGCGTGCGCGCGGTCTCCGGCGACATCTTCTGGCCTTCGTAGCCTTCGGCCTGTGCGATCCAGGTGTTGAGCAGGGTCAGCCAGCGTTCGTCGCTCTTGGCCGCCAGCATCTGCGAGTCGTCGCTGATGTAGGTCGCGGCGAGCCACTGCGGCACGGTGATTTCCGGGTACATCGCCTTCAGTTCGGCATTGATGCGGGCCACGAACTGGTCGGCGTTTTCCTTGGGCGGAGCCTTCTGGGCGAAGGCGGGCGTGGACACGCAGGCGGCGATGGCGAGCGAAAGCAGGGCGTGACGAAGCTTCACGGTGACCTCTGGCAATGTGCGGACGAACTTGCAAGTGTAGGCGGCAAGCGCTCCGGCGGCATGCGGCGGCGCACTACACTCGCGCCATGCGGCCATGCCGCGACCCCTCGATGGAGTGTCGATGTCGAACCTGCGGCGTGGCGTGTTGCTGGGCTTGTCGGCCTATGCCGCGTTCTCCTTCAGCGATGCCTTCATCAAGCTGCTCAAGGGCGGCGTGCCCACGTTCCAGCTGATGTTCATGGGCGCGGCGATGGGCCTCTTGGCGCTGCCGCTGGTCAAGCAGCCGCAGGAACGCTGGTCGTATCTGGTCACGCCGCGCGCGCCGGGGATCTGGTGGCTGCGGATGCTGGCCGGCGCGGTCAACAACCTGGGCGCCTTGCTCGCCTTCACCCACCTGCCGATGGCCGAGGCCTTCGCGCTGATCTTCCTGATGCCGATCTTCGTCACCCTGCTGTCGGTGGTCGTGCTGCGCGAACACGTCGGCTGGCGGCGCTGGCTGGCGGTGATCGCGGGCTTTGCCGGCGTGCTGGTGGTGCTGCGCCCGGGTTTCCGCGAGCTGCACATCGGCCACCTCGGCGGGATCATCTGCGGGCTGGCCGGTGCCTGCGGCGTGGTGCTGATGCGCCGCGTCGGTGACCGCGAACATCGCCTGACCCTGCTCGGCACCACGCTGCTCGGCAACCTGCTGGTGGCCGGCGTACTGATGTGGCCCGACCTGCACGCGCCCACCGCGTTGCAATGGGCCTATGTCGCCGGCTTCGGGCTGCTGTCGGCGCTGGGCACGGTGCTGCTGATGCAGGCCACGCTGGCCACGCCGGTCAACCATGTCGCGCCGACGCAATACAGCCAGATGCTGTGGTCGGTGCTGCTCGGCTGGTGGCTGTTCCACGACCGTATCGATGCACTGACCTGGGTCGGCATCGGCATCATCCTCGCGGCGGGCCTGTTCACGCTGGTGCGCGAGGAGCGCGTCACCGGCTGGTGGCACCGGATGAAGATGCTGCTGCCGTGATCGCGCGGGTCAGGGCAGGCGCAGGCGGCGTTCGTCGTCGATGAATCCGCGCGCGGCCAGCCAGTCCCACGCATCAACCGCATCCCGCTCGACATAGGCCCGCGCACTGCCGAGGCGGAAGGTGTAGCCCCAGGCATCCATGTCGGCGAACAGCCGGTCGCTGCCGTAGCCGGGAATCTCGTCGGCCATCAGCGACTGCAGCACGCAGACCGCGTTTTCCTCGTCGATGGAATCGGTGGCGTCGGTATGCACGGCGGCACGCCGTTCGGGCGGCAACACGATGAGATGGCCGGCCTCGTGCAGCAGCGAATGCACCGGCGTGTCGTCGCGGGCGTAGACGTCGTGGCCGATGATGCCGGCTTCGGTCTCGCCCCAGTAGCTGCCGGGAATCGCCTCGCCATCGGCAACGCGATGCAGGTTCAGGCCATGACGCGCCAACAGGGCCGATGCGGCGTCGAAGCCGACATCGACCATGCGCATCACCTCCGGCACGGTCGGTGCGTCGTCCATCCCGTCAGGCCGGCACGCATGGTGCCGGCGCGTGGCTCAGTCCTGCGCGGGCTTGGCGTCGGGGAGCTCGATGGAGATGTCCAGCACGTCGTATTCGCCGTGCTTTTCCTTGGTCACCGAGATCGCGCTGTCGGGGATGTGGAAGTGCTTCTGGATCAGCGCCATCAGCTCCACCTTGAACTCCGGCGGGATGTCGATGTCGTGGCGCGGATTCCGGTCGTCGCGCTGCTGCGCGATGATGAACTGCAGGCGCCCCTTGGCCTCGGACGCGGTGTCCTTCTTCGGCTTGAAAAGATCAAAGATGCCCATGCCTCAACCCCCGAACATCTTGGCGAAGAAACCCTTCTTCTCGACCGCGGTGAAGCGCATCGGGCGCTCTTCACCCATCAGCCGGGCGACCGCGTCGTCATAGGCGGCGGCGGCGTCGGAGTTGGTTTCGAGGATGACCGGCTCGCCCTTGTTGGAGGCGTTGAGCACGTCGGTGGATTCGGGGATCACGCCGATCGCCTTCAGGCCCAGCACTTCCTCGACGTCGGTGACCGACAGCATCTCGCCGCGTTCGACGCGCGACGGGCTGTAGCGGGTCAGCAGCAGGTATTCCTGCACGCGGCCGCCTTCCTCCGCCTTCTTGGTCTTGGACGCGAGCAGGCCGAGGATGCGGTCGGAGTCGCGCACCGAGGACACTTCCGGGTTCACCACCACCACCGCCTTGTCGGCGAAGTACATGGCGAGGAAGGCGCCCTTCTCGATGCCGGCCGGTGAGTCGGCGACGATGTAGTCGAAGCCTTCGGCGGCCAGGTCGGTCAGCACCTTCTCGACGCCTTCCTTGGTCAGCGCATCCTTGTCGCGCGTCTGCGAGGCGGCCAGCACGTGCAGCGTGTCGAAGCGCTTGTCCTTGATCAACGCCTGCTTGAGCGAAGCCTCGCCGTTCACCACGTTGACGAAGTCGTACACCACGCGGCGCTCGCAGCCCATGATCAGGTCGAGGTTACGCAGGCCGACGTCGAAGTCGATCACGGCGACCTTCTTGCCCCGGCGCGCGAGGCCGGTGGCGATGCTGGCGCTGGTGGTGGTCTTGCCGACCCCGCCTTTCCCGGATGTGACGACGATGATTTCAGCCAAGGGTTCTCTCCTTACGTGGGGCGGGGCGCGTCAATCGAGCGCCGAGATGTCGAGCTTGCCTTTTTCAAGGCGGATCTGCACGGCCTTGCCGACCAGATCGCGGGGAAAATCGTCGGCGACCATGTAGGTGCCGGCGATGGCGACGAGTTCGGCGTGGAATTCGCGGCAGAAGATCCGCGCGTTCTCCATGCCCTGGGCGCCGGCCAGCGCGCGGCCGCGCAGGGCGCCGTAGATGTGGATGGAGCCGTCGGCGATGACCTCGGCGCCGGCGCCGACCGTGCCGACCACCGTGAGATCGCGCTGTTCGGCGTAGAGCTGCTGGCCGGAGCGCACCGAAGCCACCTGCATCAGGCCCGGTTCGCCGTCGGCGCGGGGCGCGGCGGCTGCCGCTGCGGACTTGGCGGGTTCAGGCGCGGCGGCTGCGGCGCGGGGACGCGGGGGCGGCGCGATGTCGGCTTCGGACTCGCCGGCGCGCTCGTACTGGGCGCGGAACTTGGCCAGCAGCGGCAGGCCCAGTTCGGCGGCCAGCGCATCGTTTTCGCTGCTGCCGTAGGCCAGCGCCACCGGCAGGGCGCCGGCCTCGCGCAGGGCGTCGATCAGCGCGCGGGCATCCGCCGCACTCGGCAACTGGGCCAGCCCGCCGAAATCGATGATGACGGCACCACGCGCGAACATCTTCGGCGCGCGGGCGACGCGCTGGCGCATCTCCTCGGCCAGCGCCGGGATGTCGAGGACGCGGATGCGCAGGTTGGCGATGCCGACCTGGCCGATCTTCAGCTCACCGGCGGGTTCGTAATTGGGGATCGAGCTCACGCGCAGGTTCCGGTCGGGCGCTGTGGGGTGCGCAGCGTGCGCGGCCGGGTGAGCCAGGGCACTTCGGGCAGGGCATCGCCGTAGGTGTCGCGGATCCACGCGTGGCTGCACAGCGGCTTCATCAACATGCAGGCGCGGGTGCCGTCGGCCTGGATGTGCTGGCCGACCTCGTGGAAGCCGAAGCTGCCGTGGAAGAGCAGCGCGGGATCGCTGCCTTCCTGCATGAACACCTCACAGGCAAGTTCCGGGGTGCGCGCTTCGGCGTAACCCTGCACATCGGCATACAGCGCGCGGCCCACGCCACCGCCGCGGCGGCGGCTGGCCACGGCGATGCGGTCGATGTAGAGGAAGTCGGGGTAACGCTCGCGGAACCAGTGGAAATTGCCGCTGTCGTGCGCGGAACCGGCCCCGAAGGCCATCAGGACGCCGGCCAGGTTGCCGTCGTGCTCGGCGACGCGGAAGTATTCGGCGGTGTCGAAGAAACAGCGCAGGCGCGCGGCGTCTAGGGGCAGGATGCCGGGGCCGGAGGCGTTGTTGAGGGCAAGGACGGAATCCAGCTCGTGCTCACGCACGTCGCGGACGACAATCGACATTCCTGACTCCGTTCGGGGGTTCGCCTTTGGCAGGCGGCGATGCGCGCATTATCGCATGGCCCGCCGGCACGGGCATGACTTCCGGGCGGGGCGGGGCGCGTGGACCCGCGGCTAAGATGCGGCATGTTCAGCAGCATCTCCCATACCCGCCTGTTGCGTTACGCCGGCCTGTTCACCTGGGCCATGGTGGGCGCGCCGCTGCTGTACACGACCTTCGTGCTGAACCGGGGCGATGGCGCTTCGTCGGTGCCGAGCATCGGGCCGTGGGGCTGGCTGGCCTATATCGCCTTCGGGGCGCTGTACTTCGGGCTGACGCTCCGGATGGGCCGGCCGCATCGGCGCGGTGTCACCGATTACTTCCTGATGATGCTTCTGCTGGCCTGCTCGGTGGCGGTCAGCCATTTCAGCGGCAGCGGGCTGGGCGGCATCCTGATGGTGGTGGCGGCGACGGTCCTGCCGTGGACCCTGCCGCTGCCGTGGGGCATCGGTCTCCTGGCGCTCAGCCAGGCCGCCATCGCGCCGATCCTGGTGATGTTCCAGGGCTTCGACTGGCCCTCGGCCCTGCTGCAATCGATGATCTACGTGGGCTTCTGCGCCTTCAGCTTCATCACCGGGCTGGTGGCCCGGCAGCAGACCGAGGCGCGCGAGGAGCAGCGCCGCCTCAACGCCGAACTCCGCGCCACCCGCGCCCTGCTGGCCGAAAGCGTGCGCGTCAACGAGCGCACCCGCATCTCGCGCGAGCTGCACGATCTGCTCGGCCATCACCTCACCGCGCTCAGCCTGAACCTTGAAGTGGCCGGTCACCTGACCGAGGGCAAGGCCGCCGGCCATGTCCGCCAGGCGCACACGCTGGCCAAGCTGCTGCTGACCGACGTCCGCGAGGCGGTCAGCCAGATGCGCGAGGACTCCGCCGCGCTGCATCTCGCCAGTGCGCTCAAGCCGCTGGCCGAGAACGTGCCGAACATGGACATCGAGATGCAGGTGCCGGACGACCTGGTGCTCGTGGATCCCGAACGCGCCCACGTGCTGTTGCGCGCGGTGCAGGAAATCATCACCAATGCGGTGCGCCATTCCGGCGCGTCCAAGCTGCGCATCCAGCTCTGGCGCGATGCCGGGATGCTGCTGGTGGACGCCCGCGACGATGGCCGTGGCGCCGAGCAGCTGTCACCCGGCAACGGGCTGCGCGGCCTCAGCGAACGGCTGCGCCACTACCAGGGCAGCGTGCTGGTCGATACCGCGCCGGGCCATGGATTCACCGTGCAGCTGCGGCTGCCGCTGGAAGGCACCATCACGCAGCCGGTCGCGCTGCAGCACACCGTGGGAGGAACGACATGATCCGGGTATTCCTGGTGGACGACCAGACGCTGGTCCGGCAGGGCATCCGCTCCCTGCTGGCGCTGGCCGAAAACATCGAAGTGGTGGCCGAGGCCTCCGACGGCCGCGAGGCGGTCGCGCGCATCCCCGAAGTCGCGCCCGACGTGGTCCTGATGGACATGCGGATGCCGGTGATGTCGGGCCTCGAAGCCCTGCAGGCGCTTTCGCGCAGCCAGCAGCTGCCACCGACCATCATCCTCACCACCTTCGACGACGACCAGCTGGTGCTGGCCGGGCTCAAGGCCGGTGCGCGCGGCTACATGCTCAAGGATGTCTCGCTGGAGCAGCTGGTCGGCGCGATCCAGACCGTGGCCGGGGGCGGTTCGCTGGTCCAGCCGGCGGTGACCCAGCGCCTGCTGTCGGGGCTGGAACACATGCAGAACGCCTTCGTCAGCCTGGACCGGCCCGATCCGCTGACCGACCGCGAGACCGAAATCCTGCGGCTGATGTCCGGCGGCTTCTCCAACAAGGAGATCGCCAACTCGCTGGGCGTGGCCGAGGGCACCATCAAGAACCACGTGTCCAGCATCCTCAGCAAGCTCGGCGTACGCGACCGTACCCGCGCCGTGCTGAAGGCGTTCGAGCTGCAACTGGTGTGAAGGTGGGGGGATGACGGGCGCAGCGGCCCGCCGTCCTGCATCCGGCCCCTGTGCGCCGGGCCGTTCATACACGGGCAGGGGTCGCAGATATTCGGTGCCCCGTCTCGCGTAGCGCGCCCGGTCTTTGTTAGCATTGCGAATCCGCGACCCCGCGACGGCCTCCGGCCGCCTTGGAGAACTTCCGAATGACCCGTTTGATCGAGCTCCTGATTTCCCTGGCGATCGTCGCCGCGCTGTTGCTGGTCGTCGGCATCGTGCTGCCGTCCAGCCGCCACGTGTCCGAGAAGATCGAGACCAACCGCAAGCAGACCATCGTGTACGACGTGGTCAACGGTTTCGGTCGCTTCCGTGACTGGAGCGCGCTGGCCGCCCGCGACCCCGCGATCCAGCTCAAGACCTCCGGCCCGGAAGCCGGCAAGGGCGCGAAGGTGGAATACGACTCCAAGGAGCGCGGCATCGGCAGCGGTTCGTGGACGATCACCGACAGCACCCCGAAGTCCAAGGTGACCTACGCGATCGAGAACGATGATTTCGGCAGCAACAAGCGCTCGACCATCAGCCTGATCCCGACCGGCCGCAACAACCGCAACGTCGAGGTCAAGCAGAGCTACGACGTGGATTACGGCTTCAACCTGCTGGGCCGCTACGCCGGCCTGTACGTCAACAGCTACATGGGCGAAGACATCAAGATCGGCCTGTCGCGCCTGACCAACCTGCTGTCGAGCATCCCCAACCAGGATTACGGCATCGCCAACAGTCGCCTGACCGGCATCGAGCTGGCCCAGCTGCCGGCCGAGCACGTGCTGTTCGTGACCTCGGGTGCGGTCAAGCGTGACGACGCCAGCATCCAGGCTTCGATCGGCGCCAACCAGGAATGGATCAAGCGCACCATGGCCGCCAATGGCCTGGAAGCGGTGGGCCCGGTGCGCATCGCGACCAACGAACTGGGCCGCGAGACCTACAACTTCGACGTGGTTCAGGTGGTGCGCAAGACCGGCGCGACCGGTGCCGCGACCTCGCCGCTGACCGTGTCCACGCAGGGCCCGGTGAAGTACGCGCTGAACCCGGAGCGCCGCGCGGCGCACGGCAAGTTCACCGGCTATTTCGCCGAACTCGACGCGATGCGCAACGCGGTCCGCGCCTGGTCCGCCGTGCGTGGCTACGAAGTGACCGACCGTCCGTACGAGGCCTACACCGGCGGCGTCGGCCCGGCCTTCACCGAGAACGGCAGCTTCGACATCTACTGGCCGGTCAAGGGCAAGTAAGCCCACCTGCCAGGTGACACCCCGGACGCCGCGCAACCCGCGGCGTTCGCATTTGCGGAGAACGCGGCGATGGCACCGATCCACACCGGCTTGAACGAGCGACAGATGCACCGGCGTTTCTGGCTGGCTTCGGCCGGGTCGTTGCTGGCGGGGCTGTCGGTGGGGCTGGGCGCCTATGCCGCGCACGCCGCGGTCGGCGATCAGACCCGGCACTGGCTGCTGCAGGCGGCGGTGTTCGGCTTCGGGCACGGCGTGGCGCTGGCCGCCCTGGCACCGCTGGCGGTACGCCGGTGGGCCTGGTGGGGCTTGCTGGCCATCGGCGCGGGCGTGCTGCTGTTTGCCGGCAGCCTGGTCGGCGCGGCGCTGGCCGGCACGCCGACCACGCTGGCGCCGTTCGGCGGCACCTTGATGATGCTGGGCTGGCTGCTGCACGCGATCGGCCAATGGCGGCGCTGAAGACGCGGCATCCGCGCGGCTTCGACACGGCCGCCGCCGACGAATACCTGGCGCGGCGCGACCGCAGGCTGGCGCGCTGGATCGAGCGCATCGGTCCCATCGCCCCGCAGCGCCAGTGGCGGGGCCGCTTCGACCCCGCCGACGCGCTGGCCCGCGCCATCCTTTACCAGCAGCTGTCCGGCAAGGCCGCGGCGACGATTGTCGGGCGGGTAGAGGCGGCGATCGGCAGCGACCGGCTGCATGCCGATACGCTGGGCCGCATCGATGACACCGCGCTGCGTGCCTGCGGCGTGTCCGGCAACAAGGCGTTGGCGCTGCGTGACCTGTCGCGGCGCGAGGCGGCCGGCGAAATCCCGCGGATGACCCAGCTGCCGTGGCTCGACGAGCAGGCGATCATCGACGCGCTGGTGCCGGTGCGCGGCATCGGGCGCTGGACGGTGGAGATGATGTTGATGTTCCGGCTGGGCCGCCCCGACGTGCTGCCGGTGGACGACCTCGGCATCCGCAAGGGCATCCAGGTGCTCGACAAGCTCGAGGTGATGCCGACTCCGCGCGAGGCGCTGGCCCGCAGCGCGAAGTGGGCGCCGTTCCGCACCCAGGCCAGCTTCTACCTGTGGCGTATCGCCGATGCGGGCAGCGCGGCGAAGACGCCGGTCAAACGCTCGCAGGACTAGCCGGCCGCCGCATCGAAACGCCAATGCCACGGCTCGTAGACGATGCCGTGCGGGTTGTCGCGCGCGTAGCTCATGTGGAAACCATGGCTGGCGGCGTGATGCGTGAGCCACTCGAACGCGGCGGTGGTTTCGAAGGTTTCTTCCGCCGGCGGTTCACCGGGCGTGCCGATGTCGAGCGCCAAACCGGAGTGATGCTCGGAGAAGCCGGGCGCGGCGTTGACCTGCAAAATCTCGTCGACTTCCAGCCCGCGCGTGCGCTTCCGCTCGAAGATGCCGAGCTGGTAGGCGTGGCTGCGGTAGCCGGAAATCGCCTCCAGCACGATGCCGTCGGCCATCGCCGCCGCCTGCATCCGCATCCACGCGCGGGCGGCGTCCTCGCGCAGCCAGAGCGGGCGGCGCCAACGGTCGAAGCCGGCCAGCGCCAGCCAGTCGGGTTCGGCGACCAGCGACAGGCCGCTCGCATCCGCATAAGCCTCGGCATCCAGCCCGAGCTGCTGCAGCCGTGCCGCCAGCGCGTGCATCGGCAGCAGGGTGGGCGGGTGGCTGGCACGCGCTTGCCTGAAGGTGCGCCGGGCGTGCCAGCGCGTCGCATCGCCCAGACCTTGTTCATGGGCGAGGCGGGGAATCATCGGCACCGTGTCGCCGCGTGTATCGAGCGCGGCCAGATAGCGGCCATCGGACTTGCGGCGCAGCACCCAGCGCGAGGTCGCCAGCAGGCGGGCGTCGTGGTTGCCACGTGCACGCAGCAGCCAGGCGGGCCAGGTTTCGATGTCGGCGCTGTTGAGCAGCAGGCGCGGGCGCGGAAGCATGGCGCGAGGTTAACCGATGCGGCGCGGCCCCGGCCCGGCGGCGCGTTGCAGCGCGTCGAGCAGCGATTGCGGGTTGTCCAGGCTGAGCAGCAGCAGGCGGCCGTCGCGCTCGGGCAGCACCAGCACGCGGTCGCGCTCGGTCAGCAGCACGAACACCTTGCGCCCGCCGCCCTGGCGGAAATGCCCGGCCTGGTAGCCCGGCATCGCGCTGCCGAAGGTTTTCGTACCGGGCCGGTATTCCGGGTGTTCGTCCAGCCGGACGATGCGCGCGTGGCCTAGGTCCAACGCGGACACCGCCACGCGCGTGCTGTTGAGGCCGGCGGCGATGCGCAGCGTGTCGCCTTCCAGCGTCACGCGCCGCCGCCCGACCACTAGCGCGAGCAGGCCGATGCTGACGAGCGCGCCGAGCAGCAGGTGCGGCCATGCACGTGCCGCGCTCCCATCGCGCAGGACAAGGACCAGCGCCACGCCGATCGTCGCCAGCACCAGCGCGAACATCAGCGCGACCTTGCGGTAGTCGGGTGCCGGAACGCCGAAGCGCCGCGCCCCGCTCATGGGCGCGCCTTGATCCACTGCGCGACGTCGGCGATCAGCGCGGCGTCCACATGGCCGGGCTTGGCGTAGCTGTCCAACCCCGCGCCTTCGGCGCTGTCCATGCCCAGGTGGTTGAGCGTCGGGTAGTGCTTGAACGTCACCTGCTTGTCGGTGCCGAACGCGGCCCGCCATGCCTGCCAGTCGGCATCGACCACCTGGATGTCGCGCGCGCCCTGCAGCACCAGCATCGGTTCACCGGCCTTGCGTGCCTCGGCGACGGGATCGACGGCATCCACGCTGCGCCAGTAAGGCGCCGGCTGGTTCATCGGCGTGCCGGTCCTGGCGACGTCGCCCTGACCGCGCACCGCCGCGATCTGCGCCTTCAGCCGGTCCATGTGCGCGATGCCGGCTTCGCTGGTGTCCGCGCCCTGCATCTTCAACAGGCGCTCGTTCTGTTCGACGAGGATGTCGAGCAGGTTGCGCGCCGGTGCGGCCAGCAGCACCAGGCCGGCGACGTGGCCGTCCTTGATCGCGATGCGCGGCGCCATCATCCCGCCCTGGCTGTGGCCGAGCACGAACACGCGCCTGGGGTCGATGCCGGGCGCGGCACGCAACGTGGCCAGTGCCGCGACCGCGTCATCGGTGGTTTCGGTGTCGATGTCGAGGGTGTCGGCGCCGTAATCCTGCGGACGCGCCTTGCTGCGCTTCTCGTAGCGCAGCACCCCGATGCCCTGCGCGGCCAGCCCGCGCGCGATGTCGAGGAAGGGCCGGTTCGGGCCGATGGTCTCGTCGCGGTCGTGCGCGCCGGAGCCATGCACCAGCACCACGGCGGGGAAGGGGCCTGGGCCCTTCGGCATGGACAGCGTGGCGCCCAGCGCGTGTTCGCCAGTGCCGACGTGCGTTTCCGATTCGGTGTAGTCCGCATCGGCGGGCACGGCCGGCGGCGGCGCGATGCTCGCTTCGGCCGGGCGGATCAGCAGGCCGGACACGCGACCTTCGGCATCCACGGCGATCGTCGCGTCAAACTTGCCTTCGCCGCGTGCGAGCGGGATGCGCACCACCTGGGTGTCGCCGCTGGCCTGCAGCTTCGGTTCGCCGCGCGTGCCGGCGGCCGGCAGCGACTTCCACACCTGTTCCAGCGTGGCGGCGGGGACGGCCTGTTTCATCGTGGCATCTAACATCGCCTCGACCTGCGCGAACTCGCCGCGGTCGAGGTGGTCGAGCACGCGCACGGCGGTGGCGCGGGCCTGGTCGGGCGCGACCTGGGCGGAAGCGTTCATGGCCGCAAACGCGGCGATGCAGGCGATGGCAAGCCGGCGCATCACGCCACCGGCCGCTTGAAGATGGCCAGCGGCGTGCCGGTCATCGGGTTGGCGTTGAAGCTCACCAGCTCCCAGCCCTGGCGGCCGAGCAGGGCGAACTGTTCGGCCAGTTTCTTCTCGTTGAACGTGCCCCACATGTTGGTCGGCATGTTCACGATGTTGTATTCCCATCGGGCGCTCATGGCGATGCTCCTTCGGTCAGGCCTTGCGGCGCTTGAGGTACAGGCGGGTCGGCTCCATCAGGTTGCTGCGCAGCGCGGCAACCAGCTCCCAGCCTTCGGCGCCCATCTCGTTGAGCGTGCTCTCGATCTTCTCGCCCGGTCGCCCGGCGATCTGCGGCGTGATGTCGATGACTCGGTATTCCCAGCGTTCGTTCATGGCGTGTCTTCCCCGGGTGGGTTGGGTGTGTCGGGTTGTTTCAGGCGACCGGCGCGGCGCAGCGCGTCACGCAGGACGTATTCGATCTGGGCGTTGACGCTGCGCAGTTCGTCGTCGGCCCAGCGCTGGACTTCGGCCAGCACGGCGGCGTTGATGCGCAGCGGGTAGGCCTTTTTCTCGCTCATCGGGCGCCGGGCCCCACGTTGAAGCGGCGCACGTGCCACCACATCGACAGCGCCAGCGCGTTGACGATGACGGCCAGGGCCAGCACCACCTGCAGCACGCGGCGGCCGTCGCTGCCGGCCCAGTGCAGGCCGAGCGCGCCGAGCAGGATGGCGATGCCGACCAGCGCCATGCGGACCGCCAGCCCGCGCGAGGCGGGCCGCGCGTCCTTCGCCAGCCATGCGGCGACCGCGATCGCCGGGAAGCCGGCGAGGGCGAGCAGCAGGGGCGCGATCCCCATCATCAGTACAGCGTGCCGGCGTTGACGATGGGCTGGGTGGCGCGTTCGCCGCAGAGCACGACCAGCAGGTTGCTGACCATCGCCGCCTTGCGTTCCTCGTCCAGGTGGACGACACCGTTCTTCTGCAGCTCGGCCAGGGCCATTTCCACCATGCCCACCGCGCCGGCGACGATCCGCGTGCGGGCGGCGATGATCGCGTTGGCCTGCTGGCGCTGCAGCATCGCCTGGGCGATTTCAGGTGCGTAGGCGAGGTGGCTGATGCGGGCGTCGAGCACGGAAACGCCGGCATCGTTCAGGCGTTCGGCCAGTTCTTTTTCCAGGTGGGCGGAGATCTCGCTGGCGTGGCTGCGCAGGGCGAGCTGGCCTTCCTCGTGCTGGTCGTAGGGGTAGCTGGTGGCCATCGAGCGCAGCGCGGCTTCGGACTGGATGTGCACGAAGCTCTCGTAGTCATCGACGTTGTAGACCGCCTCCGACGCATCCACCACCTGCCAGACGATGACCGCGGCGATTTCGATCGGCGAGCCGTCCAGCTCGTTGACCTTGAGCTTGCCGCTCTCGAAGTTGCGCACGCGCATCGACACCTTGCGCTTGGCGTAAAAGGGGTTGTTCCAGCGCAGGCCGTTCTCCTTGACCGTGCCCACGTACTTGCCGAAGAAGTTCAGCACCGCGGCCTGGTTCGGCTCGACCATGTACAGGCCGATGAGCATCAGCAGCGCCAGCGTGCCCAGCACCACGGCCAGCACGATCTTCAGCACGTGGCCGCCGACGATGCCGGTGAATCCGATCCAGCCGGCCACGAGCATCGCGAGCAGCAGGCCCAGCAGGACCGGCACGCCGGGCAGGGAACGGATGACTTTCTCTTTCATGGGGGTGGCTCCAGAGGATTCGAAAGAAAGATATCAAATTGATATCTTTTTTCAAGCGGCAATGCAGCAGGATGCGCCCCGCGGGCTAATGTCTTTCAAAACAATGGGTTGAAGCGCGGTATCAACGCTCGTAGGGCAGATACAGGATCGGAGCCGGGCTGAATTCGCCGGTCGCCAGGATGCCCTGGCCGCTGCGCGAGAACGCCACGGCCTCCGGTTGCGGCAGCAGGGTCATCGGCACCACCAGCGGCGGATGGGTCACGGCCTGCGCCCAGCTCTGCCCGTCGCGGCGCGGGTACACCAGCAGGTTTGAGTAGGTCAGCACGGCGATGGCATCGCGCTGCGGGCTGATGTCGGCGGCGGTCACCTGGCTGCGCAGCCGCGCCACCGCCGGATTGATGCGACGCGCCTCGGAATCGGCCTGCGGCACCCCGGCCAGCGTGCCGGCCAGCTTGGCGGTGAGGGTCTTGGGCTTGCCGCGCGTGCCGTTCGCCTCGGGGCGCAGCGGCAGGGTGTAGAGCTGCGGCGGCTGGCGCTTCTTGGTGACCAGCAGGATCTCGTTGCGCGTGGCATCCACCGCCACAGCCTCGCAATCACGCGCGCCATCGGGCCAGCGGAATTCCAGCGACCAGGCCGGCTTGAGCGTGCCGCCGGCTTCGGCATCGGTGGGCTCGATGAAGGCGTGCACCGACATCGTCTTCCTCACCCCGCCGTTGTCGCCGGTATCGGCCACCAGCAGGTAAGGCGTGCCGTCCAGTTCGAAGCTGGCGATGTCTTCCCAATCCACCTTCTTGATGCCGTCCACCTTGAAGGTGCCGAGGCGGCGGCCGCGGCGGCTGATGGCATAGAGGTTGGCCGGGTTGCCGCTGTCGTCGATGGCCCAGAGCACGTCGTCCTGGCGGCGCGATGCGCTGATGCCGCTGATCTCGTCCAGCGCGCCATCGGTGACGAGCCCGGCGATCTGGGTCTCGGGCAATTCGTCCGGGTTGCCGCAGCCCGCGAGCGCGATGGCCAACACGCAGGCGAGCAGGGCGCCCGCAGCGTTGGAGGCAGGGAAGGGCATGGGCCAAGGATGACAGAAGCGGCCATGCGCATAAACTGACCGCCGTCATTTTCCACGGCTCCCCGCATGACCACGATCGGCACCCCGTTGACCCCCGGCGCGACTCGCGTCCTGCTGCTCGGTTCGGGCGAACTGGGCAAGGAAGTCGCGCTGGAACTGCAGCGTTTCGGGGTGGAAGTCATCGCCGCCGACCGCTACGCCGATGCGCCGGCGATGCAGGTCGCGCATCGCAGCCACGTGCTGGACATGCTCGATGGCGCGGCGCTGCGGGCGCTGGTCGAAGCGGAGAAGCCGCATCTGGTGGTGCCGGAGATCGAGGCCATCCACACGCCGACGCTGGTCGAGCTGGAGCGCGACGCCGGCCTGCGCGTCATCCCCACCGCACGCGCGGCCTGGCTGACGATGGATCGCGAAGGCATCCGCCGGCTCGCCGCCGAAACGCTCGGCGTGCCGACCTCGCCGTACCGCTTCGTCGACACCCATGCCGAATACCGCGCCGCCATCGAGGCCATCGGCCTGCCCTGCGTGGTCAAGCCGGTGATGTCGTCCTCCGGCAAGGGCCAGTCCACGGTCCGCACCGACGCCGACATCGACACCGCCTGGGACTACGCGCAGACCGGCGGCCGCGCGGGCGCGGGGCGCTGCATCGTCGAGGGCTTCGTCGACTTCGATTACGAGATCACCCTGCTCACCGTGCGCCATGCCGGCGGCACCGCGTTCTGCGCGCCGATCGGCCACACCCAGGAGCACGGCGACTACCGCGAGAGCTGGCAGCCGCAGCCGATGTCGCCGCGGGCGCTGCAACGCGCGCGCGAGATCGCCGGCAAGGTGTCGGCGGACCTGGCCGGATGGGGCGTGTTCGGCATGGAATTCTTCGTCAAGGGCGACGAGGTCTGGTTCTCCGAAGTCAGCCCGCGCCCGCACGACACCGGGCTGGTCACGCTGGCCTCGCAGACGCTGTCGGAATTCGCGCTGCACGCCCGCGCCATCCTCGGCTTGCCGGTCGGCGCCGATGCCGGTGGCAGCATCCCGAACCTGTCGCCGGGCGCCTCCTGCGCGGTGCTGGCCGAAGGCCACGGCGTGCCGGTGTTCGATGATGTCGATGCCGCGCTCGCGCATCCCGATACCGCCCTGCGGTTGTTCGCCAAGCCGCGCGTGGCCGGACAGCGTCGCGTGGCGGTCACCCTGGCGCGTGCAGAGTCGGTCGATGTGGCCCGCCGGCTGGCCCGCGACGCCGCGTCCGCACTGCTGGTGCGGCTGGCCTGAACCCGAGGAGCAGGGAGTGACGATGAGCGAAGACAAGAACCAGATGACGGCCAGGACCGACTGGTCCGGCAAGCCCGCCGCCGATGCACAGCCGGTCAAGCAGACGGTGGCGCCGCCGGTGCCGATGGAAGCCGCCGCCGCCGGCGAACCGGCGCCCACCGCGGAGCACAAGGAAGCCGCCGCCCCCAAGATCGCGCCCAACAGCGGCTACGCGGTGTTCTTTTTCCCCAACGCGCTCGAGGCGCTGGGCACGGTCATCAAACCTTACCTGCAGACGGAGAACGGTGAGCCGCATCTCCTCTGCCGCGAGGTGGACACCGGCGGCGCCTTCATCGAACTCACCGTCGATGGCCAGTCCGCGGAGGGAGCGCCGCAGCAGGTGGAACTGATGGTGCCCTCCAACATGGTCCGGCTGATCATGTCGGTGCACAGCGACGGTGTGTTTGGCTTTGCCCGGCCCAGCGCGAACAGGCTGAACTACTGAGTCAGTCGGCGACCACGTCCGCCCACACGGCGTGGTGGTCGCTGCCGTCGGAGAAGCGCGCGGCTTCGTTGGCTTTCGACGGCCAGGCCACGCCGGCATCGCGCACTCGGAGTCCGCGCGAAGGCAGCACGTAGTCGATGCGCAGCGTGCCCGCCCGGGGCCCGAAGTCGCCGGTATGCACCGCTGTGTCGCCTTTGCGCGGCAGGCCGTAGAGGCGCGCCTGCTCGGGCGCGCCACTGCTGCGCGGGGCCGGGTAGTCGAG
Organism: Lysobacter oculi; assembly: GCF_003293695.1. Lineage (GTDB taxonomy): Bacteria > Pseudomonadota > Gammaproteobacteria > Xanthomonadales > Xanthomonadaceae > Solilutibacter > Solilutibacter oculi. The sequence continues at coordinate 1,164,626 of NZ_CP029556.1, read as the reverse complement.
CACGCGCGGGTGCTTCAGCAATTGGTCTATGCCGCCAGGGCGCGAGTCGCCATCGATCGGGTCGGCGTTGAGGTCGCCGGCGATCACGAAGTTCGCATCGTCGCCCAGGCCGCCGCAGCGTCCGGCGTCGTCGCACAGCCACGGCTGCGGGCGCCCGGACACGTAATCGGCCCAGAGGCGGATCTCGTCGGCGTTGCGCGCGCCGTTGCGGTCTTCCGGCCCGTCGAAGGTGGGCGGCGTGGGATGCGCAACGAGGAAATGGATCTCGCCCTGCGGCGTCATCACCGGCACATCCCAATGTGATTTGGAGGACAGGCGAAGCTGCTTCCACACGTTCTCGGCGTAGAACGGGCGGCCGGTCTTCGGGTCCCGTGGCACGCGCGCGCCCGGCATCGACGACCACTTCAGCAGCCGGAAGCTGCGGACGCGGGCGATGTCGAGCGGATATTTCGACAACACCAGCATCCCGTACTGGCCCGGGTGCAGGCCGTAGCCCCAGGCGTCGTTGCCACGGGCGCGCCCGGTCTTGCCGACCTGGCCGTCGCCGTCGATGTCGAGCCCGCTGGCGACGCCGGTGTTCACTTCGGCGAAGTAGCGGAACGGGTAGTCGAGCGGCGTGCCACCGAACTGCGCGACGCCGAGGTAGTCGCGCTGGAACAGGTCGGCGGCGCGGCCTTCGCGGTCGTAGTCGAATTCGTTGAGCAGGACCACATCGGGGCGCACGCGCTGCAGCACGGCGGCGATCTTGCGGGCCTCGGCATCGCCATGCTGCAGCCGCTTGACCAGGCCGCCGTCCTCGTCGCTGTAGAGCGAGGTGTTGTAGGTGGCGAAGCGCACCGCCGGCATCGCCTCGCGGATGGCGCGCGACATCTCGCCGGGCAGGCGTTCCAGCGCGCGTACATCGGGCGTGCCCTGCACGTTGATGCGCAGGCAGGCGGCGCAGGCGAGGGCGGCCAGCCCGATCAGGCCAAGGCGGAAGTGGCGGTTCATGGGTCGAGATACTCCAGCGGGTGCCAGCGCTGGCCATCGTAGCCGTCGAGCGGGCGGAACCGGCGCTTGTAATCCATCTTGGCGTGGCCGGCGATCCAGTAGCCCAGGTAGAGATGCGCGAGGCGTTCGCGTCGCGCCCATTCGATCTGCTGGAGGATGGCGAAGGTGCCGAGCCCGCGCGTGGCTTCGTCGGGGTCGTAGAAGGTGTAGACCGCCGACAGCGCCTGCGGCAGCAGGTCGGTGACCGCCACCGCCAGCAGCGAGCCGGTTTCGCCCTCCACCTTGCGGCGGATTTCCATGAAGCGCGTCTGCGACCAGCTGCCGGCCAGGAACTGGTCGAACTGCACCGCGCCGTGGTCATCCATGCCGCCGCCGCGATGCCGCTGGCCCAGGTAGCGCTGGTAGAGCGCCAGTTGCTCGTCGGTGCGTTCGGCAGGCAATACCCGCGCGACCAGGTCCGCGTTGCGCTTCAAGTTGCGGCGCTGGCTGCGGTCCGGCTGGAACAGCGCGACCGGCACCCGCACCGCCACGCACAGACGGCAGCCATGGCAGTTGGGCCGGTAGACCAGGTCGCCGGAACGCCGGAACCCGAGTTCCAGCGCGCGTGGATAGATCTGCGGCAGGCGCGGCTCGTTGGGCTCCACCACCAGATCGCGCGCGGGGCGGTCATGCCAGTAGCCGCATTCGTGCTCGCCGGTCTGGAAGATGCGGATGTCGTGGTCGGGGTGGGCATCGGCACGCATGCAGCGAGGATAGCGGCGTGCCGTCGCAGGATGGGCGACCGCCCGCAGCCTGAACGCGCCGGCCGTGCGGTCAACCACCGCCGCGCCGGGGCGTTGACCGGACATCACCCACCTGCACTGGAGCAGATGATGTCCCGTTCACGCACTCTCCTCGCGCTGGCCGTTGCCGGCGCCCTTGCCGCCGGTGCCGCCATCGCCGCCCCGCAGGCCGCGACACCCGCAGCCGCCGCCAAGCCCGGCAAGGTCAAGCTCGACAGCAACAACGACGGCGTCATCGACCGCGCCGAAGCCGCCAAATTCCCGCGCCTGGCCGAACGCTTCGACCAGATGGACCGCAACAAGGACGGTCGCCTGTCCGCCGACGAACGCCCGATGCATCGCGCCATGAAGCGCGGCATGCGCGGTCACCACGGCATGGGCATGAAGACCAAGCTCGATACCGACAAGGACGGCCGCATCAGCCGCGCCGAAGCCGCCGCCGCGCCGAAGCTGGCCGAGCGCTTCGCGCAGATGGACGCCAACAAGGACGGCTATCTGGATCGCGCCGACCGCGAGGCGAAGATGCGCGAACGCCGCGCCCAGTGGTTCAACGAGGCCGACAGCAACCGCGATGGCCAGATTTCCCGCGCCGAATACGACGCCGCCCACGCCAGGCGCATGGCCGAGCGCCAGCAGCGCATGAAGGACGCGCCGAAGCGCTGATCCGCGAGACCGGATTCCCGGGGATGGGAATGGCCCGGCAGACCGCAGGACGCGGCTGCCGGGTTTTTTATTGCGCCGAGGTCAGCGGCGGGTGCTGCCGGTGACGCGCCAGTCGTGGCCCTGGCGTTCCACGTCGAAACGCTGGTCGATCCGCATCGCGCCCTGGTGCACGCGCATCCGCACCGTGCCGACGCCGGAGCCGTCGGTCATGTATTCGTCGATGTCGATGCGGGGCAGTTCCGTGCCTTCGCCGCAGCGCGCGGCGTCGGCCAGCTTCGGCTTGCCGGCCTTCGCCAGCAGTTCGATGACGCGTTCGGAAGGCGCCTCCTCATCGACACGCACGCAGGCTTCATCGATGCTGCGTTCACGCACGGCGCGGGCGATCAGCAACGTGGCCAAGGCCGAAGGCACATCGACCCGTTGCACAACCGGCGCGGCGGTGCGCGCGGCCAGGACCTCGGGCCCGCGAATGACCGGCGTGGCCGGGGATGACGCGACCGGCGCAGTCGCCACCGGTGCAGTCGGGCGACGCTGCCAGAGCGTGATCAGCGCCATGGCGAAGGCGATGCCGATCAGCAGCAACACCTTGAGCCGGCCGGGGCTCAGCCAGCGCTTGGCCGGTCCCGAGGCCGCACCACCGACGCGCAGATGCTCGGGCAGGAAACTGTCGCGCTGCTGGTCGGGCCGCGTGCTGTCGAGCAGGCCGGCTTCGCGCAGCATCGCGCGGGCCTGCGGCTGGTCCTCGGAGCGCAGCACCCAGACCGCCGCGTGGTTGCCTTCGCCGCCGCCTTCGCGATAACTGATGCCGCGGTCGAACTTGCCGCGATACGAGCGGCCATTGCTGATCTTGGTGGCGATGCCGGCGTCTTCGAGCAGCTTCGCGACCGCTTCCACATTGGCCAGGCGCGGGCTGGTGAAGACCTGGCGCATCAGCCGGCGTCCTTGAGCACGCGGACCATGCCTTCCTGCGCGGTGCTGGCGACGAGGTGGCCATCGACATCGAACACCTGGCCGCGCGCGAGGCCGCGGGCATCCTGCGCGCTCGGGCTGTCGATGGAATACAGCAGCCATTCGTCGGCGCGGAACGGGCGGTGGAACCACAGCGCGTGGTCGAGCGAGGCCATCTGCACGCCCGGCTGGTAATAGCTGATGCCGTGCGGGAAGTTGGCGGTGCCGAGCAGGTGGAAATCGCTGGCGTAGGCGAGCATCGCGCGGTGCAGCTCGGGCGCGTCGCCGATGCGCTCGGTCAGGCGGAACCAGACCTGCTGGAACGGCGGGCGCTTGGGCGGGTTGAGCTCGTCGCGCGGATAGACGTGGCGGAATTCGAACGGCCCGGCGCGGTCCAGCCAGCGCTGGATCTTGATCGGCAGCGTTTCCAGCACGTCATCGGGGACCGGATCGTTGGGCTGCAGGTCTTCGGGATGCGGCACTTCCGGCATCGACAGCTGGTGGGTGACGCCTTCCTCGTGCTTGTGGAAGGAGGCGGCGGCGAAAAAGATCACCTGGCCGTGCTGGATGGCAGTGACGCGGCGCACCGAGAAGCTGCCGCCGTCGCGCGTGCGGTCGACGTTGTAGACGATCGGCGCTTCGATGTCGCCCGCGCGCAGGAAGTAGGCATGCAGCGAATGGGCATCGCGCGGATGCGCCTCGTCGATGGTCGCCTGCGCCGCCGACAGCGACTGCCCCAGCACCTGCCCGCCGAACACGTATTTGGTGCCGATGTCGCGGCTCTGGCCACGGAAGAGGTTGTCTTCAAGGCGCTCGAGCGCGAGCAGGTCGACGAGTTCGGACACGGGTGAAGTCATGCGGGGGCGATGGCGGCGGAAAAGGCCGCCCATTGTAGGCGGCCCCGTCGCGACATCAGGAAAACAGGCGTCGCAGCGGCAGCGCATCCAGCACGCGCGGCCAAGGGAAAAGCGGGCCCGGGTCACGTTTGCGGCGCACCTTCAAGGCGGGATCGTCGCTGGCCTCGACCTGGTCGGTGTCCAGGTCCTCGTGGCCGGCGATGGCGTCGATGGACGGAAAACGCGCCCGCAGGTCGCCGAGCAGGACCAGCAGCGCTTCGATCTGCGCCTCGGTGTACGGCAGGTCCATCGCCTGGTGGCGCGAATCCAGCCAATGCGGAAAGCGGCCGGTGTTGACCAGCTCGATGCCCAGGCTGCGCGCGTTGCGCCCGCGCACGTGGTGGGCGACGCGTGTCTCCGGCACCCAGCGTTCGATGCGCCCGTCGCGGTCGATGTAGAAATGCCCGCTGTTGCCGCTGCCCGACTGCGGATACAGCACGCGCTCGCCGTACTCGCGCGCGGTGGCCAGGTCCGGCAGCTCGGTGCAGTGGATGACGACGAGGTCGATGTCGGTCGCTGCGCGTGCATCCAGCAGTTCGGCGTAGGGCAGGGGACGGTCGATGATGTCGGGGGCGGCGTGCATGCGCGGATGCTAGCAGCCGGCCCGTCCGCGCTGGCCCGCCGCCTACAATGGGCGCATGAAAGGCCATTGCATCCTCTCCCACGGCTTCGAAAGCGGCCCCGACGCCACCAAGGTCACCGCGCTCGCCGAAGCCGCCGACGCGCTCGGCTGGACCCACGAGCGCCCGGATTACACCGACCTCGACACCCGCCGCGACATCAGCGAACTGGGCGATGTCCCGGCCCGCCTGCAACGCCTGCTCGCGCTGGCGCAGGACGCCGCCCGGCGTGGCCCGGTGGTGCTGGCCGGCTCCAGCCTCGGTGCCTACATCTCCGGCCTGGTGTCGCTGCAGGTGCCGGTCGCCGGCCTGTTCCTGATGGCGCCGCCGATCCGCATGGGCACGGCGCATCCGCTCGATGCCGCGCCGGTGCCGACCTCGATCATCCACGGCTGGCGCGACGAGCTGATCCCCGCCGATGAAGTGGTGATGTGGGCGCAGGCGCGCCGCGACCGGCTGTTGATGGTCGATGACGCGCATCGCCTGACCGAGCATGTGGAGTCGTCCAAGCTCGCCTTCGCCGCCCTGCTCGCGGGGCTCTGAGGCGCGATGAAATTCTTCGCAAGCTGCGGCAAGGGCCTCGAATACCTGCTCGCCGACGAGCTGCTCGCGCTCGGCTGCGCCAAGGCGACCGCCACCATGGCGGGCGTGAATGTCGAAGGCGAGGCCATCGACGCACAACGCGCCGTGTTGTGGTCGCGCTTCGCCAGCCGCGTGCTGTGGCCGCTCACCGAGTTCGACTGCCCCGACGAAGCCGCGCTCTACGCCGGCGCCCGCGCCATCGACTGGACCGCCCACCTCGACGCCGGCATGACGCTCGCCGTCGACGCGCATGTCTCCGGCGAAGGCATCACCCACGCGCGTTTCGCCGCGCAACGGGTCAAGGATGCGGTGGTCGATGCGTTGCGCGAGGCGACCGGCGCGCGGCCTTCGGTGGATGCCGAATCGCCCGACCTGCGCATCAACCTGGTCGTGCGCAAGGGCCGCGCGATCGTGTCGATCGATCTCTCAGGCGGGCCGATGCACCGTCGCGGCTGGCGCGCAATGCAGGGCGAGGCGCCGTTGAAGGAAAACGTGGCGGCGGCCGTGCTCGCACGCGGCGGCTGGCCCAGGCGCTACCACGACGGCGGCGCCCTGCTCGACCCGATGTGCGGCAGCGGCACGCTGCTGGTCGAAGGCGCGTTGATGGCGGCCGATGTCGCCCCGGGCCTGCAGCGCCACGGCCTGCGCCTGCCGACCTACTGGAAGGGTTTCGACCGCGACGGCTGGCATGCGCTCCACACCGAAGCCGAGGCGCGGGCCAAGGCCGGCATCGCCGCGTTGCGTCCCGCGTTCTTCGGGCGCGACCTCGATTCGCGTGCCATTGATGCCGCCCGCCGCAACGCGGAAAACGCGGGCGTCGCATCGGCCATCGTCTTCGACGTGCGCGAGATGGCGCACCTGACCGCACCGCCGGCCGACAGCGGCCTGGTCGCCTGCAATCCACCTTACGACGCCCGCCTGGCCGCCGATGCCGCGCTCTACCGGCAGTTGGGCGATGTGCTGAAAACCGCGGTGCCCGGCTGGAGCGCCAGCTTGCTTTGCGGCGACGACGAACTGGCGCGGGCCACCGGCCTGTTCGCGCGCAAGCGCTACCAGATCTTCAACGGCGCGATCGAATGCACGTTGATCGTGGTCGATCCGCTGGCGCCGCCGGAACGCGTGGATGTCGCGCCGCGCCCGCTGTCGGAGGGCGCGCAGATGGTCGCCAACCGCATCGACAAGAACCTACGCAAGCTCAAGAGCTGGTGCAAGCGCGAGGGCATCGAATGCTTCCGCGCCTACGACGCCGACCTGCCGGAATACGCCGCTGCCATCGATGTCTATCGCGAAGCGGACAACGGAGAGACCTGGCTGCACGTGCAGGAATACGCAGCGCCGAGTTCCATCCCCGAAGCGCTGGCCGAACGCCGCCTGGGCGATCTGCTGGCCGCCGCGCGCCGCGCCTTCGACGTGCCGAAGGAACGCGTCGCCATCAAGACCCGCGCCACCGGCAAGGGCGGCAGCAAGTACGGCCGCTTCGCGCGGACCGGCGAGTTCCTGACCGTGCGCGAGGGCCCGTCGCGGCTCAAGGTCAACCTGTTCGATTACCTCGACACCGGCCTGTTCCTCGACCATCGCCCCTTGCGCATGCGCATGGCGAAAGAGGCGCAGGGCAGGCGCTTCCTCAACCTGTTCTGCTACACCGGCGTGGCCAGCGTGCAGGCGGCGATGGGCGGCGCGGCGCAGACCACCAGCATCGACCTCTCGGCGACCTACCTCGACTGGCTCGCCGACAACCTGCGCGAGAACGGGCAGGGCGGCAGCCGCCACCGCATCGCCCAGGCGGACGCGATGGAATGGCTGGAGTCCGAGCGCGGCGATTTCGACATCATCTTCTGCGACCCGCCGACCTTCTCCAATTCAAAGCGGGCGGATGATTTCGATGTGCAGCGCGACCACGTGCGCCTGCTGCGCGCGGCGGTGGCGCGGCTGGCCCCGGAGGGCGTGCTGTATTTCTCCAACAACTTCCGCCGTTTCAAGCTGGATGAGGCGGCGGTGGGTGAATTCGCGCAGGTCGAGGACATCAGCGCCTCGACCATTCCGCTGGATTTCGCCCGCAACCCGCGGATCCACCGCGCGTGGCGGATCATCCGCCGCTAGAGGCCGCGCTCAGAAGCCGAGCGCGGAGATCTGCGTGTAGGTGCGCTGCAGGCCGGCGTCGTCGATGACCTGGATGTTGATGTAGGCGACGCGCCCGTTCGGCAGCGTCACCGAGGTTTCGCGCGCGACGATCTCCGGACGCGCGGCGATCTCGGTGCGGTACCACCAGGTGTTGCTGCCATTGACCATGGTGGATTCGGCGCGCAGCCGGCGGATGGGTTCGAACGGCGATTCGTTGCTGACCATGATGGTGAAGGGCTGGCCGCCGGCTTCATCGGTGGCCTTGCAGAACAGCAGGTCGGGATTGTTGACCTCTTCCCAATGCAGGGCGGCATTTGCCGGCAGTCGCGGGCATTGCGCGGCCTGCTGGGCCCGTGCCGGCGACAGGCCGGACAGCGCCGCGAGCGCGAAAACGAGAGATGCGGTGACAGTGGCTTTCATCGGTCCCCCAAAGACCTAACCCGATGGCCCTATGGCTAGCCGGTTTTGCTGCGTTGCGTCAACGCCGGGGGATGGTAATCGCGATGCGCGTCACATAAATGCCGCGTCAGGGCGCCCGGGTGACCGACAGCGTGGCCGTCGGCGGTTCCTTCCAGTCCAGCGCCTTCAAGGCCACCTGCCAGCTGCCGAAGCGCGTGCTGTTGGGCGCTTTCTGCAGGTTGCCGGGGTCGCTGTTGAGCGTGGCGCTGGCGGCGCTGCCCGAAGCCGGCTCCCAGCGCAGTTCGATGTCGGCATCCCCGGCGCGGATGCATTGCACGTCGGGCCGGCAGCGCGAGTCGGCGACAACGCGGACGTAGGTCAGGGTGCTGCGGTCGGGCAGGGTCAGCGACTGGCCGACGCGGAGCGCGTGCTCACCCGGCACGCGCACGCTGCCGGCCTGGCCGGACGGCGCGCCATTGCTGCCCGGGCTCTGGCAACCGGCGAACGCGATGACACAGGCAAGGATGAGCGGGCGCATGGCGGGGGTCCTTGGGAAAGTCGGGTCGATTCAGCCAGCGCCGCCCAGAAGGTCGGGTGAACGGACGATCTCCACCGCGCCGCGCCGCGAGGCGATGCGGTCGGCCAGCCGCGTGGGTTCGGGCAGGCGATAGCCGGCGACGAAGCGCATCACCAGCTCCGGCGCGGAGGCCATGGACACGCGATTCCCCGGCGAGACGAACAGCGGCAGGCAACCCACCTTGCTGCGCAGCGCCCAGCCGATCTGTTCGCCCGGCGTGGTGGTTTTCGATGGCAGGCGCAGCGGGGTGAACGCGCCGCGCATGTCGTGGAGGGAGGCGAATTCGCCGACCAGCTTCTTCTTCGCCACGCCGATGGCGGGCAGCCCGGTGATCACGCCGAAGTGCGCGGCGATCCCGAGCCGGCGCGGATGCGCGATGCCGTGGCCGTCGACGAAGGCGAGATCCGGCAGCTGCGGCAGGCCGCGCAGGGCTTCGATCAACGCCGGCAGTTCGCGGAAGGAGAGCAGGCCGGGGATGTAGGGCATCGCCGTCGGCAGGCGCGCGACATGCGCGGCCAGCGGCTGCATCGACACCGCATCCAGCAGCACGGCGGCGGCGCGGGCGGTGGCCCCGCCATCCTCGAAACCCACATCGAAGCCGGCGACGGTCCGCAGCTGCTTCGGAAAGCCGTCGCGCAATTTGACCTGCGTGGCCAGCTCGCTCTGCAACGCGCGCGCGGCACGCACGTCGCCATCCCACTGCGGCGCTTCGATATAGATGCTCGGTTCGACCATCGGACGAGTTTACGCCCCGAGTTGTTCCGGCCCTTCATGGACACCGGGCAACAAAAAAGCCGGACCCGCATGGCGGTGTTCCGGCTTCCTCGATTGACCTTGCGATGGTGGAGCCAGGGAGGATCGAACTCCCGACCTCGTCATTGCGAACGACGCGCTCTCCCAGCTGAGCTATGGCCCCGTCGCAGGGTCAGGCGGCAGTTTAAACCGCGTCGGGGGCCGATGCCAGCCCGTCCGGGCGCGCGCGGCCTTCCACCATCGCGGTTGCGGAGACATCGGCGGTGACGTTGCCGAGCGTGGCGAACACGTCGGGGATGGTGTCGACCGCGAGCAGCAGCCCGAGCGGGTCGATCGGCAGGCCGAGCGCCTGCGTCACCGGCATGTTGGTCGCCATGAAGCTCACCTGGCCGGGCAGGCCCACCGAGCCCAGGCTCACCACCACCGCCAGCAGCACGGCGGTCGCCCACTGCAGCGGGCCGACATCGATGCCATAGGCCCAGGCCACGAATGCGGCCACGCCGATGTACTGGATCGGGCTGGTCAGGCGGAACAGCGACACCGCCATCGGCAGCACCAGCGAGACCGTGGGCAGCGGGATGCGCAGCTTGCGGCCGGCCACTTCGATCATCGCCGGCAGCGAGGCCAGCGAGGACTGCGTGCTCATCGCCACCGCCTGCGCCGGGAAGATGGCGCTGGCGAACTGGGTCAGCGAGCGGCCCGTCCACAGCTTCACCAGCGGGTAGAGCATCGCCGTGGCGATCAGATAGAGCACGCACAACATGGCGATGTAGATGCCGAGCGCGCGCAAGGTATCCACCCCGGCCTGCGCGGTCACCGCCAGCACCAGCGCGAACACGCCGAGCGGGGCGACGGCCAGCACCCAGCGCACGATCACGATCATCACGTCGGCGATGGCGTGCACCAGTTCCAGCAGGCGTTCATGGCGATGCGCCTCGATGCGCGTCAATGCGAATCCGAAGAACAGCGAGAACACCACCAGCGGCAGCATCGCGCTGGCGGCGGCCGCGGCGATGGCATTGCTGGGGATGATGCCGGTCAGCCAGTCGGCGGCCTTCGGCGCATCGACGCTGGCGACATCGCCCGCGCCTTTCAGCGCGTCCAGCAGCGCCGGGCTGTGCGGCATCAGCGACAGGAAGGCGGGCGCGGCGATGGCGGCGAAGGTGGCGGCGAACGTCAGCACCACCAGGAAGATGGCGATGGCGCGGCGTGCGATGCGGCCCGATGCTGCGGCATCCCGCGCGGTCGAGACACCCAGCACCACCAGCGTGCCGACCAGTGGCACCACGGTCATCTGCAACGCGTTGAGCCAGAGCTTGCCGATGGGCTGTGCGATGCCGGCGACCGTCGCGCCGAGGTCCGGCGAGATCCACGCGAGCAGCAGGCCGATGATGGCGGCCGCGGCGAGCGCCAGCAGCACGCGGGTGGTGGCGGAGAATGGCAGCGTCATGGGCGGGACTCAGCGGAAGGAAGTGCGGGCGGGGAGTTGCCAGGCCGCCTGGCGCGCATCGTAGGCGGCGTCGGGCATCAGCACGAAGGCGGGGTGGTCATCGGGTTTGAGCCAGCCGACCAGTGCCTGCATCGCCGCTTCGTCCATCGCTGTGCAGCCGGCGGTGGTCTTGTCGGGATTGCCCCAGAGGTGGGCGAAGATGCAGCTGCCCATGCCGGCCACGTTGCGCGGGTTGTGCTCGATGACGAAGCCGAGCCTGTAGCGGTCGTCGCCCTGCTTCGCGAGGTCGAGGCGCATCCGCTCGCTGGAGCCTTCCACCGCCGCCTCGCCGACCTCGCGGCTGTCGACGATGCGGTTGTAGAGCGGTGACGCGGGCACATCCATGCACCAGTTGGTGGCCTGCATCTGCCGGTAGTCGAGCGCGGTGCGCGCGCTGTCCGCATAGCCGAACGCCATGCCGATGCCGAACACGCCGGCCGGGTTGCGGCCATCGCCTTCGCGCTTCTGCGGGCCGTCCGCCTGCGCACCGTGCAGGCCGATGCCCCAGGCGCTGCCGGCGCGACCGAGCATGACCGGCGTGGCCGCGCCGACCTGTTTCCAATCCGCGCCATCGCGCTCGAAGCGCCGCATCGTGCCGCGCACGGCATCCCAATCCGCGCTGGTCACCACGACCAGCTGCCGCGCGTTTGACCACGGCAGGGAGGGAGATGAAGAGGCGGTCGGCGTGCCTGCGCAGGCAGTGAGCAGCGACATCGCCAAGGCCATCAAGGCGAAACCGCGCAGGCGGGATAACAGGCGTGTGGAAGGGGTCATGGCGAGAGTATCTCCTGCATGCGCTCCAGGTTGGTATTGACCGCGGCCAGGCGTTGCGCGCGCGCGTCGCAGAGCAGCACGAAGATCAGGTCGAGCAGGTGCTGCAGCGCCGCCTGGTAGAGCAGGGGCGCGATGTGGGCGCGGTCGTCGTGCGCGGACACCAGCAGCGCGAGATCGGCCTGCGCGCGCAATGGGTTGGCGGAATGCCGGGTCACGCTGATCACATGGCCGATGCGCGGCTGGAAGTCCTGCAGCATGCGCGTCAGCATCGGTTGCTGGCCCTGCTCGGAGAACACCAGCAGCACGTCGCGCTCACCGGCACCGGACAGGCCCGCCGCCATCAGCGCCGGGTCGAAGTGGTGCACCGCGAGGATGCCGAGCAGCGAGAGTTTCATCGCGAACGCACGCGCGGGGATGCCGTCTTCGCCCAGCCCGATCACGAACACGGCGTTGGCGCGATGGATGGCGTGGGCAATCGCGTCGATGTTCTCCGGCGGATTGAGCAGGCGGGTTTCCTGCTCGGCCTGCGACTTGCCGCGCCACAGTTCATCGGCCACCTGTGCATGGGGATGTGGCGGCGGAACCGGTGCCGCGTCTTCGTGGATGCCATGGCCGTTGCCGTTGCCGCCTTCGCGCGCCAGCGCTTCTCCGATGGAGAACTTGAGGTCCGGATAACCCTTGAAACCCAGCTTCTGCGCGAACTTGACGATGGACGACTGGCTGATGCCGAGCGCATCGGCCAACTGCTGCGAGGAATAGTCGCGGAGGAAATGCGCGTTCTCGACGATGTGGTCGGCGATTCGCCGCTCCATCGCCGACATGCGGTCACGCTCGGCGCGGATGCGCAGCAGCGGCATGGTTCAGGCGCCGGCGATCGGCTGCAGGCCCGGCACTTCGCGCACGCCGAAACCGGGCGCGCTGCCGAGGGTGATTTCCGCCTCGTTGAACACGGTGTCGCCGATCACCGGATCCTGCAGGCAGAGCGAGGGGCCGTCGAGGTCGATCTTGCTGATCACCTGCGATTTCGCCGCCGCCAGATGCGCGGCCGCCGCCACGCTCACCGAAGACTCCAGCATGCAGCCCATCATGCAGTCGATGCCGTGGATGGCGGCGATGTCGGCGATCTGGATCGCGCCCGACAGCCCGCCGGTCTTCATCAATTTGATGTTGATGATGTCGGCGGCGCGCATGCGGATCAGCTCGATCACCTCACCCGGCCCGAAGACCGATTCATCCGCCATCACCGGCGTGTGCACGCGTTCGGTGACGAATTTCAGTCCGGCCAGGTCGCGCGCCTTCACCGGCTGCTCGACCAGCTCCAGATGCACGCCGGCGTCTTCCAGCTGCTGCAGCGCGAACACCGCCTGCTTGGCGGTCCAGCCCTGGTTGGCGTCGAGCCGCAGCAGGGCACGGCCCTCTACCGCCGCGTGGATGGCGCGGACGCGTTCGATGTCCACGCCGATGTCCTTGCCGACCTTGATCTTGAGCGCCGAGAAGCCGCGTTCCACTGCCGTGATCGAATCCGCCACCATCTTGTCGATGTAGTCCACGCTGATGGTGATGTCGGTGCTGACCACCGGGTCGCCGCCGCCGAGCAGCTGGTAGGTGGGCGCGCCGTAGAGCTGGCCGAACAGGTCGTACAGCGCGATCTCCACCGCCGCCTTGGCACTGGTGTTGCGTTCCAGCGCCGACTGCACCAGCGCGATGTTGCGGTTGTGGTCGGCGACGTCGCGGCCGATCAGCTTGGGCCCGATGTAATGGCGGATGGCATCGGTGATCGAGCCATGGGTGTCGCCGGTGATGACGGCGGTGGCCGGCGCGCCGCCCCAGCCCGACGCGCCGTCATCGGTGCGCAGCCGCACGATGATGTCCTCGACATGGCCCACGCTGCGCAGCGCGGTCTTGAACGGCGTCTTGAGCGGCACGCGCAGCAGGCCGAGCTCGATGGCGGTGATCTTCATTGGATTCCCCGGTGTAACGAATCAGCGACGCATGCGCTGGATGCTGTAGATCTTGTCGACGTAGAGAGCGTCCTCGCCCGACTTGATCGGTTCGAGCGGCGTCACCGACACGGCGTTGAGCGGATAGTGCGCGACGTTGCCCGAGGCATCGGCATAGCGCACGCCGGGCGTGTCGTGGATGACGTAGGTGAGGCCGTTCTCGTGGCCCACCACCATCATCACGTGGCCGGGGATGTAGACCAGATCGCCGGGCTGCAGGGTCTTGAGCATCGCCAAACGGTCGTCGCGCGACATGGATTCCGGCACCGGCAGCGTGTTGAAGGCGGGGCTCTTGCCCTGGTCGCTGGTGTTGCGCGGCATCTTCACCCCGAAGCCGGAATACACCTCGGACACGAAGCCCGAGCAGTCACGCGCGTCGTAGCTGTGGCCCCAGCCGTAGCGTTCGCCGAGGAACTTGAAGCCCTGCGTCAGCACGCCACGCGGCGTCAGCGGCAGGTACTGCGTCGAGACATCGGCCGACTTCGGCAGCAGGGCGGCGGAGAGGGTCAGGCGGCCCCCGGCATCGCGCACCGGCAGTTCGATGACATGCGCGCCTGCCGGCAGCTGGCCATTGACCGGTTTGTCATCGGGCCAATCGGCGAGCAGCGGGACGCGCGTGCCCATGTCCAGCGACAGGCGCGACAGCTGCGGCTGTTCCGGCGTGTACACGGTTTCCACGCGGGTGCCGGTCACCAGCAGCCACGGCTCGCGCGTGGCGTAAGCGAACACATCGGCGGCGCTGCCAAGCGCGAGGTGATCGCGGCGCATCCACGCGGCATAGCGCGGCGACAGCACGAACACCCAGTCACGGTCGCGGCTCTCGTGCAGCACGCGCACCGGCGTGCCCGGGAACAGCGCGCTTTCCTGGAAGCGGTCGATGTCGGTATCACCGGCACGGCTGAAGACGCGCGTCGCGGTCGGGAAGCTGCGCAGGTCCGCGCGGCGGGTGACCAGGGCAGGGCGGGCCTCCACGCTGGCCGGCACCGCATCCAGCGCGGCATCGCGCAGCCAGCCATCGAGCGTGGCGGCGGGGATCTGTTTTCCCTTGATGTCGTAGCGCGGGTTGGTCGGCAGCTTGGAGAGCTTCGCGATCATCGCGCGCACCTCGCTGCCGGGCATGCGATCGGGCGCGGCGGCCACATCGTGCACGCTCGGGTCTTCGGCCAGCAGGCGGCCGTTCTGCGCGGCGACGGCGGCCGCATCCAGCATCGGCCTGTCGGGGGCGGCGGCGCGCGCGATCCAGTGCGCGGCGGTCTGTTGCGCACTGTCCACATAGGGGATGACGGGCCGTGCGGCCTGCGCATCGGCCACGGCCTGCGGACGCGTCGGCGTACCGGCGCACCCGGCCACAACGAGGCCGATCAGCAGGCCCGCGGCTGCGTGGCGGATCAAAGCGGGATGGCGCAGCGTCATGGCCTTCGCCCCACGGTTGGAATAGCTATTTTTATATCACGCATTTTCGGAATAATTTATTGACCACGTGTGACCTGCGTGCTACACAACGTCATGGGTGGGGGAGGCAAGGCATGCGCGGCAAGGGCGGCGGAACGGCGGTGATGGGCATGGTCGGCGTGATGCTGGCCGGCGTCACCGGGTCTGTCGCAGCGCAGCCAGCGACGACTACCGACCCGGTTGCTGAAGTCCGTGCCCTGGCCGATGCCGGCCGTTTCAGCGACGCGAATGCCCGCATCGATGCCCTGTTGCCCGGCGCGAACAGCGCCCAGCGCACGTCGCTCGAATGGGAACGTGAGCGCATGCGCCGGGTGCGGATCGATTTCTCGCTGGACCGCGCCGGTGCCTGGCAGCGCGTGCAGAAGCAGATTCCCGACCTCGACGCCCGCGAGTTCGCGGTCTGGGACCGGCAGGGCCTGATGGAGGCGATGGAGATCGATGGCGAGCGCCGCTGGTTCGGTCGTGCGCCGTCCAACCTGTTCCGCCTGAGTGCCGAGGCGCGTGCGCGTCGTGCCGAGCAGACGCCGTTCCGCGAAGGCCCGATGGAAAGCCTCAACGACGTGCAGCGTTCGATCCGCGCCGATGCCTTGGCATCCGGCAAGGTCAACGGATTGCAGCCGATGCGCGTGCGGGTGAAGCAGGGCATCACGGTCGAGGCCGATGCGGTGCCTGCCGGCGAAACCGTGCGTGCGTGGATTCCGTGGCCGCGCGATATCCCCGGCCAGCAACGCGACATCAAGCTGCTGTCGTCCAGCCCGGTGAAGGCGGACATAGCGCCGGCCGCCACGTTGCAGCGCACCGCCTATATGGAAGCGAAGGCCCGCAAGGGCGCGCCGACCGAGTTCGCCATCGAATACGAAGTGACGTTGATGGCGCAGTACCACCCCATCGACCCCGACCAGGTGCAGCCGATACCGCGCGAACAATCGCTCGCGCCGTTCCTGGCCGAACGGGCGCCGCATGTGGTCTTCAGCGACGACCTGCGCGCGTTCTCGAAATCGGTCGTGGGCGATGAGAAGAGCCCGTATCGCATCGCGCAGAAACTGTTCGCGGCGGTTGACCGCATCCCGTGGGCGGGCGCGCTGGAATATTCGACCATCCGCAACATCAGCGATTACGCGTTGAAGGCGGGCCACGCCGACTGCGGCCAGCAGACCCTGCTGCTGATCACCCTGCTGCGCATGAACGGCATCCCGGCGCGCTGGCAGTCCGGCATGGTGTTCGGCGCCGACGGCTACGACAACCTGCACGACTGGGGCATGGTCTATCTCGCGCCCTATGGCTGGGTGCCGATGGATGTCACCACCGGCCGCTTCGCCACCCAGGAAGCCGGCTTGGAATGGTTCTACCTGGGCGGGCTGGACAACTGGCGCATCGCCTTCAACGACGACTGGAGCCGGGACTTCGTGCCGGCCAAGCACCACGTGCGCTCGGAAACCGTCGACCTGCAGCGCGGCGAGGTCGAGTGGAAGGGCGGCAACCTGTATTTCGACCAGTGGGATTACCACTTCACCGCCACCGTGCTGCCGGCATCCGCCGGTGTCGCGATGGCCCATCAATCGGCAGCGGGAGGGTAGGGCAATGAGGAAGATGAAGCGTTCTGCATTGGCGGTGATGGTGGGCGCATGCCTGCTTTCGATGTCGGCGGGACCGGTGCTGGCGCAGAGCGCTACCGGCGCGATCGCCGGCCGGGCCAACCCCGGCGCGCAGGTGACCATCACCCAGCCTGCCACCGGCTACAGCCGCACCGTGACGGCGGGTTCGGACGGCAGCTATCGACTGGCGCAGCTGCCGGTCGGTGATTACCGCGTCGAAGCCTCGGGCAAGGCGCTCGACGCCAATGTCTCGCTGGGCGGCACCACCACGGTGAACCTGGCCGGCACCGCGAGCGGCGGCAGCCTGGACACCGTGCAGGTGGTCGGCTCGCGCGTGGTCAACCGTGTCGACGTGCACTCCATCGAGACCGCGACCAACGTCAGCCGCGAGGAACTGGCGCGCATCCCGGTGGACCAGACGCTGAGTTCGGTCGCGCTGCTGGCGCCGGGCGTCATCGGCGGCAACTCATCGTTCGGCGGCATCTCCTTCGGCGGCTCGTCGGTGGCCGAGAACTCGGTCTTCATCAACGGCCTCAACGTCACCGACTTCTACCGGCGCCAGAGCTTCTCGACCGCGCCGTTCGCGTTCTTCCAGGAATTCCAGGTCAAGACCGGCGGTTATTCGGTGGAGTTCGGGCGCAGCACCGGCGGTGTGATCAACGCGGTCACGCGCGCGGGCAGCAACGAATTCCACGGCGGCATCGAGGTGACCGTCGAGCCCAATGCCTGGCGTTCGAAGGCGGATGACCACCATTTCGTCGATGCGGTGACGCAGACCAATGGCAGCGTGGTCAACAACCCGGTCGACTACTACGCGAGCTTCGACCGCAACTCCTTCGCCAAGGCCAACGTCTGGGGTTCGGGCCCGATCATCCGCGACAAGCTGTTCGTGTTCGCGATGTACGAGTTGCGCGACGGCAATACCTGGAACACCAACACCAGCGGCAGCAGCTGGTTCGAGTCACAGTCCAACAACGGCTTCTGGGGCGCGAAGGTCGACTGGAACATCACCAACGACCATCGTTTGGAGTTATTGGCATTTTCCGATGAAGGCGAAAGCAACACCGATGTTTACGGCTTCAATGTTGCGACTGGAAATCGGACCGGCCTCACTGGTTTGAGCGCAGGGGAAAGTGGGGGCAAGAACGGGTCAATTACCTATACAGGCCACTTCGGGGACAACTTTGTCGCGAAGGCGATGTATGGCATCAATCGATCAAAATCTATCAGCAAAGCACCCGTGCATGATCAGCTATGCGATTTTGTCGTGATCAACAGTAGTTACAACACCGCATATGGGGCGATGGGGCGTCCACCTGTTACATGCCATCCCAATGGTTCGATGGTTGATCACAACGACGAACGCAAGGTTGGGCGCTTGGACTTCGAGTGGACACTCGGCGACCACAATCTTCGCTTCGGGTTGGATCGGGAGGTCATGACGACAGATCGTCGGACTTCATATCCGGGAACGGGCGTGACATGGACCGTCTATGGGGCCGCTGCCAATACATTGCTCAGCAACGGCAGCCGCACTCCTGCAGGCACCAATTCTTACGTGATGGGAAGGCTGCGTGCGGATGGTGGCACGTTTGAGACCACAGCCAACGCTTGGTACATCGAAGACAACTGGAATGTGACCCCTGATTTTTTGCTCAATCTCGGGGTGCGTGTCGACAACTTCAACAACAAGACGGCAGTAGGTTCCAGCTTCATCAAGATCGACAATCTGATTTCTCCCCGTCTTGGGTTCTCATGGGATACCAAGGGCGACGGTCGGCACAAGCTTTTCGGTAATGTGGGTCGCTACTTCCTGCCTGTTCCCAGCATCATCAACTACACATTTGCAGGTGGCCTGACGGACGAGCGCAGCTATTACGTGCTCAACGGATGGGCGCCGAAGGTGAACCCGGTAACTGGTGCTACTTACATGGCGCCCGTGCTGGGTGCTCAGATCGGGCCGACTGACACCTCGAACAACATCTCGGTGGCCGATCTCCGGCGGAGTGCGGACCGGGATCTGGATGCGG
This sequence comes from Lysobacter oculi, assembly GCF_003293695.1. GTDB lineage: Bacteria > Pseudomonadota > Gammaproteobacteria > Xanthomonadales > Xanthomonadaceae > Solilutibacter > Solilutibacter oculi. The sequence continues at coordinate 1,145,955 of NZ_CP029556.1, read as the reverse complement.
TGCATCAGGATGAGGCGATTCTGGGCTTCCAATCAGTCATCGACAATGCATGGTCGTGGGGCGTCAATGCGACCTATCGCCGAATGGCGAATGCCATGGATGACATGCGCATCAATTACACACCCTGCGGTCCCACGGTGGATCTTGATCGAAACGGCACTGCAGTGACCCTGTTCCCGATCGTCAATCCCGGCGAGGCGCTCACCATATGGGGCGATCGAAAAATTGGCTGTACCGCTGAAGGCTGGATCACCATCGACACTGCGACCAGTGGCTACAGGAAAGCCGGTAGCGGGGAGGTGGTGGGTTATCCCAAGCCGAAGCGCATCTACAAGGCGGTTGAGGTCCAGATTGATCGCGCTTGGGATGAGAAATGGGCGTTAAATGCGTCCTATCTATGGTCGAAATCTGAGGGTAACTTTGAAGGGCCGGTGAACTCCGACACCGGATACAGCGACACCGGTATGGTTCAGCACTGGGATCACCCTGCGACGAATGCAGCTTACGGCCCCTTGTTCAATGATCACCGTCATCAGGTCAAGCTTCGCGGCACGTATGCCTTCAACAAGGCATGGAGCGTAGGTGGCACGCTGACCGCACTCTCAGGCGGGCCCATCACGGCAATGGGCGTGGCCTGGCCCAATGATTCCTTCGCAGTGGGTAATTTCAGCAACGAAGGTCTGGGTGGTGGTTCGAATTGGATCTGCGTGCAGAACTGCACTGGAACGTATGCACAAAGAGTGTTCGAGTTCAGTCCGCGCGGCGGGCATGGCCGGATGCCGTGGACTTACAACCTCGGTGCCAACGTGACCTGGAGCATGCCGTTGGGCAACTCCGAACTTAAGGCGAGATTCTCCGTATTCAATCTGCTCAACAACCAGGAAGTGATCAACGTGCGTTCGCGTTATGAGCGTGAACCTGGCGTCTACCGCACCACCTTCGCCACAGGCACCCGCTGGCAGTCGCCGCGTTACGCGCAGCTGGTGGTGAGCTGGAACTTCTGACGGTGCAGTCTTTCGTTCGTCGCCTGTGCCTGGCGGCGGGGCCGGTTGTGGCGCTGGCCCTGTCGCCCTCCCTCCCGGCGCAGGCGGCGGACGAATCTTCCTTCTACGATGCGCAGCTGGATGCGGCCATCGCGCGCTACAAGTTGCCGGGCCTCGCGGTCGGCGTGGTGAAGGATGGCGAGGTCGTCTATCGCGGTTTCCGTGGCGAACTGGAAACCGGCAGCGGCCGCAAGGTGGATGGCGACACGCTGTTCAAGATCGCCTCCAACAGCAAGGCGATGACCGCGGCGATGCTCGGTCGCCTCGTCGACCAGGGCAAACTGGAATGGGACGACCCGGTGGTGCGTCACCTGCCGGATTTCCGCATGCACGAGGACTGGATCACCCGCGAGATCCAGGTCCGCGACCTCCTCATCCACAACAGCGGCCTGCCGGCCGGCGCCGGCGACCTGATGCTCTGGCCGGAGCCCAACGCCTTCAACCGCGCCGACGTGCTGCACGGCATGCGCTACCTCAAGCCGAAATGGAGCTTCCGCTCGCGCTACGCCTACGACAACACGCTCTACATCGTGGCCGGCGAGGTGGCGGCGAAGGCGGGCAGTGCGTCGTATGAAACATTGATGCAGCGCGAACTGTTCGCGCCGCTCGGGTTGGGGCGATGCCGCGTCGGCGAATTCCGTCGCGATGGCGTGGGCAACATCGCCCAGCCGCACCGCCTGCGCGAAGGGCATTACGAAGTCGTCAACCGCGATGGCGACACCATCCCGGTCAGCACCATGGCCGCGGCCGGCGGCGTGCGCTGCGGGCTGGACGACATGCTGAAGTGGGCGTCGATGTGGCTTGCGCCGCACAAGGTCGGCCTGCAGGTCGATGGCAAGCCCTGGCTCTCCGATGCGCAGCGCGAGGCCGCGTGGTCCGCGCAGCAGCCGATGCCGCTGTCGTCGCGCATGAAGCGCTGGGATGACAGTCACTTCAGCGCTTATGGCTATGGCTGGCGCCTGTCGGATGTCGATGGCACCCAGCGCGTCGCCCACACCGGCACCTTGAGCGGCATGTATTCCGCGCTCACCCTGCTGCCGGAAAAGAGCATCGGCATCGTCGTGCTGATCAATGGCGATGCCGACGAAGCACGCACCGTGCTGATGCAGGCGCTGACCAAGCACGCCACCGCGCCAGCCCACAATCCCGGCGTGGACGGCTATGCCGCGCTGCTCGCGGAGGAACGCGCACAGGCGGAAGCGAAGACGCCTTCCAAGATCCCGGATACCTCGGACCGCAAGCCGGCCACGCGCGCGCAGCTCGGTCGCGCGGTGGGCGTGTGGCGCGACCCGTGGTTCGGCGAGGTGGCGATCTGCCCGCGTGCCGGCGCCGTGCATTTCAGCGCCGCCAAATCACCACGTCTCGTCGGCCAGGTCATGGCGAGCCGCCACGGCTGGCTGGTCGATTGGGAAGGCGATGCCGCCAGCGAAGCCTGGCTGCGGCTCACGCCCGGCAAGGACGGGCATCTGCACATGGCCAAGCTCGACCCGGACGGCGACTTCAGCGACGACTTCGAGGACCTCGATTTCCAGCGCACGGGCGATTGCCCGGCGGGTTGAGCTTCAGCCCAGGATCGTCGCGAAGCGTGGTGCCAGCAGCGCCTGCCGCCAACCCTTGAGCGCATCCGGCCACTCACCGGTTTCCATCAGCGCCTCCAGCCAGCGGCGCGAGGCGATGACGCCTTCGGGGATGTAGTGTTCGCGGGCAACGTCGGCCACCGCATTCTGCAGGCGCTTGAGCTTCTGCTTGTCGAGGTCGGCATCGCGGCGCACCGGCGGCATCGTGGCCTCGTCGTCGAGTGGCGTCTGCAGCGCGTCCCACAGTTCGCGGGCCAGCTTGCGCGGCGACTTCGGCGTGGCATCCAGCAGGGTGCGCAGGGCGGCGAAATCCGCCGGGGGCTTCAGGGCCAGTTGCAGCGCCAGCGGCTGGTCGATGACCCAGTTCTTCGGCAGGTCGCGTTCGCGCGCGGTGTGTTCGCGCCAGCGCATCAGCCGCAGCAGGCGGGCTTGGGAAGCCGCATCGAAATCCTGCGCCGGGCGCACGCCCAGGTGCGGCCACGGGTCGGGGGTGTCGTCGGCGGCATTGCGCAGGGTGCGTTCGGCATCCTCGCGCAGCCATTCGCCGCGCCCGAGTGCCGCCAGCTTCGCGGACAGGTGGTCGTGCAGCGCGGCGAGGTGCAGCACGTCATCCGCGGCGTATTCGCATTGCGAGGCGGTCAGCGGGCGGCGCAGCCAGTCGGAGCGCGTTTCGCCCTTTTCCAGCGCCACATCCAATACCGCCTGCACCAGTTTCTGGTAGCCCAGGCCCGGGCCCAATCCGCACAGCGCGGCGGCGGCCTGGGTGTCGAACATCGGCGCCGGCAACGCGCCGCAGGTGTGGCCGAACGCGACCAGGTCCTCGCTCGGGCTGTGCATCAGCTTGAGCACGCGCTCGTCGCGCAGCAGGCCGGCGATCACCTCGGGCATGGCGGGCACGGTCGGATCGACCAGCAGCGTGCGCTCGCCGATCGCGATCTGCACCAGCGCCAGCACCGGCCACCAGGTGCGCTCGCGGACGAATTCGGTATCCAGACCGACGCGGTCGGGCAGGTCGGCGAGATGCCCACGGAGGGTGTCGGGCTGGTCGATCCAGATGAAAGTCACGCGATGTTCGGCTGTCGGAAAGGCGGACAACGATACCCTAGGCGGATGCCGCGACTCGCGCCCCCGCTGCTGTTGCTTGCCCTGCTGCTCGCCGCGTGCGGTGGCGATGACGCGCCGCCCGCGCCCGAGGCCGGCTCCATCGAGGCCCGCCTGCGCCGTGGTCTGGTGAGCATCAGTGGCGATGAAACGCCGCAATATCCGCTGAACTGGAACGCGCCGCGGCCCGCTGCCGACGCGCCGCTGCCGGAACTGCGCCGCCATGCGGCCACCGCGTTGAAGGCCGGGCATCTGTATGAGGATGCCGAAGCCGCCATCCCGCTCTATCTCGCCATCCTCGAACGCGAACCGGCCGACGAGGCCGCGCATACGGGGCTCGATGCCGCGCGCATCGCGCTGTACGGGCAGGGCGAATCCGCGCTCGACGCCGCGCATGTCGATCTCGCACGCGCGCATGCCATCGCCGCGGTCGCGCGCACGCTGTCGCCCGATGCGCCGGAAACGCAGGCCTATCTGGCCAAGGTGGATGCCGCCGACCGTCTGCAGGCGCTGCTGGAGCATGGCGAAACCGAACTGGCTGCGGGCCGGCTGGGCGAAGACGGCATCGGGGCCGCCACCGCCTTCCGCGAAGTGCTGCGCAACCGCCCCGGTGACGCGCGGGCGTTGCAGGGCATGGCGGCGATCCAGCGCGTGATGATCGAACGCGCGATGCAGGCCGTCACCGTCGATGATTTCGATGCCGCCAACACCTGGCTGGACGATGCCGCCAAGCTGCATCCCGCCGATGCCTCGCCCATCGCCGGCGCGCGGCATCGCCTTGCCCTGCGGCGCGAGGCGCGGGTGGCGCGGGTCTATGCCGACACCTTGCGCAAGCTGGAAACGCCGGGCGCGTTCGGCGCGTTGAAGGCGGCCGCGGGCGACATCGACCACCTGCGCGCGATCGCGCGTCCGGGCGACCGGCGCATCGCCATCGCCGAAGCCAAGCTGCAGCAGGCCACGCGCTACGGCACGCACCGGCCGGGCCAGCGCTTCAGCGATGCGTTGAAGGCAGGCGGGCAGGGGCCGGAGATGGCCGTCATCCCGCATGGCGCCTTCATGATGGGCGCGCCGGAGAAGGAAGCGGGCTCAAGCAAGGCCGAGTGGCCGCAGCATCGCGTCACCTTCCAGCGCGGTTTCGCGATGGCGCGTACCGAGGTGACGGTCGCGCAGTTCGCGCGATTCGCCGAATCCACCGGCCATGCCACCCGCGCCCAGCGGCGGGGCTATTCGGTGGTGTATGACGAACGCAGCGGCAACTTCGTGCTGCGCAACGACATCACCTGGAAGAACGATTACGTCGGCCGTGCCGCGCGTCCGGACATGCCGGTGCTGCATGTCGATGTGCGCGATGCCGAGGCCTACGCCGAATGGCTGTCCGCGCAGACCGGCCAGCCCTACCGCCTGCCGCACGAGGCGGAGTTCGAATACGCGCTGCGTGCGGGTGGCCAGACGCGCTACCCGTGGGGCGATGGCAAGCCGCCGCGCGGCGCCGGCAACCTGACCGGCAGCCTGGACCGTTCGCCTGGCGGGCGGCGCTGGGGCAATGCCTTCGTAGGCTATGGCGATGGCTACTGGGGCCCGGCGCCGGTGGGTCGCGACAAGGTCAACGCCTTCGGCCTGCATGGCATGGCCGGCAACGTGGGTGAGTGGACGGTGGACTGCTGGCACCAGGGCTACCGGCGTGCCCCGGCCGATGGCGGCGCCTGGTCCAACCCCGGTTGCCGCAGCCGGGTGGTGCGTGGCGGCACCTGGTCGAGCGCGCCGGCGCAGGCGCGTTCCGCGTGGCGGATGGCGCAGGCGCATGACGTCACCAATGCCCGTACCGGCTTCCGCGTGGTGCGCGACCTGTAGTCGATACCGGCGGCCACCCGTGACGGTGTAGGGTAGGCGCGCGGGATCGCATGGGGGTTTCACAGGGCCGTCGTGCGGCACCCGATTCAATAGCCGGCGTCCCCGCGTGACCGCGACCGGGCCGCTTCCAAGGAGAGTGCCAGCATGCGCCAGAACCCGACCCAAGACCCGTATGGCCAGCCGCGTCGCCGCGGTTTCGGCTTCAGCCCGCGCCTGCTGATCCTGGCGGCGTTCGCGATCTACGGCCTGTACTACTACGTCAGCAACCGCACCGTGGATCCCTACACCGGCGAGAAAGTGCTGATCGACAAGAACATCGACGCCGCGCAGGAAGAGGCGCTCGGCCTGCAGGCCTTCCAGGAAGTGCTGCAGCAGGAGCAGCCGGTCGATCCCAATTCGCAGATCTCGCAGCAGATCCGCACCATCGCCACCCGCCTGGTCGACAAGATCGACGAGGTCGAAGGTGCGCTGGCACAGGAACACGGCATCCAGGCCGGCAACTTCGCCAAGGACTTCAAGTGGCAGGTGGTCGTGCTGAACTCGCCGCAGGCCAATGCCTTCGCGCTGCCGGGCGGCAAGATGGCCGTCTATACCGGGCTGGTGCCGATCGCGCAGAACGCCGACGGCATGGCGGTGGTGATGGGCCACGAAATCGCCCACGCGCTGATGCGCCACGGCGCGCAGCGCATGAGCCGCGGCAAGCTGGAACAGGTGGCGCAGATGGGCGCGGCGGTCGGCGGCATCGACCCCGGCATCCAGCAGGCGGTGTTCAGCGCCTATGGCGTGACCTCGCAGCTGCCGTATGCCCGCGCGCACGAAAGCAGCGCCGATGAAGTGGGCCTGATGCTGATGGCCGCCGCCTGCTTCAACCCCGACGAAGCCGTGCCGCTGTGGGAGCGCATGGCCGCGCAGGCCGGCGGCAATTCCGGTCCGGAATTCGCCTCCACCCACCCCAGCCCGGAAAGCCGCATCGAGCACCTGCGTTCGCTGCTCCCCAAGGCGCACGAGTTCCGCCAGCGCTTCTGCACCGACAAGCCGGCAGCGGCGGCGACCGGCGCCTTCTGAAGTCCATCGCAGTCCGGAAACGGAAAACGGGCCGAAAGGCCCGTTTTCTGTGGGTCGCGATGTGGCTTCGGCTTGGCGTCAAAGCCCCTTGAGCAGCGAGCCCAGCACCAGCATCCCGAAGCCGACCGTCATCATCCAGAACGCATACGGCGCGGCCGGCGGGAAATAGCCGAGCTTGCCGGCCAGCGCCAGCAGGCCGATCAGCAGCGCGATGAACCAGGTCGCGAAGGCGGGCGGGGTGAGCTTCATGAAAGATCCTTGCGTCTTGTACGGAATCAGAAACTGATGAAGAGGCCGCCGTTCACCGGCAGGTTGGCGCCGGTGATGAAGCCGGCATCCTCGGCGGCGAGGAACTGCACGGCGCGGGCGATTTCATGCGGCTGGCCGAGCCGGCCCACCGGCACCTTCGCCACGATCTGCGCGCGGATCACCTCGTCCATACCCATGACCAGCGCGGTTTCGCAGTAGCCGGGCGACACCGAATTGACCGTCACGCCCTTGGCCGCGACTTCGCGCGCCAAGGCCATGGTGAAGCCGTGCATGCCGGCCTTGGCGGCGGAATAGTTGGCCTGCCCGAACTGGCCGGTCTGGCCGTTCACCGAGCTGATGTTGACGATGCGCCCGAAGCCGCGCGCCACCATGCCGTCGATGACGTGGCGGGTCAGGTTGAACACGCCGTCCAGGTTGACGTTCATCACCGCGTCCCACTGCGTCTTGTCCATCTTGCGCAGGGTGGTGTCGCGGGTGATCCCGGCCGCGTTGACCAGGATGTCGATGCCGCCGTGCTGCGCGGCCATCGCCTCGGCAAAGGCGGCGCAGGCGCCGAAATCGGTGACGTCGAGCGGGTGGAAGGAAGCATCGGTGCCGGCCATCGCCGCCTCGAACGCCTCGATGCGCTCCGGCGCGCCGCCCAGGTCCACCGCGACCACGCGGCGCCCGGCGTCATGCAGGCTGCGGCAGATCGCCGTGCCCAGGCCGCCCAAGCCGCCCGTCACCACCGCCAGCCGACGGTGGCTGTCCCCCGTCATCGGCATATCAGCGCTTGCCGCCGGGCTTGGTATCGCCGGGCTTTTCGGCGGCGCTGGCCTGGCCGGCCATGAACTTCTGGAACTGCGTCCAGGCATCCAGATTGCGTTCGGCCATCTGGTTCATCATCGTCCACGGACTCTGCCCGAGCAGCCCGCCGATCTGCTGGCGGAACTGGTTCTGCTGCTCCAGGAACAGCTGCATCGAGCGCTCCAGGTAGTTGCCCATGAAGCCCTGCATCGAGTCGCCGTAGAAGCGGATGATCTGGCTCAGCAACTGGGTGGACAGCACCGGTTCGCCGCCCTGTTCCTGCTCGGCGATGATCTGCAGCAGCACCTGCCGGGTCAGGTCTTCGCCGGTCTTGGCATCGCGCACCTCGAACTGCTCGCCGTCGAGGATCAACTGCCGCACTTCCTCCACCGTGATGTAGCTGGAGATCTCGGTGTCGTAGAGCCGGCGGTTGGGATACTTCTTGATGATGCGCGTGGGCATGGCTCGGCGAACCCCTGTGGAATCGCTGCAGGATGACGCAGCGCAACAGGCGGCGCAACTGGCGTTTTGGCGGGCCGCAAATGAACAGGGCCCGCACTCGGCGGGCCCTTTCAACCTCGACCGGCCGGGCTTACCAGCCCATGTGGTGGCCACCGTTGATGTCGAGGTTGGAGCCGGTGATCCAGCCGGCGTTGTCGTCGGCCAGGAAGCCGACGCCGTACGCGATCTCCTCCGGCGTGCCGAGGCGGCCGGTCGGGATGTCGGCGACGATCTTGGCGCGGACTTCCTCCGGCACCGCCATCACCATGTCGGTGGCGATGTAGCCCGGCGAGATCGTGTTGACGGTGATGCCGTTGCGGGCGTTCTCGCGCGCCAGCGAAATGGTGAAGCCGTGCATGCCGGCCTTCGCCGCCGCGTAGTTGGCCTGGCCGTACTGGCCCTTCAGGCCGTTGATCGAACTGATCTGGATGATGCGGCCCCACTTGCGGTCACGCATGCCCTCGATCACCGGGCGGGTCACGTTGAAGCAGGAATTGAGGTTGGTGTTGATGACGTCGCACCACTGGTCTTCCTTCATCTTGTGGAAGGTGCCGTCGCGGGTGATGCCGGCGTTGTTGACCAGGATCTCCACCGGGCCGAGCTTGTCCTCGATCTCCTTCACCATGGTGTTGGCGTCGTCGGTGGAAGTGACATCACCCTTGACCAGCAGGATGTCGTAGCCCTCGGACTTCATCTTGTCGGCCCAGTCGCGCGCCTTTTCCTCGTTGCGATAGTTGGTGGCCACCCTGTGCCCCATGTCGGCGAGCCGCTTGATGATTGCCGTGCCGATGCCGCCGGTGCCGCCCGTTACGAATGCCACGCGTGAAGTCATTGCCGGTGTCCTTGGTGAGTCCCGACCGATTCTAGGCGCGCTTCACTGCAATCTTGTTGTGCGATGCGGCGAGGGCTGCGCCGCGCGCGGAAGCCGGCTTTCGTCGAACGCATGGATGGCGCGCTGGAGGAATCCATCGGCATTCGGGCTGGCGGTGATGGCCTCGATGTCCTGGCCCAGGATGCGCCACGCTTCGGCCAGCGCGGGCAGCGGGTCGGCGGCATCCAGCGGCAGCGCCGCCAGCGACTTGGACAGCTTGCGGCCCGCGTCATCGAGCACCAGCGGAAGATGCGCGTAACGCGGCGTCGGCAGCCCGAGCAGCTGCTGCAGATAGACCTGGCGCGGGGTGGAATCCAGCAGGTCGGCGCCGCGCACCACATCGGTGATGCCCTGCGCGGCGTCATCCACCACCACCGCCAGCTGGTAGGCCCAGCAGCCGTCGGCGCGTTTCAGCACGAAGTCGCCAACTTCAGTATCCAAGCGTTGGGCGATGTGGCCGTGGACTGCGTCATCGACCTCCACCCCGCTGCCGTCCGGCACGCGCAGGCGCACCGCCGGCACCTCGCGCGGGCCATCCGCCACGCACGCGCGATGGATGCCGCCAGCGCCTTCCAGGTCGCTGCGGCTGCAATGGCATTCGAAGGCGAGACCGCGCGCGATCAGCCCGTCCAGCGCGGCCTGGTACAACGCGCCGCGATCGGATTGCCGGACCACGTCGCCGTCCCAATGCAACCCGAAGCGGCGCAGCGCTTCCAGTTGCGCCTCGGCGGCACCGGCCACCTCGCGGGTCCGGTCCACATCCTCGATCCGCACCCACCATTCGCCGCCGCGCGCGCGTGCATGCAGCCAGCTGCCTAGGGCCGCCACCAGCGAGCCGAAGTGCAGCGGGCCGGTCGGGGAGGGCGCGAAACGGCCCCGATACGGGGCGGCGGGGCGGGCTGTCATCGGCATCACGTTGCATTCAAGCACGGCAGCCCATATTTTCGACGTAGATCACCTCATATGGCTGCATGACCATGTTCAAACGCATCACCCTGTTCCTCGCCACCAACCTCGCGGTGCTGGTCCTGCTCGGCATCATCATGAACGTGGTGCTGCCCATGTTCGGCATCCGCCTCGGCAACAACGGCGGGTTGCTGGTGATGGCGGCCGTGTTCGGTTTCGGCGGCTCCTTCATCTCACTGTTGATGTCGAAGTGGATGGCGAAGCGCTCCACCGGCGCCTACGTCATCGAGCAGCCGCGCAACGAGGCCGAGACCTGGCTGGTCGAGACCGTCCGCCGCCAGGCGCAGGCCGCCGGCATCGGGATGCCGGAAGTCGCCATCTACGACGCGCCGGAAATCAACGCATTCGCCACCGGCGCCAACCGCAACAACGCGCTGGTCGCGGTGTCCACCGGCCTGCTGCGCGCGCTCGACCGCGATGAGGCGGAAGCCGTGCTGGGCCACGAGGTCAGCCACGTCGCCAACGGCGACATGGTGACCATGGCGCTGCTGCAGGGCGTCCTCAACACCTTCGTCATCGTGCTGTCGCGGCTGGTCGGCCGGGTCATCGACGGCTACCTGTCGGGCGGCCGCAACGAGGGCCCGGGCATCGGCTACTGGGTCAGCGTCATCGTGCTGGACATGGTGTTCGGCCTGTTCGCCAGCATGATCGCGATGTGGTTCTCGCGTCACCGCGAGTTCCGCGCCGACGCCGGCGGCGCCCGGTTGGCGGGCCGCAACAAGATGATCGCCGCGCTGGAACGCCTCAAGCAGAACCACGGCGAGAACACGCTGCCCAAGCAGATCGCCGCGTTCGGCATCAGTGGCGCGGTCGGCCACGGCCTCAAGCAGCTGCTGTTGAGCCACCCGCCGCTGGACGTGCGCATCCAGGCGCTGCGCAACGCGCAGTCCGATGGCGGCACGGTGCGGCAGGGCGTGGTGGCCTGAGCCGACGCGACATCGCGATGAACGGAAAAGGCCGGGAAATCCCGGCCTTTTCTTTGACGCCGTGGCAGCCGCCGGTCAGTAGGCCGAAGCCATGGCCTCGCTGGCGGGCGCGATGAAGTCGCCCTGCATGTATTCCAAGCCGGTGGTGAACAGCGCGGTCATGGTGGCCGCGTCGCTGACGCCGCGCGCGATGCAGGCGATCTCCTGCGCGTGCGCCTGCTGGACGATCTCCTGCACGCGGTCGCGGTTTTCCTGTGAGGTGGTGAAGTCGGCGATGTAGTCCTCGTTGAGCTTGAGGAAGCCCGGGCGCACGTGGTTGAGCAGCTGCAGCGAGTTGAGCCCCACGCCGAAATGCTCGATGCAGAAACGCGCGCCGATCACCCGCAGTTCCTCGTTGAGGCGCTGGGCCTGGCGCAGGTTGGTGAACACCTTCGATTCCGGCAGCTGCAGCACCAGCGCGGTCGCCGGGACGTCGTGTTCGGCCAGCATCCTGCTGATGTCGGTGACCAACTGTTCGTCGTCGACCGACTGCTGCGAGATCTTCACCAGCACCTTGGCCTGCTTGCCCGCGGCGATGTGATGCGCCACGTCGCGGATCGCGCGGTTCAGCGCCCAGCGGTCGATGTCGCCGGCCAGCCCGTGTTCCTCGGCCATCGGCACGAACTGCGCGGGCGGGATCAGGTTGCCGTCGCCGCCGACCAGCCGCAGCAGGGCTTCGTGGAACTGCTCGAACTCGTCCTGCAGGTTGACGATGGGCTGGTAGTGCAGGCGCAGCGCATCGGTGTCGATGGCTTCGCGGATGTGGCGCACCCAGGCCTGGACGCGCTCTTCTTCCTCGCGCTCGGTGGCACTGGGGTCGAAGATCTCGGCACGGTTGCCGCCCATGCCGGCCGCGTTGTGCAGGCTCTCGGTGGCCTTGGTCAGGACGCGCGCGACCTGGGCGATGCGTTCGCCGATCTGCACGCCGCCCACGCTGACGGTGGCGCTGAGGGTGGCATCCGGCGTTTCCAGCAGGCGGCCGTCGAAGGCCTTGAGGATGCGGTCGGCGGCGGCCTGCGTATCGGCGTGGCGGCTGCCGCGCAGGAGCAGGGCGTAGGTGTCCTCGCCGGTGCGCGCGATGATCGCGTCGCTGCCGAAGGTGTCGGTCAGGCGCTTGGCGATGGCGGCGGCGAGTTCGTGGGTGTTGTCCAACCCGACCTGCTGGCCCAGCTGCGCGGCCTGGTCGGGTTCCACCAGCAGCAACGCGTGCTGGGTGCCGCCGCCGGCGACTTCGGCCACGCCCTGTTCCAGCTCCTGCAGGAAGGTCTGGCGGTTGAGCAGGCCGGTCGCGATGTCGCGGCGGCGCAGTTCCTCCAGCTCCTGTGCCATCGCCGGGTCGGATTCCTGGCGGCGGATGATCACCTGGATGCAGGGCTCACCCTCGTACTTGGCCTGGGCGAATTCCATGACGGCCGGGAAGTCGTTGCCTTCGGCGTCGCGCGCCTGCAGTTCGTAACGCGGCGGCGGGGCTTCGCCACGGCTGATGTCCTTCAGCAGTTTCTTGAAATCGGTGACGTGGGCCGGCGCGACCATGTCGAGCAGCGACATCCCCTCGATGTCCTCGAAATCCGCGTAGCCGAACATTTCGAGGTAGGCGCTGTTGGCGCGGATGTGCATGCCTTCGTGGACGTAGGCGATCGGGTCGCGCGAGGACTCGATCAGCGCGTCGCAGCGGCGTTCGGTTTCGCGGATCTGCGCTTCCAGCCGGCGCAGGCCACGGCGCGCGTCGAGGTCGTGGAACTCGCGGACGATGATGGCCTGAAGATGCTCGAACTCGCCCTTCAGCACGATCCCGCGCATGCCCAGCCGGGCCAGCGACAGCAGCCGCGCGTTGTCCACCTGGTCGATCTGGACCACGACCGGCAGGTCGCGGCCATCGGCGGAGGCGCGCTGGACGACCTGCTCGTCGCTCATGCCGCTGGCGGGCGAGCTGACCAGCACGACATCGAAGGGATGCGCGGCGAGGTGCTCGTCGATCTGGTCCAGACTGGCCGCGCGCGCCGGGCGGACCGCCAGGCCCGCATTGCGCAGGTTGCTGACGATGGCTTCGGCGGCTTCGGCGTCGTCGTTGACGATCAGCATCCGGATAGGGGCATCAACGCCGGAAAGCATGCAGGTCTCCGTTGGGGGCGGTGCGCGGGGACGCGATTGTGAAGGCGTTCACTATATCGGAGCGGGCCGGGTCTGTTGTGTCGGACCGGTGCCCGGCGGGGTTCATCGCAGTGGTCGCTTGCCGGGGTCGCCGGCCACTTCGCGCACCAGGCGCGGGACCAGGTAGCCGGACAGGCGGGCGGCGAGTTGGCGGTGCAGGTCGAGGGCGGCTTCGTCCGCGACTTCGAAATGCGCCGCGCCCTGCACGCGGTCGAGCTGGTGCAGGTAGTAGGGCAGCACGCCGGCTTCGAAGCTGCGCTCGGACAGCGCCGCCAGCGCATCGACGGAATCGTTGACCCCGCGCAGCAGCACCGCCTGATTGAGCACCACCGCACCGGTCCCGCGCAGCCGGGCCATCGCCGCATCCACCTCATCATCGAACTCGTTGGCGTGGTTGGCGTGGATGACGAAGCTCACCGGCCACGGCAGCGAAGCCAGCCAGCCGGTGAATTCGTCGTCGATGCGCGCCGGCAGCACCACCGGCAGCCGCGAATGGATGCGCAACCGCCTTATGTGCGGGATGCCGGCCAGCCGCGTGGTGAGCTCGGCCAGCTTGGGCGTGGACAGCGAGAGCGGATCGCCGCCGGAGAGCAGGACTTCCTCGATGCCGCCATCGGCGGCGATCGCGTCGGCGGCCGCCTCCCAGTTGCCGCGCGCGGCGGTCTCGTCGGCATAGGGGAAGTGGCGGCGGAAGCAGTAGCGGCAGTTCACCGCGCAGCTGCCGGTGGCGATCAGCAGCGCCCGGCCGTGGTACTTGCGGATGACGCCGTCGGCGGCTTTCGCGGCGGCATCGCCCACCGCATCCAGCCCGAAGCCGGGCACGATGCGGTCCTCGTCATCGAGCGGCAGCACCTGGCGCAGCAGCGGGTCGGCGGCATCGCCCCGGCGCATGCGCGCGACGAAGGCACGCGGCACCCGCAGAGGGAACTGCGCCATCGCGGCGGGCGAGAGGCGGGCGGCCAGCGTTTCCAGGCCCAGCAGCGCGAGCAGGTCGGCGGGGTCGCGGATGGCATCGCGCCACTGTTCCTGCCAACGGGCGGGCTGCGGCGAAAGGGGGGCAACGGGTATCATGGCCCACCATTTTAAGTCTGATCGCCGCCCCGGGCGGCCCCAAGGAGTGCACGCATGGCCACGCTGGGCATGAACGACGTCAAGAACGGCCAGAAGATCCTGGTCAACAACGAACCCGCGGTCATCACCGAGACCGAGTACGTCAAGCCGGGCAAGGGCCAGGCCTTCACCCGCGTCAAGTTCCGCCAGATCAAGAGCGGCCGCGTGCAGGAAGTGACGATGAAGGCGACCGACTCGATGGAAGTGGCCGACGTGGTCGACACCGACATGCAGTACCTCTACGCCGATGGCGAATACTGGCACTTCATGAACCCGGAAAGTTTCGAGCAGGTCCAGGCCGACAAGAACGGCATGGGCGGCGCCGAGAAGTGGCTGAAGGGCGAGGAAGAATGCGTGGTGACGCTGTGGAACGGCGTGCCGATCGCCGTGCAGCCGCCGAACTTCGTCGAACTCAAGATCACCGAGACCGACCCGGGCGTGAAGGGCGACACCGCCGGCACCGGCGGCAAGCCGGCCACGCTGGAAACCGGCGCGGTGGTTCGCGTGCCGCTGTTCGTCGGCCAGGAAGAAATGATCAAGGTCGATACCCGCAGCGGCGAATACGTCAGCCGCGTCAAGTAATCCAAACAGGCAGGGAGTGGGGATGTCGGATCCGGTGACGAGACAGGAAAGCTATCCCCACGACCGCGCGGTCTTTTTCAGCGATGCGGTCTTCGCCATCGCGATGACCCTGCTGGCCATCGAGTTCCGCGCGCCGACCCACGAGCTGGTCGAGCGCGTCGGCGCCGGCCAGGCATGGGCGCAGATGATCCCGCTGTTCATCGCCTACGTGATCAGCTTCCTGGTGCTGGGGCTGTACTGGGCCGGCCACATGCAGGCCTGGAAATACGTCACCCACGTCGGCCCGAAGCTGGTCTGGCTCAACATCATGCAGCTGATGTTCGTGGCGCTGGTGCCGTTCGGGACCAGCCAGTATTCCGAAGCCTTCTTCCAGGACATGCCGGTCGCCTTCATGGCGTATTGCGCGATCCTCTCCGGCATCGCGCTGTTCTCGGTGCTGGAGCGCCGCGCCATCGCCGCGCAGGAAGGGCTCGCGGCCAAGCTCGGCGTCCCGGACACGCGCTGGTTCCAGCTGCGTTCGCTCGTTCCCCTGATCGTTTTCATGGCCGGCATCCCCATGTCCGCCGTGCTGCCCAACTGGGCCGGCGGCTGGTGGTTCATGCTGATCTGGCCGTTGTCTTGGATCGCCCGCCGCTGGGTGTTCCGCGCGGAGCCCGTCGCCCATGACTGATGCCCCCCAGACCTGCGACCTGCTGATCGAAGCCGGCCACATCGTTCCCGTCGCGCCGCACGGCGTGGTGCTGGAAAACCATGCCGTCGCCATCGACAGGGGCGTGATCCTCGCCGTGCTGCCCGCCGCCGAAGCGCGTGCGAAATACGCGCCGAAGGAAACGGTCTCGAAGCCGGATGCGGTGCTGATCCCCGGCCTGGTCAACGCCCACACCCACAACCCGATGACCCTGATGCGCGGCGTCGCCGACGACCTGCCGCTCAAGGTCTGGCTGCAGCAGCACATCTGGCCGATCGAAGGCGCGGTGATCGGTCCGGACTTCGTCGCAGACGGCTGCACGCTGGCGATCGCCGAGATGCTCCGCGGCGGCACCACCTGCGCCAACGAAAACTACTTCTTCCCGGACGTGCAGGCTGCCACCTACAAGCGCTTCGGCTTCCGCGCGCGCATCGGCCTGCCGGTCATCGACTTCCCGACCGCGTGGGCGAAGAGCGACGACGAATACTTCGACCGCGCCGGCGAGGTCCACGACCAGTGGCGCGACGACGCGTTGATCAAGACCGCCTTCGCGCCGCACGCGCCGTACACGGTGGACGACGACAACTTTGCGCGGGTACGCATGCTGGCCGACCAACTCGACATCCCGGTCCACCTGCACCTGCACGAGACCGCGCAGGAAGTGCAGCAGTCCATCGACCAGTTCGGCCTGCGCCCGATCGCGCGGCTCGACCGCCTCGGCCTGATCAACGACCGCCTGATCGCCGTGCACATGACCCAGCTGACCGAGGCCGAGATCCACCTCTGCGCCGAGCGCGGCGTGAGCGTGGTGCATTGCCCGGAATCCAACCTCAAGCTCGCCTCCGGCTTCTGCCCCGCGTGTGCCTTGATGAAGGCCGGTGTGACGCTCGCCATCGGCACCGACGGCGTGGCCAGCAACAACGACCTCGACATGATCGGCGAGACCCGCACCGCCGCGCTGCTGGCCAAGGCCGTGGCCGATGACGCCGCCGCACTCACCGCCGCCGAAGCCCTGCGCGCGGCGACCTGGGGCGGCGCCAAGGCGATGGGGATGGACGATCTCATCGGCACGCTCGAGCCGGGCAAGCAGGCCGACATCGCCTGCATCGACCTCGGCCAGATCGAGACCCAGCCGCTGCACCAGGTCATTTCGCAGGTGGTCTATGCCAGTGGCCGCCACCAGGTCAGCGACGTCTGGATCGCCGGCAAGCCGAAGCTCCGCGACCGCCGGCTGGTGGACATGGACGAAGCCGGCATCCTCGCCAACGCGCGCCGCTGGCGCGGCCGCATCGCGGAAGTGGAGATCGCACGATGAACACGCACGCCAACGCCCGCCAGTCCGAACTGCACAAGTTCGGCGCGCTGGCCAACCGCTGGTGGGACGAGAACGGCCCGCAGAAGGCGCTGCACGCGCTCAACCCGGTGCGCCTGCGCTACGTCGCCGGGCGCGTCGAACTTGAAGGCGCGAAGGTGCTCGATGTCGGCTGCGGCGCCGGCCTGCTGTCCGAAGCATTGGCGGGCGAGGGCGCGCGCGTCACCGCCATCGACCTGGCGCCGGAGCTGATCGAAGTGGCCAAGCTGCACCAGCTGGAAGCCGGCCTCGGCATCGACTACCGCCTGCAGCCGGTGGAAGCGCTGGCCGACGAACTGCCGGGCACGTTCGATGCCGTCACCTGCATGGAAATGCTGGAACACGTGCCGGACCCGGGCAGCATCATCGACGCCTGCGCGCGCCTGCTGAAGCCGGGTGGCCGCCTGTTCCTGTCCACGCTCAACCGCACGCCGGCCGCCTTCGCGCTGGCGATCGTCGGCGCGGAATACGTGGCGCGCGTGCTGCCGAAGGGCACGCACCAGTACCGCGACTTCATCAAGCCCTCCGAGCTCGGCGCGTGGCTGCGTGCCGCCGGCCTGCAGCTGGAAGACGTCAGCGGCCTGATGTACGAACCGTGGCGCAACGGCGCACGCCTGTCTTCGCGCACCGAGGTCAATTACCTGGCCTGCGCGCGCAAGCCGGCATGACCGCACGCACGCGTTTCCCCGAGGTCGCGCTGTTCGACCTTGACGGCACCCTGCTCGACAGCGCGCCCGACATGCTGGCGACGGTCAACGTGATGCGCGAACGGCGCGGCATCGCGCCGATGGGGCTGGCCGACATCCGCCCCTTCGTCTCGCGCGGTGCGCGGGCGATGGCTTCGGCGGCGTTCCCGGCGTGGAATGGCGATGAAGTCGTGGCCGCCGTGCCGGAATTCCTCGACATCTACGCCGCCGAACTCGGCCGCCATTGCGCGCCCTTCGCCGGCATCCCGGAACTGCTCGATGCGCTGGAAGCGCAGGGCAGCCGCTGGGGCATCGTCACCAACAAGCCGGAAAAACTCGCCCGCGACCTGATGCCGCTGCTCGGCTGGGACACGCGCTGCGCGGTGCTGATCGGCGGCGATTCGCTGCCCGAGCGCAAGCCGCATCCGCTGCCGCTGCTGCATTCGGCGGAAGTGCTGGGCGTCGCGCCATCGCGCTGCGTGTACGTGGGCGATGACCGCCGCGACATCGAATCCGCGCGTGCCGCCGGCATGCCGTCGATCGCCGCGCTCTGGGGCTACCGCATGGACGGCGACGAACCCGCCGCTTGGGGTGCCGAGGTGATGGTCGACGCGCCGCACGACCTGCTCGACCCGGCCCGCTGGCCGTGAGCGAATCCATCATCGAAGCGGTCTCCGAGGCCGCCAGCTTCGTCGACAAATTCCGCGGGCGCTGGCCGGAATGGGTGATCGCCCGGGTGTTCGTGGCCGCCGACCAGCGTGACGCCGCCGAGCACTGGTTCGCGCTGCTGCAGGAATGGACCGATGCTGCCGCCACCGCCGAGCCCGCGCCAGGCCTGGCCAAGCTCGCCTGGTGGCAGGAGGAGCTGCGTGGCTGGGCGAAGGGTGCGCGCCGGCATCCGCTCGGTGCGGTGCTGCAGAAACAGCCGGTGGACTGGAGCGCCATCGCCGACGCGCTGCCGGCGCTGGCCCGCCGCGACGCGCCGGACCTGCAGGCGCTGGACCAACTCGCCGGAGTGCTGGCGCAGGCCGAACGCACCCTCTTCGCCGAAGACCGCGACGGCCGCGCCGCCATCGCCGCAATGCTCGGCGATGCGCTGTCGCTGACCGATGCGACATCGCAAACACCTGCCGAAGGCAGCCGCCCGCGTCGCCTGCTGGCCGCGCTGCGGAACACCCGCAACACCATGCAACAGGCCCCGCTCAGCCCGTGGCGGACGCTGCGTTGCAGCTGGCGGGCCGCCCGCGCCGGCTTGCCCGGGTAAAATGGCCGGCCCGGCGCCCCCACGCTGAACGCCCATGCTGATGACCGCACACCGTCCGTTGCCCGATGTCGCTTTCGAGCCCGCCGCCTTGGCGCGCGCGCTGGACTGGGTGGGGATGGAAGGCATCGCGCTGCCGCTGCGGCTGTCCGAGCGCGTGCAGGTGCCGGCGCAGGCCGATGTCGGCGTCAACCTGCTGGACCCCGACCGCCGCGGCATCCACATGTCGCGCCTGTACCTGCAGTTGCAGCAGGCCCTGCCGCAGGCCCGGCTCGATGCGCTCTCGCTCGACGCGCTGCTGGCCGGGCTGATCGAATCCCAGCAGGGCGCCAGCGACCGCGTGCAGCTGCTGCTGCGCTTCGACCACCTGCTGGAACGCCCGGCGCTGGTCAGCGACCACCACGGCTGGAAGCGCTATCCCGTGCAGCTGCGCAGCGAACGTGACGCCAGCGGCAGCCGCCATTGGCTGTCGATCCGGGTGGCATATTCCAGCACCTGTCCGGCCTCCGCCGCGTTGTCGCGCGAGTTGAACGCGCAGGCCTTCGCCCGCCATTTCGGCGAGGGCGAGGTGGATGCCGATGCGGTGCGTGACTGGCTGGCCTCCAAGGCCGGGCTGGCCGCCACCCCGCACGCGCAGCGCAGCGTGGCCGATGTCGAAGTGGAACTGGCCGAAGGCTTCGAACACCTGCCGGTCGTCGCCCTGGCCGATGCGCTGGAGCAGGCGCTCGGTACGCCGGTGCAGACCGCGGTGAAGCGCGAGGACGAGCAGGCCTTCGCCCGCGCCAACGCCGAGAACCTGATGTTCTGCGAAGACGCCGCCCGCCGCGTCGGCGCCGCGCTGTCCGCCTTGCCGTGGGTCCGCGCCTGGCAGGCCAAGGTCGTGCATCTGGAAAGCCTGCACGCCCACGATGCCGTGGCGCGCGTGGCCGGCCGCAACGACTGACATCCCCCTCAGCGCCCGATGTCATTGAACTGCCATGATTGTTCCAATATTCTGGAACAATGGATAACAAAGACGCTGTCAACGCCCTCGCGGCCCTGGCCCAGGAATCGCGCCTCGCGGTGTTCCGGCGGCTGGTCGAACTCGGCCCCGAAGGTGCCTTCGCCGGCGAGCTCGCCGAATACCTGCAGGTACCGGGCAATACGCTGTCCTTCCACCTCAAGACGCTGTCGCACGCCGGGCTGGTGAGCGCCGAGCCGCTCGGCCGCAACATCCGCTACCGCGCCGATTTCGAGCGCATGCAGGCGCTGGTCGGCTTCCTCGGCGACCACTGCTGCGGTGGCCAGCCGGAACTGTGCGCGCCGGTGGCCTGTGCGCCGGCACCGCGCAAGGCAGGGACGCGATGAGCGCCGTGGCAGCGCCCGCGCCGGCCCGCCGGATGGGCGGCTTCGAGCGCCACCTGAGCCTGTGGGTGCTGGGGTGCATCGTGGTCGGCACCGGGCTGGGCTATCTGTTGCCCGGCCTGTTCCGGCAACTGGCGGCGGTGGAGGTGGCGAAGGTCAACCTGCCGGTCGCCGTGCTGGTCTGGCTGATGATCATCCCGATGCTGCTCAAGATCGACTACGGCGCGATGCGCGAAGTAGGGCGGCACTGGCGCGGTATCGGCGTCACCGTGTTCGTCAACTGGCTGGTCAAGCCGTTCTCGATGGCGCTGCTCGGCTGGGTATTCATCCGCCACCTGTTCGCGGACTGGCTGCCGGCCGACCAGATCGATGCCTACATCGCCGGGCTCATCCTGCTGGCCGCCGCGCCGTGCACGGCGATGGTGTTCGTCTGGAGCCACCTGTGCGAGGGCGAGCCGCGCTTCACCCTGAGCCAGGTCGCGCTGAACGACTTCATCATGGTGTTTGCGTTCGCGCCGCTGGTCGGCCTGCTGCTGGGGCTGTCTTCGATCAGTGTGCCGTGGGCCACGCTGCTGCTGTCGGTGGCGCTCTACATCGTCGTGCCGGTGATCGTGGCCGCGCTGCTGCGCAAGCTGATCCTGGCGCGTGGCGGCGAGGCCGCATTGCAGGCGGTGCTGCGACGGCTCGGGCCGGTGTCGCTCATCGCGCTGCTGCTCACGCTGGTGTTGCTGTTCGGCTTCCAGGGCCAGCAGATCGTCCGCCAGCCGTTGATCATCGCGCTGCTCGCGGTGCCGATCCTGATCCAGGTCTATTTCAATGCCGGGCTGGCCTACTGGCTCAACAAGCGCCTGGGCGTGGCGCACTGCATCGCCGGGCCGTCCGCGCTGATCGGCGCCAGCAATTTCTTCGAACTGGCCGTGGCCACCGCCGTCGCGGTGTTCGGCGTGCATTCCGGCGCGGCGCTGGCGACCGTGGTGGGCGTGCTGGTGGAAGTGCCGGTGATGCTTTCGGTCGTGCACATCGTCAACCGCAGCCGCCGCTGGTACGGCGGGGCCGCCGCATGAATCCCTTCTTTCCGGAATCCGCGAGATGAAAGACCGCTACAACATCCTGTTCCTGTGCACCGGCAACTCGGCCCGCAGCATCATGGCAGAGGCCGTGGCCAACCATGTCTCCGGCGGCCGCCTGCAGGCGTGGAGCGCCGGCAGCCACCCGTCCGGCCAGGTGCAGCCGCTGGCGATCGAGGTGCTGGAGGAAGCCGGCATCGCCACCGACGGCCTGCGCAGCAAGTCCTGGGACGAATTCAGCGCGCCCGGTGCGCCGGAAATGGACATCGTCATCACCGTCTGCGGCAAGGCGGCGGGCGAAACCTGCCCGGTCTGGCTGGGCCAGCCGATGACCGCGCACTGGGGCGTGGATGACCCGGTGGGCGTGGAAGGCGACGAGTCCGCGAGGCGCAAGGCGTTCCGCGATGCGATGGGCATCCTCCGCCACCGCATCCACCTGCTGCTGAGCCTGAAGCCCGAGGCGCTGGACCAGCTGGCCTTGCAGACGCATCTGCACGCGATCGGGCGCGAAGGCGAAGTGGGGGAGGCGGTTTCGGGCTGAGCTCCGGCGCGGGAGCCGCTGGTGATGTCCGGGTGCGTCCTGCACGGGACGCTTCGGGTCGTGTGGGGTGCGAAAAGCATCGTTGACTAGGCAGGAAGCCTCGCGTGCGATGCTTTCCGGGTCATCGGGGATGCAAAAAGTGTCGCGTGCGAGGCTCTATCAGGTTGCGCGGCATGCGAAGCGCATCGACAACGAGGCAGAAAGCCTCGCGCACGATGCTTTCCGGGTCATCGGGGATGCAAAAAGTGTCGCGTGCGAGGCTCTATCAGGTTGCGCGGCATGCGAAGCGCATCGACAACGAGGCAGAAAGCCTCGCGCACGATGCTTTCCGGGTCATCGGGGATGCAAAAAGTGTCGCGCGCGACGCCCCGAACGTGAGTTTGATGGCGGCGAACCAGCATGGCGCACGGCAAAAACCGGCATGCTGCCGCCAGCGTCGGGCCCTCCGCACCTGACATCGCCCGCCGAAGCCGCCACGCCACATGACCGCCGAGCCCCTTTCACTGCCCAGCCGCTTGCAGCTTCCGCCCGGCCCGTGGGCCACGCTGCTGGATGGCCTGTGCGCGCGCTTTCCCGCCATCCCGCGCGAGGTGTGGATCGGGCGCTTCGAACGCGGCCTGGTGCAGGATGCGGATGCCCGCCCGCTGCCGGTCGATGCGGCTTACCGGGTCGGCATGGAGATCCGCTATTTCCGCGAGGTCGAGGACGAGCCCGCCATTCCCTTCGTCGAGACCGTGCTGCATCGGGACGCGCATCTGCTGGTAGTCGACAAGCCGCATTTCCTGCCGGTCACGCCGGCCGGCCGGCATGTGCGGGAAACCCTGCTGGCCCGGTTGATCGCGCGGCTGGATGCGCCGGACCTGGTGCCGCTGCACCGGCTCGACCGCGACACCGCCGGGCTGGTGATGTTCTCCACCTGTCCCGACACGCGCGATGCCTACGCCGCGCTGTTCCGCGAGCGTCGGGTCACCAAGCATTATGAGGGGATCGCGGCGCCGTTGCCCGATGTGGCATTTCCGCTGACGCGCCGCTCACGGCTGGAAGCGGGCGAGCCGTTCTTCCGCATGCGCGAGGTGGCGGGCACGCCCAACAGCGAGACCCGCATCGAGGTGATCGTGCGCGGCGCGCGGCGCTGGCGTTACGCGCTGTCGCCGGTCACCGGCCGCAAGCACCAGTTGCGCGTGCACATGGCGAGCATCGGCGCACCCATCGACAACGATCCGCTGTATCCGGCGCTGGTCGATTCGCCGGCCGCGGATTTTTCCCGCCCGCTGCAGCTGTGGGCGAAGCGGCTTGAATTCATCGACCCGCTGACGGGGGCGTCGCGGGTATTCGACAGCGGGCTCGGGCTGGGCGGCATCGGGGATTGAGGGTGGCTGACGGCCTGCGCCGACTTCTACTTCGGCAGCGCCCGCAACGGATCGATCCTGGTGTCGAACCGCGCCCATCACGAAATGACGGTTTCGGTGACTCAAACGCGCCGCCGCGCGCATCGTCATCCACATGCGAATACTGTTACTTCGGCAGCACCAGCAAGGGATCGATCTTGGTATCAAACCACGTCATCCCCCAGTGCAGATGCGGCCCGGTCGAGCGCCCGGTGGAACCGACCGCGCCGACCACGTCGCCCTGTTTGACGACATCGCCCACCTTCACGTCGAGCCGCGACATATGCAGGAAGTTGCTGCTGACGCCGTGGCCGTGGTCGATCATCACCGTGCCGCCGGTCAGGTAGAAATCTTTTTCGGCCAGGGTCACGGTGCCGCCGGCCGGGGCGCGGATCGGGGTGCCGGCGCCGGCGGCGATGTCCATGCCCGAATGCGGCGACTTGGGCGTGCCGTTGAAGATGCGCTGGTTGCCGAAGCGCCCGCTGATGCGGCCCTGCACCGGCCAGATGAAGGTCTGGGCGAAGTTGTCGGCGGCGCTGTCGTCGCGGCGGGCGGCGACGATCCTGCCATTCTCGCGCGCGATGCGGGCGGCGATGGCCGGTGGCGGATTGACGGTGGAAGGCGGCACGCCGTTGATGCGCTGGATCGGCCAGTCGCGCGGGGTGACGGTGATGTCGGCGGTGAGGATCTCGCCGCCCGGTGGCTGGATGCGGACGCGCATCGGGCCCTTCTCGTCGCGCCCGATGCCGAACACGAAGCGGCCCTGCGCATCCACGCGCAGCTTGCGTCCTTCCACCCGCACATCGGCGCCCGGCACCGCGCGGCCGATGATCAACGCGCCCTGCGAGGCCTTCGCCGGCAGGTCGGCGATGCGGGTCTGCTGGGCGAGAGCCGGCAGCGCGGCGAGCAGCAATGCGGCGAGCAGCGGGCGGGGCATCTTCATGCGGGGTCTCCGGTGGGGCTGTGACCCAGCTTGCCGCAGATGCGATGAACCTGCCGCCACGGTGCGTCATCCATCGCAGCGCGGGGCGTGATGCGGTGAAGACGCTTCGTGCCGGATATCGCGGTGCAATCGCCCGCGCGTCCGAGGCTCAGTAGAGCGGAATCTTCGGGCAACGATGGGGGCGAGGCCGTCTCCGCAAGCGCGGCGCAACCGAAGCCACATCCTCATTCCGCATCCCCCCAAAAGAAAAGGGCGGCCGGAGCCGCCCCTTTCCCGACACTTACACGCAGTCCGATCAGAAGCGGACCGAGATGCGGGCGTTGGCGCCGTGGTCGTTGCCCTCGTCGGCGAACTGGCCGGTATAACCCAGCTCCAGCAAGGTGCGCTCCGACAGGCGCGCGGCGATGCCGAGCTCGCCCAGCGTGGCCTTCTTGGCCAGCGGGGCACCCTGCACGGTGAACACGCCGCTGCCGGCGAAGTTCATGGCG
Organism: Lysobacter oculi; assembly: GCF_003293695.1. Classification (GTDB taxonomy): domain Bacteria; phylum Pseudomonadota; class Gammaproteobacteria; order Xanthomonadales; family Xanthomonadaceae; genus Solilutibacter; species Solilutibacter oculi. Next base: position 1,121,359 of record NZ_CP029556.1, on the reverse strand, counting down.
CTGGCCGGGGTCACGTCGCCGTTGGCCTGGCGATAGGCCAGGCCGCCACGCAGGCTCAGCCAGGTCTGTTCCTGCTGCGCGCCCTTCAGGTTCAGGCTGAAGCGCAGGCCGCCGGTGGCGAGGTCGAGCTTGCTCTCGCCGCTGCCGGCATGCAGGGCCGCGACGCCACCGGTTTCGGTGAACGCATCGGTCTCGACGCGGACGTTGGCGTACTGCAGGTAGGGCTCGATCTGCCAGGCGGCGCCGCCGAACAGGTAGCCGGCTTCGACGAAGGCCTGGTCGGTGCTGCCGTCGTAGCGCGACTTCAGGCCATTGCTGAAGTTGGCGAAGGCGGCGGTGCGCTCGCCGTCGATCTCGTGCGCCGCGTGGCTCAGGCCACCCTGCACGCCGAAACCGCCCCAGCGCTGGCTGCCGTACACGCCGATCATGCGGCTGCGGATTTCCGCCTTGGACGCGCGCAGGCCGACATCGGCATCGCTGCGGCCGGTGCCGCCTAGCACGCCGACGCGCCAGCCGCCGTCGAACTGGTAGTCACCGCCGACCAGCATCTGGTGGCCGGAGTAACGGGCCGAAGCCGCATTGGCATTGCCTTCCAGCGAACCGCCGTTGGAGAGCAGGTCGGCCCAGAGCGCGAAGCCGGTGCCGGCGGACTGGCCGGTGAAGGCGTCCTGGCCGGTGCGGGCACGGGTCAGCGCGACGTTGCGGACATGGCGGCTGTCATCGGCCAGCAGGCCGCGCACGGTCGGGTGCAGTTCGCCGGAGAGGCGGTCGAAGGCGGCATTGGCGCTGGCCGCATCCGGCAGCATCACCAGTGCCTGCAGCAGCGCATTGTTGTTGGCCAGGCCGTCGAGCGCGGCGGAGGTGGCCTTCTGGTTGGCCGTGCCCGCCACCGAAGCCAGCGCGGCGGCGCGGATCACATCGACCAACACGTTGTTGGCGCCGTAGCGCAGGTTCATGCCGAGGAACGGGCTGAGGCCACCGGTATCCACGCCGGCGAAGGTGCCGGTGACGCCGCCCTGGGCGCTCAGGATGTTGTAGCTCTGGCCCAGCGCGAACACGCCCGGCATGCGGATGGCGCGCACGGTGCCGCCTTCCAGCGTGGCCTTGCCGCTGACCGCGATCATGTCGTTGCTGCTCGGCGGCTCGATTTCCACATCGACGAACGAACCGGCCTTCTGCACGTAGTCGCCGTTGATGGTCAGCGTGCCGATGGAGTTGCCCGGGGCGATGGTGCCGAACACCGTGGTGTTTCCCAGGGTGCCGGTGCCGCGCAGGTAGCCAGTCTTGTTGATGACGGTGGCCGCGCCCAGCACCTTGCCGTTGATGACCGCCGCGCCGCCGTTGACGGTGAGCGGGCTGCCGGTCAGCGTGCCGTTGGCGCCGAGCATGAAGATGCCGCCGTCCACCTTGACGTCGCTGGCCAGCGTGTTGGCACCGGTCAGTTCAAGCACGCCGCCCTTGACGGTCAGGCCGTTGAAGCTGTTCTTGCCCGACAGGCGCAGCCAGCCACCGGCCTGACTGTCGAAGCTCAGACGGCCCGAGCCGCCGATGTCGTTGGTCCAGTTGTCCCAGACGCGGGCGTCGTTCCAGACGTGCAGGCCACCGGCCTGTTGGTTCATCACCACGTAGGTGTCAACGCGGAACTGGCCGTAGCCTTCGATCGCCTTCTTCAGGTTGATCAGGCCCCAGCCGTAGATGTCATCGACGCCGGCCGCGCCGAGATCGGTCGCGGTGGTCAGCAGGATGTCGCGGACCTGCGGGTTGCTCAGGTACGGGTAGCGCTGGAACAGCAGGGCCAGCGCGCCGGTGACGTGCGGTGCCGCCATCGAGGTGCCGCTGTAGTCCTCGTAGCCGAAGCGCGAAACGATGTCGGCGATGTCCGGGATCAGGTAGTTGCCGTTCTCGTCCTCGACCAGGTCGTCGATGAGCGCTTCGCCGCCATCGACGGTGGAGGTGATGACGCTGCCGGGCGCGGCCACGCACCAGTTCATGCTCAGGCCGCACTTCATCGAGCGGTTGCTCAGCACGTAGGGGTTGGCGGCATTGCCGGTCTCGCCCACGTTGACCACGCTCAGCCAGTACTGCTCCAGCTCCGGCATGTAGCGCGGCAGGGTGGCGTAGATGCCGGCGATCGGGCTCAGGTTGGGGCTGCGGATCACCGACGAGGTGTTGCCGGCGGCCCAGACCTGGATCATGCCCTTGGCCAGCGAGCCGTCGCGGATGACTTCCCACTGTTCGCGGTTGGCGGCACTGTTGTACATCGCGTCCTGCGCGGCCTTGGTGGTGGGCTCGCGGCCCAGGCCCCAGCTGTGGTTGATCGCGCGCACGTTGGCGGCGTTCATCTGCGCGTACATGTCGGCGAAGGCGCTTTCCGAAGCGCCCTGGCTGGCACCGCGGCACTGGCCGAAGAAGGCGCAGTTGATGTCGAGGATCTCGAAGCTGTCACCGAACAGGCGGGCCGAGTTGAACGTCGCGCCGAAGGCGACGCCGTGCATGCCGTTGCCATCGCGGTTGGCGGCGATGGTGCCGGCGACGTGGGTGCCGTGCGATTCATAGCCCAGCGCCAGCTTGCCGAGCAGGTAGGCGTATTCGGGCTTGAGGTAGGGCTCGAGGGCCGGGTCCCAATAGGTCGCGGTGACCTGCGGGCGGCCGCCGTCGCTGCCGAAGCAGGCGTCCGGGCCGGCGATGGCGTAGTCGGGGGCGCAACGGCTGCCGTCGGCCAGCAGGTCGCCGATCACCAGGCCGCGGTGGTCCTTGCCGGCGAATTCCTCATGCTTGAGCGACACGCCGGAATCGAAGATGCCGACGCGGATGCCGGCGCCGGTCAGGCCGCGCGCATAGGCGTGGTGCGCGTTGATGGCGCCCAGGCCCCAGTCCTGCTCGAACTCCTCGGTGCGCCAGCTGTCGGGGTCGCCCGGCTTGCCGGTTTCAGCGGCAGCGGTGACCGGCGCGACCGGCGTGCCGACCGAAGCCGTGTTGGCCGGCTGCAGGCGTGCGCCGTGCAGCTGGGCCTGGCGGTCCAGGCAATCCAGGCGATCGGCGGCAGTGGCATTGGCGTCGCACTGGGCGTCGGCACCGATGGCCGGGATGCGGGTTTCGGCCTGCGCGGCGGTCGCGCCGAGCACCAGGCTGAAAACGATCGCGGTGAACAGGGGAGAACGGTTGGGCGCGACACGACGTGCGGCGCGCGGGGCAAGGCTCCGGGTCATTGAACAATTCCAAGGGTCGAGGGATAGCCTTCACGTGAACAACAGATGAAGGGCTGTTGCGCGTTTTAGCACAATTGCCGGGTGCCCAGAATCCAACCGATGGCAGGGGTCAGATGGACCACCCGCTTTGTCCGCCCCAATTTCACAGGCGGAATATCAACGAAAACCGGAGAATGTCTAGGAATAATCTGACAATTTAGACGCGTCGGTGGCGTCAGTCAGCCAGCACATGGACTTTGAGGGTCATCGGCGGACGAATGTCATCCGACCGTTTCACGCTCAAATTGATGACGCTGTTGGAACGATGCGGGGCGGGAATGCTGAATCCGCCCTCCGCATTCACCGGAATGGAACGGCCATCCGCCTCGACCCGGCTGCCGGCGGGAACGCGACCTGCCAGCGCCTCGTCCGGCCTGATGCTGCGGGGCACGAAGACGGCGCTGCCGCCATGGCGCTCTCCCGGGGGCAGGTTGGGTGCATCCGGCGACGGCGGGCTGACAGGCACTTTGCGATGCACGGGCGTGTCCTTGGCGGGGGCGGGCGGCGGATTTGCGCGAACCGGCGCGGCTCCCGCGGGCTGGGTGACGGCCGCGGGGGCGGCTTTCGCCGGGGGCGATGCCGCGGCCTGCTGCGCGGCGGGCGAAGCGGCCATCGGCGGTGCCTGCGGCTCGCGCTTGGGGGCGGTATCGGGGGCGGCGCAGGCGGTGACGGCGCCGGCCAATGCGGCGGCCAGCACCCACATCCTCATATCCAATGCACTCACCGGTCGAAGCGCAGGCGCTGGCCGTCGGCCTGGCCGATCAGGCGGGTGCCGTCCCAGACCTGGCGGCCATTGACCCAGGTGCCGGCCACGCGCGATCCGAAGGTGTGGCCTTCGAACGGCGACCAGCCGCACTTCGACAGGATGTCCTCGCGCTCGACGGTCAGCGGCCGGTCTTCGACCATCACCAGGTCGGCGTAGAAGCCTTCGCGCAGGAAGCCGCGTTCGGCGACATCGAACAACTGCGCCGGGGCGTGCGCGAACTTCTGCACGACCTGGGCACGGGTCAACCGGGCTTCGCGCACATGCTCCAGCGCGACCAGCAGCGCGTACTGCACCAGCGGCAGGCCGCTCGGCGCCTTGGCGTAGGGCTGCTGCTTTTCCTCCAGCGTGTGCGGGGCGTGGTCGGTGGCGAGGACGTCGATGACGTCATTGGCCAGCGCCGCGATCAGTGCGATGCGGTCGGACTCGTCCTTGATCGCCGGATTGCACTTGATGAAGTTGCCCAGCCGCGCGTAGTCGGCGCGCGCGAAATGCAGGAAGTGCACGCAGGTCTCGGCGGTGATGCGCTTGCGGCTGCCGTCGGCGCGGATCAGCGGGCCCTGCTCGAACAGCGCCAGTTCGTCGGCGGTGGAGATGTGCAGCACGTGCAGGCGGGTGTCGTGGCGGCGCGCCAGTTCCACTGCGAAGGTGCTCGACTTCAGGCAGGCCTCGCGGCTGCGGATGTCGGGATGGTGCCCGGCGGAGAGCGCATCGCCATGCTCGGCCTGGAAGGCGGCGAAGCGCGCGTCGATCATCGGCGTGTCTTCGCAGTGGGTGATGATCGGCACCGGCGTCTCGCGGAAGATCGCGTCGAGCGTGTCCGGGTCGTCGACCAGCATGTTGCCGGTGGACGCGCCCATGAACACCTTGATGCCCGGCGCGGCCTTCGGGTCGAGTGCGCGGATCGCGTCCAGGTTGTCGTTGCTGGCGCCATGGTAGAAGCCGTAATTGCCCCAGGCGCGGCCGGCGGCGTGCCGGTATTTGGCCTCCAGCACGGCGCTGTCGAGCGTCGGCGGGTTGGTGTTGGGCATGTCCATGAAACTGGTGATGCCGCCAGCCACCGCCGCCGCCGATTCGGTGGCGATGTCGCCCTTGTGGGTCAGGCCGGGATCGCGGAAGTGGACCTGGTCGTCGATCATCCCCGGCATCAGCCAGCGGCCGCCGGCATCCACCACCGTTTCGCCGGGGCGGGCGGCCAGCGCGTCGCCGATCAGCGCGATGCGCTCGCCTTCGATGCGCAGGTCGCCTTCGAACTCGCGGCCCTCGTTGATCAGGCGGGCATTGACGATGAGCGTGGACTTCATGGCATTCCTTGGATTATTGGCGGGGTGGCACGGGGTCGTGCCCGCCGGGGTGCAATGGATGGCAGCGGCCGATGCGTCTGGCGGCCATCCAGCTGCCGCGCAACGGGCCGAAACGCTCGACCGCGCCCATGGCGTACTCCGAACAGGTCGGCGTGAATCGGCAGCGCTGGCCGAGCAGGGGGCTGATCCAGCGCTTGTAACCGCGCAGGCAGAAGATGAGGAATCTGGAAATCACGGGGCTTGGACGCCGAAATGCCGGATAATGGCGCGCTTGCCTGAGGGGGGTCCCTAGGCTATAACAGCCCGCTTCCCCGGCTCAAGGGAACTCAAGGAAAACAGTAGTGGCAGCCAAGAAACCCGCCAAGAAAACCGCAACCAAGTCCGCGCCGAAGGCCGCGAAGCCGGCCGCCAAGGTCGCCAAGCCCGCCGCCAAGAAGGTGGCGAAGACCCCGGCCAAGGCCGTGAAAAAGGTTGCCAAGCCGGCTGCGAAAGCCGTGACCAAGGCGGTGAAGAAGGCGGTGCCGGCCAAGAAGGTGGCGGTGAAGAAGGCCGCGCCGGCCAAGCCGGTGGCCAAGGCCGCCGCGCCGAAGAAGGCGGCTGTCACCAAGGTTGCTCCGGCCAAGAAGCCGGCGGCCAAGGCCGCCCCGGTCGCGAAGAAGGCCGTGGCACCGGCCAAGCCCGCACCCGTGAAGGCACCCGCTGCGAAGGCGGGGCCCGCGAAAGCGCCGGTCGCCAAGGCCAAGCCCGCTGCCGCCCCGGCGCCCGTCGCCAAGGCGAAGGTGGAAAAGCCGGCACCCGTCGCGGCCAAGCCCGTTGCCAAGCCGGCCCCGAGCCGTCCGGCTGCCGGCCCGTTCAAGGTGCTGCGTGCGGTGACCACCGGCCAGAAGCCGGCGGCGCCCAAGAGCACGGCCAAGCCGGTGAACTTCAAGGTCAACGACGTCACTGGCCGCCCGGTGCTGCCGGCCGGCTACAAGCCGTCGGCGGACGAGGAGTACATGAACCCGCTGCAGATGGAGTACTTCCGCCAGAAGCTGATCACGCGCCGTGAGGAGCTGGTGGAGGAGTCCAAGCAGACCATCGAGAACCTCAAGGACGAAGTCCGCGACATCGGTGACGAGGCCGAGCGCGCCAGCCGCGAGACCGAAAACGCGCTGGAACTGCGCACCCGCGACCGCTACCGCAAGCTGATCAACAAGATCGAAAGCATCATCAAGCGGGTGGACGAGGGCGACTACGGCTACTGCGTCGATACCGGCGAAGAGATCGGCCTGGACCGCCTCGAGGCGCGCCCGCAGGCCGAGCGCACCATCGATGCGCAGGAGCGCTGGGAAATCCGCCAGAAGCAGCAGGGCGACTGAGCCTGGCCCCTTCGGCGAAGCCACATCGCCAGCCAAAGAAAAGCCCCGCATCCGCGGGGCTTTTCCGTATACGGGCACGACGAGCGGCTATTCGCCTTCGGCCTCGAAGCCCACTTTCTTGTGGCTGCCGTCGCAATAGGGCTTGTTGCCGGAATGCCCGCAGCGGCACAGCTTCACCGATTCCATGCGGTCGAGCGTGCGGTTGCCGCCGCTGACCAGTTCCCGCGGGCCTTCCAGCTTGAGCGGGCCGTTCTTCTGCGGCCGCACGCGCAGTTCGCCGCCGCGTTCGGCCAGCGGCTTGGCATCCTCCTTCGCGTCGCGCTCGCCGGAGGCGCTGAAATGACTGTCGTGGTGGCTGCCGTCGCAATACGGTTTTTTGTTGGAGTGGCCGCAGCGGCAGAGCACGGTGCGCAGGCGGTGGCTGCCGTCGTTCATCAGCGTGTCGGCATGCAGGTCGAGCGGACCGTTTTCATGCATCTTGATGATGTTGACCACGGGCGGATGCTCGTCGGCCTGGCCGTCCAGCCGCTCGAAGGCCAGCGCACCGGACGGGCAGCGGCGGATGATCGCCTCCACCTCGTTGGCATCGGCCTGGTCCGGGAAGATCCACTGGCCGTCCGCGCCCGGCACGAAGACCTTGGGATTGCCGAGCACACAGAAGCGCGCGTGGATGCAGCGGTCGCTGTCGAAGCTGACGGCGATGCGTTCGCCGCGGATCGTGGTGATGCCCATGTCGCCTCCCGCCGGGTGGATGCGGGCATCGTCGCGGCGCGGATGCAATCGCGGCGTCAGTGCAGCTCGCGCAGGTCCAGCCGGCGCAGCTTCGGCGCCAGTTTCGCGGTCGCGGCGACCACGCCGATGGTCAGGAAGCCGCCCAGCACCACCGAGGGCACCAGGCCGAGCAGTCGCGCCATCGAACCCGACCAGAACGCACCGAGCTCGTTGGACGAACTGATGAAGATGCTGTTGACCGACGACACGCGGCCGCGCATTTCGTCGGGCGTGGCCAGCTGCAGCACGGTGGAGCGCAGCACCACGGAAATGCCGTCGAAGATGCCGGAGAGCAGCAGGATCGCCATCGACAGGTACAGCGAGGTGCTCAGCCCGAAGCCGACCATGCAGGCACCGAAGCCGGCGACCGCGCCGAGCATCAGCCGGCCGGCGTTGGCTTCCAGCGGATGTCGCGAGAGCCAGATCGCCACCGCCATCGAGCCCAGCGCCGGGGCGCCGCGCAGCAGGCCGAGCGCTTCAGGGCCGGCGTGCAGCACGTCCTTGATGAAGGCGGGCGCCAGCGAGATCGCGCCGCCCAGCAGCACCGCGAACATGTCCAGCGCCAACGCGCCGAGCAGGATCTGGTGGCCGAAGACGAAACGCAGCCCTTCGCCGATGCTCTGGAACACCGGGCCACGCTGCATCTGCATGGGCGGCTCGGTGACGGTCATCATCGCCAACGCCGACACGGCGACCACGCCGCAGCCGGCCGCCACGCCGTAGGCCAGCGTCTTGCCGCCCCAGCCGACCAGCAGGCCGCCGATGGCCGGGCCCAGCACCAGTCCGGCCTGGAAAATCACGCTGCCCAGGCTGGCGCCGCGGGCGAACTGCGGCCGCGCCAGCACCCGCGCGAACAGTGCGTTGTAGACCGGGCCGAGGAACGCGCGCACCGAGCCGCCCAGCGCGATCGCCGCGTAGATCGGCCAGACGCCCTTGATCGGGAAGCTGCCCTGCGCGATCCACGCCAGCAGCAGCGCGGTCAGTACCAGCCCTGCACAGGCGGCCATGCCCAGCTTGCGGCGCGGCAGGTGGTCGACCAGATAGCCGGCGAACGGCGCCACGCAGAAGAACGGCAGCACCTCGGCCAGGCCGATCAGGCCGAGCGCCCAGGCGTCGCGGGTGAGTTCGTAGACGTGCCAGCCGACCGTCACCGCGACGATCTGGTAGCAGAGCATGGTGGCGATGCGATAGCCCATCAGCCAGCGGAAACCGGGCCGCGCGAACGGCGATTCAGTGGCCGTGGAGATGGGGCTTTCGGTCATCGGCTCAGGCGGCCGCGGCGGCGCGGTCGCGGATGAAGCCGAGCAGGGCGGCGAGGCCGTTGCTGCGGGTCGGCGACAGGTGCTTGGCCAGACCGATCGCGGCGATGTAGTCCGGTTGGGTGGCGAGGATCTCCGCCGCCGGCCGGCCCGAATACACGCGCAGCGCCAGATAGATCAGGCCGGAGACGATGGCGGAGTCGCTGATCGCGCGGAAATCCAGCCGGTCGGCATCGCCCCCGGCCACGATCCAGACGTTGGACTGGCAGCCGTGCAGGCGGTGCTCGTCGTTCTTCAGTTCCGCCGGCAGGTCCGGCAGCTTGCGGCCCAGGTCGATCAGGTACTGGTAGCGCTCCGACCAGTCGGAGAACAGCGCGAACTCGTCGGCGATGGCGGCCTGCGCTTCGGCGGCGGTGGGTTCGAGCGGGAAGGCGGTGTCGTTCAAGTCAATCCTTCGGCTGATGGCCTGCTGCCGTCCGTGGCGAGATGAAGAGGACTTCGGATCGTCCGGCCCGGCCATCCGTGGCGGGCGTTCGTTGCGGCAGCGGCGCTTGTGGCGCGGGCTAAGTGCCGCGCCTCACCCAGCGCACGCCCTGCGGCGTGTCTTCCAGCACGATGCCTTCGGCGGCCAGTTCATCGCGGATCGCATCGGCGCGGGCGAAATCGCGCGCCTGCTTGGCGGCGATGCGTTCATCCACCAGCGACTGGATGCGCGCATCGTCATCCCCCGACGTGCCACGCGCGAACCATGCGGCGGGCGACTGCTGCAGCAGGCCGAGCGCCTTGCCCGCACCGAGCAGGGCGGCCTTCGCTTCGCGGCGTGCATCGTCGCCTTCGGCTTTGCGCGCTTCGCCGGCCAACCGCGCGATTTCGGCGAGCGCCGCCGGCGTGTTGAGGTCGTCGTCGAGGATGGCTTCGAGCGCGTCGGGAATGCGCGCTTCCGCATCGACATCGCCCAGGTCACGCAACGTCCCGTACAGGCGGTCCAGCGTGCGCACGGACTGCTCGATCAGCCCGTCGCTCCATTCCAGCGGCTGCCGATAATGCGCGGAGAGCAGGGCGTAGCGCAGCGCTTCCGGCGGATGGGCGCGCACCAGGTCGTGCACGCGCTCGATGTTGCCGATCGACTTCGACATCTTGGCGCCGCCGAAATTCAGCATGCCGTTGTGCATCCACCAGCGCGCGAAGGTGCGGCCGCCGTGCGCGCATTCGCTCTGCGCGATCTCGTTCTCGTGGTGCGGGAACTGCAGGTCGATGCCGCCGGCGTGGATGTCGATGGTCTCGCCGAGATGCGCCGCCGCCATCGCCGAGCATTCGATGTGCCAGCCCGGACGGCCCACGCCCCACGGCGAATCCCAGCCGGGCAGGTCGTCGGTCGAGGGCTTCCACAGCACGAAATCGCCGGCATCGCGTTTGTACGGCGCCACTTCCACGCGCGCGCCGGCCAGCATTTCTTCCGGGTCGCGGCGCGAGAGCTTGCCGTATTCCGCGAAGCTCGCCACCGAGAACAGCACGTGGCCTTCAGCGGCATAGGCGTGGCCATCGGCGATCAGCCGCTCGCACATCGCGATGATCTGGGCGATGTGGTCGGTGGCGGCCGGTTCGATGTCGGGCGCGAATTCGCCATCCACGCCCAGCATCGCCATGTCCTCGCGGTAGGCGGCGGCGTATTTGTCGGTGATCGCCGAGATCGGCGTGCCGGCTTCCTTCGCCGCGGCGTTGATCTTGTCGTCGACGTCGGTGATGTTGCGGGCATAGCGCAGGCCGCCGAAGCGCCGGCGCAGCAGGGCCGCCAGCACGCCGAACACCACCGGGCCGCGCGCGTTGCCGATGTGCACATAGTTGTAGACGGTGGGCCCGCAGACGTACATGGTCGGGCTGGCCGGGTCCTGCGGTACGAAGGGTTCGACGCGGCGGGTCAGGGTGTTGTGGAGATGCAGGCTCATGCGGGTCCTCGGCGAAGCCCTGCAATTCTAGCGGCGCGGTCCCCGACAGTCGCGGTTCAGCTGGGCGTAGGGCGCGGCTGCCTACACTTCAGGCCCCCGCCCGACGTGCCGAGCCGTGACCTTCCGACTGCTGCCCGCCCTGTTGTTCGTGTCGATGGCCGCGCCGGTCGATGCCCGCGAAGCCGACGCCCCGGAGCCGTTGGAGGTGGTGCGCTACGACTACGCCGAAGTCCTGCGCGTGCAGCCGGTGGAGCAGGTGGTGACGGTCGGGGTGATGCAGCAGCAGTGCGCCGCCGCCGGCCGCTGCCGCCAGGTCAAGGTGCCGCGCGAGATGCGCACCACCATCGGCTACGACGTGGACTACACCTATCGCGGCAGCAAGTACCGCTCGCGGCTGGCGCACGACCCGGGTCGCCGCCTGCGCATCCGCATCGGCATCACCCCCATGGCCAGCACCCGCCCGCGGCCCTGAGCCTTGTGGCGCGGTGCCTGCCGTGCCACCATGCGCGCCTCATGCAGACCCTGTCCGCCGCCGCCCGCACCGCTTATCAGTCCGCCGCCTGGATGGCCGCGGGCATGACCTCGCGTGCGCGCCGACTGTGCGATTTCTGACCGCCGGTCCGGCCTGCGTCGTTGTCGCAGCATCCCGAAACCCGGCCTCCGTGCCGGGTTTTTTCGTTTTCAACCCTCACCAGAACCTTCGACCATGAAGCATTTCCTCAATACCCAGGACTGGACGCGCGCCGAACTCGACGCCGTGCTGCGCGAAGCCGCCTATTACAAGCAGCACAAGTTCGGCGATGCGCTGAAGGGCCGCGGCGGCGCGCTGGTCTTCTTCAACTCGTCCCTGCGCACACGCACCAGCTTCGAGCTGGGCACCTTCCAGCTGGGCGGGCACGCGGTGGTGCTGCAGCCGGGCAAGGACGCGTGGCCGATCGAGTTCGACCTGGGCACGGTGATGGACGGCGAGGCCGAGGAACACATCGCCGAGGTGGCGAAGGTGCTGTCGCGCTATGTCGATCTCATCGGCGTGCGTGCCTTCCCGAAGTTCGTCGACTGGTCCATCGACCGCCAGGACCGCGTGCTCAACGGCTTCGCCAGGTACGCGACGGTGCCGGTCATCAACATGGAGACCATTACCCATCCCTGTCAGGAACTGGCCCACGCGCAGGCGCTGCAGGAGCACTTCGGCAGCGAGGACCTGCGCGGCAGGAAGTACGTGCTGACCTGGACCTACCACCCGAAGGCGCTCAACACCGCCGTGGCGAATTCCGCGCTGACCATCGCCACCCGCATGGGCATGGATGTCACCTTGCTGTGCCCGACCGACGAGTACCTGCTCGACGAACGCTATATGGATTGGGCGAAGCAGAATGTCGCCGAGAACGGTGGCTCGCTGACCGTCAGCCACGACATCGCCAGCGCCTACAGGGATGCCGATGTGGTCTACGCCAAGAGCTGGGGCGCGCTGCCGTACTTCGGCCAGTGGGAGCAGGAAAAGCCGATCCGCGACCGCTTCAAGCACTTCATCGTCGATGAGGAAAAGATGGCGATGACGAACAACGGCGTGTTCTCGCACTGCCTGCCGCTGCGCCGCAACGTGAAAGCCACCGACGCGGTGATGGATTCGCCCAACTGCATCGCCATCAACGAAGCCGAAAACCGCCTGCACGTGCAGAAGGCGGTGATGGCCACGCTGATCCGCCAGAACGACTGAGGAAGACCCCATGACCGACAAGAACAACAGCCGCGACATCGTGCTCGCCTTTTCCGGTGGGCTGGACACCAGTTTCTGCGTGCCCTACCTGCAGGAACAGGGCTGGAACGTGCATACCGTGTTCGCGGATACGGGGGGCGTGGATGCCGAGGAACGCGCCTTCATCGAGCACCGCGCGGCGGAACTGGGCGTCGCCTCGCACGTCACCGTCGATGGCGGCCCGGCGATCTGGGAAGGCTTCGTCAAACCCTTCGTATGGGCGGGCGAGGGCTACCAGGGCCAGTATCCGCTGTTGGTCTCCGACCGCTATCTCATCGTCGATGCGGCCCTGGCCCGCGCGCATGCGCTCGGCACCAATGCCATCGCCCACGGCTGCACCGGCATGGGCAACGACCAGGTGCGTTTCGACCTGGCGGTGAAGGCGAGCGGCGACTACCGCATCGTTGCGCCGATCCGCGAAATCCAGAAGGAACACACCCAGACCCGCGCCTACGAGCAGGCGTATCTGGAAGAACGCGGCTTCGGTGTGCGCGCCAAGCAGCAGCAGTACACGATCAACGAAAACCTGCTGGGCGTGACGCTGTCCGGCGGCGAGATCGACCACTGGCAGGCGCCGGGTGCGGAAGCGCGTGGTTGGTGCAAGCCGCGCGCCGAATGGCCGGCGGAAGCGCTGCGGGTCACGCTGAAGTTCATCGAAGGCGAGGCGGTGTCGCTTGACGGCGAGCCTATGGAAGGCGCGGCGCTGCTGGCGAAACTCAACGTACTGTTTGCCGAATACGGCGTCGGTCGCGGCATGTACACCGGCGACACCACCATCGGCTTGAAGGGCCGCATCGTCTATGAGGCGCCGGGCCTGACCGCGTTGCTCACGGCCCATCGAGCGTTGGAGGAAGCCGTGCTCAGCAAGCAGCAGAACCGCTTCAAGCCCGAGGTCGCGCGCAAGTGGGTGGAACTGGTCTACGAAGGCTTCTATCACGACCCGCTCAAGACCGACCTGGAAGCCCTGCTGAAATCCAGCCAGCGCATGGTCAATGGCGAAGTGGTGCTGGAAACTTCCGGCGCGCGCGTGGATGCGGTGGCGGTGGCATCGCCGCACATCCTCAACGCCAAGGGCGCGACCTACGCGCAGTCCGCCGACTGGGGCGTGGCGGAAGCCGAGGGTTTCATCAAGCTGTTCGGCATGAGCAGCACCTTGTGGGCGGAAGTGAACGGCGAGCGCCCGTGATCGAGGCCGTGCTCCAGCATCTGGCGACGCTGGTGTCGTTCGACACCCGCAACCCGCCGCGCGAGATCGCCGCTGAGGGCGGGATCTTCGCTTACCTGCGTGCACAGCTCAGCGGTTTCGATGTCGAAGTCACCGACCACGGCGCCGGCGCGGTGTCGCTGTTCGCCGTGCGCGGGCAGCCGCGCCTGCTGTTCAACGTGCACATGGACACCGTGCCGGATTCGCCCGCATGGACCGCCGATCCGCACACGTTGCGCATCGAAGGCGACGGCGTCATCGGCCTCGGCGCCTGCGACATCAAGGGCGCGGCGGCTGCATTGGTCGCGGTGGCGCAATCGACGCCCGGCGACATGGCGTTGCTGTTCACCAGCGACGAGGAAGCCAACGACCCGCGCTGCATCCACGCCTTCCTGCAGCGCGACCACGGTTTCCGCGATGTGATCGTCGCCGAGCCGACCCGCTGCGAGGCGGTGCTCGCGCATCGCGGCATCTCGGCGGTGCGGATGGAATTCCATGGCGACGCCGGCCATGCCTCCGGCGCACAGGCGCTGCAGGCGAGCGCATTGCATCGCGCGATGCGCTGGGGCGTGCGCGCGCTCGATCATGTGGAAGCGCATGCAGCGCAGGCCTTCGGTGGGTTGCAGGGGCTGCGCTTCAACATCGGGCGGATGGAAGGCGGCATCAAGGCGAACGTCATCGCGCCGCGCGCCGAGGTGCGCTTCGGCTTCCGCCCGCTGCCTTCGCAATCCATGGACGCGTTGCACGCGCAGTTCCGCGACTTCGCCGCAGGTGAGGCGGATTACGAGGAAACCTTCCGTGGCCCGTCGCTGCCCGCAGGCGAGGCTGCCGAGGCCGAAAACCGCCGCCGCGATGCGCAGGCGCTGGCCGAATCGCTGCAGCTGCCCATCGGCAACGCGGTCGATTTCTGGACCGAAGCCTCGCTGTTTTCCGCCGCCGGCATGAACGCCATCGTCTATGGCCCCGGCGACATCGCCCAGGCGCACACCGACGACGAATGGGTGGCGCTCGAACAACTCGAACGCTACGCCGCCTCCATCCAACGCATCCTTACGACTTCATCGCAATGAACCTGCAAGTCCACGATCCGCAGACCCGCCAGACCATCGTCCGCCTGCTCTCGAGCATGGCCGGCGCGAAGGAGATCAGCCAGTACCTCAAGCGCTATTCGCAGCTGGAGGCCGCGCGCTTCGCCGTGGTGAAAGTGGGCGGCGCGGTGCTGCGTGACGACCTCGATGCGCTGGTGTCCTCGCTCGCGTTCCTGCAGGACGTGGGCCTGACGCCGATCGTCATCCACGGCGCGGGCCCGCAGCTGGACGAAGCGTTGGCCGAAGCCGGCATCGACAAGCAGACCGTCAACGGCCTGCGGGTGACGCGCGCGGACACGCTCGCCATCGTGCGGCGGGTGATGCAGGCGCAGAACCTGGCGCTGGTCGAAGCGCTGCAGGCCAGCGATGCGCGTGCGACGTCGATTGTCTCCGGCGTGTTCGAATCGACGCAGATGGATGCGGAAACCTACGGGCTCGTCGGCGAAGTGGCGCGTGTCGAACTCGCACCGATCCGCGCCAGCCTGCAGGCCGGTTCGATTCCGGTGATCGCCAGCCTCGGTGAAACCGCCGGCGGGCAGATCGTCAACATCAACGCGGACTACGCGGCGAATGCGTTGGTGCGCGAGCTGCAGCCGGACAAGATCGTCTTCCTGACCGGCACCGGCGGCCTGCTGGACGAGCGTGGCAAAGTCATCGATTCCATCAACCTCTCCACCGACTACGAGCGCCTGCTGGCCGCGCCCTGGGTCAACGGCGGCATGCGGGTGAAGCTGGAGCAGATCAAGGCCTTGCTGGACAGCGTGCCGTTGTCGTCGTCGGCGTCGATCACGCGGCCCGGCGAACTGGCGAAGGAACTGTTCACCCACAAGGGCTCCGGCACATTGGTGCGGCGCGGCGAGCGCGTGCTGCGCGTGGAAAGCTGGGACCAGCTGGACCTGCCGAAGCTGCGCGCGTTGATCGAATCCGCCTTCGGCCGCCGCCTGCTGCCGGACTACTTCGACAAGACGCCGCTGCTGCGCGCCTACGTCAGCGAGAACTATCGCGCCGCGGTGATCCTGACTGGCGACGGCCCGCAGCCTTACCTCGACAAGTTCGCCGTGCTCGATGACGCGCAGGGCGAGGGCCTGGGCCGCGCGGTGTGGGAGATGATGCGGGCGGAAACGCCGGTGCTGTATTGGCGTTCGCGCCGCTACAACCCGGTCAATGCCTTCTACGATGCCGAGGCCGATGGCAGTTACCGGCGCACGCCGTGGAAGGCGTACTGGTACGGCATGGAGGATTTCGATGCGATCCGCGCCTGCGTGGAAGACGCGTTGGCGCGTCCCGCATCGCTGGAGGACGCGGCATGAAGCGGATCGGGCTGGTCGGCGCGCGTGGCCATGTCGGCGAGGAACTGATCCGGCTCATCGACGCGCACACGCAGATGGCACTCGGCTTCGTGTCCTCGCGTGAGCGCGATGGCGAACGCGTGTCCGACCACGTCGCCGGGTTCGAGGGCGAACTCCGTTACCGCAACATCGCCCATGAGCAATTGGCCGAAGAAACGGTGGATGCCTACGTACTGGCCTTGCCGAACGGCAAGGCGGCTGCCTGCGTCGCCAACATCGACATGCGCGGCGATGCGCCGGTGATCGTCGATCTGTCCGCCGACTACCGCTTCGACGACGGCTGGTTCTACGGCCTGCCGGAACTCACCCGTGAGGCCTATGCCGGGCAGCGCCGCATCAGCAATCCCGGCTGTTATGCCAGCGCGATGCAGTTCGCCATCGCGCCGATGCGCGGGAACCTGGCCGGGCCGGTGCAGTGTTTCGGCGTATCCGGCTATTCGGGCGCGGGCACCACGCCCAGCGACAAGAACAATCCCGAGTTGCTGCGCGACAACCTGATGCCCTACGCGTTGGCCGATCACCTGCACGAGCGCGAAGTCGCGCGTCATTGCGCCCCGGTGGAGTTCATGCCGCACGTCGCGCCGCATTTCCGCGGGCTCTCCATCACCGCCAACCTGCACCTGCGCGAACCGGTGGCGCGCGATGCGGTGATCGCCGCCTATCGCGATTTCTATGCCGGCGAGCCGCTGGTGCAGGTGCGCGACGATTCGCCGTGGACGTCGCGCATCGCCCGGCGCCAGCACGCCGAAGTCGGCGGTTTCACGCTGGCCGATGGCGGCACGCGGCTGGTGGTGGTCAGCGTGCTCGACAACCTGCTGAAGGGCGCGGCCACGCAGGCGATGCAGAACCTCAACCTCGCGTTCGGCTTCGACGAAGTCGAGGGCATCCCGATGGAGGCGGCGGCATGAGCAACCTGCTGTGGCAGAAGGCGGGCGTGGCGGTGGATGCGGACATCCAGCGCTTCCTGGCCGGCGACGATGTCATCCTCGACCGCGAATTCATCCTCCACGACATCCAGGCCAGCCGCGCGCACGCGGAAGGGCTGCAGCGCATCGGCATCCTCACGCAGCAGGAGCTGGATGTGTTGTCGGCCGAACTTGCCGATCTCGCCGCAGACATCGAACGTGGCGGGTTCGTGCTGGACGCGCGCTTCGAAGACATGCATTCGGCCATCGAGCACCGCCTGACCGAGCGCCTCGGCGACATCGGCAAGAAGATCCACACCGGCCGCAGCCGCAACGACCAGGTGCTGGTGGCGACGCGCCTGTGGCTGAAAGCGAAGTTGGGTGAAGTCGCCGTGGTGTGCCGCGAAGTCGCGGCCATCGCGCTGGAGCGCGCCGAAACCGAAGCCGACATCGCCATGCCGGGCTATACGCACCTGCAACGCGCGGTGGTGTCGAGCGCGGGCATGTGGTGGACGGGCTGGGCCGAAGCCTTCATCGACAACGCGGAACGTGCCTTGCAGACGCGTGACTGGGTCGATGCCAATCCACTCGGCACGGCGGCGGGTTACGGCGTCAACCTGCCGCTGGAACGCACGCACACCACGCAGGCACTCGCGTTCGGGCGGATGCAGGTGTCGCCGCTGTACGCGCAGCTTTCGCGCGGCAAGTTCGAAATGGCGGCGCTGGAAACGCTCGGCAGCGCGATGCTGGACCTGCGCCGCATCGCCTGGGACCTGAGCCTGTTCACGACCGCCGAGTTCGATTTCGTGCGGTTGCCAGCGCAGTTCACCACCGGCAGCTCGATCATGCCGAACAAGCGCAACCCCGACGTCATCGAACTGATGCGTGCGGCCTATGCCAGCGTGGCGGCGGCGCGCACCGAGATCGAACAGTTGATGTCGCTGCCGTCCGGCTATCACCGCGATCTGCAGTTCGGCAAGGGCGGATTGGTGCACGGTTTCAGCCGCGGGCTCGGTGCGCTGCGCCTGCTGCCCTCGCTGATGCAGGCGCTGGAATGGAAGCCGGAGCGGATGCGTGCCGCACTCGACCCGTCGATGTATGCCACCGATCTCGCTGTGGACCTGGCGCGGCAGGGCATGCCGTTCCGCGACGCCTACCGCGAGGCCGCCGATCCCGCGCGCTGGGCCGAAGGCGATCCGGCCGCGAGCCTCGCGGCGCGTGTCTCGCCGGGCGCTTCAGGCGCGGCCTTGAATGAGGTGCTGAAGGCGCGGCTGGCGGCGCTCGGCCAGCCCTGATCGGCCCCGAAGCCGCATCCCCCGGAATACGGGCAACAAAAAACCGGCCAGTGGCCGGTTGTTTGCGGAATGGTCGGGGAGACAGGATTCGAACCTACGACCTCTACGTCCCGAACGTAGCGCTCTACCAGACTGAGCTACACCCCGAATTCCGAGTCGGGCATTGTACGGAACCCGATGGCCCGGAGGCAAGGGGGCAGGAGCGACGGATAGAATGTCTGGCTTGCCTGACCGTTTTCCCGAGGCCACCTTGATCAAGCCCCGTACCCCGCCCGGCGTCATGGAACTGCTGCCGCGCGAGCAGATCGCCTTCCAGCGCATGCTCGACACCATCCGGCAGACCTATGAATCGTTCGGTTTCCTGCCGGTCGAGACGCCGGTCTTCGAGCTGTCCGACGTCCTGCTGACCAAGACCGGCGGCGAAACCGAGCGCCAGGTCTATTTCGCGCAGTCCACCGGTGCACTGGAGAAGGCCGGTGATGGCCTGCCGGAGCTCGCCCTGCGCTTCGACCTGACCGTGCCGCTGGCCCGCTACGTGGCCGAGCACGAGCACGACCTGGCGTTCCCGTTCCGCCGCTACCAGATCCAGCGCGTGTACCGCGGTGAGCGCGCCCAGCGTGGCCGTTTCCGCGAGTTCTACCAGTGCGACATCGACGTGATCGGCAAGGACGCGCTCAACCCGCGTTACGACGCCGAGATTCCGGCGGTGATCCACGCGGTGTTCGAAAAGCTCGCCATCGGCGACTTCACCATCCAGTTCAACCATCGCAAGCTGCTGCGCGGGTTCTTCGAAGGCCTCGGCATCGAAGGCATGCAGCAGGACCTGGTCCTGCGCGAACTCGACAAGCTCGACAAGCGCGGCGAAGACGCGGTGCGCGCGACGCTGGTCGGCGAGGGCTTCGGCCTTGCGGCGGAGGTCGCCGAGCGCCTGCTGGCGTTCTCGCGCGTGCGTTCGGAAGGCCATGACGATGCGCTGGCCAGACTCGCCGCACTGGGCGAGGGCACCGCGCTGTTCAACGAAGGCCGCGATGCGCTGGTCGCCACGCTGCAGCAGCTGAAGGCGATGGGCATCACCGAATCGCGCTATGCGATCAACCTCTCCATCGCGCGCGGGCTGGATTACTACACCGGCATCGTCTACGAGACCACGCTGGATGCGTATCCGCAGATCGGTTCGATCTGTTCCGGTGGTCGCTATGACGACCTCGCATCGCATTACACCAAGTCGAAACTGCCGGGCGTCGGCATCTCCATCGGCCTGACCCGGCTGTTCTGGCAGTTGCGCGAAGCCGGCATCGTAGGTGTCGATGCGAGCTCGGTGGACGTGCTGGTGGGCCTGCTGGACGAAGCCGGTTTCGATGATGCGCTGGCGTTGTCGCAGGGGCTGCGCGTCGCCGGCCTGCGCGTCGAAACGCAGATGGAGGCGAAGAAGATCGCCAAGCAGTTCCAGTACGCCGACCGCGCCGGCATCCGCTTCGTTGCGTTGCGCGGCGAAGGCGAGCGCACCGGCGGCACGGTCACGCTGAAGGACCTGTCGAACGGCGAGCAGGACACCGTGGCAATGGACACGGCCGCCGACTGGCTGGCCGCACGCATGAAGGAGCGGCAGGCATGAGCGACGCGATCCATCTCGATGGCCATTCACTCGACCGCGCCGGGCTGGTGCGGATCGCCAACGGCGCGAAGGTGACGCTGGATGCCGGTGCGCTACAGCGCGTCGCCCGCGCCGCCGACTTCCTCGCCGAGCAGGTCGCGCGCGAGGAGCCGATCTACGGCGTCTCCACCGGCTTCGGCAGCAACGCCGACAAGCTGCTGGGCGCGCGCCGCCTGCGCGGTGACGGCGACGAATCGCTGCACGCGGAACTGCAGCGCAACCTCATCACCACCCATGCCGTCTGCGTGGGCGAGCCGTTCGCCGCCGATGTGGTGCGCGCGATGATGGGGATCCGCATCAACACGCTGCTGCGCGGGCATTCCGGCATCCGCGTGCAGACGCTCGAGGCGATGGCTGCGATGTTGAATGCCGGCATCGTGCCGGTGGTGCCGCAGCTGGGGTCGGTGGGTGCCTCAGGTGACCTGGCGCCGCTGTCGCATCTGGCCATCGTGCTGCTGGGCGGTGGCGAGGCTTTCTTCGAAGGCCAGCGTATGAAGGGCGGCGATGCGCTGCGGCGTGCCGGTCTCGCGCCGGTGACGCTGAGCTACAAGGAAGGCCTGGCGCTCAACAACGGCACCGCACAGATGCTGGCGACCGGCGTGCTGGCGCTACACCGGCTGGAAGCGCTGTTGGATACCGCCGACATCGCCGCCGCGATGACCATCGATGCCTTCGCCGGCCGGCTCGGCGCGTTCGCGCCGGAAGTGCATGCGCTGCGTCCGCATCCGGGGCAGGTGAAGGTCGCGGACAACCTCCGTCGACTGCTCGGCGGGTCCACGCTTGCGGATATCCCGTATCACCTGGTGCCCCGTTTCCGCCAATGGTTGCCGCAGAGCTGGGATTCGGATGCGGGCAGTGCGCTGACCTTCGACATCGGCTGGGACTGGGTGCCGGATTCACAGCGCCATGGCCGCGAGAAGTTCTACACGCGTTTCAAGCCGTTCCGCGGCGGCAAGAAACACCAGCCGCAGGACAGCTATTCGCTGCGTTGCATCCCGCAGGTGCATGGCGCGGTGCGCGACGCGGTGGCGCAGGCCGCGCGCGTGCTGGACATCGAGCTCAACGCGGTCACCGACAACCCGTTGGTGTTCCCGGATGCGCAGTCCCGCCACGTCGAGGAACAGGTCATTTCCGCGGGCCATTTCCACGGCATGCCGCTGGCGCTGGCGATGAGCTACGTCAAGGCGGCCATCCCGGTGCTGGCCTCGATCAGCGAGCGCCGCCTCAACAAGCTGGTCGATCCCGCGACCAGCGACGGGTTGCCGGCGTTCCTGATCGGCAACGAGGACGGCACCGAGTCCGGCTACATGATCGTGCAGTACACCGCCGCGGCGATCGTCAACGATCTCGCTTCACGTGCGATGCCGGCGTCGGTGTACTCCATCCCGACCAGCGCCAATGCCGAGGACCATGTCTCGATGGGCGCGAACGAGGCACGCCACGTGCTGGCGATGACCGACGACCTGGCCAAGGTGCTGGGCCTGGAGCTGATGACCGCCGCCCAGGCGCTCGATTTCCGCCGCGACATGATCAATGCCGCGCGCGACCTGGCCCGCCACGCGGATGCCGATGTCTTTGCCGAGAAAGTGCGGGGCGGGCCCGCCAGGGAGGCGCCGAACCGGGCCGGCTTCCTGGCCGAGGTCGATGCCTTGCGCCGCGAGCTGGCGGCTTCCGAGGCGTTCCACCCTGGGCGCGCGGTCGCGGCGGCGCATGCGGAAGTGCGCAGGCACGTGGCGTTCCTGAAGCGGGATCGCGCATTGGACGGCGACGTGTCCGCGGCGGTGCGCATGGTCGAGTCGGGTGCCGTGCTTGCGGCCATATGCGGATAGGCGCCCTCTCTCCGTGAGCCATGGAAACGCCGGGGACACCCCGGCGTTTTTTGTTCGTGGCGCCTGCCGGCTCGGGCCGGGTTGACAGACTTCGTGGTGCGTGCGTTAATGTAATAGCGCATTAATACATTATCGACCATGAAGCAGCGTCCTCAACCCGTTCCCCGCCCGCAGGCCAGCGCGGACCTGGACGCGTTGTCATCCGCACTGGCAGCGCTCAGGGATGCGGAAGACGTCCGCGCCTTTCTGGAGGATCTGTGCACCCCGGCCGAGCTGGAAGCCATGAGCGACCGCTGGAAGGTCGTGCCGTTGCTCCTGCGCGGGGTGCCTTACCGCGATATCCACGAGGAAACTTCGGTGAGCGTCACCACGGTCGGGCGCGTTGCGCGCACGGTGGAGCGCGGCAGTGGCGGCTATCGGCGCGCCGCGCGGAAGTTGCGACATCCAGGGGCCTGATCTTTCCCCGCGCCCCGACTGCCATGCATCGAATCAATTCCTATGACACCTCCTCCCTCGCAAGGCCCGCGCGATCGTCTGCGCATCGCCATCCAGAAGAACGGCCGCCTGTCCGGCCCCGCACGCGCGCTGCTCGGCGGCTGCGGCCTGTCCTGGCGTGAAAGTCCCGACAGGTTGTTCTGCTACGGAGAATCCGCGCCCATCGACCTGTTGTTGGTGCGCGATGATGATATTCCCGGTCTGATCGCCGATGGGCTGTGCGACCTGGGTGTGGTGGGGCGCAACGTGCTGCTCGAACAGGCGTCCGAACGCGTATCGAAACAACTGCCTTCCGCATTCGGGGAATGGCGCGCGCTCGGCTTCGGGAGCTGCCGGCTGTCGTTGGCAGTGCCCCAGGACTGGATATGGGAAGAACCCCGGCAACTCGAAGGCCGACGCATCGCCACCAGTTACCCGGCGCTGCTGAAGTCATGGTTGCAGGCGCGCGACGTCAAGGCCGATATCGTGGTGCTGTCGGGATCGGTGGAAATTGCGCCCCGCTTGGGACAGGCCGATGCAATCTGCGACCTGGTCTCGAGCGGCGCCACGTTGGCCGCCAACCAGTTGGTGCCGGTGGTCGACTTGCTAGAAAGCGAAGCGGTGCTTGCCGGACCCACGCGGCCGCTCGAGCCCGTGCTAGCCACCTTGGCTGAACAGCTCCTGCGCCGGCTCGATGGCGTGGTCCGGATCCGCGACAGCAAGCTGCTGATGTTCCATGCCAAGCGCGATGACGTGGATGCGCTGGTGCGGCTGTTGCCCGATGCCGAGCCGCCCACGCGCTTCGCCATGGAGGATGGCGAAACCATGGCCTTGCAGGCGCTGTGCCATAGCGCGGTCACCTGGCAGCGCATGGAGGAGCTCAAGCGTGCAGGTGCCTGCGGACTCATGGTGCTTCCGATCGAAAGGATGCTGGCATGAAGCGCGTGGAATGGAATGCGCTCACCGGCACCGAACGCGACCAGCTTCTGCGGCGTCCCACGAGCAGCCTGTCGGTACAGGTGCGCGGCGCGGTTCAGGCCGTGCTGGAAGACGTGGCGTTGCGGGGCGATACCGCCCTGCGCGTGCTGACCCGTCACTACGACGGCGTGCAGCTCGATGGCTTGGAAGTGGATGAGGTTGAGTTCGAGCTGGCTGAACGCAGCCTGCCGGCAGCGCTCAAGTGCGCCATCGAAGACGCCGCATCCCGTATCGAAGCCTTCCACTTGGCTGGCATGCCCCGCGCGTATGCCGTGGAGACCGCACCGGGAATGCGCTGCGAACGCGTGTTGCGACCGATCGACACCGTGGGCCTGTACGTGCCGGCGGGCAGCGCGCCGTTGCCTTCGACAGCGCTGATGCTGGCGATACCCGCGCGGCTGGCGGGCTGCCTGGAGATCGTGCTGTGCTCGCCCCCCCGGGCCGACGGCAGCGTTGACCCGGCCGTGCTCTTCGCGGCGCGCAGGGCGCCCGGCTGCCGCGTCTTCAAGCTGGGAGGCGCGCAGGCGATCGCCGCGATGGCCTTCGGTACGGACAGCGTCCCGCGCTGCGACAAATTGTTCGGACCTGGAAATGCCTATGTCGATGAGGCGAAGAGACAGGCCAGCCAGCGTGGGGAAGGGCCCGCCATCGACATGCCCGCCGGCCCGTCAGAAGTGCTGGTGATCGCGGATGCGGGCGCGGATCCGGCCTTCGTCGCCGCCGACCTGCTGTCTCAGGCCGAGCATGGGCCGGACTCCCAGGTCTTCCTGCTGTCGGATTCCCCGCGGCTCATTGATCGCGTGGCCGATCGCATCGACGCGCAACTCGCGCGATTGCCGCGGCGCGATATTGCCCGGCAGGCGCTCGAGGCATCACGCCTGGTGCAGGTGCAGGACATCGCGCAGGCCATCGCCATCAGCAACCGATACGCGCCCGAGCACCTCATCCTCGCGTTGCGCGAACCCGCGCGATGGATCGATGCGGTCACGAGTGCCGGCACGGTCTTCATGGGCGACTGGACGCCTGAATCCCTCGGCGACTATTGCTCGGGCAGCAACCATGTCCTGCCCACGGCCGGCGCGGCGCGCGCATGGAGTGGACTGTCGGTGTCCAGCTTCATGAAATCGATGACGGTACAGACCGCGGATCGCGAAGGCCTGTGGACGATCGGCCCATGCGCGATGACACTGGCCGATGCCGAGGGGCTCCAGGGCCATGCCCATGCGGTCCGGTTACGCATGGAAGCCGCCGCGCCATGAGCACTGCCGAACGCCTGCTGCGCGACGACCTGCGTGGCTTTGCCGGTTATGCATCGGCGCGCAGCCTCGCCGCCCAGGGCGAGGTCTGGCTCAATGCCAACGAATCGGCGCGCCCCAGTTCCGAAGACCCGGCCGGTGCGTGCCGCCGCTACCCGGAACCCCAGCCATTCGCCCTGGTCGCGCGGCTGGCGACGCTGTATGGCGTGGACACATCGCAACTCATGGTCGGGCGTGGCAGCGACGAGATCATCGACCTGCTGGTGCGCGCGTTCTGTCCGCCGGGAAGCGGGCGGATCGTGATCGCGCCGCCGGTCTTCGGCATGTACGCGGTATGCGCGCGGCTGCACGGCGCCGATGTGGTGGAAGTGCCGCTGCGTGATTCCGGCGCGGATTTCTCGGTGGATCTGGATGCGATGGCGGAAGCCGCGCGCGCGACCAAGGCCTCGCTGCTTTTCGTGTGCAATCCCGGCAATCCGACCGGTGAATCGGTGGAGGTCGAAGCCATCTCGGCATCCGCGGCGCGTTTGGCCGGGCGTTGCCTGGTCGTCGTCGACGAGGCCTACGGCGAGTTCGCCGAACAGGACTCGGCGGCCTCGCTCATCACCGCGCATGACAACGTGGTCGTACTGCGTACGCTCTCCAAGGCGCACGCGCTGGCGGCGGCGCGGGTGGGTGCGGTCATCGCGCAGCCCGAAGTCATCGATCTCCTGCGGCGCGTGCAGGCGCCGTATCCGATGCCCGCGCCCAGCGTCGCGATCGCCTTGCGCGCCTTGAGACCCGAAGCGCTGTGCGCGACGCGCGTGCGCGTACGCGAGGCGCGTGAGCAGCGCGGGATCCTGGCTCATGCGCTTGAAGCATTGCCCGGCGTGCGACGCGTCTACGCCTCCCAGGGCAACTATCTTCTGGTGCGCTTCGAAGAGGCGGATGCCGTGTTGGCGCGCCTGCTGGATGCCGGCATCGTCGTGCGCGACATGCGGGCCATGCGGGGGCTCGATGACGCTTTGCGGATCACCGTCGGCACGCCTGCGCAGAACCGGCGGCTTCTCAAGGCGCTGGGGAAAACGGCCGGGGGCGCGCAATGAGCACGCTTCAGCCGATTCTTTTTGTCGATCGCGACGGCACCCTGATCGAGGAGCCGGAGGACCTCCAGGTCGATCGCCTCGACAAGCTGCGTCTTGTGGAGGGCGTGATGCCGGCGCTCCTGCGCCTGCGCGATGCCGGCTGGCAATTCGTCATCGTCAGCAACCAGGACGGACTGGGGAGCGCTGCGTTCCCGCAGGCGGATTTCGATGGTCCCCACGCGATGATGCTGCAGCTGTTCGAGAGCCAGGGCATCCGCTTCCGGGAGGTGCTGATCGACCGCAGCCTGGCTTCGGCCCCCGCGTCGACGCGCAAGCCGGATGTGGGGCTGGTCCTGCATTACCTGCGGGATCCCGGCATCGACTGGCCGCGTTCGGCCATGGTCGGCGACCGAGACAGCGACATGTTGTTCGCGCAGCGGATGGGTATCCGAGGCTTCAGGCTGCGTTCGCCGGCCTTCGGGGAAGGCGGGCGCTGGCCGGACGTGGCGCATGCGCTCGTCGACATGCCGCGCCGCGCCGCCATCGCCCGCAAGACCCGTGAAACCGACATCACCGTGTCCCTCGACCTCGACCGCGCGGACGAGCCGCGGGCACGGACGGGCATCGGCTTCCTCGATCACATGCTCGCCCAGCTCGGCAAGCATGGCGGCTTCGCGCTGCAACTCGACTGCAGCGGCGATCTCGAGGTGGACGAACACCACACCGTCGAGGATTGCGCGCTCGCCCTGGGGCAGGCGCTCAGGATGGCGCTTGGGGACAAGCGGGGCTTGGCGCGGTACGGATTCGTGGTCCCGATGGACGAATCGCTCGCGAGCGCCGCGCTGGATTTCTCCGGACGCCCGTGGCTGGAATTCGAAGGCCGGTTCGACCGCGAGCGCGTGGGCGGCCTGCCGACCGAACTGGTGCCGCACTTCTTCCGCTCGCTCTGCGAAGGCGCCGGCATGACCCTGCATCTCTCGGTCAATGGCGCGAACGACCACCACCGCATCGAAGCCTGTTTCAAGGCGGTGGGGCGCGCGCTGGGGCAGGCGATCCAGCGACAGGGCGACGGCTTGCCGAGCACCAAGGGGGCGCTTTGATGGATGTTGCCTTGATCGATGCCGGCGGCGCCAACCTCGGTTCGGTGCGTTATGCATTGGCACGTTTGGGCATCGAAGCCCGCCTGGTGCGCGAGGGGGGCGAACTCGGCGATCCCGACCGCATCGTGCTGCCGGGCGTGGGCGCCGCGGCCGAGGCCATGCGGCTGCTCGATGCGCGCGGCCTCCCAGCCGCCCTGAGGGCGCATACGGCCCCGATGCTCGGCATCTGCCTGGGCATGCAGTTGCTCTACGAACACTCCGAAGAAGGCGACGTGACCTGCCTGGGGCTGCTGCCCGGTCGCGTGCGCGCGATGCGTGAACGGCCGGGCGTGCGGGTGCCGCACATGGGATGGAATGCGATCCACCCCGTGCGCGCCTCGTTCCTGCTTGAAGGTGTGGAGGCGGGTGCGCAGGCCTACTTCGTGCATGGTTTCGCCGTGCAGGTAGGCGGGGAATGCGTCGCGGCCAGCACGCATGGCGACGACTTCGCCGCCATGGTCCATCAAGGTCGGATCTGTGGCACCCAGTTCCATCCCGAGCGCTCGTCGTCGCTGGGTGCACGCGTGCTGGCCAACTTCGTGAGGTGGGCGGCATGAGCTTCACCGTGTATCCGGCCATCGACGTGCGCGGCGGCCGCGTGGTGCGCCTCGCGCAGGGCGACTACGCGCGCGAAACCGCCTATCCGGACGATCCGGAAACACTCGCCCGCCAATACGCTGAGGCCGGTGCAGGCTGGCTGCATCTGGTGGACCTGGACGCGGCGCGAACCGGTGGCTGGCAACTGGCCGGCCTGGTAGCGAGGATCCGCGCGCACACCGCGCTCCGGGTACAGGCCGGCGGCGGCATCCGCAATGAACATGATGTGCGCGCAATGCTGACCGCCGGGGTGGATCGCGTGGTCGTGGGGTCGCTGGCGGTCCTCGAACCCGAACGCGTCGTGGACTGGCTCGATCAATTCGGGGCCGGGCGGCTGGTAGTGGCGCTGGACACGCGGCAGTCCGACGACGGCGTGTGGCAGCTCAGCGCGCATGGGTGGACCACCCCGGCGCCGCATACATTGCCTCAGCTCGCGGCCCGGTTTGCGGATGCCGGCCTCCGGCACCTGCTGTGCACGGACATCGCGCGCGACGGCATGCTCGCCGGCCCCAATCTGTCTCTGTACCGCGCATTGAGAGAGACCGCACCGGCGATCTGCATCCAGGCCAGCGGTGGCGCGCGGGATATCGGGGATGTCGCCGCCGCGCGCGATGCGGGCTGCGGCGGCATCGTGCTGGGGCGTGCGCTGCTCGAAGGCCGCATGGGACTGCGGGAGGCGCTGGCATGTTGAGCCGACGCATCATCCCCTGCCTGGACGTGCGCGACGGGCGCGTGGTGAAAGGCGTGCGCTTCCGCGATCACATCGACATGGGCGATATCGTCGAACTGGCCACGCGATATCGCGACGCGGGCGCGGACGAACTGGTCTTCTACGACATCGGCGCCAGCCCCGAGGCGCGCACCGTGCCGGTGGCATGGGTGGAGCGCGTGGCCCGGGTCATCGACATTCCCTTCTGCGTCGCCGGGGGGATCCGCGGCGTGGATCAGGCGCGTGCACTCCTCAACGCCGGCGCCGACAAGATTTCGGTCAACACGCCGGCGCTGGAGTGCCCGGACCTGATCGACCGGCTGGCGCGGGCTTTCGGCCGGCAATGCGTGGTGGTCGGCATCGATTCGGTCTGCGATGCCGATGGCGAATGGCGCGTGCGCACGCACACCGGCGCGCCGGAACGGATGCATGCACCCGGCCGCAGCACGCTGTCCTGGGTGGAAGAGGCGCAATCGCGCGGCGCAGGCGAGATCGTCCTCAACTGCATGGGCAGCGATGGCGTGCGTGGCGGCTTCGACATTCCCCAGCTCAAGGCGGTCCGTGCCATCTGCGGCGTGCCGCTGGTGGCCTCGGGCGGGGCGGGTGAGGCGCGGCACTTCGCCGAGGTGTTCACGGCCGCCGACGTCGACGGCGCATTGGCGGCCAGCGTCTTCCATGCCGGCATCGTCGACATCCCTTCGCTCAAGCGCATGCTCGCGCTGCAGGGGATTCCCGTGAGGCCGGCATGAGCGAATTCGACCGGCTTGATTGGGACAAGCAGGCGGGGCTGGTGCCGGCCATCGTGCAAGACGCACGGACGCTGCGCGTGCTGATGCTGGGCTGGATGAACCGCGAAGCCTTGGCGATGACGCAGGCATCGGGTTGGGTGACTTTCTACAGCCGCAGCCGCGGCGCGCTGTGGACCAAGGGCGAGACTTCCGGCCACCGGCTCCAGTGCGTATCCCTCAGCGTGGACTGCGATGCCGACACCTTGCTGGTGAGCGCACTGCCGCAAGGACCCACGTGCCACCTGGGACGCGACAGCTGTTTCCCAGGCGCGCCCGGCAACGGGTTGGCCGAACTGGACGCAGTGGTCGACCACCGCATGCGCGAGCGTCCGGCCGGCAGCTATACCGCCCGCCTGCTGGACGAGGGCCCGCTGCGGATCGCGCAGAAGGTGGGGGAAGAAGGGGTGGAAGTGGCGCTGGCCGGCGCCGCCCGGGATGATGCCGCGCTGCTGGGCGAAGCCGCCGACCTGGTCTACCACCTGATCGTCCTGTTGCGCGCGCGTGGACTCGGCCTGTCCGACCTGGAGACCACGCTGGCCAGCCGCCGCTGAGCGGCGTCCGTTCCATAATGGCTGCATGGATATGCGTCCCTGTCTGCTCCTGCTCGCCCTGTCCCTCGTGCCCTCGATGTCGCAGGCCGCGACGCCCGGGACCTGCCACCAGGGCCTGGTCTTCGACGACCACGACGGCGATGGCGTGCGCGATGCCGGCGAACCCGGACTGGCCGGCATCCCCATGTCCAACGGCCGCGACATCGTCCGCACCGATGCCCGGGGGCTTTACCGCTTGCCCGAACGCCTCGGCCAACCCGTCTTCGTGGTGAAGCCGGCTGACTTTTCCGTACATCGTCGTGCCGACGGCAGCGCCGATTACTGGCGAAGCGGCCAGCCGGGCGGGCAATGCGCGCCGCTCGGCCTGAAGCGCGAGGCGAAGGCGGATGAAGGCGACCTGCGCGTGCTGGTGTTCGGCGACCCGCAGCCGAAATCGATGGTCGATGTCGGCTACTTCGGGCGTGACATCGTCGAGCCGCTGGTGGGCCACCACGACGCCACGCTCGGCGTGATGCTCGGCGACATCACCCACGACGATCCCGCGCTGTACCCCGCGCTCAAGGCGAGCGCCGCACGCCTGGCCGTGCCGTGGCTGTACGTGCCCGGCAACCACGATGCCGATCTCTCCGGCGCGCACGACGACGCCTCCGCGCTGCACAGCTTCCGCGCCGCTTTCGGGGCCGACACCTTCGCCTGGCAGGAGCCGCAGGCGAGCTTCGTGGTGCTGGACGACGTGGTGTCGAGCTACGACAAGGGCGAGCATCGCTACATCGGCGGTTTCCGCGAGGACCAGTTCGCCTTCCTTGAAACCCTGCTGCCGATGCTGCCGAAGGACCGGCTGCTGGTGGTGTCGATGCACATCCCGCTGTTCGAAACACCGGACCGCGACACCTTCCGCGATGCCGACCGCGAACGGCTGTTCGGTCTGCTGGCCGGCTTCCCGCACGTGCTGGTGCTGTCGGCGCACATGCACACGCAACGCCATGTCTTCCACGGCGCGGACAGTGGCTGGCACGGCGCGACGCCGCTGCATGAGTACAACGTCGGCGCCACCTGCGGCGCGTTCTGGTCGGGGGTGAAGGATGCACGCGGCATCCCCGACACCACGATGGCCGACGGCACGCCCAACGGCCACGCATGGCTGACCGTGCAGCCGGATGGCCGTTACGCGCTGGACTACCGGCCGGCCGCGCCGGCGGCGGACGCCATCGGCCTGCACGCGCCGAAGGTGCTGC
Organism: Lysobacter oculi; assembly: GCF_003293695.1. Taxonomy (GTDB): domain Bacteria; phylum Pseudomonadota; class Gammaproteobacteria; order Xanthomonadales; family Xanthomonadaceae; genus Solilutibacter; species Solilutibacter oculi. Next base: position 1,090,839 of record NZ_CP029556.1, on the reverse strand, counting down.
GGCGCGGTGCCTATCCCGCGTGGGGTCTTTACGCCAATGTCTGGATGGGGATGGACGACACCCGCGTCGAATACCGGGTCGATGGCGGCGCGTGGAAGCCGATGCGCCGCGTCATCCAGCCCGATCCCGCGCTGCTCGCCGAGAACGCCCGCGACGATATCGCCGATGCCTTGCGCGGCTACGACCGTTCGCCGGAAGCCGTGCCGTCCACGCACCTGTGGCGCGGAGCGCTGCCGACCGATCTCGCCGTCGGCGATCATGTTGTCGAAGTCCGTGCGTTCGACCGCTGGAAGGGCGAAACCACCGCGAAGACCACGTATTCGCTGCAGGACGCGGCGCCCTGAGCATCGCGCTCAGGTGTTGGATGAAGCGATTCGCGTGATCCGCGCGGAGCTTCGGAGCGATCAGGCCGGGTCGATGTCGGCGAAGGATTCGACGCGCGCGTGGCCGTGCGTGGCTCCGGCATCGCGCGGCTCGGGGTAGTCCTCGCGGCGGTCCAGCAGCACGGTGCGCATGCCGGCATCGCGCGCGGCATCCAGCTCGGCGACGATGTCGGACAGGAACACGATGTCGCCCGGTGCGCGGTCGAGCCGGTCGGCGATCAGCCGGTAGCTGTCGGCATCGCGCTTGTGGCCGACTTCGGTATCGAACCAGCCGGAGAACAGCGGCGCCAGGTCACCGGCATCGGTATGCGAGAACAGCAGCTTCTGCGCCGGCACCGAGCCCGACGAATACACGGCGAGCGGGTGGCCGGCCTCATGCCAATGCTGCAGCGCCGGCGCGACATCGGCATAGATCGGCGCCTGGAAATCGCCTTCGTGGTAGCCGGCTTCCCAGATCATGCCCTGCAGCGCCTTGAGCGCCGTGTGCTTGCGGTCCTCGTCGATCCAGCCCTGCAGCGTCTCCGAGATCATCGCGTCATCGCACATCGCGCCGTTTTCGGTGGCCACCTGGTCGAGCAGGGCGCGCACCTCGGGCCGGTCGGCATTCGCGGCGACGAAGGCCGGCAGGCGCTCGCGTGCATAGGGGAACAGCACCTCGCGCACGAAGGAAATGCTGCTGGTGGTGCCTTCGATGTCGGTGAGGACGACCGGCTTCATGCGTCGCGCTCGTAACGCGGGAAGCGCTGGGCGATGTCGCTGCCGGTGAAATCGCCGACCCAGCCGTCCGGATTGGTGAAGAAGCGGAGCGCCACGAATTCCGGCTCGGCGCCCATGTCGAACCAGTGCGTGGTGTTGTCCGGCACCGAGATCAGGTCGCCTTTCTCGCACAGCACTTCGTAGACCTTGTCGCCCACGTGCAGCGAGAACAGGCCGCTGCCATCGACGAAGAAGCGGATCTCGCCTTCCTTGTGCGTGTGTTCCTCCAGGAACTTGGCACGCATCACTTCGCGCTGCGGGTTGTCCGGCGCGATGCTCACCACGTCCACGCTGTTGAAGCCGTTCTCGGCGACGAGGCGGTCGATGTCGGCGCGGTAGGCGTCCATGATCGCCTCGGCTGCGTCGCCGGCCTGCACCGGCTGCGAGGCCTGCCACTGCTCGAACAGCACGCCGATGGCAGACAGCTCGGCGGCGATGGCCGCATGGTCGCGCGATTCGCGCACGACGGTGGTCGGTGCATCGACCTCATAGATGCGCAGGCGGCTCACTTCCCCAACTCCATCATCTTGAGCTCGCAGGCGAGCAGGAATTCGAACGCCTCCAGGTGGCGGCGGGCTTCGGGCATGTCGCGGCCCCAGGCATAGACGCCGTGGCCTTCGATCAGATAGCCCCACATGCACTGGCGATCCAGCGCGTCTTCAACCTTGGCCGCCAGTTCCTGCATGTCCTGGGTGTTGGCGAAGACCGGCACGTCCATCGCGGCATCGTGCGTGGTGTTGCCGGCGAAGGCCTTCTGCAGTTCGTAGTCCTCGAAGCGCACATGGCCCTGCGGCGCGAACAGCCGCGAGGCGACCGTCTGAACCAGCGAGTGCGTGTGCAGTACGCAGCCGATCTCCGGGAAGCGCTTGTAGAGCTGCGTGTGCAACAGGGTTTCGGCGGACGGGCGGAGCTCGGTGGCGACCGGCTGGCCATCGAAGTCCACCACCATGATGTCGGCCTCGGTCAGCCGCGTCTTGTTGCGGCCCGACACGGTGATCGCGGCATGGCGTTCATCCAGCCGCATTGAGAAATTGCTGCTGGTCGCCGGCGTCCACCCGGCATGGCCAAGTTCGCGGATGTTGGTGATCAGTTCGCCGGCCAGGTGGCGCAGCCGTTGTGCGTCGTAGGGGAGGGCATCGTTCATGCGGTGAGTGTAGCGAATCGGGGTGGCCGCTTCCGCAACGCGCGCAAACGAAAACGGCGCGGAAGTCCGCGCCGTTTCGTCAAGCCATCACGGATGGATCAGGCCTGCGGGCCTTCGTGGAACGGCGGTTCCGGATCGATCTTCGGGCCGCCTTCCGGGCCGGTGATGCCACGGGCCAGGTCGCTGTTGCGATAGCCGTACACGGCGTACACGATCAGGCCGATCACCGCCCAGCCGACGAACAGGCCGATGGTGTACAGCGACAGGTTGAAGAACAGCAGCAGGCAGCCGAGGATCGCCAGCGGGCAGACGATCCAGGCCATCGGCGTGCGGAACGGGCGATGACGGCCCGGATCACGCTTGCGCAGGATCAGCACGCCGGCGGCCACTGCCATGAACGCGAACAGCGTGCCGGAGTTGGAGATGTCGGCCAGGATGCCCACCGGGAACATCGCCGCGAACAGTGCCACGAAAATGCCGGTCAGGATGGTCACCACGTGCGGGGTATGGAACTTGGGATGCACGCGGCTCAGGATCTCCGGCAGCAGGCCGTCACGCGACATGGTGAAGAAGATGCGGGTCTGGCCGTAGATCATCATCAGGATGACCGAGGGCAGGGCCAGCGCGGCGGCGGTCCCGATCGCATTGCCCCAGCCCGCGAACCCCATCACCTTCAGCACGTGGGCCAGCGGCTCCTTGCTGCAGACCAGCGCGTCGGGATTGTTGGCGGCGCAGGCGGCGGCCATTTCCGGGGTGCCCGGGTGGATGGCCAAGCCGGCCGCGTCCAGCATCGGCTGCGCACCGATGGCACCCACTGCACCGTAGCTGACCAGCATGTAGAAGATGGTGCAGACCAGCAGCGAACCGATCAGGCCGATCGGGATGTTGCGGTTCGGGTTCTTGGTTTCCTCGGCGGCGGTGGAGACCGCGTCGAAGCCGACGTAGGCGAAGAAGATCGAAGCCGCCGCGCCCAGCACGCCGACGCCGCCCATCGGGCTGCCCCAGCCGGTCGGGAAGAAGGGCTGGAAGTTGACGTCCTTGGCCGCCGGCACCGCGATGAAGATGAAGGCGGTCAGCGCGATCACCTTGATCAGCACCAGCACCGCGTTGACCTTGGCCGACTTGGAGGTGCCGATCACCAGGAGGAAGGTGACGACCAGCGCGATCAGGAAAGCGAGCACGTTGAACGCGCCGCCATCCATCGGACCGGTCCTGAGCGCGCGGGGCAGCTCCATCCCTGCACTGGCGAGCAGGCCGTTCATGTAGCCCGACCAGCCCACCGCCACCGCGCCTGCGGCGACCGCATATTCAAGGACGAGCGCCCAGCCGACCACCCAGGCCAGCGTTTCGCCCATCACCGCATAGGTATAGGTGTAGGCGGAACCGGAGACCGGGACCATCGAGGCGAGTTCGGAATAGGCCAGCGCGGCCAGCGCGCAGACGATGGCCGCGATGACGAAGGCGATCATCATCGCCGGGCCGGCCTTCTGGCCTGCTTCGGCGGTGAGTACGAAGATGCCGGTGCCGATGATGGCGCCGATGCCGAGCATGGTGAGCTGGAACGCGCCGAGCTGGCGCTTCAGTGACTTCTTTTCGGCGGTCTCGAGAATCTTGTCGAGCGGCTTGACGCGTTGGAACAGCATCGTGTTCTCCCCGGGGGCAACATCAGTGGATGGACTGCCCGAATCGACGAGCAGCCGCGAACATAACCGCCTATTGCCTTCCTGCACAAGGCGTTCACGCGCTCCTGGAGTTGCGCATCCGTGTGATGCAATGCAGCATCGACGCATGAACACGCCCTGGCAGATCACCCCGCGACTCGATGAATGGCGGCGCCTGCATCCCGATGAGGATGAAGCCACGACCACCGGATTCGCCACGCTCGCCGACGAAGGCCACATCGCCTATACGCGCGAGCGCGAGGCCGGCCACTTCACCGCGTCGAGCTGGCTGGTGAGCGCGGATGGCCGGCGCACGCTGCTCACCCACCATCGCAAGCTGGGCCGCTGGCTGCAGCTGGGCGGGCATGCGGATGGCGACGAGGACCTGGCGAATGTCGCGCTGAAGGAGGCGGAAGAAGAGTCCGGTTTGACCGACATGCGCGTCGAGCCCGCCATCTTCGACCTGGACCGCCACTGGATTCCCGAGCACAAGGGCGTGCCCGGCCATTGGCATCACGACGTGCGCTTCGTGGTGCAGGCGTGCGGCGACGAGGCGTTCGCGGTCAGCGAGGAATCGCTGGATCTCGCCTGGCGCGACATCGAGGACGTCGCCGCCGATGAATCGATGGACCCGTCGCTGCGCCGGATGGCGCGGCGCTGGCTGGCCCGCGCCGCGCGCTGATCAGTACAGCACGCGGGTGCGCAGGGTGCCTTCGATGGCGGCCAGCGCTTCGCGCAGGCGGACGGCTTCGTCGCGGTCCGAAGCCGCATCGATCACCACATAACCCAGCTCCGGATCGGTGCGCAGGTACTGGCCGTCGATGTTGATGCCGCGCGCGGAAAACACCTCGTTGATCCGCGAGAGCACGCCCGGCACGTTGCGGTGGATGTGCAGGAAACGGTGGCTGCCGTGGTGCTCGGGCAGGGTGACCTCGGGGAAATTGACCGCCGAGAGCGTGCTGCCGTTGTCGCTGTAGCGCACGAGTTTGGCCGCGACTTCCGCGCCGATGTTGTCCTGCGCCTCCAGCGTGCTGCCGCCGATGTGCGGGGTGAGGATGACGTTGTCCATGCCGCACAGCGGTGACACGAAGGCATCGGCATTGCCCTCGGGTTCGGCCGGGAACACGTCCACCGCCGCGCCGCCGATGTGGCCGCGCGACAGGGCTTCGGCCAGCGCATCGATATCCACCACCGTGCCGCGCGAGGCATTGATGAGATGCGCGCCGGGCTTCATGCGCGCGAGTTCGGCGGCACCGATCATCAATTTCGTGGCGGGCGTTTCCGGTACGTGCAGGGTGACGATGTCGCTGCCGGCGAGCAGCGCGTCCAGCCCGCCGGCATGACGTGCGTTGCCGAGCGTGAGCTTGGTTTCGATGTCGTGGTAGATGACGTGCATGCCGAGCGCTTCGGCCATCACCCCGACCTGGGTGCCGATGTGGCCGTAGCCGACGATGCCGAGCGTCTTGCCGCGCACTTCGTGGCTGCCGGCGGCGGACTTGGACCAGCCACCACGGTGGCATTGCGACGACTTCTGCGGGATGCCGCGCATCAGCATGATCGTTTCGGCGATGACCAGTTCGGCCACGCTGCGGGTGTTGGAGTAGGGCGCGTTGAACACCGGGATGCCGGCGCGCTTGGCGGCGGCCAGGTCGATCTGGTTGGTGCCGATGCAGAACGCGCCGATGGTGATCAGCTTGCGGGCGTGGGCCAGCGTGTCGGCATCGAGCCGGGTGCGCGAGCGGATGCCGACGATGTGCGCCTCGCGCAGTTCGGCGACCAGCACGTCGGGCGAGAGCGCCTTGTCGAAGCGGCGGATGTCGCTGTAGCCGGCATCGGCGAAGGACTGGGCGGCGCGGTCGCTGATGCCTTCCAGCAGCAGCACGCGGATGTCGGATTTGGGGAAGGAAGTGGGGGACACGATGCGGGGAAGAGGGCGGCGTTGCACCGCAGCATACTGCGTTAGGCTAGCCCGATGAGCCTGCCGAACCTTGATACCCTGCGCGACGCGCTGCCCGGATTGCGCCTGCTGAGCGATGCCAACGACCTGGCGCATTACGGCCGCGACTGGACCCGGCGCTGGACGCCCGCGCCGTTCGCCATCGCGCTGCCGGCCAGCGTGGATGAAGTGGTCGGCATCGTGCGCTGGGCGCGTGAGGCGCGGGTGGCGCTGGTGCCTTCGGGCGGGCGCACCGGCCTGTCGGGCGGCGCGGTCGCGGCCAATGGCGAACTGGTCGTGAGCCTGGAGCGGATGAACCGCGTCATCGGCTTCGACCCGGTGGATCGCCTGCTGCACGTGCAGGCCGGCATCACCCTGCAGGCGGCGCAGGACGCGGCCCGCGACCACGGCCTGCAGTACCCGGTGGATTTCGCCGCGCGCGGCTCGTGCACGATCGGCGGCAACATCAATACCAATGCCGGCGGCATCCGCGTGCTGCGCTATGGCAACACCCGAGAGTGGATCGCCGGGCTGACCGTGGTGACCGGCGCGGGCGAGGTGCTGCGGCTCAACAACGGGCTGGTCAAGAATTCCAGCGGCTACGACCTGCGCCAGCTTTTCATCGGCAGCGAGGGCACGCTCGGCATCGTGGTCGAGGCGATGCTGTCACTCACCGAGCCGCCGCCACCGACGCAGGTGATGTTGCTTGCGATGCCGGATTTCGATGCCGTGCTCGCCGCCTTCGCGGCCCTGCGTGCGGGCCTGCGGCTGGAGGCCTTCGAATTCTTCACCGCCCGCGCGCTGGCGCATGTCGTCGCGCATGGCGGGCAGCGGCCGTTCGCCGAGGATTACGCCTTCTACGCCGTGGTCGAATACGCCCACGAAGGCGAGGCCGACGAAACCGCCGCACTCGCCCTGTTCGAGCAGGGCATGACCGAAGGTTGGGCGCTGGATGGCGTGATCGCCGGCAGCGAGGCGCAGGCCGCGCAACTGTGGCGGCTGCGCGAAGGCATCACCGAATCGCTCGCCTCGCACACGCCGTACAAGAACGATGTCTCGCTGCGCATCTCCGCGCTGCCGGCCTTCCTGCACGAGGCGGAAGCCTTGCTTGCCGCCGAATATCCGCATTTCGAAGTGGTCTGGTTCGGCCACATCGGCGACGGCAACCTGCACATCAACGTGCTCAAGCCGGCCGATCTCGCCGCCGCTGATTTCGTCCGCGACTGCGAGCGGGTGACGCGCCTGCTGGCCGACCTGCTGGCGAAGCATGGCGGCAGCATCTCCGCCGAACACGGCATCGGGCTGGTCAAGAAGCCCTATCTGCAAGGCACCCGCAGTGCCGAAGAGATCGCGTTGATGCGCGGCATCAGGCAGGTGCTGGACCCGGACGGACTGATGAACCCGGGCAAGCTGATCGACTGATCAGCGCGCGATGTTGGCGAGCTTCGCGTCCAGGCCGCCGCGCACGGCGGGCCACTCGCTGTCGAGGATCGAATAGCAGACGGTATCGCGCAGGCTGCTGTCCTTCTGCCGACGGTGCTGGCGCAACACGCCGTCCTTCTTCGCGCCGAGCCGCTCGATGGCCGCCTGCGAGCGCAGGTTCTGGTGGCTGGTGTGGAAGTAGACCGTGCGCATGTCCATCGCCTCGAAGGCGTGGCCGAGCAGCAGGCGCTTGCAGGCGGTGTTGACGTGGCTGCGCTGCACGCGCGCCGCGTACCAGGTGTAGCCGATGGCGCAGGTCGGCACTTCGCGGTCGATGTCGTAGAAGCGCGTGGTGCCGACGAGGTCGTCATCGGCGAACACGGCGTAGGGCTGCATCGAACCGGCATTGTGACCGGCGAGTGCGCTGGCGATGTAGGTGGAGGCGGCTTCGGCGGCAGGTTCCGGCGCGCTGGTGTAGTGCAGCTTCCAGATCTCGCCATCGGCGCTGGCCCGCGCCAGCGCTTCGGCATGCGACATCGACAACGGTTCCAGCCGCACGCCCCAGCCGGCGAGCGTGGTCACGGCTGTGCCGGCTCGGCGCTGTCCAGCGGGCGTTCAGCCAGCAGCACGCTGCCGATGGTGTCGTCGCCCTGGTACTTGCGGATCAGCGCTTTCCACGCGGCATCGCCGGCGGTGGCGCAGATCATCGCGGTTACCTGCGGGCTGCCTTCGCCGCTGTCGGCCTTGGCTTTCAGATGCCGGCACATGCGCTGCTTGACGATGTATTCGCGGACGTCTTCGGGCAGGGCGGCGGCATCCACCTGCGTATCCGTCGCGTGCTCGCCCGTGCTGGGTGGCGTGGGCGATGTGGTGGGCGATGCGGCGGCGGTCGTCTGCGCAGCCGGTTCCGCGGGCTGCGATGCGCTGGATGCAGACGCTTCGACGTAGGCAGGCGCCACCGGCGTCGCCGGCGCGGTCGGCGGCGACGAGCAACCGGCCGTGAGTAACGCGGCCAGTGCCCAGGCCATCATGCGGTCAGTCCGCGCGGCCACCGAACTCACCGGTCGTGGTGTTGACCCAGACCTTCTCGCCGTTGGTGATGTATTCCGGCACCTGGATCTCGATGCCGGTGTTGAGCGTGGCCGGCTTCGGGCGCTTGGTCGCGGTGCCGCCCTTGAGCTCCGGCGGGGTGTCCACGACTTCCAGCACCACCGAGGTCGGCAGCTGCAGCGCCACCGGCAGGTCATCGATGATCTGCACGTAGCAGCCGGACAGGCCATCGGTGATGTAGCCGGCACCCTCGCCGATGTTGGAAGCGTCGAGCGTGTACTGGCTGTAGTCCTCGTCATCCATGAAGACGAAGGCATCGCCATCCTTGTACGAGAACGTGGCCTGGCGGCGCAGCAGCTCGACTTCGGTCAGGTTGTCGTCGCCGTCGAAGCTGGCGTCCAGCTTGTTGCCGCCCGGCACCGAATACATGGTGAAGCGGTAGCGCACGTTGCCGCCGCGCCCCTGCGGGCTGCTGCGTTCGATGTCGCGGACCTGGTACACACCGCCGTTGTGTTCGACGACGTTGCCCTTCTTGATGTCGTAAGCCTTCATGCGTGATTGCCGATGTTGAGTGAGCGGAAGATGCGTTCGTTGATCCACCAGGTGGTGGCGGCCCAGAGCAGGCCGCCGACCGCGCTCAACAGCGCGGTGATGGCCAGCATCAATGGCAGGCGCGGATGATCCAGGCCAAGGCGCCCGGCGGACAGCGCGCCCATCACCACGAACATGATGCCGCCCCAGAGCAGCAGTCCCTTGACCAGCAGGAAATGGGTGAGGCCGCGGGCGCGGATCGCCGGCCAGCGTTCGCGCAGCCAGCGTTCGGTGCGCTCGCGGCTGCCGATCAGGCTCATTTCGGCGCCAACCGGGTCGCGCCATCCAGGCGGATGGTTTCGCCGTTCAGATAGGTGTTGCCGAGGATGTAAGCGACCAGGTCGGCGAACTCCTCCGGCTGGCCCAGGCGCGAGGGGAAGGGGATGGATGCTGACAGCGACTTCTGCACGTCGTCGGGCATGCCATCGACCATCGGGGTCCAGAAGATGCCCGGCGCGATGGTCATGACGCGGATGCCGAAGCGCCCCAGTTCGCGAGCCATCGGCAGGGTCATGCCGACCACGCCGCCCTTCGATGCCGAATACGCCGCCTGGCCGATCTGGCCTTCGTAGGCGGCGACCGACGCGGTGTTGACGATGACGCCGCGTTCGCCTTCCGCATTCGCCTCGTTGTGCTGCATCAGGTCGGCGGCGGCCTTGGCCACGTTGAAGCTGCCGACCAGGTTGACCATCACCGTGGTCTGGAACTGCGACAGCGCCATCGGGCCGTTCTTGCCCAGCACGCGGCCGGCGCCAAGGATGCCGGCGCAGTTGATGCAGGCATTCAGGCCGCCGAGGAACTCCTTGGCCGCGGCGACATTGGCGCTGACGCCGGCTTCGTCGCTGACATCGGTCTTGAGGAAGGTGGCGTTGCCGGCGCCCAGTTCGGCGACCGCCGCCGCGCCCTTCTCGTCATTGACGTCGAACAGGGCGACCTTGCCGCCGTGCGCGGCCAGATGCTTGGCCACGGCGAAACCGAGGCCGGAAACGCCGCCGGTGACGATGGCGCGGGTGTCTTTCAGCTGCATGGGGAGTCTCGCCGGGGAAAGCGGCGATTTTACCCGGAGCGCCGGGCCGGCCGCCTACAGCGTGCGCAGGTAGAAGATGTTGCAGCCGCCGTGGCCGGTGTCGCCCATCGGTGCGTCGATCCGCTGGAAGCCGCTGCGTTCGTACAGGCGCATCGCCGCGTCCATGCCGGTCAGGGTTTCGAGGTAGCACTGGCGGAAGCCGGCGTCGCGGGCGGCCTTCAGGCAGCGCGCCATCATCGCGGCCCCGGCGCCGAGCCCGCGTGCCCCGGGCAGGAAGTACATCTTGCGCAGCTCGCAGGTATCGGCATCACCACCCGCCAGTGGCGCGATGCCGCCGCCGCCCAGCACCTGGCCGGCATGTTCGATCACGAAGTAGGCGTGGCGGGGCGCGGCATACGCCTTCGACATCCAGTCCACTTCCGGGTCGTTGATGGCGAAGCCGCAGCCGCTGGCGCCGAACTCCGGCATCACGCTGCGGATGATGGCGGCCATCGCCGCGTCGTCGGCGGCGGTGATCGGGCGGAGCATCCAGGTGTCGGGCGTGTCAGGCATGCAGGGCGAGCGCGGGCGGCGCGATCAGGAGCTTGGCGAATTCATCGGCCACCAGTGCCTTGGCGAACAGGAAGCCCTGGCCGACGGGCACCCCGAGCTCCATCAGGAAGCGGCGCTGCGCCTCGGTTTCCACGCCTTCGGCCACCAGCCCCAGCCCCAGGCTGCGGGCGATGCCGGCCACGGCCTGGCAGACCGCGACATCCGAACCGTTGCCGGGCACGCCCTGCAGGAACAGCTGCGAGAGCTTGAGTCCGTGGATCGGCAGCCGGCGCAGATAGTTGAGCGCGCTGTAGCCTTCGCCGAAATCGTCGATGGACAGCGCCACGCCCAGTTCGCGCAGCTGGGCGAAGGTGCGCAGGGTTTCCGGCTCGTCTTCGATCAGCACCCGCTCGGTGAATTCCAGTTCCAGCGCGGAGCCGGGAATCCCGGCCGCCTGCAGCGCGGATTCGACGGTGCCGGCCAGGTCATCGGCCAGGAACTGCCGGTAGGACACGTTCACCGCCATCCGCACGGTGTGGTGGCCCTGGTCGCGCCAGCGCCGCACCTGCATGCAGGCTTCGTGCAGCGCCCATGCGCCGAGGCGGATGATCTCGCCGCTGTTCTCGGCATGGCTGATGAACACATCCGGCTTCATTGGCCCCAGGTGCGGGTTGTGCCAGCGCATCAGCGCTTCGGCACCCACCACCAGGCCGGTGCGCAGGTCGACCTGCGGCTGGTAGAGCAGCGCCATCTCGTTGTTGTCGAGCGCGGTACGCATGTGCAGGTCCACCTGCAGGCGGTCGTGCTGGCGGCGGGCCAGGTCTTCGCTGTAGCTCTGCCAGCCGTTGTAGGCGCGGCGCTTGCTGTCGTACATCGCGGCGTCGGCGTTCTGGATCAGCTCGGTGGCGCTGGTGCCGTCGCGCGGGGATTCGGCGATGCCGATGCTGGCGCTGATCGAAAACTCTTCCTGGTCGATGCGGAACGGCCGCGCGATCGCACCCAGGATCGCCTCGGCGGTGTGGATGTGGCTGTCGGAAGCGGCCAGCCGGCACAGCACCAGGAATTCATCGCCGCCCAGCCGCGCGCACAGCACATCGCCGCCGGCCGCGCCGCGCAGCCGTTCGGCCACCGCGCACAGCAGGCGGTCGCCGACGTTGTGGCCGAGCACGTCATTGATGACCTTGAAGCGGTCCAGGTCGATGTACAGCACCGCCAGGCGCGGCGCGTTGCCGGCCAGGTAGGCGTCGAGCTCGTCGAGGATGGCGTCGCGGTTGAGCAGGCCGGTGAGCGGGTCGGTGCGTGCCTGCCGCCGCAGGTTGTTCTCTACAAGCTTGCGTTCGCTGATGTCGGACAGCGTGCCGGTCAGCCGGTTGATCGAGGGGTCCTTGCGGTCCACCTCGCCCTGCAGGTGGACCCAGCACTCGCTGTTGTCCTCGCGCGCGGGGCGCAGGTCGAGCGAGAAGGGATGCCCGCTGTCGTAGGCCTGCTCGATCGCCTCGGCCAGGCGCGCCGCGTCGCCGGGCACGAAGCAGGCGCAGAAAGCGGCGAGCGAGGCCGGCGCGTCATCGCAGCCGAGGATGCTCCGTGCCCCGCGGGTCAGGTAGATGCGCGAGTCCGCGCGGTTGTATTCCCAGGCGCCGATGGTCGCCAGCGCCTGCACGCGCTCGAACATCGCGCTGTCGCGCTTGAGTTCGGTGATGTCGCTGAAGAGCGAGAGGATCTCGTCGGGCTGGCCCGAGCACGGGTGGAACTTGGGGATGGCGGTCACCGACAGCCAGCGGAATTCGTCGGATTCGTAGCGGAACAGGCCGATCACCTGGCTTTCCACCACCTTGCCGGTGCGCATCGCGACCATCGCCGGCACGTCCATGCGCGCCATCGGCACGCCGTTCTCGTCCACCGCCAGCCAGCGCTCGGAGTGGAAGGCGGCATCCGGCGACTGGCCGGGTTCCAGCCCCAGGATGCGCATCGCCGCGCCGTTCACGTGCAGCACGTGGCCTTCGGCATCCTGCACTACGATGCCCTTGTCCACCGACTCGATCAGGTCCGCGTAGCGGCGCTCGATGTCGGCGCGGCTGGACAGGTCGCGGGCCACGGCGACGATGCGGCGCGCACCCTCGAATTCGATCGCCACCGAATGCACTTCGACCGGGAAGCGGGTGCCGTCGGCGTGCATGTTGGTGACGGTGACCATGTAGCTCTCGCCGCGGTCCAGCGCGTCGTGCACCGGCATCATGTGGTCGCGCGGCAGGTCGGGGTTGATGACCTCGATGGGCTGGCCGACCAGGCTCTCGCGGCTGCGCCCGAAGATCCGCACCGCGGCGGCGTTGACGTCGAGCAGTGTGCCGTCCCAGTCGATGATGCTGACCGGGTCGGGTACGGCGTCGAACAGGGTGCGGTAGCGCTGCTCGGCGGCGATGCGGGCGGATTCGCTGCCTGCCCACGCGGTGGTCACGGCTTCGATCAGTGCGCGGGCATCGGCATCCAGCGCGGGCGACGCGGCCAGTACGGCCAGCCGTTGCCGGAGCTCCTGTTCCGGAACCTCCTCGGCATCGGTGGCGTGGCCGTCCTTCATGGGTTCAGTGCGCGTCCTGCCTTGCTGCCGGTTTCACGGCCCAGCCGGGACGCCAACCATACGCCCGTTTCGACTAGTTTTGTGAAGTCGATTCCGGTTTCAATCCCCATGCCGTGCAGCATGTAGACCACGTCCTCGCTGGCCACGTTGCCGCTCGCGCCCTTGGCATAGGGGCAGCCGCCGGTGCCGGCCACGGCCGCATCCACCACCGCCACGCCTTCCTCCAGGCAGGCCAGGATGTTGGCCAGCGCCTGGCCCCAGGTGTCATGGAAGTGGATGGCCAGCGCGTCCATCGGGACCTCGCCGGCGACCGCGCGCAGCATGGCCCGGGCCTTGGCCGGGGTGCCGATGCCGATGGTGTCGCCCAGCGAGACCTCGTAGCAGCCCATCTCGTGCAGGGCGCGGGCCACGCGTGCCACATCGGACAACGGCACCTCGCCCTGGTAGGGACAGCCGAGCACGGTGGAGACATAGCCGCGCACCTTGACGCCATCGGCCTGCGCGGCGGCCATCACCGGCGCGAAGCGTTCCAGTGATTCGTCGATGGAGGCGTTGATGTTCTTGCGGTTGAAGGCTTCCGACGCGGCGGTGAACACCGCGATCTCGGCCACGCCGACGCCGCGCGCGCGCTCGTAGCCCTGCAGGTTGGGCACCAGCACCGGATAGGCGATGCCGGGGCGCTTGTCGATGCCGGCATAGACCTCGGCAGCGTCGGCCATCTGCGGCACCCATTTCGGGCTGACGAAGCTGGTGGCCTCGATGGTGCGGAGCCCCGTGGCCGACAGCCGGTTGACCAGCTCGATCTTGTCGGCGGTGGAGACGTGGGTCTTCTCGTTCTGCAGGCCGTCGCGCGGGCCGACCTCGACGATGCGGACGAAGGAGGGAAGCGCCATCTCAATGCTCCAGCGTGACCAGGGTGGCATCGGCTTCGACGAAGTCGCCTTCGCCGGCCTGCACGTCGGCGACGATGCCGTCGCGCGGGGCTTTGAGTGCCAGTTCCATCTTCATCGCCTCCATCACCAGCAGCACGTCGCCGGACTTCACCGCATCGCCCGCGCGTGCCTTCACCAGCACCACGCGGCCGGGCATCGGCGCCTTGACGCGGTCGCCGCTGGCGGCACCCGCCTCATCATCCAGCCTGTGCAATGGCGTGCGAAGGAAGCGGTGGCGGCGTTCGCCATCGTGCAGGGTCACGGCATCGCCATCGATACCCGCCAACAGGCGCCGCGCGCTGCCGTTGATGCGGCCGCTGAGCGTGTCGCCGCCCAGCCTAAGGCCTTCCAGATAGGTCAGCGTCTCGCCTTCGCGCACGATGTAATCGCCGCGCTGGCCGGACAGCGAGAGATGCACGTCGGCCTCGCCATGCTGCAGGCGCAGCGGCATGTTGCCGGGGCCATCCAGCCGCCAGCCGTCGCGCAGGCCCCAGGGAGAAGCCGCATCGGTCTGCTGCTCGGCACGCAGGCGCACCACGGCGGCGGCGATGGCGCGCAGCACCGGCGCGGCATCCGCATCGCCTTCGACCGCTCCGACGAATTCGTCCAGATGACGATCGAGATAGCCGGTGTCGATGCGGCCTTCGACCACCGCCGGGTGTCGCGCCAGCCGTTCGAGGAAGGCGATGTTCGACTTCGGGCCTTCGATCTCGCACGCCGCCAGCGCCTCGCGCAGTTTGGCCAACGCGCGCGCGCGGTCCACGCCAAACACGATCAGCTTGGCGATCATCGGGTCGTAGAAGATGGTCACGGTGTCGCCTTCGACCACGCCGGAGTCGATGCGCACGTCCGGCATGAATTCCGGCAGGCGCAGGCGGGTGAACGTGCCGGAACCGGGCAGGAAGCCGGCATCCGGGTCCTCCGCGTACAAGCGCACCTCGATGGCGTGGCCGCTGGAATAGATGGTTTCCTGCGCGCGCGGCAGCGGCTCACCGGCGGCGACGCGCAACTGCCATTCGACGAGATCCAGCCCGGCGACCAGTTCGGTGACCGGGTGTTCCACCTGCAGGCGCGTGTTGATTTCCATGAAATAGAACTGGCCGTCCTGCCCGACGATGAACTCGACGGTGCCGGCGTTCTGGTAGTCGATGGCGCGGCCGGCCTGCACCGCCGCCTCGCCCATCGCCGCGCGCAGTCCGGGGGTGAGGAAGGGCGAGGGCGATTCCTCCAGCACCTTCTGGTAGCGGCGCTGGGCGGAACACTCGCGCTCGTTGAGGTGGATCACCTCGCCCTGCGCATCGCCGAAGATCTGGATCTCGATGTGGCGCGGCTGTTCGATGTAGCGCTCCAGCAGCACGCGGTCACGGCCGAAAGCGTTGGCCGCCTCGCGCTGGCAGCTTTCGAGATTCGGCGCGAATTCCGCGCTCGACCGCACGATGCGCATGCCCTTGCCGCCGCCGCCGTGCGCGGCCTTGATCATCAGCGGATAGCCGATGCGGTCGGCTTCGCGCTGCAGCAGGTCGGGCGATTGGTCTTCCCCCGTGTAGCCCGGCACCACCGGCACGCCGGCGGCATCCATCAGTTCCTTCGCGCCCGCCTTGCTGCCCATCTTGCGCATCGATGCCGCCTTCGGCCCGATGAAGACGATGCCGGCGGCTTCCACCGCGTCGGCGAAATCCGCGTTCTCGGAGAGGAA
This sequence comes from Lysobacter oculi, assembly GCF_003293695.1. Classification (GTDB taxonomy): domain Bacteria; phylum Pseudomonadota; class Gammaproteobacteria; order Xanthomonadales; family Xanthomonadaceae; genus Solilutibacter; species Solilutibacter oculi. The sequence continues at coordinate 1,075,135 of NZ_CP029556.1, read as the reverse complement.
GCCATAGCCGGGGTGGATCGCCTGCGCGCCGGATTGCTTCGCGACATCCAGGATCACATCGCCACGCAGATAGCTGTCCTGCGGACGCGGGCCACCGATCAGGTAGGCTTCGTCGGCCTGGCGCACGTGTTGCGCGCCGGCATCGGCCTCCGAATACACCGCGACCGTGCGGATGCCCATGCGGCGGGCGGTGCGGATGACGCGGCAGGCGATTTCGCCACGGTTGGCGATCAGGATCTTGTCGAACATCAGGCGGACATCCAGTTCGGTTTGCGCTTGTCTAGGAAGGCGGTCAGCCCTTCCTGGCCTTCCGGCGAGACACGCAGGCGGGCGATCAGGGCGGCGTTGTCGGCGTCGTGCCTGGCGCCGTCGGCATGGGCGGCGACATCGCGCACCAGCTGCTTGGCGCGGGCGGAAGCGAGCGGGCCGGCCTTCAGCAGCAGGTCCAGCTGGCGGTCCACGGCGGCGTCCAGCGCGTCCATCGCCACCACCTGGTGCAGCAGGCCGATGCGCAGCGCCTCGGCGGCGTCGAAGATCTCGGCGGTGGCGAAGTATCGCCGCGCCTGACGCACGCCGATGGCATTGATGACGTAGGGCGAGATCACCGCCGGCAGCAGGCCGAGCTTGGCTTCGGTCAGGCCGAATTTCGCCTCGGCCGCGCCGATGGCGATGTCGCAGCAGGCGACCAGCCCGACGCCGCCGCCGAACGCCGCGCCCTGCACCCGCGCGATGGTCGGCTTCGGCAGTTCGTCGAGCGTGCGCATCAGGCGGGCGAGGGCGAGCGAGTCGTCGCGGTTCTCCGCTTCGCTCATCTTCGCCATGCCGCGCATCCAGTTGAGGTCGGCGCCGGCGGAGAACGAAGCGCCTTCGCCTTCCAGCACCACCGCGCGCACCGAAGCGTCCTCCCCCAATCCCTGCAGGGCCTCGGTCATCGCCGCGATCAGGCTGTCGTCGAAGGCGTTGTGGACCTCGGGCCGCCGCATCCGCAGCCGGGCCACGGCCCCTTCGCGCAGAACTTCCAGCATCGCGTCCATGAACGTGTTCCGGGGAAAACGCCATGATAAAGGCGGCACGGGCGCCGTTCGGTATAAAATGAGAACGATTCCTATCTGGAGCCGGGCGTGCGCCTTGCCGATCTTCCCCTGCATGCACCCGCCGTTGTCGTTGCCGTGCATGCCAATGGCGATGCCGATGCCATCGCGCGCCGTCTTGGTGAACTCGGTTTCGTGCCGGGCGAGCCGGTCGAAGTGCGCGCCGCCGGCCCGCTTGGCCGCGAGCCGCTGATGGTGCAGGTGGGCTACACGCGCTTCGCGCTCCGCCGCAGCGAAGCCGCCCGCATCGAAGTGCAGCGCGAAGCCCTGGACGCCGCCGCATGACCGATACCGCATTGCCGCGCGTCGCGCTGATCGGCAACCCCAACAGCGGCAAGACCGCGCTGTTCAACCTGCTGACCGGCAGCCGCCAGAAAGTGGCGAACTACGCCGGCGTGACCGTGGAGCGCAAGGAAGGCCGGATGCTCGGCGCGTCCGGTCGCGGCTACGCGCTGCTCGACCTGCCGGGCGCCTACAGCCTGACCCCGGCCAGCCTTGAAGAAGCGATCGCGCGCGACGTCTGCCGCGGCTTCTATCCCGGCGAGCCCGCGCCCGACCTGCTGGTCTGCGTGGTCGATGCCACCAACCTGCGCCTGCATCTGCGCTTCGTGCTGGAACTGAAATCGCTCGGCCGGCCGATGATCGTCGCGCTCAACCAGATGGACGCGGCGGCCAAGCGCGGGATCGATGTCGATGTGGCCGCGCTGTCGCGCGAACTCGGCCTGCCGGTGGTGGAAACCATCGCCGTGCGTGGCGATGGCGCGAAGGCACTGATCGCGCAGGTCGATGCGTTGTTCGCCGGTGACCGGCTGGCGCACGCGCCGGAGCCCACGCCGGCCACCGACCTGCACGCCGAGGCGCGCCGCCTGATCGACGCCACGGTGTCGATGCCGCGCCGTACCGCGCAGATCGACGACGCGCTGGATCGCTGGCTGCTGCATCCGGTGTTCGGCCTGGTCACGCTCGCCGTGGTGATGTTCCTGATGTTCCAGGCGGTCTATGCCTGGGCCACGCCGCTGATGGACGGCATCGAGGCCGGCACCGCGTGGCTCGGCGAGGCGGTTGGTGGCGCGATGGCCGACGGCCCGCTCCGCAGCCTGATGGTGGACGGCATCATCGCCGGCCTGGGCGGGGTGATCGTGTTCCTGCCGCAGATCCTCATCCTCTTCCTCTTCATCCTCACGCTGGAGGAATCCGGCTACCTGCCGCGCGCCGCCTTCCTGCTCGACCGCACCATGTCGATGGCGGGACTGTCGGGCCGCAGCTTCATCCCGCTGCTGTCATCGTTTGCCTGCGCGGTGCCCGGGATCATGGCGACCCGCAGCATCCAGGACCCGCGCGACCGCCTCGCCACCATCCTCGTCGCGCCGCTGATGACCTGCTCGGCGCGGCTGCCGGTGTACGCGTTGCTGATCGGCGCCTTCATCCCGCAACAGAAAATCCTTGGCGGGCTGGAACTGCAGGGGCTGGTGCTGTTCGGGCTGTACATGGCCGGCATCGCCAGTGCGCTGCTGGTGAGCTGGGTGATGAAGCGCTGGCGCCGCGACAAGGGCGAACACCCCTTGCTGCTGGAACTGCCGTCCTACCGCCTGCCCCATTGGCGCGACCTGCTGATCGGCCTGTGGGAGCGCGCGATGATCTTCCTCAAGCGCGTCGGCGGCATCATTTTGGCGATGACCGTGCTGCTGTGGTTCCTGCTCACGTTCCCGGGCGCACCGGCCGACGCCACCATGCCGGCCATCGACTACAGCTTCGCCGGCCGCATCGGCCACGCGATGACCGCGTTCTTCGCGCCGCTCGGTTTCAACTGGCAGATCTGCATCGCGCTGATCCCCGGCATGGCCGCCCGCGAAGTGGTGGTGTCATCGCTGGCCACCGTGTATGCGGTCGCCGCCGCCAGCGACGAAGCTTCCGCGCAGGCGCTGTCGCCGCTGATCGCCGACGGCTGGTCGCTGGCCACCGCGCTCTCGCTGCTGGTCTGGTTCATCTACGCGCCGCAATGCCTGTCCACGCTGGCGACCATCAAGCGCGAGACCGGCAGCTGGAAGCAGACCGCGTTCGCCACCGTCTACCTGTTCGCGCTGGCCTATGCGGCCTCGTTCGTCACCTACCAGGTGGCGAAGGCGATGGGCGCGGGGTGATGGCGATGCCGCTCGCTCTGCAGTACGCGGTGATCGGCGTGGCGGTGCTGCTGGCGGCGGCGTTCGTGTGGCGCACGCGCTTTCCCGGCTCGTGGCGACGCACGCGCATCGCGCTCGCCCTCCCGCTGCTGCGCGAAGGGCGGCCGCTGTGGATGCGGAAATTCGGACGCTTCATCGCGCCGGCATCGGCGCTCGCTTCGGGCGAGTGCGGGGGATGTGGCGGCTGCGGGTGAGCGTCAGCCTCAGCGCGCCCGCATCCGCGTACTCGCCACCAGGTCCACGCTCAGGCTGAAAGTCCGGACATCGCCCGGATTCATCGCGCCGACGCCGACCACGTGGCGCGCGACTTCCTCGCCCCGTTCGTTGCGGACCACAGCCACCACCGAATACTCCCAGGCCTCGCCCGGCGCGGGGCCGGGCAGGGTGCCTTCGATCTTCAACGGCGAGGCCAGCACCTTGCGGTCAGGTGCCGCATCGAAACGCAGGTGCCCCTTGCACTGCGGGCAGACCGCCGCGCTGGCCAGGATGGTGGCGCGGCAATGCGGGCAGGTGCGGGTCGCACCCACCTCGTCGGCCTTGTGGCCCCGCCCGAGCAGGCTGCTCATGCGGCGCTGCTGTCTCCACCCTTGGCCGCGCCCTTGCCGTCGGCCCAGCCGCATTCCACATGGCCGCGCAGGCGCGCGCCGGAAGCGATGATCAGGTCTTCGGCCTTGATGTCGCCGTTCATCGCGCTCGACGCCAGCAGGTCGACACGCTTGGCGGCCTCGATGTTGCCGTCCAGTTCGCCCGACAGCGTGACCTTCTCGGCGCGGACGCTGCCGGTGAGCTTGGCACCCTGCTCGACGGTGAGATCGCCCTTGACGTTGACGTCGCCCTTGAACTTGCCGGCGATGCGGACGTGGCCGGCGCCTTCGATCTTGCCTTCGATGCTGAGGTCGGCGGCGATCACCGATTCCTTGGCGGCGGGCTTCGGCGTGGGCGCGGGCGTCGGTTCGGCGCGCACCACTGGCGCGACGGCGGCGGGCTGTACCGGCGGGGTGGTCACCGCCTCGTTCGGGAAGTCCGCGACTTCCTTCTTGGCGCTGTTGCCGGGATCTCTCCAACTCACCATGGGTCTTCTCGCAGAGGGCAGCGGGGGCTGCGGGTCCACGAAATTAGCACGTGAAAACAGCGTGTTTGTGAGCATCGGGTTGGGCGCCGTTCATCTGTGAAACAGCGCACAACCGGCGGGGTCACATGCGGAAGACGCCGAATTTCGCCGGTTCGATCGGTGCATTCAACGAAGCGGCCAAGGCCAGGCCCAGCACGCGGCGGGTATCGGCGGGGTCGATGATGCCGTCGTCCCACAGCCGCGCGGTCGCGTAATACGGATTGCCCTGGTCCTCGTACTGCTGGCGGATCGGGGCCTTGAAGGTCTCCTCGTCCGCCGCCGACCATTCGCCGCCTTTCGCTTCGATGCCGTCGCGGCGCACCGTCGCCAGCACGCTCGCCGCCTGCTCGCCGCCCATCACGCTGATCCGCGCGTTCGGCCACATCCACAGGAAGCGCCCGCCGTAGGCGCGTCCGCACATCGCGTAGTTGCCGGCGCCGAAGCTGCCGCCGATCACCACGGTGAACTTCGGCACGGACGAACACGCCACCGCCGTGACCATCTTCGCCCCGTCCTTGGCGATGCCGGCGTTCTCGTACTTGCGGCCCACCATGAAGCCGGTGATGTTCTGCAGGAACACCAGCGGGATGCCGCGCTGGTTGCACAGTTCGATGAAGTGCGCGCCCTTGAGCGCCGACTCCGAGAACAGGATGCCGTTGTTGGCGACGATGCCCACCGGCATCCCGTGGATGTGCGCGAAGCCGGTCACCAGCGTCTTGCCGTAGCGCGCCTTGAATTCCTGGAACTCGCTGCCGTCCACGATGCGCGCGATCACCTCACGGATGTCGAAGGGCTTGCGGGTGTCCTGCGGCACGATGCCGTAGAGCTCGTCGGCGGCGTACAGCGGCTCGGTGCTTTCCCGCAGTGCGGCGTTTTCCGGCTTGCGGCGGTTGAGCGACGCCACGATGTCGCGCGCGATCGACAGCGCGTGGTGGTCGTCCTCGGCGAAATGGTCGGCCACGCCGGACACGGAGGTATGCACGTCGGCGCCACCGAGCGCTTCGGCATCCACCACCTCGCCCGTCGCCGCCTTCACCAGCGGCGGGCCGCCGAGGAAGATCGTGCCCTGTTCCTTGACGATGATGCTTTCGTCGCACATCGCCGGCACGTAGGCGCCGCCGGCCGTGCAACTGCCCATCACCACGGCGATCTGCGGGATGTTCTCCGCGCTCATCCGCGCCTGGTTGTAGAAGATGCGGCCGAAGTGCTCCTTGTCCGGGAACACCTCGTCCTGCAGCGGCAGGAAGGCGCCACCGGAATCGACCAGGTAGATGCAGGGAAGTTGGTTCTCGCGCGCCACTTCCTGCGCGCGCAGGTGCTTCTTCACCGTCATCGGGAAGTAGGTGCCGCCCTTGACCGTGGCGTCGTTGGCCACGATCACGCATTCCTGGCCCATCACCCGGCCGATGCCGGTCACCACGCCGGCGGCCGGCGCGGCATCGTCGTACATGCCTTCGGCGGCGAGCGCGTTCAATTCGAGGAAGGGCGAGCCGGGATCGAGCAGGGCGTCGATGCGGTCGCGCGCCAGCAGCTTGCCGCGCGCGACGTGCTTCTGCCGGGCCGAGTCGCCACCGCCTTCGGCCGCGCGGCGCAGGCGGGCGTGCAGCTCCTCGGTCAGGGCGCGGTGGTAGTCGGCGTTGGCCGTGAAGTCGGCGGAGCGGGGGTCAAGCTGCGAGACGAGCGCGGGCATGGGCAAGGCGTGCGATGGCGAAACCACAAGGATACCGGCTGCCGCACGGTGCGAAGGGAGGGGGGATGACGCATCGCCAGGCGCCGTCGCCAAAGTTGGGCCGCCGTCTCCGGAAACTGCACCGCGCAGGCAAAAAGAAAGGCCCGCCGAAGCGGGCCTTCCAGTATCGCGTCGAGGCGAAGGATCAGTCCTTCTTCTCGGCCTCGGCGGTGGCCTTGGCTTCGCCGGCTTCCTGCTTCATTTCGGCGGAAACCTTGTCGGCAGCGTTGGCGACGGCGCCAGCGGCGTTGGCCTTGCCTTCTTCATAGGCGGCCTGGACCGGGTCGGCGGCGGCGTCGACGGTGGCAGCAGCGGCGCCAGCGGCAGCGGCGGTGGCGGCACCGGCGGCTTCGGCCGAAGCGACGGCGGCGTCGCCGGCGGCGTTGGCGGCTTCAGCAGCCTGGGTACCGGCGGCGTCGGCGGAAGCGGCGGCTTCGTCGGCCTTCTGCTCGGCGGTCGGCGAGTTGCAGGCGGCCAGGGCCAGGGCGCTGGCGGCGATCAGGGTGGCGAGCTTGATGTTCATGGCGTTGCTCCAGTGAGGGTGAACAGCCTGGTACGCAGGATTGCGGCCGGCACTCCGGTCCATCGGCCTGCAGGCAGGCGTCCGGCGGAATCTTGAGGATCGATGCGGGTGCATCGTCCGGAATAGGGGGGTATCGCTATCGACTTGCAGAATGGCCGCCGGATCGCTCCGGCGGCCATGTCACGCAGCATCAACTCAGGCGATTACTTGCCGTCGTTGTTGACCTTGGCGTCGGCACCGGCAGCGGCCTGCTCGGCCGAATCCTGGGCCTGCTCAGCGGCGTCGGCAGCGTTCTCGGCAGCGTCGGCAGCGCCGTCGGCAGCGTCGGCGGTGCCAGCAGCGGCAGCGGCGTTGGCCTGGGTGGCGGCAGCGTCGGCAGCAGCGGCAGCGGCGTCGGCACCGGCCTGGGCGGCGGTGGCGGCAGCGGCGTCGCCAGTAGCGGCGGCGTTGTTGGCGGCTTCCTGAGCCTCGCCAGCAGCGTCAGCGGCTTCAGCAGCGGAATCAGCAGCCTGCTGCGAGTTGGAGCAAGCGGCCAGAGCCAGACCCATGGCCAGCGCCAGGAGAGCCTTGTTCATCGACATAATGGTGTCCTCGTTAGGAGTGGAACGCGCACGGATGCGCGCGTTGCCGACATCATGACAAAGCCATGAACCGTGTCAAGCAGTTTGGCCGGTTTTTTTTTCTTTTGCGTTGCGGACGATTTAGCCGGACTTAAGTCCCGTGTTCACGCCATTTCAACGGCCAGGGCCGTGGCCTCGCCGCCGCCGATGCACAGGCTGGCCACGCCACGCTTGCCGCCGCGGGCCTGCAGCGCATGGATCAGGGTCACCAGCAGGCGCGCACCCGACGCGCCGATCGGGTGGCCCAGCGCCACGGCGCCGCCGTTCACGTTCAACTTGTCGTGCGGGATGCCGAGATCGGTCATCGGGGCCATCGCCACGCAGGAGAAGGCTTCGTTGATCTCGAACAGGTCGACATCGCCGACCGACCAGCCGGCCTTGTCCAGCACCTTGCGCAGCGCGTCGACTGGCGCGGTGGTGAACCATTCCGGCGCCTGCGAATGGGTGGCGTGGGCGACGATGCGGGCCAGCGGCTTCGCGCCGGCCTTGGCCGCGGCCTCGGCCGACATCACCACCAGCGCGGCGGCACCATCGGAAATCTTGGAGGAAGACGCGGCGGTCAGCACGCCGTCCTTGCCGAAGGCGGCGCGCAGGCCGGCCATCTTGGACGTGTCGATCTTGCCCGGCTCCTCGTCGGTATCGACGACCTCATCGCCCTTGCGGCCCTTGACCGTCACCGGAGCGATTTCGGCCTTGTAGCTGCCATCGGCCTGGGCACGCTGGGCGCGCTGCACGGATTCGGCGGAATAGGCATCGACCTGTTCGCGGTCGTAGCCGTACTTGGCGCAGGCCTGGTCACCGAAGACGCCCATCGCCTGGCCGTCGTCCGGGTTGGTCAGGCCGTCGTGGGCCATGTGGTCGAGGAAGGGCGCGCTGCCGTAGCGGATGCCGGTGCGCGAACCGTTGAGCAGGTGCGGGGCGTTCGTCATCGACTCCATGCCGCCGGCGACGACGGCGCCGGCCGAGCCGGCCTTGATCAGGTCGTGGGCGAGCATCACCGCCTTCATGCCCGAGCCGCAGACCTTGTTGATGGTGGTGGCACCGGCGGCGTCGGGGATGCCGGCGGTGCGGGCGGCCTGGCGGGCGGGCGCCTGGCCCAGGCCGGCCGGCAGCACGCAGCCCATGATCACTTCGTCGATGGCGTCGGCGTTGAGGCCGGCGTGTTCCAGCGCGGCGCCGATGGCGGCGGCACCCAGCGTGGGGGTGGGCACGCCGGTGAACTGGCCTAGCATGGAACCGATGGCGGTGCGCTTGGCACCGACGATGACGACGTCAGACATGGGGGACTCCGGAACGGCAAACCCCGATTATCGCCGCTTGGGGGCGGTGGCGAAAGCGACCAAAGGCTATAGAGCGGTCTTCACCAAGTGCAACCGGTCACGCATCGCGCCGCCGCCCGGTTGTTTTCGCAAACGCAAAGGAATACAAGGTCAACACGCCCATGGAGGGAGCCATGGGCCGTTCCCCCGACTCATCACTCTATAGATGGAGCCCGAGATGCGCTGCCTGTCACGCCGCAATGCCCTTTCGATCGCCGTTGCCGGCGCCCTGACGCTCGGTCTGACCGCCTGTGGGGGCGGGGGAGGCACCAAGACCACGCCGCCACCGGCGACACCGCCGGGCGGGACGGGCGGCATCGGCTTCACGCCGACCGTGGCCACCGACAGCACACTCAGCCAGAACGTGGCCCCGGCCGTGGCCGCTCCGGCCGCGCCGCGCCAGTTCTCCAGCCAGCAGCTGTCGGATCACCTCCGGCTGATCAATGCGGCGGGTTCGCTCGGCGCTGGCAATACCGGGCAGGGCGTCACCATCGGCATCCTGGATTCGGGCGTGGACCGCAATCATCCGGGCCTGTCGCCGCGCGTCGTCCGCAACATCATGCCGCCCGACAACTGGACGGGTTTCGACCGCACGGTGGATGACAAGGTCGGCCACGGCACGGTGGTGTCCCTGCTGGCCGCAGGCGGTGAAGTGACCGGCCAGTTCTCCGGAGGCCAGAGCGCGCAGTGGCCGGGTGGCGTGGCGCAGTCGTCCAACATCGTGTCCTGGCGCTTCATCCGCGACGAACGTCCGGTTGATGACGGCACCGGACAGGGCGGCAACGAGATCAAGGCCGGCGACGGCTACGGCGACTTCTTCAAGGCGCTCAATGCCGATCTCGCCAACGCCGGCGCCCGCATCATCAACAATTCCTGGGGCGGCCTGTACTGGAACGACCCGGCGCTCAGCCGCGAACTCGCCACCGCCTACAAGGACTTCATCATCGGGCGCGGCGGCATCGTGGTGTTCGCCAGCGGCAACAGCGGTGATTCGACCAATCCGGAGCTGGCCAACAACCCGTCCGACAACGCGGCCCTGCCCAGCATGCACGGTGGCGACGCCGAGCTGGAGAAGGGCTGGCTGACGGTCGGCGCGCTGGACCCCAAGAACCCGACCCAGCTCACCGGCTACTCGCAGAAGTGCGGCTACGCGAAGAACTACTGCCTGGTCGCGCCAGGCGATGCCGTGTTTCCGCTCAAGGACGCCAATGGCGTCATGCGCTTCTACGGCGGCGGCGGCACCTCCTACGCGGCGCCGCTGGTGTCAGGCGCGGCGGCGGTGGTCTGGGCGGCCTTCCCGTACATGAACAACGACCAGGTGCGGCAGGTGCTGCTCGGCACCGCCAAGGACCTGGGCGCGGCGGGCATGGACGATGTGTTCGGCTGGGGCCTGCTGGATGTGACCAAGGCATCGTGGGGGCCGGGCAACTTCGCCTGGGGCAACTTCGATGTGAACGTCACCAGCAATTCGGTGTGGCGCAACAACATCGTCGGCGCCGGCGGCCTGATCAAGCGCGGTGGCGGCACGCTGACCCTGACCGAGGCGCAGAGCTATACCGGCGACACGCGCGTCGAAGCCGGCGCGCTGGACATCCGCCAGGGCCTAGGCGCCTCCAGCCTGACGGTCGGCAGCGGCGGCTTGGTCTATGGCGGCGGCGTATTCGCCAGGAACGTGAGCAACTCGGGGCGCTTCTTCAATGGCCGCGATGCCGGCGCCACGCTGGCCGGCAACTACCTGCAGACCGCCAGCGGCAACCTCGGCATCTGGCTGGGCACGCCGCTGCAGGTCAACGGCACGGCCACCCTGCAGGGCGGCCAGGTCAGCATCCTCGGCAACCGCAGCGGCTACACCACCACCTCCAAGGAAACCCTGTTGAAGGCCAATGGCGGCCTCACCGGCACGTTCGCTTCGGTCAAGGCCGCGCCGAACGTGTTCCTCGACGCCACCCTCGGTTACGACGCCAACAGCGCCTTCCTCACCATCAACCGCATCCAGGTCAACGTGGCGGCGCTGTCGCTGGGGCTGACCGGTGTCTCGCTGGATTCGGCGCAGCGCGTGGAAGCCCTGTTCGGCGCCATCGACGGCGGGCTGGTGCCGCCGAACTCGATCCTTGTCGGTGGTGCCGGCGACCTGCAGAACGGCAGCCTCAACGCGGCCATCGCCGACCGCTCGCTGCGCAGCCTGGCCGGGCAGATGCACGCGGCCAACCTGGCGCTCACGCTGGAGTCGATGGATGCCGGCCGCCGCGCCATGACCAACCGCTTCGATGCGCTGGTCGACCGCCCGCTGCTGGCCGGCGCGTGGCAGGACAACCTGCGCGACAACGGCAACCTGGCGCAGGCCGGCGCCAACGGCATGGCCTACCAGCTCGATGGCTGGATGATGGGTCAGGATGTGCGCGTCGGGCATGACGGCGTGTTTGGTCTGGCCGCCAGCCACACCGAGGCCGATGGCTGGATGTCGGGCCTGGGTGACCGCACCCGCAGCCGCCAGACCGAAGCCCAGGCCTACGCCGGCTGGCTCGGTGTGCAGGCCTATCTGCGCGGTGGCGTGGGTGCTGGCCGCTTCGACCGCGAGGTGGAGCGCAACGTGCAGCTCGGCCTGCGGCAGGAAGGCGTCAACACGCTCGGCGGCGGCAGCTATCTGTTCGCCAATACCGAAGCCGGTTACCGCTTCGACCTGGGCGCGGCGACGGTTTCGCCGTACGTCGGCAGCCAGTTCGCGCAGGTGCGCACCGATGGCTTCAACGAGGCCGGTGCGTCGGGCTTCGGGCTGCGCGCGGATGGCTGGAACTTCGACCGCTGGCAGGCCTATGCCGGTATGCGCGCCAACCGCGACTGGCAGCTGGCGAACGGCTCCAGCTTCGGTATTGATGGTCGCGCCGAATGGCAGCACGGCCTGTCGGATGGCAACGCGCTGATGGCAAGCTTCACTGGCATCGAACAGTGGATGCCGGTCGCCGGGCTGTCGATGGCGCAGCGCGGCACGTTGTTCGGGCTCGGCTTTAACGCCCAGTGGCGCAACGGCAGCCTGCTGCGTCTGGACGTGAGCCAGCGTGGCAGCGAGCTGGGCGACAACCGCATGGTCAATGCCAGCTACCGCTACCGCTTCTGATCGCGGCCACGCGGGGCAGACAAAAACGCGGCCTTCGGGCCGCGTTTTCTTTGGCTGGATGACGATGCCGCTTCACGAAGCCGCATCGCCCATCCCCCCGCCTCAGCCGTGGCCGTTGAACAGCTCGCGGCCGATCAGCATGCGGCGGATCTCGTTGGTGCCGGCGCCGATGGCGTAGAGCTTGGCGTCGCGCAGCAGGCGGCCGGTCGGGAACTCGTTGATGTAGCCATTGCCGCCGAGCGCCTGGATGGCTTCCAGCGTCACGTTCACCGCGGCTTCGGAGGCGTGCATCAGGCAGGACGCGGCATCGACGCGGCTCTTGTGGCCGGCGTCGTAGTCGCGCGCCACCTGGTAGGCGAAGGCGCGGCTGGAAGCGAGCGCGGTGTACATGTCGGCGACCTTGGCCTGCATCAGCTGGAAGGTGCCGATGGCGACATCGAACTGCTTGCGCTCGCGGACGTAGGGCAGGGTGATGTCGAGCGCCGCCTGCATCAGCCCGATCGGCCCGCCCGACAGCACCAGGCGCTCGGTGTTGAGGCCGGCCATCAGCACCTTGACGCCCTGGTTCACTTCGCCCAGCACGTTGTCGGCGGGGATCTCGCAGTCCTCGAACACCAGCTCGCAGGTGTTGGAGCCGCGCATGCCGAGCTTGTCCAGCTTCTGCGCGGTGGAGAAGCCCTTCATGCCCTTCTCGACGATGAAGGCGGTCATGCCGCGCGAGCCTTCGCTCTTCGGCGCGGTGCGCATGTAGACGATCAGCACATCGGCTTCGGGGCCGTTGGTGATCCACATCTTGTTGCCGTTGGCCACCCAGACATCGCCGCGCAGCTCGGCGCGGCACGACATCGAGCCGACCACGTCGGAACCGGCGCCGGGTTCGCTCATCGCCAGCGCACCCTTCCACTCGCCGCTGCAGAGCTTCGGCAGGTACTTCGCGCGCTGGGCGTCGTTGCCGTTGGCGTAGAGATTGTTGACGCACAGGTTGGAATGCGCGCCGTAGGACAGGCCGATGGAACCCGAGGCGCGCGAGACTTCCTCCATCGCCACCAGGTGGGCCAGGTAGCCCATCTCGCTGCCGCCGTATTCGCCGGGGATGGTCAGGCCGAGCAGGCCCATCTCGCCGAGCTTCGGCCACAGGTCCTGCGGGAACCAGTTCTCCTCGTCGATGGACGCGGCGCGCGGCGCGATCTCGGCCTCGGCAAATCGGCGGACCGCGTCGCGCAGGGCGTCTATGTCCTCGTTGATCTTCGGCATGTGCATCAGAAAGTCCCCTGCGGAAACGAAAAGGGCGAGGTGTCGGCCTCGCCCCGTTCAAGCGTTGCCCACTCAGTTGCCGCGGATACGACCCTGGAAGCGCGGCGTGCCGCGACCCATCGACAGCTTGAGCTTGCCGATCTTCTCGATGCGCTCTTCCGCCATGCGGTCGGCGGCCTGGTAGGTCGGGATGCCGTCGCGCTCCGCGATCTCGTAGATGCGGGTGAGGTTGTGGTAAATGGTGCGCATCATGCGCATGGCGCGTTCGCGGTTGTAGCCGTCGAGTTCCAGCGCCACGTTCATCACGCCGCCGGCGTTGACCGCGTAGTCCGGCGCGTACAGCACGCCGCGACGGGTCAGTTCGTCGCCGATGGCATTGGTGGCCAGCTGGTTGTTGGCCGCGCCGCAGATCACCTTGGCCTTGATCCGGTCGATGGTGTTCTCGTTGAGGGTGCCGCCCAGCGCGCACGGCGAGTAGACATCGGCGGCGACGTCGTAGATCTCGTCCAGGCCCACGGCCTCGGCGCCGAAGTCATCGACGGCCTTGGCGACCAGCTTCGGGTTGATGTCGGTGACGAAGATCTTGGCGCCGCGTTCCTTCAGCAGCTTCACGAACTCCATGCCGACATGGCCCAGGCCCTGCACGGCGTAGCTGTAGTTGCCGACTTCCTCGTTGCCGTACTTCTTGTTCAGCGTGGCCATCAGGCCCTGCAGGGTGCCGTAGGCGGTGAACGGCGACGGGTCGCCCGAACCGCCGTGGACCTGATGCACGCCGGTGACGTACTCGGTCTCGCGGTAGACGTATTCCATGTCGTTGACGTCGATGCCGACGTCTTCGGCGGTGATGTAGCGGCCGCCCAGCGACTCGACGTACTGGCCGAACGCGCGGAACAGGGCTTCGGACTTCTCCTTCGACGCGTCACCGATGATCACCGCCTTGCCGCCACCCAGGTTCAGGCCGGCCACCGCGTTCTTGTAGGTCATTCCGCGCGACAGGCGGAGCACGTCGTTCAGCGCTTCCTGCTCGGTCGCGTAGTTCCACATGCGGGTGCCGCCGAGCGCCGGGCCCAGCACGGTGCTGTGGATGGCGATGATCGCCTTCAGGCCGGCGTCCTTGTTATGGCAGAAGACGATCTGTTCGTGACCGGTCTGGTCGAGGATTTCAAAAACCATGATGGCTCCGTGCCCGCGGCGGGCTTCTCGGGGTGATGGCGATGCGGTTTCCGGTGCGGACCGGGTACCGGGGCCGGGAAAAACAAGCCGATATTCTAGCCCAACCGGTCAGGCGGGCCTGGGAGGCAGGTTCGCGCAAACCCCGGATGCGCACAGTACGAATGCGCATGGAGGAAGGCTAGAGCTGCGATTCGATCGGCAGCCAGCCGGCGATGCGGGCCTTGGTCCGGCGCAGCCAGCTGGCTTCCGGCTCGCGCTCGTAGACGCGCGGCGGCGTCTGCGAACGGTCGAGCCAGCGCAGCCGCTGTTGCCCATCGAGATAGAGCCAGTAGCTCGATGCCGGCTTCGACAGGCGCAGGTATTCCGCCACCAGTTCGCGCCCGATGGCCGGGTCATCGAACATCAAGCCCATCTCGGTATTGAGGTAGGCCGAGCGTGGGTCGAGGTTGTAGGAGCCGATGAAGCCGCGTCGCCCATCCAGCACATAGGCCTTGGTATGCAGGCTGGCGCCGCTGCTGCCGAAGGCGCTGCCGGATGCCTCGCTGCCCGGTTCGGCGCGCAGTTCGTGCAGTTGCACGCCGCCGGCCAGCAGACGTTCGCGATACCGGGCGTAACCGCCATGCACGGCGAAGACATCGTTGGCGGCCAGTGAATTGGTGACGATGCCGACCTGCCGGCCCTCTCGCACGCCCCGCACCATGGCCTCGGTGAAGGCGTCGCCGGGGACGAAGTAGGGCGAAACGAGCAGCGCCTGTTGCCGGGTGGTGCGCAGCTGCGCCTCGATCTTGTCGACCAGCCAGTCGGTGTGCTTCTCGCGCGTACGCTTGACCGGCGGGTCCGCGACGATCCGGACGTTCGCGCTCCAATGCGGTGTCAGCCGGCCTTCCGCATAGTCGTGCAGCGCCTTGCGATCGGCCACGCGCCGCAGATACGCCTGCGCCTGCGGGCCCTTCAGTTCCTCCCGCATGTCGGCCAGGAAGGCCTCGGTGAGCGCACGCGGCTTGCGTCGCAACGCGGAGATCGGCACCACCGCGGCGCTGTTCCAGTAGGCGTCGAAGGTGTCGCTCGCCTCGGCCACCACCGGCCCGAACACCAGCGCGTCGAGATCGCGGAAGTTCGATTCCTCCGACGCATCGAAATACTCAACGCCGACATTGCGGCCGCCGACGATCGCCGCGCGGCCATCGGCGATCCACGCCTTGTTGTGCATGCGGTGGTTGAGGCTGAAGGCCCGTTGCAGCAGCTCGATCACGCGCTCCAGCCCCTGCCGGTTGCGGAACGGGTTGTACAGGCGCAGCTCGATGTTGGGATGGCGGTCCAGCGCCAGCCACTTGGCGTCCTTGTCGGTGGCGTTCATGTCATCCAGCAGCAGCCGCACCCGCACGCCGCGGTCGGCCGCCTTCCACAATTCATGCGCCAGCAGCCGGCCGGTGACGTCGTCGTGCCAGATGTAGTACTGCACGTCCAGGCTGCGCCCGGCCTGGCGGGTCGCCATCACCCGCGCGGCGAAGGCGTCCAGTCCTTCGGACAGCAGGATCACGCCGCTCTCGCCCGGGTGCCTAGCCAGCAGCGGGACCAGTTCGCGGTCGATCCGGGTCTGGTCGGGCTGCAGCGGCAGTGTGGTAGCGGGCGTGCCGACCGCCGGCGGCATCAACCGGTCGGCCAGGATCCAGCCGCTCAGCATCAGCCCGACCACGATCAGCAGCGCCAGCGCGATGCCTTGCTTCCAGGTGGGGTAGCGGATATCGAACATGCCCGCAGTATCCGGCCCACGCATTCATGCGGGCAAGCCGGGCGGCATGCCGGGCGAAAAGGCCCGGTTACAATCGGGGCATCCTGTTTTTCCCGGAACTTCGCGCCGCATGAGCACGCCTGCCGCCCCCGCTTTCGACCAGAACGCGCCCGAGACCACCGCCGAACGCAGCCCGCTGCGTTTCGTCACCGCCGCCAGCCTGTTCGACGGCCACGACGCGGCCATCAACATCATGCGCCGGCTGATCCAGTCGCAGGGCGCGGAAGTCATCCACCTCGGCCACAACCGGTCGGTGGAGGACGTGGTGCGTGCCGCGCTGCAGGAAGACGCCGACGGCATCGCGCTGTCGAGCTACCAGGGTGGCCACGTCGAGTACTTCAAGTACATGGTCGACATGCTGAAGCAGCGCGGCGCCAGCCATATCCGCGTGTTCGGCGGCGGCGGCGGCACCATCACGCCGGAGGAAATCCGCGAGCTGGAGGACTACGGCGTCGAGCGCATCTACCACCCCAACGACGGCATGAAGATGGGGCTGGTGGAGATGATCGAAGACGTGGTCAAGCGCGCCGAAGCCGGGCGCATGCCGGTCGAAATGCCCCACAAGGTAGATTTCGAGGACGAGATCGAGATCGGCCGGATGCTCTCCGCGCTGGAGGACGGCCTGGTCGATGACGCCCAACTGGCCCGCCTGCGCAAGGAATGGCAGCTGGCCGGCGGCCACACCCCCGTGGTCGGCATCACCGGCACCGGCGGCGCCGGCAAGTCGTCCGTCACCGACGAACTGCTCAACCGTTTCCTCGCCGCGTTCCCGCAGATGCGCATCGCGGTGATCAGCGTGGATCCCACCCGCCGCCGCACCGGTGGCGCGCTGCTGGGCGACCGCATCCGCATGAACTCGCTGCGCTCGCATCGTGTCTTCATGCGTTCCATGGCGACCCGCCGCCAGCACGCCGCGACCAACGTGGTGCTGAAGGACAGCATCGGTTTCCTGAAATCGCTCGGCTACGACCTGGTCATCGTCGAGACCGCCGGCATCGGCCAGAGCGATTCGGAGATCGTCGATCTCGTCGATTTCCCGATGTACGTGATGACCAGTGACTACGGCGCGGCATCGCAGCTGGAGAAGATCGACATGCTCGACTTCGCCGAATTGATCGTGCTGAACAAGTACGACAAGCGCGGTGCCGAGGACGCGCTGCGCGATGTCCGCAAGCAGTGGAAGCGCAACCGCGTCGCCTTCCAGATCAGAGACGAGGACGTGCCGGTCTATCCGACCATCGCCTCGCAGTTCAACGACCCGGGCGTCAGCTGGATGTTCGCCAACCTGACCCGCCTGCTGCGCGAAAAGCTCTCGCTGCCGGCGGACAAGTGGACGCGGACCATCGACACATCGCTCAGGGAACCGCGCGCCACCGTGCTGATTCCGGGTGCACGCGTGCGCTATCTGGCCGAGATCGCCGAGCAGGGCCGCGCCATCAACCAGCGCATCGAATCGCAGGCCGAGATCGCCGACCGCGCGCAGTCGCTGTGGCAGGCGCTGCAGGAACTGGGCGATGCGAAATTGACGGCGCAGCTCGCGCTGTATGGCGATGACGCATTGACCGAGGGGGACGACCGTTCGTTGAAGACGCTGCGCCAGCGCTACAACGACGCCGTGCAGTCGCTCGATTCCGAAGCGCTCAAGCTGCTGCGCGATTGGCCGGCGCGGCTGAAGTCGATCACCGACGAAATCACCGAATACGAAGTGCGCGGCAAGACCATCCGCGTCGAGAACTACCGCGAGTCGCTGAGCCACCAGCTGATCCCGAAGATCGCCGCGCCGACCTATCGCAGCTGGGGCGAGCTGCTGGTGTTCCTGCAGAAGGAGAACCTGCCGGGTTCGTATCCGTACACCGGCGGCGTGTATCCGTATCGCCGCACCGGCGAAGACCCGATCCGCATGTTCGCGGGCGAGGGTACGCCGGAGCGCACCAACCGCCGCTTCCACTACCTCTCGCTCGGCCAGCCCGCCGCGCGCCTGTCCACCGCCTTCGACAGCGTGACGCTGTACGGCGAAGACCCGGCGCCGCGCCCGGACATCTACGGCAAGATCGGCAACTCCGGCGTCAACATCCCCACGCTGGACGACATGAAGAAGCTGTATTCCGGCTTCGACCTGTGCGCGCAGACCACGTCGGTGTCGATGACCATCAATGGGCCCGCGCCGATCATCCTGGCGATGTTCATGAACACCGCCATCGACCAGCAGGTGGAGAAATACCTGAAGGCCGACGACGCGCGCTGGAAAGTGGCGCAGGAAAAGATCGCGAAGATGTTCGAAGGCCGCGTGCGCCCGGTGTATTCGGGCGAGTTGCCGCAGGGCAACGATGGCCTGGGCCTCGGGCTGCTCGGCGTCAGCGGCGACCAGGTGGTCGATGCCGAGACCTATGCCCGCATCAAGGCGGAGACGCTCAAGACCGTGCGCGGCACGGTGCAGGCCGACATCCTGAAAGAGGACCAGGCGCAGAACACCTGCATCTTCAGCACCGAGTTCGCGCTGCGGATGATGGGCGACATCCAGCAGTATTTCGTGGACAACGGCGTTCGCAATTTCTATTCGGTGTCGATCTCCGGCTACCACATCGCCGAAGCCGGGGCGAACCCGATTTCGCAGCTGGCGTTCACGCTGTCGAACGGCTTCACCATCGTCGAGTACTACCTCGCGCGCGGCATGAAGATCGACGACTTCGCGCCGAACCTGTCGTTCTTCTTCTCGAACGGCATGGACCCGGAATACACGGTGATCGGTCGCGTGGCGCGACGCATCTGGGCCCGCGCGATGCGCGAGCGCTACGGTGCCTCCGCGCGCAGCCAGATGATGAAGTACCACATCCAGACCAGCGGCCGTTCGCTGCACGCGCAGGAAATCCAGTTCAACGACATCCGCACCACGCTGCAGGCGTTGTACGCGCTGTTCGACAACTGCAATTCACTGCACACCAATGCCTATGACGAAGCGATCACCACGCCAACCGAGGAAAGCGTGCGCCGTGCCGTCGCCATCCAGATGATCATCAACAAGGAATTGGGGCTGAATTTCTGCGAGAACCCGTGGCAAGGCAGCTTCATCGTGGACAAGCTCACCGACATCGTGGAAGAGGCGGTCTACAAGGAGTTCGAGGCGATCAGCGAGCGCGGCGGCGTGCTCGGCGCGATGGACACCATGTACCAGCGCGGCAAGATCCAGGAAGAATCGCTCTACTACGAACACAAGAAGCACGACGGCTCGCTGCCGCTGGTGGGCGTGAACACTTTCCTGCCGAAGGAACATGGCGGCGAAGTGGCGACCGAGATCGAACTGATCCGCTCGACGCCGGAAGAGAAGGGGCAGCAGATCGACAACGTGCGCGCCTACCAGGCCAACCGCAACGCACTGGCGCCGCGCGGCGAGACCGAACATGGCCATGTGGTCGAAGACACGCTCGACGCCAATGAAGCGCATGACGGCCACGGCTTGGCTTTCCTGCAACGTACCTCGCGCGAACGCCGCAACGTGTTCGAAAAGTTGATCGAGGCAGTGAAGACGCACTCACTGGGGCAGATTAGCCATGCCCTGTATGAAGTGGGTGGGGAATACCGCCGCAATATGTGATTGCACTTGATCGTGGCCTCCTTCGGGAGGCCGCTTCTGCAATGGCATGAGCCCGACACGGAAACGGGTTTGCAGGATTAGTCCGATTGCCTGCGGCATGCCGTGTTCGTAGGGTCAGGGCATGAAGAACCTGATTCCTTTGCTGCTCATCCCGCTCGTTGGGTGCCAGGCCACGCCCTCCGGGGCTGATTCAAACGTACGACCATCGGTTGCGCATGCCGTCAGGCTGACCGCTCCAGGCGCAGATGTTGGCCGGACGATGCATCCGCAAGACTTCTTGCCTTGGAAGTTGAGCGTCGTGCCATCTGCCGATGGCGGATACGAAATCCATGTGTCCGATGCCATGGGGCACGAATTCCAGGTGATCGAAGGGCCGACAACCGAGCTGCCTTTCACCGTTGAAAGCCTGCTGACCATCAAGGACTACAACGCGGACGGGTGGCCGGATATCGCGGCCAGGAGCCTTCCCGTGGGCGCATCAGCCATCACCGGTGAAGTCCTTTTCGTTTACGACGTCGTTGCCAAGCGTTTCCGTGAAAGTGACGAGATCGCGCAGGAAGGCGAAATCCAAACAGCCGCGCCCGGCTGCATCACGGTGGAATTCCGCAATCCCGACAACACCACTTACTCAAAGGACGCTTACTGTTGGAGAGAAGACAGGTGGGCCTACAAGGGGCGTGAAACCGAATGAGCCCGCGCCAGGACTTTGATCAGACGCGTTACGAAGGCTTGCGCTATCAGTTGCTGGACCGTAACGAAGCCAACATCAACAACATCTACCTGGATGTCAAAGGTATTCCCACCGTTGGGTTGGGTGTCGCGCTTGTCACCCGTCAGCAGGCTCCCAGCGGCGCGAGATGGGTTCCGGATCGCCCGCATATCGATGCACTGTCAGATGTGCTCGGGTTGGCCCCGGAGCAGCGCCGGCAGATGTTTGGATTGATGGAGCGACAGGCGTTCAACCAGAACCAGCACCCCGGAGAGCGATACCAGAACCTGAGGGCATTCCTGACGTCGTCTTTTGGGCAACGCTCGCGGGAAATCTTCGGAGAGGTTGTGAACACCCGGCACACGACTCCGGGCGGGACGCTTTATTCGTGGGATGTGCTCAGAGGTAGTGAGGGGCCGATGCGCATTTCCCTGACGGATCCTCAGTCCCGCGCATTGTTCCAGCGCATCGCGCCTACTTATGAATCACGGCTCGAAGGGGTACTGAAGCGTGCCCATTGTCCAGCGGATGCGTTGTCCGAAGAGCAGCGGGCGGCGCTGTATTCGATGGTGTACCAGGGCGCAATTTCCAAGGCGCGCAATGTCGCAGACACAATCGGTCATTACTGGCGCGGTAAGATCACCGAGCGGGAACTGCATGGGCGGTTAAAGAGGGCAGTGCACGATCCTGGCTTCGTCGAACGATCCAATAACGAATTGGACTTCCTGGACGGGGTCAAGTTGAGGCCATCGTCAAGATCGCCGCAGCCATCGGATTTGTCCCCGCAGAGCAAGAGCACTTCGCACGATGGCCAGACGCACGCTGATCTTTCACTCAAAGATCGGCTCACCGAATCGGACAGGAAAATATTCGATCGCATCCGTACGGACGTAGGGGGTGGCATCGCGGATGCTTCCGTTCTGCAGGCCACGGCAGATTTCAGGCGGACGGGTATGGATTCCGCTGATGCCATCAAATGGGTGGGCGTGCACGAGGGAGCCATTTTCATTACCACCGATCACCGCACCGGGTTCCTGCACTCAAAGACGCCGCTGTCCATGGCGCAACCAAATCCGGATGACTGCTTTGTTCGAATCGCGCAAGCGGAACAGGAACAGCAGGCCCGATCAGAAGTGATTCGACACGCCGAGCAAGTCGGGCAACTGCAATCACCCGTGAGGGTGGCTAGCTGATCCCTCCGCAGCCAACCCTCACCCCCCCAACAACCCCTGTATCTCCTCCAGCCGCCGACCACGGGTCTCGATGCCCGCCCGCCACAGCATCACGCCTGACACCGCCATCGGCAGGGCGATCAGCAGCGCCGACAGTGCGAAGTGCATGAAGAAGCCGGCCACGCCCAGCCCGGCGCCGAGGATGCCGCCGAACTTTGAACTGGCGGCAATCAGGCCGGAGCCGGTCCCGCGCAGCTGCACCGGGTAGATCTCGGCGGCGTAGGGAATGAGCATGGCGATGACGCCGCCGGTGCTGACCAGCAGGGCGATGGTTGCCACCACGGTCGCTGTCTCGGAGCGCACCTGCATCGCGCCCATCGCCCAGAACGCGAGCAGCGACAGCGTGCTGAAGGCGATGAACAGCACCAGCGATTTGTAGCTGCTCCAGTGGTGGTACATCCAGATCACCACGGCGATGCCGGGCAAGGCGAGCAGGGCGGATTTCGCCAGCACCGCGCTGGTCGCCTTCGGGTCCACGCCCAGTTCGGTCAGGTTGACCGGCAGCCACAGCAGGAATCCGAAGTTCGCCAGGCCCCAGGCTAGCCCGCAGACCAGCAGGCCCCAACTGATCGCCGCATGGCGGCCCTGCATCAGTGCCCGCATGCTGGTGGGGTGCGGCCGGTCATCGATGACCGGTGCGCCAGGGTGGGCATCGTCATCGGCCATCACCGCCGATGCGGTGCCGGAGAACTTGCGCAGCACCGCGCGGGCTTCCGCTTCCAGCCCGGCATTGGAGAGGAAGCGCGGCGACTCGGGGATGAAGCGGTAGAGGAAGACGATCAGCGCCCCGGTCGGCAGCCCCAGCAGCCAGAGCACGCGCC
The DNA here is from genome assembly GCF_003293695.1 of Lysobacter oculi. GTDB lineage: Bacteria > Pseudomonadota > Gammaproteobacteria > Xanthomonadales > Xanthomonadaceae > Solilutibacter > Solilutibacter oculi. Next base: position 1,052,874 of record NZ_CP029556.1, on the reverse strand, counting down.
AGCTGAACATCGGTTCCAACGTGGCCGCCGCGCCGGAAGCCAGCAGGTAGCCTGCCGAGGTGCCGATGCCGCCCAGCGCCACCAGCAGCCAGCCGCGATGCGCCGCCGGCACCGTTTCCGCCATCAGGGTGAAGGTGATCGGCAGCAGGCCACCGGCGGAAGCGCCCATCAAAAAGCACATCGCAAGGTTCCATCCGAAAGTGGGCATCGCGCCGCAGATGGCGGTGCCGATGAACATCAACGCGCCCAGCAGGATCGCCGCGCGCCGCCCGAACAGGTCCGCCACGCGCCCCCACACCACCGAGCCGACCGTGGTGCCGGTCAACGCCACCAGCGCCAACAGGCTCGCGGTCGGCTTGGTGATCTGGTACTCGGCGCTCATGCCGGGCACCACGAAACCGAGCGTGGCCGGCTTCATCACATCCACCGCCAGCGCGACCACCAGCACCGCGACCAGCTTCCAGTGTTCGGCGTTGAGCCGGACGGAATCCGCCACGTGGAAATGCAGGTGGCCGGCATCGCCCGCCGCCGCCATGCGCATGTCCGCCAGCCGCGGCATCAACCCATAGGCCGCGAACGCCAGCCCCACCGGAATCGCCGCCATGCCCAGCCACATTTCCGTGGTCATCGGCATGCCCACCATCTGCCAGTGCGTGTGCTGGCCCATCATGAACATCGGCATATGCGCCAACACGCCGGCCACGATCAGCGCGCAGCCCAGCCAGAACGCGACCGGGTGGTGGAACGACAATCCATTGGGCGATGACATCGCGGCATCCATGACAGACCAGCCCGGATTGTCGCAAACCCCGCGTGTCGCCCGAGCGGGGTGTCGATGTCGCGTGTCCATGCCGCCATCGCCGCTTTGCTAACTTGCCCCGGTCGCCACCGGAACCGCGCCCATGAACCGCCGCCACTTCCTCAGCCGCACCGCGCTGGCCGCCGCCGCACTGCCGCTTGCCGGTCGCCTAGGCACCGCACTCGCCGCGCCGACGCCACGCGGCACCGGCGCAAACCGCCTGCTGCCGCCCGCGCTCAACCCCGGCGACACCGTCGCGCTGGTCAGCCCGTCTTCCGCGACCGATGACAGTTTCAGCCTGCAACTGGCGAAGGAGGCGATGGAAGCGCTCGGCTTCAAGGTCAAGCTGGGCGCGCATGCCGGCTCGCGCTACGGCCATCTGGCCGGCCAGGACGCCGAACGTGCCGGCGACCTCAACACCGCCTTCGCCGACCCGTCGGTCAAGGCCATCGTCTGCGTGCGTGGCGGCTCCGGCGCGGCACGGCTGCTGCCGCTGCTCGACTACGGCCTGATCCGCCGCCATCCCAAGATCCTGCTCGGCTACTCCGACATCACCGCGCTGCACAGCGCCATCCACAGTCAGACCGGGTTGGTCACCTTCCACGGGCCCATCGGCGTGGGCAGCTGGAACCGCTTCAACGTGGACCAGTTCAAGCGGCTCTTCCTCGACCGCGAACTCATGGACTACCGCAACAGGATGGAGGCCGGCGACGAGCTGGTGCCGCGCCAGAACCGCACCATCCCGATCACCGGCGGCAAGGCGCGCGGCGAACTGGTCGGCGGCAACCTGTCGGTGCTGGTGGCGCTGGCCGGCTCGAAGTACATGCCGGATTTCAGCGGCAAGATTTTGTTTCTGGAGGATGTCTCCGAAGCGCCGTACCGCGTGGACCGCATGTTCAGCACGCTCAAGCTGATGGGCGCGCTGGACCGCATCGCCGGTTTCATCTTCGGCCAGTGCAGCGACTGCAACCCGGGCGACGGCTACGGCTCGCTCACGCTGGAGCAGATCCTCAACGACTACATCAAGCCGCTCGGCGTGCCTGCGTATCGCGGTGCGATGATCGGCCACGTGCGCGAGCAGTTCATTGTGCCGGTGGGCGGAGCGGTGGAAATGGATGCCGATGCCGGCAGCTTCCGCATGACCGCGCCGGTGTTTGCCTAGACACGGAGACAGGGGATGGAGCAGGACCCCGCGCGCGAACCCCGCGTGACCCGGCCCCTTGCTTCCGTCATGAAGAACCGCCGCGCCACGCCGACCCGACGCGCGTGCGGTATTCCCCCACGTTGTTGCCGTTGATCTCCGTCCGTCGCGTGCCGTTTACATCGTCGATCTTGCGGTCGCTGCCGGTCACCGGCTGCGCTTCGACCTCGGTCTCGTGTTCGTACGCATGCGATTTGTCGGTGTTGCGGTAATAGCGGTACAGGGCCCAATACAGGCCGGTGGCGCCGGCCGGGCCCAGCAGCAGCAGGGCCAGATCGCTGTTGTCGCTCATCAGGTGTTCCCCAGGAACCAGAGGACGACGCCCTCCAGGAAGGTGCCGACGGTCAACGCCGCGGCCAGCAGCTTCCAGTGCTGCACCGGCACGCTGCCCATGGTCTCGCCGGTGCGGCCGTTGACCGCGATGTAGTGCAGCAGGCCGCCGTTGCTGCCCGGCTGGTGGTACGAATACAGCCACACCGGCAGGTACATCGAGACCCAGCGGGTGCCGTGCACTTCCAGCTGCTCGCGCTCCCAGCGCACGCCGCGGTCGTAGCGGCCGATCGACTGCTGCTCCACCTGGCAGCGGGCGATCGACAGCAGCTGGTCCTCCAGGCGAGGACGCAGGTCCTCCACATCGGTATCGCGCTTTTCAGAGCTGTAGCCGGACAGGTAGGAGGCATTCCACTTCACCGCGTTCTTGGTGTCGAACGGCAGGATGGTGTTGATGATGTTCTGGGTGTTGCTGCCGGTGTCGAAGTGGCCGCGCGTGCGCGACGATTCCAGCGTCAGGTCGTCCACGGTGAAATCGATGTGGCGCTCCACCGCGTACACGTCCGCGTCGTAGTAGGTGACCTTGTTCTTGCCTTCGGTGCGGGTGTAGCGACGGGTCTCGATCTCGCCCTCGCCGGCGATGTCCGCGCTCGCGTTGCCGTCCACGATCATGTAGGGCAAGTAGACGCCGACCACGTTCTCCGGCGTGAATTCCTGCTTGAAGGCCTTGAGCGCGAACAGCCTGCGCTTGTCCACGAATTGGCGGATGCGCGCCACCGCATCCTCCTTGCGGATGTGGAAGGGCAGCACCGCATCGGGCACCGCGCCGTTGGCGATCTGCTCGTTGATGCCGAACACGTGCCGGCACCAGTGGCAGCGCGCGGTCATGGCGTTCTCGGTGTTGACCGTGACCTCGGCGCCGCAGCCAGCGCATTTGAAGCTCATCAGGCTGGCCGCGTCGGCGGCGATGTCGCGCGCGCCCGAGGCGATCACCGTCCCGCGCAGTTCGCCGATGCCCTCGCCGAAACCGAACTGTTCCTCCACGCGTTCGCCATGCCACTGGTGGCGGCAGTACAGGCAGACCAGCAGGTCGGTGCCGGCCTTCTGGCGGATGTCGGTGGCCCCGCACTTCGGGCAGTGGTTCAGCCCGTCCTTGAGTTCCCGCGCGGCGGTGTCGATGGCGACCGGATCGGGCGCCAGGATCTCGTCGCGGATCGGCCCGGGCAGGGTGGCCGGGTCGATCGGGAACGTGCCGGGCAACGGCGGCACGTCATTCGGCGATCCCGGGCCGGCCGGTGGCACCGGCGGCGGGGTGGGGGTGCTGGACATGGCGGGGCGCGGGCGGCGGATTAGAGGCCGAGCGCCTTCGCCTTGAGCGCGTCGTAGTCCTGCTGCGTGATCAGGCCGAGGTCGAGCATCTCCTTGGCCTTCTTCAGCTTGGCCACGGGGTCATCCGCCGCCGGGGTGGTGGCCGGCGTGGCCGGCTGCTGCAGGCTGCCGATGCCCATCATGCCGCTGGCCATGCCCACGCCCATCAGGCCCGCCGCGCCGCCGTTCTCGCCGGCCGACTGGATGCCCTGGGCCACGCTGGCCTGCAGGTTGGAATTGCCGCGCGACCCGGCCAGCGCATCGGCACGCTGCACGGTCTTGAGCAGCTCGCGGGTGTTGGCGTCGTATTCGATCGACACGATCGCCGTCTTGACGATGGCGAGGCCGCGGTCGGAGCGCCACTGGTAGGCGTTCTCCACCGCCTGCGACAGGCTCTGGGCGAAACCGACCGAGTCCTGCTGCAGCTTGGTGATGCGGTTGCCCTTGGCCGGATCGTTGGTGTACAGGCTGAAGGCCGGGGCCAGCGAGCCGACCACCTCGTTGAACAGCTGGCTGGCGGCGGCGTTGTCCAGGTCGGTGAAATCGAACACCTGGCCAGGCTGCAGATAGCTGGCCGGCACGAAATTCTTCACGAACAGGATCGGGTCGACGATCTTCAGCGTGTACGAGCCGCGGGTCACCGCGCCGACCTGGGTGTTGAGGAAGCCGTCGTCCCAGTAGATCTCCGACTGGGTGCCGAAGCGGTTGTCCGGCAGCTCCTTCAGCGAGACGAAGAACGCCGCCTGCTGGCTGCCCGGGATGCCGCCGAACTTGAAGCGCTCCCAGCTCTGGGTGATCAGCGCGCTGACGATGCCGTCGCCGGCGAAGATCGACTTGGAATTGACGTCATCCGAGCGCCATTCGTAGCCACCCGGCTCGGCGGCGAAGCCGGTGATCCTGCCGTCCTGCATCAGCAGCAGGCCGTAGCCCTCGGGCACGATGATCTTCGAGCCGTTGCTGATGATGTTGTCGGAGCCGCGGGTATTGGAACCGCGCCCGGCATTGACGCCGTTGGGTACCGCCGCGAACAGGGCGGCGGTCGCCGGCAGGCCCGCCGGCACGGTGTAGAAGTCCTTCCACTGGTCGCCGAGCATGCCGCCGACCGCGCCTGCCACTGCCTGGATAAGTCCCATCGTCGTTCCTTGAGGTTGCCGTGCGGGCACCATGCCCGGTTGGCCGAACTATACGGTCAATGCGCCGGCCGCCGAACGTGACGGAAGTCGTGGGTTGCCGGCCGCCGGCCACGGGAGGGGACACCCATTGCGGTCAGCCCGCGGCTCAGCCGGCGACCGCCGCCTCGATCGCCGCCACGTCGATCTTCTTCATCTTCATCATCGCCTCGAAAGCGCGCTGCGCCGCCGCCCTGTCGCTGCCGGTGAAGGCCTCGGTCAGCACGCGCGGGGTGATCTGCCACGACAGCCCCCACTTGTCGCGGCACCAGCCGCAGACGCTTTCCTCGCCGCCGTTGCCGACGATCGCATCCCAGTAGCGGTCGGTCTCGGCCTGGTCATCGGTGGCCACCTGGAACGAGAACGCCTCGCTGTGCCTGAACTCCGGCCCGCCGTTGAGCCCCACGCAGGGAATGCCCAGCACGGTGAAATCCACCGTCAGCACGTCGCCTGCCTTGCTGGAGGGATAGTCGGCCGGCGCCCTGTGCACCGCGCCCACCGCGCTGTCCGGAAAGGTGTTGGCGTAGAAGGTGGCGGCCTCCAGCGCGTCGCCGTCGTACCAGAGGCAGATCGTGTTCTTCGGGATCATCGCGGGTCTCCTGGGTGGGGGAAGACGGCGGACACCGGCAGGCCGGAATTTCGCCGGGCGTCCTGCATAGCACGCGCCTCCGTAAGGGCGGGGGAAGGGGGAGGCGGCTTCGAAAAATCATCGAAGACGAGATGCCCGGCAGCCATCGCAGCCCCCTCCCGTAAACTGCACCGCCTTTTCCCCACCGGAGCCCCCATGCGCGCACCCGTTTTATCCGGCGCAGGACGCCTGTTCGCCATCGCCGCCTTCATCGAGGGCCTGACCTGGGCCGGCCTGCTCATCGGCATGTGGCTCAAGTACCACGCGGAGGTGACGCATCTGGGCGTGTACTGGTTCGGGCGGCTGCACGGCGCGGCGTTCCTGTTCTATCTGGTGGCCACGTTCATCGCGGCGCACCGCCTGCGCTGGCCGATGTGGGCATTCCTGCTGGCGTTCCTGGCGGCCATTCCGCCGCTGGTGACGGTGCCGCTGGAGTGGTGGTTCAAGCGGCGCGGCCTGCTGTCGGCGCCGGTGCAGGCTGCGCCGTGACATCGCCCACCATCGTCCTGACGGAGTTCGCGCGGCCGCGGCTGTTCCCGCGCACGCCGCGTGCCAACACCATCCAGGACATCAGCGCGACGGACTTCGAGCATCACCTCAACACCCACGCGCCGCTGGAAGTGCTTGATGGCTACGCGCCGTTCTGCAAGCTGCATGTGCATCGCAACTGGACATCCACGCGCTGCCTGGCGGTGCCGGTCAACGACGACAACCGCCATCTGCTGCGTTCGGATTACGAGGCCCGCAACAGCGACGAGCTGCCGGTGCTGGTGCGCTGGTTCGAAGGGCTGGTGCCGCCGGTGGCGGAATACCTCATCGCCATCCTCTACAGCGCGGAACAGTTGGCGAAGGAAGGCTCGCCGATCGACGCGGACTGGGGCATCGTCGGCTGCATGTACACCATGGAGCCCGGGGAAACGCCGATGGCCCCCATCACCCTGATGCGCAATGCGCTGGGCGTGGAGGAGGGCGGCTCCGGCGTGGCGCTGGACCGCGAGGCCTATGCGCGCAGCGTGGAATTCTGGCGCACGCACGCCAACTGGCGGGGTTGAACGCGGGCCGCAGGCGTCAATCAGGCCTGCACATCGTCCATGGACAATGCGGCATCCCTTCAAGGAGCGACGCATGCAGGACACCCATGAATGCATCGTGGTCGGTGCCGGCCCTGCAGGCCTGACCGCGGCGTTGTATCTGGCGCGATTCCGCCGCGATGTGATGGTCCTGCACGATGGCCAATCGCGCGCGTTGCGTATCCCCAGGACCCATAACGCGCCCGGCTTTCCCGATGGCGTGTCCGGCACCGACCTCATCCAGCGCATGCAGGAACACGCGGCGGAATACGGCGCGCAATTCGAAGAAGCGGAGATCGTCCGTGCATCGCGCGAGGGCGGGACTTTTGTGCTGGCATCGCGGGATGGGCGGGTGTTCCGCGCGCGGACGCTGATCCTGGCGACCGGCCTCTTCCTCAACCAGGTGGACCTGGACGATGCCACCCACGAGCAGGCCATCCGCGATGGCGTGCTGCGCTACTGCCCGGTCTGCGATGCCTATGAACACACCGGCCGCCGCATCGGCGTGATCGGCTGCAACGTCAACGGGGCGGCCGAGGCGCTGTTCCTGCGCCAGTACAGCCACGAACTGGTGCTGATGCCGCGCGATTACGCCGAACTGACCGAAGAACAGCACGCGCAGCTGGATCACGCCGGCATCGAGGTCATCGAAACCCCGGTCGAACGCTTCGTGCCGCACGAAGACCACATCTGCGTGTATCTGGAGGGTGGCGGCGAGCCACTGCGGTTCGACGTGGTGTACCCGGCGCTGGGCTGCCGGCAGCGCACCGAACTGGCGGTGCAGCTGGGCGTGCCGGTGGACGAGCTGGGTTCCACCGATGTGCGTTCGCCGTTCGGCACCGAGGTGCCCGGGCTGTATTGCGCGGGCGACATCGTGGACGGGCTGGACCAGATCAGCGTGGCGATGGGACACGGTGCCATCGCCGCGACCAAGGCGCACAACTGGCTGCGCGCGCAGGATGCGCACACCCTGCAGGACAGCTGAACCCGCGCGGCCTGCAGGCCTGTTTAACGCGGGCCGTGCTGCAATGCAGTCCCGCACGACTGCATTCGGACATTCCGGAGGCCATGACCCATGACCGGCACCGACAGCACTGACGACTGGCGCGCCACGCGATTGGCGCATGTCCGCACGTTGATCACCCAGGCCGCACCGGGGGCTGTGGAGGAGCGCAAGTGGAAGAAGCCGAGCAACCCGGCTGGCGTGCCCACCTGGTCGCAGGACGGCGTGCTGTTCACCGGCGAGACCTACAGGGACAAGATCAAGATCACCTTCGCCCACGGTGCGAAGTTGGATGACCCTTCCGGCGTGTTCAACGCCAGTCTGGACGGCGGCACCCGCCGCGCCATCGACCTGCATGAAAGCGATGCGCTGGATGAGGCGGCGTTCAAGTCGCTGGTGAAGGCGGCGGTCGCGTTCAACGCCGGCAAGGGCAAGTAGGCCGCCGTGGCCACGAAGAGGGCGCCGGTCAAGCTGCTGTCGGACGGCAACCCGCAGATCCTCAAGGGCGAGGGCGATGCGCCGGTGCAGGCCTATATCGCCGACATGCCGGACTGGAAGCGCGCGGTGGGCGAACGGCTGGATGCCCTGGTCGAAGACGCCGTGCCCGGCGTGCGCAAGGCGGTGAAGTGGAATTCGCCGTTCTATGGCGTGGCAGACAAGGAAGGCTGGTTCCTCAACTTCCATGTGTTCGCGCGCTACATCAAGGTGGCGTTCTTCCGCGGCAGCGCGTTGAAGCCGGTGCCACCCGAGGCATCCAAACACCCGGAGGTGCGCTACCTGCATGTATCCGGGGACGCACCGCTGGACGAGGCGCAGTTCCGGCGCTGGGTGAAGCAGGCCGCCAAGCTCCCCGGTGAGAAGATGTGACCCCCATCCGCGCCGCGCATCGAACTCAGGTTCGATGTCACTGCCGACCCAGACGAGGCCATGACCATGACGACATCCTTCTATCCCATCGGTACCCCGGGCCAACCCTGGGGCGCGCAGGAAAAAGCCGAATGGCGCGCGGCGCAGCGGAAGCAACGCGGTTATGCCGATGAAGTGGTCAGCCTCATCGACAGCCTGCGCGACCGTTTCGACGTGGTGCAGTACGGCGAGCTGGATTACGGCGCGGATGGCCGTTATCCGCTGTTCGCGCTGAAGAGCCGCGACTGGAACTACAAGCTGCCGGTGGCGCTGGTCACCGGCGGCGTGCATGGCTACGAGACCAGTGGCGTGCACGGCGCGCTGCGCTTCGCCGACCGCGATGCGGCGGATTATCCCGGCCGCGCCAACCTGCTGATCGCGCCCTGCGTCAGCCCGTGGGCGTACGAGCGCATCCACCGCTGGAACCCGGATGCGCTGGACCCCAACCGCTCGTTCGTGGCCGACAGTCCGGCCGGCGAATCGGCGGCGTTGATGGCGCTCGTCGCGCCGATCAAGGGCCGCTTCCTTATGCACATCGACCTGCACGAGACCACCGACAGCGACGAAAGCGAGTTCCGCCCGGCGCTGGCCGCGCGCGACGGCAAACCGTTCGCGCCCGGCACGATCCCCGACGGCTTCTATCTGGTCGATGACACGCAAAACCCGCAGCCCGGTTTCCAGCAGGCCATCAACGAGGCGGTGGCGAAGGTGACGCATATCGCGCCGGCCGACCCCGACGGCACCATCATCGGATCCGAAGTGGTGGCGCCGGGGGTCATCGAATACGACTTCGGCGCGCTCGGGCTGTGCGCCGGCATCACCGGTGCACGCTTCACCACCACCACCGAGGTCTATCCGGACAGTCCGCGCGCCACGCCCGCGCAATGCAACGAGGCGCAGGCGGTGGCGGTGCGCGCGGGACTGGACTACGCGCTGGCCGCCGCGCGCTGACGGTCAGGCGGCGCGGACCGCAGCGCGCTTGGGCCGCGCCGGCTTGCGTGCGGCCTGCCGGCGCACCGACTTGAGGAAGCGCAGCGCGGCCTGTTCCCACTGGCGCTCGCCGATGGCGCCCTTGACGTAGCGCGCGAGCGTGCCGTCGCGCCACCCCTGCATCACCGCCGGGTCGATGTAGGCCTTGCGGCAGACCGCGACCGTGTTGCCCAGGCTCTGCGCCACGCCGGCGATGACCTCCTTCTCGATGCGTGCCCATTCGCGTTCCGGGGCGGGCGTGGCGTCGTCGCCTTCGGGCGGCGGCGTCGCAGTGAAGGCGCGGAAGGCTTCCAGCGTGCCGCCCCAGGTGCGGAAATCCTTGGCGGTGAAGGCTTCGCCCATCGCCTCGCGCAACCAGCCGTTAACGTCGTCGGACCCGACCGGGACGCGCTGGCCGTCATCATCGAGATACTGGAACAACGCCTGCCCGGGCAACTGCTGGCAGCGGCGCATGAGGCGCACCAGCCTGGCGTCATCGAGCACCACGTCCTGCACCTGGCCGGACTTGCCGGTGAACTGGAAGCGTGCGCGACCGCCCTTGAGGAAGGCGACGTGGCGGTTGCGCAGCGTGGTCAGGCCGAAGGAGCGGTTCTGCTTCGCGTACTGGCTGTTGCCGATGCGGATGAGGGTGCCGGCCATCACCGCGACCACCATCGCCACCACCTTGTCGCGGCCGAAGCCGGCGGGTTTCAGCGAGGCGCGCAGCGCGCGACGCAGGCGCGGCAGCGATTCCCCGAACGCGATCACGCGCTCGAACTTGCCGCCATCGCGCACGGTGCTCCATTGCGGGTGGTAGCGGTACTGCTTGCGGGTGCGGGCATCGCGGCCGGTGGCCTGCAGGTGGCCGTGCGGATGCGGGCAGATCCAGACCTCGTTCCATGCCGGCGGAATGGCGAGCTTGACGATGCGTTCCAGCGTGTCGCGGTCACGCACCGCCGCGCCATCGGGATCGCGGTAGCTGAAGGTCGCCGCGCGACGCAGCCGCACGATGCCGGGATCGCGCTCACTGACATAACGCAGGCCGGCTTCGCGCGCGGCCTGCTTGGGGTTGGCGGTGTCCTGTGCAGCCATGGCCCGACTGTGGTGGGCGCATGGTCAAGGCGCTGTAAAGCGCGGGCGGGGTGGCTGAATGCTTCATGCCGAGGAGCGCATCGGCTGGCAAGATGGCGCGAGGAAAGACGGCAGGGGAGGCCGCATGAGGGGTTTGAAGAATGTCAGTCATCGTCATGACGATGCACTGTCACGGACGCACTGGGCCTCGGTCGAGGCGCTGCTTGCCGTGTGGTATCGCGGGCAGGGCTGGGCGGTGGATCACTGCGGCACGGGTGCGAATGGACAGGAATTCGATGGCGGCATCGATCTGAAGCTGCGCCGCGCGGACGAATACGTGCTGGTGCAATGCAAGCACTGGAACACGAAAAAGGTGCCGCACAACGATGTGCATCAGTTGCTGGGCGTGATGGTCAATGAAGGCGCAACCGGCGCCATCCTCGTGACCAGCGGGGAGTTCACCGAAGCCGCCAAGGAAGCGGCGAGCAAGCTGGGTCATGTGCAGCTGGTGGATGGCCAGATGCTGCGGGAGATGGTGGGGCCGCTGCCGGAGCCGGAAACTGCCGGTGCTGCCAATGAAGCGCCGGGCGATCTGACATTCCGTGCGCGCCCCACACCGGTGGTGCGACAGCACAGACCGCGTCCCGCCTACGGTTGGCTGGTGTTCTCCGTCATCGCTCTGGTGGTCTTCGGGTTCATCATCCGTGCCCTGTTGATCCGGACCGCTGGCACCGCAGGGCCTGCGCCGATCACCGTATCGTCGGGCGAAGCATCCTCGCAATCCGATGACGAAACCCCGGTTGCGTATGTGTCGCCAAGTGATGAGCAAGCGTCAGTCGATAGCTGCAAGGAAATCATCGACGCGCCTTCAGGCACGTATATCGATCACTGCGCATCGACCAAACCGCTGCCGCCGCAGAGCGCGGCTGAAATCCGTGAATCCCAGCGCCGCGCCGCCGAAGCGATGAAGGTCATCGAAGCCTCGACGCCCGAGATGTAACCGCCGCTACATCACCGCCAACTGCGCATTGGTGAACTGGCCGGGGAACTGGTCGCGGATCTGCAGCTTGCGTTCGATCGACTGCAGGATGAGGTCGGCGAAGCTCACGCCGGCCATCTCGCTGCAGGTGAACAGGTTGCCGGGGCTGAAGACGTTCACCTCGAGGATGGTGTCGCCGATGATGTCGATGCCGACCAGGAACATGCCGTCGGCCTGAAGTTTGGGGCGGATCAGTTCGGCCAGGCGCAGTTCGCGGTCGGTGATCTTGACCGCCTTGGCCTCGCCGCCGGCGTGGATGTTGCTGCGCACGTCGTCTTCCGCGCCCACGCGCCGCATCGCCGCGTACTTGCCATCGATCTGCAGCGGCCAGCCGTTCATCAGGAACAGGCGGATGTCGCCCTTGTCGGCTTCCGGCACGTAGGTCTGCGCGATGAGGTAGCCGTCGCGGCTGATGGCTTCGACCATCTGGTTGAGGTTGCCCTTGGTCTTGCCGCCGTTGAGCAGGAACACGCCTTGCCCGCCGGAGCCCTGCAGCGGCTTGAGCACGATCTTGCCGCCGTGCTTCCTGGCGAAGGCCTTGATGTCGCTGGCGTTGCGGGTGATCAGGGTCTCTGCACGCACTTCGCGCGGGAATGACTGGAAATACAGCTTGTTGATGGCGAGCGAGAGCGAGTCCGGATCGTTCAACACCAGCACGCCGGCTTCGATGGCGCGGCGCCCGAACTGGATGCCGATGTTCTCCGCCCACGGGCGCTTGGCGGCGTCGTTGGCGGGGTCGTTGCGCAGCATCAGCACATCGATGTCGGCCATCGAAATCAATTTCGTCTTCTTGCCGGCGGTCTTGAGCTGCTTGAAGAAGTCGTCGCGGCTGCGCGCCTTGCCCTTGCCGGCGGGGATCACCCGCGCATGCACCTGCAGGCTGTCGTCGGGGCTGACCACGAAATCGCCGGGGGTGACATAGCAGACATCGTGGCCGCGCCGCCAAGCTTCGTGGGCGAGCACGGTGGTGGTGTAGCGCGGGTATTCGGAGTCGAGCGAGTTGACGAAGAAGGCGATCATCATGGCGTGGGGCTCCGCAGCAGGTCGAGGAAAGGGGTGCCGTCGCGCAGGCGGGCCAGCGTGGCCTGGGCGACGGGGCGTTGCAGGAATTCGGGTGTGGCGGCGGGCGGCTGCAACATGCCGCGCAGGCGCAGTTCCTCCACCACAGGGATGTGGCGCTCGGCGATCTTTCCGTACCAGAACGCGTCCAGCGAGCGGCCCTGCGCGACGCGATGCAATACCTGCTGGAAGCCGCGCAGGTAGATGGCGTCCTTGCTGAAACCGCCGGAGCGGAAGATCCGCGCGACGATGTTGAACGCGCCGCGCGAACTGAAACCGTGCGCCTCGTTCAACATGCGATGGCACTGGATGAAGTCGGCGCCGTCGAGCATCGCATCGACGATCAGCACGCGTGCGGCGAGCAGGCGCAGGCGGGCCACGGACAGCCCACCGACCAGGAATTCCGCGAACACGCCGAGGCCTTCCTGGATGCCTTCGTAATCGGCGAGCCCGTGCCCGAAGATGCCGAGCCCCTGCTGGCTGCCGTTGACGTGGGTGAGCAGGTGCACGCCGATCTCGTGCTGCAGCAGCGGATCGACGCGGAACGCGGGCATGCGCGTGGCGGTGGAGATCAGCAGGGACGGGCCGCTGACCATCAATCCCGGCCCGGTATCCGAGCGCAGGCAGGTTTCGGCGATGGCGAACGCGGGTGCTTCTTCGCGGTAGCGCGCGATGACGGCTTCGGCGGCGCCCTGCACGTCTTCCGGACCCGCCGATGCATCGTCATCGCGGGTGGACGCTTCGGTGATCTTCTCCAGCACCAGCTTCGCCTGCGCCAGCAGTTCCGGCTCAACGCCCCCGTACTGCAGCAGCGAGGCGTAGCGGAAGGCCGGGGTGTTGCGACGCTGCAGCATCATCAACTGCTGGTCGAGCTCCAGTTGTTTCTCGCGGAACAGACCTTCCAGCACCGGATCTTCCACGGCGCGCAGGTCGATGCGGTAGAGGTGGCGCTTGAGCACGTCCGGGCTGAAGGCGAGCGGGCGGTACCGGAAGGCGGGCGGCTTCTGCCGCTGGTCGGCCTCGAAGCGCTCGTAGGCTTCCACGCTGTTGATCGGCGACACCGCGAGCAGGAAATCGAAGCTGCCGCTGATCTTCGCCAGCGCGGCATCCGCCTTGGCCGCGGCCTGCAGGAAGCGGCTGCGCCCGAGCGAACGATGATGCGGGCGTCCACCGGGCTTTCCATCGCCATCGCCGTCGGGTGTCGTGTGTTCGATGAAGCTGGCCACGGCGAGCAGCAGCGCGTCGTAGGTGGCGCTTTCCAGCGCGTGGTAGATCAGCGGATAGATGCCGCGGTCGCCGCCGCCGGGCACGCGGTGGATCTGCGGGATGCCGAGCGACAGCCGCGACACGCCCGGATGCCCGGCCAGCAGCGCCTGCAGGCCGGGCGATGCCGGAGGCAGCGGCACTTCGGCGACTTTCGCTTCACGCAGGTCGATGTCGATCGCCTGCAGCGCGCCGTTCAGTGACGTCGCGGCGGCCTGCGCTGCTTCGTCCACCGAGGCGGCCAATTCGAAACGGAAGGGTTCCAGCCGGGGGCTTTCCTCGTCCAGGCTGGCATCGCGCGGCAGGTCGTGCAGGGTGATGACGAGGAAACGCGGATAGTCCTTGTGCAGCAGGTCGAGCAGCGCGTCGGCATGCGCCATCGCATCCACATCGGCCACATCACCGGCCTGCAAGGGCCAGACGATGCTGGACGCGCTGATCGCGGCCACGCGGCGGGCCAGGCTGAAAGCCTCGGTGCCGTGATGGGCCAGCACGATGAAGGGCAGGCGGCGGTCCACATGCACGCGGCCGCCATGTTCCAGGCGCTTGCGCCAGGCGTTCTTGCCGCCCAGATCAGGCGCGGGCGGTTGCTGGTGCGGCGCGGGCAAGGGGCCGGGACCGTTCATGGCGCGGCAGCCAACATTTGGCGGCAGGTATCGGCGCTGGCGCTGATGAAGTCGCGCATCGCACGCAGTTCGTCCGGGTAGGGCTCGCCGCGCCATTCGTCCATGTAGAACTTCTTGAATTCCAGCGCGATGGCGCAGCCTTGCCCGGGATAGCGTTCGTGGACGAAGCGGGTCAGTGCGCCGCGCCCTTCGAAGGCGATGTTCTCGCGCACGTCGAGATGGCGGCCGTTGAAGTCGAAGCCGCGCATCGCCTCCATCAGCGGATCGAGCAGGAAGGCCCACTCGCTGCGCGGCATGGAGAAGGTGCCGATGTTGATGTCCGGTGCCTTGACCTGCGGCGTGGGCGCGGCTTCCGCACCGTCGCGGCGGTGGTTGTAGCTGTGTACGTCGAGCAGCACGAAGCGGCGATGGCGCGATGCGATCTCGTCCAGCGTGTTCGCCATCATCCGGTAGAAGGCGCGGTGGTAGTCCTGCATGCGGGCCAGCAACGCGCCTTCGGGCGGCATGCGCCAGACGTCGAGGCCCCAGCTCTGCGCGGGGATGAGATAGATCGCTTCGTCCAGCGCGCGGTTGAGGTCGGCTTCGAAGCGCGAGCGGTGCACAACGACATGCGAGGGCACGTCGAGCACGGCCTGGCCGGTATGCGGGTCTTCCTCGCGCAGCCGGTCGGCGTCGGGCAGGGTCATCAGTGCCGCGACGCCGGGGTCCAGCCCGTGCCCATCGTGGATGGCGGTGGCGATGACCGCGTCATCGGACAGCGATGCCGTCCACCACGCGCGGTTCGTATCGGTTTCGATGCGCATGCGCCGAGTCTGTCGGCGCCTGCGTCGGCATCATGTGTACGGTGGGGTGCGGCGTTCAGCGAAGCCGCAGCGGTTCCTTCATCCACACATCCACAAAAACCGCTTATTTCGCCGGGGTTTTCCGCATCGCCTGCACGGCGGCCAGGGTCTGCTTGATGTGCGCGTCCGGCTTCATCTCGTCGTGCACGAAGCGGATGGTGCCGTCGGGCGCGATGACGTAGGACACGCGCGATGACCATGAGGGCTTCATCGCCAGCGTGGCTTCGTACTTGGCGGCGATCCTGGCGCCATCGTCGGCGGCGACCGGGAACTTGCCGCCGCAGCGTTCGTTGTCGGCGGAGAACTTGGCGAGCTGGTCGGTATTGCCCGCGGTGATGCCGATGACGCTCGCGCCCGCCTTGCGGAAATCATCGATGGCCTGCGAGAACAGATGGGCCTCGATGTTGCAGCCCGGCGTGTAGGCGGCGGGGAAGAAATACAGCACCACTGGGCCCTTCTTCAGTGCATCGGACAGCTTGAAGGTGAAGGCCTTGCCGGCGAGGTAGGCTGGGGCGGTGAACGCCGGCGCTTTCGTGCCGGGCTTGAGGGCCGGGAAGGCCGGTGCGGCGAAGGTGGCGGCCAGCGCGAGCGCGATGGCGAAGGCGGTGCGTTTCATGGCGATGCTCCAGCGGGATGCCCCGTTATACGCCCGGCAGGCGGGGGGATGCCATGCCGGGCCACCGCAAGCGCGTTCAGCGGCCGAGCTTCACCTTGGCGACATCGTCCTGGTAACTCTTCTTCGGGTCGATGCCGAGCAGGGTCTTGACCCCGGCGAGCAGGCTGTTCTCGTTGAGCCAGATCTCGGCGACGTCGGGTTCGTAGCGGAGCAGGCGCAGCTTGGGATCGGTCTTGCCTTCCTCGTACCACGCGGCGACGAAGGGGTTCCACAGGCGTTCGATGACCGCCGGATCGTTGTCCATAGTCAGCTGGCCGCCGGCGGTGGCGAACAAGGCGTGGTCCTTGGCCGCGAACATCATCAACGCATCCAGCGTCTGGCCGGATTCCAGCGCCTGCGCCAGGTCGTTCTCGCGCGCGGTGAAGAACCAGATCGGGCCGCGCCTGTTTTCCGCCAGCGCGGTCATCGGCTTGGGATAGACGCCGGCCGCGCCGAGCATCACGGTGCGGTCGGATTCCAGCGCTTTCCAGAATTGTTCGGCAAGTTCCTTCTTGGTGGACATCGGCAGGTCTCGTGGGGGAGGGGGCCCCGTTGTAGCCGGTCTGCGGTGAGCGCCGCGTGGGACGCCGCTGAATGCGACGGGGCGCGGTTCAGTAGCCGCCGAAGCTGCCCGCCGCCCCGGGGAATACCACCGGGCTTTCGCTGCCATCGTTGCCCAGTGCGGACACGCCGAAGAAATAGTTGTCGATGACGAGGTTCTTCAATGTGTGGCGGTCCACGTTGCCGACATCGACATGCCGGCTCCATCGCGGCTCATCGGTGGCGCGCCAGTGGATGCGGTAGCCGGCGAGGTTGCTGGCCTGCGTGCCGGCCGGGCGTTGCCACGACAGCGTGGTGTCGGCGCTGACCGCGCCCTCGATCTTGACGCCTGCCGGCGGGGGCGGCGCGGCGGCGAGCGCGGCCAGCGTGACCGCATCGAGTGCGGTGAGGCGCGCGGCGTAGGCGAAATCGACGCCGTCGATGGTGTCGCCGTAGACGCGCTTGGAGCCATCGGCCTGCACTTCGGTGCGCATGTCCTGGTGCTGGCGGTCGTAGTGTTCGTGCGTTTCCATCACCCGCACGGCGGGATAGCCGGCATCGTTGAACGGGCGGTGGTGGCCGCCACGGCCGAAGCGGTCGAGCCGGTACACCAGCATCACATCGAGTCCCGGCACATGACGCGCCTGTTCCTTGATGTAGCGGGCGAGGTTGCGGCTGGGCGAATCCACTTCGCCGCCGGTGAAGCGGCGTTCCTTCGCCTCCGCCGGGGTCTCGGTGGCGCGGGGGCCTTCGGAGAACACGCGGGCGGTGCGGGTGTCGGTGATGCCGTCGATGCCGCGCACGTTGCCGATCATGTCGTTGTTGAGCACGGCGATGATCCGCCAGCCGTTCGCCTTGGCGTGTTCGGCGAGGATGCGGCCGCCGTACAGGCCCTGTTCCTCGCCGGCCAGCGCGGCATAGACAATGGAGCCGGCGAAGCGCTGTTTCGACAGCACGCGCGCGGCTTCCAGCGTGCCGGCGATGCCGCTGGCGTTGTCGTTGGCGCCGGGGGCATCAGTCGTCGCATCCATCACATCGGAGACGCGTGAGTCGATGTCGCCGCTCATGATCGCGTAGCGGTCCGGGTCCAGCGTGCCGCGCTGGATGGCGATGACGTTGCTGATCTCCGTATCGCGCGGGATGCGGGGCTCGCCGGCTTTCACCGTGCCGCGCACGTAGCGCACTTCAAGGCAGCCGTCGCAGTCCTTCGAGATGCGGGTGAACTCATCGAAGATCCAGCGCGTCGCCGCACCGATGCCGCGCGTGTCCGATCTGGTGTCGGACAGCGTGTGGCGGGTGCCGAACGACACCAGCTTGCGGATGTCGGCTTCGATGCGCTGCGCCGAGGGTGCGCGGCCGATGGCATCCAGCCGGGCGTCGTTCGCCTTCGCATCCACCGGCGCGGCCTGCATGGTGAAGGGCAGGGCGGCCAGCAGGCACATCCAGACAAGGGGTTTGGCGCGCATGTCGATGCTCGATAAGGCGATGCGGGATCATGGCACAAGGCCTGTGGGATCATCCCCGCATCCATGCAGGGGAGCGCCATGCCCACTTCGCTCATCGTCGCCGACGATTTCCTCGACAACCCGATGCAGCTGCGCGAGGCCGCGCTGAAACTCGATTACCCCGAAGATTCCGACAGCGCCTATCCCGGTCGCAATTCCACCCAGCGCATCAACGTCAATGGACTGACCGAGCAGGTCGGGCAGATGGTCGGTGAATCGCTGGTGCCGCTCGCGCCGCAGGAAGCGCACGGGCGTTTCCGCATCACCCTGGCCGGCGACCGCGGGCAGGCCGGCGTGCATATCGACCGCGCGCACTGGTCCGGCATCCTCTACCTGAGCCGGAACGAGGACTGCCAGGGCGGCACCGAATTCTTCCGTCACCTGCGCACCGGCACCGACCGCGCGCCCTACAAACCGGGCGAGGCCGAAGCGCTCGGCTATCCATCACCCAAGGCGGCGATCGACGACATCCTCGACCACGACAGCCTGGCGATGGACAAGTGGGAGATGTCGATGCGGGTGCCGATGCGTTTCAACCGGCTGGTGCTGCTGCGGCCGTGGTACTGGCACACGGCGGGCCCGGCGTTCGGCGACACGCTGGAGAACGGGCGGCTGGTCTACCTGATGTTCTGGGCCGCCCGCTGATCAGCGCCGCGCACGCGCCTCGCAGGCGCGATAGCGCTGCTCCACCCGCGTCGCGAACCATTCGGTGGTCAGCTTGCGGGTGATCTTGGGACTTTCCAGCGCGATCTGCGGCAACACCGCACGCGGCAGTGCGCGTCCGGCCTTGCGCTCGGCCAGCGCGTAGAGCTGTTTGTAGAGTCGGGTGTACTGGAATTCGTCGAGGCGGCTGCGTTGCAGGTCGGCGCGGATCTCTTCGTTGCTCATGCCCAATGCCGATGACAGCGATTGCAGCGCGCGTTCGGTGCTGCCGACTTCATCACCCGGCAGGAACAGGTCGCCGTCGCGCACCAGCCGGGTGCCGGATGCCGTGGTCACCGCCGCCTGGAATGCGGCATTGCGGCTGGCGTAGTGGCCAGCGTTGAAATCCGCGAAGCGATAGAGGTGGCGCGGATAGCTGTTGGGATATTTGAGCAGGTGGGCGATGCCGAAATAGAGCCCGCCACGGCGGCTGAAGACTTCGTGGCGGATCGAGGCGCCGGCTTCGTAGGGATAGGGGCGTGCGTTCGACAGGCGTTCGGCGTAGTCGATGCTGACCTGCATCGGGCCACCGGTGCGCACGGGGTTCGCACGCGCCAGCAGGCCGCGCCCGAGCCGGGGCGCCCGCGCGATGATCTGTTCGTAGAGGTCGCTCAGTTCGCGTTCGCTGCGCACGCGCGAGAGCTTGTCGCCGTAGGCCTCGCCATCCGGGGCTTTCAGCAGCAAGGCGCCGGCGACCGCGATCTTCGGCACGCCGTGTTGGCCGGCGCGGCGTTCGATCTCCCCGCGCGCGATGCGGCCCAGGCCCGGCACCGGTGGATCGGCCTTGTAGCCG
Organism: Lysobacter oculi; assembly: GCF_003293695.1. Lineage (GTDB taxonomy): Bacteria > Pseudomonadota > Gammaproteobacteria > Xanthomonadales > Xanthomonadaceae > Solilutibacter > Solilutibacter oculi. The sequence goes on along the minus strand of NZ_CP029556.1, from coordinate 1,033,396 downwards.
GATTCCTGCTCGATCACCGCCAGCGTCGCGCACAGATTGGCGGTGGTCGGCGGCAGCTGCAGGGACTGGAAAGCGGACTGGATGTCAGCCGCCCAGCCTGCGCGGTCGCCCAGCGAGGCGGGCATCAGGCGTTGCAGTTGTGCGCGGATTTCGGCGGGCGTGGCCTCGCGCGGGCGCATGTCGGGCGGCGTGCAGGCCGCCAGCGCGGCCACGGCGGCCAGCAGGCCAAGGCGCATCGCAGATCGTGAAGGGAAGCGGATGCGCGGGTTGGAACGTAAGCGGAGGGACATACGCGGCCGGGCCGGGGATATTGCGCCGGAGCATAGCCGCCACGCCGCACGCACGGGCGCGCCAGCATGAACGGCGGGCCAGCGGCGTGCAGCAGGGCTGCCCGTGGGAGAATGCGGGCCCGTTACCGCCCCGGCCCGCCATGCGCCTCAACAAGTTCATCGCCGAATCCGGCCTGTGTTCGCGCCGCGAGGCCGACCGGCTGATCGCCGCCGGCCAGGTGACCATCAACGGCGAGCGCGCGCGCATCGGCGCCGAGCTGACCGAGAACGACACGGTCATGGTCAATGGCGAGCGGCTGGTGCGTCGCGCGGTGGTCGCCGGCAAGCGGCGCCACGTCTACATCGCGCTGAACAAGCCGGTGGGCGTGACCTGCACCACCGAGGAAGGCGTGAAGGGCAACATCGTCGACTGCGTGGGCCACGAGCAGCGCATCTTCCCGATCGGCCGCCTCGACAAGGATTCGGAAGGCCTGATCCTGCTCACCAGCAACGGCGACATCGTCAACGAGATCCTGCGCGCCGAAAACAAGCTGGAAAAGGAATACCTGGTGGCGGTGAACAACCGCATCGAGGACGACTTTCTGCGTGGCATGAGTCGTGGCGTGCCGGTGCACGGGCAGGTCACGCTGCCGTGCAAGACCGGCAAGCTGGGGCCGTACGGCTTCCGCATCACCCTGGTGCAGGGCCTGAACCGGCAGATCCGCCTGATGGCTGCGCACTTCGGTTACCGCGTGAAGCAGCTGGTGCGCGTGCGCATCGGCAACGTCACGCTGGGGCATCTCAAGCCGGGTCAGTGGCGCAACCTCACCGAAGCCGAATTGCGCGGGCTGCTGCCGCGCCGCACCGAGTGGTAGGCGATTGAATATCGGCGCGTCAACGACCGGTTAAGCATCAACGTGTTGCGCCGCCGCACGCCTTGCGGCAGCGCCATCCGTATCCTCCATCGCGACATCGGGAGGCCGGATGAATCAACCCGCATCACACAATGAAGAAGCGCCGCCGTTCGTGGTGCCGTGCCGGACGCTGGGCATGGACGCGCCCTGCCGATGGCTGCGGGCCGGCTGGCGCGACCTGCGCCGCACGCCCGCGCTGACCGCCGTGTTCGGCGCGGTGATCGTGGTGGTCAGCGTGCTGATCGCGGCGCTGGCGTGGAAGCTCGGGCGGTTCGCGCTGCTGGCCACGCTGCTGTCGGGCTTCGTCTTCGTCGCGCCGCTGATCTGCGTGGGCCTGTACTGCGTGAGCCGCGCGCTGGAGCGGGGCGAAGTGCCACGGCTGGCCGATTCCTTCGTGCTGGCGAAACGGGTGATGGGGCAGGCGACGGTGTTCGCGCTGGCGCAGGGCGTGATCATCCTGCTGTGGTCGCGCGCCGGCATGGTGATCACCGCGCTGTCGCCGACCATCGAGGGCGACCGCATCGCGCTGCTGGAATATCTGGCCATCGGCTCGGTGGTGGGCGGGATGTTCGCGGCCCTGACTTTCGCCGTGGCCGCACTATCGCTGCCGCTGATCGCCGACCGCGATGTCGACATGGTCACCGCCGGCGTATCCAGCGTGAACGCGGTGCTGCGCAACAAGGGGCCGATGGCGCTGTGGGCGGCCATCATCATCGTGCTGACGGTGCTCGGCTTCGCCACCGCCTTCATCGGGTTGGGATTGGTGATGCCGTGGCTGGCCTATGCCAGCTGGCATGCGGCGCGCGAAACGCTGGATGCCGAAGCCTGGCCGGCGCTGCCGTGAGGCTCAGGCGCTGATCGCAGCCCGGACGGCGGAAGGCAGTTCGCCCAGCCGGTCCTTCGACACCCAGCCGTTGGAGGCCTTGATGCTTTTGGCCAGCGCCGGGTCGTCGATGTGCAGGTCGCCGATGCAGAACAGGAAGGGAATCGCCGGCATCCGCCTGCGCACCCAGCCGAAGGCCTCGATGCCGGTATAGCCGGGCAGCCGCGAATCGCAGATCACCAGTGACCACTGGTCGCAGTCGAGGGCGGCGTCGAGTTCCGCGCGCAGTTCCACCCGGTGCAGCTCGTGCACGATGCCGGCATCGTCCAGTTCGAAGGCGATCAGCTCGGCGTCGTCGGCGTTGTCTTCGATCAGCAGGATGCGCAGGGGTTGCATGAAATGCGTATGCACCCGGTCAGTCGTGCTGCGGGCGCTGGTTGAACACGGCCCAGAAACGGCCGAGCGTCTTCACCGCTTCGAAGAACTGCATCACATCGACCGGCTTCACCACATAGGCATTCACGCCGAGGTTCCAGCTGTGGGCCAGGTCGCTCTCTTCGCGCGACGAGGACAGGATGACCACCGGGATGTGCTTGAGCTCCTCGTTGTCGCGGATGCGTTGCAGCACTTCCAGCCCGTCCATGCGCGGCATCTTGATGTCGAGCAGCAGCACCGACGGATGCCCCGGTTCGCGATCGGCGAAGCGGCCCTGCCGCAGCAGGAAGTCCATCACTTCCACGCCGTCTTCGACATGGACGATGGGATTGGCCAGGTTGGCTTCGCGCAGCGCGTCGATGGCCATCTCCGCGTCGGCGGGGCTGTCTTCGGCAAGCAGGATCGGCAGGATGTCCTTCATCGAATTCCTTGGTGTGTTCAGTGCGAGGCGGGCAGGGCCGGCGACGGATTGTCCAGCATCGCAGGAAGGGTAAACCGGAACGTACTGCCGCGGTCAACTTCCGATTCAGCCGAAATCTGGCCGCCATGCCGCATGAGCACGCGCTGGACGCTGGCCAGGCCGATGCCGGTACCCGGGAATTCGTTGGCCTTGTGCATGCGCTGGAACACGCCGAACAGTTTGCCCGCGTATTGCATGTCGAAGCCGACGCCGTTGTCCTTCACGGTGAATTCGTGGCGGCCGTCATCCAGGCGGCGATGGCTGATGTCGATGACCGTGCGCTCGCGCGGGCCGCTGTACTTGACCGCGTTGCCCATCAGGTTGAGCCAGACCTGCCGCATCATGTTCTCGTCCGAGACCACGATGGGCAACGGACCGACGTTCCACTCGATGCGACGACCGGGCGTGTCGGCGGCCACGTTCGCATCCAGCAGGGCGCGTGTCTCGGCGACCAGTGACTGCATGTCCACCGCCTGCAGGCGGAGCGCGCTGCGCCCGAGCCGCGAATACACCAGCAGGTCGTCGATGAGCGCCGCCATGCGCTTGGCCGAGGCGTCGATGGTCGCGATGTAGTGGCGTGTGCGCTCGTCGCCAACGTCGCCGAGATGCTGCTTGAGCTTGTCGGCGAATCCCGCGATATGCCGCAGCGGTGCACGCAGGTCGTGCGAGACGGAGTAGCTGAAGGCCTCCAGCTCGCGATTGACGTCGGACACCTGTTCGATCTTGCCTTCGAGTTGCTGGTTGAGCTCCGAGATCTCGCGCTCCGAAGCCTTCTGCGTGGTGATGTCGCTGAGCGTGAGCAGGGCGACCTCTTCGTCACTGTCGGGCAGGGACATGCGGCGGGCGTTGAGCAGCATGATGCGGTCGATGCCGTCGCGGGTGGTCTGCTGGATCTCGAAATCCCACAGTTCGCGGCCACGGCTCAGCACGTCGCGCAGACGCTGTGTGACCCCGTGGCCGGTCCATGCATCGCCGCCGATCTCGCCGATGGAGAGCCCGTCGATGGGCGTACTTTCGTCGCCATCGCCATAGAGCTCGTCGAAGGCGGTGTTGTGCATCACCACGCGCTGCTCGTGGTCGATCAGCGCGATGGGTTCGCGGATCGACTGCATCACCGTCAATGCGCGCAGGTTGGCGCGATTGGCCTGCTGCTCGGCCGCGGCGCGTCCGCGCTGGTGCCGGAGCGCCATCCACAGCAGCAGGCTGAGCAGGGCAAGCTGGACCAGCATGGCCGCCAGCGAGAAGCGTTCGCCCTGGCGTCGCAGGGTGGTCGCCTGCCGAGTGCGTTGGGCGAGCAGTATCTGTTCTTCCTTGAGCACGCCGACGGCGGCGCCACGCATCGGGAACTCGTTGACCATCATCGCCAGCAGGCGCTTGCGTTCGGCGGGGTCGGTGGCATTGATGATGCGCTGACTCAGCTGCTCGCGCTGTAGGATGCGCGTGCGCAACTCGCCCACCTGCAGCTGCTGGCGCGGATTGTCGAGTGTGATGTCCACTAGCTGACGGATCAGCGGCGGGATGGCCTGCTCGCTCTCGGCGACACGGCGACGCGCGTTGGGAACGTCGACCCCCGCGGTGATCGTGGCGGCGGCGGATTCGAGGTCGCGCACCTGGAACAGCAACTGGCTGGCGACGGATTCGACTTCGCGGGTGTGCGCCAGCATCAGGTCGGCATCCTGGATGCGCTGGTTGGCCTGTCGCAACAGCAGGAACGGCGCCACCACGATGAAGGCGACGAAGGCGTAGAGCAGCCACTGGAAGCGCCAGAAGTTCATGCGACCCTTGAGTGATGGAGGAGGTGAATCTTCCGCATCATCCTTGACGCCCGGCCATCATTCAACGGAATGCAGGCACGCGCTTACCATCGTCCCTCCATTACCCGAAGCGTGTTCATGAACGTGAGTGACGAAGGCGGGCACGAAGGCAGGCAGGACCCCTTGGCGGGGATGCGCGGGCTGCAGGTCGCCCCGCGTCGCCCGGACAGTTGGCTGAGTGAAGCCGAGATACGTGCACGGGCCCGTCGGCGCAGCGTCATCTATCTCGCCGTGGCCGCGGTCTGCGCGGTGCTGTTCGTGGTGCTGATCGTGCTGCTGATGGAGCGCACGCGCTGGAGCGCCGGCAGTTCGGAGGACGAAGCGGCCCTGCGTGAAGCACGCCGGGAAGCGCCGGCCGCGCGCTAGCATGCCGGCACCCTGACCACGCGCGATATCGCCATGCCCAATGCCACCCTTCTCAAGTTCCTGGCGTTGCTGACCATCTCCAACGTCTTCATGAACCTGGCGTGGTACGGCCACCTCAAGTTCAAGGGCAGCCCGCTGTGGATCGCCATCGTGGCCAGCTGGGGGCTCGCGTTCTTCGAATACTGCTTCATGGTGCCCGGCAACCGCATCGGCTCCAGCGTGATGACATTGAGCCAGATGAAGATCCTGCAGGAATGCATCACGCTTGCCGTCTTCAGCGTGGTGGCGTGGCTGGTGTTTGGCGAACAGATGAAGTGGAACACCGTGGCGTCCTACCTGTGCCTGGTCGCGGCGGTCGGCTTTGCGTTCTGGGGCCGGCGCTGAGCCCGTAAAATGCGCGCGATGAAGCTGAATATCGCCGCCTACCTGTTCGTGGACATCGCCGATGTACCCGCCGTGGCCGAGGCCATCCGTTCGCAGTGCGAGGCGCGTGGCCTGCTCGGCAGCGTGCTGGTGGCGGGCGAGGGCATCAACCTGTTCCTGGCCGGCGGCGAGGCCGATGTGCGCGGTTTCCTTGGCTGGCTGCGGGGCGATGCACGCTTCGAAGGCATCGTGGCGAAGGAGAGCTGGAGCACGCATGTGCCGTTCGCGCGGCTCAAGGTGAAGGAGAAGCGCGAGATCGTGCCGTTCGCCGGCCGTGCTGCGGGCGTCGGCGAAGCACGCGCGCCGGGCGTGGATGCGTTGACGCTGCAGCGCTGGATCCGCGCCGGCCATGACGATGAAGGCAAGCCGCTGTTGCTGCTCGATACCCGCAACCGCGAGGAGTTCGGACACGGCACCTTCCACGGCGCATTGACCTTGCCCATCGACAACTTCAACGACCTGCCGGCGGCGGTCGAAGCCATCCGCGACGAACTGCGCGACGCCACCGTGGTGAGCTTCTGCACCGGCGGCATCCGTTGCGAAAAGGCGGCGCCGTGGATGCGCGGCATCGGGCTGGACAACGTGCTGCAGCTGGAGGGCGGCATCCTCCGCTACTTCGAGGAAGTGGGCGGCGAAGGCTATGACGGCGCCTGCTTCGTCTTCGACGAGCGCATCGCGCTGGACCCGGCGCTCAAGCCGGTGCGCGATGAACCCGTGCCCGCGCCGGAGGTGCAGCGATGAATTTCGATCCGGCGATGCTGGTGCCGATCGTCATCGCCGTGGTGATCGGCTGGCTGATCGCCAAGGTGGTGGGTTTCGCGCTGAAGGTGACGCTGTGGTGCGCGCTCGCTGCAGTGGCTTATTACTTCTTCGCGCAGGTGTTCGGCTGGCCGTTGCCGGCCTTCATGCACTGAGTCAGAGCGCCATGCCTGCCGCGCGGCCCGAGGCCCAGGCCCACTGGAAGTTGTAGCCGCCCAGCCAGCCGGTGACATCCACCACCTCGCCGATGAAATACAGACCGGGCATGTGCTTCGACATCATCGTGCTGGATGACAAACCGTCGGTATCCACGCCGCCCAGGGTGACTTCGGCGGTGCGGTAGCCCTCGGTGCCGCTGGCGACCAGCGGCCATGCCGACAGCGTGGCGGCCAGCGTCTCCAGTTCGCGCGGGGTGTATTGGCGCATCGATTTGTTGGGCAGCCCGTGTTCGATCAGCCGTTGCGCGAAGCGCTTCGGCAGCACCTCGCCGAGCAGGGTCTGCAGCTGGGCGTCGCGGCGCGTCGCAGTCCAGTCATCCAGCAATGCGCGTGCGTCCACGCCGGGCAGCAGGTCGATGGTGAGCGCATCGCCTTCGCGCCAGTACGAACTGATCTGCAGGATGGCCGGCCCGCTCACCCCGCGATGGGTGAGCAGCATCGCGTTGCGGAAGCTGACCTTGCCGCAATGCACTTCGACCGGCAGCGACAGGCCGCTCAGGTCGGCCAGCCGTTCGAGGTGCGTGCCCGACAGCGTCAACGGCACCAGGCCGGCGCGGGTGGGCAGCACTTCATGGCCGAACTGCCGCGCGATCTGGTAGCCGAAGCCGGTGGCGCCCATGCGCGGGATCGACAACCCACCGCAGGCGACGACCAGCGCCGGCGCGCTGCACGCACCCTGCGAGGTACGCAGCGTGAAGCCGCCATCGCCATGTTCGATATTTTCAACGCTGCAGCCGGTGCTGATCTCCACGTCGGCCCATTCGCATTCGTCCAGCAGCATCCGCACGATCTGCTTTGACGACTCGTCGCAGAACAGCTGGCCAAGCTCCTTCTCGTGCCAGGTGATGCCGTGGCGCTCGACCATCTCGATGAAGTCGGCCGGGGTGTAACGCGCCAGTGCCGACTTGCAGAAATGCGGGTTGGCCGAGAGGTATTGCGCGGGCGTGGCGCCGGTATTGGTGAAGTTGCAGCGGCCACCGCCCGACATCAGGATCTTCTTGCCGCAGCGTTCGGCATGTTCGATCACCCGGACGCGCAGGCCACGCTGGCCGGCGGTCAGCGCGCACATCAGCCCGGCCGCGCCGCCGCCGATGATGAGGACGTCGTAGGGCTTCACGTCCACTCCCTCGAAGGCAGGGTGTAGCGCCGGTCGGGGCGGCCGACCAGATCGAGGAAGGCGTTGAAGACGGCCTCCGCATGCGCCTGCATCGGTGGCAGGTGGGCTTCGGATTCCGCCAGCAGGCGGGCGCTGTCGATGGCATGGCCGTGCGCCGCCAGTTCATCGACATAGGCGCGGTTGCCGAGCCAGCGCGCGATCAGTGGCAGGTCGACTTCAAGATGGAACTGGAAACCGTAGGCGTTGTCGCCGTGGCGGAAGGCCTGCGGCGCGCACTGCCCGGTCTCGGCCAGATGCACGGCGCCTTCGGGGATGTCGAAGCGGTAGCGATGCCACTGGAACACCGGGGCGCCGCAGCCGTAATGCGAGAGCACCGGGTCGCGGCGCCCGGCTTCGGTCAGCGCCAGCGGATGCCAGCCGGTTTCCGGCGCGTCATGCCGGCAGACCGGCGCGCCCAGCACGTGGGCCAGCAGCTGCGCGCCCAGGCAGATGCCGAGCACCGGCTTGCCCTGCCGCAGCATCGCTTCGATCGCGCGCATTTCGGTGGCCAGATGATGGCGATGCGGCTGGTCTTCCACGTTCATCGGCCCGCCGAGCACGATGAGCCCGCGATAGCGGTCCACGTTGGGGACCGCATCGGGTTCGCGCTCGAAATTGACGAAGCGCATCCGGTGGCCGCGCCGGCGGATCAGGGCATCCAGCGTGCCCAGCGGCTCCGCAGCCACATGCTGGAAGACCAACAGGCGCGGCATCGCGACTCAGCGCGGCTTGCGCGGCTTGCGCGGCCCGCGCGGCTTGTCGAAGCCGCCGCCGAAGCCCGGCTTGGGCTTGAACCCGCCGGGCTTGCGCGGACGGTCGCCGCCGTCGTTGTCGAAGCGGCCCTTGCCGGCGAAGCGCGGCTTGCGCACCGGCGCGTCCAGGTCGGCATCGGTGGCGAGCTTCATGCGGATCGGGCGGCCGGCCACGCGCACGTTCTGCAGGAACTGCAGCAGCTCCGGCGGCATGCCTTCGGGCAGGTCGACCAGCGTGTAGTCGTCGCGGATATCGACGCGGCCGATGTAGCGCGCTTCCAGCTCGGCCTCGTTGGCGATGGCGCCGACGATGTTGCCCGGCTTCACGCGATGCTCGTGGCCCACTTCGATGCGATACGTCTGCATGCCGACATCCGGGCCGCCATGCGTGGCGCGCTCGACCCGCGGTGCGCTTTCACCTTCGCGCGTCTTGGGCGCGTAGTCATTGTTGCGGGCGGGGCGCTCGCCGCGTTCGGGGCGGTCGCTGCGCTCGCGCGGCGGGGCCGGCGGCGGATCGTTGGGCAGGAACATCGGCGTGTCGCCCTGTACCAGCTGGGCCAGCGCGGCGGCGATCTCGACCATCGGTACGTTCTGCTCGCGCTCGAAATCCTCCAGCAGGCCGCGGAACATGTCGCTGTCGCTGCCTTCCAGCGCACCGGTGATGCGGTCGCGGAAGCGGGTGACGCGCTGCTGGTTGACGTCCTGCGCGCTCGGCAGCTGCATCGGCTCGATCGGCTGGCGCGTCGCGCGTTCGATGGCGCGCAGCATCCCGCGCTCGCGCGGCGTGACGAACAGGATCGCCTCGCCCTTGCGCCCGGCACGCCCGGTGCGGCCTATGCGGTGGACGTAGCTCTCGGTGTCGTAGGGGATGTCGAAATTCAGCACGTGGGTGATGCGTTCCACGTCCAGCCCGCGTGCGGCGACGTCGGTGGCGACCAGCACGTCGAGCTGGCCGTCCTTGAGGCGCTGGATGGTGCGCTCGCGCGACTTCTGCTCCATGTCGCCGTTGATGGCGGCGGCGGCGATGCCACGCGCGGCCAGCTTCTCCGCCAGTTCCTCGGTGCCGAGCTTGGTGCGCGCGAACACGATCATCGCGTCGAAGGTCTCGGCTTCGAGGATGCGGGTGATCGCGTCCAGCTTGTGCAGGCCGCTGACCAGCCAGTAGCGCTGGCGGATGTTCTCGCCGGTGGTAGTCGTGGCCTTGATCGCCACTTCCTCCGGGTTGCGCAGGTAGGTCTGGGCGATGCGCTTGATCGGCGGCGGCATGGTGGCCGAGAACAGCGCGATCTGGCGCTCCGGCGGGCACTTCTTCACCACCGCCTCGACGTCATCCACAAAGCCCATGCGGAGCATTTCGTCGGCTTCGTCTAGCACCAGGGTGCGCAGCTTGGACAGGTCCAGCGAGCCGCGTTCCAGGTGGTCGATGACGCGACCCGGCGTGCCGACGACGACCTGCACGCCGCGGCGGAGCGCCTGCAGCTGCGGCGTATAGCTCTGGCCGCCGTAGATCGGCAGCACGTGGAAGCCGGGCAGGTGGTGGGCGTATTTCTGGAAGGCCTCGCTGACCTGGATCGCCAGTTCGCGGGTCGGTGCCAGCACCAGTGCCTGCGGCGCGGCCATCTTGGGGTCGATGCGGGCCAGGATCGGCAGCGCGAAGGCGGCGGTCTTGCCGGTGCCGGTCTGGGCCTGGCCCAGCACGTCGCGGCCGGCCAGCAGCGGCGGAATGGTCGCGGCCTGGATCGGCGAGGGGCTCTCGTAGCCGACTTCCGACAGGGCCTTCAGCAGGGTGTCGGGCAGGCCCAGGTCGGTGAAGGCGGGCTTGGCGGCACCCTCGGGGCCGGGTGTTTCAACGCTCATGGCGGGTCTCCTGCGCATGGCGCAAACGAATGGTCGGCCATTCTACGCTTGTTATCCGCAGGGGCCGGCCGCAGGTCATGGGGATGGAACTCCGTTTCGACAACCGTTTCCCGCGCGAATTGCCCGGCGATCCCGAGCCGCGCAACTTCGTGCGCCAGGTCGAGGGCGCGATGTGGTCGCCGCTCACGCCCACGCCGGTCGCCGCCCCACGCGTCATCGCCACCTCGAAAGAGATGCTGGAGACGCTCGGCCTGACCGAAGCCGATGCGGCATCGCCGGCCTTCGCGCAGGTCTTCGGCGGCAACGCCCTGCTGCCCGGCATGCAGCCGCACGCCACCAATTACGGCGGCCACCAGTTCGGCAGCTGGGCCGGGCAACTGGGCGACGGCCGCGCGATCACCCTGGGCGAAGCCATCGCCCCCGATGGCCGGCACTGGGAGCTGCAACTGAAAGGCGCCGGCCAGACCCCGTATTCGCGCCACGCCGATGGCCGCGCGGTGCTGCGTTCGTCGGTTCGCGAATTCCTCTGCAGCGAGGCGATGCACCACCTGGGCATCCCGACCACGCGTGCGCTGTCGCTGGTATCGACCGGCGATGCCGTGGTCCGCGACATGTTCTACGACGGCCACCCGAAGCCGGAACCGGGAGCCATCGTCTGCCGCGCGGCACCTTCGTTCCTGCGCTTCGGGCATTTCGAGCTGCCGTCTTCGCGCGGGGATGTGGCCCTGCTGCGCACCTTGGCCGAGTTCTGCATCGACCGCGATTTCCCGCACTTGAGTAGTCGTGACGATGCGCTGGCTGCGTGGTTCAACGAGATCGCCGTGCGCACCGCGCGGCTGATGGCGGAGTGGATGCGCGTGGGCTTCGTGCACGGGGTGATGAACACCGACAACCTGAGCGTGCTCGGGCTGACCATCGACTACGGGCCGTATGGCTGGATCGACGACTACGATCCCGACTTCACGCCCAACACCACCGACGCGCAGGGGCGCCGCTACCGTTTCGGCTGGCAGCCGCGCATCTCGTTGTGGAACCTGCAAAAGCTGGCCGCCGCGCTGTCGCCCTTGTTCGATGACATCGCGCCGCTGCAGGCGGGGCTGGAGGCCTATGGCCGCGAGTACGGCCGCATGGACCGCGAGAACACCGCGCGCAAACTTGGGCTGGCCGAATGCCGCGACGACGATCTGGCCCTGATGCGCGACCTGCAGGCGTGGATGCAACGTGCCGAAGTGGACATGACGATCTTCTTCCGCGCGCTGTCTGATGCAGGGGATGTGGCTTCGCCGGAGGTGTTCGCCGATGCCTTCTACGACGACGCCAAGCGCGATGCGCATGCGGATGAGCTGGCCGGCTGGCTGGCCCGCTATCGCGCGCGACTGGCCGACAACGCCTTCGATGAGGCGACACGCCGGGAGACGATGCGGCAGGCCAACCCGAAGTACATCCTGCGCAACTGGCTGGCGCAGGCGGCTATCGAGCGGGCGGAGGCGGGTGACGAAGCAGGCATCCACGATCTGTTGGAAGTGATGCGGCACCCGTACGACGACCAGCCGGGTCGCGAATATTTCGCCGGCAAGCGCCCGGACTGGGCGCGCGAAAAGGCGGGGTGTTCGATGTTGTCGTGTTCGTCCTGACGGGTGATGCCCGTTGGCTGACACGCCTTGAATCCGCACGATTGCGGACGCCGCTCGTCACACACCGAATTCGCATGGCTGCGTGGCGTTGTTGCCACGCCCTGTACCTCTCTGATTGCGTGACAGCAGGTCCGGGGGAGCGCATGGGGACTCGAGCGCGGCGTCCTGCCGCGCTCAAGCCAGACCGGTCGTATCCGGACCTCGACTGATGCGTGTCGATTTTTGTGCTTCTCCAGACTAGAAGCGAAACGAGGCCCGCCGCATCACGCTTCCACTTACACGCGTACATTCCTGAGCACACTCCAGATTGGAAACGCGACCGCATCTCGACTCACCCGGATTCGCCCGCAACGCGTCCAACGCCGCCATCCCCCGTAAAATCCCCGCATGCCCCTCATTACCTTCAATGCCGTCGACTACAGCGTCGGCGGCCCGCTGCTGCTCGAACAGGTCGATCTGGCCATCGAGCCCGGCGAACGCATCGCGCTGATCGGCCGCAACGGCGCCGGCAAGTCCACCCTGATGAAGCTGATCAGCGGCGACATCAAACCCGACGACGGCGACATCCGCCTCGAATCCGGTGTCCGCATCGCGCGGCTGGAACAGGAAGTGCCGATCGGCGCATCCGGCAGCGTGTTCGACGTGGTGGCCGAAGGCCTGGGCGATGCCGGTGCGTTGCTGGCGCGCTACCACCACCTCATCCACGAAGCCGACATCGACACCGACCAGCTGGCCGACGTGCAGGCGAAGATCGAAGCCGTGCAGGGCTGGTCGCTGGACCAGCGCGTCGGCGAGACCCTGCAACGGCTGGAGCTGGATGGCGATGCCGACTTCGGGCGGCTGTCCGGCGGCATGAAACGCCGCGTGCTGCTGGCGCGCGCGCTGGTCGCCGAGCCCGACCTGCTGCTGCTGGACGAGCCCACCAACCACCTCGACATCGCCGCGATCGACTGGCTCGAAGGCTTCCTGAAAGGCTGGAGCGGGGCGCTGGTGTTCGTCACCCATGACCGCCGGTTCCTGCGGCAACTGGCCACGCGCATCGTCGAGATCGACCGTGGCCGCGTCAGCAGTTGGCCGGGGGATTGGGACAACTACCTGCGCCGCCGCGAAGAGCGCCTGCATTCCGAAGCGCAGGAAAACGCGCGCTTCGACAAGCTGCTGGCGCAGGAGGAAGCGTGGATCCGGCAGGGCATCAAGGCGCGCCGGACCCGCGACGAAGGCCGGGTGCGCCGCCTGAAGGCGATGCGCAACGAACGCGCCGCGCGCCGCGAACAGACCGGCAAGGTGCGGATGGAAGTAGCGGAAAGCCAGTCCTCCGGGAAGAAGGTGATCGAAGTGAAGGACGTGTCCTTCGCGCATGGGGCGGCGCCGCTGGTGCGCGGCCTCGACACCGTGGTGCTGCGCGGCGACCGCATCGGCCTGATCGGGCCCAACGGCAGCGGCAAGACCACGCTGCTCAAGCTGCTGCTGGGCGAGCTGCAACCCGATGCCGGCGAAGTGAGGCAGGGCACGCAGCTGCAGGTCGCCTATTTCGACCAGTACCGCGCCACCCTGCGCGAGGACTGGAACGCGCTTGAAAACGTCTCCGAAGGCCAGGAATTCGTGGAGATCGGCGGCAAGCGCAAGCATGTCATCGGCTACCTGCAGGACTTCCTGTTCACGCCGGAACGCGCGCGTGCGCCGATCACCCGGCTGTCCGGCGGCGAGCGCAACCGGCTGCTGCTGGCCAAGTTGTTCGCGCAGCCGTCCAACCTGCTGGTGATGGACGAACCGACCAACGATCTCGATGTCGAGACACTGGAGCTGCTGGAAGAACTGCTGGCCGACTACCCCGGCACGCTGCTCATGGTCAGCCACGACCGCGAGTTCCTCGACAACGTGGTGACGTCCACCCTGGTGATGGAAGGGGGAGGTCGCATCGGTGAGTACGTCGGCGGTTACAGCGATTGGCTGCGGCAACGGCCTGATGCGTCGCTCGCGTCGAAGCCGGTCGCGGCGACGAAACCGGCCGTGCCCGAAGCCGCATCGCCCATCCCTGTCGCATCGGCAAGGAAGAAGCTCGGCTACAAGGAAACCCGCGAGCTGGAGGCGCTGCCCGGCCGCATCGAAGCGCTGGAAGCCGACATCGCCCAACACACCGCGCGGATGAACGAGCCCGCCTATTTCCAGCGCGATGCCGCCGCCGTGCAGGCCGACAACGACGCGCTCGCGGCGATGCAGGCCGAGCTCGACGCCGCCTATGTCCGCTGGCAGGAACTCGACGGCGACTGAGCTGAGGTCCGCGTCAAGCTGAACCGGTCGACGCGGTTCATGCGGCCGCTGACCTGTCGTTCACCGGGGCGGTGGCCAGATGGCCGCATCCCTCGACAGGAGAACGCCATGACCCGTCTGCGCACTTCACTTTCCGCCGTGGCCGCGCTGGCTGCCGCGCTTTCATTGTCCGGCTGCATGAGCGTCGGTGGGCTGGGCGGATATCCCGGTGGCAGCGGTGGCTATCCGGGCGGCCAGTATCCGGGGCAGGGCTATCCGCCTTCGCAGCCCGGCTACGGGCAGGCGATCACCGGCAACGTGGATGGCGTGGACCACGCCAACGCACGCTTCATGCTGCGCAGCGATGGCGGCTATGGCAGCAGTGGTGGCCGCATCGAAATGTATTACGACCGCAACACCGTCGCGTCCTACCAGGGCCGGCAGGTGGCACCGAACGGACTGGAGAACGGCGACCGCATCCGCGTGGAAGCCGTGCAGTCCAGCGGGCGCTGGTGGGCGCGCAGCATCGAAGTGCTGCAGGACGTGCGCGGCGGCGGTTCGCCGGTCTACGGCAACACGCTGGGTGGCGCGGTGACCTACATCGACACCCGCAACCAGGTCATCAACTTCACGCGTGGCGGTTACAGCGGCAGCAATGACCGCGTGCGCTACGACCAGTACACCGTGGTCGAATACCGCGGCCAGCGTTATCAGGTGTCCCAGCTGGAACGTGGCGATGTGATCCGCATCGAAGGCCGCGCCGTCGGCAATGGCGAGTATCTGGCCCAGCGCATCATCGTCGACACCAGCGTGCGCGAGCGCTGACCGGCACTTTCATCAGTTGGAAAATGGGGAAGCCGGCTTGTGCCGGCTTCTTCGCATCTGCATTCCTTCGATGCTTATCCGGATGATGCGTCGTCTTCGTCCTGGTCTTCGTCGGGGATGTGCGCCAGGCTCAGCAGCGACCACATCGCCACGCCGTCGGCGGCCCAACGCGCGCTGGCTTCTTCAAGAATGTCGCAGAGGGTGGATTCGAGTTCCGGCGCACGCGCATGCAGCTGGTCCATGCCGCGCCAGACCAGCAGGCGCGGCGTCGATTCGCCCAGCCATGACAGGTCGTTGAGCGCATCGGCCAGCGCATCCCAGTTGCCGCCCCAGCCGGCCGGAAACTGCAGCGCCTCGCCGATCCGCGCCAGCAGCGTCGGCTTGTCGTCGATGCCATGCAAGTCGATGTCGTGGATGGCCACGAACTCGTCCTGCGCCAGCGCCATCAACGGCACGACATCGGCACGCATCACGCGATAGACGCCGGCCTGGCGCGGGTCGCGCAGATCGAGCGGGTGCTGCTCGTTGTCGCTCATGGCTGCACCTCGATGCGGCGGAAGCTGTCGTAATGGTCGTCGGTGTAATACCACTCGCGCGGCGGGTTGCCGCCGGTGACGATGCGGCGCGCGCCGCGATGCGAGAGGCCGGGCGTGTCGTGTCCACGGTGTATTCGCGGTACCAGCCACGCGGCTGGCGCGGCAGCCGGCCTTCGCGGTTGCCGAAGGTCGCGCCGTCCTGCCGGTGCGGGAACGGGCCGCCACGCTGGATCAGGGCGATGGTGTCCAGCGCTTCGCGCGGCAGCCGGGCATCGCGGGAGACACGCGGTTGCGGCGCCTCGTTGCGCGACGCGGGGGCCTGCTGGCCGGCGGGTGCGGGCAGCGGTGTGTCGGAGCCGGAATGACCGGCCCGGTTCAGCCACCACGACAGGGCCAGGCCCGCCAACAGCAGCAAGGGGAGTAACCAAGGATTCCTGCGCATCGGCAAAGTCTAGGTCAGCTGCGCGGTGCTGTGGTCAGCGCCCGGACAGCAGGGCGTGTTCGCGGATCGCTGTCGGGTTGCTGCCGTTGCCGACGCGCCCTTTGGCATGATGGCCGTCGGGTTGTCGAGGGTCGTGGGGGATGCCCCGGTCGGCCCTCGTGATCGCGGGCAGGGTTCCATTCGAGCTGAGGTCGGAGATATGACATCCAAACTTCCACCCGAACGCATCCCGGCCATCGATGCCTATCTGGATGCGGCCAACCCCGATTTCCGGCCCATGCTCGCCGCCCTGCGCGACGCCGTGCACCGCGCCTGCCCGCAGGCCGAGGAAGCGATCAAATGGGGGATGCCGACCTTCCTCTATCGCGGCAAGATCCTGTGCGGCATGGCGGCCTTCAAGCAGCACATGTCGTTCGGCTACTGGCAGCACGCCGAGGTGCTGGGCGAGGCGGCATCGGCAGCCCGCACCGGCATGGGCAGCTACGGCAAGCTGCGCACCGCCGCCGACATCCCCAAGCCCGCGCTGTTGAAGTCGCATATCAGGCGCGCGATGCAGTTGATCGATGAAGCCGCGGCCGGCACCGCGTCAGCCAGGCCGAGGCCCGCGCGAACGGCCAGGCCCGAAGCCGTCCCGCCGCCCGGATTCGCCGCCGCGCTGAAGGCCCATCCCGTCGCCCGCAAGCATTTCGAAGCCTTCCCGCCGGGCCAGCGCCGCGAATACATCGACTGGATCAACGAGGCCATGCGCGACGACACCCGCGAACGCCGCATCGCCCAGGCCATCGAGTGGCTGGGCGAGGGCAAGCGCCGCAACTGGAAATACGAAAACTGCTGAGGTGCTCAGTCCGGCGCGCGTTCGACGCGGATGACCGGATAGCGCAGGTAATCGCGGTCGTAGGCCGGGTGCAGGCGATAGAAGAAGTCCAGCCGGTCGGCGGGGGATTTGGCGAAGTCGGCGTCCTCGCGCAGGCGCTTGTCGAAGGCGGCCTTCAGCGCCGGATCACGCGCGAGCATCGCTTCGGCCTGCTCCTCGGCGACGTAGTCCTCCATGTATTCCTTCTGCTCGAAGGCGTTGTTCATTTCGCCCCAACCGGCGATGGCATCCGGCGCCTGCGGTTCCAGCAGGTTCATCACCAGCCGCGCCTTCGGCTGCGCGATCGGCACGAACAACGCGCCGGCCAGCAGGTCGCGCCGCTCCGGCTGCCATGCGCCTTCCAGCGCCACGCGTTGGTGGCCTTCGACCGAAGCCGGCGAGAACCTGGCGGAGGTGGCGCGGAAGGTCTCAGCCGCCACATCCTTCAGCGGCCCTCGCAGCGTGCGGTATTCGATGCCATGCACCTGCAGCTTCGGCGCGACGTAGGGCGCCCATGCCACCGGCACCAGATAGCCCGCGCCCGGCGCCTTCACCTGCAGGGCCGGGGCCACCTGGTCGCGCAGCGGAATCCTCCACACCTGCGGCTTCGTTTCGTCGTAGCGCGTCATCAACGCGCCGGAAATCGCCGACGGCGTGCGGGTGTAGGCATAGCCCTGGAAATCGATGGTGCGGGCATCGTCCAACACCTTCCAGGCCAGTGGCACCGGCTGCCCGGCGAGCTTGGCCGCGCGCAGGTCCGCCGCCTTCGCGGTGGCCGACCAGTCGCCGCCGTGGGCCGCGACCAGCTCCAGCAGGTCGAGCACGGTGTTGCGGGTGGTGCGGACGCGCTCGGGATAGGTGCGCCAGCTGTGGGTCTCGACCAGGATGCCGATGCGGTTGCGCAGCACGAAATAGCCGTGCGAGAAGCGCGGCGTGGACACGCCTTCGGAGAAGCCGGAAGCCGGGTCGTCCTCTTCCACGAAGCTCGGGTAGAACGGCACCGGCATCGAACCCTGCGCGGTGAGCCGGGTGAGGATGCCGTCGCGCAGTGCGCGCCCGGCCTGCTGCAGCCCGGCATCGCCGCTGTTCACCGGCTGCGCGGTGATCGAGACATCGTGCTGGAACTTGGCGCCGTCGGTGACGTGCAGGTCCATCGCCACCAGCGGGTCCCAGGCGTTGACCAGCCGCAGCATCGCCTGCATTTCCGGCGCGTCCGCCTTCACGTAATCGCGGTTGAGGTTGTAGCGCTGGGCGGTGGTGCGGAAGCCCATTTCCTCCGGCCCGCGCTGGTTGGGGCGGTTCCAGGCGCGGAAGTTCTCGTGGCCGTCCACGTTGAACACCGGCACGAAGACCAGCACCTGGCGATCCAGCGCGCCCTTCGCGACCTGGCCGGCCAGCAGTTCGCGCAGCAACCAGAACACCGCGTCCTTGCCGTCGATCTCGCCCGCATGGATGCCGCCCTGCACCAGCACCACCGGCAAACCCTTGGCCTTGGCCGCCGCCGGGGTCAGCGCGCCGGACGTCGACACCGCCAGCGCCTTCATCGGCCGGCCTTCCGGCGTGGTGCCGAAGTCGAAGCAGCTGACCGATGCAGGGTAGGCCTTGGCGAAGGCGCCGCAGAGCGCGATCACTTCGTCGTAGCGCCCGGTCTTCTGGAAGCCGCTGCGTTCCGAGAGCGTGGTCAGCGCGCCCTTGGAGGGTGGCGCGGCCTGCGCGGACAGGCCCGCGAGCGCCAGGCCGACGGCGAGGATGAGCGGGACGGAGCGGGCGGATTGCGCCATGTCATGCACCTGCGGTGACGAAAGCCCGATGGTAGCCGCGCCGGGCCATGGGGAAGGGGGCCCGAAGGTCATGCCATCATGTGACCCATGCAGATGAACGACGACACGCTTTATTACTCCCCGGGCGCGGCCAGTTTCGCGGTGCATTGGCTGCTCATCGAGCTGGACCGCCCGCACCGGCTGGCGCTGGTCGATACGAAGTCCGGCCAGCAGAAGGCGCCGGAATACCTCGCGCTCAACCCGAATGGCGTGGTCCCGACCCTGGTGACCGGCGGCGTGCCGCGTTTCGAGGCCGCCGCGCTGCTGATGACCCTGGCCGATGCCGACCGCGCGCATCGCCTCGCACCCGCCATCGACGACCCGAAGCGCGCCGACTACACCCAGTGGATGTTCCACCTCGCCAACGCGGTGCAGCCCTTGTTCCGGTTGTGGTGGTACCCGCAGGAACCGGCCGGCGAGTCCCAGCGCGAGGCCGTGCATGCGCACACCGCGCCGCGCATCGAGGCCGCCTGGCAGCGGCTCGACGACCACCTCGCCGCGCACGGCCCCTATCTTCTGGGCGATGCGCCTTCGGCGGCCGACATCTACCTGACCATGCTGCTGCGCTGGTCGCGCGGCATGCCGAAGCCTGGTGACAGCTGGCCGCATCTGGGCGAGCTGGCCCGGCGGATGAAGGCGCGCCCGGCCTTCGCCGAAACCTATGCACGCGAAGGCCTCGAAGAGTGGCGCTGAGCCCGCTTCGCCATTCCCCATCGACCCATTGACCCGACCAGGAGCCGCCCGATGAACGCGACCCCGACCGCCGCGCGACTGCGCGACTGCCGCGCCAGATCCCCTACATCATGGGCAACGAGGCGTGCGAACGCTTCAGCTTCTACGGGATGCGCAACATCCTGGTGCAGTTCCTGGTGAGCAGCGTGCTGCTGGCCTACCTGCCCGAATCCGAACGGCAGGGCATGGCGAAGGAGGTCTTCCACACCTTCGTGATCGGCGTGTACTTCTTCCCGCTGCTCGGCGGCTGGCTGTCGGACCGGTTCTTCGGCAAATACAACACGGTGCTGTGGTTCTCGCTGATCTACTGCGCCGGCCACGCTTGCCTGGCGCTGTTCGAGGCCAATCGCACCGGCTTCTACACCGGCCTGTTCCTGATCGCGCTGGGCTCGGGCGGCATCAAGCCGCTGGTGGTGAGCTTCGTCGGCGACCAGTTCGACCAGTCCAACAAGCACCTTGCCAAGATCGTCTTCGACTTCTTCTACTGGACGATCAACTTCGGCAGCTTCTTCGCCAGCCTGTTGATGCCGCTGTTCCTGCGCAACTTCGGGCCGTCGGTGGCGTTCGGCATTCCGGGCATCCTGATGGGCATCGCCACGCTGCTGTTCTGGCTGGGCCGGAAGCAATACGTGCGCGTGCCGCCGACCGAGGGCAAGGATCCGCACTCCTTCTACAACGTGGCGAAGACCGCGCTGACCCGCCAGTTGCCGGGGCAGGGCAGGCCGGGCTGGTGGGTGGCGATGCTGGGCTTCGCCATTGCCGCGGCGCTGCTGCTGATCGCGCTGCCGCTGCTGTTCGGCGCCGAGCTGTCGTTCTGGCCGGAGGACTTCGGCTTCGTGGTGACCGCGTGCCTGGCCTTGGGTGCGGTGATCCTGTTCGGCGGGATCGGCGTGTCGATGCAGCTTGACCGCGCCCGCGGCGTGCATCCGGATGAATCGGTGGACAGCGTGCGCTCGGTGCTGCGCATCCTGATCATCTTCGCGCTGACCACGCCGTTCTGGTCGCTGTTCGACCAGAAGGCCTCGACCTGGGTGCTGCAGGGCAAGGACATGCACGTCCCGCACGAAGCCTGGTGGTGGCCCAGCTTCCTGGTGAAGGAAGCCGGCCAGATGCAGGCGCTCAACCCGCTGCTGATCATGCTGCTGATCCCCTTCAACAACATCGTGCTGTACCCGCTGCTGCGCCGTATGGGCTTCGACCCCACGCCGCTGCGCCGCATGGGCTGGGGCATCGCCTTCGCCGGTATCGCCTGGGTGATCGCCGGCTTCATCCAGCTGCAGATGGACAGTGGCGCGCAGACGTCGCTGGCCTCGCAGTTCTGGCCCTACCTGCTGCTGACCTTCGGCGAGGTGCTGGTCTCGGCCACCGCGCTGGAGTTCGCCTACAGCCAGGCCACGGCGGCGATGAAGGGCGTGATCATGGCTTTCTGGTACCTGACCAGCACCTTCGGCAACCTGTGGGTGCTGCTGACCAACGCGCTGGTGCGCAATGAGTCGATGTCGCAGCGGATCGCCGCCACCGGGTTCTCGGAGAACGCCTTCCTGATGTTCTTCTTCGCGGTGTTCGCCTTCATCGCGGCGCTGGCGTTCGCGCTCTACGCGCGCAACTACCGCATGCAGGACAACTACCGGGCGGCGGGCGTCGCCGCATGATGACGCTGGCGATCATCGCGGTGACCGTGCTGGTCTCGTGGCTGGCGTTCAACAACCGGCGGCTGGAGGACCGGCTGATCCTGTGGCCGCCGGCGATCAGCCGCCAGCGCCAGGTTGACCGCCTGCTCACGCACGGCTTCATCCATGCCGACTGGCAGCACCTGCTGTTCAACATGATCACGCTGTTCTTCTTCGGGCGGATGGTCGAGCAGGTGTTCGGAGGCGGTATCGGCGGGATGCTCGGCTTCCTGTTCTTCTACCTGTCGGCGATCGTGATGGCGATCCTGCCCACCTACCTGCGGCATCGCGGCGATGCGCATTACCGGAGCCTGGGGGCTTCGGGCGGCGTGTCGGCGGTGCTGTTCGCCTTCATCCTGCTGGCGCCGTGGGCGAAGATGATCATCTTCCCGATCCCGGTGCCGATCCCGGCGATCATTTACGGCGTGCTCTACGTCGCCTATTCGATCTGGATGGACAAGCGCGGCGGCGACAGCGTCAACCACAGTGCCCACCTGTTCGGTGCGGCCTACGGCGTGCTTTTCATGCTGGTGACGCAACCGGGCGTGCTGCCCGGCTTCGTGCGGCAACTGGGCGGCTGAGCCGCCCGTCGATGGCTCAGGCGGCGGCCGCGAAGGCGGCCAGCTCGACCGGCTCGCCGGCGATGTGGGCTTCGAAGGCCTCGTCGTCGGCGTAGGTCATTTCCAGCCGGCGGTAGATCAGGGCGTCGAGTTGCACGAATTCAGCGCCGGCCTGCGCGCCGTCCATCGACAGGGCATAAAGGCGGTCGAGAAGCTGCTGGTTGTTCGACATGAGGATTCCCCTTGGCTGGTAGGGAGGTAAAAGCAGGATGCGTGCCAACCTCCGGCATCCCATTCCCCCTGTGGAAAGCCAATCCGCTCACAGATCGGCCATGTCCAGCCGGCTATAACCTGCGCACAGGGTCAGAACCTGCCGCGCATTGCGTCAGAACCCGTCACCTTTCCACCCGGAGCATCCCAATGAGCACGGACATCCAGCACGACAGCGCCCATAAGCGCTTCATCACCACCGTCGACGGCCACCAGGCCTATGTGGAATACGAGCGCCAGGGCGGCGTCATGACCATCACCCACACCATCGTGCCGTCGGCCATCGGCGGGCGGGGCATCGCCAGCGACCTGGTCCGGCAGGCCATGGACCACGCGCGGGCGGACGGGCTGCGGGTTGAACCGGCCTGTTCCTACGCCGATGCCTGGCTCCGGAAGCACCCGGATTACGCCGATCTGCGAAACTGAACAGGATGCTGCAATGCGTCGATACATTCGCCATCAACATGGTGTATGGTGCGCGAACTGTTTATAGCGGGATCACGGGACATTGTGATCTGATGCGGTTGATCGTGTGATCGCTCCATCGCTTGCGTGTTGCCCCTTGCTCGACAGTCCGGCCAACGTGCCGTGTTTCCATCCAAACTGTTTCAAGGAGTAACACCATGTCTGATCGTCAGACCGGTACCGTCAAGTGGTTCAACGACGCCAAGGGCTTCGGCTTCATCACGCCGGAAAGCGGCGCTGACCTGTTCGTGCACTTCCGTTCCATCCAGGGCACCGGCTTCAAGTCGCTGCAGGAAGGCCAGAAGGTCTCGTTCAAGGTTGTGCAGGGCCAGAAGGGCCTGCAGGCCGACGAAGTCCAGCCGCTCTGATCCCAGAACGGCGACAAAGTTGAAAAGAAGCCCGGCGCAAGCCGGGCTTCTGCTTTCTGGGGTTGATGCGCTATCGTTGCGCGCTTCTGATTCCGCCGTCACGCTTGGCCCGTTAGGCTGGCACACCCTTCCCCCGAGTTGCAGCTCCCAGTCCATGCGCCGAATCCTGACCGTCACCCTCCTGGCCCTTTGCATCGGCGCCTGCCAGAAGGATGCGGACGTACCCGCGACGCCGACCGCGACGGGCAATACCGCTGCAGCCGCGTCGGCGCCCTTGAAGGACGTCATCGAGCGCACCCCGAAGTATCTGGTCGGGATCACCTTCCCGCCGGTCGCCAACCAGCATGCGCCGCTGGCCCGCGCGCTGCGCGATTACGCCGATGCCGCCCGTGACGATCTGCTTGAGGCGGCGAAGGAAGCCGACGCCACCGGGCAGGGCAGCGTGCCCTACGACCTGAGCCTCAACTTCACCGATATCAGCCCGCGCCCCGACGTCGTCGTGATCGCCGCCGACGGCAGCCTGTACACCGGCGGCGCCCATGGCATTCCGCTGATCGCGCGCTTCACCTACCTGCCCGAAGAGAAGCGCCTGCTGCAGGCCGGCGACCTGGTCACCAGCGAGGAAGGCTGGAAGGCGATTTCCGACTACGTCCGCAAGGAGCTGGCCGACGAGGTCGGCAAGCGCCTGGTCGAGGACGATGTGCCGGAAGAAGACCGCGCCGAGATCGTCAAGAACGCCGCCGGCATGATCGAGCAGGGCACCGCGCCGGATGCCCAGAGCTTCGCCCAGTTCGAGCCGATCCCGTCGGCCGACGGCAAGTGGTTCGGGCTGCGCTTCGTGTTCCCGCCTTACCAGGTGGGTCCGTATTCGGACGGCACCCAGACCGTGGACGTCCCGGCTTCGGTGCTCAAGCCCTGGCTGGCACCGGCCTACAAGGCGCGCTTCACCGGCGGCTGAGCGCCGCCGGCTTCGTCCAGGGCCTCAGCGGGCCAGCGCGTGCGCCAGGTCGGCGCGCAGGTCCTCGACATCCTCCACACCCACGCTCAGGCGGACCAGGTTGTCGCCGATGCCGATCTCGGCGCGGCGCTCGGCCGGCACGCTGGCATGCGTCATCACTGCCGGGTGGTTGGCGAGGCTTTCCACGCCGCCCAGTGACTCGGCCAGGGTGAAGACCTCCAGCCGCTCGCAGAAACGCTTGGCCGCGTCGAAGCCGCCATCCAGATACACCGAAATGATCCCGCCGAAGCCGGCCATCTGCCGCTTCGCCAGTTCATGCTGCGGATGCGAGGGCAGGCCCGGATAGAGCACGCGCTCGACCCCCGCCTGGCCTTCCAGCCACTGCGCCAGTGCCAGCGCGTTGGCGTTGTGCGCCTGCATGCGCAGATGCAGCGTCTTCAGCCCGCGCAGGGCGAGGAAGCTGTCGAACGGGCCCTGCACGCCACCGATGGAGTTCTGCAGGAAGGCGAGCTTGTCCGCCAGTTCCGCGTTGTCGCCGACCACCAGCATGCCGCCGACCATGTCGGAGTGGCCGTTGAGATATTTGGTGGCCGAGTGCATGACGATGTCGGCGCCCAGCGCCAGCGGCCGCTGCACGATGGGCGAGGCGAAGGTGTTGTCCACCACCATCAGCAGTCCGTGTTCGCGGGCGATGGCGGCGACGGCTTCCAGATCGACGATCTTGAGCGTCGGGTTGGTCGGCGTTTCCACCCAAAGCATCCGGGTGTTCGGCTTGATCGCGGCGCGGATGGTGGCCGGATCGGTCATGTCGACGTAGCTGAAGTCGAGGTTGGCGCTGCGCCTGCGCACGCGTTCGAACAGCCGGTAGCTGCCGCCGTACAGGTCGTCCATCGCCACCACGTGGTCGCCGGAATCCAGCAGTTCCAGCACGGTGGACGTGGCCGCCAGCCCGGAGGCGAAAGCGAAGCCGCGGGTGCCGCCCTCGATGGCCGCCGCGCCGCGTTCCCAGGCGAACCGGGTCGGGTTGTGGCTGCGCGAATATTCGAAGCCCTGGTGCACGCCGGGGCTGGACTGCGCGTAGGTGCTGGTGGCGTAGATCGGCGGCATCACCGCGCCGGTGGAGGGATCGACTTTCTGGCCGCCGTGGATGGCGATGGTGCCGGGTTTCCAGTTCGGGTTGTTCTTCGACATGACGTTCTTTTCGGGTGGCGGCGTGCGTCAGGCGACGCGACGGCGCAGGTAGTTGAGGAGGTCGATGCGGGTGATCAGGCCAAGGAAGCGTTCGCCGTCGTTGACGATGGCGACATGGCCGCGGTCGAACACCGGCAGCAGGGCTTCGATGGGCGCCTTGACGTCGAGCGCGTCCAGCTTCTTGACCATCGCCGAGGACACCGGCTCGCGGAAGCGCGATTCGTCGCCGTAGACGTGCAGCAGTACGTCGCTCTCGTCGACCATGCCGACGATGCGGTCGCCGTCCATCACCGGCAGCTGGGAGATGTCGTAGAGCTTCATGCGCTGGTACGCGGTCAGCAGCAGGTCGTCGGGCTTGACCACCACCGTGTCGCGGTTGCTGTACGGGCGCAGGATGAGATCGCGCAGGTCGCCGAACTGCTCGCGCTCGGTGAAGCCGTTGTCGCGCATCCAGTCGTCGTTGTACATCTTCGACAGGTACTTGTTGCCGGTGTCGCAGACGAAGGTCAGCACGTTCTTCGGCGTGGTCTGCTCACGGCAGTAGCGCAGCGCGGCGGCCAGCAGGGTGCCGGTGGACGAACCGCCGAGGATGCCTTCGGCTTCCAGCAGCGTGCGCGCGGTCTGGAAGCTCTCGCGGTCGCTGATCGCGTAGGCCTGCTTGACCCGGCTGAAATCGGAGATGCCGGGCAGGAAATCCTCGCCGATGCCTTCCACCATCCAGCTCGCCGACTTGTCCGCCAGCGTGCCGCGGTTGATGTATTCCTCAAGGATCGAACCGACCGGGTCGGCCAGCACAAGCTCGGTGCCGGGCGACTGCTCGGCGAAGCAACGCGACAGGCCGGTCATGGTGCCGGAGCTGCCGCAGCCGAAGACGATGGCATCCAGCCCACCCACGTCGGCCATCTGCGAGAGGATTTCCGGGCCGGTGCCGAACTCGTGCGCGGCCGGGTTGTCGGGGTTGCCGAACTGGTTGATGAAGTAGGCGCCCGGCGTCTCGTCGGCGATCGACTTGGCCAGGTCCTGGTAGTACTCGGGGTGGCCCTTGGCGACATCCGAGCGGGTCAGCACCACCTGCGCGCCCATCGCCTTGAGGTTGAAGATCTTCTCGCGGCTCATCTTGTCGGGCACGACCAGGATCAGCTTGTAGCCCTTCTGCCGGGCGACCAGCGCCAGGCCGAGGCCGGTATTGCCCGCGGTGCCTTCGACCAGCGTGGCGCCGGGCTTGAGGTCGCCGCGCTTCTCCGCGGCCTCGATCATCGACACGCCGATGCGGTCCTTGATGGAGCCGCCGGGGTTGTGGTTTTCCAGCTTGAGAAACAGCCGGCACGGGCCGGTGTCGAGGTGGTGGGCTTCGACGATGGGTGTGTTGCCGATCAGCGACAACACCGAGGAATGGACGGACATGGATCTTTCCGGGAGCAGTTGGGAAACCGCCCCGGCTGTCAGGCGCGGGGCGGTGGTGGGGATCAGCGCTTCTTCGGGGTGGCGGTCAGGCCACGGCGCTCGAGCAGGTACTTGATCTCGGGTTCCTGGCCGGAGAAGTCGCGGAACAGCTGCAGCGCATCCTTGCTGCCGCCCCGCGAGAGCAGGGTCTGGCGGAAGCGGTCGCCGTTGGCGCGGGTCAGGCCGCCATGCGACTTGATCCAGGCGACGGTGGTGGCGTCGAGCACTTCCGACCAGATGTAGGCGTAATAGCCGGCCGCGTAGCCACCCATGATGTGGCTGAAGTAGTTGGTGCGGTAGCGCGGCGGCACGGCGGCGTAATCCAGCCCGACGCGCTTCAGGGCATCGGCTTCGTAGCCGAGGATGCCGGCGGCGTCCGGCAGCTGCGCGGCCGGCACCTGGTGGTAGGCCTGGTCGAGCAGGGCGGCACCCAGGTACTCGGTGGTGGCGAAGCCTTGGTTGAACTGGTCCGCCGCCAGCACCTTGTCCAGCAGCGCCTTCGGCATCGCCTCGCCGGTCTGCCAGTGCACGGCATAGCTCGACAGCACCGACGGCCAGGTCGCGCCCATCTCGTGCACCTGCGACGGGAACTCCACGAAGTCGCGCGGCACGTTGGTGCCGGAGAAGTACGGGTACTTCACATCCGAGAACATGCCGTGCAGGACATGGCCGAACTCGTGGAACGAGGTGTTGACGTCATCCCAGGTCATCAGCGCCGGCTTGCCTTCGCTCGGCTTGGTGATGTTGAGGTGGAAGGCCACCACCGGGTGCGTGCCCAGCAGGCCGGACTGGTCCACGTAGGAGCTCATCCACGCGCCACCGCGCTTGGACGGGCGCGCGTAGGGGTCCACCAGCACCAGCGCCAGCGGCGAGCCGTCGGCGTTGAAGGCCTCGTACGCCTTGACGTCGGGGTGGTAGGTCGGCAGGTCGGGACGCGCCTTGAAGGTCACGCCGTAGAAATCGCCGACGAACTTGAACACGCCCTTTTCCAGCACATTGTTCAATTCGAGGTAGGGCTTGAGCTGGGATTCGTCGAAGTCGTACTCGGCCTTGCGCACCTTCTCGGTGTAGAAGTCCCAGTCCCACGGTTGCAGCTTGAAGCCGGGCTGGCCCTTGGCCTTCTGCTCGCGGTCGATCATCGCCTGCAGCTTGGCGCCTTCCTTGCGGGCATTGGCGACGGCGGCGGGCGCGAGCTGCGACAGCATCCTGTTCACCGCTTCAGGGTTCTTGGCGGTCTCGTCGGCCAGCGCGTAGGCGGCGTAGTTCGGGTAGCCCATGATCGCCGCGCGCTCGGCACGCAGCTTGGCCACGCGCGAGACGATATCGCGGTTGTCCCACTGGTTGCCGCGGCTGCCACGCGCCAGCGAGGCCTTCATGATGCGCTCGCGCAGGGCACGGTTCTCCAGCTGGCCCAGCAGCGGCTGGCCGGTGGTGTTGAGCAGGGCGATGCGGTACTTGCCTTCCTGGCCCTTGGCCTTGGCGGCATCGGCGAGCACCTGGATCTGTTCGTCGCTGAGGCCGGCCAGTTCATCGCGGCTGTCCACGACCACCGCGGAATCATTCACCTCGGCCAGCACGTTCTGGCTGAACTTGGTGGTGAGGGTGGCCATCTCGCTGTTGATCGCCTTGACGCGTTCCTTCTGCTCCGGCGTCAGGTTGGCGCCGGCCCGGACGAAGTCGTCGTAGTACTTCTCGACCAGGCGCAGGCTTTCGGCATCCAGGCCTGCCTTCGCCCGGTTGTCGTAGACCGACTTCACCCGCGCGAACAACGCGTCGTTGAGGTAGATCGCGTCGCGGTGGGCCGAGAACTTCGGCGCGTAGTCGGAGCGGATCTTCTCGCGGGCGTCGTTGGTGTCGGCGCTGGACAGGTTGAAGAACACGGAGGTGGCGCGGCCCAGCAGCTGGCCGGTGCGCTCCATCGCCACGATGGTGTTGTCGAAGGTGGCGGCTTCGGGGTTCTTGGCGATGGCGTCGATCTCAGCCTTCTGGTCGGCCATGCCGCGGTCGAAGGCCGGGGCGAAGTCGCCGTCCTTGATCTTGTCGAACTGCGGGTACTGCCACTGCAGCGTGCTGGGCGCGAAGAAGGGATTGGCGGCGGGCATGGGAGCGGCCTCGGACGGGGCGGCGGCGCCTTCCGCGGCCGGAGCCGGGGAGGTGGCGCAGGCGGCGAGCGTGGTGGACAGGGCCAGCGTCAGCGCGCTGGCGAGCAGGCGGCGGGTGGGGCGATGCGACATCGGGGCTACCTCTGCATTCGTGAAACCGTCAGGGTAGCGCATCCCGCCATCCCCACCCCCTGCCAGAGGTTGGCGCGACCGGGGCGGATGAACGAACGGGAACGGTGTTCACGCGCCGCCAACCATGCGCGGCCGAAGCTGCGGGCCACCCCCACCTGGAGAGCCCAAATGGCCGATATCACCAGCGTCATGACCGCCAATCCCTGCTGCTGCCGGGAGAACACCCCGCTCAAGGACGTGGCCCAGATGATGATCGACAACGACTGCGGGATGATCCCGGTGGTCGATGCCGACAACAAGCCGGTCGGCACCGTGACCGACCGCGACATCACCACCCGCGTGGTCGCCGCCGGCAAGGACGCCTCCGCCGCCTGCGCCTGCGACGCCATGACATCCCCCATCAAGACCGTCACCGATGCCACCAGCCTGTACGACGCCACCTGTGTGATGGAGGCGGAGAAGATCCGCCGCGTCATCGTGGTGGACGGCGACGGCAAGCTGGCCGGCGTGGCCGCGCTGGCCGACCTGGCGCTGGCCGGCAAGAACGAGGCCACCGCCCAGGTGGTCAAGGAAGTCTCGGAGCCCGGCCGCAAGTCCTGATCCCCGGCCCATCCGCCCCATACAGAAGGCCCGGCATGTCCGGGCCTTTTGCTGCCCCGCGACAGGCAGCGGCCACGCGGCGGGCATAGACTCGGGCCTCCACGCAGACTCGGGGTATGTCATGGGGATGTTCCATCGGATAGGTGCCGGGCTGGCCATCGCCGCCGGGCTGCTCGCGCTCCCGGCCTTCGCCGCCAGCACCGTCAGGTACGTGATGCTGGTCGATGGCGGCAAGCAGGCCGGCCACCACAGCGTGACCACCGGCGATGACGGCGTCTCGCGCAGCGAGTACTACTTCAAGGACAACGGCCGCGGGCCGGAGCTGAAGGAGGAATTCTCCTTCCTGCCCGATGGCGGCTTCCGCCACTACCACGTGAGCGGCAAGACCACCTTCGGCGCCAAGGTGGACGAGCGCTACGACGCGGTCGATGGCCGCGCCACCTGGAACTCCGGCATCGACACCGGCGACCAGCCGCTGGTGAAGGGCGCCTTCTATGCGCCGCTCAACGACGGCTTCGGCACGTTCTCCGCGCTGGTGCAGGCCATGGCCGCCAACCCCGAAGGCAGCGTGGCGCTGATCCCGCACGGCACGCTGAAGATGCGCGAGATCGACCGCATGCCGGTCAGCCGCAACGGCCAGTCGCAGCCCGTCCGGCTGATGCAGCTGACCGGCTTCGGCTTCACCCCCACCTATGTCTGGATCACCGACGACCCCAAGCCGCGCTTCTTCGGCTTCATCGCGCCCGGCTGGATGCAGATGGTGGAAGAGGGCTGGCAGGCCAACGCCGGCGCCATGGAAACGCGCCAGAAGGCGGCGGAGTCCAAGGCGCTGCTCGACCTGCAGACCCGCATGGCCCATCGCATCAGCGGCGCCACGCTGATCCACAACGTGCGCGTGTTCGACAGCGCCACCGCCACGCTTTCGGCGCCCAGCTCGGTGCTGATCCGCGACGGCAAAATCGTCCGCGTCGGCGCCGGTGACTGGTCCAGCGCCGACCACGGCCAGACCATGGACGACCACCTCGGCATCCAGCAGACGTTGGATGGCGGCGGCCGCGTGCTGATGCCGGGCCTGTTCGACATGCACGCGCACATGGACCGCTGGAGCGGCGGGCTGGACATCGCCGCCGGCGTGACCAGCGTGCGCGACATGGGCAACGACAACGCCACCCTGCAGGAAACCATGCGGATGGAGCGCGACGGTTCGTTGCTGATGCCGCGCATCGTCGCCGCCGGTTTCCTTGAAGGCGAAAGCCCGATGTCGGCCCGCAACGGCTTTGTCGTCAAGGACCTGGCCGGCGCGAAGAAAGCCGTGGACTGGTACGCCGAACACGGCTACCCGTAGATCAAGATCTACAACTCCTTCCCCAAGGCCATCCTCAAGGACACCGTGGCCTATGCGCACGGCAAGGGCCTGCGGGTCAGCGGCCACATCCCGGTGTACCTGCGTGCGCAGGACGCGGTGGATGCCGGCTACGACGAGATCCAGCACATCAATCAGGTGCTGCTCAACTTCCTGGTCAAGCCCGATACCGACACCCGCACGCTGGAGCGCTTCTACCTGCCGGCACGCGAAGTGGCCGGGATGGATTTCGATGCCAAGCCGGTGCAGGACTACATCGCCATGCTGGCGAAGAAGCAGATCGTCATCGATCCCACCCTGACCGCGTTCCAGTTCCTGGCCCAGCGCAACGGCCAGCAGTCGGCTTCCTTCGTGGGGGTGGAGGACCACCTGCCGCCGAGCGTGGTGCGCACCGGCAAGGTCGCCCAGCTGGAGATCCCGGATGACGCCACCGCCGCGCGCTTCCGCCAGTCGACCGACAAACTGGGCGACTTCACCGCACGCCTGTACCGCGCCGGTGTGCCGCTGGTGGCTGGCACCGACGACGTGCCCGGATTCGCGCTGCTGCGCGAGCTGGAGCTGTACGTGCAGGCCGGGCTGACCCCCGCCGAAGTGCTGCAGATCGCCACCCGCAACGGCGCGAAGTACTCCTACGTGGACAAGACGCTGGGTTCGGTGGAAGCGGGCAAGACCGCCGATCTGATCCTGGTCGATGGCGACCCGACCACGAACATCAGCGACCTCCGCAAGGTGGCCACGGTGATCAAGGGCGACGTCATCTACTACCCCAGCGAGATCCACACCGAACTCGGCATCAAGCCCTTCGCCGAGCCGGTGCGCCCGGTGTCGCAGGCGGCGGCCAAGTGACCACCGCGTTCGACTTCAACGCTCTCGACATCGAGGGCCGCGACCGCAGCCTGCGCGAGTTCGAAGGGAAGGTCCTGCTGATCGTCAACGTGGCCAGCCGATGCGGCTTCACCCCGCAATACGCCGGCCTGCAGCAGCTCTGGGAAACGTACCGCGAGCGCGGGCTGGTGGTCCTCGGCTTCCCCTGCGACCAGTTCGGCCACCAGGAGCCGGGCAGCGAGGCGGAGATCGCGTCCTTCTGCCGGCTCGACTACGGCGTGGACTTCCCGATGTTCGCGAAGGTCGATGTGAACGGTGCGAACGCGCATCTGCTGTGGACGTGGCTGAAGACGCAGAAGGGCGGCTTCCTCGGCATCGGCGCGATCAAGTGGAACTTCAGCAAGTTCCTGGTCGGGCGCGATGGCCGGGTGATCGAACGCTACGCGCCCAACGACGCGCCGGCCTCGCTGGCCCAGGACATCGAGGCCGCGCTGGGCTGAGCGCGCAGCGCCAGCCAGCCGAGCGCGAGGCTGGCCACGACCGTCAGCCAGAACACCCGCTGGAACGCCGGCTTGCGGTTCTTGTGCCGCAGCACGCGCTGGGCGAGCAGGGCGCCCGGCCAGCCGCCGGCCAGGGCGATCAGGTGCAGGGTGCGTTCCGGGGTGCGGCGGGCGCCGCGCCGTTGCGCCGCGCGCTTGTCGATGGCGTAGATGGCGAAGGCCAGCAGGCTCATCGCCCCCACCCAACCGGCCAGCCAGGGCGGCGGCAGCGCCACGGCCTACTTCTCGACGAAGGCGCGCTCGAAGACGTATTCGCCCGGCGTGCCGATGCGCGGCGCGGCGGTGAAGCCGCGTGCATCCAGCAGTTCGCGGAAGTCGGCGAGCATCGCCGGGCTGCCGCAGACCATGGCGCGGTCGTGGGCGGCATCCAGCGGCTCAAGGCCCAGGAATCGCGGGATGCGGCCATCGGCCAGCATCTCGGTGATGCGGCCCCGGTGGTCGTTGCCGGCGTATTCGAACGGCTCGCGCGACACGGCGGGGAAATACAGCAGCCGGTCGCGGACGATCTCGCCCAGCAGCTCGTGGTTGGGCAGGGTGGTCTCGAAGAATTCGCGGTAGGCCAGATCCTCCGCGCCGCGTACGCCGTGGCAGACGATGACCTTCTCGAAGCGCTCGTAGGTTTCCGGGTCCTGCACGATCGACAGCCACGGCGCCATGCCGGTGCCGGTGCCCAGCAGGTACAGGTTGCGGCCCGCGTGCAGGTCGGAGATCAGCAGCGTGCCGGTGGGCTTGCGGCTGACCAGCAGGGTGTCGCCGGGCTTCAGGTGCTGCAGGCGCGAGGTCAGCGGCCCGTCCTGCACCTTGATGCTGAAGAAATGCAGGGTCTCTTCCCAGTTGGCGCTGGCCACCGAATACGCGCGCACCAGCGGCTTGACCCGGCCGTCCGGCGTCTCCACCAGCAGGCCGATCATCACGAACTGGCCGTTGTCGAAGCGCAGGCCCGGGTCGCGGGTGGTGGTGAAGCTGAAATAGGCATCGGTCCAGTGGTGGACGTCGAGCACGGTCTCGGTGAAGTACGGCGATTCGGACATGGGGGTCGCGTGATAGGCAATCCGGCCATTTTACCGGCCCCGGCCGCGCGGGTTTGATCGCCGGCAAACCGTGTCGGTTTCAGCCGGGCGATATCGCCTCGTCCAGCGCCGCCTCGCCCAGTTCGGGCCGGGCACGGTCACGCGCCACTTCCGCCTGCACATCGTCCAGGTGCGCGTTGGCGATCAGCCCCAGCGAGGCCGCGTGTCCGGCGATGGCGCGGCTGTCGCGCACCCGCAGCATCGGCACCCGGGTCGCGCCGACGCGCTGGATGTGGCCGTCCACCCGCAGGTCGCGGTCGGAATCGGCATCCGGGTCCACGTCGCGGATGTAGATGGCGGCGATGCGGTCGCCGTGCGTGCGCGCGGCCTCGGCGTACAGCTCGGCATCGGCCTGGCCGGAGTCGCCCAGCAGCACCCAGCGCCGCTCGGGGAAGCGGGCGATCAGCGCGTTCGCGCGTTCCAGCTTGTGGCCGTGGCCGCGCGTCTTCAGGAACTTGCCCTCGTCGGTGCCCAGGTCGCGCAGGAACATCGGTCCGGCGGGAATGCCGTTGAGTTCCATGAAGTCTTCCAGCAGGTCGTAGAGGTTCCAGGGGGAACTCGAGACATAGAAGATCGGCGTCCGGCCGCGCCCGTCGGCGCCGGCCTGCAGCGCGTGGTAGAGCTTGGCCACCCCTTCGAGCGGCTTGCGGGTCCGCGCGTTGTGCAGGAAGGTCAGCTGCGCGGCGGTCTTCCAGTGGGTGATGCCGCTCTGCAGGACGGTGTCGTCGATGTCGGAGATCACCCCGATGCCCGGCCCCGGCGCGACCTGCAGCACCGGCTGCGGCGTGTTGAGGCGGCCATCGGGCAGGCTGGCACTGGCGTTCTCCCACAACGCGTCGCCCAGCGGCCGGGCGGGGACGAGCGATGCCGCGTAGTACCCCTCGTGGTCGGTGACGGCGGCCTGCTCCACGCCTTCGAAGCGCAGCGCGAGCGGCTGCGCGGGCACTTCGTCGCTCTCGAAGCGGCGATAGGTGTCGAGCAGGTTGTCCCACCAGCCGGCGTCCTCCAGCGGACCGCCCTCCGGCTTCTCGGCCAGCACGCGGCCCGTCAGTTCGATGCCGGCGGCGTCCCCGTACCCGCGATAGGCCGCGATATGGCGCGGTTGCTGCGCGCGGAACCGGCCGCGGAAGCGCATCCGCATCGCATCCAGATGGTCATCGGCATCGATCACCGCCCGCTGCAGGTAGTCCCGCACATGGCCGGGCCACCCCGGCTTCGGCGCATCGGCCATCAGCCCGCCCCCCGGCGCTCGGTGGGCCGGGCCTTGCGGTCGCGGAGCAGGGCGCTGACCACGATCGCCAGCCCCAGCACCACCGCGACCACGAACAACAGGAAGGCGAGCGCCGGGTAGCCGAACAGCCGCGGACCGCCCTCGCTGCGCATCAGCATGGCCGAGGCCAGGATCAGCGCCGCCACGATGATGCCGGTGCTGATGCGGTTGGCGATCTTCTGCAGGTTCTCGACCAGGTAGGAGTCCTCCAGCCCGCTCATCCGCACCGCCAGCCGGTTTTCCGCCAGCAGGGTCAGGATGTCGGAGATCTTGCGCGGCGATTCACGCACGAGCGCCTGCAGCTCCATCGCCTCGCTGGCCAGGTTGGCGGGCGAGAACGATTTTTTCAGCCGCTCGCGCATCACGTGGTCGAGATGCTCCTCGACCACCTTCTTGACGTCCATGTCGGGGTCGAGCGCGCGGGAGACGGCTTCCAGATTCAACAGCGTCTTGCCCAGCAGGCTCAGTTCCGGCGGCGTGCGCAGGCCGCAGGCGGTGCCGATCAAGGTCACGTCGAGCACCAGCCGTCCTTCCGAGGTCGTCTGCGCGCCGCTGCGGGAGGCATAGCGCGTCACCAGCTGGCCGATCTCGCGCTCGTAGCGTTCGGCGTCGAAATCCTCCAGCCGCGTGCCCATGGCGACCGCCTCCTTCGCCACTTCCTCGCCGCGGCCGTCGACCGCGGCGAAGAGCAGCTTGAGCAGCTGCTCGCGCCGCCGTGGCGGGATGTGGGCCACCATGCCCAGGTCGAGCAGGGCGACGCGCGCATCGGGCGTGACCAGCACGTTGCCGGGATGGGGATCCGCGTGCAGTTCGCCGTGGATGAACACTTGGTCCAGGTAGGCGCGCATCAGGCTGGCGGCCGGCTTGCCCAGGTCCTGCTCGGTGCGGCGCAGGCCGGACAGCTCGGTGGCCTTGATGCCTTCCACCAGCTCCATCACCAGCAGGTGCTGGCGGGTGTAGTCCCAGACCGGCACCGGCACGAACACCTCGGGGTAGCGCGCGAAGTGGGCGCCGAAACGGTCCAGGTTCTCCGCT
Source organism: Lysobacter oculi (assembly GCF_003293695.1). Classification (GTDB taxonomy): domain Bacteria; phylum Pseudomonadota; class Gammaproteobacteria; order Xanthomonadales; family Xanthomonadaceae; genus Solilutibacter; species Solilutibacter oculi. The sequence goes on along the minus strand of NZ_CP029556.1, from coordinate 998,176 downwards.
TCCACCCGGTAGTCCAGCTCGGCCAGCAGCGTTTTCCTGAACTCGTTGACCCAGTCGGCGAAGCGCACGCGCCGGCCCAGGTCGGTATAGCGGTCGGTCTTGTCGGCCAGCGCGGCCAGGGCGTCCAGGTCCTCGCGGATGCGCGGTTCCACGCCGGGCCGCTGCACCTTGACCGCCACCCGGCGTCCGTCACGCAAAGTCGCGCGGTGCACCTGCGCCAGCGACGCGGCCCCGATGGGCGTTTCGTCGAAGTGCTCGAACAGCCGGTTGATCCGGACCCCCAACGCTTCCTCGACCACGCCGCGCACGGTGTCGAAGGGCAGCGGCTCGACCTTGTCCTGCATCCGCTCCAGCGCCGCCAGATAGGGCGCGGGCACCATGTCCGGGCGCGTCGACAGCGCCTGGCCGATCTTGATGAAGGTCGGGCCCAGCGCCTCCAGGTCGTCGACGAAGGCCTCGGGCGCGCCCTCGATGTCGGCATCGCCCGCCGCCGGCTCGGGCGTGGTCGCGGCATCGACATCCAGGCCCGAGAACACCCCGGCGTTGCGGTACTTCAGCAGGAAGCGGACGATCTGCGCCGTGCGCGCCAGCCCGCTGGCCGGTGCATCGGCGACCGGGGCAACGGGCGCGGCGGTTTGGGGATCCTGCATGGTTGTTCCTGGCGACGTGATGCCCGCTTTATGCCCGCAGCGCAATGATGGGCCGATGAATCACGCCCTCCACACGCTCTGGACCATCGGCCATTCCACCCGCCCGTGGGAGGAATTCGTGGCGATGCTGCAGGCGGACGGCATCGAGGTGCTGGTGGATGTGCGGCGTTTCGCCGGCTCGCGCCGCAACCCGCAGTACTCGCGCGACGTGATGCCGCAGGCCTTGCGCGACGCCGGCATCGACTACCTGCCGATGCCCGCGCTCGGCGGCCGCCGCAAGCCCGAGCCGGATTCGCCCAATACCGCGTGGCGGGTCGAGGCCTTCCGCGCCTACGCCGACCACCTGGCCAGCCCGGAATACATCGAAGCCCGCGACGGACTGATGCGCGTCGCCGCGCAGCGGCGCACCTGCGTGATGTGCGCGGAGGCGGTCTGGTGGCGCTGCCACCGCCGGCTGATCTCGGACGACTTCACCGCGCGCGGCTGGGAAGTCGTGCACCTGATGGCGCCGGGCCGCAGCGACATCCACGTCCTCAACGCCGACGCGGTCATGGTGGGCGACGTACTGGAATACCCCGCGCCGCAGGGGAAACTGCTCTAGCGGTAGCCGGCGGCCTGCAGCTCGAACAACTCCGCGTAGCGGCCGCCCTGCGCCATCAGCTGGTCGTGGGTGCCGCTGGCTTCCACCTTGCCGTCGGCCAGCACCAGGATCCGGTCGGCCATGCGCACGCTGGAGAAGCGGTGCGAGATCAGCACGGCGGTGCGGTCCTCCGACAGTTCCTTGAAGCGCTTGAACACTTCGTACTCGGCGCGGGCGTCAAGCGCGGCGGTCGGCTCGTCCAGGATCATCACCTGCGCGTCGCGCATGTAGGCGCGGGCGATGGCGACTTTCTGCCACTGGCCGCCGGACAGGTCCATGCCTTCCTTGAAGCGGCGGCCGATGACCTGTTCGTAGCCCTTCGGCAGGCCTTCGATCACCTCGTCGGCCATGCCCTTGCGGGCGGCGGATTCGATGCGGGGGAGGTTGCCCATGTCGGCGATGTCGCCCACGCCGATGTTCTCGGCGGCGGTCAGGTGGTAGCGCACGAAGTCCTGGAAGATGACGCCGATGTTCGCGCGCAGGTCTTCCAGGTCGTAGTCGCGCAGGTCGCGGCCATCCAGCAGGATGCGGCCCTCGTCCGGGTCGTAGAGCCGCGCCAGCAGCTTGACCAGCGTGGTCTTGCCGGCGCCGTTCTCGCCCACCAGCGCCAGCACTTCGCCGGCATGCAGTTCAAAACTGAGATGCCGCAGTGCCCAGCGCTCGGACCCTTCGTAGCGGAAGCCCACGTCTTCGAACACGAACCCGGTGCGGATCGGCCGCGGCACCGGCAGGGCATCCGGCTTCGACACGATTTCCGGCTGGATCTCGAAGAACGAATACAGGTCGTCCAGGTAGAGCGCCTGGCTCGCCACCTGCGAGAAACCGGACAGCAGGCTTTCCAGCAACTGCCGCAACCGGCGGAAGCTGCCGGCCAGGAAGGTCAGGTCACCGATGGAGAAATCACCGCGCACCGTGCGCCAGGCGATATAGCCATAGGCCACGTAATAGCCCAGCGTGCCCAGCGCCGCCAGCAGCGTGCCCCAGAACGCGCGCTGTCCGGCCAGCTTGGCGTTGGCCGCGTAGAACTTGTCCGACAGCGTGCGGAAGCGCTCGATGAAAAAGCGGTTGAGGCCGAAGATCTTGACCTCCTTCGCCGTCTCCACGCTCGCGCCCATCTGCCGCAGGTATTCCAGCTGGCGGCGCTCCGGCGTCCACTGGAAATTGAGCGAATAGTTCATCGCGTTGAAATGCGACTCGCCGACGAAGGCCGGGATCAGCGCCACCGCCAGCAGCACCATCAGCCACGGCGCATAGACCAGCAGGCCGGCGGCGAAACTCACCACGGTGATCACGTCCTGCGCCTGCCCGAACAACTGCGAGAGCAGGTTCATCCGCCCCATGGTCTGGCGGCGCGCGCGGTCCAGCTTGTCCTGCAGGTCGGCGTCTTCGAAATCCTCCAGATCGAGCGTGGCCGCGTGCTCCATCAGGCGGATCGATGTCGCGTTGGTGAAGCGCTCGGACAGCAGGCTGTCCACGTAGCCGACGATGCGCCCCAGCAGGTCGGAGACGATCGCCAGCCCGAACTCCGCGCCGATCAGCGTGAGCAGGTGGTTGAGCTGGCCGCTTGCCCAGGCGTCCTGCAGGTTGGCCGGTACATCCAACGCGACCAGCCGCACCGCCTCGTCGATGATCAGCTTACCGATGTAGAGCGTCACCACCGGCAGCAGCGCGCGGATCACCCGGATGCCGATGCTGGCGACGGTCAGCGGCTTGCTGGTGCCCCAGATCTCCCGCAGAAAGGGCGGGATGTTGCGCATCGCGCTGACGCGCTGGCGGAAGTCGAGTTGTTGCGGGGGGAGGGGGGGCGGCATGGGGGAAGTCTGGCGATCACGGGGTCAGAACAGAGTGAGCATATAGGCCCGATCTTTCCCCATCAGCCAGCGCTCCAGACGTTATGCTTCCGCCGTTACCAACACTTCTTCCCCCAACATGTCAGTGATCTTCACCGCGACCGTCGTTTCGCCGTCCTGGGCATCCAACTCGTAACTGCCGGCGACGAAATCGGTCTTTCGGGCGGGCACGTCGGCGTGGACCACGTTGAAGACGGTTCCGTCGTAAGCCGTGTCGATCATTACGCTGTCCACCATCGCGCGCCAGTCGGCGACCTTGGGCTGCACCACGCCTGACTGTTGTGCCAGGCGTTGCAGGATGCAGGGGGAGACGAAATCCTTGATCTCGACGTACAGCTTGCCGCCCTTGCGCTTCACATCAATGCGGACCTGCGCCCGCTCATGCTGGATGAAACCGCCGTACTTCGGGTCGTTGCGAAGTTCGATAACCTCGATGTGATGCGGGTCGGTCTTCTTCTTGCGCAGGCGATTCCACTCTGTGAGCCAGGTGTCGCTGGCCAGCTCCTTGCCCAGGCAGACCACGGTGATGGCACGGTCCTCGTCGGGGCGGGCCTCCAACTCGTTCCGTATCGCCTCCAGGTCCATCGGTGACAGCGGATGGCCGAAGGGGATGATCTTGACCAGACGCTTGCCCAGCAGGCCGTCGAAGTAGGCATCGCTGCGCAACCGCTCCACGCCCAGGTACTCGCAGGCCAGGTTCACCGCCTCGTTGTGCTGGATGGCCAGGTCGTAGTCGTTGACGCGCCAGTGGGTGAAGCCGAGCTGTGCCGGCAAGGGTGCATCGCCCTCGCCCAGCAGCTTGCCTTGAGCCGGCTTGCCGTTTTCACCGGACTGGTCCGCCATGACCAGCTGCAGCCGTTTGGCCGTGGTCTGGATGGCGCCCTTGTTGATGTCGCAGCCGATCCAGCGGCGGCCAAGCTTCTGAGCAACGGCAGCGGTGGTGCCGGAACCGATAAAGCAGTCGAGCACGAGGTCGCCGGGGTTCGAACAGACTTCGATTATCCGCGCAACCAGCTCTTCTGGCTTCTGTGTGGGGTAGCCGACGCGCTCTGCCTTCACGCCTGCGAGTATCGATAGATCCCATACGTCGCGAAGAGGCATGCCTTTTGTCTCTTCATCGCTTGTGATTTTTCGAGTTCCGCTTTCGGCATCGAGTATTTGCGTCTTGCCACCAAAACGCTTCAGGTAACTTTCGGAAGCATCCTCGTACTGTTTGTGGAACGTGTGCTTGTCTTTGCCCTTGAGCACGTAATAGTAAATCGTGTCATGCATCGACTGGAACGCAGAGACATCGGAAGGCCAGCGCCGGTAGCTCCAAACGATTTCATTCACGAAACGATCGGCGCCAAATACTTCATCCATAAGCAACCTAAGAAACGCTCCCTTAGATGCGTCACAATGCAAGAAGATGGCGCCACCATCTGCCAGCAGCTCTTTGAGCAACAACAACCGCTCATACATGAACTGCAGGTAGTTGTCGTTGGCCCAGATATCGGTGTACTGGATCTGCTCGCCAAGCGTGTAGCCTTCGCCGTCCAGCTTCACCTTGCCCTTGGGGCCGCGCAGCTCGACCTTGCGCACGTAGTCGGCGCCGGAGTCGAACGGCGGGTCGATGTAGATCAGCTTGACCTGGCCGCGGAAGCCGTTGGCCAGCAGGCGCGCCAGCACCTCCTTGTTGTCGCCGTGGTACAGCAGGCCACCGCGGCGCAGGTCGTCGGGCCAGCGTTTCCACGGCACACCGCTCGCCGCTTGCTCGCCGTAGGTCTCGACCAGCTGCGCCGGGAACGCCTGCACGCTCGCCGGGGCGCGCTTGCCCACCCAACTCAACATCGGTCGGCCACCCGCCTTGCCGATGGTCACGGTCTGCTGCGCGCCACGCACGCGGGTCAGCACGTCGGCACCGGCCGCAGGAGCGGCCTTGGCCGCCGCCTTCCGGGTCGCCTTCTTCGCAACCTTCTTCGCAGCCGACTGAACCAGTGCTTTTGATGCTTTCTTTGCGGCCTTGCGCGCGCTCATGACTTGCCCCCCAGGAATGTACGCACCCGGGCGAAGTCATTGTTCGCCACGGTATCGGTGTCGGTGAAAAGAATTTCGTAGTCGATGCGGTCGGGGTTGAGCCTGGCCCATTCGTGCACGGCCATCGCCTTGCGGCCACTCTCGCCATCGGTCTCGTCCTTGCGCAGGCGTTCCTGCTTGATCTCCACGATCAGCAGCCTGCCGCTGCCTGGGATCCCGCCGTCCTTCGGCTTCTGGCGGATCAGGAAGTCCGGCGAATACGGATGCCAGCGCCCGTCCACGCCCTTGTACTCGACCACGAAGTCGGTCTTGTCGCGGCCCAGCGCGCCGGTGAAGTACACGTCTTCGATGTCTGCGGCATCCAATTGCAGCGTGGCGAGCACTTTCGCAAGAAAGTCCTTCTCCGGCAGCGAGTCGAAGTTGTATGGGCTGTAGTGGAAGCCAAAACCGCCGCCGTAATCGGCGCGTGCGTCCTTCACGTTCCAGAGCAACTTCTCGCGATCCTTGCGGTAAGTGATTTCGGCGGTGCGGATGGGCTTGCCGTCTGCATCCTGTTCCTCGTTGAAGCCTTCGGGCCGCACCAGCGCCAGCGCGACTTCGATTTCCTCGGATTCGGTTTCGTAATGGCGCACCTGGTCTTCCAGCTGGCTTGCCAAGGCATCCAGGTGGCGCAACGGCACGTCATCGTCACCATAGGCGCCACATAGCGCGTCCAGTACCGCAAACAACGGCAAGCGATAGCGTGCGCCGAGGTCTGCGGCGACGGTGCGGGTGTCGGCCACTTCGATGGCGGCTTCAACTGGCAACGCGTCGCCCAGTTCGCGCATGACCTTTGTGCTGCTGGCCTGCGCAGCCAGTTCGTAACGCTGCACGGTCAGCGCGGGATCGTTGTCATCCGGGCGCTGTAGTTCAAGTATTTCCGGAATCTTCGCCTCCACCCGGCGCACGCGGACAACCTGCCGCTTGAGCACCAGCGGCGGAATGTTCTCCTTGAGCAGCACGATCTTTGCGTGGTGAAGGTTCTCGCGTTCTTGTTTGAGGTCGGCCAGCGATTCGCCGTAGGTCTCCTGCAGCTGGCGATCCAGCACTGCGTAATTGTCCTGAGACAGGTAGATCTTGGCCTTGTGCGAGTTGCCGGGCACCTGGCGCAGGCAGCGGGTGGCCGCCTGCAGCACGAAATTGTTGGAGGACTGCAGGTTGCGGGCCAGCGCGCAGGCAAACAGGCTGGGGCAATTCCAGCCCTCGGTGCCACGGTTCACCAGCAGGATGGCGCGGTGCGTTGACGCGGGATCGTTGAGCCGGTTGAAGGCATCCACGTCGGCTTGCGGGCTGTGCGAGTGATTGGCCAGGCATTCGGACGGCGCGTGGCCGTTGGCGGCGAGCGCGGCTTCCACTACCGGGCGCATGGCTTCCAGGTCGTCGGTTTGCGGGAAATAAATTGCCAGTTTGGCCTTGGCGCCATTGGGCAGCGATACATCGCCGTACCGCTTGAGGAAATCACCGACGACTTCGGTGACGTAAGGCTTGATGTCGTCGCCGAAATCGTAGGCTTCGATATTGCCGGACACAGGCTTGAGGTAGCCGTCCTCGATACCCTGCGACAGGCCGTACCAGTACACGACGTCCAGCAGCGGCTGCTTGTTGTAGTAGGGCGTGCCGGTGGTGTTGACCACGCAGACGACGTTCGTCTCGCTGGCCAGGTAGTCCACGGTCTTGCGCACCTTCTTCAGTTCGGTATCCATCGATTGTCCGTAGGTGTGGTGCGCCTCGTCGGAGAACACGCCCAGATGCGGCAACTGTGCCAGCCGCTGCAGACGACGGTTGGCCACGTCCTGCTTCAGCGCATCAGCATCACCCGCGCCGGCAAACAGGCTGCCCAGGTCGCCCTTGCGAATGGACGCCTTCTGGATGCGGATTTTCTCTGTGTTGGTGACGACGATGTTGTAATGCGAACCGGGGATCACGTCGATGTCCGGGCTGCCGTCACGAGTAAAAGTAAGCTTGACGCTGGCGGCGAACGGCTTGTGCATGCGCGGCGGCAGGATGCCATCGAAGGGCATCGTCGCCAGCTCGCGCAGCGACTCGATGATGGTCTTGCCAGGCGCGAACACCAGCGCGTTGTGCACGAAATTTTCGTCCGGGTACTCCTGCGCCATGGCGAACTCGGTGGCGATGATTGCGCCGATCAGCATCGTCTTGCCGGCACCCATGGCCAGCGCAAGGATGTAGCTCGGGTAGTCGAGGGTCAGTGTTTCGCGCAGGGATTCGAGCTTGTGCTGTTTGACGAAAGCGTCATCGTTGCGGATGTGTTCAATCAACGCATCGAAGCCATGTTCTTCGGCATATTCGCGAAGGATTTCACTGTTCAAACCCAGCGTCTTGCGCAGCTCTACCTTGCTTTGAATCAAGCTTTGGTACAGATCGAAAATACCGGGTGTGCCTTCGACCAGCCGCAAATACCAGTAGGTTTCAAGCGCGCGCACCTGCGGGATGCGCAGGAACGGCGGCTGCCCGGCATCGCGACCCGAAAGCCAGTCAAGGATTTCTGCAACAGCGGGAAAGTCCGAATGTGGATATCCCACCTCACGCCAACTACGGACCTTCCCAACAATCTCTTGCGTAAGTTCCATCGATATGCCTGGCATCCCTTAGGCTTTATTGCCCGTGCTAACTGTCGTTCGACAGTCTATCCGCAGAAGACTTTTCAGCTTCCCTCACCCCGCCATCCACCCCTGCACCCAGCCCGTGCCCTGTACGTCGTCGCTGACCTGCGGCAGCGGGTGATTGCCCAGAACGATCTCGGTCAGCACGACATCAATGTCCACGTCTTCATCGTCCGCATCCGTATCCCGCAATACAGTCACGGTGACGAGCCAGGCGGGCTGTCCGAACACACGGTGTTCCAACTGACGCACCGCCTTGAGCGGGCCACGGAACTCGCAGTCGTCGCGGTCCGTATGGTTGAGCTGAATGAGGGCTGCCAGGCCCTTGGTCTGGATAGTCCGCCATGGTAGTGCTCGACGTCGTCGCTATCGATCGTCCAGAAATCGTCCTGTTCAATGGTCATCACGAAACCTCCCCCAGGTGGTGAGGTTGCAGCGTGCCATGGACGGGTCTCATTGGCGGAGATAGGGCACCGTGGCCGTGGCGCGTATCGCATGGGGCTTGCGGGCAGGGGCTTGGGATGGAGATGACGTACCAACCCCACCGTCCGCACCCCACATCCGAACGCGTGCAGCCCGGGGCCGGACCGGCGGAGGTCAGGAACTCCGTCCACCGAGCCCGACACCTCGGTCGGTTCAGCCTGGACCTCCGCCCACCGAGCTCGCCACCTCCGCCAGTTCGGTCCAGACCTAGGTTCGCCGAGCCCAGACCTCCGTACACCGAGCCCAACACCTCCACCGACCGAGCCCAACACCTCCACCGACCGAGCCCAACACCTCCACCGACCGAGCCCAAAGCTCCGCCCACCGAGCTCCAGACCTCCACGCACCGAGCCCGGAGCTCCGCCCACTGAGCCCAGAGCTCAGTCAACCGAGCTCCCCAGGTCCGCTCACTGAGCTCAGAGCTCCGTCCACCGAGCTCAGAGCTCCGTACACTGAGCCCAGAGCTCACTCAACCGAGCTCAAGAGCTCCGCTCACCGAGCCCAGAGCTCCGTCCACCGAGCTCCAGAGCTCCGCTCACTGAGCCCGGAGCTCCGTCCACCGAGCTCCAGAGCTCCGCTCACTGAGCCCGGAGCTCCGTCCACCGAGCTCCCTAGCTCCGTTCACTGAGCTCAGAGCTCCGCCCACTGAGCTCCAGACCTCCACTCACCCCGTCCGTCCGTCCGCGCATCGGACTAGTCCGATACCCGAGCCGGAGCGCTTCGCTTAGCGTCCAGTGCCGGCCAAGGGGGCCGGCATCCCCCAAACCCCAAGACAAGGAAACAAGGACGATGAGTCAGAACCTGGCAACCGTGCACCCCGATGCCCAGCAGTGGGCGGCCGTGGACAGCGCGCTGGAGGCGATCGAACAGGCGTTGCTGCCTTCCACCGTGAAACTCAGCCCGGACGAGCGCAAGCGGCTGCCCAAGATGGGCGACGGCTCGGAAGCGTTCTGCCGCAAGGCGCTGGACGTGATGAGCCAGAACACAGGCATCCTGCCGCGCGATTTCGATGTGGTGGAGATGCGCCGGGACCTGGACGCGCATGACGCCTTCGGCGTGCGGATGGTGCGCCTGAGCCGGCTGCTGGAGCGCGTGCGCGATACCGAGCTGGCACTGGGCAGCGATGTGATGGTGAGCGCGCTGGAGGGCTATGCCTTCCTCAAGATCGCCGGCAAGGGCGAGGGCCTGAACGGGCTGCGCCGGGAACTGGGGCGGCGGTTCGACGGGCAGGGCAAGCGGCCGCAGGCCCCGCTGCCGAGCCCGAAGGCGGTGCCGATCACCTGATTGGATGTGTGGATGTTGCTGCGCGGGGCCCCGCAATGCGGGGCCTCTTTCATGGGGGGATGGGGCCTTCCAACCACGCCTGCCACCCCCATGACCCCGGTCAAGGCAGCCATGCCCGCGCTTGACCACCATGGGCCACCTGCCGGCGCCCGCCGGCTCACCCCGGAGTCACGACATGTTGTTCGACATCGCCACCCTCAAGGACGAAGCCGCCGCCGGTGCCATCGCCCAGGCCATCCTGGCCCGCGATCCCGCCGCCCAGATCACCGTGCAACTGGCCAACCGCCGGGTGAAGGTGCAGGGCGGCGAGCTGAGCGAGGACGACGTGCTGCAGGCCATCAGCGCCGCCGGCCATATCGCCGTCGAGGCCCCGCCGCATTCCGGCGAAGGCAGCACCTGCTGTGGTGGTTGCGGCGGCTGATTGTTGTATTAGGGCACCGCGCGCTCAGTCGCGCCCGGCCTCGCGCCCCTGCAGGGCGCGGGGCAGGTGCCAGCCGTAACGCAGGGCCGCGATGCGCAGGGCGAAACAGGCCAGCGCACCGGCCACCAGGGTGGGTTGCAGCGGCCAGCCCAGCACATGGCCCAGGGCCACCACGCCGGCGCCGGTCAAGGCGGCCACGGCATAGAGTTCGGACCGCAGCACCAGCGGCACCTGGTTGAGCAGCATGTCGCGCAACATGCCGCCGCCCACGCCTGACAGCACGCCCAGCGCCGGGGCCATCCACGGGCTGATGCCCGCATCCAGCGCCTTGGCCGCGCCGGTCACCGCGAAGACCGCCAGACCCATCGCATCCAGGATGCGCACCGGCTGGCCGAAACGCTCGATCCGCCCACTCCAGAAAAAGCCCAGACCCCCGGCCACCAGCCAAATGCCGGCATAGCGCCAGTTGCTGAGCGCCGCGGGCGGAATCGCGCCGATCAGCACATCCCGCGCGATGCCGCCTGCGCTGGCCGTGGCGAAGGCGCAGACCAGCACGCCAAACAGGTCCAGCCGGGCGCGGGCGGCCAGCACCGCGCCGCTGAGGGCAAAGACAAAGGTGCCGATGAGGTCGAGCAGGGTGATCAGGCTGTCCATGCCGGTATTCTCGGCCAAGCGCCGGGTGCCGGGGGCTAAAATGCGGGCCCCGCCGCCAGCCGAAGCCCGCCGTGTCCGTCACTTCCAGCGTTGCCCGCCACCCCGCCGATTTCCCGCCCGTGTCGATCAGGCAGGAAGACTTCATCCAGTCCGTCGCGGACGCGCTGCAGTACATCAGCTACTACCACCCGACGGACTACATCCGGAACCTGGCCGCCGCCTACGAGCGCGAGGAATCCCCGGCGGCGAAAGACGCCATGGCGCAGATCCTCATCAACTCGCGCATGTGCTACGAGGGCCACCGCCCGATCTGCCAGGACACCGGCATCGTCACCGTCTTCCTCGAGATCGGCATGAACGTGCGCTGGGATGACGCGACCATGTCCATCGAGGACATGGCCAACGAGGGCGTACGCCGCGCCTACAACGACCCGGACAACAAGCTGCGCGCCTCGGTACTGGCCGACCCGGCCGGCAAGCGCCGCAACACCGGCGACAACACGCCGTCGGTGGTCAACATGAAGATGGTCCCCGGCAACACGGTGGACGTGATCGTCGCGGCCAAGGGCGGCGGCTCGGAGGCGAAATCCAAGTTCGCGATGTTGAATCCGTCCGACTCCATCGTGGACTGGGTGCTGAAGACGGTGCCGACGATGGGCGCCGGCTGGTGCCCGCCGGGCATGCTCGGCATCGGCATCGGCGGCACCGCCGAGAAGGCGATGCTGCTGGCGAAGGAATCGCTGATGGAGCCCATCGACATCGTCGACCTGAAGGCCCGAGGCGCATCCAACCGCGCGGAGGAACTGCGGCTGGAACTGTTCGACAAGGTCAACGCGCTCGGCATCGGTGCGCAGGGGCTGGGCGGCCTGACCACCGTGCTCGACATCAAGGTCAAGGATTTCCCCACCCACGCCGCCAACCTGCCGGTGGCGATGATCCCCAACTGCGCGGCCACCCGCCATGCGCACTTCACCCTGGATGGCTCGGGCCCGGTGATGCTGGACCCGCCGTCGATTTCCGACTGGCCGGAGCTGACCTACGACGCCAGCAAGGGCCGCCGCGTCGATCTGGACACGATCACCAGGGACGACGTCGCCAGCTGGCAGCCGGGCGAAGTGCTGCTGCTCAACGGCAAGCTGCTGACCGGCCGCGACGCCGCGCACAAGCGCATGACCCAGATGCTGGATGCCGGCGAGAAGCTGCCGGTCGATCTGGCCGGGCGCTTCATCTATTACGTGGGCCCGGTCGATCCGGTGCGCGATGAAGTGGTGGGCCCGGCCGGCCCGACCACGGCGACCCGCATGGACAAGTTCACCCGGCAGATGCTGGAGCAGACCGGCCTGCTGGGCATGGTCGGCAAGGCCGAGCGCGGCCCGGCGGCGATCGAGGCGATCCGCGACCACGGCGCCGCCTATCTGATGGCGGTGGGCGGCAGCGCCTATCTGGTGTCGAAGGCGATCAAGGCGGCCCGCGTGCTGGCCTTCGAAGACCTGGGCATGGAAGCGATCTACGAGTTCGAAGTGCAGGACATGCCGGTGACCGTGGCGGTCGATGCACGCGGCACCTCGGTACACCAGACCGGCCCGAAGGAATGGGCGGCCAAAATCGCCGGGATTCCGCTGGCGGTCATCGAAGACTGACCGCCCGGGCGCAGCCGGTTATTGCGGCTGCGGCTTGGCCTGGTCGTCGAGCAGGTTGACGGCTTCGTCCGCGTCCTGGGCGGCGGCCAGCTGGTGGTCCAGCGTGTGGTCCACGGAGGTATCGCGCGGCGCGGTGGATTCGGTGTCCATGGCGTGTCCGCTGCCGTCATCGCGCATCAGGATGACCTTCTGCACGCCATCGGGCGGCACGATGCCGGAAGCACGCAGGCTGCGGCGCACGTTGCGCATCGCCTCCGAGCGGGTCTTCTGCAGGTCGTTGCGGGTCTGGTCGATCCAGCCGTAGAACTGCAGCGTGGCGCTGCCATCGGCCAGGTCCTTGATCAATGCGGACGGCGCGGGGGTGTCGAGTACGCCATCCACCTTGCCCAGCGCACGCACGCCGATGTCCATGGCGTCGTGCCAGGACTGGCCGACCGAGACATTGGTGGTGAAGTCGAAGCGGCGGCGCGGGTTGCGGCTGTAGTTGAGCAGCACCGACTTGAACACCAGCGCGTTGGGCAGCTGCAGCTGGTTGCCGTCGAAGGTCATCAGCTGGGTGGCGCGGGAGGTCAGGGCGACCACGCGGCCTTCGTGCGAATCGATGCGCACCGAGTCACCGGGGCGGAATGGCTGGCGCACGCTGAGCAGCACGCCGGAGATGTAGTTTTCGGCGATGTCCTTGAACGCGAAACCCAGCACCAGGCCGACCACGCCGGCCGAGCCGAGCACCGCGCCCACCAGTGAGGTCGCGCCCAGCAGGTCGAGCGCGATCAGCACGCCGCCCAGCACGATCAGCGCCTGCACGATGCCGCGCAGCAGCCCGTCCATGTAGGGGTTGCGGTTGCTGATGCGCTTGAGGAGGTGCAGGCGGCGGCTGACCACACCGCCCAGCCAGACCGCGATGGCGACGATCAGCAATGCCACCAGCAGCAGCGGCAGGTTGGCGACCAGCCGCACCAGCTTGCCCTTGACCTCCGACAGCGCGGAGGCGAAGCGCACCTGCAGGTCGGGATCGAGCTGGGTCCGGTTGTCGACCTTCTCGACGCCCTTCACGGCGGCGGCGAGCTTGCCGGCCTGCTGGCGGTCGGGCGGGGTCGGCACTTCGCCGGAGAGCGTGGCCACGCCGCCGGTGACATCGGCCTCCACTTTTTTCAGCGCGGGCTGCGCGTCCAGCTTCTGCTCGACGTGGCGCTCGGCCTGCAGGTCGGTGGCGGTCGGCGCCGGGGTGGCATCGGTAGAAGGGAGCGGCACCTGCGCGCTGGCGGGCAGGGCCAGCAGGAAGAACAGGGCGAGGGACTTCAGAGCATCCAGACGCATGGGGGAAGGGGCGTGGCGGGACAGGCCGGCATTGTCACCGATGCCGGCTGACTCCGCGGTTCACAGCTGCGACTTGAGCGGCAGCACGAACTTCTCCATGAACTTTTCCTTCCACGGGCGCTTGAGCCAGATGTCGTAGGTGTAGCGCTTCGTCGGAATCAGGTCCTGCTCGAAGACCCGGGTCATGCGGGCTGCAAAGGCGGCGTCGTACACGTTGAGGCTGGCCTCGTCGTTGAGCCGGAAGCTGCGCACATCGAAATTGGTCGAGCCCACGCTGACCATGATCCCGTCCACGATCAGCAGCTTGTTGTGCATCATCGTGGGCTGGTACTCGTAGACCTCCACGCCGGCCATCAGCAGCTCGCCCCAGTGCGCCTTGGAGGCGAGCCGCACGGTCTCGGAGTCGATGTGCTTGCCCGGCACGATCACCCGGATCCGCACGCCCCGGTGCCGCGCGGCGATGAGCGCCTTCATGATCAGCTCGTCGGGCACGAAGTAGGCGGCTTCCAGGTCGATGCTGTGTTCGGCGGCGGCGATCGCCAGCAGGTACATCAGGTGCATGCTCTCGCTGCCGCCGGCGGGCGAGGCCAGGAACATGTGCGCGTCCATGTCGCCGGCCTTGGGAATGGCCGGCAGGAATTCCTCGCCGTTGAGCACCACGCCGGTGGTCTTGATCCAGTTGTCGTTGAAGGCGGCCACGAACTGGTTCACCACCGGGCCTTCGACCTTGAAGTGCAGGTCGCGCCAGTGGTCCGGGTCTTCCGCGTTGCCTTCCCACTGGTCGGCGATGCCGACGCCGCCGGTGAAGCCGACCTTGCCATCCACCACCAGGATCTTGCGGTGCGTGCGGTTGTTGAGGCGGCCGATGTTGTACCACTTGAGCGGCCGGTACTGCTGGATGTCCACGCCGGCATCTTTCATCTCGTCCAGCAGGGCCTGGTCCATCTTGATGCTGCCCACCCAGTCCACCAGCATCCGCACTTTCACCCCCGCCCGGGCGCGTTCCGACAATGCATCGGCGAACTTCTTGCCGATGTCACCCGACCAGTAGATGTAGGTCTCGAAGACGATGTTGCGCTGGGCGCCGTGGATCGCCTCCAGCATGGACGGGAAGATTTCCTTGCCGTTTTCCAGGTCGGTGACGTGGTTGCCGGCCATGATGCCGGGCCCCAGCAGCACGCCCATCTCGCGCCGGAACTGCGGATCGGCGGCGGCGTAGCGGTGCTCGATCTTGCGTTCGAGTTTCTTTTCCGGCGTGGCGAAGTTCATCGCCAGCACCACCAGGATCACGGTCACCAGCGCGGTGACCAGCACGGTCCAGATCATGCGTCGCTTGCTCCAGTTGAACGGCACGGGCGGTGCTCGGTGTGGCGGAAGCGGCAGCATGAAGCTTCACCCGCGGCAGCCGGGTGAAGAAAAAAATGCGGGCTCAGGGGATGAACCAGACCAGCGCGAACAGTCCGATCATGGTGAAGGCCAGCGCCAGCTTGAGCACGATGCCGAGCACGATGCCCATCCAGGTGCCGACGCCGATCTTGGCGGCATCGCCCAGGTCCGCGCTCTGCACACTGCGGCGGTGGATGAGTTCACCACCCAGCGCCCCCACGAAGGGCCCGGCGATGATGCCGATGGGCCCCAAAAAGATGCCGACCAGCATGCCGAGCATCGCGCCGGCCACCGCCAGCTTGCTCGCACCCACGCGTTTCGCGCCGACGCCGGTGGCCCAGAAATCGACCACCATCGAGATGATCGTCAACAGCCCGAGCGGGATCATCCAGCCCCAGTGCACATGCTGGAAACCATCGTTCCAGGCCGCCAGCGCCAGGCCCACGAAGACCAGCGGCAGGCCGGGCAGCGCGGGCAGCACCGTGCCGATGACGCCGGCCACCACCAGCACACCGGCGACCACGTAGAACAGGGTGGTGTTTTCCATCGCAAAGTCCATGTCCGGGGGCCCTGATTCTCACCCGGAACGCCGATTGCAATTTCACAATGCCGGGGCTAAGTTTTCCCCGCTGGGTTCCAAGGGTCACCGTGGATCGTGACCTGCGTGGTGGCTCCACCTGCTGCACCGTTGTTGCACGTGTCCTCCTTGTGACCAGCGCCGCTCGTTGTCTTCCTGCAATGTCCAAGGAGTCAGTTCGATGTCGAACCGTGAGACCGGTACCGTGAAGTGGTTCAACGATGCCAAGGGTTTTGGTTTCATCAGCCGCGAGAATGGCGATGACGTCTTCGTCCATTTCCGCGCGATCCAGAGCCAGGGCTTCAAGTCGCTGAAGGAAGGCCAGAAGGTCACCTTCACCGTGGTCCAGGGCCAGAAGGGCCTGCAGGCCGACGCCGTCGAGCCGATGTGACCCAACGCGATCATGTGCAATGAGGAAGCCCCGCGATGCGGGGCTTCTTTTTTGCCTGGGGTCTGTCGTGGCCGGTCGGTCGTGGCGCCCCGGGCATCTTCGCCCGGAAAGCAGACGGCCCGCGAAGGCGGGCCGTTGCTTGATTCCGTTGAGGTGCGGGTTGCGCGATCAACGCGGCCAGGCGCGGCCGTTGTAGACGCGGACATACGAGCCCTGACGGATGCCGCCCAGATCGCTCTGGGTCACCACGGTTTCGCGGCCATCGCTCATGCGGACGTACACGTTGTAGCTGCCACCCGCGCCGGTGCGGTTCTGGATGGCATTGCCGGCCACGGCGCCGGCCACGGCACCGGCGACGGTGGCGGTGTTCTGGCGGCCTTCGCTGTCGGTCTGGTTCTTGGCGATCTCGCGCCCGGCGACCGCACCCACGATGCCGCCGACGACCGCGCCGGTGCGGTTGGGCACGCTGGACGAACCGGCGACCATCTCGATGCGCGTCACGGTGCCGCAGTCATAGCAGTTGGCGCTGGCCGGCGGCGGTGCGCCGCCATAGGTGGAGCCGTAAGGCGAGGTGGCGCAGCCGGAGGCCAGTGCCACCGTCGAAGCCGCGAGCGTGGTCAGTGCGAGGTTGCGGATGTTCATGCCTCTCTCCTGCGTGTAGGCGGATGCCACGGGCCACGCTAGGCGCAGGCGTCTGAATCCGTCGTCAATGCGGCCAGATCGGGAGCCTGGCGTCAGCGCCGATTCACCGACGAGCGGATGAGGTGAAGGGGCGGCATCGTTTATCGCGCAAAAGAAAAGCCCCGGTTTCCCGGGGCTTTGTGTATGTGATGCAGGCTGCGATCAGGACTTCTTGAAGTCGTCGTGGCAGGCCTTGCACTGGCCACCGACCTCGCCCATGGTCGCCTTCAGGCTTTCGCAGCTGAGCGGCGGGTTGGACTGGGCGGCATCCAGCGCGGCGCGGAAGTTGGCGGTGTGCTTGACGAAGCGTTCGTCCTTGGCGTCTTCGCCGAAGGCCGGTTCGATGTCATCGGCCATGCGGCGCAGGGTCTGGATGTGCGGGATGGTGTCGTTGGCGGTGCAGCGGTTGAGCTCGATGTTCTTCTTGAGCTGGCCCATGTGCCAGCCCTGCACGGTCATCACGCTGTCCGGGAAGTGGTCCTGCTTGGCCCGCCAGGTGTTCAAGAGCATCACCGCGCCGATCGCACCCAGCACCAGGCCGAGCAGCAGCATGAAGAAGTAGCGGCCGGCGGCCGAAGACTTGCGCGGGGTGGATTCGATCGGGCTCGACATGGGTATTCACTGGTTTCCGAGGGTCGGCCGCACCTTAGCACGCCGGTCGTGCCGGTAGAATCGCGCCATGACTACGGAGGCCAAGGCTCGCTTCGGCGGCATCGAGCGGTTGTATGGGCAGGGGGCGCTCGAGCGTCTGGCGGGCATGCACGTCGCCGTGGTCGGGATCGGCGGGGTGGGCTCGTGGGCAGTCGAGGCCTTGGCGCGCAGCGGTGTCGGCAAGCTCACGCTGATCGATGCGGACGACATCTGCGTCTCCAACGCCAACCGCCAGCTGCCCGCGCTCGACGGCCAGTTCGGGCGCAACAAGGTGGACGCGATGGCCGAACGCTGCCGTGCCATCAATCCCGGCATCGACATCCTCGCGGTCACCTCCTTCCTCACGCCGTCCAACATGGCCGACCTGCTGGGCGGCGGCTTCGACCTGGTGCTGGATGCCTGCGACAGCTTCCGCGCCAAGGTCGAGATGATCGCGTTCTGCCGCCGCCGCAAGCAGCCGATCATCACCGTCGGCGCCGCCGGTGGCCGCACCGATGTGACCCAGGTGCGCGTGCGTGACCTGTCGCGCACCGAGCACGACGCGATGCTCTCGCTGATCCGCAAGAAGCTGCGCGGCGAGTTCAATTTCCCCAAGAACCACGCGCGTTATTTCGGCGTGCCGGCGGTGTATTCGCTGGAGAACGTGCGCTACCCGCAGGCCGATGGCAGCGTCTGTGGCGTGCGCCCGAGCATGGGGCCGGACGAGGCGCTGAAGCTCGACTGTGGCGCCGGGCTTGGTGCCGCGACCCATATCACCGGCACCTTCGCCTTTGCCGCGGTCGGCAAGGCGCTGGAGATGCTGCTGAAACCGAAGGCGTCCTAGCCGGCGACGATGCCGAACAGGCGCTCGGCGTTCGCCGTGGTCGCCTGGGCGATGGTTTCGGGCGACTCGCCGCGCAGTTCCGCG
Source organism: Lysobacter oculi (assembly GCF_003293695.1). GTDB lineage: Bacteria > Pseudomonadota > Gammaproteobacteria > Xanthomonadales > Xanthomonadaceae > Solilutibacter > Solilutibacter oculi. The sequence goes on along the minus strand of NZ_CP029556.1, from coordinate 979,965 downwards.
ATGGCCTCCAGCACCACCGGCAGCCGTACCGGTTCGTTGCGCTGGCCGCGCCACTGCGAATCGGGCTGGTCGGGGGAATCGGTTTCCAGCAACAGGTGTTCGATGGGCATGGCGGCCACCAGCCGGCGCAGCCGTTGCGCACGCTCATAGGTCACCGGCCCGCCGATGCCGAGCATGAAGCCGAGTTTGTAGAGCTGTTCGGCCTGTTCCTCGCTGCCGGCGAAGCTGTGGACCACGCCGTGCAGCGGCATGAAGCGGCGCAGGGTGGCGATGACGGCATCGAAGGCGCGGCGGCCATGCACGATCACCGGCAGCTCGAATTCCCGCGCGAGCTCAAGTTGCGCTTCGAAATAATGCTGTTGCCGTTCGCGGTCTAGGTCCTCGATGAAGTAGTCGAGGCCGATTTCGCCGACCGCCACGCAGCGTTCCTGTTCAAGCTGGGCACGCAGGGCGAGCAGGTGTTCGGGGCGATGCTGGGGCAGATAGATCGGGTGCAGTCCATAGGCGGCGTGGAGGCCGGCGTCTTCCGCGCAGACCTCGCGGAGCCGGGGCCAGCCGGCGGCATCGATGGCCGGGACGATCTGCGCGACCACGCCCTCGTCCTTCGCACGCTGCAGGGTCTGCGCGCGGTCGATGTCGAACGCATCGACATCGAAATGGCTGTGGGTGTCGACGAGGCGCATCACGCCGCCGGTTTATTCGCGGCGCGCGGAACCATCGATGGCGTCGGTGGTGTCGGGCGGCTGCTTGCGGTTCTTCCAGTTGGCCAGCACCAGGGTGCCGAGGCCGAGCAGGATTTCATCGGCGAACGGAATGAAATCCGGGATGAACATGTCCAGCACGAACAGGGCCGCGACCAGCTTGAACAGGGTGGGGTGCCGAAGCTTGCGTGCCCAGTTGAGGAACGGCGCGATGAGAAGTCGGCTCATGTGTCTTTGATCCCGGCAGCACCGTGCTGCCTACGCCGGAAAACTAGCACGCAGCGCGTTGACCGCAAGGCGTTGGCCCGGATGCGCGGAGGCGCCCAATTCAGGCGGGCGTCACGCTCAGGGGCCGCTGGCGTGGCGGGGTTCAGCCGCGAAAGGCTTGAATGCAGCCATGCACGCAGGCGAAGTTCCGCCGAAGGAGAAGAGCATGTACGTGGACAACAAGATACTTGCCGTGGCTCTGGGTTCCCTGCTGGTGGGCGGTGGCGCCGTGGCGGCCTACCACACGCTGCAATCCGAGCCCGCACGCACGGGCGTCGAATCGATGGTGACCGCGCAGCCGAATACGGCCAGCCAGGCCGGTCCTGAAATCGCGCCGTTGAACCTGGCCGCCGGCCCGGCGGTGAGCTATGCGCCGATCGTCGGGGTCAAGGAAGTGAAGTCCTCGTCGGCCCAGTACGCGCAGGTGCTGGATGTGGATCCGGTGACGCGCTCGGTGGCGCAGTCGCAGCCGCGCCAGGAATGCCGCGATGTCGCGGTGGCCCAGCGCCTGCCGGAACGTGACGGCAACGTGGGCGGCACGGTGGCCGGCGCGGTGATCGGCGGCCTGCTGGGCAACCAGGTCGGGGGCGGCGATGGCCGCAAGGTCGCGACCGCCGCGGGTGCGGTGGCCGGTGGCTTTGTCGGCAACCGCATCGACCGTCGCCATGTGGGTGGCCGGGTGGTGCAGGGCACCGAACGCCAGTGCCATACCGTCAGCGATACCGTGAACCGCGACAAGGTGATCGGCTATGACGTGACCTTCCGCAACCCGGATGGCAGCACCGGCATGAAGCGGATGACCAGCCGCCCGGGTTCGCGCATCAGCCTGGGCAAGGCGACCACGACCACCGGCTACGACGTGACTTACGAGGTCAATGGCGAGCAGAAGGTGGTGCGGATGGAGGATCGCCCAACCGTGGACCGCTTCCGCATCGTGGACGGCCAGGTCATCACCAAGGGCTGATCCACCATCGGCCTGCGAATGGAGCGGGAGCCGGCGACGGCTCCCGTTTCTTTTGCCCGCGCCGCTAGAATGGCGGGCTTGTTCAACCACAACCCGTATCCGCCATGGCCCTGCATCCCTATGACCTCTACGACGTTCGCTCCCTGCTGACCGAGGAGGAACGCGCGGTACAGGACACCGTGGCGCGCTTCACCGACGAACGCGTGCTGCCGGTCATCGGCGACTGCTTCGACAAGGGTGAATTCCCGCGTGAACTGATCCCGGAAATGGCCGAGCTGGGCCTGCTGGGCAGCTCGCTGCCGGAGGAATACGGCTGTGCCGGCCTCAACGGCGTCAGCTACGGCCTGATCTGCCAGGAACTGGAACGCGGCGACTCGGGCATCCGCAGCTTTGCCTCCGTGCAGAGCTCGCTGTGCATGTATCCGATCTACGCCTACGGCAACGAGGAACAGAAGCGCCGCTGGCTGCCGGACATGGCCGCCGGCAAGGTGATCGGCTGCTTCGGCCTGACCGAGCCGCACGGTGGTTCCGACCCGGCCAACATGAAGACGCACGCGAAGAAGGATGGCGGCGACTGGGTGATCAACGGTTCCAAGATGTGGATCACCAACGGCAACCTGGCCGACATCGCCATCGTCTGGGCGCAGACCGATGACGGCATCCAGGGCTTCATCGTGGAGAAGGACATGCGGGGCTTCACCGCCCAGGTCATCAAGCACAAGATGAGCCTGCGCGCCTCCGTCACCAGCGCGTTGTTCTTCGACAACCTGCGCGTGCCGGACAGCAGCCGCCTGCCGAACGTGAAGGGCCTGAAGGGGCCGCTGGGCTGCCTGACGCAGGCCCGCTACGGCATCACCTGGGGCCCGATCGGTGCCGCCATCGCCTGTCTGGATGAAGTGATCGGCTACACCAAGGAGCGCATCCTGTTCGGGCGCCCGGTGGCGGCGACGCAGAGCGCGCAGCTGAAGATGTCCGACATGGCCCGCCGCATCACCACCGCGCAGCTGCTCTCGCTGCAGCTGGGCCGGCTGAAGGATGCCGGCAACATGCAGCCGACCCAGGTCAGCCTGGCCAAGTGGAACAACTGCCGCATGGCGATCGACATCGCGCGTGAGTGCCGCGACCTGCTGGGCGGCGCCGGCATCACCACCGAGCACGCGGCGATCCGCCACGCGCTGAACCTGGAATCGGTCATCACCTACGAAGGCACGGAGACCGTGCACCAGCTGGTGGTGGGCCGCGAGCTCACCGGCATCAACGCATTCTGACCGGGCGCGGCGTGGACTGCGCGAATGCCCACGCCGCCTGGTTCGCGCGCCTGCGCGAAGGCGCACCCGTGCTCGACACCGCACGCCTGCGCCTGCAGGTGCCGCAGATCGCGGACTTCGACCGCTTTGCCGAGATGTTTGCCGACCCGGCCACCCACCACATCGGCGGGCCGCTGACCCGTGGCGATGCCTGGCGACGCTTCCTGCAGATGCCGGGCGCGTGGTTCATGCAGGGGTTCGGGATGTTCTCGATCATCGAGAAATCCAGCGGCCTGTTCGTCGGCCAGGCCGGACCGTGGCAGCCCGATGGCTGGCCGGGCACCGAAGTCGGCTACGCGATGCATGCCGACGGACGCGGCAAGGGCTATGCCACCGAAGCCTGCACGGCGGCCATCGACTGGGCCTTCGATGCGCTCGGCTGGGACGAGGTGATCCAGTCCATCGACGCCGCCAACACCGCCTCGCAGCAGCTGGCGATCCGGCTCGGGGCGCGCAACCGCGGGCCGGGCCGCTACCCGCCGCCGCTGGACACGCACGCCATCGACATCTGGGGCCAGACCCGCGAAGAGTGGTTCGCCCATCGACAACTTTCCTGAAACCCTGACGCCATGACCTTCGCCACCGTTCCGAATCCCATCCCCGCACGCATGCGCGGCCTCAACCGCGCCGAGATCTGCGACGTCAACTTCGTCGAATTCGTCAAGCAGTGGGAGGGCGAGAAGCAGGCGAAACCGGCCCCGCACGAAGCGATCCTGGACGGCAGCGCGCTCGACGCGCAGGGCTTCCGCGAACTGTTCGAATCGCAGCTGATCAGCCGGCATCTGGACCTGATGGCGCGCGTGCTGCGCGTGCAGAACAAGGTCTTCTACACCATCGGCTCCAGCGGCCACGAAGGCAACGCGATGGTCGCCCGCGCTGCCCGCCACACCGACCCCGCGTTCCTGCATTACCGCAGCGGCGGCTTCATGGCCGAGCGTTTCCGCAAGCTGCCGGGCATGGACCCGATCATGGATTCGGCGCTGTCGTTCGCGGCGAGCGCGGATGACCCGGCCAGCGGCGGCCGTCACAAGGTCTGGGGCTCGAAGCCGTTGTGGGTGCTGCCGCAGACCTCGACCATCGCCTCGCACCTGCCGAAGGCGCTCGGCACGGCGATCGCCATCGAGGCCGGCAAGCGCCTGCACAGCACGCTGCCGGTGCCCGACGACAGCATCGCCATCTGTTCCTTCGGTGATGCCAGCGCCAACCACGCCACCGCGCAGACCGCGTTCAACGCCGCCAGCTGGACCGCGTACCAGAAGCTGCCGGCGCCGGTGCTCTACGTCTGCGAGGACAACGGCATCGGCATTTCGGTGAAGACGCCGGGTGGCTGGATCGCCGAGTCGTTCCGCAACCGCCCCGACCTCGACTACTTCTTCGCCGACGGCCTCGACCTCGCCAACGGCTATGCCGACGTGCTGCGCGCGGTCGAACATTGCCGCAGCACGCGCCGGCCGACCTTCCTGCATCTGCGCACGACGCGGATCATGGGTCACGCCGGCACCGACTTCGAGATCGAGTGGCGCAGCATCGACGAACTCTGTGCGGTGGAGGCGACCGACCCCCTGCTGCGCAGCGCGGCCATCGCGCTGGAATCGGGGGCGATGTCGAAGATGGAAATCCTCGCGCTGTACGAGGAAACCCGGCAGAAATGCTTCGCCGCCGCCGAGGACGCCGACCGCCGCCCGCGCATCGAAACGCTGGAGGAAGTGATGCGCCCGCTGGCGCCGTACACGCCGGACAAGGTGATGGCCGAAGCCACGCGTGCCGATTTCGGCGCGACCCGCGAGCAGGTGTTCGGCGGCGAGGAGAAGCTGCCGGAAGCGCTGCCGCCGCGCCATCTCGCCATCCAGATCAACAACGCGCTGCACGACCTGATGGCGAAGTACCCGGAGACCTTGCTGTTCGGCGAGGACGTCGCGCAGAAGGGCGGCGTGTACACGGTCAGCAAGGGCCTGCACAAGGCGTTCGGCAACCGTCGCGTGTTCAACACGCTGCTCGACGAGACGATGATCCTGGGCATGGCGCAGGGCTTCGCCAACATGGGGATGCTGCCGATACCGGAAATCCAGTACCTGGCCTATCTGCACAACGCCATCGACCAGATCCGTGGCGAGGCGGCTTCGTTGCAGTTCTTCAGCAACAACCAGTTCGCCAACCCGATGGTCGTGCGCATCGCCGGGCTCGGTTACCAGCGCGGCTTCGGCGGCCACTTCCACAACGACAACTCGGTGACGGCGCTGCGCGACATCCCGGGCATCGTGGTCGGCTGCGCGAGCCGGGGCGATGACGCGGCGATGATGCTGCGCACGCTGGCGGCGATGGCGAAGGTGGACGGGCGGGTGACGGTCTTCCTGGAGCCCATCGCGCTGTACATGACCAAGGATCTGTACGAAGCCGGCGATGGCCAGTGGCTCACCGACTATCCCGCGCCCGACCAGGCACTGGTGCCGGGCGAGGAACGCATCTACAACCCCGATGCGACCGATTGCGTGATCTTCAGCTACGGCAACGGCATGCCGATGAGCCTGCGCGCCGCCCGCGAGATCGAGAAGAAGCATGGCTGGAAGGTGCGCGTCATCGACCTGCGCTGGCTGGTGCCGCTCAACCATGCGGCCATCGCCAGGCATGCCGGGGCGTGCAAACGCATCCTGGTGGTGGACGAAGGCCGCTTCAGCGCCGGCATCGGCGAAGGCGTGATCACCGCGATCACCGAGGCCGGCCACGGCGGCAAGCCGCTGCAGCGCGTGGTGGGCGCGGATACCTACACGCCGCTGGCCGGCGCCGCCTTCCTGGTCATTCCGAAGGACGAGGACATCGTCGCCGCGGCGGACCGGTTGGCCTGAGCATCCACATCGGTGCGCATGCCGGGGTGCGTGCGCATCGACATCGACATCTTCCAAATTCAAGCAAGGGGAGTGGGGCATGAAGGCAAGGGGATGGATCGGCGGCATGCTGGTGGCGGGCCTGTTGTGGAGCGGGCTGGCCGTGGCGGAGGAGCGCACCGTGGATGTCGGCGGGCGCGCGATCGTGGTGCCGGTGGAGCAGGGCTACGAGCTGATCAGTGACAACCCGGTCTTCATGGGGGCGCTGGCGAAGTTCCTGCCGCCCGGGCTGCGCCTGCTGGCGGTGTCGATGCACAAGGAGGACATCGAGGCCGACCTGATGGCCGCCGAAAAGCACCCATACTTCTTCTATGCGGTGCCGGTGAACGTGCAGTCCATGGATCTGGAGGACAGCACGTGGACGGTGGCGCGGCCGATGATCGAGGCCCAGCTGCGCACGCTTGACCTCGACGCCATGGCCAAGCCGATGCTGGACAACGGCAGCAAGGCGCTCAGCGACCAGCTCGGCGCGAAGGTCGACATCAGCGGCAAGCTGTCGGAGAAGCAGGTGGTGTGGGTGGCGGCCGATGGCAGCGTGCGGATGACCGCGGTGATGCCCAGCCAGATGCAGCTGGCCGACCGCAAGGGTGAGTACCTGCAGGATGCCGGCATCGCCATTCTTCCGGTGCGCAAGCGGATGCTCGCGGTCTATGCCTACCGCAGCCGTGGCGGGAACGAGCAGGGCTCGGACACGATCCGTGGCGTGCTGGATGCCGCGCTGGTGGCTTTCCAGCGTGCCAATGCCGGGGCCGTGGCGCCGTTGCCCGCACCGCCGGCCCCGCCAGCCCCGCCCGCGCCGGCGCCCGCGAAGTAACGGGAAGCGTCGGGGAAACGCGTGACGACATGGGCGGAACGGTGCGTGCCATGCCGTTGCGCTTTTCGATGACGCACCGTTGCCATTGAGCGGGCCAGAATGCGGCCTTCCCCAAGAAGGAGTTCCGCGATGAGTGCACCCAAAGTCGCCGTACTGGTCGGCAGCCTGCGCGAAGGCTCGTACAACAAGCGTCTGGCCAAGGCGATCGGCCAGCTCGCCGGTGACCGGCTGTCGCTGCACATGGCCCGCATCGACGACCTGCCGCTCTACAACCAGGACATGGACGGCGATTACCCGGCCAACTGCAAGCGGCTCAAGCAGGACATCGAGTCCGCCGACGCCGTGCTGGTGGTGACGCCCGAATACAACCGCTCGATGCCCGGCGTGCTGAAGAACGCCCTCGACATCGCGTCGCGGCCGTGGGGCACCAATTCGTTCAAGGGCAAGCCGGCGGCTGTGATCGGCGCGTCGATCGGCGCGATCGGCAGCGCATTGGCGCAGGCGCACGTCGACAACGTGATGCTCTACCTCGACACCCGCCTGATGGGCCAGCCCGAGGTGTTCCTGAAGATGGATGACAAGACCATCGACGCGGACGGCCATATCGCCGACGAGGGCACGAAGAAGTTCCTGTCCGGTTTCGTCGATGCCTTCGTGGCGTGGATCGCGCGCGAGGCCGGCTGATCAGATCGCGGGGATCAGCCCGCTAAATCCAGCGCCTTGACCGGAACGCCGCCCGCTTCGAGCGGCGTTTCCGCGCTGGCGACGCCTTGCGCGAGATGGCCGGCGACCGCGATGACCTGGCCGATGGCGCGCTGGCCGTCGGAGATCTCGGCGCCGGGTGCCAGCGGCGAGGCGGCTTCCAGCAACACCAGCCCGCGCTTGGCCTGCCCGAGGAAATGGGTCCGCGCGACGATTTCCTGGCCCGGATAGCAGCCCTTTTTCACGCTGAAGGCCTGCAGCCGTTCCAGCGAGAGCTGTTGCGGCGTCCACTGCGATGACTGCCCGGGCACCAGGCGCGGGATGCCGGCGCGCAGGTCGGCTTCGCGCCAGCGCAGCTGCGCGTCGGAGTCGGGCGCGGCGGCTGCGGTCGGGGTGATGTCGATGCGGCGGCTGCCCGGCCATGCCAGCGACAGGCCGTCCGCCGCATCGGTGTCGAAACGGCGCACGTCGGGCTCCGAAGCGACATCCCCATGTCCCGACACGTGCAGGTCGGTGCGGGCTTCCAGCTTGACCTTGCTGCGGAATACGTAGCGCCGCAGCGCCTCGGCGAGGGTGTCGGCGGGGTGGTCGGGCAGCAGCAGCCAGAAGGTGCCGGCGTCGATGCGGAGCAGGGCGAACAGCGCGACCAGCCGGCCTTTCGGGGTCAGCCAGCCGTTCCATTGCCAGTCGCCGTCGCCCAGCGCGCTGACGTCGTTCATGAATTGCGCCTGCGCGAAGGCAGCCGCATCCGGCCCGGAAAGGGCAAGAACCTGATGGTCGGGGAGGGCGATGGCGGGGGCGCCGTGCGGCGTCGGGTTGTCGGGCATTGCTGCAGCGCCGTAAACTAAATGGATTGTGAAGAAATCGATTCTAGGCGAAACCGTTCCCGAGCCTGCTTCCCCCGCGGAAGCCGACCCCCGCAACGACACCGAGCAGCGCCCCGACACGGCGCCGGTGGAAGTGGGTGGCCGCAAGGGCCCGGACCCGACGCGCTACGGCGATTGGGAAAAGAACGGCCGCTGCATCGATTTCTGAGCGCACCCGCCATCCCGCCACGCGGCGCGTGCCGCCCAGCCCGGAGACTGCCTGTCCATGGCAAACCTCGATAAACGACCTCTTTCACCGTTCATGCTGGGGCAGACGTACCGCTTCCAGATCACCTCGGTGATGTCCCTGCTGCACCGCATGACCGGCGTCGTGCTGGCGCTGGCGGCCTTCGGTTTCTCCTGGTGGATCATGTCGATGGCGCTCGGCGGCGGTTACGCCGAATGCGCCACGGCGGTGACGTCCTCGCTGCCCGGCAAGATCGTGCTGTTCCTAATCTCGCTGGCGCTGATGTACCACCTGTTCAACGGCATCCGCCACCTGGCCTGGGATGCCGGCTTCGGCTTCAGGATCCCGCAGGTCTACGCATCGGGCTACACAGTGCTGGCGCTGACTGTGGTGTCGACGCTGATCCTCTGGTTCGTGGCGATGTCGGGAGGTGCCGCATGAGCGCTAAATTCCGTTCGCCGCTGCACCAGGCCAAGGGCTGGGGTTCGGCCAAGTCCGGCACCGGCCACTTCTGGTGGCAGCGCGTCACCGCGGTGATCCTGGCGCTGCTGGTGCCGTACATCGTGTTCCTGCTGGCCAGCGCCACCGGCCACGACGCCGAAGGCATCCGCGCACTGGTGGCCAAGCCTTGGAACGCGATCATCTTCAGCGTGTTCGCCATCGCGCTGTTCTGGCACGCCAAGCTGGGCCTGCAGGTGGTGATCGAGGATTACATCCACGACCGCGCCATGCACCTGGCGCTGCGCATCCTTCTCATCCTGGGCAGCCTGGTTGGCGTGTTGAGCGCCATCTATGCCATCGCCCGCATCGCCATGACGGCCTGAGCACCATGACCGACTACAAGATCACCGAACACAAATACGACATGGTCGTGGTCGGCGCCGGTGGCGCGGGCCTGCGTGCCACCTTCGGCCTGGCCCAGAAGGGCCTGAAGACCGCCTGCATCACCAAGGTGTTCCCGACCCGCTCGCACACGGTAGCGGCGCAGGGCGGCATCTCGGCGGCACTCGCCAACATGGGCGAGGACGACTGGCGCTGGCACTTCTACGACACCATCAAGGGCTCGGACTGGCTGGGCGACCAGGACGCCATCGAGTACATGTGCCGCGAGGCGATCCCGGCGGTCATCGAACTGGAACACCAGGGCGTGCCGTTCTCGCGCACCGACGAGGGCAAGATCTACCAGCGCCCCTTCGGCGGCATGACCACCGACTACGGCCGCGGCCCGGCCGCCCAGCGCACCTGCGCCGCCGCCGACCGCACCGGCCACGCCATCCTGCACACGCTGTACCAGCAGTCGCTGGCGCATGACGCGGAGTTCTTCATCGAGTACTTCGCGCTGGACCTGATCATGGACGCGGACGGCGTCTGCCGCGGCGTGCTGGCGCTGGACATGGCCGAGGGCACGCTGCACCTGTTCCGCGCGCAGGGCACCGTGCTGGCCACGGGGGGCTACGGCCGCGCCTACTTCTCCGCGACTTCCGCCCATACCTGCACCGGCGACGGCGGCGGCATGGCGCTGCGCGCGGGCCTGGCGATGCAGGACATGGAATTCGTGCAGTTCCACCCGACCGGCATCTACGGCGCGGGCTGCCTGATCACCGAAGGCGTGCGTGGCGAAGGCGGCATCCTGCGCAACAGCAACGGCGAGCGCTTCATGGAGCGCTATGCGCCGAACGCGAAGGACCTGGCGTCGCGCGACGTGGTGTCGCGTTCGATGACCATCGAGATCCGCGAAGGCCGTGGCGTGGGCGAGCACAAGGACCACATCTTCCTCGACCTCACCCACCTCGACCCCAAGGACATCCACGCCAAGCTGCCCGGCATCGCCGAGAGCGCGAAGATCTTCGCCGGCGTGGACGTGGAGAAGTCGCCGATCCCGGTGATCCCGACCGTGCACTACAACATGGGCGGCATCCCCACCAACTACCACGGCGAAGTGGTGCAGCTGAAGAACGGCAACCCCGACTACGTGGTGCCGGGCCTGTACGCCATCGGCGAGGCCGCCTGCGTGTCGGTGCACGGTGCCAACCGCCTCGGTTCCAACTCGCTGCTCGACCTGGTGGTGTTCGGTCGCGCGGTGGCCAACCGCGCGGCGGAGACCATCAAGCCCGGCAGCCTGCATCCCAAGCTCACCGGTGACGCCACCGACCGCTCGCTGGCCAACCTGGACCGCCTGCGCAACGCCAAGGGCTCGCTGCCGACCGCGAAGATCCGCGACAACATGCAGCGCACCATGCAGGCCGATGCCGCCGTGTTCCGCACCGGCGAAACGCTCAGCGAAGGCGTGCGCAAGGTCAACGAGATCTACCAGTCGTTCTCCGATGTCGGCGTCTCCGACCGCTCGCTGGTGTGGAACTCCGACCTCATCGAGACGCTGGAACTGCAGAACCTGCTGGGCCAGGCGCTGGTGACGATCACCTCCGCCGAGAACCGCACCGAGTCGCGCGGCGCGCATGCCCGCGAGGACTACCCGGACCGCGATGACGCCCAGTGGCAGAAGCACACCGTCTGCTCGGTCGACGACGCCGGCAAGACCCACATCGACTACCGCCCGGTGCACATGTACACGCTCACCGACGATGTCGAAGTCGTGCCGCCGAAGCCGCGCGTTTACTGATCCGGGAGAACCAAGATGGCTCAATTCACGCTACCCAAGAACTCCCAGGTCAAGAAGGGCAAGCACTTCGCCGCGCCGGCCGGCGCGAAGACCGTGCGCACCTTCAAGGTCTACCGCTGGAACCCGGACGACGGCCAGAACCCGCGCACCGACACCTACGAAGTTGATACCGCGAACTGCGGCCCGATGGTCCTGGACGCGCTGCTCAAGATCAAGAACGAGATCGACCCGACGCTGACGCTCCGCCGTTCCTGCCGCGAGGGCATCTGCGGCTCGTGCGCGATGAACATCGACGGCACCAACACGCTGGCCTGCACCAAGGCCATCGACGACTGCGGCAAGGGCGAAGTGCCGATCTACCCGCTGCCGCATATGCCGGTGGTGAAGGACCTGGTGCCGGACCTGACGCATTTCTACGCGCAGTACGCCAGCATCCGCCCGTGGCTGCGCACCCAGAGCCCGGCCCCGACCCGCGAGCGCTTGCAGTCGAAGGAAGACCGCGAGAAGCTCGACGGCCTGTACGAGTGCATCCTCTGCGCCTGCTGCAGCACCAGCTGCCCGAGCTACTGGTGGAACGGCGACCGCTACCTCGGCCCGGCCATCCTGCTGCAGGCCTACCGCTGGATCGTCGATTCGCGTGACGAAGACACCGGCAGCCGCCTCGACGACCTTGAAGATCCGTTCAAGCTGTATCGCTGCCACACCATCATGAACTGCGCGCGCACCTGTCCCAAGGGCCTCAACCCGGCCAAGGCGATCGGCGAGATCAAGCAGCTCATGCTGGCGCGCACGATGTAATGGACGCACGCGCCTACGCGCTGCCCGCGCTGGCGATGGCGCTGCTGACGTTTGCGGTCTGGCTGCGCCTGTTCTTCACCCGCATCCCGGAGATGAAGCGCGAGCGCATCCACCCGCAATCGATCGCGTTGTCCGCGCAGGCGGCGACGCGGTTGAGCGATACCCGCGCGGCCGACAACTTCCGCAACCTGTTCGAACTGCCGGTGCTGTTCTATGCGGCGCTGCTGTTCGGCGGCTGGCTGGCCATCGATTCCCCGGCGTTCCTGCTGCTGGCCTGGCTGTTCGTCGCGCTGCGCGTGGCGCACAGCGTGATCCACTGCGGCTACAACAAGGTCATGCACCGCTTCTATGCCTACGCCGCCGGTGGCTGGGTGTTGTGGGCGATGTGGGCGCTGATCGGCTGGCGGCTGCTGTCGCGATGACGCCGGAGGAACAGGCCGAACTCCGCCGCGTCCGCTGGCGCTGCCGGCGCGGCATGCGCGAACTCGACCAGTTGTTCGAGCGCTACCTGGACCGCTGCTGGGCGGAGGAAACCGAGGCGCAGCGCGCGTTGTTCCTACGGCTGCTGGATTGCGAAGACGACAAGCTGTGGCGCTGGTTCATGGGCTACGAGGCCGCCGCCGATGTCGACATCGCATCGATCGTCCAGCGCATCCGCGACCTGCCACCTTGAGTGGCGTCCCTCGCGGCTGATCGCCGCCTGGCTGCTGGCACTCGCCGTGCTCGCGCCGCTTTCCCTGCTGTATTCCAACCTGCCGCGCGGGGTGGCCTGGCTGCTGGCGCCGGCCTGGTGTGCGGTGGCGCTGCATGCCTGGCATCGCTACCGGAATACGCCATCACGCTACCTGCGGGTACACGCCGAAGGCCCGCTGGAGGTCGACGGCGTGCCGATGCCCGACTGGCGCCTGCACTGGCGTGGCCCGCTGGCTTTCATCAGCTGGCGTGATGCGGGTGGCCGTCGCGGGGCCGTGTCGTTCTGGCCCGATACGCTTCCGGCGGATGTCCGGCGTGAACTCCGGCTGGCCACGCCGGCCAGCGTCGGCACATCGTCGACGGCGGGGATGGCACCATAGCGCCTGCTCCCGACGACGCCCTCCATGTTCAAACCGCTTCCCGTCGCCATCGGCCTGCGCTACCTGCGCGCCAAACGCCGCAACGGCTTCATCTCCTTCATTTCGATGGCGTCCATCCTCGGCATCGCGCTGGGCGTGGCGGTGCTGATCACCACGCTGGCGGTGATGGGCGGCTTCCAGCGCGAGATCCGCGACCGCATGCTGCAGATGGTGGCGCATGCCACGGTCAGCGCCGACGGTGCGCCGATGGTGAACTGGCGCGATGCGCTGGAGATCGCCAAGGCCGATCCACGCGTGGCCGGCGTCGCGCCCTACATCGACACCCAGGGCCTGATCCAGGGCCCGCGCGAGCAGCCTTCGATGGTGCGCGGCATCGACCCGGCGCAGGAAAAGCAGGTCTCGGTGATCGCCGACAAGATGAAGCAGGGCAAGCTCGACTCGCTGTCCGATGGCAGCTTCAACATCGTATTGGGGCGTGAACTGGCGGCGTGGCTGGATGTCGGCGTCGGCGACAGCGTGGTGGTGATGACGTCGAAGATCAGTGCCACGCCGGTCGGCGCGGTGCCGCAGACCAAGCGCTTCACCGTCAGCGGCATCTTCGAGGCCGGCTACAACGAATACGACAAGGGCCTGGCGCTGGCCAACATCCACGACCTGCAGCGCGTGCTGCGGATGGGCGACGCGGTGACCGGCGTGCGCCTGAAGATGAAGAACATGGATGATGCCGCGCAGGTCGCCACCGATCTCGCGGTCAAGCTGCAGGGCCCGTACCGCGTCAGTGACTGGATGTACGAGAACGCCAACATGTTCCGCGCGCTCAAGATGGAGAAGACGGTGATGGGCATCCTGCTGTCGCTGATCATCGCGATGGGCGCGTTCAACCTGGTGTCGTCGCAGGTGATGCTGGTGACCGACAAGCAGGCCGACATCGCCATCCAGCGCACGCTGGGCGTGACGCCGATGCAGGTGATGCAGACCTTCATGGTGCAGGGCACGCTGATCGGCGTGATCGGCACGGTGGCGGGGGTGATCGGCGGCATCCTGCTGACGCTCAACCTGGAGCGCATCCTCGGCGTCATCGAGGCGATCCTCGGCGTGCAGCTGCTGCCGGAGGACGTGTACTACATCACCGGCCTGCCCACCGACCTGCGCGCAGACAACGTGGTGATCATCGCCTGCGTGGCGCTGCTGATGGCCTTCCTCGCCACCCTGTATCCGGCCTGGCGCGCCTCGCGCACGCCGCCGGCGGAGGCGCTGCGTTATGAGTGAGGCGATAGATATCAAGATGGTCGAAGGTGAGGCGATCCGCGCCGAACAGCTCGGCAAGACCTATGCGGAAGGCAAGCTGCGCACGCCGGTGTTCGACGGACTGGACCTGAGCGTGCAGACCGGCGAGACGGTGGCGATCATCGGCGCGTCCGGTGCCGGTAAGAGCACGCTGCTGCATCTGCTGGGCGGGCTGGACACGCCGACCTCGGGCGAGGTGTTCGTGGCCGGCCAGCGCATGGGCGCGCTGTCGGATGCCGAGCGTGGCCGCCTGCGCAACAAGGCGCTCGGCTTCGTCTACCAGTTCCACCACCTTCTGCCGGAATTCACCGCGCTGGAGAACGTCATGCTGCCGGTGCTGATCGGCGGGGCGGGTGTGGAGGATGCGAGCCGGCGTGCCTCGGCGTTGCTGGAGCAGGTGGGGCTCGGCCATCGCCTCGACCACAAGCCGGGTGAACTCTCCGGCGGCGAACGCCAGCGCGCGGCGGTCGCGCGGGCGCTGGTGAACCGACCCGCCTGCGTGCTGGGCGACGAGCCCACCGGCAACCTGGACGACCGCACTGCGGGCGGCGTCTTCGAACTCATGCTCGCGCTCAACCGCGAACACCGCACCAGCCTGGTGCTGGTCACGCATGACCGCCGCCTGGCTCGGCAGCTCGACCGCGTGCTGGAACTGCACGAAGGCAAGCTCAGGGAAGTGCCCGTCGACGAGGTCTGACACGGAGGTCTGAATGCACGACGCGGCAAGGACGCCGCTGTTCGCCCCACCCACCGCGGTCGCCTTGCTCGCCGGCATGTTGCTGGCGACGCGGCTGCCGCAGTTGCCGGCGTGGGGCTGGATCGCGTTGATATGCGTGACAGGACTGGCCGCATGGCTGCATGGCCGGTTCGCGCTGCGATTGGCGGGTGCGTGCCTGCTTGGCGCCGGCCTGCTGATGGCGCAGGGGGCCTGGCGCATGCAGGCGCAGCTGCCGTTGGCGATGGAGCTGCGGGAAGCGACGGTCAGCGGCCGCATCGCCGAACTGCCGCTGCACGAGACACGCCGTACGCGGTTCGATCTGCGGGTCGATGACACGCCGGACCAGCCCGGCGCGCTGCGCGGCCGGTTGCTGCGGCTGTCCTGGTACGACGCCTATCGCGGCCAAGCCACGCCCGGCCCGCGCCATGCGCTGCATGCCGGTGAGCGCTGGCGGATGCGGGTCAAGCTGCATGCGCCGCGCGGCCTGCGCAATCCCGGCGCCTTCGATGGCGAGAAACAGATGCTGCTCGACGGCATCGCCGCCACCGGCCATGTGCGTGATGTCGACACCGCCCGCCGCCTTGCGCCGCCCCGTGGCATCGCCGCCTGGCGCGAGGCGATGTCCACGCGCATCACCGCTGACGATGCGCGGCCTTCATCGCGCTTCATCGCCGCGCTGGCGCTCGGCGATACCCGTGGCCTGTCGCAGCAGGACTGGGAAACCCTGCGCGCGTCGGGGCTGACCCATCTCATCGCCATCTCCGGCTTCCATGTCGGGCTGGTCGGTCTGGCACTCGCCGCGCTGGCGTGGGCGCTTTACTGGCTGGCTCCCGGCATCGCCCGCCATTGCCCGCGCAAGGTGGCGATGGCCGGCGCGGCCACGTTCGGCGCCTTCGCCTACCTGCTGGCGACCGGCGCCTCGCTGCCCACGCTGCGCACGGTATTGATGATCGCCTTCGTCGCCGGCGGCGCGATGGCGCGACGGCATACCGGCGTCGCCCAGTCGCTCGCCATCGCCCTGACCGCGGTGTTGGCAATGGATCCGCTGTCGGTGATGCGCCCCGGTTTCTGGCTGAGTTTCGGCGGTGTGGCGTGGCTGGCCTGGTGCCTGCAGGGCATGCGCGCCGGCCATGTGCGGCAGTTCGTCGCCGCGCAGGGCGTGGCCAGCCTCGGCTTGCTGCCGCTGGCAGTCGCCTTCTTCGCGCAGGCGTCGATGGTCGGGCCGCTCGCCAATCTGGTCGCGGTGCCGTGGTGGAGCGGGGTGGTGGTGCCGCTGTCGCTGCTCGGCACGGCGCTGGAGATGCTGCACGCCGGTTGGGGCACGCCGGTGTGGACGCTGGCCGCACGCGCCTTCGACCTGAGTTGGCCCTTGTTCGCATGGCTGGCGGACTCGCCGCTGGCGTTGATCTGGATTCCGCAATCGCCGGTCTGGGCCTTGCCGTTGGCCCTGTTCGCGGCCTTCATGTTGATGTTGCCGCGTGGACTGCCCGGGCGATGGCTGGCCGCGCCGCTGCTGCTGCCGCTGCTGTGGCCGGCGCTCGAATTGCCGGAGCGCGGCGAAGTC
Source organism: Lysobacter oculi (assembly GCF_003293695.1). Classification (GTDB taxonomy): domain Bacteria; phylum Pseudomonadota; class Gammaproteobacteria; order Xanthomonadales; family Xanthomonadaceae; genus Solilutibacter; species Solilutibacter oculi. Next base: position 963,215 of record NZ_CP029556.1, on the reverse strand, counting down.
GAGATGGTGCAGGTCGATGTGGGACAGGGTCTGGCGATGCTGGTGCGGACGCGGCATCACACCCTGCTTTACGACGCCGGCCCGGCCATGCCCGATGGCTTCGATGCCGGCGAACGCGCGGTGCTGCCGACGCTCCGTGCGCTCGGCGTCGGGCGCATCGACACGATGATCCTGAGCCATGCCGATGCCGACCACGCCGGCGGCCGCGAGGCCATCGCCACGGCGCTGCCGGTCAGCCACACGCTGGCGCCCCCCGATGCGCCGCTGGACGACACCGCGCCCTGCATCGCCGGCGATGCGTGGAGCTGGGATGGCGTGAGCTTCCGCTTCCTCCATCCCACCCCCGGCTTTCCCTACCTGCGCAACCAGTCCACCTGCGTGCTGCGGATCGAAAGTCCGCACGGCACCGTGCTGCTGACCGGTGACATCGACGACCTCATCGAATCGCGCCTGCTGCGCATGGCGGCGAGCGACCTGCGCGCCGACGTGGTCGGCATGCCGCACCACGGCAGCGGCGGTTCATCGGCCGAGGCCTTCGTCGCGGCGAGCCATGCTCGGCTGGCGCTGGTCTCGGCGGGCTATGCCAACCGCTTCAGGCACCCGCGCCCCGCGGTGCTCACACGCTGGCAGGACGCGGGCACGGCGGTCGAAAACAGTGCCGACACCGGCGCGTTGACCGTGCATATCGGTGGTGGCGGCCTGCGCTGGGCCACGGAACGGCGCGTCGCGCCACGGTTCTGGGACGCGGTCGCCCGGCGTGGCGGCGGGGCTGGGCTATCCTATCGGCCCGTTCCCGATGTGCCCCCGCAAGGACCCCGATGATCGAACTGGTGAAGGCCGGTGGCTGGCCGATGATTCCGCTGCTGCTGCTCTCTTTTGTTGCGTTGGCGATCATCGTCGAGCGATTCTGGAGCCTCCGTCGCGCGGCCGTCATGCCGCCGGGCCTGGGCGAGGAAGTCCGCACCTGGGCGCGTCGCGGCAACTTGGAGCAGTCGCATATCGATGCGCTGCGCGGCACTTCGCCGCTGGGCGCGCTGCTGGCCGCCGCGCTCGACGTCCGCCACAAGAGCCGCGAGGCGATCCGCGAGCGCGTCGAGGACACCGGCCGCCATCTCGTGCATCGCATGGAGAAATACCTCAACACGCTCGGCACCATTGCCGCGGCCGGCCCGCTGCTGGGCTTGTTCGGCACCGTGGTCGGCATGATCCAGATGTTCCTCGGCATCCTCGACCACGGCGTGGGCGATGTGAACCAGCTGGCCGGCGGCATCGGCAAGGCGCTGGTCTGCACCGCGGCCGGCATGATCGTGGCGGTGCCGGCGCTGATGTTCCACCGTTACTTCCGGGGCCGCATCGCCAGCAACATCATCGACATGGAACACGAGGCGATGCAGCTGCTGGACGTGCTGGAAGCGCGCGAGCCCCGCTGACATGCGCATCCGCGACCACCGCGCCGACGACGAACCGGAGATCAACCTGGTCCCGATGATCGACGTCATCCTGTGCCTGATCATCTTCTTCGTCGTCACCACCACCTTCGACAGCCGCGCCGTGTTGAAGCTGCAGCTGCCGCGTGCCGACGGCGAGCCGGCCAAGACCGAATCGCAGCCGCTGTCGTTGCTGATCAATGCCGATGGCCGCTATTTCGTCGGTGACCGCGAGGTGCTGCGCACCGATGTGGAATCGCTCAAGCGCAGCATCGCCGAAGTGGCCGGCGAAGACCGCGAGCGCACCGTGCTGGTCCGTGCCGACGCCCGCACGCAATGGCAGGCGGTGATCACCGCGTATGAGGCGCTGGGCCAGCTTGGTTTCCGCCACATCTCCAACGCGACCGCGCCCGAACAACGCGGCAAGCCGGCGGCCAAGGCGAAATGAGCGAAGGCGCCGCCACGCGCGGAACCTGGAAACGCCTGCAGGGCTACGCGAAGCCTTATCGCGGCCTGCTGGTGCTGGCCGCGCTGGCGATGGCGCTGGAGGCGGCGGCGAGCGCGGGCATCGTCGAGCTGCTGAAGTACATCGTCGACGACATCTTCGTCGCCAAGCTGTTCTCGTGGTGGCTGCCGGTGATGATGGTGCTGCTGTTGCTGGCGCGTGGCCTGTTTGGCCTGGTCAGCGACTACACCGTCGCGCGCAGCGGCCGCAACGTCGCCCGCGACCTGCGCCTGCAGCTGATGGGCAAGTACCTGCGGATGCCCGGCAGCCGCTTCGACCACGAACCGGTACCGTCGATGCTGACCCGGCTGGGCGTCGACACCGAACAGGTGGCGCAGGCCTCGGTGGACTCGCTCAAGGTGATGATCAGCAACGCGTTGCAGGTCGTCGCGCTCTTGGGCGTGATGTTCTGGAACAGCTGGAAGGTGTCGCTGGTGCTGCTGGTGCTGGCGCCGGCGATGGCCTGGATGATGGGCAAGGTCGGGCGCCGCTACCGCCGCCTCAATCACGAGATCCAGCAGTCATCCGCCGAAATGCTGCAGACCGCCGACCAGGCCCTGCACGCACAGCAGGAAGTGAAGGCCTACGGCGCGCAGGCATCCGAAATGGAGCGCTATGGCGGGCAGACCGCGCGCAACGTGCGGCTGGCGTTGAAGGTGGAGGTCACGCGCGGCTCGCTGTCGATGTTCGTGCAGGTGCTCGGTGCCATCGGCATGGCGGCGATGCTGATTGTGGCCGGGCGCGAGGCGGCGGCGGGCCGGTTGTCCGCCGGTGGCTTCATGGCGGTGATGACGGCGATGGTCAGCCTGGTGCCGGCGCTGCGCCAGCTCACCAACGTGCAGAGCATGTTGAACCGCGGTATCAATTCCGCCGATCGCGTCTTCGCCATCCTCGATGGCCCGGACGAACCCGATGCAGGCACGCGCACGCTCGATCGCGCGCAGGGCCTGCTGGAGTTCCGCCATGTCAGCGCCCGTTACGAGGGGCAGGATGTCCCGGCGCTGCACGACCTCAGTTTCACCGCGCGACCCGGCACGGTCACCGCCATCGTCGGGCGCTCGGGCAGCGGCAAGTCCACGCTGATCAAGCTGATTCCGCGCTTCTACGCGCCGGAGTCCGGCGAGATCCTGCTCGACGGCGCACCGCTCGACGACTACCGCCTCGACGACCTGCGCCGGCAGATCGCCATGGTCGGCCAGCAGGTGATGCTGTTCGACGGCAGCATCGCCGAGAACATCGCCTACGGCGAGATGCAGGACGCGGACGCATCGCGCATCGACACCGCCATCCGCAATGCCAACGCGATGGAATTCGTCGAGCGCCTGCCGAACGGCATTGACAGCGAAGTGGGTGAACGTGGCGGCCGTCTGTCCGGTGGCCAGCGCCAGCGTCTCGCCATCGCCCGCGCGATGTTGAAGGACGCGCCGATCCTCATCCTCGATGAAGCCACCGCCGCGCTCGACAACGAATCCGAGCGGCTGGTGCAGGACGCGCTGGAACAGTTGATGCCGGACCGCACCACGCTGGTCATCGCGCACCGGCTGTCCACCATCGAACACGCCGACCAGGTGCTGGTGCTCGACCAGGGCCGGCTGGTGGAGCAGGGCACGCATGCCGAACTGATCGCTCGCGAAGGCCTGTACGCGCACCTGCACCGCATGCAGTTCCGCGAGGCCTCGTGAGCGGGCCGAAGCACGCCACCCCGGCGTGGTGGCAGGGCGAGGCGGCGATCCCGCTGCACGCGCGGCTTCTTGAAGGCGTCTATGGCGCGATGATCCGGCTGCGGCGCGGACTCTACCGGCGTGGTTGGTTGCGTACGCAGCGGGTGGGCGTGCCGGTCATCGTGGTCGGCAATTTCACCGCCGGCGGCAGCGGCAAGACGCCGCTGGTGATCGCGCTGGTCAACCAGCTCAAGCAGGCGGGCTGGAACCCCGGCGTCGCCAGCCGTGGCTATGGCCGCGAGAACGCGAAGACGCCGCGCTGGGTCGAGAAATCCAGCGATCCGCGCACCCATGGCGACGAAGCCGTGCTGATCGCCCGGCGTACCGGCGCCAAGGTGCGTGTCGATGCCGACCGCGTCGCTGCCGCACGCGCGTTGGCCGATGCCGGTTGCGATGTCATCGTCTGCGATGACGGCCTGCAGCACCTGCGCCTGCATCGCGATATCGCCATCGAGGTGATCGATGGTGCGCGCCGTTACGGCAATGGCCGGTTGCTGCCGGCGGGCCCGCTGCGCGAAAACCCGGACGAAGCCGCCTCGCCCGACTTCCGCGTGGTCAACCACGGCGTCACCGCCGAAGTGCCGGAGGATGCACTCGGCGAATGGCCGCTGCGGCAGGCCTTCGGGCACCCGTTCCCGCTCAAGGGCAAGCGGGCGCGGCCGTTCGCGGATTTCCGCGGATCGCGCGTGCATGCGATTGCCGGCATCGGCCACCCCGAGCGCTTCTTCGACCTGCTGCGCGCGCAGAAACTCGGTGTGGTGCCGCACCCGTTTCCCGACCACCACGCCTACGTGCCGGAAGACCTGCAGTTCAACAGCGAGTTGCCGATCTTCATGACCGAGAAGGATGCGGTGAAGTGCGCCGCCTTCGCGCCCGCCGACAGCTGGTGTGTGGCGATCGAGGCGCGCCTGCCGGATGCGTTCTGGCTGGCGCTCGAAGACAAGCTGGCCCCGCTGAGGAAGTCGCCCGATGCCTGATTTCGTCGTCGCCATTCCCGCCCGTTACGCGGCTTCGCGCCTGCCGGGCAAGCCCCTGCGCCTGCTCGGCGGCAGGCCGCTGGTCTGGCACGTCGCGCAACGTGCGCTCGCCGCCGGTGCGCGCGAAGTCTGGGTGGCGGCGGATGACCCGCGCATCATCGAGGCGGTGCAGGGCGAGGGCGTGCAGGTGGCGATGACTTCGCCGGACCACGCCTCGGGCACCGACCGCCTGGCCGAATGCGCCGCGCTCGCCGGCTGGGGCGACGACACCTTGGTGGTGAACCTGCAGGGCGACGAGCCCTTCGCGCCGGCCAGCGGCATCCGCGCGGTGGCCGGATTGCTGGCACGCAGCGGCTGTGAGATGGCGACGCTGGCCGTGCCGATCGGCGACCGCGAAACCCTGTTCGACCCGAACGCGGTCAAGGTCGTTGCCGACGCGCACGAACGCGCGCTGTATTTCAGCCGCGCGCCGATCCCGTGGGACCGCGATGCCTTCGCGCAGGCCGGCGACGCCATGCCCGAAGGCGAATGGCTGCGGCACATCGGCATCTATGCGTATCGCGCCGGCTTCCTGCGCCAGTTCGCGCAGATGCCGCCGGGCAGGCTGGAACAGCTGGAGAAGCTGGAACAGCTGCGCGTGCTGGAGGCGGGCTTCCGCATCGCTGTCGCGGTCACGCCGGACAGCTTCCCGCCCGGCGTCGATACCCCCGAAGACCTGGCCCGCGCGGAGGCGCACCTGGCGGCCGGCGCATGAAGATCCTGATGGTCTGCATGGGCAACATCTGCCGCTCGCCGATGATGGAAGGCTGGCTGGCTGATGCCATCGCGCGTGAGCCGCGACTCGCCGGCAAGGTGCAGGTCGATTCGGCGGCCATCGGCGCATGGCATGTCGGCCATCCGCCGGATCCGCGTGCCATCGCCACCGCCGCGCGCCACGGCATCGACGTCGCCACGCAACGTGCGCGACAACTGCGCCGCGGGGATTTCAGCGGTTTCGACCTGCTGCTGTTCGCCGATGCCGACACCCTGCGCGATGGCCGTGCGCTCGCGGGCGGGCATGGGGATGCGACATCCGATCGTTATCTCGCGTGGGCCGACGTGGACGGTGCGCTCGACCTCGCCGATCCGTACTACGGCGATGAGGCTGGCTTCGAAGCCGTGTGGCGGCGCGTGGTCGAAGGCGGCGAAGGCGTGATGCGACGACTGCTGCGCGAGGGCGCGGCATAATCCCGGCGTGCCCGCAAAACAAGCCCCCGACGACGCTTTCGACGGCAAGGCCTACGCACGTGGCCTGACCGCGGCGCCCGGCGTCTATCGCATGTACGGTGCCGACGACGGCCTGCTCTACGTCGGCAAGGCGGCCTCGCTGAAGAAGCGCGTCGCCAGCTATTTCAGCAAGGCACTGACGCATCGCACCGCGACGATGGTCGCGCAGATCGCACGGATGGAAATCACCGTCACCCGCACGCCGGGCGAGGCGCTGCTGCTGGAAAACCAGCTGATCAAGACGCTCAAGCCGCGTTACAACGTGATGCTGCGCGACGACAAGAGCTACCCGTACGTGCTGATCACGCGCGAGCAGTTTCCGCGGATCGCCGCGCAACGCGGGGCGCGTTCGCAGCCGGGGCGTTACTTCGGCCCGTACCCGAGCATGGGCGCCGTGCGCGAGACGCTCAACGTCATGCACAAGCTGTTCCAGCTGCGCAATTGCGAGGACAGCGTATTCCGCAACCGTTCGCGGCCCTGCCTGCAGTACCAGATCGGCCGTTGCAGCGCGCCCTGCGTGGGGCTGGTGGAAGAAACCGAATACAGCGACGCGGTGCGTCGCGCGGGCATGTTCCTGGAAGGCCGCAGCGAAGACCTGACCCGCGAACTCGCCAGCGACATGGAGGCGGCCAGCGCCGCGTTGCAGTTCGAACGCGCGGCACGCATCCGCGACCTGCTGACCTCGATCCGCTCGGTGCAGGCGCGGCAGTTCGTCGATGGCAATGCCGCCGAGCTCGACGTGCTGGCCTGCGCGCTGGAGGCCGGTCGCGCCTGCGTCACCGTGCTGTCCTTCCGCGATGGCCGCAACCTCGGCACGCGCAGCTATTTCCCCAAGCTCAATGGCGCCGACAGCGCCGAGGAAGTGCTGGGCGCCTTCGTGTCGCAGTACTACGCCGAGCAGCCGGCCCCGCGCGAGATCGTGCTGGACCGCGACATCCCCGACACCGATCTGCTGGAAGAAGCCTTCAGCAGCGCCGCCGGCCGGCGCGTGCAGATCAAGCACAGCGTGCGCGGCGAACGCGCGGGTTACGTCGAGCTGGTGCGCCGCAATGCGCAGGTCGCGCTGGCGACCGAGCTGTCGAGCCGCGCCGCGCAGGCCGCGCGACTGGCCGATCTGCAACAGATGCTGTCGCTGGACGCGCCGCCGTCGCGCATCGAGTGTTTCGATATCAGCCACACCATGGGCGAGGCGACCGTCGCGTCCTGCGTGGTGTTCGACGGCGAAGGCCCGGTGCGCAGCCAGTACCGCCGCTACAACATCGCCGGCATCGAACCGGGCGACGACTACGCCGCCATGCAGCAGGCGCTGGAGCGACGCTTCCGCCGCGCGGCGGAGGAGGGCGGCGTGCTGCCCGACCTGCTGCTGATCGATGGCGGTGGCGGCCAGCTCGGTCGCGCGAGGCAGGTGCTGGCCGATCTCGGCATCGATGGCGTCCAGCTGGTCGGCGTGGCCAAGGGCGTCGAGCGCAAGGCCGGCCACGAGACGCTGGTGCTGCCCGATGGCCGTGAACTCCATCCCGGCGTGCAGTCGCCCGGCCTGCAGCTGATCCAGCAGGTGCGCGACGAAGCCCACCGTTTCGCCATCACCGGGCATCGCGGGCGGCGGCAGAAGGCGCGCAGCACCAGCCGGGTCGAAGACATTCCGGGCATCGGTCCGCGTCGCCGTGCCAGCCTGCTCAAGCATTTCGGAGGACTGGCCGGCCTGAAGTCCGCCGGCGTGGACGAAATCGCGCGGGTGGACGGCATCAACCATGCCCTCGCGGAACGCATCTACGCGGCCTTGCACGGTTTGGGCGAGAATGCCGCATCGTGAAAATGACCCTGACCATTCCCACCATGCTCACGCTGGCCCGGATCCTGATGATCCCGGTGCTGGTGGCGGTGTTCTACCTGCCGGGCAAATGGACCAGCGTGACGGCGATGCTGGTGTTCGCGCTGGCCTCGGTCACCGACTGGCTGGATGGCTGGATCGCGCGTCGCTGGCACCAGTATTCGGCGTTCGGCGCGTTCCTGGACCCGGTGGCCGACAAGCTGATGGTCTCGACGGCGCTGTTCCTCATCGTGCAATCGCACAACACGCCGTGGATGGCCTGCTGGGCGGCGGTGATCGTGGGCCGCGAGATCGCAGTGTCCGCGCTGCGCGAGTGGATGGCCGAACTCGGTCAGCGCGCCCGCGTGAAGGTGCAGGCGCTGGGCAAGATCAAGACGATCGTGCAGATGGTGGCCATCGGTTGCCTGCTGTATTCGCCATCCAAGCAGCCCGAGCCGTGGCTATGGATGGGGCGCGAAGTGTTCTTCATCGGCGACTGGCTGCTGGCGGTCGCGGCCATCCTCACGCTCTGGTCCGGATTCGAGTACCTGCGGGCCGCCTGGCCGGTGCTGCGGGCGGACGAGGGCAAGGCGGTCACGTTGCCCACGCAGGGTGTTGACAGCCTGCCGACGGCCAGTAGAATGCACGGCTCAACGCGGGAATAGCTCAGTTGGTAGAGCGCAACCTTGCCAAGGTTGAGGTCGAGGGTTCGAGCCCCTTTTCCCGCTCCAGATCTTGAAAGCCCCGGTTCGCCGGGGTTTTTCGTTTCACCACCCGGCGGGTTGTGGAACAATGCTTGCGATGGCCGAGTAGCAGAGTGGTTATGCAGCGGATTGCAAATCCGCGTACGCCGGTTCGATTCCGACCTCGGCCTCCATCTTTCAAAGCGCCTCCGGGCGCTTTCTTTTTTTACCGTCCGCGGAGCCGCATGCGATGATGCGGCGATTGCCCGGATGGCGAAACTGGTAGACGCAAGGGACTTAAAATCCCTCATCCGCAAGGGTATGTGGGTTCGATCCCCACTCCGGGCACCACCCGCCGACGCCCGCTGAAGGACTCCATGCACGATCTCTCCGACATCCGCATCGGCATCATCGGACTGGGCTACGTGGGCTTGCCGCTGGCGGTGGAATTCGGTCGCCACTTCGATACCGTGGGCTATGACATCGATGGCGGACGCGTCGCGCAGCTCGCCGCCGGCCACGACCGCACGCGCGAAGTCGCCGACGCCGATCTTGCCCAGCCGCAGCTGCGCTACAGCGCCGAAGCCGGTGCGCTGGACGACCGCAACATCTACATCGTCACCGTGCCGACGCCGATCGACGACGAACAGCGCCCGGACCTGAAGCCGCTGATCAACGCCAGCGCGTTCGTGGCGATGCGGCTCAAGCGCGGCGACATCGTCATCTACGAATCGACCGTCTATCCCGGCACCACCGAGGAAGTCTGCGTGCCGATCCTCGAACAGGGCTCGGGCCTGCGTTTCAACGAGGATTTCCACTGCGGCTACAGCCCGGAGCGGGTGAATCCCGGTGATCACGCGCGGCGCCTGCCGGACATCATCAAGGTGACGTCGGGTTCGGATGACGCGACGGCGGATTTCGTCGATGCGCTGTATGCGCGCATCATCCGCGCCGGCACGCATCGAGCGCCCTCCATCCGCGTCGCGGAGGCGGCCAAGGTCATCGAGAACATCCAGCGTGACGTCAACATCGCGCTGGTCAACGAGCTGGCGCTGGTGTTCGACCGGCTCGGCATCGACACCCAGGATGTGCTGCAGGCGGCGGGCACCAAATGGAATTTCCTGCCGTTCCGCCCGGGGCTGGTCGGTGGCCACTGCATCGGCGTCGATCCGTATTACCTGATCGAGCGTGCGGACGCGGCCGGCATCCATCCGCAGCTCATCCACACCGCGCGCCAGATCAACAACCGCGTCGGTGCGCATGTCGCGCAGCGCGTGGCGGCGATGCTGGAGGCGAAGCACATCGAACCGGCGTCGGTGCGGGTGCTGGTGCTGGGGCTCACCTTCAAGGAGGACTGCCCGGACCTGCGCAACAGCAAGGTGCTCGATGTCGTGGCCGGGCTGCACGACATGGGCGTTGCGGTCGATGTGCACGATCCGTGGGCCGACCCGGCGCTGGCGCACGAGGAATACGGCGTGGAACTGGTCGATACGCTGCAGGCCGGCCGCTACGACGCGATCGTGCTGGCCGTCGCGCATTCGCAGTTCCGTGCGATGGATGCGGCTTCGATCCGCGCGCTCGGCAAGCCCGGCGCCGTGGTCTACGACGTCAAGTCGGTCTGGCCGCGCGACGCGGTGGACGATAGGCTCTGAGCATGTCGCGCTATTTCGCCTACATCGCCAGTCTGTTGCTGATGCTGCTGGCACTCGCGCTGGTGGTCACCGGGCACCGTGACTGGATCTGGCTGCTGGTGATCGCCGGTGGCTTGTCGATGCTCGGTAGCTGGGACCTGCTGCAGAAGAAGACCACGCTGCGGCGCAATTACCCGATCCTCGCGCACTTCCGCTACGGGCTGGAATCGATCGGCCCGGAGATGCGCCAGTACTTCGTGGAACGCGACACCGAGGAGGTGCCGTACTCGCGCGAGCAGCGCACGCTGGTCTATCAGCGCGCGAAGTCGGTGAGTGACGTGGTGCCGTTTGGCAGCGAGTTGGACGTGTACGGCAACCATTACGAATGGATCAACCATTCCATCGCGCCGAGTGCGCATCACGACGCGGACTACCGCATCGAGATCGGTGCCGGCTGCGCGCAGCCGTATTCGCTCAGTGCCTTCAACATCTCGGCGATGAGCTTCGGCGCACTGTCAGCCAATGCGATCCGTGCGCTCAACTGGGGCGCGAAACGCGGCGGCTTCGCGCATGACACCGGCGAAGGCTCCATCTCCGAATACCACCGCGAATACGGCGGCGACCTAATCTGGGAAATCGGCTCCGGCTATTTCGGTTGCCGCAACGACGATGGCAGCTTCAATGCCGAGCGCTTCGCCGCCAACGCCCGCGACCCGCAGGTCAAGATGGTCGAGTTGAAGCTGTCGCAGGGCGCCAAGCCCGGCCACGGCGGCATGTTGCCGGCGGCCAAGGTGACGCGCGAGATCAGCGCGGCGCGTGGCGTGCCGATGGGCGTGGACTGTGTGTCACCGGCGCGGCATACGGTGTTCTCCACGCCGGTCGAGCTGCTGCAGTTCATCGCGAAGATGCGCGAGATGTCCGGCGGCAAACCGGCCGGTTTCAAGCTGGCCATCGGCCACCCGTGGGAATGGTTCGGCATTGCCAAGGCGATGCAGGAAACCGGCCTGCTGCCGGATTTCATCGTGGTCGATGGCGCGGAAGGTGGCACCGGCGCGGCGCCTTCGGAGTTCATCAACCATGTCGGCGTGCCGATGCACGAAGGCCTGCAGCTGGTCCACAACACGCTGATCGGACTGGACCTGCGTGACCGCATCCGCATCGGCGCGGCGGGCAAGATCGTCAGCGCCTTCGACATCGCCCGCACCATGGCGCTGGGCGCGGACTGGTGCAACGCGGCGCGCGGCTTCATGTTCTCGCTGGGCTGCATCCAGGCGCAGAGCTGCCACAACGACCATTGCCCGACCGGCATCGCGACCCAGGACCCGACGCGCTGGAAGCAGTTGGATGTCGAAGACAAGGCCGGCCGCGTGCACGCTTTCCACGACAACACGCTGAAAGCCTTGCGTGACCTGCTGTGCGCGGCAGGGCTGACCCACCCGACGCAGCTGGGTCCGGAACACATCCTGCGCCGGGTGTCGCCGATCGAAATCCGTTCGTACCAGGCGCTGTTCGCGCATCTGAAACCGGGCGAGCTGCTGTCAGGCGAGGTGCCCGACCATGCGGTGTTCCGCGATTACTGGCCGGATGCGCGCAGCGACAGTTTCTCGCCGCCGTCGCGCGTGGCGGCGCTGCGGCTCAGCAAGTCGCGCTGAGGCTCAGAGCAGCTCCAGCACCCGTTCCGGCGGGCGGCCGATCACCGCGCGGTCGCCGTTCTCGAAGATCGGGCGTTCGATGAGGACGGGGTGCTGCGACATGGCTTCGATCAGCGCATCGTCGCCGAGCGAAGCATCATCGAGCCCCAGTTCCGCATACACCGGCTCGCCGCTGCGGATCAGGCCGCGCGGGCCGATGCCGAGCTTGCCGAGCAGCGCACGCAGCGTGTCCACGCCCGGCGCGTCATCGACATAGGCCACCAGTTCCGGCTCGATGCCGCGTGCCTGCAGCAGTTCCAGCGCCTGGCGCGACTTGGAGCAGCGGGGGTAGTGGTAATAGCGCATGGCGGTCTCCGGAATCATCGGGCCCCATTGTCGGCGAAACCGGCGGGCACGAAAAAGCCGGCGCGTGGCCGGCTTGTCGCAAAACTGGTGGGCAGTACAGGGATCGAACCTGTGACCCTTGCCGTGTGAAGGCAATGCTCTACCGCTGAGCTAACTGCCCCGAAGGGCGGCAAAGTATAGGCAGGCGGCCGCGTTTTGCCAAGCCCGCGCGCTCAGGCGGCCGGGCCGAGCTTCTCGCCCAGCACGCGCCGGATCTCGGATTCGATGGGCCCTTTCATCGCCGCCAGCAGGAAGCCGAGCTTGGCGGTGACGTGGACTTCGTCGGGCAACAGCGCGATCTGCCCGTGCACGCCGCTGCGTTCGAAGGCGAGGGTGTCGCCGATCCAGCTGCATTCAAGACCGAACTGGTCGCTGAGTTTCTGCGCGACCTGGTCGAGTGCTGCACGCGCCCTGTCCATGCCGAGCGGATTGGGATGATGGATGTCGATGTGGGACATGGGGATGTGGCCTTCGTCGGGGCGCAAATTGTGCCAGTGAATCCGTGAACACCATCGCGATGTGCAAGAATCCCGCCACGTGAATACCTTGCCCGCCCACCAGCCGGTCCTGCGATTTCCGGGGCATGAACACCCCGATCTGCCGCTGCGGCCGGGCATCAACGGCCTGTGCCGGGACCCCGATTTCGACCGCGGCCTGGTGATCACGCCGGGCGGCGCGAGTTCGCTGGTGGAGTTCTGCGTGGATGCGCGCGGCCTCTGGCTGCATGTCGCCGAAGGCGTGCGCGGCGTGCACCTCAACGGCCGCCCGCTGCAGCGGCTGGCGCATCTGCATGTCGGCGACACCATCCATTGCGAAGGCATCGAACTGCAGCTGGCCGATCCGGCGCCGCGTGCGACTGCGATCAACGCCCGTCCGCAAGCCGGCGAGCCATCGCGGCTCCTGCTGCGCGGCCATGGCGGCAGCGTGCACGGGCAATCGGTGGCGCTCAACGGACCGCTGCAGCTGGGGGGCGAATGGGGCCTGCGGGTCGAAGGCGTGCATGAGCGGCTGGGCGAGTTGCAACCGCTCGATGACGGCACGCTGCGGCTCAGCCTGGAGGCCGCGGCCACGGAGTGCCGCCTCAACGGCTGGCCGGTGACCGATGCCGTGCTGCAGGGGGGCGACCAGTTGCTGCTCGCGCCGGGCTGCCGCTATCTGGTGGAATCGCCGGGCGACGAGCCGGTGCCCGCCGCCGCGCCGAAGAGCCGTGCAGGCGACACGTCTGCGACCACCGCCGGACCAGGCCGCAAACTGCGGGTGCCGTGGATGCTGCTCGCCGCCGTTGCCAGCGCATTGATGCTGGCCGGGCTGCTCTGGTTCGGCGTGCGCTGAGGCTTGCCACGCCGGAGTGCGTGTGTTGCGATGCGGCATCCTTTTTCGTCGCACGCCGCCATGTCGCATCGCGTCTTCAATTTCAGCGCCGGCCCGGCCACCTTGCCGGAACCCGTCCTGCGCCAGGCCCAGGCCGAACTGCTCGACTGGCGCGGCATGGGTGCCTCGGTGGCCGAGATCAGCCATCGCAGCACCCCCTTCATCGACATCGCCGCGCAGGCCGAAGCCGACCTGCGCCAGCTGCTCGCCATCCCCGATGACTATGCCGTGCTGTTCCTGCAGGGCGGCGCGACGCAGCAGCAGGCGCTGATCCCGCTCAACTTCGCCGCGCCGGGTCAGGCCGCCGATTATCTGGTCACCGGGCACTGGGGCCAGACCGCGATCCGGCAGGCGCAGCCGTATGTCGATGCCCGCATCGTCGCCAGCGGGCAGGCCGGCGGCTTCCGTGACGTGCCGCCGCGTGCCGGTTGGCAGCTGTCGCCCGATGCCGCCTACCTGCACGTCACCGCCAACGAGACCATCCACGGCGTCGAGCTGCGCGAACGCATCCGGGCCGATGTGCCGGTGGTCGCCGACTTCAGTTCCAGCATCGCTTCGGAACCCATCGACATCCGCGACTACGACGTGATCTACGCCGGCGCGCAGAAGAATCTGGGGCCGTCGGGCATCACCGTGCTGATCGCGCGGCGCGAGCTGTTGGCACGCACGGGCCAGCCCCGCGCCGACATCTTCAATTACGCCTCGCACGCGGCCCGCGACTCGATGCTCAACACGCCGCCCACCTTCAACTGGTACCTGCTCGGCCTGTGCCTGCGCTGGATGCTGGACGAAGGCGGCGTCGAAGCCTTCGGTGCCCGCAATGCCGCCCGCGCTGCGCGGCTGTACGCGGCCATCGACGGTTCCGGCGGTTTCTATCGCAATGAAGTCAAGCCCGCCGTGCGCTCGCGGATGAACGTGCCGTTCTTCCTGCACGATGTCGCGTTGGATGCCGAATTCCTCCGCCAGGCCGGCGAACGCGACCTGATGGGCCTGAAGGGCCACAAGGTGGTCGGCGGGATGCGCGCCTCGCTCTACAACGCGCTGCCCGATGCGGCGGTCGATGCGCTGATTTCTTTCATGCGGGATTTCCAGCAGCGCCATGGCTGAGTGGATCGCCTCGCGCGGCGGGCCGGTCACCGGCACGCTGCAAGTGCCCGGCGACAAGTCGGTCTCGCACCGGGCGGTCATGCTGGCGGCGATCGCCGATGGCGTGACGCGCATCGACGGCTTCCTGGAAGGCGAGGACACGCGTGCGACCGCGCGGATCTTCGGGCAGATGGGGGTGTTGATCGAAGCGCCTTCGGACGGCACGCGCATCGTGCAGGGCGTCGGCATCGATGGCCTGCGTGCGCCGGCCGCGCCGCTGGACTGCGGCAATTCCGGCACCGCGATGCGGCTTTTAGCCGGCCTGCTGGCGGGGCAGTCGTTCGGCTGCGAGCTGACCGGCGACGATTCGCTCTCGCGCCGCCCGATGCGCCGGGTCACCGATCCGCTCGCGATGATGGGCGCGACGATCGGCACCGGAGAAGACGGCACGCCGCCGTTGCGGATCGCGCCCGTCGCGGGCTTGCGGGGCATCGATTACGCCAGTCCCGTCGCCAGCGCGCAGGTGAAGTCGGCGGTCTTGCTGGCCGGGCTGCAGGCCGAAGGCGAAACGCAGGTCACCGAGCCGCATCCCACCCGCGATTACACCGAGCGGATGCTGCGCGCGTTCGGCGCCGACATCGACTACCGCCCCGGTTTCGCGCGGCTGCGCGGCGGGCAACGGCTGACCGCCTGCGACGTGCAGGTGCCCGGCGATTTTTCTTCCGCCGCCTTCGCCCTCGTCGCGGCGACGCTGGTGCCGGGGTCAACGCTGGCCATCGACCACCTCGGCATCGACCCGCGCCGCACCGGGCTGGTCGATGTGCTGCGACGGATGGGCGCCGACATCGACATCCAGAACATCCGCAGCGGCCCGGTTGGCGACATCGCCACGCTCACCGTGCGCCATGCGCCGCTGCGCGGCATCGACGTGCCGATGGTCTGCGTGCCGGACATGATCGACGAGTTCCCGGTGCTGTTTGCCGCCGCCGCCTGCGCGGAAGGCGTCACCCGGATCCGGGGGGCCGCCGAACTGCGGGTCAAGGAATCCGACCGCATCGCGGCGATGGCCAACGGCCTGCGTGCGCTCGGCATCCGGGTGGATGAGGTCGAAGACGGCGCCGACATCCACGGCGGACAGCCACAGGGCGGGCGCGTGGACAGCCTGGGCGACCACCGCATCGCGATGGCGTTCGCGGTCTTGGCGCAACGGGCGGAAGGCGCGGTGAGGATCGGCGACACCGACAACGTGGCGACGTCCTATCCGGGGTTCGAAGCGCAGATGTGCGGTGTTGGCCTTGCGCTGGAAAGCGCCGGCTGAGCTATTGCAGCAGGTTCCAGGCGACCGCCAGCACCGCCAGCGCCACCACGATCAACGCCAGCCACACGCCGGGCATGGCGGTCTTGCGCGGCAGGGATTCGTCGGGCGGGACGCGGCGCATCGTCAGTCGCCGGTGGTGAACTGGATCGGCACGGTCAGGCGGCCGACGGTCGGCTGGCCATTGGCCATCGCCGGGCGGAAGCGCCAGCGTTTGACCGCATCCAGCGCGGCGCGGTCAAGCTCGCGGTGGCCGCTGCCCTGGTCCAGGCTGACCGACGTCGGCACACCGTCCGGGCCCACATCCACCTGCACCCGCACCGTGCCCTCGATGCCGGCACGCAGGGCGGCGCGCGGGTACTGCGGGGCGGGGCGGCTGGTCGGCACCGGCGAACTGCTCGCGGTGGAAGTATTCGCCACCGGCGCGGACGGCGTCGGGCGGGCGGCGACGGGTGCGGGTGCCACCGGGCGCGGGGGCTCGATGATGCGCGGTTGTTCGCGCGGCGCGGCATCGACCGGGGCTTCCGGCAGGCGGCTGCCATCGCCGAGTTCGCCCGCGGGCAGCGGGGCCGGGAGCGGCTGGAAGACCTGGACCTGGCCGTCCTCGCCCTGCTGCGTGCCGCCGCCGGTGCCGGCGCTGAAGAAGGGCTTGTTGTGGTCCTGCCCGAGCATCAGCAGGAAGAAAAGCAGCAGCCCGATGGCGATCGCGGCGACCACGATCAGGCCCATCCGGCGTTTCGAGGGCGAGGTGCGGGCGGGGGCGGGCGGGGGCGTCACGGTGCTGTTCATGGCATATCGGGGGAAAACCTGTCCGGATTGTTGCACCGGAACCGTGAGCATTCCGCTAAACACGCCATAATGAGCGCCTGTTCACGTCGCCCATGCCGCCTCCATGCTGGACCCGCAACTCCTCCGCAATGCCCCCGAATCCGCCCGCGACGGCCTGGCCCGGCGCGGGTTCGTGCTCGACATCGACGCGCTCGGCGCGCTGGAGTCCGAGCGCAAGGCCTTGCAGGTCCGCACCCAGGAGCTGCAGAACCTGCGCAACACGCGCAGCAAGGCGATCGGCATGGCCAAGGCCAAGGGGGAGGATGTCGCCCCGTTGCTCGCCGAGGTCGCCGGTTTCGGCGAGGAGCTGAAGGCCAGCGAGGCGCGCCTGGATGCGATCAAGGCCGAGATCGACGGCATCGCGCTGGGGCTGCCCAACATCCCGGATGACTCGGTGCCGCAGGGAAGTGACGAATCCGGCAACGTCGAGACCGCGCGCTGGGGCACGCCGCGCGACTTCGATTTCGAGGTGAAGGATCACGTCGCGCTCGGCGAGCACAACGGCTGGCTGGATGGCGAGACCGCGGCCAAGCTCTCCGGCGCCCGGTTCACCGTGCTGCGCGGCCAGCTGGCGCGTCTGCATCGTGCCCTCGCGCAGTTCATGCTCGACCTGCACACCGGCGAACACGGCTACCAGGAAACCAACGTGCCGCTGCTGGTCAATGCCGACTCGATGCGCGGCACCGGCCAGCTGCCGAAGTTCGAGGACGACCTGTTCTCCACCGTGGTGGGCGAGGGCGAGGCGGCGTCGAAGCGCTATCTCATCCCCACGTCCGAAGTGCCGCTGACCAACACGGTGCGCGATGACATCCTCGATGCCGAAGCGCTGCCGCTGCGGATGACCGCGCATTCGATGTGTTTCCGCGCCGAGGCCGGCAGCCACGGCCGCGACACCCGCGGCATGATCCGCCAGCACCAGTTCGAGAAGGTGGAGCTGGTCAGCATCGCGCGGCCGGAGGAATCCGATGCCGAGCACGAACGCATGACCCGCTGCGCCGAAGTGGTGCTGGAAAAGCTCGGGCTGCCGTACCGCCGCATGCTGCTGTGCACCGGCGACATGGGCTTTTCGGCCCGCAAGACCTATGACCTGGAAGTCTGGCTGCCTTCACAGCAGGCGTACCGCGAGATCTCGTCGTGCTCCAACTGCGGCGACTTCCAGGCCCGGCGCATGCAGTCGCGCTGGCGCAACCCGTCCACCGGCAAGCCCGAGCTGGTCCATACGCTCAACGGCTCCGGCGTGGCGGTGGGCCGCGCGCTCATCGCGGTGATGGAGAATTACCAGGACGCCGACGGCAGCATCACCGTGCCGCAGGCCTTGCGCAGTTACATGGGTGGTGCCGACCGGATCGACTGAAGCTCTACAGGGGGGGCGATGCACGATCTCAACGATCTCTATTACTTCGCGGCAGTTGTCGACCACGGCGGTTACGCCGCGGCGGAACGCGCGTTGGGTATTCCGAAGTCGCGGCTGTCGCGGCGTATCTCGCAGCTGGAGGCCGATCTGGGCGTCCGGCTGCTGCAGCGCTCGACGCGCCGCTTCGCGGTGACCGACGTCGGTCAGAGCGTGTACCGGCATGCGCAGGCGATGCTGACCTCGGCGCAGGCCGCGCGTGACGTGGTCGAGCGGCTGTCCGCCGTGCCGCGCGGGCTGGTGCGGGTGAGCGTGCCGGTCACGCTGGCGCAGGAAGTGCTGCCGCGCGTGCTGCCGGAATTCCTGGAACGCTATCCGGAAGTACGCGTGCAGGTGCATGTGAGCAACCGCCGCATCGACCTCATCAACGAGGGTTTCGATGTCGCGCTGCGCGTGCGTGCGCGGCTGGACGAAGACACCAATCTGGTGCTGCGCGGCTTCGGTGAGTCGCGCGAACTGCTGCTGGCCAGCCCGGGCTACCTGGAGCGCCACGGCACGCCGCGCGAACCGGAAGACCTCAAGGCGCACACCGTATTGATGGTCAACGAGGACGAATCGCGGCAGCGTTGGGAACTGCATGGGCCCGACGGGGACGTACAGGTCGTGGAGCTGAAGCCGCGGGTCGTCGCCTTCGATTTCCCGATGCTGCGCCGCCTAGCGATGAGCGACATGGGCATCACCATGCTGCCGGAGATCGTCTCCGCCGAAGACGTCCGCAACGGCGACCTGCGCGTGGTGCTGCCGGAATGGCACCTGCCGCAGGGCATGGTGCACGCGGTGTTCGCCTCGCGCCGGGGCATGCTCCCGGCCGTGCGCGTGTTCATCGACCACCTCGCCGATACCGTGCCCAAGGTGATGCGCTCCATGCACATCAACGAAGCCGGATTGCCGCCCATGGCAGAATAGGCGCGCTTCGTCGCCTGCATGGAGAGATGGCCGAGCGGTTTAAGGCACCGGTCTTGAAAACCGGCGAAGGGTCAAACCTTCCGTGGGTTCGAATCCCACTCTCTCCGCCAACATCAGCCTGTCTGGTTGCGGCTGCGTGACCGTCCAACCGTTGACACGCTTGACCCTTTGGGCATCCCTGCGCCGTTCCGGGGTTAACCTGTGCGCCTTGTAGATGGAGTGGTTGAACGCATGATTCCGGTGATCCTGTCGGGCGGTTCGGGCACGCGGCTGTGGCCGCTCTCGCGCGAAGCCTTTCCCAAGCAATTCCTGGGCCTCTTGGGCGAGCGGTCGATGCTGCAGGACACGTGGGCGCGCATCGCACAGCTGGCATCCGCGGCCCCCATCGTGGTGGCCAACGAGGAGCACCGCTTCATGGTGGCCGAGCAGTTGCGGGAGGCCGGTTGCCGCGATGCCACCGTGTTGCTCGAGCCGGCCGCGCGGAACACCGCGCCCGCCATTGCCGTGGCGGCGATGGAGGCGATGCGCAGCGGAGGCGACCCTCTGCTGCTGGTGCTGCCTTCCGACCATGTGATCGTGGATGCCGGGGCGTTCCGCGCCGCGGTCTCAGCCGCCGCGGCGGCCGCCGAGAGGGGCGCGCTGGTGACGTTCGGCATCGTGCCCACCGGGCCGGAAACCGGCTACGGCTACGTGCGTGCCGAGACGGGCGAGGGCGTGCGCCGGGTGCTGCAGTTCGTGGAGAAGCCCGACGCGGCGACTGCGCGCAGCTATGTCGAATCCGGCGACTATTTCTGGAACAGCGGCATGTTCCTGTTCCGCGCCTCGGCGTTCCTGGGCGAGCTGGAAGTGCATCAACCGGCGATGCTCGCCGCCTGCCGCGATGCGCTGGCCAATGCCCGCCGCGACGAGGACTTCGTGCGGCTCGACAAGAGGGCCTTCGCGGCCTCGCCCTCGGATTCCATCGATTACGCGGTGATGGAGAAGACTGCCGCGGCCGCCATCCTCCCCATCAACGTGGGCTGGAACGATGTCGGCAGCTGGTCCGCCCTCTGGGAGGTGGCGGAACAGGACGGCGAAGGCAACGCGCACCACGGCGATGTGCTGGCGCAGGATTGCCGCAACACGCTGGCCTGGGGCGATGGCCGGCTGCTGGCGCTGCTGGGCCTGGAGGACGTGGTGGTGGTCGACACCGCCGATGCCGTGCTGGTGGCGCACAAGGACAAGGTGCAGCACGTCAAGGACATCGTGGCCACACTGAAGAAGCGCGAGCGTGACGAGGTCACCTGGCACCGCAAGGTGTATCGCCCCTGGGGCAATTACGATTCCATCGACATGGGCGAGCGTTTCCAGGTCAAGCGCATCACGGTCAAGCCGGGCGCGCAGCTCAGCCTGCAGATGCACCATCACCGTGCCGAGCACTGGATCGTCGTGAGCGGCACAGGCCGCGTCACCCGTGGCGACGAGACGATCATCCTGTCCGAGAACCAGAGCACCTACATTCCGCTGGGCGTGAAGCACCGACTGGAGAATCCGGGCGTGGTGCCGCTCGAGTTGATCGAAGTGCAGTCCGGCAGCTATCTGGGCGAGGACGACATCGTCCGCTTCGAGGACGTCTACGGGCGCGGTTGAGCGCGACCGTGGAAACAGGGGCCGGAATGGACATCCTGCTGTGCGGCGGCGCCGGATACATCGGCAGCCACATGCTGAAGTGGTTGGCGATGCGCGGCTACCGGGTGACCGTGCTGGACAACTTGTCCACCGGTCACCGCGAAGCGGTGCGATGGGGCGAATTGGTTGAGGCCGACCTGCTGGATCCGACAGCGCTGGAGCGCGTCTTCAGCGGGCGTCACTTCGACGCGGTGATGCATTTCTGCGCGCGTTCGCTGGTCGGCGAATCGGTCGCCCAGCCCTACGACTACTACGCCAACAACGTCACCGGCACGCTCAACCTGCTGCAGGCGATGCGGCGGCACGGCGTGGGGAAGCTGATTTTCTCGTCCACCGCGGCGGTGTTCGGCAACCCGGTGAGCGAACGCATCGACGAGGGCCATCCGAAGGCGCCGATCAACCCCTACGGCGCCAGCAAGCTGATGGTGGAGCGGATGCTGCAGGATGCGGCTTCGGCGTATAGCCTGCGCTCGGTGGCGCTGCGTTATTTCAATGCCGCCGGTGCGAGCCCTGAAGGCGACATCGGCGAATCCCATCAACCCGAAACCCATCTCATCCCCAATGCGCTGCGTGCCGCGCTGGGCACAGGCCCGGCGCTGAAACTGTTCGGCACCGACTACCCCACGCCCGATGGCACCTGCGTGCGTGATTACGTGCATGTCGATGACCTGGCGCAGGCGCATGAACGGGCATTGGCCTACATGCAGGCACACGAAGGCGCCCATGCGTTCAATCTGGGGAACGGGCAGGGGTTTTCGGTGCGCGAGGTGATCGAAGCCGCATCGCGTGTGGCGGGTCGCGCAGTACCGTTCGAAGTCGCGCCGCGTCGCGAAGGAGACCCCGCGACGCTGGTGGCCAGCAGCGAACGTGCCCGGGCGGAACTCGGCTGGTCTCCGGTGCATGCATCGCTGGATGAGATCATCGGCACGGCCTGGCGCTGGCACCAGTCGCCACGCTACTGAAGGCTGCTGGCAGCCAACGAAGGCTGTCCGTCAACCTGCATACCGTGACGCGCGTCGTCGCTGCAGGAATATTCCTAGGGATGCGGCGGCGGCGACCTGACTTGCTGCAGGGTATTCGGCAACCTAGGCTGCCGGATTCCCTTGGGTAGCAGGATGCCGCCATGACGATTCGCGTCTATTTGCTGGATGACCATGCGCTGGTGCGCGCAGGCATGCGCCTGATCCTTGAGCAGGAGGTCGACATCTCGGTGGTCGGCGAGGCCGATACCGGCGAGGAAGCGATTCCGCAGATCCGCCGGCTCAAGCCTGACGTCGTCCTCTGCGACCTGCACCTGCCCGGCATCAGCGGCCTGGAAGTCACCGAGCGCATCAGCCGCACCGGCGTGAGCAAGGTGGTCGTGGTGTCGGTGCTGGAAGACGGCCCGTTGCCGCGTCGCCTGCTGGATGCGGGTGCGATGGGGTACATGGGCAAGGCCGGGGATGCCGCCGAGCTTGTGCACGCCGTGCGCGAAGTCGCGCGGGGCAAGCGCTATCTGGGCAATTCCATCGCGCAGAGCATGGCGCTGTCCACGCTGGCACGTGACCGCTCGCCGTTCGAGAAGCTCTCGCCGCGCGAGCTTGAGGTTGCGATGCTGCTGGTGCAGGGCGTTCGCCAGGACGAGATCGCGCGCCGGCTCAGTCTGAGCCCCAAGACCATCCACACGCACAAGGCGCGGCTGTTCGAGAAGCTCGAGGTCCGTGACTCCATCGCACTGGCCCGCCTGGCGACCCAGTACGGATTGGCGGATACCACGCGGAGCGTTTGACTCCGCGTGGTTGGCTGATCAGGCGAGGCCGTCGCGCGCTTCGCGCTTGGCTTCCGTCTCCGCCTCGGCTTCCACGCTGACTGCTTCCGCCGCCTGGGCCAGGGTATCGGCCTGCTGCGGTGCCATCGTGGCCGCCGCATCGCCATCCGGACCCTGCGCATCGGCGATGCTCATGCCGGGCGCGGCTTCTTGAATGGCGGGCGTGGCGATGCCGGGCGCCGGTGCGTCGCTGGCCACGGCCAGGCCGGGTTCGGCCACGGCTTCCACCTGCGACGGCTGCGCTTCGATGGCCGGGGCCTGCGCCGTATCGCTGGACGCCTGCGGCTTGGCTGCCACCGGGCGATAGGCGGTTTCCGCCAGCGAGACTGCGATGGCCGCCGACAGCGGCAGGGCCGCACGCGGATTGCCGGAACCGCCACGCGCAGCCATCGAGGTCAGGCCGCTGCCCTGCATCGTCGGGGCTGGTGCAGACGGCGCCTCGACCGCCGGTTCGACAGGCGCGGCCACTTCGGCCATCGACTTCTCGACGACATCGACGGCGACTTCGGCCGGGGAGGGCGTGGGCTCGATGTTCGAGGCAGCGACCGGTTCAACAGCCGGTGCATCGGCCACGGCGGCAGCTTCCTCCGCGCGCACGGCCGGCGTCACCACCGGGCCCGGGCCGTCGAAGTCGAACTCCGGCTGGTCGCTCTGCGCGGCGAATAGCGGGGCATCGTCATCGCCGCCCAGCGTGTCGAGCGCATCCTGGCCTTCGGCGGCACCTTCGCCACCCGCGCCACGACGACGGCGACGGCCACCACGACGGCCACGACGACGACGCGCGCCTTCGCCATTGGCATCGCCCGCATCGCCGTTGGCGTCGGTCGATTCGTCGCTGACCTGTGCCTCGTCCGCCGTCACGCGCTGTGCGGATTCCACCGCATCCACCGCGACCTGCGCCGCATCGGGTGACGCGATGACCGGGGTATCGACCACCAAGGCTTCATCGGCCACGGTGCCGGCCACGGCGGCTGCATCGCCTGCCTCGCTGCCGCGACCGCCACGACGGTTGCGACCACGGCCGCGCGGTTCCTTGTTGCCTTCGGTCACCGGCTTGGCGGCATTCGCCTCGTTGACCGGCGGATTGGCGTTCTGGACGATGGCGTCCTTCGGGGCCTGCGCCGGATTGGCACCGGCCTGCGGCTGAGCGCCGCGCTCGCGACGCTGGCGGCCTTCGCCCTGCGGCTTGGGCTGCGCATCGCGACCGTCCTTCGGCTGCTGCGGCTTGTTGCCCTGCGGCTTGCCGCCACGGTCGTTGCGCGATTCGTTGCGACCCTGGCCCTGGCGGTTCTGGCCGTCGCGGCCATCACGCCCGTTGCGGCGGTCCTGCGGGCGGCCACCGCGCGATTCGTTGCGCTCATCGCGTGCCGGGGCGGGCGCGGCTTCGCCGGCATCACCGGTGAAGAACTGCATGACGCGCGACAGGAAACCGGCCTTCGGGCGCGCCGCCTGCTGGGTGAACTGCGGGGCGGGCGCGACCGGTGCCGGGGCGGGCGCCGGCGCTTCCTCGCGCGGGGCACGGATCGGCGCGGGCTGGGCCGGCTTGACGTTGCGGACCGCCGGCGCATCCGGGATGTTGAGGTGGGCTTTGGTCAGCGCATGCGTCGGCAGCTTGCGCGGGGTGCCGCGCTGGTAGCTGGGGCGCGAGGTCTCTTCGCCCAGTTCGTTCTCGCGGATGCGGGTGACTTCGTAATGCGGCGTCTGCAGCTGCTCGTCGGCGACGATCACCACCGGCGCGTCGTGGCGCTGTTCGATCTCGGCCAGCGCGCGGCGCTTCTCGTTCAGCAGGTAGTTGGCGATCTCCACCGGCGCCTGCACCAGCACCTGGCCGGTGTTGTCCTTCATCGCGTGCTCTTCGGCCACGCGCAGGATGGACAGCGACAGCGATTCCACGCCCCGCATGCGGCCATGGCCTTCGCAGCGCGGGCAGACGATCTGGCTGTTCTCGCCCAGCGACGGACGCAGGCGCTGGCGCGACATCTCCATCAGGCCGAAGCGCGAGATGCGGCCGATCTGCACGCGGGCGCGGTCGTATTTGAGCGCGTTCTGCAGCTTGTTCTCGACTTCGCGCTGGTGCTTGTTCGACGACATGTCGATGAAGTCGATCACCACCAAGCCGCCCAGGTCGCGCAGGCGCAGCTGGCGGGCGACTTCCTCCGCCGCCTCGACGTTGGTGTTGAAGGCGGTTTCCTCGATGTCGCCGCCGCGGGTGGCGCGCGCGGAGTTGACGTCGATGGCGGTCAGCGCTTCGGTCTGGTCGATGACCAGCGCGCCGCCGGAGGGCAGGCGGACCTCGCGCTCATAGATCGACTCGATCTGCGACTCGATCTGGAAGCGGTTGAAGAGCGGGGTGTCGTCCGTGTAGTGCTTGAGCTTGCGCAGGTTGTGCGGCATCACTTGGGCGACGAATTCCTTCGCCTCCTCGTACATCTCCGGCGTGTCGACCAGGATCTCGCCGATGTCGGCGCGCATGTAGTCACGCAGCGCGCGGATGATCAGGCGCGACTCCTGGTAGATCAGGAAGGGGGCGGGCTTGGACAGCGCGGCTTCGGCGATCGCCTTCCACACGCTCAGCAGGTAGTCCAGGTCCCACTGCAGTTCCTCGGCATCGCGGCCCACGCCGGCGGTGCGGATGATCACGCCCATGTCGTCGGGGATCGCCAGCGCGTCCATCGCGCGCTTGAGTTCGGCGCGGTCCTCGCCCTCGATGCGGCGGGAGACACCGCCGGCGGTCGGGGAGTTCGGCATCAGCACCATGTAGCGGCCGGCCAGCGAGATGAACGTGGTCAGGGCGGCGCCCTTGTTGCCGCGCTCCTCCTTGTCCACCTGCACCACGACTTCCTGGCCTTCGCGCAGGAGTTCCTTGATGTTGGCCTTGTTGTGGTCAACGCCTGACTGGAAGTAGTCGCGGGAGATTTCCTTCAGCGGAAGGAAGCCGTGGCGCTCGGCGCCGTAGTCGACGAAGGCGGCTTCGAGCGAGGGTTCAAGACGGGTGATCTTGCCCTTGTAGATGTTGGATTTCTTGTTTTCTTTCGAGGGTTGCTCGATGTCGATGTCGTAGAGGTTCTGTCCATCGACGATTGCGACGCGGAGTTCTTCCGCCTGCGTCGCGTTGATCAGCATGCGCTTCATTGTTCGTTCCTTGCGCGCTCGCACCCTTCATGGGCTGGCACGCGGAACGCCGGGCGTTTCGCCTCTGGTCACCGCTGGGCGCAGGCCGCGCATGGCGCGGGCCTTCGCCTGAAGTTTTCCAGCGCTGCAACACCACGGCGGGCCGCGGGAGCGCTCTCTTGCACTTTTCCTTGGGCCGTCGCCAGCAGATACATCGCGGGCGGCGGGACGTGTTTTCCTTTCACGCCTCCCGGGGGTGGCGTGCGACCTGTTCCACTGTCGTCGGTCCGCTGGCGTGGCTGCCCCGTGGGCAGTGGCTGCGCTTCGTCGGCACTCCGCGGACCCCGGCTTTCGGCCTGAAAATCCTGCAGGAATCAGTAGCTTGCTTCGCGGGCCGAGTGTAACAGATAAAGAGTTGGCGCCCTGCCATGGCAGACGCCCGGGCGGAAAACCGTCATGCTGGCGGCCGCACGCCGCCTCATCCATTCATATATTCATGTCAGAACCCGCCCCAGACCGTCCGACTGCCCGTACCGTCCGCGTCCCGGAAGACCGGGAAGGCCAGCGTCTGGACAACTTCCTGCTGGGGCAGCTGAAGGGGGCGCCGCGCTCGCTGGTCTACAAGATCGTGCGCAGCGGCCAGGTGCGGGTGAACGGGGGCAGGGCGAAGCCGGAGCGCAAGCTCGCCGGGGGCGACGAGGTCCGCATCCCGCCGGTCCGCATCGCGGAAGAAGGCGACAGCGCGCCGCCGCCGAAGTCGCTGCTGGCGGCGCTGGAATCGGCCATCGTCTTTGAGGATGCGCGGCTGCTGGCGCTGAACAAGCCGACCGGGCTGGCCAGCCACGGCGGCAGCGGCATCAGCCATGGCGCCATCGAGTCGCTGCGGGCGTTGCGACCGGGGCAGTCGCTGGAGCTGGTGCACCGGCTGGACCGGGATACCTCGGGCCTGCTGGTGGTGGCGAAGAAGCGCTCGGCCCTGCGCGAGCTGCAGGCCCTGTTGCGTGAGGACCACGGCGCCGGCATCGACAAGCGCTATCTCACGCTGCTGACCGGCCGGATGCCGGACGGGATGATGTCGGTCGATGCGCCGCTCTACGTCGGGTTGCGCCAGGGCGGCGAGCGCCACGTGACCGTGCACGCCAACGGCAAGCCATCGACCAGCCATTTCCGGGTGTTGGAACGGCGCGGCGGCCAGAGCTATTGCGAGGTGCGCATCGAGACCGGGCGCACCCACCAGATCCGCGTGCATGCGCAGCACATCGGTCATGCGGTGGCGGGCGACGACAAGTACGGCGACCCCGAGGCCAACAAGCGCCTGCGCGACCAGGCCGGGCTGAAGCGGTTGTTCCTGCACGCGGCTTCGCTGCGCTTCGCGCTGGACGATGGCCGTGCCGATTACGTGCTCGATGCGCCGCTGCCACCCGACCTGCGCGGCGTGTTGGACCGGCTGGGCTGAGGCCGGTCGCGGCGCGCGTTCCACAGCGTCATCGGCGTGCTAGATTGCCCCGCGCCGCTGGGGAGCGGCATAGCCAAGGAAGCGCAATGAAACGAATGCTGATGGCCGCCATCGTGCTGGTGGCAGGGGCTGCGTCGCAGGTGTCCGTGGCCAGGGACAAGGGGCCGGACCCGGATTACATGATGCCGATCGCCGCCGATCTGCCGGTGGAAATCCAGCAGGTGCCGGCGGGCTAGTTCATCGGTGCCGATTACGAAGAGCCGGACAGGCAGCCTTCGCCGCCGCAGCTGGCGCGCCTGAAGGCGTTGATCGGCAGCTACCCGTTCAATGCCAAGGTGGAAGCGGCCCTGCCCGCCAAGCTGCCGAACAGCGGGCTGGCCACCACGCCGAGCTTCCACAGCGGCAGCTGGCCGGAGCTTGAGGCGAGCATGCGCGAGCGCCTGCCGCGCGCCATGCAGATCACCCCGGAATGGGAACTCAGCGACGGCAACGCGCGGCTCAATGTCGGCCTGCACACGGTGTTGGCCGAGCGCCGCCTGGACAAGCGCGGCAAGCTGGACAACAACAATTATTTCGAAGGTGACTACTTCTTTTACCTGGTGCTGCCGGTCAAGGGCTCCCCGGACGAGAACCTGAAGGTCTGGGAGTCGATGGGCAGCGAAAGCCTGTCCGCATTGCTGGATGAAGCCACCGGCCAGACCGTGGACATGCTGGTCTACAACTTCTCCGAGGAAGGCCGCGCCGCATGGGCGAAGGCGCCCAAGCTCGGGCCCGCCGTGCTTGAAGGCCGCCGGTTTGGCGGCAACACGCTGAAGAAGGGCGGCGACTGGGTCTGGGTGCCGCGTGGCGAAGACGAAGAGCAGGCCATCGAAGGCTACCGGCTGGTCAAGCCGGGCGCCTGAGCCGCGACGGGTTTCCTGTCACAAGCCGCCGGTCCACGCGTGACGTGGATCGGCATGGCCGCGCCGTCGGGTCAATCTTCGGCGGGCGGTGTCGGCGGCGGCGTCATCACGCTGCCGTTGTCGAGCACGGTGAACGTCGAGTGCCTGAGCTCCACGCCATCTGCGCGGATCGACAGGATGTGTTCGCCGGCCTTGAGCCCCTTGAACCGCACCATGCCCGGCACCTGTTCCGCCGCGAGCGTCTGCGTTTCGAGCGTGGCGCCGGTGGTGTCGAGGATGACGAACTGGAACGTGCCGGCATCCGAGGGTAGCAGGTGTACAAGCACTTCCAGGCTGCCGGGCTCGTAGCCGGGGGTTTCACCGACCAGGCCACCGAAGGTCGCGACCTGCAGGCAGTCGTCGAGGGGGCCGCCGTCCGCTTCGAAGTTCACATCCACATAGCCGGAAAACATGGCGCCGGGGCTTTCGAACGTCCACTGCCTGATCGCCGTGACGGCCGCGCGGTCCAGTGCACGGTTGCCGCTGGAATACGCCACCGATGCGGAATCCACCGTGCCTTGGGCATTAATGTTCACCAGCACCTTGGTGGTGCCGCCGGTGCCGAGGCAGATGGCCTGCGGCGGGTAGATCGGATCGACGCGGGAAATCACCTTCGGAAGCGGCATCTCCGCAGCAGGCGGTGCCGGCAGCGGCGGCGGCGTGGGTTGGGGTGGCGCTGCGTGGACCGACAGGCTCAGCGAGAACACCGCCGATGCGAGCAGGGTCCGGCGAAGCGACATCCCGATCATTCCGCGAGCTTGCCAGCCTTGGCCGCGCAGATGAAATCGTTCTCGCTCAGGCCGCCGACGTCGTGGGTGGCGTACCGCACAACGCAACGGTCGTAGTGGACGGAGAGGTCGGGATGATGGTCCTCGCGGTTGGCCATGTGCGCCAGCGCGTTCACGAAGGACATTGTCCGGTAGTAGTCGTCGAAACGGAACGTGCGTGAGAGCGCCTGGCCGTCTTCGACCAGTTCCCAGCCGCTGACCTGTGCCATCAATTCGCGGATGCTGGCGTCGGTGAGCCGGTGTTCCTGCCCGCGCTTCGGGCTGCAGTGGGCATCGGCGAGGGGAACCAAATCGTTCATGTGAACTCCAAGGTGGCAGCGTCGGGCCGCAGTCACGGATCGGCCGATAGAATACCCGCATGATCGACATCACCGAATCCGCCCAGGCCCACTTCCGCAAGCTGATCGAACGGGAATCGATGCCCGGTCTCGGCGTGCGCCTGTCCGCGCTGCATGCCGGCACGCCGCGTGCCGACGTGCGCCTGGAGTTTGCCGGCCCCGATGACCTGAAGGGCGACGAATGGGCGGTGGACTGCCAGGGCTTCACCCTGTGGGTGGATGCGGCCAGTGCCGGCGTGCTGGACGGCGCCAGCATCGACTACGAACACAAGGCCACCGGTGGCCAGTTGCAGATCCGCGCGCCGCGCATCAAGGGTGTGGTGCCGAAGGATGACGCCTCGCTGGTCGAGCGCGTGATGTGGATCGTCGAGCAGGAGATCAATCCGCAGCTGGCGATGCACCGCGGCAGCGTGAAGGTGGAGGAAGTGACGGCCGATGGCGTCGTGGTGCTGCGCTTCGGCGGCGGTTGCCACGGTTGCGGCATGGCCGATGTCACGCTCAAGCAGGGCATCGAGAAGACGCTGCTGGAGAAGGTGCCGGGGGTGACCGCCGTGCGCGACGCCACCGACCACACCAGTGGCGACGCGCCTTACGTCCCGCGCGGACAGGCCTGAGCCCCAACGCCGATGGCCACGCGCGAGGAACTGCTGGCGCTGCTTTCCTCACGCCGCCGCGGTTTGTCTATCCGCCCCGCCACGCTGGGGCATTCCGAAGCCTGGAGCCGTTGGCTGGCCGATGACAGCCGGCTGCAGGCCGCGCAGAGTCCTGAAGTTGAAGTATTGGTCGGTCAGATGGCCGCGCGTCCGTTGCGCGAGCCGCCCCGTGCATCGGCGCCCGCCAGCCGCTGGGCGCAGTTCCTCGCGCTGTTCAAGCAGGGCTGGGGCGATGAGGGCAAGGAGCCGCGCGGCCTGCATTACGGTGCGCTGACGGCGAGCTTCCTGCTCAATTTCCTGTTCGCGGCGCTGCTGGTCTGGCTGATGTACCTGCGCTTCCTCGCCGCGCAGGCGCCGGAGGAGGAGACCGTCCGCATCCAGATCACCGGCTTCGGCACGCCGGAGATGCCTGGCGGCGGTGGCGAGCCGGCGCAGGGCGATGTGCAGCCGGCCTCGGCCGCGGCGGCGCAGGCCAGCCAAGCGGCATCGGCCTCCGCATCGACCTCCAACCCCGCCGCATCCGCGCCGTCGCCCGCGGCGCCCGCCATGCCGGTGGAAGCCGACCAGCCCTTGCAGGTCAGCGAGAACAAGGTGCCCGAGCAGAGCGATTTCCAGCTGCCGCCGACGCGCGAGGTGGCGATCAAGCTGCCGGCCACGGTGCCGCTGCGGACGGTGGCGGTGCCGAGTGAATCCGAGATCCCCGAAGCCCTGCCGGAAGTGCGGCCGATGGCCGTGCCGACGCGCCCGCAGGTGGTGCAGGTGCCGGTGCTGCAGCCCGCCGAGCGCGAACTGACCACGCCGCCCGAGCCCGCGCCGCAGGTGCGGATCCGCGATGTGCGGGCGCGTGCGTCGGGGGCGGCGTTGAGCGTGCCGCAGGTGGACGCCGGCAGTGCCTTGCCGACGAAACAGGGCGATGGCGATGCGGCGGCGTCCAGCGCGCAGGCGGCGAACGGCGGGGCATCGCGGACCCCGAGTACGGCGACGCCGGGTTTGCCGGGCGCGAGCGGGCAGTCGCCGAAGCCCGGCCAGAATGCGGCTGGCAGCGGCGTCGGGCCGGCGCAACGCACCGCGCAGGGTGGCTGGCCTTCGCCGCGCCGCGATGACGACTGGGGCGCGGGCAACAGCAACCGTGCCGGTGCCGCGACCGGCGGCGATCGCGGCAATCCGCGCGGTCAGGGCGGGCAGGGCGGTTCCGGCCTGTTCAATCCGGATGGCAGTCCGCGCCTGGCCGACGACAGTTTCAAGCCGCACTTCCCCGATCCCTACAAGGAAGGCACGTGGTTGAAGCGGCCTTCGCTGGGCTATCGCGGGACGATGTTCGACGGCATCTGGCGGCCGCCGGAAACGCTGCTGCAGGAATGGGTGCGCAAGGGCGTCAAGACGATCGACATCCCGCTGCCGGGCGGCAAGGTCAAGATCCGCTGCGTGGTCTCGCTGCTGGCCGTGGGCGGTGGCTGCGGACCGATCGCCGGCAAGGAAGGCGTCCACGACCAGCCGGCTGTCGCGCGCCCGCCGCCGGCGGTGCCGTTCAAGCCGCATCTGATCGAAAACCAGGGCGACCTGACTTCGCCGCCGCCGGCCGCTTCGGGCACGCCGCCCGCGGCGAAGGAAGAAGAAGCCAAGCCGGCCACCGATCCCTGAGCCCCGCATTGTCGCGGCCCGAAGCCACATCCGGCATCGACCAGCAAAAAGGCCCGCTTGCGCGGGCCTTTCGGTATCGGCGGCGGACGCCTCGCTTACATGTGCGAGAGGTCGCGCAGCTGGCCCGGCTGGCTGGCGAAGTACGCGGACAGGTCGGAGATCTGCTGGTCGGTCAGCTCCTTGGCCTGCGGACCCATGATCGCGTGGTCGCGCATGCCGTCGCGGTAGCCCTGCAGCGAGTGCTCCAGGTAGTCGGCGTACTGGCCGCCGAGCTTGGGATAGCTCGGGTCGAGCGGGGTGTTGCCGTCCTTGCCGTGGCAGTCGGCGCAGGCCTGGCCGCTCTTGCCCTTGGTCGTGGCCAGCTTGCCGCCGGCTTCGACGTTGCCGGCCGGCAGGCCCGCGGAGGACTGGGTGTGGCCTTCGGCGCGGTCAGGCGCGGAATGCTCGGCCTGGGTGGTACCGCCACCGCAGGCGGCGAGCGCGAGGGTCAGGGCCAGGACGGCCGGGAGTCGCAGGGTCGTCATGGCGGGGCTCACTTCTGCTGGGGCTTGAGACTGGAGAGATAGGCGGCGATGGCGGCGATGTCTTCGTCGGAGAAGCTCGTGGCCTGTGCCTGCATGGTCGGGTGCTTGCGCGTGCCCTTCTTGTATTCGGTCAGCGCGTTGACCAGGTACTGCTGCGACTGCCCGCCGATGCGCGGCACGTGGTAGTTCGGGTATGCGTTCTTGTAGCCGACGACGCCGTGGCAACCCTGGCAGGTGTAGGTGAGCTCGGCGCCCTTGCTGTTGGCGCCGGCCGCCGGCGTGGCGTTCTGCGCGGAGGCGGCGAAAGGCAGGGCAAGCGCGAGGCCCGCTGCGATCATGGTCAGTCGCATCAATCTGATCTCGAAGGTCGGGTGGATGCCGCAGACGCGGCGCAACCCGGCGAGTATAGCCCGCGCCGCGAACGGGGGAAGCGCCGGCACGGCCAAGTCCGCATGACCTCTGGCACCTCACAACCGGCAGGCCGGGTGATTTACTTGCCTATAACACCCAACCGAGTTCGACCGATGCGTGCATCGCCCCGTTCCATTCCGTCTTCCATCGCGCGCGGCGCAACCGTCACCGTGCTCGCGGTCGCGCTGGCCACCGGCCTGGCCGCGTGCAAGCGCGGCGGCGCGGACGGCAAGCCCGGTGACGACAAGGCCAAGAGCGAGCAGGCCGAGGCGGTCGCGGTCGAAGTCGCACGCGTGGGCAACCGCACCATGGTCGCCAGCTACACCGGCACCGCCGCGCTCACCCCGCGCGCCGAAGCGGAAGTGGCGGCCAAGGCCTCCGGCATCGCGCTGCGCGTGCTGGCGCAGGAAGGCCAGACGGTGCGCGCCGGCCAGCCGCTGGTGCAGCTGGACCGCGACCGTGCGCGCCTGCAGGTGGCGCAGGCGCAGTCGCAGGTGGGCAAGCTGGAAGCCAACTACCGCCGCGCCTCGCAGCTGGCGGCGCAGAAGATGGTCAGCGCCAACGACGTCGACCAGCTGCGCTACGACCTCGCGAACGCGCGGTCGGCGCTCAACATGGCGCGGCTGGAACTGCAGTACGGCACCGTGACCGCGCCGATCTCCGGGCAGGTGGTGTTTGTCGCGGTCAAGCCGGGCAACTTCGTCCAGATCAACTCGACGGTGATGAAGCTGATGGACAACTCGCGGCTGGAGGCGACCCTCAACGTGCCCGAGCGCGACATCGCCCTGCTGCGCAAAGGGCAGAAGGTGCTGATGAATGTGGATGCGGTCCCGGGTGAGCGCTTCGAGGGCGTCATCGACCGCATCGCGCCGATGGTCGATGCCGGCAGCGGCACCTTCCGCGTGTTCTGCGCGTTCAACGGCAACGGCGTGCTGCAGCCGGGCATGTTCGGGCGGATGGCGATCACCTACGACGAGCGCGCCGACGTGCCGAGCATCCCGCGCGTGGCCCTGCTCGATGACGGCAGCGACCCGGCCGTCTACGTGGTGCGCGCCGGCAAAGCGATGCGCGTGCCGGTCAAGCTGGGCTATGCCGATGGCGAGTTCGTCGAAGTGCGCGAAGGCCTGAAACTGGGCGAGCAGGTGGTCACCGCCGGCAAGACCGCGTTGCGCGAAGGCAGCAGCGTGCAGGTGATCGACCCCGCCACGCCGCCTACCGCCGCGCCCGCGCCGGTCGCAGCCGCCAAGAAGTGACGGAGCGCTTCCAATGACCCCTTCCCGCGGTTTCGACCTGGTGGAGTTCGCCACCCGGCGCCGGGTGACCATCCTGATGATGATGGTGACGCTGGTGCTGTTTGGCCTGATCGCGCTGTCGAGCCTCAAGGTCAACCTGCTGCCCGACCTCAACTACCCGACGGTCACCGTCCGCACCGAGTACACCGGCGCGGCGCCGGCGGAAATCGAAACGCTGGTCACCAAGCCGGTCGAGGAAGCGGTGGGCGTGGTGAAGGGGCTCCGCAAGCTCAAGTCGATCTCGCGCACCGGGCAGAGCGACGTGGTGCTCGAGTTCGCCTGGGGCACCGACATGGACAAGGCCAGCCTGGAAGTGCGCGACAAGATGGAAGCGCTGCAGCTGCCGCTTGAAGCCAAGCCGCCGGTGCTGCTGCGCTTCAACCCGAGCACCGCGCCGATCATGCGGCTGGTGCTGGCGACCAAGGCCAGCGATGACGACGCCACGGCGTTGACCCGCCTGCGCCGCTACGCCGACGACGATCTGAAGAAGAAGCTCGAACCGGTGGAAGGCGTGGCCGCGGTCAAGGTGGCCGGCGGCCTGGAGGACGAGATCCAGGTCGACATCGACCAGCAGAAGCTGGCGGCGCTGAACCTGCCGATCGACACCGTCATCAACCGCCTGCAGCAGGAGAACATCAACCTGTCCGGCGGGCGCCTGGAAGAGGGCAGCCAGCGCTATCTGGTGCGCACGGTCAACCAGTTCGCCAGCGTGGACGACATCGCCAACCTGATGCTCACCACCCGCAGCGCGAACGGTGCGAGTGCCGACCAGCAATCGGCGGTCGTCGCCGAGGCGAATGCGCTCGCCGCCGCCGGCCTGCTGCAGCGTTCTTCGAGCAGCAGCAGCCAACCGGCAGGTGGCCTGCCGTTGCGCCTCAAGGACGTGGCGAGCGTGAGCCAGGGCCACAAGGAACGCGAGGCGATCATCCGCCTGGGCGGGCACGAGGCGGTCGAACTGGCGATCTACAAGGAAGGCGACGCCAACACGGTGTCCACCGCCGACAACATCGAGAAGACGCTCGCGGCCATCCGCAAGCAGATGCCGCCGGACGTCACC
Organism: Lysobacter oculi; assembly: GCF_003293695.1. Taxonomy (GTDB): domain Bacteria; phylum Pseudomonadota; class Gammaproteobacteria; order Xanthomonadales; family Xanthomonadaceae; genus Solilutibacter; species Solilutibacter oculi. The sequence continues at coordinate 928,555 of NZ_CP029556.1, read as the reverse complement.
CTGACCGCCATCGACGACCAGTCGCAGTTCATCCGCCACGCCATCAGCGACGTCAAGCTGGATGCGGTCATCGGCGGCCTGCTGGCGATCCTGGTGATCTTCCTGTTCCTGCGCGACGGCTGGAGCACCTTCGTGGTGTCACTGTCGCTGCCGGTCTCGATCATCACCACCTTCTTCTTCATGGGCCAGCTGGGGCTGAGCCTCAACGTGATGTCGCTGGGCGGCCTGGCGCTCGCCACCGGCCTGGTGGTGGACGACTCGATCGTGGTGCTGGAATCCATCGCCAAGGCGCGCGAACGCGGGCTCGGCATCCTCGACGCGGCGATACAGGGCACGCGCGAAGTCTCGATGGCGGTCGTCGCCTCCACCCTCACCACCATCGCCGTGTTCCTGCCGCTGGTGTTCGTGGAAGGCATCGCCGGCCAGTTGTTCCGCGACCAGGCACTGACCGTGGCGATCGCCATCGCGGTGTCGCTGGTGGTGTCGCTGACCCTTATCCCGATGCTGTCTTCGCTGAAAGGCCGCGCACCGCTGGCCTTCCGCGAGGAAGCGCCGCATCCGCGCTACGAGCCGACGCGCGGCTGGCAGAAGCCCTTCGTCGCGGCCGGTCGCGGCATCGGCTGGCTGTTCTCGCGCCTCGCCTACGGTTTCGCCTGGGGCGTGATCCGCCTGTGGCGCGGGCTGACCCGCATCGTCGGGCCGGTGATGCGCAAGGCCAGCTACATCGCCATGTCGCCTTACGGGCGTGCCGAACGCAGCTACCTCAAGCTGCTGCCGGCGGCGTTGAACCGCCCGGCGCTGGTGCTGATCTCGGCCTCCGGTGCGTTTGCGTTGTCGATGCTGCTGCTGCCGCTGCTCGGCGCGGATCTCATCCCGCAGCTGGCGCAGGACCGCTTCGAAATGACGGTGAAGCTGCCGCCCGGCACGCCGCTGCGCGAAACCGATGCGGTGGTGAAGCGGCTGCAGGCCGCGCACGACAAGGAAGAAGGCGTGCAGGCGCTGTACGGTGTCAGTGGCAGCGGCACGCGGCTGGACGCCAGCCCGACCGAGAGTGGCGAGAACATCGCCAAGCTCACCGTGGTGATGAAGAACGGCGGCAATGCCAAGGTGGAGTCGCGCCTGACCGACGCGCTGCGCAAGTCGATGGCCGGGCAGGCCGATGCGCAGGTCGATTTCAGCCGGCCGGAACTGTTCGCGCTGTCCACGCCGCTGGAGATCGAAGTCTCCGGCAGCGACATCGCCCAGGTCGAAGCCGCCGGTCGCCGGCTGGCCGCGATGCTGCGCGCCAACCCGCACTACACCGATGTGAAATCGACGGTGGAGCAGGGCTATCCGGAAATCCAGATCCGCTTCGACCAGGCACGCGCGGCGGCCATCGGCCTGACCACGCGGCAGATCGCCGACGTGGTGGTGAACAAGGTGCGCGGCAACGTGGCGACGCGTTACAGCTTCCGCGACCGCAAGATCGACGTGCTGGTGCGCGCTGAGCCCGACCAGCGCGCCACGCTGGAGGACATCCGCAATCTTGTGGTGAACCCGAATTCCAGTTCGCCGGTGCGGCTGTCGTCGGTGGCGGATGTGGAAGCCGGCATCGGCCCGAGCGAAATCCATCGCGCCGACCAGGTCCGCGTGGCGGTGGTGTCGTCCAACCTGGAAGGCATCGACCTCGGCGGCGCGGTCAACGAAGTGCAGTCGATGGTGGCCAAGTCGCCGCTCGGCGCCGACATCGGCCTGCATATCGGCGGCCAGGGCGAGGAGCTGGAAAGCTCGGTGCGCTCGCTGCTGTTCGCCTTCGGGCTGGCGGTGTTCCTGGTCTATCTGGTGATGGCTTCGCAGTTCGAATCGCTGCTGCATCCCTTCGTCATCCTGTTCACCATTCCGCTGGCGCTGGTCGGTGCGGTGCTGGCGCTGTTCCTGACCCGCTCGCCGGTGTCGGTGGTGGTCTTCATCGGACTCATCCTGCTGGTGGGCCTGGTGGTGAAGAACGCGATCATCCTCATCGACAAGGTCAACCAGCTGCGGCTGGCCGGCGTGCCCAAGCGCGAGGCTCTGGTGGAAGGCGCACGTTCGCGCCTGCGCCCGATCATCATGACCACGGCGTGCACGCTGTTCGGCTTCCTGCCGCTGGCGTTGGCGGTGGGCGAGGGCGCGGAAGTGCGCAGCCCGATGGCGATCACCGTGATCGGCGGCCTGCTGGTGTCCACGCTGCTGACGTTGCTGGTGATCCCGGTGGTGTACGACATGCTCGACCGCAAGTCCGACGCCGACTACGCCGAGAAGGGCCGCCGCGAACGCGACGACCGCGAGGCGCTGGAATACGCGCTGGCCGATGACGCCGCCGAGCAGGGGATCATCCACTCATGAGTGTCGCCGAGCTCAGCATCAAGCGGCCGGTCACCACCATCATGCTGTTCGTGTCGATGGTGGTGGTCGGGCTGATCGCTGCGGTGCGCCTGCCGCTGGAATCGATGCCGGATGTCTCGGCGCCCTTCATCTACGTGATGCTGCCCTACGCCGGCTCCACGCCGGAGGAAACCGAACGCAGCATCCTGCGCCCGGTGGAAGAGACGCTTTCGACGATGACCGGCGTGAAGTCGATGCAGGGCAACGCGACGTCGGAAAGCGCGGGCGTGTTCATGCAGTTCTCCGACTGGAGCCGCGACATCGCCATCGCCACGGCGGATGCACGCGAGCGCATCGACGCCATCCGCAACGACCTTCCGGACGACCTGCGCCGCTACATGGTGTTCAAGTGGTCGAGTTCGGACGAGGCCGCCGTGAGCCTGCGCCTGTCCAGCAAGACGCTGGACATGACCCGCGAGTACGACCGGCTGGACCGCACCTTCAAGCGCCGCATCGAACGCATTCCCGGCGTGGCCAAGGTGGAGATCCAGGGCGCAGCGCAGAACGAGGTGGAAATCGCGGTGCTGCCCGATCGCCTGTCGGCCAGCGGCATCGGTCTGGATGCGCTGGCGGCCAAGCTGCGCACGCTCAATTTCTCGGTGTCGGCGGGCGAGATCGACGACGGCCTGCGCAAGCTGCGCGTGCAGCCGCAGGGCGAGCTGACCGACCTCGACCAGCTGCGCTCGCTGGTGCTGGACCAGCGCGGCACGCGATTGGCCGATGTCGCCGACGTCCACCTCAAGCCGGTGGACATGCGCTATGGCCGCCGGCTCGATGGCCGTCCGGCGGTCGGCATCGACATCTACAAGGAACGCGACGCCAACCTGGTGCAGATGACGCGCGAGGTCGCGAAGGAACTGGAGGTCATCAAGCAGGATGCCGGTGCGCGCGGCATCGACATCCAGGTGACCGAGGACCAGGGCGAGGCGGTGATCGGTTCGCTGGCGAGCCTGGCCGAAGCCGGGGCCATCGGCCTGCTGCTGTCGGTGCTGGTGCTGTACTTCTTCCTGCGCGACTGGCGCGCCACGTTGATGGTGACGCTGGCCATTCCGATCTGTTTCATCATGACGCTCGGCTTCATGTACTTCGCCGGCGTCACGCTCAACATCCTGTCGATGATGGGGCTGCTGCTCGCCATCGGCATGCTGGTCGACAACGCGGTGGTGGTGGTCGAATCCATCTACCAGGAACGCGAGAAGATGCCGGACCAGCCGCGGCTGGCGTCGATCATCGGCACGCGCCATGTCGCCATCGCGCTGTCGGCGGGCACGCTCTGCCACTGCATCGTGTTCGTGCCGAACCTGTTCGGCGACCGCAACATGATCAGCATCTACATGGCGCAGATCGCGATCACCATCAGTGTCTCGCTGCTGGCGTCATGGCTGGTGGCGGTGAGCCTGATCCCGATGCTCTCGGCGCGGCTCAAGACGCCGCCGGCGGTGGCCTCGCAACGCGGCTTCATCCATCGCCTGCAGGACCGCTACGCGCATTTCCTGCGCTGGACGCTGGAACATCGCGGCAAGTCGGTGATGGGCATCCTGCTGATCATCGCCATCAGCGTGATCCCGGCGGCGCTGACCAAGTCCAACATGTTCGGCGGCGACGATGCCGGCGAGATCAACATCTTCTACCAGTGGCAGGGCGCGTACACCCGCGACCAGATGTCGGACGAGATCGCCCGCGTCGAGCGCTACCTGGACGCCAACCGCAAGCGCTTCCACATCAAGCAGGTGGCCTCGCGCTTCTCCGAGGGCGGCTGGGCCGGCACCAACGTGGAGCTGGACAGCAAGGCGCCTGAGCTCACCGAACGCATCACCGAAGAGATGCGCAAGGACATGCCGAAGTCGGCACGCGCCAAGATCGGCATCGGCCAGCAGGGCGGGCCGGGCAGCGACATGGACAACAAGAAGATCGAGGTGCGGCTGGTCGGCGATTCCACCCAGACGCTCAACGATCTCTCCGCCGACGTGGTGCCGATCCTCTCGCGCCTGCCGCAGTTGCGCGATGTGCGAGTGGACAGCGGCGACCAGAACACCGAGCTGGTGGTGCGGGTGGATCGCGAACGCGCGGCGGCCTTCGGTTTCGGCGCGCAGGAAGTGGCGCAGTGGGTGGCGATGGCGCTGCGTGGTTCGCCGCTGCGTGAGTTCCGCCGTGGCGATACCGAAGTGCCGGTGACGGTGCGCTTTGCCGGTGCCGACGAGTACTCGACGCGCGACCTGGCCGCGTTCACCGTGCGTTCCAAGGATGGCCGCGATGTGCCGCTGATGGCGATGGTCGATATCATGGCGAGCCCGGCCGCCAGCGTCATCCAGCGCACCAACCGCCAGACCACGCTCACCATCACCGCCAACCTGGCACCGAAGGTCGTCATGCCTGATGCCCGCAAGGCGATGGAGGAGACGCTGTCCAAGGTCGGTTGGCCGGCGGGTTACAGCTACACCTTCGACCGCGTGAGCTTCATGGACGAGGGCGAGGCGATGAAACAGATGATGTTCAACCTGGTCATCGCGCTGGTGATGATCTACGTGGTGATGGCGGCGGTGTTCGAGTCGCTGCTGTTCCCGGCGGCGATCATGAGCGGCGTGCTGTTCTCGATCTTCGGCGTGTACTGGCTGTTCTTCATCACCGGCACCGAGTTCAACATCATGGCTTTCATCGGCATCCTGGTGCTGATGGGCGTGGTGGTGAACAACGGCATCGTGATGGTGGAGCACATCAACAACCACCGTCATGCCGGCATGAGTCGCACCGATGCGCTGGTGGAAGGCAGCCGCGAACGCCTGCGCCCGATCCTGATGACGATGGGCACCGCGATCCTGGCGATGGTGCCGATCGCCATCGGTGGCACCCAGATGGCCGGCGACGGTCCGGCCTACTACCCGATGGCGCGTGCCATCGCCGGTGGGCTGGCGTTCTCGACCATTGTCAGCCTGCTGTTCCTGCCGACGATCTACGCGATCCTCGACGACTGGCGCGCCAATACCGCGCGGACGTGGCGGCGTGCGCGGGGGTTGGCGCCGGAAGGCGTGGAGGCCATGCCGGCGACGCACTGAAGGCCGTCGCCGTTGCCGTGGAAATCAGCCGATCAGCTTGCCCAGCATCTTCGCGCCGCCCAGCCACACGCCGATCGCGGTGCCGGTGCTGGTCAGGAAGAAGTTGAGCAGCACGCGGGCCACGCGGTTGCGCCACCAGCCGCGCATGCTCTGCACGTCGTCGCGCAGAGCCATGAAGTCGCCATAGGTCGGTTTGCGCACCCAGGCTTCGATGAGCGCGCTGACCGTGCCCGAGGCCAGCGCCGGGTGCAGCGGCGTGACCGGCGACGACACGAACGCGCCGAGGATCGACAGCGGATGCCCGCCGGCGATCGCGCAGCCCAATGCGCCCAGGCCGCCGGTGATCAGCACCCAGTAGACGATGAGGTCGGTGCCGACATCCACGCCACCTTTCCAGAACCCGTAGGCGAAACCGCCCAGCACGAAGGTCGCGAGCAACAGGGTGAACCACGGGATGCCGGACTTCGGCTTGAGTGCTTCCAGCCGCGCCAGGGCTTCGGCCGGCACTTCGGTGTCTTCGCGCAGGTGCTGCGCGGTGCCCGCCATGTGGCCGGCGCCGATCACCGCCAGTACGCGCTTCGCATCACCGGCGGTCGCGCGCAGTTTCGCGGCCATATAGGCGTCGCGTTCGGCGATGACGGTTTCGTAGAGCGCCGGGTTGTCGGCGGCGAACTCGCTGAAGCTCGCCTCCAGCATGTCGCCTTCCTTGAGCTTCTCGATGGCATCGTCCTCGACCTTCTCGTCGAAGAACAGCGAGGCGAGGATGCCGCTTCCCAACATCGTGCGACGCCACCAGCCCAGCTTCTCGCCGGCACGCTTGAAGGTCAGGCCGACGTCGCGGTCTATCAGGTGCATCGGCAGGCCGCGCGCCTGCGCTTCGCTGGCTGCCGCCTTGAGTTCCGCGCCGGGCTCGATGCCGAGTTGTTCGGCGAGGCGGCGCTGGTAGGCGGCCAGGCCCAGGCTGGCCGCGAACATCGGCACCTTGCCTTCTCGGATCACCTTGACCAGGTCGAGCTTCGCCAGCTGGTCGGGATTTTTCATCGCCGCATGGCGCTGGGCGTCAAGCTCCACCGCGACTGCATCGAACTCGCCGCTGTCGATCGCCGACTTCACCGCATCCACGCTTGCCTTCGACACATGCGCGGTGCCGAGCAGGGTGTAGTGGATGCCGTCGCGCTCGATTTCCGCGTGCGGCTGGCTGCGCCAGTCGAAGGCCGGCGTGCTGTCTTCGCCCATCACGCTCAATCCCGGTAGCGCTTGGTCAGATCGCCGTAGGCGTCGATGCGGCGGTCGCGCAGGAACGGCCAGATGCGGCGCACGTGTTCGCTGCGTGCCATGTCGACGTCGGCCAGCAGGATCGTCGGCTCGGTGCCGGCCTCGGCGATGAACTCGCCCTGCGGCCCGAGTACGTGCGAGTTGCCCCAGAAGTCGATGCCCGACGCGCCCAGCGGCGAGATCTCATGCCCGACGCGGTTGCAGGACAGCACCGGCAGGCCATTGGCGACCGCATGTCCGCGATGCGACAGCACCCAGGCGTCGCGCTGGCGGGTTTTCTCGGCCTGGTCGTCGTCCGGGTCCCAACCGATCGCGGTCGGGTAGAGCAGCAGTTCCGCGCCGGCCAGCGCCATCAGGCGGGCGCCCTCGGGGTACCACTGGTCCCAGCAGACCAGCACGCCGAGCCGGCCGACCGAAGTGTCGATGGGCTCGAAACCGATGTCACCCGGCGTGAAATAGAACTTCTCGTAGAAGCCCGGGTCGTCCGGGATGTGCATCTTGCGGTACTTGCCGGCGGTCGAGCCGTCGGCATCAAAGACCACCGCGGTGTTGTGGTACAGGCCGGTCGCGCGCTTCTCGAACAGCGAGCTCACCAGCACCACGCCATGTTGCTTGGCCAGCTTGCCGAGGCGTTCGGTGGAGGGGCCGGGAATGGTCTCGGCCAGGTCGAATTCGTCCACCGATTCGTGCTGGCAGAAGTACGGGCCGTTGTGCAGTTCCTGCAGCAGGACCAGCTTGGCGCCGGACTTCGCGGCCTCGGCGACGCGGGTCTCGATCAGCGCCAGGTTCTCCTCGGCACCGCCCTGGTTGCGGTCCTGGATGAGGGCGACGGGCAGGGTCTTCCGCTTCATGGTCAGCTTCGATTCGCGTGGGACGACTATGGTAGCGGCAAGCCATGAATATCGAGGAAAGCCATGCGCGGGATGTTGCCCCTCACCTTCTTCGCCCTGTTGTGTGCGTGCGCGCCCACGGGTGGCACGCCGGAGAACAGTGCGGCGGCGGAAGAAGCTACATCGCCAACTGTGGGCAAGCCGAAGCCTGCCGATGCGGCACCGGAAGCCGACTCCGCTTCCGAAACATCATCCACATCCGCGCCTGCTGTCCGCAGCGAGTACAGCAGCCTCGCCGCCGCCGATTGCACGCTGCAGAAGCGCGATGCGGAAAGCGGCTCGACCGTCTATCGCTGCCCTGGCATGGACAGCTTCACCTTGCAGATGCACGATTCCGATGCGCGGATGTCGCTGGATGTCGTCGCCGGTGACGGCAAGCCGCAGCCGCTCACGTTCTGGTCGCTGGCCAATGGCGCCTTCAGCAACCTCGGGCCCAAGGCCGAATGGCGATACGCACCGGAGGCGGTCTCACCGCAGGCGCTCGTCGTGCGCTACGAAGCCTACGAGCAGCCGGAGAAACCCGACCTCACCACGTCCTATCTGCTGGTGGTCAAGCTCGCGCAGAGCGGCAGTTGCCTGATCGGGCAGGTACCGCCTTCGCCGGCGCAGAACGAGCAGGCCCGCGCGTTGGCTGATGTCGCCGCCGAGCGTCCCTGCCTCGGCAAGGAGTAGTCAGCCCAGGCCTTGCGGCAGCTGCATGGTCAGGCAGTGCAGGCTGCCGTTCTGCCAGATGATCGGGCGGCAATCGATCTGCACGATCTCGCGGCCGGGGAAGGCCTCGGCCAGCACGGCGGCGGCGCGATCATCGGCGTCATCGCCGTAGCTGGGCATCAACACCGCGCCATTGAGGATCAGGAAGTTGGCGTAGCTCGCCGCCAGCCGGCGCTCGCCGTCGAGGATCGGCTGCGCCCACGGCAGCGGGAACAGGCGATACGGCTGGCCGTCGCGGGTGCGCAGCGCGGCGATCTCGTCGGCCATCGCCTTGAGTTCGGCGAAGTGCGCGTCGGTCGGGTCGTCGCAGGCCTGGAACACGATCGCGTCATCCGGCGCCAGGCGGGCGAGGGTGTCGATGTGGGCGTCGGTGTCGTCGCCTTCCAGATAGCCGTGGTCGAGCCACAGCACGCGGTCCTGCCGCAGCCAGCCGGACAGCTTCGCGGTGAGTTCCTCGCGCGAGGCATCGGGATGGCGTTCATGCAGGCAGCGCCAGGTGGTGAGCAGGGTGCCGGTGCCGTCGGTCTCGATCGCGCCACCTTCCAGCGCGAAATCGACCGGCTCGCGCGCCGCGTCACCGAACACGCCATCGTCCTGCAGCCGCTCGATGATCCGGTCGTCGTCGCTGGCGCCGTACTTGCCGCCCCAGCCGGTGAAGCGGAAATCCATCAGCCGGAAACGTTCGCCATCACGGAGGGTGATCGGGCCACTGTCGCGCAGCCAGGTGTCGTCATAGGGCGCGGTGACGAAGCGCACCTTCGACATGTCGATGCGGTTGCTCTGCAGGCGCGCCTGCGCGTAGGCCTCCACATCGTCATCGGCCACGATCACGATGGCCGGCTGGAAACGGGTGATGCCCGCCACCAGCGCGATGTACGCGTCCTCGACCTCGCCCAGGCGCGGCGCCCAGTCGGTGTCGGCGGTGGGCCAGGCGATGAGGATGGCCGACTGGGGCTCCCACTCGGCCGGGAAACGGAAATTCTGGGTCATCGGGTAATGCTGGCTGCGCCGCGCGAGGCGGCGGTCATCGGGAAGCGAAGGGCGGGATCAGCGGACCGGGCGCGGGCCGACTTCGGTCGGGCCGACCTGGGTCAGCACCACGTCGATCACCTTGCTGCGCTCGAAATAGACCACGTAGGCCGGATAGACCCAGCGGTTGATGGTCGGCCACTGGCGCTTCTGGCCGCCACGCGGATCAAGACGGGACTGCGGCGCACCGAAGCGGCGCTCGACGTCCGCCATCGACATGCCACGCACGGGCTTGGGGATGCCGGCTTCCTCCTTCACGCGGTCGACCAGCAGGGTGTCGGCGCGGGTCGTGGCGGGCACGGCGGCGAGCAGCAGGCCGGAAGCGGCGAGGGCAACAGTGATCAGGCGCATGGCGGGTCCGGGGTCTGGGTTCAGCCGATTCTAAGGGCATCGCCGGTCCACGTGCCGCGAACGCGTGCAAATGGGCCGGAAACGAAAAAGCCGCCTTGCGGCGGCTTTCGTGCAAGCGTCCGGCATGGGCCGGCGCCTCGCGGATATCAGCGCTGGCGCGCCTTGAAACGCGGGTTGGACTTGCAGATCACGAAGACCTTGCCACGGCGGCGAACGACCTTGCAGTCGCGGTGACGGGTCTTCGCCGACTTCAGTGAGGACAGGACCTTCATGATGAAACCTCGGCAGATTGAAACGGATGGAATACAGCTAGCCCGACATTGTAGCGGGAAATATTTCGGAGGTTCAAGTAGTTGCGTGAACCGGCCCGGGGCGGCGGCCGGGCGGTGACCGCGGGCGGGGCGCTCCGCCATACTGTGGCCCATGCAGCCGACCTCGTCCGTTCCCGTCCTCACCATCGATGGCCCCTCCGGTTCCGGCAAGGGGACCATCAGCCGCCTGGTCGCCGAAGCGCTCGGCTGGCACTACCTGGATTCCGGCGCCCTGTACCGGGCGGTGGGCGTCGCCGCGGCCTGGGAAGGCGTGGATCTGGACGATGATGCCGCGGTCGAGGCCTGCGCCCGCCGTACACGCATCCGCTTCGCCGACGCGCCCGATGGCGAGCCGCGCGTGCTGGTCAACGACCAGGACGCCACCGACCAGCTGCGGCTGGAAACCACCGGTGCAGCCGCCTCCAGCATCGCCGCCAAGCCCGGCGTGCGGGCCGCGCTGGTGGAGATGCAGCACGGTTTCCGACAGGTGCCCGGGCTGGTGGCCGATGGCCGCGACATGGGCACGGTCATCTTCCCCGATGCGGCTTTCAAGGTATTCCTTACCGCGAGCGCCCGCGAACGGGCCGAAAGACGCCATAAGCAGTTGATGCAAAAAGGGGTTTCGGTTAATCTGGACAGTCTGCTGGGCGAGATCGTCGCCCGTGACGAGCGTGACGCCAACCGGGCGGTCGCGCCGCTCAGGCCCGCGCCGGAGGCTGTCCTCATCGACACCACCGGCATCGGCATCGAGGCGGTGGTGGCCCGCGTGCTGGCCCACGTGCGTGGAAACGGCATCACGCCGTAACGCGCCACGCGTCGTTCAAACCCCGCAGAAATGCTCCGTCGGTCGCGAGGCCGGCGGTTTCCCACCATCCAACACTCACGGCCAAGGGGCAATCCCGCCCGCGCCGATAACGGGTGGATGCGCGCATCGCACGAAACGCTGCCTGCATCCGGATACCAACCAGAGTAACCAGAAATGACTGAATCATTTGCCGAACTGTTTGAACAGAGCCAGACCCATCTGGCCAAGCTGAAGCCGGGCGCGATCGTCGTCGGCACCGTCGTCGATGTCCGCAACGACGTGGTGGTGATCAACGCCGGCCTGAAGTCCGAAGGCATCGTGCCGATCGAACAGTTCCGGAACGATGCGGGCGAGATCGACGTCGGCATCGGCGACCAGGTGAAGGTGGCGCTGGACGCCATCGAGAACGGCTTCGGCGAAACCGTGCTGTCGCGCGAGAAGGCCAAGCGCGCCATGGTGTGGGACGAGCTGGAAGAGGCGCTCGAGAAGGGCGACATCATCACCGGCCGCATCAGTGGCAAGGTCAAGGGCGGCTTCACCGTCGACATCAAGGACGTCCGCGCATTCCTGCCGGGTTCGCTGGTCGATGTGCGTCCGGTCCGTGACCCGGTCTACCTCGAGGGCAAGGAACTCGAGTTCAAGCTCATCAAGCTGGACCGCAAGCGCAACAACGTGGTCGTGTCCCGCCGCGCGGTGGTCGAGAGCGAGCATTCGGAAGAGCGCGAGCAGCTGCTCGAGAAGCTGGTCGAGGGCGCCAAGCTGAAGGGTGTCGTCAAGAACCTGACCGATTACGGCGCGTTCGTGGACTTGGGCGGCATCGACGGCCTGCTGCACATCACCGACATGGCCTGGAAGCGCGTGCGCCATCCGTCCGAAGTGGTCGAAGTCGGCCAGGAGCTGGACGTCCGCGTGCTCAAGTACGACCGCGAGCGCAACCGCGTGTCGCTCGGCCTGAAGCAGATGGGCGAGGATCCGTGGGACAACATCGCCCGTCGCTACCCGGCCAACACCCGCGCCTTCGGCAAGGTCTCGAACGTCACCGATTACGGCGCGTTCGTGGAAATCGAGCCGGGCGTCGAAGGCCTGGTGCACGTCTCCGAGATGGACTGGACCAACAAGAACGTCAACCCGTCCAAGGTGGTGCAGGTCGGTGACGAAGTGCAGGTGATGGTGCTGGACGTGGATGAAGAGCGTCGCCGCATCTCGCTGGGCATGAAGCAGGTCTCCAGCAATCCGTGGGAAACCTTCTCCGTGCTGCACAAGAAGGGCGACAAGGTGTCGGGCCAGATCAAGTCGATCACCGACTTCGGCATCTTCATCGGCCTGGACGGCGGCATCGACGGCCTGGTGCACCTGTCCGACCTCAGCTGGAACACCAACGGGGAAGACCTGGCGCGCAACTTCAAGAAGGGCGACACGGTGGATGCCGTGGTGCTGGCGGTCGATCCGGAGCGCGAGCGCATCTCGCTGGGCGTCAAGCAGCTTGAGCAGGACCCGATGGGCGGCTACGTCGCGTCCAACAGCCGTGGCTCGATCGTCAAGGGCACCGTGAAGGAAGTGGACGCCAAGGGCGCTACGATCGCGCTGGCCGATGGCGTGGAAGGCTACCTGGCCGCCCGCGACATCTCGCAGGATCGCGTCGAGGACGCTTCGCACGTGCTGAAGGTCGGCGACGAAGTCGAAGCCAAGATCATCGGCAACGATCGCAAGAGCCGCGTCATGCAGCTCTCGATCCGCGCCAAGGATCAGGACGAGATGAACGAGACGCTGGCCGAGTACAACCGCAGCACCTCGGACGCCGCCAGCGGCACGACCCAGCTGGGTGCGTTGCTGCGCGAGCAGCTCGGCAAGTCCGAGTAAGCCCGTCAAGCAAGTCAAAGGCGGCGGCCCGGTCACCCCGGGCCGTCCGCCGCGGTCCGCCTGTGCCGATGGCGGCACGGTGGTTCAAGAGCCCACGGAATGACCAAGTCGGAACTCATCGAAATCCTCGGACAGCGCCAGCGCCACCTCAAGAACGAGGATGTCGAGATGGCCGTCAGGACCCTGCTGGAGATGATGAGCGCAAGCCTCGCCAGCGGCGGGCGCATCGAGGTGCGTGGGTTCGGCAGCTTCTCCCTGCATTACCGGCCGCCACGTACCGGCCGCAACCCCAAGACCGGTGATGCCGTCGCATTGGCCGGCAAGCATGTCCCGCACTTCAAGCCTGGAAAGGAACTGCGCGAGCGCGTCAACGACGTGACCCCGCTTCCCGAAGAGGGCTGACGCCGCGCGGGTACCCGCGCATCGGCTTAATGGTTAACATGCCGGATGGCTTTCGTAGAGCAATGGTTCTGGTTCGTCCTGCTGCTGCCCGCGGCGGCCGTGATGGGCTGGGTGGTGGGCCGCCGTGGTGGCGAACGCCATAGCGACAACCAGGTCAGCAAGCTCTCCACCACGTATTTCCGTGGCCTCAATTACCTGCTGAACGAGCAGCCCGACAAGGCAATCGAGCTGTTCCTGCACATCGCGGAACTGGACAAGGAAACCTTCGAGACCCAGGTCGCGCTCGGGCATCTGTTCCGGCGGCGTGGCGAGGTGGATCGCGCCATCCGGCTCCATCAGGGTCTGGTCGAACGCAAGGACCTGACCGACGCGCAACGCGTGCAGGCACTGCTGGCCTTGGGCGAGGACTACATGAAGTCCGGCCTGCTGGATCGCGCCGAAACCGTGTTCACCGAACTCGCCGCCATCGACCAGCGCGCGCCGCAGGCACTTCGCCACCTCATCGACATCTTCCAGTCCGAGCGCGACTGGAACCGCGCCATCGAGAACGCGCAACGCTTCGAGGAAGCGACCGGCACGCCGATGGGCGAGTTGATCGCGATGTTCGAATGCGAGCTGGCCGAGCGTCATCGCGCCGCCGGGGATGTCGAAGCCGCCCGCGCAGCCATCGCCCGTGCTTATGCGGCGGATTCCAATGCCGTGCGCCCGGGGATGATCGAAGGGCGGATCGAAGCCATCGCCGGCAACCACGATGCCGCGATCAAGGCCTTCGAACGCGCCGCGCGTCACGACAGCGATTACCTGCCGGAAGTGCTGCCGACGCTGCTCGACAGTTACGAGAAGGTCGGCGATCTGGCCGGCGCCAAGCGCTTCCTGACCGAGATGACTGAGCACTACCGCGGCGTCGCGCCCGTCTTGGCGCTGACCCGGCTGGCCGAGCGCGAGGAGGGCGTGCATGCCGCGCGCCAATACCTGGCCAAGCAGCTCAAGGACCGGCCGTCCGTGCGCGGCGAGGCGGCATTGATCGAGTTGACCTTGAACGAAGGCACCGACCCGATGGCGACCCTGCACGACCTGGGCCACATCACCGACCAGCTGCTGGTGCGTAACCCGAGTTATCGCTGCACCCAGTGCGGCTTCGGGGCGCGTTCGCACCACTGGCAGTGCCCGAGTTGCCGGGCTTGGGGCACGGTCAAGCCGCTGCTGAATTACGCGGTGGTGTGAGCATGCCGATGTGGGCGTGGTTCTGCGTGGCGCTGGCCGCCACCTGGATCGGCACGGCGCTCGCGCGTCGCTACGCGCTTCGACGGAACCTGCTCGACCAGCCCGGTGAGCGACGCAATCATGTTGTAGCCACGCCACGCGGCGGCGGCATCGCCATGGTGCTGGTGATGTTGATGCTGCTGGTGGCGCTGGCCGCGACCCATGCGCCCGACGCCATGCCCTTGTTGCTGGCGGCGCTGTCCATCGCCTTGGTCGGCGGCGTTGGCTGGTGGGACGACCATCGTCCGCTACCGGTTGTTGTGCGGCTGGCTGTGCATCTGCTGGCCGCGGCCTGCATCGGCCTGGCCGGCTGGTCGGCGGGGTGGGGGGTATCGGCCAGCCTGTTGGGGATGGCGCTGGCCGCCGTCCTCATCAACTTCTGGAACTTCATGGACGGGATCGATGGCATCGCGGCCTCGCAGGCGATGCTGGTCGCCCTGTGCGGCGCGATGTTGCTGACCGGGGCATGGCAGGGCGTCTGCCTGGTGCTCGCGGGCGCATCGCTGGGGTTCCTGGCCTGGAACTTCCCGAAGGCGCGCATCTTCATGGGGGATGTCGGCAGCGGCGTGCTGGGCCTCGCGCTGGCATGGCTGTGGACCCGGGCTGCGGCGGAAAGCATCGTGCAGGGATGGTTGCTGCTGTTCGCACTGGCGCCGTTCTTGGTCGATGCGGGCATGACCCTGCTGCGGCGTATCTGGCGACGCGAACGCTGGTGGCAGGCGCATTCCACGCATACCTATCAACTATTGGCCCGGCGCTGGGGTTCGCATGTGCTCGTCACGATGGGCTACGCGGGTCTGACATGCCTGGGATGCCTGATCGCACTGGCCCTTCGCGATGTGAAAATTTCTTTCATCCTGACTGCGCTGGCCGCGTGGTATATCGCGCTTGTTATCATGTGGTGGATGTCGCGCACTTCCGCCACGGACAAGGCAGCCCACCGGAGCAGGGAATGAAGCTGGATCTGCGTGAACGATGGAGCGCGATGCTGCCACGCCTGCTCGTGGTCAGCCACGACCTGTTGATGGTCGCGTTCGCGTGGTGGGGCCTGCACTGGCTCCGCTACAGCATGCTTGCCGAAGGTGGCCTGCCTTCATTCGATTACATGCAGCTGGCGATCGTGCTGGGCGTCCAAGGCCTGGTGTTCTGGAAGGTCGGTCTCTATCGCGGACTGTGGCGCTTCGCCAGTGTCCCCGATCTCGCCAACTTGTTGAAAGCTGGGCTGGTGGGCCTGCTGGGCATCGTCATCGGCCTGTTTCTCTACAACAGGCTGCTGGGCGTGCCGCGAGGCGTTCTGGTGCTGTATCCGATCGCGATCGTGTCGCTCCTCGGCATGCCGCGACTGCTGTATCGCGCGTGGAAGGACAGCACGTTTGACCGCAGGCGCGAGTCGTCCGTCCGCATCCTGATCATGGGGGCGGGGCGAGCCGGCGAGGCATTGATCCGCGACCTGCTGCGCTCTGGAAATTATTCGCCGGTGGGCGTGCTGGATGACGCGCCCAGCCTGCGCGGCACCGAAGTCCATGGCGTGCCGGTATTGGGTAAGATCGAGGATGCGGGGGAAATCGCCCGCGAGACGGCGGCCCGCCTCATCGTGATCGCGATGCCGTCGATCAGCGCCGACCAGATGCAGCGCATCATCACCATCTGCGAATCGACCGGCCTGCCGTTCCGCATGGTGCCGAAGATTCAGGATGTCCTGAGCGGCCGTTCGCTGCCTGGCGAACTGAAGGAAGTCGCCATCGAAGATCTGCTGGGCCGTGATCCGGTACCACCGGATTGGCAGGCCATCCGTGGCTGGCTCGGTGGTCGCAGTGTCATGGTGACCGGTGCCGGTGGTTCCATCGGTTCCGAACTGTGCCGCCAGTGCGCCCGCAACGGCGCAACGCACCTGACCCTGATCGAGCAGGACGAACTCTCGCTGATGCGGATGCAGCAGGAACTGGCGCGCGATTTCCCGACCCTCTCCTGCTACCCGTTACTCGGCGACTGTGGCGATCCGGCCGTCGTGGCGCATGCCTTGTCACGGTATCCGGTGCAGGCCGTCTTCCACGCCGCCGCCTACAAGCAGGTGCCGGTGCTTGAAGACCAATTGCGCGAAGGCCTGCGTAACAACGCGCTGGCCACCCATGTCGTCGCCAAGGCAGCGGTCGAGGCAGGCGTCGGCACCTTCGTATTGATCTCAACCGACAAGGCGGTGGACCCGGTCAATGTGCTGGGTGCGAGCAAGCGCCTGGCGGAACTCGCCTGCCAGCTTCATGCGACGCGTGGCGAAACCGACTTCGTGACCGTGCGCTTCGGCAACGTGCTCGATTCAGCAGGCAGCGTGGTGCCGCTGTTCCGCGAGCAGATCCGCTTGGGCGGGCCGGTGACGGTCACCGATCCCGATGTGACGCGTTACTTCATGACGATCCCCGAGGCCTGCCAGCTGATCCTGCAGGCTTCGGCGATGGGCGCGCACGATGCGGTCTATACCCTCGACATGGGAGAGCCGGTGGCGATCCGCCACCTGGCCGAGCAGATGATCCGGCTGGCCGGCAAGCAGCCTGGCAAGGATGTGGCCATCGTCTATACGGGTCTGCGGCCGGGCGAGAAGCTGCACGAAACCCTCTTCCATGCGGACGAGGGTTATCGCCACACCAATCATCCCAAGATCCTGAGTGGCGAGATGCGCCCGCTGGATGCCGTCGCCATCGCCCGGTCGTTTGATGGCATCCAGGCTGCCGTAGCCTCGTATGACGAGGACACGCTCGCCGATCTGCTGCAGGAAGCGGTCCCCGAATTTTCCCCATCCGAAAGCGTGTCGTCTGACAGCCCGGCGGTTATCGTGCCGTTCCCGGGCCGTCGTGGTCGCGGCCGCAGGAGCTGAGCATGCAGGGCAAACCCATCCGCAAGGCGGTCTTCCCGGTCGCCGGGCTCGGAACGCGCTTCCTTCCCGCCACCAAAACCGTGCCGAAGGAGATGCTGCCGATCGTCGACAAGCCGCTGATCCAGTACGCGGTGGATGAAGCGATCGAAGCCGGCTGCGACACCCTGATCTTCATCACCAACCGCTACAAGCACGCGGTGGCCGACTACTTCGACAAGGCCTACGAACTTGAGCAGAAGCTTGAGAGTGCCGGCAAGACCCGCCAGCTTGAACTGATCCGCCATGTGCTGCCGGAGGGCGTACGCGCCATCTTCATCACCCAGTCCGAGGCACTCGGCCTGGGGCATGCCGTGCTCTGTGCGAAAGAGGTCGTGGGTGACGAGCCTTTCGCGGTGCTGTTGCCGGATGACCTGATCTGGAGCCGGGGCGACGGCGCCCTGAAGCAGATGGCCGAACACGCGCAGGCGAACGCATCCAGCGTCATCGCCGTGCAGGACGTGCCGCGCGCGCAGACCAGCAGCTACGGCATCGTGGATGCGCCGGATTTCACCGGACAGGCAGGGCAGATCAAGGCCATCGTCGAAAAGCCGTCACCCGAGACGGCACCCAGCACGCTGGCCGTGGTGGGGCGCTACGTCCTGTCACCTGCGATCTTCGGGCTGCTTGAACAGACGCCGCGCGGCGCCGGCGGCGAAATCCAGCTCACCGACGCCATCGCCACGCTGTTGGGGCACGAGGCGGTGGATGCCTTCCGCTTCCATGGCACCCGGTTCGACTGCGGCACCCACCTCGGCCTGATCGAGGCGACGCTGCGTTACGCCCTCGACCATGAACAGCTGAGTGGTCCGGCCCGGCAGATGATGCAGTCGGCGCTGGATGAATTGGGCGTGGTGGAAACCTGAGGGTTCATCAGGCGCTTTTGTCGTGATATAGAGAGCTCTCACTGGAAACCATCGGGACCTGCAATGTCGAAACATCTCAATGCGCTCATTCTGGGCGTCGGCCTGGCCATGATGGCCGTGCCTGTGATGGCCATGGGCCAAGACGCGCGCGTCGAGACCACGAGCGTGCCGGCCATCATCGAAAACCTGGACAGCATCGACACCGCCTTGGCCGCGAACGACCCGCGCCTGGCCGCCTTGAGCGAGAAGGACAAGCTGGATCTCGCCAAGCACAAGGAGAAGGTCCGGGGCCTGTTGTCCGGCAAGCAGACAATCGACGAACTGCAGTCGCGCGACCGGATTGCCGCCTTCAATTCGCTTGAAGTCATCCACGGCATCGTGACCGGCAAGCGCGAGGACCGGGTGGTTTGCCGTCGCGAGCACAAGCTGGGCAGCAACCGCCCGGAAACCAACTGCATGACCGCCAAGGAGCGCGAACAGGCCCGTGAGGCGGCGGTGCAGGCCATGGCCGTGCGCGGGAAGATGCTGCGGCAGGAAGGTATGTAAGCCTGCGGTCGAAAATCGAGCAACAAAAAGGGCCGGAAATTCCGGCCCTTTTTCATTTCCAGATGGCAGCTTCGATCAGAGCGCTTCGAACACGCCGGCCGCGCCCATGCCGGTGCCGATGCACATCGTCACCAGGCCGTATTTCTGCTGGCGGCGACGCAGGCCGTGGACGATGGTCGCGGTGCGGATGGCACCGGTCGCGCCCAGCGGGTGGCCGAGCGCGATGGCGCCGCCGAGCGGGTTGACCTTGGACGGGTCCAGCTTGCTGTCGCGGATAACCGCCAACGCCTGTGCGGCGAAGGCTTCGTTGAGCTCGATCCAGTCGATCTGGTCCTGGGTCAGGCCGGCCTGCTTGAGCGCCTTCGGGATCGCGGCGATCGGTCCGATGCCCATCACTTCCGGGCGCACGCCGGCCACCGAGAAGCTGACGAAGCGGGCGAGGGGCGTCAGTCCGTAATCCTTGATCGCCTGCTCGGAGGCCAGCAGCACCGCGGCGGCGCCATCGCTCATCTGCGAGCTGTTGCCCGCGGTGACCGTGCCGCCGAATTGTCCGTTGCGGAACACCGGCTTGAGTTTCGCCAGGGTTTCCATGCTGGTACCGGGGCGCGGGCCTTCGTCGGTATCGGCGATCTTCTCGCGGGTCAGGATGCGGCTGCCATCGGACAGGTCGGGCACATGACTGACGATGTCGTAGGGGGTGATCTCGTCCTTGAACTCGCCGGCGGCGATGGCGGCCAGCGCCTTCTCGTGCGAGGCGACGGCGAACGCGTCCTGGTCCTCGCGGCTGACCTTCCACTCTTCGGCCACCTTCTCGGCGGTGATGCCCATGCCGTAGGCGATGGCCACGTGGTCGTCCTTGAACACCGACGGCGACAACGCGACCTTGTTGCCCATCATCGGCACCATCGACATCGACTCGGTGCCGCCGGCCAGCATCAGGTCGGCATTGCCGAGGCGGATCTGGTCGGCGGCCATCGCGACCGCCTGCAGGCCGGACGAGCAGAAACGGTTGACCGTCTGCGCGGCGACCGTGTTCGGCAGGCCGGCCAGCAGCACGCCGATGCGCGCCACGTTCATGCCTTGCTCGGCTTCCGGCATCGCGCAGCCGATGATGGCGTCGTCGATGCGCGAAAGGTCGATGCCCGGCGCCTGCGCGACGACGGCTTTCAGCACGTGCGCCAGCATGTCGTCGGGGCGGGTGTTGCGGAACATGCCCTTCGGCGCCTTGCCCACCGGGGTGCGGGTGGCGGCGACGATATAGGCCTCTTGTACTTGCTTGCTCATGGTCTTGTCCTTGTCTCGTCGCGAGGTCAGTTGCGCAGCGGCTTGCCGGTCTTGAGCATGTGCTCGATGCGGGCCTGGGTCTTCTCCTGCTGCGCCAGTTCCACGAAATGCTTGCGTTCCAGGCGGATCAGCCAGTCCTCGTCAACGGTGGCGCCGCGGTCCACTTCGCCGCCGCAGAGGATGGTGGCGATGCGGCGTGCGATCTCGTCGTCGTAGGGGCTGATGAAGCGGCCTTCCAGCATGTTCACCAGCAGCATGCGGAAGGTGGCGATGCCGACGTCGCCGGCCACGCGGACATTGCGCGCGGGCAGCGGCGGGCGGTAACCGGCTTCGGCCATCGCCTTGGCTTCGGCCTTGGCCACGACCAGCAGCTCGTAGGCGTTCATTACCACGCGGTCGTTCGGGCGCAGCAGGCCGAGTTCCTTGGCTTCGAGCGCCGAGGCCGAGACCTTCGCCATCGCCACGGTCTCGAAGACCTTCTTGAGTTCGGCGAAGACATCCCCGTTCGGGCCTGCGGCCTGCGAGGCGCGCACGGCGAATTCCTTCAGGCCGCCACCCGCCGGCAACAGGCCGACGCCGGCCTCGACCAGCCCGATGTAGCTCTCCAGGTGCGCGACGGTCTTGGCCGAATGCATCTGGAATTCGCAGCCACCGCCCAACGCCAGGCCGCGCACGGCGGCGACGACCGGCACCAGCGAATACTTGATCGCCTGGCTGGTCTTCTGGAAGTTGGCGACCATCGCCTCGAACGCATCGACCTTGCCTTCCTTCAGCAGGCCGAGCGCACCGGCCAAGTCGGCGCCTGCGGAGAACGGCTCGGCCGCCTGCCAGATCACCAGGCCCTTGAACTGCTTTTCGGCGATGGCGATCGCTTCCTGCAGGCCGTTGAGCACCTGGTCGTTCACGGTGTGCAGCTTGGTCTTGAAGCTGACCACGGCGATGTCGTCGCCGTCGTCGGCCCACAGGCGCACGCCTTCGTTTTCCCAGACCGTCGTGCCCTGCGCGAACTTCTCGCCCAGCATCGGGTCGGGGAAGCGCTGGCGCTGGTAGACGGGCAGGGCGGAGCGGGCGATGTCCTTGTCCTGCGTCGGGCTGTAGCTGCCATCGGCGGCGTACATGCCATCACGCGACAGCACCCAGGCCGGCAGCGGCGCATCGCTCATGGCCTTGCCGGCGGCGATGTCCTCGGCGATCCATTCCGCCACCTGCTTCCAGCCGGCGGCCTGCCAGGTCTCGAACGGACCGAGCTTCCAGCCATAGCCCCAGCGGATGGCCAGGTCGACGTCGCGCGCGGTCTCGGCGATGTCCTTCAGGTGGTAGGCGGCGTAATGGAACAGGTCGCGGAAGATCGCCCACAGGAACTGCGCCTGCGGATGCGCACTGGCACGCAGCGCGGCGAACTTCCTGGCCGGGTCGCGTTCCTTCAGGATCGCCACGACTTCCGGGTCGGCTTCCATGTTGGAGGCGACGTAATCCCCCTTCGCGACATCCACCACCATGATGTCCTTGCCGACCTTGCGGAAGATGCCGGCGCCGGTCTTCTGGCCCAGCGCGCCTTTCTCCACCAGCGCCTGCAGCCAGGCCGGGGCGGTGAAATACTGGTGCCACGGGTCGTCGGGCAGGGTGTCGGCCATGGTCTTGATGACGTGGGCCATGGTGTCCAGGCCGACCACATCGGCGGTGCGATAGGTGGCCGACTTCGGGCGGCCCAGCAGCGGGCCGGTCAGCGCGTCCACCGTGTCGAAGCCGAGCTTGGACTGCGCGGTGTGGTGCATGGTGGCGAGGATCGAGAACACGCCGATGCGGTTGCCGATGAAGTTCGGCGTGTCACGCGCGATCACCACGCCCTTGCCGACATAGGTGGTCAGGAAGCTTTCCAGCCCTTCCATCACCCAGCCTTCGGTGTGGCGGGTGGGGATCAGCTCGACCAGGTACATGTAGCGCGGCGGGTTGAAGAAATGCACGCCGCAGAAACGGTGGCGCAGTTCTTCCGGCAGCACGTCGGACAGCTTGTTGATGCCCAGGCCCGAGGTGTTTGAAGCCAGCACCGCGTGCTTCGGCACGTGCGGGGCGATCTTCTTGTACAGGTCCTGCTTCCAGTCCATGCGCTCTGCGATGGCCTCGATGATCAGGTCGCAGCTTTCCAGCTCCTTCAGGCCGGTCTCGTAGTTGGCCGGCACGATGGCCTCGGCCAGCTGCCTGCTGCCGAGCGGGGCGGGCGAGAGCTTGCCCAGGTTGGCGATGGCCTTCTGCACCACGCCGTTGGGATCACCCTCCTTGGCGGGCAGGTCGAACAGCACGGTGTCGATGCCGGCGTTGACGAGCTGGGCGGCGATCTGCGCGCCCATCACGCCCGCGCCCAGCACGGCGACGCGACGGATCAGGAGTTTTTCGGTCATGTCTGGCTCCACGGAAAAGAGATGGCCCGGCCGGCGTCGCCGATCGGGAGGGAAATCAGGGTTCGGCCTTCAGGCCGGCGGCGGCGAAGGCGATCAGTTCGTCGGCGGCGCGGCGCTGGTGGGTTTCCTCGGACACGCCGCTGGGCCGCTTGATCGCGCCGAAGTCGGCCATGGCATAGGTCAGCGCACCGGAAATGAAGTCCAGCCGCCAGTACAGCTGCTCCTTGCCCAGGCCCGGCAGGCAGGTGGCCAGCGCCTTGGCGAAATCGCGCAGCACATGGCCATAGCGGGCCGACAGGAAGGCGCGCAGGCTGTCGTTCTTCTCGGCATAGGCACGGGCGATGACGCGGATGAAGGCGACGCCGCCGCCACGGTCGTGGCTGACCGCCAGCGCCGGGATGACGAAGGCGCGCAGGATCGGCTCGATGGCGCCGGGATGCTCGGCAACCGCCTGTTCCAGCAGGGAAATCCGCGCGTCGCTCATCTCGTCCATGCGGCGGCGGAAGACCTCGTTGATGAGGTTTTCCTTGCTGCCGAAGTGGTAGTTGACCGCCGCGATGTTGACGTCCGCGCGGCTGGTGACCTCGCGCAGCGAGGTGCCGGCAAAGCCCTGTTGCGCGAACAGGCCCTCGGCGGCGTTGAGGATGCGGTCCTTGGTGCTGAACTGGGCGGTGCTCATGCCATGCAATGCCTGATTCAAACGATTGATTGACTTTGCCGCATCCGGGGGCGGGTCGTCAAGCGTCCGCCGACGCGTGGCGGCACCCGCGCGGCTTAACCGGGCTGTGTACGCCGCGTCAAGCATTCGTTAGACTATTCGGTCAATAGTCCCGCTAAACCCGCGATTTTGCGCGGAATTGGCTCCCACCCGTACGCGGGCGTCTGCCCGTGGCCCAAGCAAACCGGAGAACCCCATGGCGCAGGAGCGCACCCTTTCCATCATCAAGCCCGACGCCGTCGCCAAGAACGTTATCGGCGAGATCTACTCGCGTTTCGAGAAGAACGGCCTGAAGGTCGTGGCCTCGAAGATGAAGCAGCTGTCCAAGCAGGAAGCCGAAGGCTTCTACGCGGTCCACCGCGAGCGTCCGTTCTTCGGCGCGCTGGTCAACTTCATGATCTCCGGCCCGGTGATGATCCAGGTGCTGGAAGGCGAGGGCGCGGTGCTGAAGAACCGCGAGCTGATGGGCGCCACCAACCCGAAGGAAGCGGCCGCCGGCACCATCCGCGCCGACTTCGCGGACTCCATCGACGCCAACGCCGTGCACGGTTCCGACTCGCTGGAGAACGCCGCGATCGAGATCGCGTACTTCTTCCCGGCCACGGACGTCATCGGCCGCTGATGCCATGAACGAAGCGCAGCGCCAGAACCTGCTGGAGCTGGACCGCGAAGGTCTGGAGCGCTTTTTCGTCGAGACCCTCGACGAAAAGCGCTTCCGCGCGCATCAGGTGATGAAGTGGATCCACCACCGCCACGTCACCACCTTTGAGGAAATGACCGATCTGGGCAAGGCGCTGCGGGCCAAGCTCGAAACGCATGCCCAGATCGTCGTGCCCAACGTCATGTTCGACAAGGGCTCGGAAGACGGCACCCACAAGTGGCTGCTCGGCATGGATGGCGGCAACGCCATCGAGACCGTCTACATCCCCGACAAGGGCCGCGGCACGCTCTGCGTGTCCTCACAGGTGGGCTGCGCGCTCAACTGCACGTTCTGCTCGACCGCGACGCAGGGCTTCAACCGCAACCTCTCCACCGCCGAGATCATCGGCCAGGTGTGGGTGGCCGGCCGCCACCTCGGCAACGTCCCGCACCGCGAGCGCCGCCTCACCAACGTGGTGATGATGGGGATGGGCGAGCCGCTGATGAATTTCGACAACGTCGTGCGCGCGATGAGCGTGATGCGCGACGACCTCGGCTACGGGCTGGCCAACAAGCGCGTCACCCTGTCGACCGCCGGCCTGGTGCCGATGATCGACCGCCTCGCCGTGGAGAGCGACGTGTCGCTGGCGGTGTCGCTGCACGCGCCGTTCGACGAGCTGCGCAACGAGCTGGTGCCGCTCAACAAGAAGTACGACATCGAAACCCTGATGGACGCCTGCGTGCGCTACGCGCTGCGCAAGAAGGGCGAGTCGGTGACGTTCGAATACACGCTGATGAAGGGCGTCAACGACAAACCCGAGCACGCCCGCGCGCTGGCCGCGCTGATGCGCGATTTCGACCGCCGCGTGCAGATGAGCGATGCCGCCAAGGTCAACCTGATTCCGTTCAACCCGTTCCCCGGCACGCGCTATGCACGCTCCAGCGCCGAGGACATCCGCGCCTTCCAGAAGGTGCTGAACAACGCCGGGCTGGTCGCGCCGGTCCGCCGCACGCGCGGCGACGACATCGATGCCGCCTGTGGCCAGCTCAAGGGTCAGGTCCTCGACCGTACCCGCCGTCAGGCCGAGCACGCCAAGCGCCTCCAGCAACAGGGAGATGTCGATGCCGCGGCTTGACCGTCTCCTGCCGGGTCTCTGCATCGTGCTGGCCCTGTGCGCCAGTGCGGGCTGCAACCGCCTCACCTTCATCAAGCCCAACCTGAGCAAGATGGAAGTCGAACAGGTGCGCCAGCCGGTCGTGGCGCACGACAGCCCGGCGGTGCGGGCCCGCATCTCCGCACAGCAGCAGATTTCCGCCGCCTCCGCTGCCTTCGAGCAGGGCGACATCGCGGCCGCCGAGAAGGGCGCCCGGGTTGCGCTCAAGGCCGATCCGCAGTCGGTCGACGCGCACACCCTGATGGGCATCATCGCCGAGCGTGCCGGCCGGTCGCAGGAAGCGGGCGGCTGGTTCAAGAAAGCCGCCGAGCTGTCGCAGGGCCGCCCGTCGGAAGCCTCCAATTACGGTGCCTGGCTGTGCAACCAGGGCAATACCGTGGAAGCCCTGCGCTATTTCGATTACGCCGCCCAGTCGCAGTCCGGCGAGGAGCGTGCGGGCAGCCTGGCCAATGCCGGCACCTGCGCGCTGCGTGGCGGCCTGGACACCCGCGCCGAACCCTATCTGCGCCAGGCCATCGGTCTCGATCCGCAGAATCCGCTCGCGCTCGAATCGCTGGCCGGCCTGTCGCTCAAGCAGGGGCAGGCGATGGAGGCACGCGCCTTCATCGAGCGTCGCATCGCCATTCCCCCGGTCACCGCCAGCGTGCTGTCTACCGCATCACAGATTGAAACGCGGCTGGGTGACAGCCGCGCCGCGGCCCTGTATCGGCAACGCCTGCAGGCTGAATTTCCGACATCCAATCCCCCGTTCCCCGGTCAATGAACGTCATGACGAGTGCCCAGACTCCCGACAACCAGCAGGCCTGCGGCCAGCGCCTGCGCATGGCCCGCGAAAACGCCGGCTGGAGCCTTGAGCAGGCCAGCACGCAGTCGCGCATGCAGGTGAAGGTGCTCACCGCGCTGGAAAGCGGGGACTGGTCGAAGCTGGGTGCCCCGGTCTTCGTGCGCGGCCAGCTGCGCAGCTACGCGCGCCTGCTGGGCGTCAACGCCGAGGCACTGCTGGCCGAAGCCGACATCGCGCCGGTTCGGCCGGTCGAGCTGGTGAGCCACGAACACACGCCCGGCTGGGAACGCTTCTTCAACCAGCTCGGCAGCAAGATCGTCTACGTCGTGATGACGCTGGGCCTGGCGATTCCGGTCTACATGGTCGCCACCCGGTCGCCGGTGTCCGAGCAGCAGCAGGCCCAGCTGGAACAACAGCAGCAGGGTGCCGAGCTGATGCCGAAGCCGCGTGAGCCGGTGGTGGCGTCGATGGCATCGCTGCCCAAGCCCGCGCCGGCGGCGTTGAGCTTCGAATTCGACGGCGAAAGCTGGGTCCAGTTCTATGCGCCCGACGGCAGCACGCTGGAGAAGGGGCTGATGAAGCCGGGCGACCGCAAGCAGTTCGCGGCAGGCCAGCTGGGCCGCGTCGTCATCGGCAACGCCTCGGAAGTACGCATCCTGCGGGCCGGCCAGCCGGTCGATTCCACGCCCTGGCTCAAGTCGAACGTCGCCCGCTTTGCGGTATCCTCTGACGGCTCGCCGGTCGCTTCGGCCGACTGAGGCATTCCGCCGCCCACGGGCGGTTCCCTGAAGCTTAGACACCGCGCCCGACGCGGTCCGGGTATCCGTTTCCATGGATGAACTTCTGAACGAACACGAGCAGGGCGAAATGGTCCGCTCGTGGTTGCAGCGCAACGCCAGCGGCCTGATCGGCGGCATCGCGCTGGGTCTCGCATTGATCTACGGCTGGCACTGGTGGCAGGGCCAGCAGGGCAGCAAGGCGCAGGCCGTGGCCGGCGACTACGACCAGTTCGAGCAGGCCCTGGCCAGCAGCCCGGACGGCGCCGCCAAGCTCGCCAAATCCAAGTTGGCCGGCACGCCTTATTCGGCCGTCGCCGCGCTTGAACTCGCCAAGGTGCAGGTCGATGCCGGCCAGGAAGCCGCCGCGCTCGCCACCTTGCAGGCCGCCAAGTCCACCGACCCGGCGCTCGCGCTGGTGCTGCGCCAGCGCACCGCCGAATTGCTGGTCGCCACCGGCAAGCCCGCCGATGCCGTGCAGCTGCTGGGCAAGTCGGTCGATGCCGGCTCGCTTGAAGTGCTGGGCGACGCGCAGGCCAAGCTCGGCAAGACGACCGAAGCGCAGCAGAGCTACCGCCAGGCGCTGCGCACGCTGGAAGAAGGTTCACCGGAGCGTCAAGTTGTGGAACTCAAGCTCGCCGATGTCGGCGGCCAGTCCGCTTCCTGATCCCGCACACGCGTCCCTTCGCGCCCCCACAAGGAAAACCGAATGACATCCAACCGTTCCGCCATCCGTGTTCTCGGCCTCGTCGCCTGCGTCGCCGTCCTCGGCGGCTGCACCACGCTCAAGGGCTGGTTCGGCGGCAAGAAGGGGGCGGAAACCAAGCCTGCCGCGCTGGTCGAATTCACCCCGGACGCACGCATCGACCGCGTCTGGACGGCGAACCTCGGCGGCGGCGATGGCCGTATCGGCGTCGGCCAGCGTCCGGTGGTTTCCGAAGGCCGCGTGTATGCGGCGGGTGGCGGCAACACGGTGCGTGCGCTCGACCTGCAGAGCGGCCAGGCCGTGTGGACGTGGTCGGGTGACAAGGGCGGCCGCTTTGCCGGTGGCCCGGGCGTCGGCCAGGGCATCGTCGCGGTGGGTGGTCTGGATGGCGATGTCGTCGCGCTGGACGCCTCGACCGGCGCCGAGAAGTGGAAAGCCAATCTGTTGAACGAAGTCATCGCCGCGCCGGCCATCGGTGGCGGCATGGTCTTCGTGCGTTCCAACGATGGCCGCGTCACCGCCTTCGACGCCAACAACGGCGAGAAGCGCTGGAGCTGGCGCGCCGACATGCCTGCGCTGACGGTGCGCGGCAATGCCGGCCTGACGCTGGGCCCGGGTTACCTCTTCGTCGGCAACGACAACGGCAAGATCGTCGCGCTGTCCGCCGCCGACGGCAGCGAGCTGTGGGACATGACCGTCGCCCAGCCGGAAGGCCGTAGCGAGCTGGATCGCATGAATGATGTCGATGGCGCACCGCTGCTCGAAGGCAGCACGCTCTACGTCAGCAGCTACAAGCCGCAGACCATGGCGATCGACGCGCCGACCGGCCGCCCGCTCTGGGTGCAGCAGGGGCAGGGCGGCGTGGGTGGCATCGGCTTCAACGGCAGCCGCCTCGCCGTGACCGACGCGCATGACGTGGTCTGGGCGCTGGATGCGACCTCGGGTGCGCCGATGTGGAAGCAGCCTTCCTATCCGCGTCGCGCGCTGACCGCGCCGGCCATCATCGGCAACCACGTGGTGGCCGGTGACTACGACGGTTACCTGCACTGGTTCTCGCTGGACGACGGCCATATGAGCGCGCGGGTGCGTGTCTCGCGCAAGCCGCTGCGTGCCCAGCCGGTGGTGGCGGACGGCCTCCTGCTCGCGCAGGACACCGACGGCAACCTGAGCGCCTACCGCGTGGGCCAGTAATCCGATGTTGCCGACCGTTGCGCTGGTAGGGCGGCCCAATGTCGGCAAGTCCACGCTGTTCAATGCGCTGACGCGCAGCCGTGACGCCCTGGTCCACGACCAGCCCGGCGTCACCCGTGACCGCCACTACGGCGTCTGCCGCCTCCGCGAGGACCAGCCGTTCGTGCTGGTCGATACCGGCGGCATCGCCGGCAACGAGGAAGGTCTGGCTGGCGCCACCGCGCGCCAGGCCCGCGCCGCGGCGGAAGAAGCCGACCTCGTCCTGTTCGTGGTCGATGGCCGTGAAGGCCCGTCCGCGCTGGATGACGAAATCCTGCGCTGGCTGCGCAAATCCGGCCGCCCGGTGCTGCTGGTGGTCAACAAGGTCGATGGCCTGGACATCCGCCAGTCGGTGGGCGAGTTCGCCCGCTACGGTTTCGAGGATGTGGTGCCGACCGCCGCTTCGCACCGTTCGGGCATCGACGACCTGCTGGACGAGGTCTATCCGCGCCTGCCCGAAGCCGGCAGCGGCGAAAGCCTCGACACCGACCCGGAGCGCGTCCGCATCGCCTTCATCGGTCGCCCCAACGTCGGCAAATCGACGCTGGTGAACCGCATCCTCGGCGAGGAGCGGATGATCGCCTCCGACGTGCCGGGCACGACCCGCGACTCCATCGCCATCGACATCGAACGCGACGGCCGCAAGTACCGCCTGATCGACACCGCCGGCCTGCGCCGCAAGTCGCGCGTGGACGAGGCGGTCGAGAAGTTCTCCGCGGTCAAGACCCTGCAGGCGATCGAGGAATGCCAGGTCGCCGTGCTGATGCTCGACGCCACCGAAGGCGTGACCGACCAGGACGCCACCGTGCTCGGCGCCATCCTCGACGCCGGCCGCGCGCTGGTCGTCGCCATCAACAAATGGGACGGCCTGTCCGACTACACCCGCCAGCAGGCCGAAGACCTGTTGTCGCGCAAACTCGCCTTCGTCGACTGGGCGGAAGCGGTGCGCATCTCGGCGCTGCACGGCTCCGGCCTGCGTGAGCTGTTCCGCGCGATCCACCGCGCGCACGGCTCGGCGACCCGCGAATTCGGCACCAGCGAGGTCAACCTCGCCATCGAAATCGCCTACGAAACGCATCCGCCGGCGGTCGTGCGCGGCCATGTGCCCAAGCTGCGTTTCGCCCACCCGGGCGGCAGCAACCCGCCGACCTTCATCATCCACGGCACGCGCCTGCGCACGCTGCAGGAGAGCTACAAGCGCTATCTGGAGAACTTCTTCCGCAAGCGCTTCAAGCTGATCGGCACGCCGGTGCGTTTCGTCTTCAAGGAAGGCGAGAACCCGTACAAGGACAAGAAGAACGTGCTGAGCGAGCGGCAGGTGGCCAAGAAGCGCCGGCTGATCCGCCACGTCAAGCGCAAGAACTGATCCATGGGCGTGCGGCTGCTGACCCCGGCCGAAGCGCGCGCGCGACGCGAAGCCGGTGCGCGGCTCATCGACATCCGCAACGAGACCGAACGCGCCAGCGGCATGGCCGAAGGTGCCGAGGCGATCGGGCAGGACCTGTTGCTGGAAGATGCCGCTTCCGTTTTGCCGCGCGATGCCGAGATCCTGCTGCTCTGCCAGCGCGGCCTGCGTTCGAAGGCGACGGCGGAGGTGATGGCGGGGCAGGGTTTCGACACCATCGCCAGCGTCGAAGGCGGCACCGAAGCCTGGCGCGATGCCGGCCTGCCGATGATCGCCGCCCGCGAAGACGCCGATTTCCTCGAACGCTATTCGCGGCAGATGCGCCTGCCGGAGATCGGCATCGAAGGCCAGCGGGTGTTGAGCCGGTCACGCATCGTGATCATCGGCGCGGGCGGGCTGGGTGCGCCGTCATCGTTGTATCTGGCGGCGGCGGGCATCGGCCATCTGCGGCTGGTGGATGACGACATCGTCGACCGCAGCAACCTGCAGCGGCAGGTGGTGGATGTCGATGCCGGCGTGGACTCGGCCGCGAAAGTGGATTCCGCCCGCGAACGGCTGCTGGCGCTCAATCCGACCATCGACATCGAGAGCATCAACTTGCGGGTGGATGCAGGCAATGTCGATGCGCTCATCGCTGATGCCGATGTGGTGATCGACGGCGCCGACAACTTCCCGGTGCGCCACGTGCTCAACGACGCCTGCCTGCGGCTCGGCAAGTCGCTGGTGTACGGCGCGGTGCAGCGTTTCCACGGGCAGGCGAGTGTGTTCGATGCCGGGCGTCGTCGTGGCGAAGCGCCGTGCTACCGCTGCCTGTTCCCCGAAGCGCCGGAGGATGCGCCCAACTGCGCCGAGGCCGGTGTGCTGGGCGTGGTGCCGGGCATCATCGGGCTGGTGCAGGCCACCGAAGCGCTCAAGCTGCTGCTCGGCTTCGGCGAGCCGTTGACCGGCAGGTTGCTGCAGTTCGATGCGCTGGCGATGCGGTTCCGCGAGACCCGCGTGCGCCCGGATCCGGACTGCCCGGCCTGCGGCAGCCGCGACTAGCGCAGGAAGGCGGCAAGCGCCTGGCCATAGGCCGGCGACGTGGACAGGGAATCGTGGCTGCCTTCGATCGCCACCACCTGTGTGGTGGGTGGCAGCGCGGCCAGCAATTCATCGGTATTCGCCGCCGGCACCACGCGGTCCTCGCTGGCACGCAGGACCAGCGTGGGTTCGCGGCGTCCGCGCAGCCAGTCGGCGCTGTCGTAACGCTCGCGCAGTAACAGGCCCACCGGCAGCCACGGGTAATGCACCTTCGCCACCTTGCCCAGCGAGTCGAACGGCGTGACCAGCACCAGTTTCGCGACGGGGCGTTGGCTCGCCACCCATGCCGCGACGCCGCTGCCGAGACTGCGCCCGACCACCGCGACGGGTTGCCCGGGATGCCGCTTCGCCACCTCGTCGTAGAGCGCCAGTGCGTCGGCGAGCATGGCGTCGCGGGCGGGCTCGCCGTCGCTGCCGCCGTAGCCGCGATAGGGCACGACGTAGCGGGTCCAGCCCGCGCAGCATCCGGCCAGCTGGGCGCGGGCGGATTGCAGGGTTTCCGCGTTGCCGCCGAAGTAGAGCAGGGCGCGTGGTTTCCCGGGACGGTCTTCCCAGCCGCGAAGGTGGACGCCATCGGGGCGGAGGATGTCGAAATTGCTGGCGACATCGGCATCGCCCCGCGTCATGTCGGGGAAATAGACCAGCCGGCGTTGGCCGAAGTAAAAGCCGGCCAGTACCAGCGCCAGCAGGCTTGCCGCAAGCAGCGCGACGCCCAGAATCGTCTTCAAAATCCATTCCTTTGAACGCCCGCGACAGCATGCCCGGTTTCGCGGCGATAATGGCGACCCCGCGCAGCCAGGCCCGCATCGCATGACCCACGCCCGCATCCTCGACGGCAAACGCATCGCCGATGAAGCCCTGCACGCGATGAAGGCCGAGGTGGATGCCCGGGTCGCCGCCGGCAAGCCGCGCCCGGGGCTGGCCGTGGTGCTGGTGGGCGATGATCCGGCCTCGCAGTCCTACGTGCGCAACAAGCGCCGCGCCGCCGGCATCGTCGGCATCCAGACCATCGACCACAACCTGGCGACGACGACCGAAGCCGAGCTGCTCGACCTCATCGACCGGCTCAATGCCGATCCGGCCGTCCACGGCATCCTGGTGCAGCTGCCGCTGCCCGGCATTCCCGACGCCTCGCGGCTGATCGAACGCATCGACCCGAAGAAGGATGTCGATGGCTTCCACCCGATGAATGTCGGCCACCTGGCGCTGCGCCAGTTCGGCCTGCGCCCCTGTACGCCGCGCGGCATCGTCCACCTGCTGAAACAGACCGGCGAACCGATCCGCGGCGCCAACGCGACGATCGTCGGGGTGTCCAACCACGTCGGCCGGCCGATGGCGATGGAGCTGCTGATCGCCGGCTGCACGGTGACCTGCTGCCACCGTTTCACCCCACCGGAGGTGCTGGAAGCCTCGGTGCGCAACGCGGACATATTGGTCGTCGCGGTCGGCAAGCCGGCGCTGGTGCCGGGCGAATGGGTGAAGCCGGGCGCGGTGGTGATCGATGTCGGCATCAACCGCACCGACGACGGCCGGCTGGTCGGCGATATCGGGTTTGATGCTGCCGCCGAACGCGCCGCGTGGATCACGCCGGTGCCGGGCGGGGTGGGGCCGATGACCGTCGCCACCCTGATGCGCAACACGCTGGAGGCCGTGGAGTTGCAGGAAAGCGGCCGCGAGCCGGCCGGCCCCGAGCAGCAGCCACTGGCGCGTTAGCGGCGCGGGCGGGAAACGCGGTAGAATGTCGCGCTTCCCAGACCCCGGATCCCGCATGCTCCGCATCCTGGCCGAAGCGCTCACCTACGACGACGTCTCGCTCGTCCCCGCGCATTCCAGCGTCCTGCCCAAGGACGTCTCGCTCGCCTCCCGCCTCACCAACAGCCTCACGCTGAAGCTGCCGATCGTTTCGGCGGCGATGGACACGGTGACCGACGCCCGCCTCGCCATCGCCATGGCGCAACTGGGCGGCATCGGCATCCTGCACAAGAACATGAGCTGGCAGGACCAGGCGGCCAGCGTGGCGCGGGTCAAGAATTTCGAATCCGGCATCATCCGGGAGCCGTTCACGGTCACCCCCGAGGCGACCATCGGCGAAGTGCTCAAGCTCACCCGCGCCCGCAACATCAGCGGCGTGCCGGTGGTCGACGCGCAGGGCCAGCTGGTCGGCATCGTCACCGGCCGCGACATGCGCTTCGAGAAGAAGCTGGACGACCCGATCTACAACATCATGACCCGCAAGGAAAAGCTGATCACGGTGAAGGAAGGGGCCAGCGACGACGAGGTGCTGGAAAAGCTGCACCGCCATCGCATCGAGAAGGTGCTGGTGGTGAATGATGATTTCGCGCTGCGCGGGCTCATCACCGTCAAGGACATCCAGAAGAAGCGCGACAACCCCAACGCCGCCTACGACACCGACGAGCAGTTGCTGGTCGGCGCGGCGGTCGGCGTGGGTGGCGACACCGAGCAGCGCATCGAGGCGCTGGTGGCCGCCGAAGTGGACGTGATCATCGTCGATACCGCGCACGGCCATTCGCAGGGCGTGATCGACCGCGTGGCCTGGGCCAAGAAGACCTACCCGAAGCTGCAGGTGATCGGCGGCAACATCGTCACCGGCGATGCCGCGCTGGCGCTGATGGATGCGGGCGCGGATGCGGTGAAGGTCGGCGTCGGTCCGGGTTCGATCTGCACCACCCGCGTCGTGGCCGGCGTGGGCGTGCCTCAGATCACCGCGATCTCGATGGTCGCCGAGGCGCTGCAGGACCGCATCCCGCTGATCGCCGATGGCGGCATCCGCTACTCCGGCGACCTGGGCAAGGCGCTGGTGGCCGGCGCATCGACCATCATGATCGGCGGCCTGTTTGCCGGCACCGAGGAAAGCCCGGGCGAAACCGAGCTGTTCCAGGGCCGCAGCTACAAGAGCTATCGCGGCATGGGCTCGCTGGGCGCGATGGAGAAGGGGTCGAAGGACCGCTATTTCCAGGACACCGCCGATGCCGACAAGCTGGTGCCGGAAGGCATCGAAGGCCGCGTGCCTTATCGAGGGCCGCTGTCGGGCGTGGTCCACCAGCTGGCCGGCGGCCTGCGCGCGACGATGGGTTACTGCGGCTGTTCCAGCATCGAAGAGATGCGCACGAAGCCGCAATTCGTGAAAGTCACCGGCGCGGGCCAGCGTGAGTCGCACGTCCATGACGTGCAGATCACCAAGGAACCGCCGAACTACCGCGCCGGCTGATCATCCCCATGTTCCGTCGCCGTAAGCCGCTGTGGCTGATGCTGCTGATGGCCGCGGTGATCATCGCAGCCTGGCTGGCGGTGTTCCGCCACCAGACCCAATCCATTGACTGCGCCACCGGCGCGACCGAGCCCTGCTGACCGTGACCATGACGCGCGCCCACGACATCCACAGCGACAAGATCCTCATCCTCGATTTCGGCGCGCAGTACACCCAGCTGATCGCCCGCCGCATCCGCGAGATCGGCGTGTATTGCGAAATCTGGGCCTGGGACCACGACCCGGCGGAGATCGCCGCGTTCGCGCCGAAGGGCATCATCCTCAGTGGCGGCCCGGAGTCCACCACCGAAGCCGGTTGTCCCGCCGCGCCGGCGCAGGTGTTCGATGCCGGCACGCCGATCCTCGGCATCTGCTACGGCATGCAGACGCTGGCCAAGCAACTGGGCGGTGATACCGAAGCCGGCAACCAGCGCGAGTTTGGCCACGCCGAGCTGGAACTGGTGGGCGAGGATGCGCTGATGTCGGTGCTGAAGTCGCTGCCCGACGGCACCAATGTCTGGATGAGCCACGGCGATCACGTGTCGAAGGCGCCGCCCGGTTTCAGCGTGACCGCGAAGACCGACCGCCTCGGCATCGCCGCCTTCGCCGACGACGCCAGGAAGATCTACGGCGTGCAGTTCCACCCGGAAGTGACCCATACCCGCGGCGGCGAAGCGCTGCTGCGCCGGTTCGTGGTCGACATCTGCGGCTGCGAAACGCTGTGGACGCCGGCCAACATCATCGAAGACCAGATCGCCCGCGTCCGCGAGCAGGTGGGGTCGGATGAAGTGATCCTGGGGCTGTCGGGCGGCGTGGATTCGTCGGTGGTCGCGGCGCTGCTGCATCGCGCGATCGGTGACCAGCTGACCTGCGTGTTCGTCGATACCGGCCTGCTGCGCTGGCAGGAAGGCGACCAGGTGATGGCGATGTTCGCCGAGCACATGGGCGTCAAGGTGGTCCGCGTGAATGCCGCCGATCGCTACTTCGACAAGCTCAGGGGCGTCGAGGATCCGGAGGCCAAGCGCAAGATCATCGGCAACCTGTTCGTCGATATTTTCGACGAAGAGTCGAACAAGCTCAGCAATGCCAATTGGCTGGCGCAGGGCACCATCTACCCGGACGTGATCGAGTCCGCCGGCAGCAAGACCGGCAAGGCGCATGTCATCAAGAGCCACCACAACGTGGGCGGCCTGCCCGAAGACATGAAGCTCGGCCTAGTCGAGCCGCTGCGCGAGCTGTTCAAGGACGAGGTGCGCCGCCTGGGTGTTGAACTCGGCCTGCCGCGCGAGATGGTCTATCGCCATCCGTTCCCCGGTCCGGGCCTGGGTGTGCGCATCCTGGGCGAAGTGAAGCGCGAATACGCCGAACTGCTGGCGCAGGCCGATGCCATCTTCATCGACGAACTGCGTCGCGCCGATCTCTACGACAAGACCTCGCAGGCTTTCGCGGTGTTCCTGCCGGTGAAGTCGGTGGGCGTGGTCGGTGACGCCCGCGCCTACGAATGGGTCATCGCGCTGCGCGCGGTGGAGACCATCGACTTCATGACCGCACACTGGGCGCACCTGCCGTACGAGTTCCTGGGCCGGGTGAGCAACCGCATCATCAACGAGCTGCGCGGCGTCTCGCGGGTGGTCTACGACATCAGCGGAAAGCCGCCGGCGACGATCGAGTGGGAATGAACGGACTGCGCGGCATGCCGCGCAGTCCGTTCATTGCCCCGCCGGGCAGGCGGGGCCGGGATTGCCCCGCCGAGTAGGCGGGGCCGGGGCGAGGAGGCAGGGGGCGTGGTGAATTCTGAGCCGCAGACTGAGCGCGATCAGCACTGGATGCACCAGGCGCTGACGCGTGCCGCGCGCGCGCGCGACGAGGACGATGAAATTCCCGTCGGTGCGCTGGTCGTGGATGCCGATGGCAATCTCGTCGGCGAAGGCTGGAACCGCAACATCAGCGAACATGATCCATCCGCGCACGCGGAGATCGTGGCGCTGCGCCAGGCCGGCAAAGTGTTAGGCAACCATCGCCTGATCGGGGCGACGCTCTACGTGACCCTGGAGCCCTGCGCGATGTGCGCGATGGCGATGGTGCATGCGCGGGTGGCGCGCGTCGTTTACGGCGCAACCGATCCCAAGACCGGCGCGGCCGGCAGCGTGTTCGACCTGTTGGCCGACCCGAGGCATAACCATCGTGTCGAGGTGGCGGGTGGGGTGCTGGGTGAACTGGCTGGCCCGATGCTGACGGAGTACTTCAGGGCCAAGCGACGCAAGGACTGAGCTGCGGCTTCGCGGCATGCAGAGGCCGGCTCAGATCCTGCGGCGGGCCAGCTCCTGATCCAGTTCCGCATCGAAGCTCTTCACCGCCAGGCTGACCTCGCGCCACATCGCCACGCTGGAACCCAGCAGGAACATCACGCCCACCACGGCCAGCAGGGTCGGCAGCGCGCCCAGCCTGAAGCCGAGGAAGGCATCCATGGCCAAGGCCAGGCTGGTACCGACGAAAGCGGCGAACCCGCCGTAGAGCAGGCGGCAGGCGCGCAGCACCAGGTGCGCACGCTGGCGATGGCGCAGGATCTGCTCGTCGCGCTCGGCGCGGTCCGGTGCATCCAGCTCCCAGGCGACGATCAGGCTGCGCAGGCGATCGACCACGCGCGCAAGCCGCGTATTGGCGGCGGCCAGCAAGGCGGCGGTGGCGGTCAGGAAGAACGCCGGCGCCAGCATCGCGGTGAGGATCGCGTAGTGGCCAAGGGCGGATGAAGCGTTCTGCAGCATGTCGGTGTCCCTGATGAGCGGCCATCATGCCCGCGTTGTGGCGTGCATACGACAACGCGCGCGCAGCGCGTCTGTGTGTCAGCTGGCCGGTGTCTTCGCCGGCAGGTCGCCGTCGTCGGCAATGCCACGCAGCAGCAGGTCGGCGATCGGGCGGCCGTTGGCATCGCTGTGATAGACGTGCAGGTCGCGCTGCGGGTAGGGGATGTTCAAGCCCTGTTCGATCAACTGGTTGCGCACGGCTTCGATGACCCGGCTGCGCGCATCCAGATAGTTGGCGTTCTTGGCGAAGGCCTGCAGCACGAGGTCCACGCTGCTCTCGCCCAGGTTGACCACGCGCACCGCCGGTGCCGGATCCGTCTCGATCAGCGGCTCCTGTTCGGCGATGCGCAGCAGCACGTCGCGCGCCTTCTGCAGGTCATCGTCATAACCGACGCCTACGGTAACGTCCATGCGCCGAATCGGCAGGGTGCTGAAATTGATGATCGGTGCGGTGGTGATCTCGCTGTTCGGCAGGATGATCACCCGGTGGTCGAAAGCGCGCAGGCGCGTCTGGAACACACGGATCTCCAGCACGGTGCCTTCCTGCCCGGCGGCGACGACGTGGTCGCCGGTACGGAACGGGCGCAGCACGATCAGCATGACCCCGGAGGCGATGTTCGACAGCGAATCCTTCAGCGCCAGGCCCACCGCAAGGCCGGCTGCGCCAAGGATCGCGAACATCGAGGTGGTGGGCACGCCAAGCGCGGTCAGTGCGGTCATCAGGACCAGCACCAGCATGACCGCGTAGGCGATGTTGCGCAGGAACCCGCCCAGGGTGACGTCCACGCCGGCGCGCCCCATGACCCGGTCCAGCCCGACCGACAGCCGCCCGGCCAACCAGCGGCCGACCAGGAAAATGACGACGGCGGCCAACAGCTTCAGCCCCCAGGTCTCTGCAAGTTGGAGCCAGTCGACGCCGTTGAGCTCCTTGATCAGTTCACGGGGGGCGGCTGCGGCTGTTTTTGCGGTGGTGGCGGGTGTCATCGGCGTCCTGAAATGCGCGCGCCCCGTGACGGGGCGCTGGAAACAAGCGCCATCCTAAACGGGCGCAGGTGAAAGATTCGCTACCGGCCAGGCCAGCTTCGGCGAAGCAGCGCTGTCCAGCCGGTATCATGCCGGCAAGCAACCAGCCAGGCACCCATGAGCGCGGATTCACCCAACAGCAGACTGATCTGGATCGACCTGGAGATGACCGGCCTGGATACCCGGTCCGATTCGATTCTTGAGATCGCCACCATCGTGACCGACGCCCAGCTCAACGTGCTGGCGGAAGGGCCGGAGCTGGCCATCGCCCATCCGCTGGCCACGCTGGAGGCCATGGACGAATGGAACCGCAACCAGCACGGCCGTTCGGGGCTGTGGCGGCGGGTGCTGGAGGAGGGCGTGCCGATGGCCGAGGCCGAAGCGCGCACGCTGGAGTTCCTGCGCGCATGGGTGCCGGAGCGCGCCTCGCCGATGTGCGGCAACTCGATCTGCCAGGACCGCCGCTTCCTGCACCGGGAAATGCCGGCACTGGAGCGCCATTTCCACTACCGCAACCTCGACGTCTCCACGATCAAGGAGCTGGCCCGGCGCTGGGCGCCGGCGGTGCTGGCCGGCTTCCACAAGGAAAGCGCGCATACCGCGCTGAGCGACGTGCGCGACTCCATCGACGAGCTCCGCCACTACCGCCTGTCCATGGGCGCGCTGGCAGGGCTGCCCGCGACCGCCTGACCGCGGTCCGGTGGCGCAAAGAAAAACGCCGGCATCCAGCCGGCGTTCTCCTTTGGGCCGGACCGGCCTCACCCGGCCTTGGAACCGGCCAGCTTGAGCCAGGTATCGACCACGGTATCGGGGTTGAGCGACACCGATTCGATGCCTTCATCCATCAACCATTGGGCGAGGTCCGGATGATCGCTCGGGCCCTGGCCGCAGATGCCGACGTACTTCTGCTTCTTCTTGGCCGCGGCGATCGCCATCGACAGCATCTTCTTCACCGCCGGATCGCGTTCGTCGAACAGGTTGGCGACGATGCTGGAGTCGCGGTCCAGGCCCAGCGTCAACTGGGTCATGTCGTTGGAACCGATGGAGAAGCCGTCGAAGATATCGAGGAACTCGTCGGCCAGCAGCGCGTTCGAAGGCACTTCGCACATCATGATGACTTTCAGGCCGTTCTCGCCCTGCACCAGGCCGTTCTTGCGCAGCACCTCGATGACCTTGCGGCCTTCGTCCAGCGTGCGCACGAACGGGATCATCACCCACAGGTTGTCGAGGCCCATGTCCTCGCGCACGCGCTTGACCGCGCGGCACTCCAGTGCGAACGCCTCGGCGAAGCTCGGGTCGATGTAGCGCGAGGCGCCACGGAAACCGATCATCGGGTTCTCTTCGTGCGGCTCGTAGCGGTTGCCGCCGATGAGGTTGGCGTACTCGTTGGACTTGAAGTCCGACAGG
Source organism: Lysobacter oculi (assembly GCF_003293695.1). Taxonomy (GTDB): domain Bacteria; phylum Pseudomonadota; class Gammaproteobacteria; order Xanthomonadales; family Xanthomonadaceae; genus Solilutibacter; species Solilutibacter oculi. The sequence continues at coordinate 889,188 of NZ_CP029556.1, read as the reverse complement.
CGCACGATCACCGGGTTCGGCGCGACCGACGCGGTGATGGTGGCGATGCCCTCGGCCAGGCGGTCCACGTAGAAGTCGACCGGCGATGCGTAACCGGCGATCTTCGCGTCGATCTTGGCGCGGGTCGCGGCGTCCTGCTGCGCGTACTCGAGCAGCGCCTTGGGATGCACGCCGATGTGGCTGGCGATGATCATCTCCAGGCGCGCCAGTCCGATGCCCGCGTTCGGCAATTGGCCGAAGTCGAAGGCGCGTTCCGGGTTGGCCACGTTCATCATGATCTTGAGCGGCGCCGGCGGCATGTTGTCGAGATCGGTCGTGGTGCGCTCGAAGGGCAGGGCGCCCTTGTAGATGTAGCCGGTGTCGCCTTCGGCGCAGCTGACGGTGACTTCCTCGCCATCGCGGATGGTGTCGAGCGCGTTGCCGGTGCCGACCACGGCGGGCACGCCCAGCTCACGTGCGATGATCGCGGCGTGGCAGGTGCGGCCACCCCGGTTGGTGACGATGGCGGCGGCACGCTTCATCACCGGTTCCCAGTCGGGATCGGTCATGTCGGCCACCAGCACGTCGCCGGGCTGCACGCGGCTCATGTCTTCGAGCGAACGCACCACGCGGGCCACGCCGGCGCCGATCTTCTGGCCCACGCCACGGCCTTCGCAGATCACTTCGCCGCGCTGCTGCAGCGCATAGCGCTCGATCTGGGTCGCCTTGGCGCGCGACTTCACCGTTTCCGGGCGCGCCTGCACGATGAACAGCTTGCCGCTGATGCCGTCCTTCGCCCATTCGATGTCCATCGGGCGGCCGTAATGCTGTTCGATCACCAGCGCCTGCTTGGCGAGTTCATGCACATCGGCATCGTTGATGGAGAAGGCGTTGCGCAGTTCGGCCGGCGTGTCCTCGGTGCGGACGCGTTCGCCCGGCACATCGGAATACACCATGCGCAGCTGCTTGCTGCCCAGCGCGCGACGCAGGATCGCCGGCTTGCCGGCCTTCAGCGTGGGCTTGTAGACGTAGAACTCGTCGGGATTCACCGCGCCCTGCACGACCATTTCGCCGAGGCCGAGGCTGGAGGTGACGAAGACGACATCGCGGAAACCACTTTCGGTGTCCAGCGTGAACAGCACGCCCGACGCGCCGACATCCGAACGCACCATCTGCTGCACGCCGGCGGAGAGGAACACGTCCTCGTGGGCGAAGCCGTGGTGGACGCGATAGGCGATCGCGCGGTCGTTGTAGAGCGAGGCGAAGACTTCCTTGACCTTGCGCACCACGTCATCGGCGCCGGTCACGTTGAGGAAGGTTTCCTGCTGGCCGGCGAAGGACGCATCCGGCAGGTCTTCGGCGGTGGCGGAGGAACGCACGGCGACGGCCATGTCCGGGACGCCGTTCTCGTCGCACATCTGCTTGTAGGCGGTGCGGATGTCGGCATCCAGCTCGGGCTGCAGCGGCGCATCCATCACCCAGCCGCGGATCTCGGCGCCGGCCTTGGTCAGCGCGGGGACGTCTTCGACATCGATCGTGCCGAGCTTGTCGTAGATGCGCGCGTGCAGGTCGTTGTGGGCGATGAAGGCCTTGAAGGCATCCGCGGTGGTGGCGAAGCCGCCCGGCACCGAGACGCCCAGGCCGGCCAGTTGGCCGATCATCTCGCCGAGCGAGGAATTCTTGCCGCCCACCTGGGCGAGGTCGGTCAGGCGAAGGTCTTTCAGCCAGAGGATGTTGGCGCTCAAGGCAGGCTCCGGAGTGTGGGAAGGGGACGCCGGGGACGTCAGCGCGTTATTTTAGCCTTCCCGACGCGCGCGATTTCATCCGGAACCCGACATGCCCGATAAACGCCCGGTTTTCTACGTGTCCGATGGCACCGGCATCACCGCCGAGACCATCGGCCACAGCCTGTTGACGCAGTTCAACCACCAGCCGTTCAACACCGACCGCATTCCCTTCGTCGACACGCCGGACAAGGCGCGCCAGGCGGCCGAGACCATCCGCCGGGCCGGCGAAGAGGCGGGGATGCGTGCCATCGTGGTCAACACCTGCGTGGACGGCGAATTGACCGCCATCCTCGGCGAGAGCGGGGCATTGATGCTGGATGTCTTCGCGCCCTTCATCGCGCCGCTGGAAGACGAGCTGGGCAGCCAGCGCCAGCCGCGCGTGGGCAAGGCGCATGGCATCGTCGATTTCGACAGCTATCACAAGCGCATCAACGCGATGAACTACGCGCTCACCCACGACGACGGGATGCGCGTGGACTACACCGATGCCGATCTCATCCTGGTCGGCGTGTCGCGTGCGGGCAAGACACCGACCTGTGTCTATCTGGCGCTGCACCACGGCGTGCGGGCGGCGAATTACCCGCTGACCGAGGAGGATCTGGAAAGCGAGCGCCTGCCGCCCAAGCTGCGTGCGCATCGCCACAAGATCTTCGGGCTGACCATCGACCCGGATCGCCTGCACGAGATCCGCCAGGAGCGCCGCCCCAATTCGCGCTATGCGGAACTGGCGACCTGCAAGCGCGAAGTCGCCGCCGCGGACATCATCTTCAGCAATGAACAGATCCCCGTGCTGTCGACGACACATGCGTCGATCGAGGAAATATCCAGCCGCGTGCTGGAATCGCTGGGCCTGAACCGCGAGATGTATTGAGGCGCTTACCGGCCGCGCGGTCAGGCTGTAGGATCGGGCCATGAGCACCGTTCTGGCCCCGGTCACGCGCCTGCCCCAGCTGAGCCGCTTCGGCTGGCTGATGGGCCTGTATGCCGAGAACCACCGCAAGCTGGAACGGATGTTCGCGCCGGGACGGTTGCCGGTCGGCCAGTACGTTTCGTGCGCGAGTTCCGGTCTGGTGGTGCGGCTGGAGGTCATCGAGCAGCACAAGTTCACCACCGAACTGCGCCTGACCTACGACGTGCGCGACCCGGTGACCGGCGAGCCGGATCCTTCCGCCCACATCCGCCTGTACCGCGATGCGCGCCAGGCCGAGGCCACGCATTGCTACGTGGGGCGGCGCTGGCAGGACGTCATCGGCATGTACCCGCCGCCCGCAGAACTGGTCAGCCACCGGTTGCAGATGAACACCTTCCTCGGCAAGTGGCTGGACTTCCTGGCGGGGCAGGGCCACGGCATGGCGACGCTGGCCCCGGCACGCGAGACATGCGTGTGACTTTTTGTTTCGAAAGTGTTGACGTTGCCGGGATTCGACACTAATATTTCGCGCTTCCAGCCCGTGGGGCCATAGCTCAGCTGGGAGAGCGCCTGCATGGCATGCAGGAGGTCGGCGGTTCGATCCCGCCTGGCTCCACCAAATTCCGCAAAGGCGGCGGGATTCAGGGCAACAAGTTTCAGCGTGTCCCCATCGTCTAGAGGCCTAGGACATTACCCTTTCACGGTAGCGACCGGGGTTCGAATCCCCGTGGGGACGCCAACTTTTAGAGTGTTTCGAGGGCTCCGGCAACGGAGCCCTTCTTTTTTGCCCGAAGCAGGGCGCACGCACTAGAACCAGAAGCGCACGCCCGCCACCCATTCGTGGCCGGAAGGCGCATCGCCATGGGCTTCGCGGATGTCGGCGGTGCGGCCGAACGCACGCTGGTAGCGCCAGCCGATGTAGGGCGCGAACTCGCGGCGGATTTCGTATCGCAGGCGCAGGCCACTTTCGAACTCGGACACGCCGCGTCCGATGCCCATCCCGATGTCGTCGCGTGCATGCACGGTCAGGCCGGCTTGCGGGCGCAGCACCAGGCGGTTGGTCAGCAGCACGTCGTAGCCGGCATGGCCTTCGAGCATCGCGCGGCCGGAAGAGCCGACGAATGCCGCCGCTTCGACATCGAACTTGTAGGGCGCATGACCGTGCACGCCGACACCGAGCCAGTCGCGTTGCAGGCCGCCGCCAAAGTCGCGGCGGACACCGAGGGTGCGGTTCCACCACGGGCCGGTGGCATGGCTCCACGCGAGTTCCATGTGGCCGTGACTGCCGTGGGCGTCACGCTCGCCTTCGGTCTTGAATTCCAGCCGGTCGCGCGTCCTGCCGGTCCATGCGTGCATCTCCCAGCCGGTGGCCGCGTCGCTGCCCAGGCTGCGTTCCAGCCGATCCACGCGCAGATGCGTCAGCCACGGGTCTTCGCGCATGTGACTGGACATGTCCATGCCATGCAGGTCGGGGAAGGCGGCGGTGATCTCTTCCGGCGTAGGCGGTGGGATGAAGTCGGGGAGGGCGGTTTTAGCCGGTGCTTCCGAGGGCGTCGGGGCCGGCATCGCCATCGGCGGATGCTGGCCGTGATCGTGCCCGGCGTGCTGCGCGAATGCGGGTGACGCGGTCAACAGGCAGGCGATGGGGAAGGGGAGAAGCCGCATCCTCATGCCTCCACCCGCACTTCGCGGAACATGCCCATTTCCATGTGCAAAAGCATGTGGCAGTGGAAGGCCCAGCGTCCCAAGGCATCGGCGGTGACGCGGAAACTGCGCACGTGGCCGGGCGGCACGCTGACGGTGTGCTTGCGGACCTGGAACGCACCGTCGGCATTCTCCAGATCGCTCCACATGCCGTGCAGGTGGATGGGGTGTTCCATCATGGTGTCGTTGACCAGCACCACGCGCACGCGCTCGCCGTAGTTGAGGCGGATCGGCGGCGCCTTGGAGAACGGGATGCCATCGAAGCCCCAGACATAGCGCTCCATGTTGCCGGTGAGATGGAGTTCGATGTCGCGGCAGGGCGTGCGTGGATCGGGTTGCGGGAAGGCGGATTTCAGGTCGCCGTACGTCAGCACGCGACGGCCGTTGCCGCGCAGGCCGATGCCCGGATCGTCGAGGGCGCGCGAAGGCGTCATCGTCTGCATGTCGACGTCGGGGTTGCCGTTTTCGCTGGCGGGGTGGGCGATCATCGCCATGCCGCCGTGGCCGGCATGCGCATCCTTTGGCGGCGGCGATGCCTGGCGCATCGATGCGCCGCACATGCCGGCGCCACATTTCATCTCGGTTGCGGCGGGTTTCTGCATCGACGCACCGCAGCTCATTTCGCCGGTCGCCATCGCGCCGTGGCCCATGTCGGCCATCGTCAGCAGCGGGCGTGCATCCAGTGCAGGCACCGGCGCTTCAAGGCCGGGGGCGGGCGACAACGTGGCGCGTGCATAGCCGGAACGGTCCATCGATTGCGCGAAGACGGTGTAGGGCTGCTCGTCCGGTTGCACGATGACGTCGTAGGTTTCCGCCACACCGATTCGGAATTCGTCGATGGTGACCGGTTCGACCGGCTGGCCATCGGCGGCGACCACGGTCATCTTTAGGCCGGGAATCCGCACATCGAAAAAAGTCATCGCCGAGGCGTTGATGAAGCGCAGGCGGACTTTCTCGCCACGCTTGAACAGCGCCGTCCAGTTGCCCGCGGGCGTGCTGCCGTTGGCGAGATAGGTGTAGGTGGGCGCGCTCACATCGGCCAGATCGGTCGGACTCATCCGCATCCGGCCCCAGGCGCCACGATCCTTCAGCGCGGCACGCAGGCCATCGCGCCCGGAATCGCGCAGGAAGTCGCCGACCGTGCGCAGGTTCTGGTTGTAGTAATGGCCCATGATCTTCAGCTTGCGCTGGATGGCGTGCGGGTCGTCGTCGCTCCAGTCCGACAGCACGATGACGTGGTCGCGGTCGGCGTGGACCGGCTCACCGCCTCGCGGTTCGATGACGATGGCGCCGTAGACGCCCATCGCTTCCTGCATCGACGAGTGCGCGTGGTACCAGTAGGTGCCGGCCTGACGCAGCGTGAAGCGGTACAGCCAGGATTCGCCGGGCGCGATGCCGTGGAAGCTGAAACCCGGCACGCCGTCCATGTTGGCCGGCAGCAGGATGCCGTGCCAGTGGATCGAGGTGTCTTCGGCCAGCGTATTGCGGACGCGCAACTCGACAGTGTCGCCTTCGCGCCAATACAGCGTCGGGCCCGGCAGGCTGCCGTTGACGGTGCGGGCGCGTGCGGGCCGGCCGGTGAAATTGACCGTGGTTTCGCCGACCGCGAGTTCGAAATGGTCGCCGGTGAGCGAGGCCATCGACTGGACGTGAAGATGGTCGAGGCGGCTTCGGCCCCAGGCGTGGGCCTGGATCGGCAGCAACGCGCCAGCCATGGCCGTGCCGGCGACGAAACGGCGGCGGGAGGGATCGAAAGGCTCGGTCATGGCGACATTCTACTAAGCCGCATTCTCCATCAAATAACATAATAAACATTATGCGAAGTTAAGGATGTGGCAGGCGATATCCCCTAAGCCGCCTCAGCCCTCGCTCTGAGCGGCTTTCCGGGCCGCCCGCAAGGCATCCAGCTTGTCTTTCAGCTTGATCTCCATGCCGCGCGGGACCGGCTGGTAATAGACGCGTTCGCCCATCTCGTCCGGGAATCCGGTCTGGTCCAGCGCCACACCACCTTCGGCGTCATGGTCGTATTGATAGCCCTTGCCGTAGCCGAGGCCCTTCATGAGCTTGGTCGGCGCATTGCGGATGTGCATCGGCACCGGCTGGGTGCCGTATTCGCGCACGTCGTGGCGGGCGTTGTTCCAAGCCATGTAGGCGGCGTTGGATTTCGCCGTGCTGGCCAGATAGATCACCACCTGCGCCAGCGCCAGTTCGCCTTCGGGTGAGCCCAGGCGGTCGTAGGCGTCCCAGGCTTCGGTGGCCATCGCCAACGCGCGTGGGTCGGCCAGGCCGATGTCTTCGACCGCCATCCGCGTCAGCCGCCGCGCCAGGTAGACCGGGTCGCAGCCGCCATCAATCATCCGCGCGAACCAGTACAGCGCCGCGTCCGGGTTGGAACTGCGCACGGATTTGTGCAGGGCGCTGATCTGGTCGTAGAACTGCTCGCCGCCCTTGTCGAAGCGGCGGGTGCGGTCGGCCAGCACCTGTTCGATGAGCTCGGTGCCCACAGAGCGTGGCGCTCCCTCGCCGCCCTCGCCCACCAGTTCGGCGGCGATTTCCAGCAGGGTGAGGGCGCGTCGCACGTCGCCATCGGCGGCGCCGGCGATCGCCTGCAGGTCCGCATCGGCGATGTCGATGCCGCGTCCGCCGAGCCCGCGTTCTTCGTCAGCCAGCGCGCGTTTGAGCGTGGTGGCGATGTCGTCCGCCGAAACCGCCTCCAGCACATGCACGCGGCAGCGCGACAGCAGCGCGGAATTGAGTTCGAACGAGGGGTTTTCGGTGGTCGCGCCGACGAAGATGATCGTGCCGCGCTCGATATGCGGCAGGAAGGCGTCCTGCTGCACCTTGTTGAAGCGATGCACCTCGTCCACGAACAGCACGGTGCGGATGCCGGCGTGGAAGCGCTGCTCGGCCTCCGCCAGCACCTTGCGCACTTCCGGCAGGCCGGACATGACCGCGGAAATGGCGATGAATTCGGCCTCGGCGTACTGCGCCAGCAGCAGCGCTAGCGTGGTCTTGCCGCAGCCGGGCGGGCCCCACAGGATCATCGAATGCACGCGCCCCGTTTCGATGGCCCGGCGCAGCGCACTGCCCGGCCCCAGCAGGCGCGCCTGCCCCACCACTTCGTCCAGCGTGCGCGGGCGCATGCGCTCGGCGAGCGGGCGCATGTCCGCCGTGTCGCCGGCCAGCAGGTCGCCTGTGGTCATGGACGGGCGGGTCATCGGCGGGCGGCGATCAGCCACGGAAATGGATCGATGCGGTCGGCATGCGCCCAGTATCGGGGATGCGATGGTGCGGCGACAGCCCGCGCTCAGCGTTTGGCGGCGGCCGGCACGGCGACGGCGGCGGTGCCGTCGTGGAATTTCCAGCCGGCGGTGTCGCCCAGTTCGTAGCTCACCCGCAGCCAGCGCTTGCGGGCCGGGTCGTACAGGCCTTCGATGGCCGCCTTGGTCGCCGGGTCGCGGTCGAAGCGCACGTCACCCAGGGCGATGAAACGTTCATAGCGCCCGGATTTCTGGCGCTGGATCTTCGACATGTCCAGCGTCACCTTCTGGTCCGGGAATTCGCCACGCATCTGCGCGCTGGCCGCGCTGGCCAGTGCGGTCGATGCTGCATCGGTCACCCCGACCTCCACCCCACCCGCCTCGCTGCTGCCCAGCGTGATCGCCGGGCCGGCGGCGGTCTGCGTCTCGGTGTCGTACAGCGCGCGGTAGCGGAACGGCAGCCAGTCGGTGTCGTTGCCGATCTTCATCTGCCCGGTGCCGCTGACTTCGCGGTCGCGCGGGCTGACCGCACGCATGTCCACCGTATTGAGGTTGAGTTCGATGCGTTCACCCTTGAACTGCTCGTTGGTGAGCCCGACCAGCGCGCCTGCCACGGCGGCATCGGCGGCTTCGCGGCCTTCGGCGCGTGACATCGGCTGGGCGACGTCGCGGATGGGCTTGGCCTCGATGACGGCCGGTCGCGGCGCACCCTGCCCCAGCCCGCCGGCATCGGCATGGCCCACATAGGCCGTGACGCAGGTGATCAGGGTGGACAGCAGCAGGATGGATCGCGTGTGCATGGGGCTAGTCTCGCCACGCCGCCGTGGAGCTTCCGTGAGCGCGACGCCATGGCGCTGAACCGTTCGAAAACAGGAAAGGCGACCGAAGCCGCCTCCCTGTTCATCTGCTTTGACTGTCGGATTACTGCCCGATCACGTCCACGCCCTTGGGCGGGCTGAAGCGGAAATTGGACGCCGGCAGGCGTCCGTTGCGGGTCCAGGTGCCGAAGTTCATCTCGGTGCGCTGGCCCAGACCATCGGTGATCACGATCTTGGCCAGGCCGCGCTGGCCGAAGCCCAGCCTGGCGTTCTCGAAGCTCGCGCCGGCCTTGGTCTTGGGCGTCAGCGCCAGCCATTCCAGACCGCCGGACTGGCCGACTTCGGCCACGTTGAACTGCGCGTCCAGCTTGCTGCGGTCCACCAGCGCGGCGAGCGGGCTGGATTGCTCCTCCACGCCCTGCGGTCGCTTGCTGACCTGCTGCAGGTCGGGCTCGTAGATCCAGACGGTCTTGCCATCGGCCACGATCAGCTGCTGGTACGGCTTCACGTACTGCCAGCGGAACAGGTTGGGCGCCGACATCGAGACCTTGCCCGACGACGACTCCTTGACCCGGCCCTTCTGGTCGAAGACCTGCTGGGTGAAGCCGCCTTCCAGCGTCTTCAGGCCATTGGTGAAGGTGTCGAGCTGGTCGCGGGCGCCGGCGAAGGCGCTGCCGCTGGCCAGCGAGAGGGCGATGGCGAGGACGCCGAGGCGGATGTTCATCGCGGGGACTCCACAGGATTTCGATGGGCCGAGTCTGCCGGCATCAATATGAATGGGGATGTGAACCCGCCGATGTCGCGTCGGCAGGTTCAGGTTTCCGGCTCAGTCTCGCGGCGGCGGCGGGGCCAGCACGCTGCGGTCGCCGTTGTGCTCGGGCGGCGAGACCACGCCGGCGGCTTCCATCGCCTCCACCAGCCGCGCGGCGCGGTTGTAGCCGATCTTGAGCCGCCGCTGCACGCCGGAAATCGACGCGCGCCGGGTCTCGGTGACGATGCGCACGGCCTCGTCGTAGAGCGGGTCGGACTCGTCGCCACCAGCCTGCGGGGCTTCCGGCAGGCCGGTCGCGCCGATCGTGCTGCCGTCGTGCATGGTCTGGACTTCCTCCAGCACGCCGTCGATGTAGTCCGGCTCCCCTGCCCCGGCCTTGAGGTGTTCGACCACGCGATGCACCTCGTCGTCGCTGACGAAGGCGCCGTGGACGCGCTCGGGCATCGAGGTGCCGGGCGGCATGTAGAGCATGTCGCCGTGGCCGAGCAGCGTTTCCGCGCCGCTCTGGTCGAGGATGGTGCGGCTGTCGATCTTCGACGACACCTGGAACGCGATGCGGGTCGGGATGTTGGCCTTGATCAGGCCGGTGATGACATCCACCGAAGGCCGCTGGGTGGCGAGGATGAGGTGGATGCCGGCCGCGCGTGCCTTCTGCGCGAGGCGGGCGATCAGCTCTTCCACCTTCTTGCCGACGATCATCATCATGTCGGCGAATTCGTCGATGAAGACGACGATGTAGGGTAAGGGTTCCAGCGGCAGCGGCGCTTCGTCGGGCATGCCGGAGGGGCGGAACAGCGGGTCGAGGATCGGCTGGCCGGCGTCCGCCGCGTCCTTCACCTTCTTGTTGAAGCCGGCCAGGTTGCGCACGCCCACCGCCGACATCAACTTGTAGCGGCGCTCCATTTCGGCCACGCACCAGCGCAGGCCGTTGGCGGCCTCCTTCATGTCGGTGACAACCGGCGCCAGCAGGTGCGGGATGCCCTGGTAGACGCTGAGCTCCAGCATCTTCGGGTCGATCATCAGCATCCGCACGTCCTTCGCCGAGGCCTTGAACAGCAGCGACAGCACCATCGCGTTGACCGCCACCGACTTGCCGGAGCCGGTGGTGCCGGCGACCAGCAGATGCGGCATCCGCGCCAGATCGGCCACGGTCGGGCGGCCGGCGATGTCCTTGCCCAGCGCCAGCGTCAGCGGGCTGGCCGACTTGTCGTATTCCTTGGAGCGCAGCAACTCGCTGAGATAGATCATCTCGCGGCTGGTATTGGGGATTTCGAGGCCGACCACCGATTTGCCGGGGATGACATCGACCACGCGCACCGACTTGACGCTCAGGCCGCGCGCGATGTCCTTGTCCAGCGAGGAGATCTGGCTGACCTTCACGCCCGGCGCCGGTTCGATCTCGAAGCGGGTGATGACCGGGCCCGGATAGGCGCCGACCACCTGGGCGTCGATGCGGAAATCCTTGAGCTTGAACTCGATCTGGCGGCTCAGCGCCTCCAGCGTCTTCTCGTCGTAGCCCTGCGGCTGCGGCTTGGGGTCATCCAGCAGGGCCAGCGGCGGCACGCTGCCGGGATCGCCGCCCATGAACAGCGGGATCTGCTGGTCGCGCTTGGCGCGTTCGCTCTTCTCCACCACCACGGCGGCCGGCGGCGGCGCCTCGATCTTGACCTTCTCGCGCTTGGCGCGGAGTTCGGTGTCCACCTTGCGGGCCTCGGTGCGCTCCTCGCGCAGTGTGCGGGCCTCGTTCCATTCCGTGGCCTGCTTCTGGCCGCGGCGGAAGACGTCCGGCAGCTTCATCACCTGCGCGCCGATCCAGTCCATCACGGTGAACCACGACAGCCCGGTGGCCAGCGTCACCGAGACCAGCAGCAGCGCCAGCAGGAACAGGTTGCTGCCCATCGGTCCGAACAGGGTGTGCAGCGAATTGCCGACCAGCCGGCCCAGCACGCCGCCGGCACCGGCCGAGAAATCCTGGACCACCCCGATCCGCAGCCAGAGCAGGCCCACGCTGGCGATCAGGAAGGCGAACAGCCCGATCAGGCGCAGCGCCGGACCGAGGTCCGCATCGCCATCCCCGTCGGCGTCCATCTTGAACAGCGAGATCCACGCCACCGCGCCGAGCAGCACCGGCAGCAGGAAGGCGACGTAGCCGCAGAGGGTGATCAGCGCGTCCGCCAGCCAGGCGCCCACCTGCCCGCCCACGTTGTGCAGGCTGCCGGTGATGCTGCCGGTGCGGTGGAAGCCCGGGTCCTCCGGCGAATAGGTCACCAGGATCGCCAGCAGGTAGAGCAGCAGCGGCGCGATGGCGATCATCAGGATGTCGCGCATCAGCTTCTGCCGGCGCGGATTGGGCGCGGTGGCGCGTGGGGTCGCTTCTGCGCTGCGACCCTTGCGGGCGCGGCGTTCCGGGTTCGGGGTTGCCACCGTGATGTTTTACCTTCGATTTTCTTCGCAGCTTATTGATTCATAAAATAAAAGCAAGGGTTCGATGTGGGTGTTCGCCGCCATCGGACCCTTGCTGGCCGGTCAGACCTTCATGTCCAGCAGCGCCGGGTGCACCAGCTTGCCGCCTTCGACATTGATGCCCTTCACCAGCGCGGCGTTCTCGCGCCAGGCCGGGCCGGAGGCCAGCTTGTTCACCCACGGCAGGATGGCCGCGCAGATCGCCTGCGAGCTGGTCTGCGGCACGGCACCCGGCATGTTGGTCACGCAGAAGTGGGTCACGCCCTCTTCCACATAGGTCGGGTCCTTCCAGGTGGTCGGGCGAGAGGTCTCGAAGCAGCCGCCCTGGTCGATGGCGATGTCGACCAGCACCGAGCCGTCCTCCATGCCCTTGAGCATGTCGCGGGTCAGCACCCGCGGCGCGGCGGCGCCGGTCACCAGCACCGCGCCGATGACGAGGTCGGCCGAGGCGACCTCCTTCGCCACCAGGTCGGCGTAGGGATACAGGCAGGTGACGTTGTTGCCCAGCCGCATCATCTCGTCCATGCGGTCGGTGCGCATTTCGAAGACGGTGACGTTGGCGCCGCCGGCCGCGGCCAGCGCAGCGGAAGCGCCGCCCGCCTTGCCCGCGCCGAAGACCACCACCTTGCCGCGTTCGGTGGACGGCAGGCCGCCAAGCAGCTTGCCCTTCCCGCCCATCGGCTGATGCAGAAGATGCGTGCCGACCTGCACGCCGATCTTGCCGGCGATCACCGACATCGGCGCCAGCAGCGGCAGGTCGCCGTTCGGCAGCTCGACGGTCTCGAAGGCCACGCCGGTCAGCCCGATGTCGAGCAGTTCGCGCGTGAGCTTGGGCTCGGCGGCCAGGTGCAGATAGCAGAACAGCAGGTGGTCCTTGCGCAGGTGCTGCAGGTCGCCGGCGATCGGCTCCTTCACCTTCACGATCAACTCGCCCTTGTCGTAGAGCGCGGCGGCATCCGGCGCGATCCTCACGCCCAGCGCCTCGTACTGCGCGTCCTTGAAACCGGACTTCACGCCCGCGTCCTTCTCCAGCCAGACCTCGTGTCCGCGCTTGACCAGGTCGCCGGCGGCGGCGGGAACAAGGGCGACGCGCCCTTCGAGGGTCTTGGTTTCCTTGGGTACACCGATGCGCATGGGATTTCCTTGGTCGGGTGGCTTGCGGCGGCGTGTTCGCGGCCGCATCTGGAAGGAGCCCGCCTTACACTAAGGCGCTGCGACATCCCCTCCATACGGTCGAAAGTATAGCCACCATGTCCCCAGCAACGCCCAAGCACTGCCGCCTGCTCATCCTCGGTTCCGGCCCCGCCGGCTGGACCGCCGCCGTCTACGCCGCCCGCGCCAACCTGAAGCCCGTCGTGGTGACCGGCATGGCCATCGGCGGCCAGCTGATGACGACCACCGAAGTCGACAACTGGCCCGGCGACGCGCACGGACTGATGGGCCCGGCACTGATGGAGCGCATGCAGGCGCACGCCGAGCGTTTCGACACCGAAGTCGTCATCGACCAGATCCACACCGCCGACCTCTCCCAGCGCCCGTTCCGGCTGAAGGGCGATGCCGGCGAATACACCGCCGACGCCCTGATCATCTCGACCGGCGCGACCGCCAAGTACCTGGGCCTGCCGTCGGAAGACGCCTTCAAGGGTCGCGGCGTGTCGGCCTGTGCCACCTGCGACGGCTTCTTCTACAAGGACAAGGACGTGGCGGTGATCGGCGGCGGCAACACCGCCGTCGAGGAGGCCCTTTACCTCTCCAATCTGGCCAGCAAGGTCTACCTGGTGCACCGCCGCGACACCCTGCGTGCCGAGAAGATCATGCAGGACAAGCTGTTCGCGAAGGTGGAGGCCGGCAAGATCGTGCCGGTCTGGCACCACACCGTGGACGAAGTCCTGGGCGACGAGGCCGGCGTCACCGGGCTGCGCCTGAAATCGATGCTGGATGGCGCGACGCATGAGATCGCCGTGCACGGCATGTTCGTCGCCATCGGCCACCACCCCAACACGCAGATCTTCGATGGCCAGCTGGCGATGTCCAACGGCTACCTGACCATCAAATCCGGCCTGGACGGCGGCGCGACGATGACCTCCACCCCGGGCGTGTTCGCCGCCGGCGACGTGGCCGACCAGCACTACCGCCAGGCCATCACCAGTGCCGGCTTCGGCTGCATGGCGGCGCTGGACGCGGAGCGCTGGCTGGAAGCGCAGGGCTGAGCCGACACCGGGCGATGACATCGCCTGAACCCGCCCGCCGCCACGCTGGCGGCCGATGAACGACGCCGACCGCCACCGCCGCCTCGCGCGGATGAAAGCGATCGCGCTGGGCTTCCTGCTCGGCGCGGTCGCGCTGCTGGTGCTCTCGCATGTGATGGGCCGGCAAGGCGTCTGGGGCTGGGTCGGCGCCTTCGCCGAGGCCGCGACCATCGGCGCCTTGGCGGACTGGTTCGCGGTGGTGGCACTGTTCCGGCATCCGCTGGGCCTGCCGATCCCGCACACGGCGATCATCCCGCGCAACAAGCTGCGGCTGGCTGACGCGCTGGGCGATTTCCTGGTCAATAACTTCCTCGCCCGCGAACACCTGCTGCAGAAGCTGGACGCGTGGAATCCGGCGCGCCAGCTCGGCGTCTTCCTCGGTCAGCCCGACCGCCTGCTGGCCCTGTCGCGGCAGCTGCAGGGCTGGGTGGCGGAGTCGCTGAAATCGCTGGATTCGCCGCTGATCGAACGCGAAGTCCTCGGCCTCGTCCATCGCCAATTGCTGGGCTGGAACGCGGCCGCCACCGCCGCCCGCCTGACCCGTGCGCTGACCGCGGGGCAACATCACCAGCGCGTGTTGAACGCCGGCCTCGGGCAGATCGCCGGCTGGCTGGACAAGCCCGAGGTGCGTGGCTTCATCACCGAGAAACTGGTGACGATGGCGCGGCGGGAATTCCCCAAGCTGACCTGGCTCACCGACAAGCTGGACTACACCGATGCGCTGGGCGAAGCGCTCTCGACCAAGCTCGCCAACGCACTGATCGACGAGGTGCAGGCGGTGCTGGAGGACGAAGACCACCCGCTGCGCCGCCGTTACGCCGCTGAGGCGATGCGCCTGCTCGAACGGCTGGAGGACGATGCCGACTTCCAGGCCAGGGTCGATGGCTGGAAGCGCGAACTGGTCGACAGCCCGCTGGTGCAGGACTACGCGCGTGACCTGTGGGCGCGGCTGCGCCAGTGGCTGCACGATGACCTGGCCCGCGAGGACTCCGCCACCTTCGGCCAGTTCCGCGCCTATGCCGAACGGCTCGGCCGCCGCCTGCGCGAAGACCCGGTCTGGCAGGACGCCGCCAACGCCCAGTTGCGGATCGCCGCCGAGCATCTCTCCGACCAGCTGCGCAAGGTGGCCCCCGCCTACATCCGCCAGACCGTCGAAGGCTGGGACACCACCGACATGGTCGCGGAGATCGAGCGCTCGGTCGGCCGCGACCTGCAGTTCATCCGCTTGAACGGCACGCTGATCGGCGGCCTGGCCGGGCTGCTGCTGTACGGCCTGTTCCAGCTGCCGTGGCACGACTGGCTGGGCTGACGCGATGACCCTGACCGCCCGCATCATCGCCCGCGTGGACGAGCTGGATGCCGCCCGCTGGGACGCCCTGCACGGCTCGGACAATCCCTTCGTCCAGCATGCCTTCCTGTCCGCGCTGGAGCGCACCGGCTGCCTGCGCCCCGACTGGGGCTGGACGCCGCATCACCTCACGCTCTGGGAGGACGATGCGCTGCTCGCCGCCGCACCGATGTACCTGAAAGACAACTCCCACGGCGAGTTCGTCTTCGACCACGCCTGGGCCCACGCCTATGCCCAGCACGGGCTGGACTACTTCCCCAAATGGCTGTGCGCCGTGCCCTACTCGCCGGTCACCGGGCCGCGCCTGCTGGCCCCGACGCCGGCACTGCGGGCCACGCTGGCGGGCGCGATGACCGAACTCTGCGGCGTGCAGCGGCTGTCGTCCGTCCACGTCAATTTCCATCAGGGGGATGACGATGCCGCCTTCGGGCCGGACTGGCTGCCGCGTGAGGATGTGCAGTACCACTGGCACAACACGGCCGGCTGGCGCGACTTCGACGGCTTCCTCGCCGCGATGGACCATAGGCATCGCAAGAACATCCGCCAGGAACGCCGCAAGGTCCGCGAGGCCGGCGTGACCTTCCGCCACATCCACGGCGGCGAAGCGACCGAAGCCGACCTCGCCACCATGCACGGCTTCTACCTGCAGACCTTCGCCGACTACGGCAATTCGCCGGCGCTGACGCTGGATTTCCTGCGCGAATTGGCCAGCACCCTGCCCGACAGCCTGTTGATCATCCTCGCCGAACTGCACGACGCGCCCATCGCCGGCGCCCTCTGCCTGCGCGGCGGCGACACCCTTTACGGCCGCTACTGGGGCAGCCAGCTCACCCTGCCCGGCCTGCATTTCGAGACCTGCTACTACCAGGGCATCGACTACTGCCTGCGCGAAGGCCTGACCCGCTTCGAGCCCGGCGCACAGGGCGAACACAAGATCGCCCGCGGCTTCCTGCCGACGATCGTGCGCAGCCGGCACTGGGTCGCCGATACCCGGTTCCGCGCCGCCTTGGGCGAATGGTGTGTGGAGGAAGTGGCTTCGGTGCGCCGTTACGCCGATCAGGCGCTGGCGCATTCGCCGTTCAAATCGGTGGATGGCGAAGCATGAGCCTGCGCCTGCCCTGGCTGCCGGCCGACCCCGCCGCGTCCTTCCCGCCCGTCGAATCCGCCCTGCGCGAACCCGATGGCCTGCTCTGCGCCGGCGGCGACCTCTCCGTGCCGCGCCTGCTCAACGCCTACGCCCGCGGCATCTTCCCGTGGTTCTCCGACGGCGAACCGGTGCTCTGGTGGTCGCCGGACCCGCGCATGGTGTTCCGCAGCGATGGCGTGCGGCTGGCATCGAAATTCCGCCGCCAGCTGCGCCGCAGCCACTGGACCGTCCGCGCGGACACCGATTTCGCCGGCGTCATCGCGGCCTGCGCCAGCGCCCCGCGCGCCGGCCAGCATGGCACCTGGATCACCGGTGACATGCAGGCGGCCTACCTCGCGCTGCACCGCGCCGGCCATGCGCATTCGGTGGAGGTGTTCGACGGCCCCGTGCCCGGTGAAAGCCGGCTGGTCGGCGGCATCTACGGCGTCGCCATCGGCCGGATGTTCTTCGGCGAATCGATGTTCTCCGGCGAATCCGGCGGCTCCAAGCTTGCGCTGGCCGGTCTCGCGCGTTTCCTGCAGCGACACGGCTGCCCGCTGTTCGATGCCCAGGTCGAGAACCCGCATCTGCGCAGCGTCGGCGCGGAGTCGATGCCCCGCGCAGCCTTCATCGACATCGTGCGGCGCCAGGTCGCATTGCCCGGCCTGCCGGCCTCGTGGACGGACGTCTTCGGCGCGCCACCGGCCGCGGAATTCGCCAACCCTGACTGAATGCTCGCCGGTTTTTTGCTTGAGCATGGCCGGTCGTGGCACAATATCCCGTTGCCCGCGCCCAATCGGCGCCTTTTGTATGGATTTATGGCCAAAGACGACGTCATCGAGTTCGAAGGGACGATCAGCGAAACCCTTCCCAACACCATGTTCCGGGTGAAGCTCGAGAACGGGCACGAAATCATCGCCCACATCTCCGGTCGCATGCGCAAGAACTACATCCGCATCCTCACGGGCGACAAGGTCAAGGTGGAAATGACCCCCTACGACCTGACCAAGGGCCGCATCACCTATCGCATGAAGTAATCCTGCGAAGCGGCAAAAGAAAAGCGGCCCGGAGGCCGCTTTTTTGTTGGGCGAAGACGCGGCTCAGGCGTCGATCGCCGCCGGTTCCGGCTTGTGCTTGGGCGATGCCTGCACATCGACCACCAGCGCATCGTCGGTCACGCCGATCTCGACATGCCCGCCGTCCAGCAGCTTGCCGAACAGCAGTTCGTCGGCGAGCGGGCGCTTCACCTTGTCCTGGATGACGCGGGCCATCGGACGCGCGCCCATCAGCGGGTCGAAGCCATGGCGGGCCAGCCAGTCGCGCGCTTCCTGCGTGGCGGACAGCGTCACGCCCTTCTCGTGCAGTTGGGTTTCCAGCTCGATCAGGAACTTGTCCACCACCCGCAGGATGTGCTCGAAGCCGAGCGGCTGGAACTGCACCACCGCGTCCAGGCGGTTGCGGAATTCCGGCGAGAACGCACGGCGGATGGTTTCCATCGCGTCGGTCGAATGGTCCTGGCGGGTGAAACCGATGCTGCGTCTTGAAGCCTGCGTCGCGCCGGCATTGGTCGTCATCACCAGCACCACGTTGCGGAAGTTCGCCTCGCGCCCGTTGGTGTCGGTCAGCACGCCGCGGTCCATCACCTGCAGCAGGATGTTGAAGATGTCGGGATGCGCCTTCTCCACCTCGTCCAGCAGCAGGACGCAGTGCGGCGTCTTGACCACCTTCTCGGTCAGCAGGCCGCCCTGGTCGAAGCCGACGTAGCCCGGAGGCGCGCCGATCAACCGGCTCACCGAATGCGGCTCCATGTATTCGCTCATGTCGAAGCGCACGAACTCGATGCCCAGCTGCATCGCCAGCTGTTTGGTGACCTCGGTCTTGCCGACGCCGGTCGGGCCGGCGAACAGGAATGAGCCGATCGGCTTGTCCGGGTTGCCCAGGCCGGAACGCGAGAGCTTGATCGCGCTGCCGAGCGTTTCGATGGCGTCGTCCTGCCCGAAGATCACCATCTTCAAGTTGCGCTCCAGGTGCTGCAGCACATCCTTGTCGGAGTTCGATACCTGCTTGGCCGGGATCCGCGCCATCTTGGCGACGATGGTCTCGATTTCCTCGACGTCGATATTCTGCTTGCGCGTGGCCTCGTCCAGCAGGCGCTGGCGGGCACCGGCCTCGTCGATCACGTCGATCGCCTTGTCCGGCAGCAGGCGGTCGTGGATATGCTTGACCGACAGGTCGACGGCGGCCTGGATGGCCTCGTCGTCGTAGCGCACGCCGTGGTGTTCCTCGTAACGCGGCTTGAGCCCGCGCAGGATCTCCACCGCTTCGCCGACGGTCGGCTCGACCACGTCGATCTTCTGGAAGCGGCGGGCCAGCGCCCGGTCCTTTTCGAAGATGCCGCGGTATTCCTGGAACGTGGTGGAACCGATGCAGCGCAGCTCGCCCGAAGCCAGCATCGGCTTGATCAGGTTGCTGGCGTCCATCGCCCCGCCCGACGCCGAACCGGCGCCGATGATGGTGTGGATCTCGTCGATGAAGAGGATGGAGTTCGGAATCTCCTTCAGCGCCTTCAGCACCGCCTTCAGGCGCTTCTCGAAGTCGCCGCGGTACTTGGTGCCGGCCACCAGCGCGCCAAGGTCGAGTGCGTAGAGGGTGGCGTCGGCCAGCACCGCCGGCACCGTGCCCTCGACGATGCGCCGCGCCAAGCCTTCCGCCAGCGCGGTCTTGCCGACGCCCGCCTCGCCCACGTACAGCGGGTTGTTCTTGCGGCGGCGGCACAGCACCTGGATGGTGCGCTCGATTTCCTCGGCGCGACCGACCAGCGGGTCGATGCGGCCTTCGCGGGCGGCGGCGTTGAGGTCGGCGGCGAACTCGGTCAGCGGGTCGTTCTTGCCGTTGGCGGCGGCTTCGCCCGGCTCGCCGGCCTCGCCCTCGCCTTCGGGGTGGCCGGCATCGCCCTCACCCTCGCCGCCCAGCTTGGAGATGCCGTGGGAGATGAAGTTGACGACATCGAGCCGGGTCACGTCCTGCTGGTTGAGGAAGTAGGCGGCCAGCGAATCCTTTTCGCCGAAGATCGCCACCAGTACGTTGGCGCCGGTCACTTCCTTGCGGCCCGAGGACTGCACGTTGTAGACCGCGCGCTGCAGCACGCGCTGGAAGCCGATGGTCGGCTGGGTGTCGCGGCCATCGTCGCCCGGCAGCAGCGAGACCGACTCGCCGATGCCCTGCTCCAGCTCGCGGCGCAGGCGGCCCAGGTCGGCGTGGCAGGCGCGCAGCACTTCCAGCGCGGCCGGGTCGTCCAGCAGCGCCAGCAACAGGTGCTCGACGGTCATGTACTCGTGACGCGCATCGCGGGCCAGCTGGTACGAGCGGTGGATGGAGTGCTCGAGATCCTTGGAAAACATGCGGATTCCCCACAAAACGGTACTGGAGCCGTTATGGGGGCGACGCTACGCTTTTTCCATCGTGCATAGAAGCGGGTGCTGGTGGATGCGTGCGAATTCGTTCACCTGCGCCACCTTGGATTCGGCCACTTCGCGGGTGTACACACCACAGACGCCGCGGCCACGGGTGTGGACGTGCAGCATCACCTGCGTGGCCTTTTCCTCGTCCATCGCGAAGAAGCTCATCAGCACCTCGACCACGAAATCCATCGGGGTGTAGTCGTCGTTGAGCAGCAGCACGGTGTAGAGCGGCGGGCGCGCGAGCTTCGGCTTGGCGACCTCCACCACCGCGCCATGCTCGTGGTCGCGGGCGGGGCGTTCGGTGCCGGACATGGCCACGGGTTGGAGGGCGGGAAGCATCATCCTCCCATTATAAAAGCGCGTGGACGGCCCCGGCGCCGGTGGTGATAATGCGGGCGACATCACACAGGGGCTACCGATGCGCACGACTGCCACCCTCCTCGCCACGCTGGCCCTGGGCCTCGGGCTTGCGACGCCGGGCTTTGCCCAGGACAAGACCGCCAAGAAGGCCGGGGATCCGGCTATTGCCGCCCAGCTCAAGGCGCTCGAATACAAGTATGAAATCGACGAAGACGGCGATTACCGCCTGCTGTTCGACGTGGATGACGAAAGCAAGCGCACCCAGCTGGTGTTCGTGCGTTCGAACGTCGAGTCCTACGGCGGCCACAGCGTCCGCGAGGTCTGGTCGGCCGGCTACAAGGCCAGCGGCGACGCCTTCCCTGCCAACGTCGCCAACCGCCTGCTGGAAGCGAGCATGGACAGCAAGATGGGCGGCTGGGGCAAGCAGGGCCAGGCCGCGATCTTCATCGTCCGCGTGCCGGCCAATGCCGACAAGGACGTGCTGGATGCCGCCATCACCGCCGCGCTCAATTCCGCCGACGAGATGGAGCAGGAACTCACGGGCAAGGACGACCTCTGACGTGAGCTATCGCGAAGGCCGCTTCTGGCAACCCGACGTCACCGTCGCCACGGTCGTGGTGCGTGACGGCCGGCTGCTGTGCGTGGAGGAGCGTGCCGCCGGGCGCCTGGTGATCAACCAGCCGGCCGGCCATCTGGAACCCGATGAAAGCCTGCAGGAAGCCGCGATCCGCGAGGCCCGCGAGGAAACCGGCTGGGATGTGTGCCTGACCGGTTTCGTCGGTGCCTACCAGTGGAAGGCGCCGCTCAATGCCGATGGCAGCGGCGGGCGCCATTACCTGCGCTTCGCCTTCTGCGGCGAGGCGGTCCATTTCGATGAAAGCCGCCCACTCGACGAAGGCATCGTCCGCGCGGTGTGGTGGACGCCGGCCGAACTCCAGGCCGAAGCCGGACGCCACCGCAGCCCGCTGGTCTGGCGGGTGGTGGCCGATTACCTGGCCGGGCGCCGGCAGCCGCTGGAACTGGCCCAGCTGATCGCGTGAGCCGGGCACGGACGATCGTCGGGATGTCCGGCGGCGTGGATTCCTCGGTCGCCGCCCTGCTCCTGCAACGTGCTGGCGAGCCCATCGCCGGCCTCTTCATGCAGAACTGGGCCGATGACGGCAGCGGCGAGTGCCGTGCCGAGGACGACCGCCGAGATGCCGTCGCGGTCTGCGGGCGGCTCGGCATCCCCATGCATTTCCGCGATTTCTCCGCGCAATATTGGGATGGCGTGTTCCGCCACTTCCTGGACGAATACGCCGCCGGCCGCACGCCCAACCCGGACGTGCTGTGCAACCGCGAAGTCAAGTTCAAGCACTTCCTCGATGCCGCCCGCGAGCTCGGCGCCGACCACATCGCCACCGGCCATTACGCCCGCACCGACGCACTGGATGGCCGCCATCGCCTGCTGCGCGGGCTGGATCGCGGCAAGGACCAGAGCTATTTCCTGCACCAGCTCGGGCAGGCGCAGCTCGCGGCGACGCGCTTTCCGGTCGGCGAACTGCCCAAGCCCGAAGTCCGCCGCCTCGCCGCCGACGCCGGCCTCAACACCGCCGCGAAGAAGGATTCGACCGGCATCTGTTTCATCGGCGAGCGCGATTTCCGCAGCTTCCTCGCCCAATACCTGCCGATGCAGGCCGGCGAGATCCGCGACCCGGCCGGTGTACTGCTCGGCCGCCACGACGGCGTGTTCTTCCATACCCTGGGCCAGCGCGGCGGGCTCAACATCGGCGGCGTGCGTGGCCGCGAGGCTGCGCCGTGGTACGTGGTGGGCAAGGATGTCGCCTCCAACACGCTCACGGTCGACCAAGGCACCGACAGCCCCTATCTGATGTCGAGGCGGCTACTGTCCGAACCGGCGCACTGGATCGCCGGCGCGGCGCCTGCATCGCGGTTCGAATGCACGGCGCAGACCCGCTACCGCCAGCCGGACGAGGCCTGCACGGTCGAGGTGCGCGAAGACGGCAGCCTGCTGGTCCACTTCGACGCACCGCAACGCGCGGTCACCCCGGGTCAATCGCTGGTGCTCTACCGTGGCGAGGAATGCCTCGGCGGCGCGGTCATCGCCGCCACCGACGCGCCGCTGGAACTTACCCGTTTCGATGCCCTGCTCGCCTCTCCCCTTCCCCTGCAAGAAACCCGATGAATCCTGATGTGATCGCCCAACGCGTCCTCCCGCTCGCTGGCCTGCTGCAGGCCCTGCAGGAGGTCCGCCATCTCGCCGAGAACGGCCGCGTCGACCAGTCGCGGCTGCAGACCGCCATCGACAGTGCTCTGCGCATCGATGCCGATTCCGTCGCCGAGGTGTACGGCGGCGTCGCGCCGGTGGCCGATGGCCTGCGCACGCTGATCGGCTATGTCGAGAACCGCCTGGGCGACCCGCAGTTGCCGCGACTGGCGCTGTCGGTGCTGCAGCTGGAACGCAGTTTCAGCCGTGACGATGCGGCCTTGGCCGAGGTCCGCAGCGGCATCGCCACCCTCGCCGGCCAGGCCCACAACGAGGGCGCGACACATCCCGATGTGCTGCGCCAGCTCGGTGCGCTCTACGCCAAGACGCTCAGCCCGATGAAGCCGAAGGTCATGGTCCAGGGCAACCCGCATTACCTCGGGCAGGCGCAGGTGGTCGGCGAAATCCGTGCGCTGCTGCTGTCGGCGATCCGCTCGGCGGTGCTGTGGCGGCAGATGGGCGGCAGCCAGTGGGACTTCCTGCTCCGGCGCGGCGAGATGAAGCGCGCGGCGAAGGACCTGCTGGCCGGCAGTTGAGGCACCGATCGTGGCATTGCGATGCGGCCAAGCTCGTGCTGCGGCCTCGCGGATGCGGCTTCCAAGCTGACCTGTCGCGCGGCTACGCCTCCACGGCGTCCAGGAAATCCACCGTCGGCGAGAAGAACAGCCCACCAGTGACCGCGCGGTTGAAGTCGAGGATACGGTCGTGGTTGCCTTCCGGCACGCCAATGAACATGTTCCGCAGCATGCGTTCGGTGCGCGAAGGCGTACGCGCGTAACCGATGAAATAGGTGCCGACCGCGCCCGGGCGCCCGAACGGCATGTTGTCGCGCAGGATCTTCAGCTGCTTGCCGTCCTGCTCGATGCTGGTGAGCACGTTGTGCGCGTTGCCGGCTTTCTTCGCATCGGGGAACTCGATGTCATTGAGCTTGTGCCGACCGATCACCGCCTCCTGCCCTTCCACGCTCAGCGCATTCCACGCCGCCATGTCGTGCAGGTACTTCTGCACGATCACGTAGGTGCCGCCGGCATGCGCCGCGTCTTCGTCGCCCACCAGCGTCGATTCCCGCGCCTCGTCATCCACCGGGTTCTCGGTGCCATCCACGAAACCGAGCAGATCGCGGTCGTCGTAGAACTTGAAGCCCTGCACTTCATCGACCACATCCACCTGCCCGCGCAGCCGGTCCATGAGATGCGTGGCCAACTCGAAACAGGTGTCGGCCTGCACCGCGCGGATGTGGAACAGCAGGTCGCCCGGCGTGGCCGGCGCCGAATGCGTGGCGCCGTGGATCGGCACGAAATCGTGCAGTTCGCGCGGGCGTGGCGCATCCGGGAACAGGCGGTCCCAGGCCTGCGAGCCGATCGACAGCACGCAGGACAACTGGCTGTCGAGGTCACGGAACCCCACGGCGCGCAGCAGGCTGGAAAGGTCGGCGCAGACGCCGCGCACGGCGGTTTCCGCCTCTGGCCCGGGATGCACCGTCACGACGAGGAAGATGGCCGAGCGCGTCAGCCGCGCCACGATCGGTTGTGGTTTCGCAGCCGTCACGATCGTTCCCCATTGCATGTCGCCGCGAGCCTAGCGTGCCGCCGCGTTTGCGCCAAGCCATCGGTCTGCACGCACCCGACATCGCAAAGAAAAAGCCCCGGCTTCCCGGGGCTTTTTCGTATCGATTGACGATGCGGGATCAGGCCGCCTTCACGCCATCGGCCACTTCCCGGTACTCGGGGATCTGGTCGAAGTTCATGTAGCGATAGATCTGCTCGCCGTTCTCGTTGACCACGCCGATGTCAGCCAGGTACTCCTCGCGGGTCGGGATGCGGCCCAGGCGCGAACAGATCGCGGCCAGTTCCGCCGACCCCAGGTACACATTGGAGTTCTTGCCGAGACGGTTCGGGAAGTTGCGGGTCGAAGTGGACATGACCGTCGCGCCTTCGCGCACCTGCGCCTGGTTGCCCATGCACAGCGAGCAGCCCGGCATCTCCATGCGCGCACCGGCGGCACCGAACGTGCCGTAGTGGCCTTCCTTGGTGAGTTCGGCGGCGTCCATCTTGGTCGGCGGCGCGACCCACAGGCGGGTCGGGATGTCACGCTTGCCTTCCAGCAGCTTGGCGGCGGCACGGAAGTGACCGATGTTGGTCATGCACGAGCCGATGAACACTTCGTCGATGTTGGCGCCGGCGACATCGCTCAGCGTCTTGGCATCGTCCGGATCGTTCGGGCAGCAGACGATCGGCTCGACGATGTCGTTCAAGTCGATTTCGATAACGGCGGCGTAGTCGGCGTCGGCATCGGCGGACAGCAGCTGCGGATCGGCCAGCCACGCTTCCATCTTGTCGATGCGGCGCTGGATCGAACGCGGATCGGCATAGCCCTCGGCGATCATCCACTTCAGCAGGGTGATGTTGCTGCGCAGGTATTCGACGATCGGTTCCTTGTCCAGCTTGACCGTGCAACCCGCCGCCGAACGCTCGGCGGAGGCATCGGCCAGCTCGAAGGCCTGCTCGATCTTCAGCGTCGGCAGCCCTTCGATTTCGAGGATGCGGCCGGAGAAGATGTTCTTCTTGCCCTGCTTCTCCACGGTCAGCAGGCCCTGCTTGATCGCGTACAGCGGGATCGCGTGGACGAGGTCACGCAGGGTCACGCCCGGCTGCAGTTCACCCTTGAAGCGCACCAGCACGGATTCCGGCATGTCCAGCGGCATCACGCCGGTGGCCGCGGCGAAGGCGACCAGGCCGGAACCGGCCGGGAACGAAATGCCCACCGGGAAGCGCGTGTGCGAGTCGCCGCCGGTGCCGACCGTGTCCGGCAGCAGCATGCGGTTGAGCCAGCTGTGGATGATGCCGTCGCCCGGACGTAGCGCGATGCCGCCACGGGTCGAGATGAAGTCCGGCAGCGTGTGGTGGGTCTTGACGTCCACCGGCTTCGGATAGGCGGCGGTGTGGCAGAACGACTGCATCACCAGGTCCGCCGAGAAGCCGAGGCAGGCGAGATCCTTCAGTTCGTCGCGGGTCATCGGGCCGGTGGTGTCCTGCGAACCCACCGAGGTCATCTTCGGCTCGCAGTAGGTGCCGGGACGGATGCCCTGGCCTTCCGGCAGGCCGCAGGCGCGGCCGACCATCTTCTGCGCCAGCGTGTAGCCCTTGCCGGTATCGGCCGGGTCCACCGGCAGGCGGAACAGGGTCGAAGCCGGCAGGCCCAGCGCCTCGCGCGCCTTCGCGGTCAGGCCGCGACCGACGATCAGCGGGATGCGGCCACCGGCGCGCACTTCGTCCAGCAGCACGTCGGACTTCAGCACGGATTCGGCGATCTGCTTGCCGTCCTTGAACGCGGTGACCTTGCCCGAAGCGTGGTCGATCTTCAGCTCCACCACATCGCCCATGTTCATGTCGGCGACGTCGATTTCCAGCGGCAGCGCGCCGGCGTCTTCCATCGTGTTGTAGAAGATCGGCGCGATCTTCGAACCGAGGCACACGCCACCGAAGCGCTTGTTCGGGATGAACGGAATGTCCTCGCCGGTCCACCACAGCACCGAGTTGGTCGCGGACTTGCGCGAAGAACCGGTACCGACCACATCGCCGACGTAGGCGACCAGGTGGCCCTTGTCCTTCAGGTCGGCCAGCATCTGGATCGGGCCACGCTTGCCGTCTTCCTCCGGCACGAACGGCGCGTTGTCGCGCTTGTTCTTCAGCATCGCCAGCCCGTGCAGCGGGATGTCCGGGCGCGTGGTGGCGTCGGGTGCGGGCGAGAGGTCGTCGGTATTGGTTTCGCCCGGCACCTTGAACACGGTGATGGTCAGCGACTCCGGCACTTCAGGCTTGCTGGTGAACCATTCGGCATCGGCCCAGCTCTGCATCACCGACTTGGCGTTGGCGTTGCCGGCATTGGCCTTGGCCTGCACGTCGTGGAAGGCATCGAACATCAACAGCGTGTGCTTGAGCGCGTTGGCGGCGGTCTCGCCCACTTCCGCGTCATCCAGCAGCTCGATCAGCGGGTGGATGTTGTAGCCGCCCAGCATCGTGCCCAGCAGTTCGGTGGCGCGGGAGCGCGAAATGAGGTCGGTCTTTTCGCTGCCGTGCGCGACGGCGGCCAGATACGAGGCCTTGACCTTGGCGGCATCGTCCACGCCGGCCGGCACGCGGTGGGTGATCAGATCCACCAGAAACTCGCCCTCGCCCGCCGGCGGGTTTTTCAGCAGCTCGATCACTTCGGCGGTCTGCTGCGCGGTCAGCGGCAGCGGCGGGATGCCGAGGGCGGCGCGTTCGGCGACGTGTTGGCGATAGCTGGCGAGCATGGGCGTTCCTGTAGAGAGGCGCGTCGCGCCCGCTGGAGGGCGGTCGTGGACGGCATGGATGGAAGAGGCAGCGGCCGGATTCCGCCGCGCGCGTCATTTTCGCCTGAATGGGCGCTCCGGGCAACTGCCGCGGTGCCGCAAACCCTTGAAATCCAAGGGCTGAGACCAAGGTCGAAGGCGATGGTCACGTGGCGTGAATGCGCTGCGGCCATAATCAGGGGGATAGCTCAACCGGGAAGCCACCATGCACGATTCATTCGCCACCCGTGACCAGTTCGAAACCGATGGCACGACCTATCACTACTTCAGCCTGGGCAAGCTGGGCCGGAAGTTCGACATCGCCCGCCTGCCCTATTCGATGAAGATCCTGCTGGAGAACCTGCTCCGGCACGAGGATGGCGGCCAGACCGTCGGACCCGAGCACATCGAAGCCGTGGCGAAGTGGGATGCGAAGGCCGAACCCGACACCGAAATCGCCTTCATGCCGGCGCGCGTGGTGCTGCAGGACTTCACCGGCGTGCCCTGCGTGGTGGACCTGGCGGCGATGCGCGATGCGGTGGTCAAGCTCGGCGGCAAGCCCGAACAGATCAATCCGCTGATTCCCTCCGAACTGGTCATCGATCACTCGGTGCAGGTGGATGTGTTCGGGCGGCCGGAGGCGCTGGACCTCAACGCGGAAATCGAGTTCGACCGCAACAAGGAGCGTTACAGCTTCCTGCGCTGGGGGCAGAAGGCGTTCGACAACTTCAAGGTGGTGCCGCCGGCGACCGGCATCGTCCACCAGGTCAACCTGGAATACCTGGCGCGCGTGGTGATGGAGCGCGAGATGGATGGCGTCCGCTTCGCCTACCCCGATACGGTATTCGGCACCGACAGCCACACCACGATGATCAACGGGATCGGCGTGCTCGGCTGGGGCGTGGGCGGCATCGAGGCCGAAGCGGCCATGCTCGGCCAGCCTTCGTCCATGCTCATTCCGCAGGTGGTCGGCTTCAAGCTGACCGGCAAGCTGCCGGAAGGCGCCACCGCCACCGACCTGGTGCTCACCGTCACCCAGATGCTGCGTGCGCATGGCGTGGTCGGGAAGTTCGTCGAGTTCTACGGCGACGGCCTGCAGCACCTGCCGCTGGCCGACCGCGCGACCATCGCCAACATGGCACCGGAATACGGCGCGACCTGCGGCATCTTCCCGGTCGATGCCGAGGCGCTGCGCTACCTGCAGCTGTCCGGGCGCAGCGAGGCGCAGATCGCGCTGGTCGAGGCCTATGCCAAGGCGCAGGGCCTGTGGCACGCGCCGGATTCGCCGCATGCCGAATACAGTTCCACGCTCAGCCTCGACATGGGCGAGGTCAAACCGTCGCTGGCCGGCCCGAAGCGTCCGCAGGACCGCGTGCTGCTGTCCGACATGAAGGGCAACTTCAACCAGAACCTGGAAGGCCTGACCGCCAGCCGACGTGCGGTGGGCTGCGCCATCAACAAGCTCGACAGCGAAGGCGGCGACCAGGAACAGGCGCAGCACCTCGCGGCCAAGCCGATCTCCAGGATCAAGCTGGCCGATGGCGAACACAGCCTGAGCGATGGCTCGGTGGTGATCGCCGCCATCACGTCCTGCACCAACACCTCCAATCCGGCGGTGATGCTGGGCGCTGGCCTGCTGGCGCGCAATGCAGCGGCCAAGGGCCTGAAGGCCGCGCCGTGGGTCAAGACCTCGCTCGGCCCGGGCTCGCTGGTGGTGACCGATTACCTGCGCAAGGCCGGCGTGCTGGACGACCTGGAGAAGCTCGGCTTCTACGTGGTCGGCTACGGCTGCACCACCTGCATCGGCAACTCCGGCCCGCTGCCGGATGCGGTGAGCAAGGGCATCGCCGAGAACGATCTTGTCGTGGCCTCGGTGCTGTCGGGGAACCGCAATTTCGAGGGCCGCATCCACGCCGAAGTGAAGATGAACTACCTGGCCTCGCCGCCGCTGGTGGTGGCCTACGCGATCGCCGGCACGGTCGACATCGACCTCACCCGCGACCCGTTGGGCAAGGACGCGGACGGCAACGACGTCTTCCTCAAGGACATCTGGCCGAGCAACAAGGAGATCGGCGACGCCATCGCCGCCACGGTGGGCCCGGAGCTGTTCAAGCAGAACTATGCCGATGTGTTCAAGGGCGACAGCCGCTGGGCGCAGGTGCAGTCGCCGGACGGCCAGATCTATGCCTGGGATGACGCGTCCACCTACATCAAGAACCCGCCCTACTTCGACGGCATGACGATGGAGGTCGGCCACATCGACGACATCGAGGGCGCACGGGTGATGGGCGTGTTCGGCGACTCCATCACCACCGATCACATCAGCCCGGCGGGCAGCATCAAGAAGGATTCGCCGGCGGGCGCGTTCCTGATCGGGCGCGGCGTGCAGCCGGCCGACTTCAACAGCTACGGCTCGCGTCGCGGCAATGACGATGTGATGGTGCGCGGCACCTTCGCCAACATCCGCATCAAGAACCTGATGCTGGGCGGCGAGGAAGGCGGCAACACGCTGTATTACGGCAAGGGTGGCGCCGGCGAGAAGATGGCGATCTACGACGCGGCGATGAAGTACAAGGCCGATGGCGTGCCGCTGGTGGTGTTTGCCGGCAAGGAATACGGCACCGGCTCCAGCCGCGACTGGGCGGCCAAGGGCACCAAACTGCTCGGCATCAAGGCCGTGGTGGCGGAAAGCTTCGAGCGCATCCACCGTTCCAACCTGGTCGGCATGGGCGTGTTGCCGCTGCAGTTCAAGGATGGCGAGAACGCGCAGACTTACGGGCTGGACGGCAGCGAGGTGATCGCGATCACCGGCCTGCGCGACGGCGAATCGAAGACTGCGACGATCACCGCTACCCGCGCCGATGGCAGCACGCAAAGCTTCGAAGCCAAGGTGCTGCTGCTGACCCCGAAGGAAGTCGAGTACTTCAAGAATGGCGGCCTGCTGCAGTACGTGTTGCGCCAGCTGGCGGGGAAAAAGGCGGCCTGACCCCGGCGCTTGATGCGGCAAAACCCACGCGCGGCAGCTCCGGTTGCCGCGCTTTTTCATGTGCCTTTAAGCCTCTTTTGTTGCGCTGCGTCAAGTGCGCGGGTTGCCGCATCCGCCCACGCATGGTGAAATCGAAACGATTCGATCATGCGTGGCCATGGCCACTTCGCAACAGGGGAAAGGAATGAACGACGCGCGTCCGTGGCTGGCCAACTATCCGCAAGGCGTACCCGCCACCATCGATCCGGACTCGTACGCATCGATCAATGACGTCCTGCAGGGGGCCATCGACAAGCATCGCGACCGCATCGCCTTCCACCACATGGGCAAGGAGATCACCTACGGCGAGTTCGACCGCCTGAGCCGCGATTTCGCTTCCTTCCTGCTCAACGACCTGGGGCTGTCCAAGGGTGACCGCGTCGCGGTCATGATGCCCAACTGCATGCAGCAGCCCATCGCCACGTTCGGCGTGCTGCGTGCCGGCCTCACCGTCGTCAACGTCAACCCGCTCTACACCGCGCGCGAGCTGGAGCACCAGTTGAAGGATGCCGGCGCGGTCGCCATCGTCGTCATCGACAACTTCGGCTCGGTGCTGGCCGAGGTGCTGCACAACACCCGCGTGAAGCACGTGGTCACCACCGGCCTGGGCGACCTGCTCGGTCTGAAGGGCAAGCTGGTCAACTTCGTGGTCAAGCACGTCAAGAAGATGGTGCCGGCGTATTCCATCCCCGGTGCGATCCGCTATGCCGAGGCGCTGGCGCGCGGCGCACGCACCACCCTGCCGGCGGTCACGGTCAACAACGAGGACATCGCCTTCCTGCAGTACACCGGTGGCACCACCGGCGTGGCCAAGGGCGCGATGCTGACCCACCGCAACCTCATCGCCAACATGCTGCAGGCCGGCGCATGGGTGTCGGGCAATGCGAAGGACGGCCAGGAAACCATCATCACGGCGCTGCCGCTGTACCACATCTTCGCGTTGACGGCGAACGGCCTGGTCTTCATGGAGCTCGGCGCGCGCAACGTGCTGATCACCAACCCGCGCGACATGCCGGGCTTCATCAAGGAACTGAAGGGCATCGAGTTCACCGCGCTGACCGGCGTCAACACGCTGTTCAACGGCCTGCTCAACACGCCGGGCTTCGATGAGATCGATTTCTCGAAACTGCACCTCACGCTCGGTGGCGGCATGGCCGTGCAGCGCTCGGTGGCGGAACGCTGGAAGCAGGCCACCGGCTGCACGCTGGCCGAAGCCTACGGCCTGACCGAAACCTCGCCGGCGGTCTGCATCAACCCACTCGACATCAAGGAATACAACGGTTCCATCGGCCTGCCGATTCCGTCCACCGATGTCTGCATCAAGGACGATGACGGCAACATCCTGCCGATGGATGGCGAGGCGATCGGCGAGCTCTGCGTCAAGGGCCCGCAGGTGATGAAGGGCTACTGGCAGCGTCCGGACGAGACCGCCAAGGTGATGGACGACGACGGCTGGCTGCACACCGGCGACATGGCGCGCATCGAGCCGACCGGCTACGTCTACATCGTTGACCGCAAGAAGGACATGATCCTGGTGTCGGGCTTCAACGTGTACCCGAACGAGATCGAGGATGTGCTGGCGGCGATGCCGGGCATCGCGGAAGTCGCCGCGGTCGGCGTGCCGGACGACAATTCCGGCGAGACCGTGAAGGTGGTGGTCGTGCGCAAGGATCCGGCGCTCACCGCCGACCAGGTCAAGGCCTTCGCCCGCGAGCAGCTGACCGGCTACAAGCGCCCGCACATCGTCGAATTCCGCGACGAGTTGCCGAAGACCAACGTCGGCAAGATCCTCCGCCGCGAGCTGCGCGACGAACACAAGGGCTGAGTCCGCCCCACTTCGCTCCGGCCACGAAAAACCCGCCTTCCGGCGGGTTTTTCTTTTGCGCGATGCGGCTTCGGTGGGCTTGCGCCGGACCGGTCAATCGTCGGTGCGTGGACGCATGTACGGGAACAGCAGCACGTCGCGGATCGAGGCGCGGTCGGTCATCAGCATCACCAGCCGGTCGATGCCGATGCCCAGGCCACCGGTCGGCGGCAGGCCCACTTCCAGCGCGCGGATGTAGTCGGCATCGAAATGCATGGCTTCGTCGTCGCCGGCATCCTTGGCCTCGACCTGCGCCATGAAGCGCGCGGCCTGGTCTTCCGGATCGTTGAGCTCGGAGAAACCGTTGGCGATTTCCTTGCCGCCGATGAACAGCTCGAAGCGGTCGGTGATGCCGGGTTCGTCGTCGGACTCGCGGGCCAGCGGCGAGACTTCCACCGGGTAATGGGTGATGAAGGTCGGCTGGATGAGTCCGCCTTCGACCGTCTTCTCGAAGATTTCCAGCAGCAGCTTGCCCCAGCCATAGCCCGGCTTCACCGCCACCTTGAGCCGTGCGCAATGCGCGGCCAGCGCGTCGCGGTCGCGGCAGTCGGCGACGGAGATTTCCGGATTGAGTTCGCGCACCGCTTCTTCCAGCTTCCAGCGGCGGAACGGCTTGCCGAGGTCGATCTCGCGGCCTTCCCATTGCATCGCCGTCGTACCCATCGCGTCCTGCGCTGCGTGGCGGATCAGCGCTTCGGTCAGGTCCATCACCTCGGTGTAGGAGACATAGGCCTCGTACAACTCGAGCATGGTGAATTCGGGATTGTGTCGGGTGGACACGCCTTCGTTGCGGAAATTGCGGTTGATCTCGTACACCCGCTCGAAGCCGCCGACGACCAGGCGCTTCAGGTAGAGCTCCGGCGCGACGCGCAGGAACAGGTCGAGATCGAGTGCGTTGTGATGGGTGGTGAACGGCTTCGCGGTGGCACCGCCGGCGATGTAATGCATCATCGGCGTCTCCACTTCCAGGAAGCGGCGATCGTCCAGCCAGCGGCGCATCGACGCGATGATCCGCGAACGCGCCACGAACACTTCGCGCGCTTCCGGGGTGACGATCAGGTCGACATAGCGCTGGCGGTAACGCTGCTCGATGTCGGCCAGGCCGTGGAACTTGTCGGGCAGCGGGCGCAGCGACTTGGTCAGCAGGCGCAGCGTCTCGACCTTGACCGACAGCTCACCGGTCTTTGTGCGCATCAGCGTGCCTTCGGCGGCGATGATGTCGCCCACGTCCCAGCCCTTGAACGCGTCGTAGGTCTCGCCGAGCGCGGTCGACTGCAGGAACAGCTGCACGCGGCCGGTGACATCCTGGATCTGCGCGAACGCGGCCTTGCCCATCACCCGCTTGGCGAGCATGCGGCCGGCCACGGACACGCGGCGGCCCTCGGCCTCCAGTGCTTCGCCGGTCCATTTTTCGGCATCCGCGTAATCGGCCTGCAGGTCGCCGGCGTGGTCGGCGCGGCGGAAATCATTCGGGAAGGCGATGCCCTGCCCGCGCAATGCAGCCAGCTTGCCGCGACGTTCCGCGATCAGGCTGTTCTCGTCCGGCGCGGTGTTGTTCGGTTCGTTCATCGGGCTTCCATCAGGCCATGTCGGCGCGCTTGGCGCCGGCGTCGAGCCCGGACTTCAGGCTGGCTTCGACGAATTCGTCGAGGTCGCCGTCCAGGACCTTCTGCGTGTCGCTGCGCTCGACGCCGGTGCGCAGGTCCTTGATCCGCGACTGGTCGAGCACGTAGTTGCGGATCTGGCTGCCCCAGCCGATGTCGGCCTTGGTCGCCTCGACCGCATCGCGTTCGGCGTTGCGCTTCTGCAGTTCGAACTCGTAGAGCTTGGCGGCCAGCATCTTCATCGCGGTATCGCGGTTCTGGTGCTGGCTGCGGCCGTTCTGGCAGGCCACGACGATATTGGTCGGCAAGTGGGTCAGGCGCACCGCGGATTCGGTCTTGTTGACGTGCTGGCCGCCCGCGCCCGACGAGCGGTAGACATCCACGCGCAGGTCGGCGGGATTGATTTCGATGTCGATGTTGTCATCGACTTCCGGCGACACGAACACGCTGGTGAAGCTGGTGTGGCGGCGGTTGTCGGAATCGAACGGCGACTTGCGCACCAGGCGATGCACGCCGGTCTCGGTCTTGAGCCAGCCGTAGGCGTAGTCGCCCTCGACGCGGAACGTGGCCGACTTGATGCCGGCGACATCGCCGCCCGAGGCTTCCATCAGCTCGACCTTCCAGCCGCGGCCTTCGGCCCAGCGCAGGTACATGCGCAGCAGCATTTCGGCCCAGTCCTGCGCCTCGGTGCCGCCGGCGCCAGCCTGGATATCGACGAAGGCGTTGGTGGCATCCATCTTGCCGGAGAACATGCGCTGGAATTCCAGCTTCTCCACATCCTTCTCGAAGCGGTCGACGTCCGCCACCACGGCCAGCGCGGTGTCCTCGTCGTCTTCCATCTCGGCCAGTTCCAGCAGCTCGTTGCCGCCGGTCAGGCCTTCGGTCAGGGCGCGGATGCCGTTGACGTTCTTGTCCAGCTGCGCCCGCTCGCGGCCCAGGGCCTGCGCACGATCGGCGTCGTTCCAGACATCGGGGCTTTCCAGCTCCCGTTCGACTTCCTCTAGACGCTCTTTCTTGGCGTCGTAGTCAAAGAAACCCCCGGAGCGCATCGAGGCGACCGATGAGGTCGGCGATGCGTGCTCGGACGGGATTGAGCTCGATCATGGCTGTGCGTACATCGTTGAAACGGCCGGCAATTCTAGCAGGCCCGTCCTTGCGGGCGGCGCGCTCACGCCCATTTTCCGGCGGCGGTGTCAGCCTGTGGCTCCCGTCCGGAGCACGCCATGTCCAGTGCATCCACGTTCAAGGTCGGCGACCACGTCGGCTGGAATTCCGAGGCCGGCCACGTCAGCGGCACCATCACCAAGGTCCATACACAGGACTTCGACTACAAGGGGCACACCCACCACGCCAGCCCCGACAAGCCGCAATACGAGATCAAAAGTGACAAGACCGACCACGTCGCGGCGCATTACGGCGAGGCCTTGAAGCACATCGATTGAATCGCTGACGCGGTGCCGGGCTTCAGGCGGCTTCGCGCTGCACCACGATCAACTGGATGGCATCGCCGCCGCGCCAGTCATCCGGCGTCAACCGGTAGGCGATGTGCACGGCACCCGCCGGTGACTCTCCGGTCCAGCCATCGAAATGCATGGCGTTGAAGCGGCGGCCGTCACGTTCCAGCGTGAGCTTGAGGTGGCGCTCGCCGACGATGCGCCAGTCGAGGACGCCGAACACGCCGTCGAACAGCGGTTCCGGATAGCCCTGCCCCCACGCCCCGCCGTCACGCAGGGCGCAGGCATGGGCGAAGTCGAGCGAAGCGGCATCCAGTTCGCCATCGCTCACCAGGTCTTCGGTGCTGAGCAGGGCCGGCTTGTGCGCTTCGGCCACATCGGCGATGGCCTCGGTGAATGCCGGCAAGGCCGCACGCGGCAAGGTGAGCCCCGCCGCCATCGCATGGCCGCCGAAACGGGTGACCAGACCGGGATGACGCGCATCGACCAAAGCGATGGCATCGCGAAGATGGAAGCCGGGAATGGAACGCGCCGACCCGCGCCATTCGTCCTCGCCGGCCGGCGCGAAGGCGAACACCGGCCGCTGCAGGCGCTCCTTGAGCCGCGAGGCGACCAGCCCGACCACGCCGGGGTGCCAGCTTTCATCCGACACGCAGGGAATCAGCGTGTCACCGGCCACTTCCGGGCAGGCGACGGCCTGATCGACCATCGACTGCTGCATCTGCCGGCGCTCGCGGTTGATCGCGTCGAGCGCCTCGGCCTGCATGCGGCAGGTGTCGATGTCATCGCCGAGCAGGCACTCG
Organism: Lysobacter oculi; assembly: GCF_003293695.1. Lineage (GTDB taxonomy): Bacteria > Pseudomonadota > Gammaproteobacteria > Xanthomonadales > Xanthomonadaceae > Solilutibacter > Solilutibacter oculi. The sequence goes on along the minus strand of NZ_CP029556.1, from coordinate 853,623 downwards.
ATGCCGAGCGCCATGTCTTCCAGCCGCCCGGCGGCATTGATGCGCGGCGCGATGGCGTAGCCGATGTCGGCCGTGGTCAGGCGCGCGGGATCACGGCCGGCGACGTCGATCAGCGCGCGCAGGCCGGCGCAGCCCTGCCCTTTGCGCAGCTGGCGCAGGCCGGCGCCGATCAACGCGCGGTTGGCGACATCCAGCTTCACCATGTCGGCGACGGTGCCGACCGCGACAAGGTCCAACAGGGATGCGAGGTCCGCGTTGCCGGCGGATTCCTGAGCGTTTCGCGCCGCTGCCCGCATCGCCAGCAGCAGGTAGAACAGCACGCCGACGCCCGCCAATGCACGCGAAGGAAAACCATCGCCCGGCTGCTGCGGATTGACGATGGCATCGGCCATCGGCAGCGTTTCGCCCGGCAGGTGGTGGTCGGTGACGATGACCTGCCAGCCGCGCGCCTTCGCCGCCTGGATGCCGGCGTGGCAGGCGATGCCGTGATCGACGGTGAGCAGCAGATCAGGCTGCAGGGCGGCGATATCGGCGACCAGCCCGGGCGTCAGGCCGTAGCCATGACGCATGCGGTCTGGCACGGCGTAGGACACGCGCGTCGCGCCGAGCATGCGCAGGCCACGCACGGCGACGGCGCAGGCGGTCGCGCCATCGCAGTCGAAATCGGCGGTGACCACGATGTGCGCGTCGCGGGCGATGGCATCGCGCAGCAGGGCCACGGCCTGCGGCAGTCCGAGCAGGCCATCGGGCGGCGGCAGGCTGCCGAGCCCGGGCATCGCATCACCCAGGCCGGTGCTGCCGCGCGCGGCATGCACGCGACGCAACGCGGGCGGCCAATGCGAGGGCCAGTCGCCTTGCGAGATCAGGGCCTCATCGACCTCGCGGCGCACGACGCGGCGCGCGGTCATGGCGCGTGCATCGGCTGGCCATCGGCATCGCGCGCGGCGCGCCAGAAACGCCAGCGCTGCATGCGGGCCAGTCGCCACGTCGGGCCGTCTTCCACCATCCAGTGCATCGTGCGGTTCCCCTTCGACATCCATTCGAGTGCCGGCAACAGCCACTTGTCCGCAAGGTCTTCGGCGCGCATCCCGCGCAGGTCGAACAGCCCTTGCGCGTCATCGGGCCACGCATCCGGCACACCGGCAGGCGTCATCTTGGCCAGCCGTGCCAGACCTCGCAGCAGGGGATCATCGGAATGGATCGTCGGCGGCGCGGCGGCGGGCGCATCGGGCAATGCCGCCCCGCCCCACCACCACAGCGCGTTGACCGGCGGGCGACCCAGGCGTTGCCGCGCCTCGTTGCGCGGATGCTGATGCAGCGCGACCTGCACTTCGTTGTCGAGCACGCGCCAGGGCCGCGCGGCATCGCCTTCGGGGCGGTGGTCGAAGACGTCTTCGCCCAAGGCCTCGATGGGGGTGGAGAACGTGGGCAGCGCCGTATCATCGCGAGGAAGGCGCAGGTACCAGCGCTGCGGATGCGCGATGTCGAGCGTGAAGCCGGCTTCGTCGCACAACGATTGAACCAGCGGCGCGAAGGCGTCGATGTCGTCGGCATCGAGCGGCAGCATCGCGCCCACCGCGTACAGCCGTGCGCCGTTGATGTCGGCGCGGATCCATGCCGGATCGGCGCGCAGCCAGCGATGTGCGCGGATGTCGTCGGGCGTCAGGTCGTCTTCGCCGAGCCGTGACAGGGCCGCGGATGCCGGCACGTCGGGCACACCGGCCGAAGCCACATCGACACGATCCGCCCGGCCCAGCGCCTTGGCGATGCTGTCCGGCAGCGGCTGAGGCCAGCGCTGTGGCGCCGGCAGCAACAGCTGGATGCGCGAAGCCGCCACTCAGCCTTCGTAGCGGACGGCGACGATCTCGAACTCGTGGGTGCCGCCGGGCGCTTCCAGCGTGACTTCGTCGCCCTCGTGCTTGCCGATCAGCGCACGCGCGATGGGCGAGGAAATGGCGATCAGCTTGAGCTTGATGTCGGCTTCCAGGTCACCCACGATCTGGTAGGTCACCTCGTTGCCGGTCTCGATGTCGGCCAGGTCCACGGTCGCGCCGAACACGATCTTGTCGCCGGCGCCGAGCTTGGTGACATCGATGATCTGCGCGTGTGAGAGCTCGCCTTCGAGCTGCTTGATGCGGCCTTCGATGAAGCCCTGCTGCTCGCGCGCGGCGTGGTATTCGGCGTTTTCCTTGAGATCGCCATGCGCACGCGCTTCGGCGATCGCCTGGATCACCGCCGGGCGCTTCACGGATTTCAGTTCTTCAAGTTCCTCGCGCAGTCGGGCGGCGCCCCGCGCGGTCATCGGCGGCTGGTTCATGCGTCTTGCAGTTCCTTGTGGAGCTCCTGCAGCGACCACACCGGGCCGCTGTCGCGGAAGTCGAGCGAATGCAGCAGGGCCTTGGCGCCGGCGATCGTCGTCGAATAGGTGACGCGATGCTGCAGCGCTTCACGGCGGATCGAGAACGAATCGCTGATCGCCTGCTTGCCTTCGGTGGTGTTGACGATATAGGTGATCTCGCCGTTCTTGATCAGGTCGACGACATGCGGGCGGCCCTCGATCACCTTGTTGACGATGGCGCATTCGATGCCGTTGTCCTGCAGCCACTTCGCCGTGCCGCGGGTGGCGACGATGTCGAAGCCGCGGCGGATCAGTTCCTGCGCCACCGGCAGCACGCGCTTCTTGTCCGGGTCGCGCACGGAAACGAAGGCCTTGCCGGGCTTGGGTGCACGGATGCTGGCGGCTTCTTCCGCACGCGCGAAGGCGGCGCCGAAGCTGCGGCCAACGCCCATCACCTCGCCGGTCGAGCGCATCTCCGGGCCGAGGATAGGATCGACGCCCTGGAATTTGGCGAACGGGAACACGGCTTCCTTGACCGAGAAATACTCGGGCACGATTTCGGTCGTCGCGTCCTGCGCGGCCAGCGACATGCCGGCCATGCAGCGCGCGGCGATCTTGGCCAGCGGACGGCCGATCGCCTTCGACACGAAAGGCACGGTGCGCGAGGCACGCGGGTTCACTTCCAGCAGGAAGATGGTGTGTTCGCCCTCGTCATTGGTCTGCACGGCGAACTGGGTGTTCATCAGGCCGACCACGTCCAGCGCCTTCGCCAGTGCGACGACCTGCTCGCGCAGTTCGTCCTGCACCTTCTGCGACAGCGAATACGGCGGCAGCGAGCAGGAAGAGTCACCGGAATGCACGCCGGCTTCCTCGATGTGCTCCATCACGCCACCGATCAGCACGTTGCCGTCCTTGTCGGCGATGACATCGATGTCCACTTCCACCGCGTTGTCGAGGAAGCGGTCGAGCAGCACCGGCGAGTCGTGGCTGACCTTCACCGCCTCGCGCATGTAGCGTTCAAGGTCGGCGTCGGCGTGGACCACTTCCATCGCGCGGCCACCCAGCACGTAGCTCGGGCGCACCACCAGCGGGTAGCCGATCTCGCGCGCCAGCACCAGGGCTTCCTCGGCGCTGCGGGCGGTGCGGTTCGGCGGCTGCTTCAGCTGCAGCTTCTCCACCAGTTGCTGGAAGCGCTCGCGGTCTTCGGCCAGGTCGATCGACTCCGGCGAAGTGCCGATGATCGGCGCGCCATTGGCTTCCAACGCCTTGGCCAGTTTCAGCGGCGTCTGCCCGCCGTACTGCACGATGACGCCCTTCGGCTTCTCGAGATCGATGATCTCCAGCACGTCTTCCAGCGTCAGCGGCTCGAAATACAGGCGGTCGGAGGTGTCGTAATCGGTCGACACCGTTTCCGGGTTGCAGTTGACCATGATGGTTTCGTAGCCATCCTCGCGAAGCGCGAGTGCGGCGTGGACGCAGCAGTAGTCGAACTCGATGCCCTGGCCGATGCGGTTCGGGCCGCCGCCGAGCACGATGATCTTCTCGCGGTCGGACGGCGCCGCCTCGCACTCATCCTCGTAGGTCGAATACATGTAGGCGGTGGTGGTGGCGAATTCCGCCGCGCAGCTGTCCACGCGCTTGTACACCGGGCGGATGCCGAAGCCACGACGCAGGGCGCGGACCGCGGCCTCGTCGGTATTGCAGAGCTGGGCGATGCGCGCGTCGGAGAAACCCATGCGCTTGTAGCCGCGCATCGCGGCGGCATCGAGCGCGGCCAGCCCACCCTTCGCGATGGTCTGCTCGGCGGCGATGATGTCCTCGATCTGGTCGAGGAACCACGGATCGACGAACGACAACGCGTGCACATCGTCCACAGAGAGACCGGCGCGGAAGGCATCGGCCAGGTAGAACAGGCGTTCCGGGCCCGGCTCCTTCACTTCGCGCTTCAGGCGGGCCAGGTCGTCCTCGTTGTTCCAGTCCAGGCCGGTCGGGTCGAAGCCGACCTTGCCGGTTTCAAGACCGCGCAACGCTTTCTGCATCGACTCCTGGAAGGTGCGGCCGATCGCCATCACCTCGCCCACCGACTTCATCTGCGTGGTCAGGCGCGAATCGGCGGCCGGGAATTTCTCGAAGGCGAAGCGCGGGATCTTGGTCACCACGTAATCGATCGACGGCTCGAAGCTCGCCGGCGTCAGGCCACCGGTGATGTCGTTCTTCAACTCGTCCAGCGTGTAGCCGACGGCGAGCTTGGCCGCGATCTTGGCGATCGGGAAACCGGTCGCCTTCGACGCCAGCGCCGAGGAACGCGACACGCGCGGATTCATTTCGATGACGACGACGCGGCCGGTCTGCGCATTGACGCCGAACTGCACGTTGCTGCCACCGGTATCCACGCCGATCTTGCGCAGCACCGCGATGGAGGCATCGCGCAGGCGCTGGTATTCCTTGTCGGTGAGCGTCTGCGCCGGCGCGACGGTGATGCTGTCGCCGGTATGCACGCCCATCGGGTCCAGGTTTTCGATGCTGCAGACGATGATGCAGTTGTCCGCGGTGTCGCGGACCACTTCCATCTCGAATTCCTTCCAGCCGAGCACCGACTCCTCGACCAGGATCTCGTGCACCGGCGAGAGCTCGAGGCCGCGCCTGGCGATCTCCTCGAACTCCTCCTTGTTGTAGGCGATGCCGCCGCCGCTGCCACCCAGCGTGAAGCTCGGGCGGATGATCGTCGGGTAGCCGACGCGGGTCTGGATATCGACCGCCTGCTCGAAATTGCGCGCGACCTCGGCCTTCGGGCATTCCAGCCCGATCTCCGCCATCGCCACGCGGAACAGCTCGCGGTCCTCGGCCATGCGGATGGCGTCGCGGCTGGCGCCGATCAACTCCACGCCGTGGCGTTCCAGCACGCCGTTGTCGGCCAGGTCCAGCGCGCAGTTCAACGCGGTCTGGCCGCCCATCGTCGGCAGCAGCGCGTCGGGTTTTTCCTTGGCGATGATCTTCTCGACCGACTTCCAGTTGATCGGCTCGATGTAGACCGCATCGGCCATCTCCGGGTCGGTCATGATCGTCGCCGGGTTGGAGTTCACCAGCACCACGCGGTAGCCCTCCTCGCGCAACGCCTTGCAGGCCTGTGCGCCGGAGTAGTCGAACTCGCACGCCTGGCCGATGACGATCGGGCCGGCGCCGATGATAAGGATGGTCTGGATGTCGCTGCGCTTGGGCATGGATCAGGTCACTTCAGGCGCGCCGTGGCTGGCGCGTGAGGGGGACGGGAGGGCGGATGGCCGCCCTCCCCTGTGCATCACTTACTTCTTGTTGCCGATGTGGCGGTCGAAGAACGCCTGCATGCGGTTGTAGAGGTTCACCTGGTTGTCCACGTTCTGGAAACCATGGCCTTCCTTGTCCTCGATCACCACGTCTTCCGGCGCCTTGCCGGCCGCCTTCATCTTGGCTTCCAGCTTCTCGACGTTCTCGATCGGCACGCGGCGGTCCAGGCGGCCATGCACCAGCATCACCGGGGTCTTGATGCGGTCCACGCCGTAGATCGGCGACTGCGCCTGGCGCTCGGCGGAGGTCGGCGGCAGCACGTCACGCAGGTAGTTCATGCCGAAGTCGCTCTGCGAGGTGTCGCTGCTGCGGCGCTGGATGTCCAGGTCGTAGACGCCGACGTAGCCGACCGAGCACTGGTACAGGTTCGGCTCGCGCACGATGCTCATCAGCGCCGCGTAGCCGCCGTAGGAGGCGCCGTAGATGCAGACGCGCTTCGGATCGGCGATGCCCTCGGCGATGGCCCAGCGCACCGAATCGGTCAGGTCGTCCTGCATCGTGGTGCCCCACTTGCGGTAGCCGGCACGCTCGAACGCCTTGCCGTAACCGCCGGAGCCGCGGTAGTTCACCTGCAGCACCGCATAGCCACGGTTGGCCAGGAACTGGACTTCCGGGTTGAAGCCCCAGCTGTCGCGCGGGCCGTGCGGGCCGCCGTGCGGGTTGATGATCAGCGGCAGGTTCTTGCCGTTGCTGCCGGCCGGGATGGTCAGGTAGCCGAACATGCGCATGCCGTCGCGCGCGGTGATCTCCACCGGCTTCATCGGCGACATTTCCTCGGGCTTGATCCAGTCCATGCTGGCGGCGAGGAACTTGGCCTGGCCGGTCTGGCGGTCGAACAGGTAGAGCTGGCCCGGATCGCGGTCACTGAAGACGCGCATGGCGATGTAACGGCCGTCCTCGCTGCTGCCCGAGAAGCTCACCGCCTTGCCCGGGAAAGCCTTTTCCAGGCCGGCCAGCACCTTGGTCTCGGGGTGTTCCGGGGCGATCCAGTCCCAGTACGGGATGCCGTCCATGTAGGCGATGCCCAGCAGGGTCTTGCCGTCGGAGCTCCACAGGGTGCGCGCCGGGCTGACCGCGCCATTGCTCGACACCTGCTTCTCTTCGCCGGTTTCCGGGTCGAGCAGCACCACGCTGTCGGGCTTGCCGTCGTCGCCACGCTCCATATAGACGTGCTTGTTGTCGGCGGCGAAACCGATAGGCGACAGGGTCGCGCCACCACGCGGCGTGCGGTGCACTTCTTCCCAGATATCGCCGTTGCGGGCCAGGGTGATCTGGCTGCCGTCCTTCATCTCGCCGAAGGCGTAGCGCGGGGTGCCGGTGTGGTCGACGACGAAGCTGCCGCCATCCACCTTCGCGGTCGACACGGTGCTCAGGCGACCGTTGTAGACATCGAGCTTGGACAGATAGGTGGATTCCACCGAGCGCGACACCAGCACCGTGCGCGGGTCGTCACGGGTGACATCGACGATCTGGTAGGTGCTGCCATTGGGGATGTCGATGCGCTTGGTGCCATCGAGGTTGGTGGCGTAGAGGTCGGAGTTGCCGACTTCGAAATCGAACTTGCCAAGCTTCAGGCCGACGCGGAACAGCAGGCGCTCGTTGTTCGCCCACATCACGTTGCGGATGTGGCGGTTGGTGCCGTAATCCCACTTGCCGACGACCTTGTTGTTGTCGGTTTCCAGCACGGCCAGCAGGGTGCGGTCGGCCTGCGGCACGGTGATCGCGATGTGCTTGCCATCGGGCGACAACACCACCGAGGTGAACTCGGGGTCTTTGAAGAAATCACGCGTGGGGACTTCGCGTGCATCGACACTGGTCGGCACCAGTGACGCACATGCCAGCGCGATCGCAATGACAAGCTGTTTCATGAATCCGTGTCTCCTGAGTGGTCAGTTCGCCATCGTGGCGATGAATCGATCGAACAGGCCCGCGACGTCGCGCGGACCCGGTGATGCTTCGGGGTGGCCCTGGAAGCTGTAGGCCGGTGCATCGGTGAGTTCGATGCCCTGGTTGGTGCCGTCGAACAGCGAGCGGTGGGTGATGCGCGCATTCGCTGGCAAAGTGGCTTCGTCCAGGCAGAAGCCGTGGTTCTGCGAGGTGATCAGCACGCGGCCGCCGTCGAGTTCCTGCACCGGGTGGTTGGCGCCGTGGTGGCCGTGCGGCATCTTCATCGTCTTCGCGCCCACGGCCAGGCCCAGCAGCTGGTGGCCGAGGCAGATGCCATAGATCGGCACCTTCTTCGCCAGGAATTCGCGGATGGCGGCGATGGCGTAATCGCACGGTTCCGGATCGCCCGGGCCGTTGGACAGGAAGATGCCGTCCGGCTGCATCGCCAGCACGTCGGCGGCGGGCGTCTGCGCCGGCACCACGGTCACCTCGCAGCCGCGGTCGGCCAGCATGCGCAGGATGTTGGTCTTCACGCCGAAATCGTAGGCGACGACCTTGAACTTCTTCGCCGGGACATCGAAGGCATTGCGGTCGAGGTCGAGCGAACCCTCGGTCCAGGCATACGGCTTGTCGGTGCTGACCACCTTGGCCAGGTCCATGCCCTTCAGGCCGGGGAACTTGCGCGCGGCCTCGATCGCCGCATCGGCATCCAGCCCTTCGCCGGCCATCAGCGCGCCGTTCTGGGCACCGCTCTCGCGCAGGCGGCGGGTCAGCGCACGCGTGTCGAGGTCATGGATGCCGACGATGCCGCGTTCGCGCATCCACTCCGGCAGCGACTGCCGGTTGCGCCAGCTGCTGGGGCGGCGCGGCACGTCGCGCACGATCAGGCCGGCGGCCCAGACGCGGGCAGCCTCGTCGTCCTGCGGCGTCATGCCGGTGTTGCCGATGTGCGGATAGGTCAGGGTGACCAGCTGGCGCGCGTACGACGGGTCGGTCAGCACTTCCTGGTAGCCGGTCATGGCGGTGTTGAACACCACCTCGCCCACTGAAATACCGGGCGCGCCGATGGATGAGCCCCTGAAGACAGTGCCGTCTTCAAGCGCGAGAAGTGCAGGTTGGATCACGGGCTTCGCCTTGTCTGGGGTTGCAAAAAACCGCCGAAGTGCGCATTGGCTACCCCGGAGGCGATTGGATTCAGGCGAACGAGGATTCTATCGGTGATGGCCGCGTGAATCCAGTCCGGCGACATCATCCAGCAGATCACGGACTGCATACAGGCCCGCCGGACGGCCCGCCAGCCAGCGTGCCGCCTGCAATGCACCCCGCGCGAAGATGTCGCGGTGGGTGGCGCGGTGGATCAGTTCGATGCGCTCGCCCTGCCCCGCGAACTGCACCAGATGCTCGCCGACGATATCGCCGGCGCGGATCGCGGCGTAGTGCGGCGTGGCGCCGCCCGCCTCGGCCGACTGGCCCAGCGTCAACGCGGTGCCCGAAGGCGCATCCAGCTTGCGGGTGTGGTGCATTTCGATGATGTCGCAGTCCCAGTCCGGCAAGGCCTCGGCGGCGCGGCGCACCAGTTTGTTCAGCACGGCCACGCCGATGCTGAAATTGCTCGCCCACAGCACGGGAATGCGTTGCGATGCGGCTTCGAGCGCGGCCTTCTGCGCATCGGACAGCCCGGTGGTGCCGGAGACCAGCGCGGCCCCGCGTTCGACGCACAGCGCGAGGATGCCGTCGAAGGCTTCCGGCAGGCTGAAATCCACCGCCACGTCGAAGGCCGGCGCGCCCGACATCTCGCTGGCGGCCAGGTGCGCGACGCCATCCACCACCCTTTGCTGCGGCGAACGGCGCGACACCGCCGCGACCGTGCCGCAGCCCGGCGATTCGTTGCACAGCCGCAACAATGCCTGGCCCATCCGGCCATTGGCACCATGGATCAGCAGGCGGATGTCGGGATCGTGGGCCATAGGCGGAGGCGACCGGGAAGAAGGCCGCCCACGTTAGCGGCCGGCACGGTGAAGGGGCAACCGCGCGTCAGCCGGTCATCCGGTCCCAGAAGCCCTTGACCCCGTCCATGAAGGTGGCGTGCTTGGGCGAATGCTTGCGCGCGTCCTCGCCGGTGAAGGTCGATTCGAACTGCTCCAGCAGCTGGCGCTGTTCGGCGGTCAGGTTGATCGGCGTTTCCACCACCGCCGTGCAGTACAGGTCGCCCTCGCTGCGGCTGCGGACCGACTTCACGCCCTTGCCGCGCAGGCGGAACACTTTGCCGCTCTGGGTTTCGGCCGGAATGCGGATTTCCGCCTCGCCTTCCAGCGTCGGCACGCGCACGGTGTCGCCGAGCGCCGCCTGCGAGATGCGGATCGGCACTTCGCAATGCAGGTCGTCGCCTTCGCGGGTGAAGATCTCATGCGGGCGCACCCGCACTTCCACATACAGGTCGCCGGGCGGACTGCCGGCCGGTCCGGCCTCGCCCTCGCCCGCCAGGCGGATGCGGTCGCCACTGTCCACGCCCGCCGGGATGTTCACTTCCAACACCTTGTCTTCGTGCACGCGGCCATTGCCGTGGCAGCTCTTGCACGGATGCACGATGGTCTGGCCGCGCCCCATGCAGGCCGGGCACGGCTGCTGCATGCGGAACGGACCGCGCTGCATCACCACCTGCCCGCGCCCGCCGCACTGTCCGCAGGTATCGAGCTGGCCGTCCTCGGAGCCGGAGCCGCCGCAGTCGTCGCACTCGGCGAGCGTCGGCAGTTCGATCTTCTTCTCGATGCCGGAGACCGCTTCCTCCAGGTCGAGGTCGAGGCGGTAGCCGACGTCGGCACCGCGGCGCTGGCGCTGCTGGCCGCCCATGCCGCCGCCGAAGATGTTGCCGAAGATGTCGCCGAAGATGTCGCCGACGTCGGCATAGCCGGGACCCGCGCCCCCGCCGCCCATGCCGTGCTCGAAGGCGGCGTGGCCGTGCTGGTCGTAGGCCCGGCGCTTGCCGGCGTCGGACAGCACCTCATAGGCCTCCTTGCACTCCTTGAACGCGATCTCGGCGGCCTTCTCGTTGCCGTGGTTGCGGTCAGGATGGTGCTTGGCGGCCGCGCGGCGGTAAGCCACCTTCAGCTCGGCCTCGGTGACGGTCCGGCTGACGCCGAGGACTTCGTAGTAGTCGCGCTTGCTCATCGGTCTTGCGGGTTCCTTGCTCTCTCACGCGAACGGGCAGACCTGCCGGCCTGCCCGTCTCCCGTGGCCTGCCGAGTCGCCCCGATCAGGCCAGGCTTCAGTTGGACTTGGCGTCGTCGTCCTTGACCTCGGTGAATTCGGCATCCACCACGTCGTCGTTCTGGCTGGAGCCACCCGGCTGCGGGCCGGCGCCCATGTCCGGACCCGCCTGCTGTCCGGCCGCGGCGGCGGCGAACAGCGACTGCGCGGCTTCTTCCAGCACCTTGGCCTTGGCTTCGATCTGGCCCTTGTCGTCGGCCTTCATCGCCGTCTCCAGGTCGGCGATGGCGCCTTCGGCACGGCCGATCACGTCGCCCGGCACCTTCTCGCCGTTGTCCTTGATCGCACTGCGGGTGGCATGGATCAGGGCGTCGGCCTGGTTGCGGGCGGCGACCAGTTCCTGGAATTTCTTGTCATCCTCGCGGTGCGCCTCGGCGTCCTGCACCATGCGCTGGATCTCCTCGTCGGACAGGCCCGAACCGGCCTTGATCTCGACCTTCTGTTCCTTGCCGGTCTTCTTGTCCTTGGCGGTCACGTGGACGATGCCGTTGGCATCGATGTCGAAGCTGACCTCGATCTGCGGCATGCCGCGCGGCGCCGGCTCGATGCCGGACAGGTCGAAGCGGGCCAGCGACTTGTTGTACTGCGCCTGCTCGCGCTCGCCCTGCAGTACGTGCACGGTCACGGCCGACTGGTTGTCATCGGCGGTCGAGAAGACCTGGGACGCCTTGGTCGGGATGGTCGTGTTCTTCTCGATGATCTTGGTGAACACGCCGCCCAGGGTCTCGATGCCCAGCGACAGCGGGGTCACGTCGAGCAGCAGCACGTCCTTGACGTCGCCGGCCAGCACGCCGCCCTGGATCGCGGCGCCCAGCGCCACGGCCTCGTCGGGGTTCACGTCCTTGCGCGGCTCCTTGCCGAAGAACTCGGCCACCGCGGCCTGCACCTTCGGCATGCGGGTCTGGCCGCCGACCAGGATCACCTCGCCGATGTCGCTGGCCTTCAGGCCGGCGTCGTTGAGCGCGGTGCGGCACGGCGCGATGGTGCGCTTGATCAGCTCATCCACCAAGGCTTCCAGCTTGGCGCGGGTCAGCTTGATGTTGAGGTGCTTCGGGCCGGTCGCGTCCGCCGTCACGTACGGCAGGTTGACGTCGGTCTGCTGCGAGGACGACAGCTCGATCTTGGCGCGCTCGGCGGCGTCCTTCAGGCGCTGCAGGGCCAGCGGGTCCTTGCGCAGGTCCACGCCGTCGGTCTTCTGGAACTCCTCGACGAGGTAGTCGATGACGCGCTTGTCGAAGTCCTCGCCGCCCAGGAAGGTGTCGCCGTTGGTGGCCAGCACCTCGAACTGCTTCTCGCCGTCGACGTTGGCGATCTCGATGATCGACACGTCGAAGGTGCCGCCGCCCAGGTCGTACACGGCGATCTTGCGGTCACCGCCGGCCTTGTCCAGCCCGTAGGCGAGCGCGGCCGCGGTCGGCTCGTTGATGATGCGCTTGACGTCCAGCCCGGCGATGCGGCCGGCGTCCTTGGTGGCCTGGCGCTGGCTGTCGTTGAAGTAGGCCGGCACGGTGATGACCGCCTCGGTGACCGTCTCGCCCAGGAAGGCTTCGGCGGTCTTCTTCATCTTCTCCAGCACCTTGGCGCTGACTTCCTGCGGCGAGAGCTTCTTGCCGTCACTGGTTTCCACCCAGGCATCGCCGTTGTCGTGCGCGACGATCGCATACGGCACCAGGTCCAGGTCCTTCTTGACCTCGGCATCGGTGAACTTGCGGCCGATCAGGCGCTTGACCGCGAAGAAGGTGTTCTTGGGATTGGTGACCGCCTGGCGCTTGGCCGAGGCGCCGACGAGCACTTCGCCGTCCTTGGTCCAGGCGACGACGGAAGGCGTGGTGCGGTCGCCCTCGGCGTTCTCGATGACGCGGGCCTTGCCGCCTTCCATCACGGCGACGCAGGAATTGGTGGTGCCGAGGTCGATGCCGATGATCTTGGCCATGTGTGATTACCTCTGTAAGTGTGGATTCGGTGCGGCGGCGCCGCGATGGTTCGTATCTGGGGGTGACGCGCGGCGATTCAAGGGATTAATCGCGCCACTCAGGGCGCCACGACCACCATCGCCGGGCGCAGCAGGCGATCGTTCAGCACATAGCCCTTCTGGAAGGCCTGCACCACCGCGCCGGAGGCGATGCCCTCCGCCGGCTGCTGGCTGACCGCGTTGTGATGCTCGGGGTTGAAGGCGTCGCCCGGCTTCGGCGCCACTTCCACCAGCCCGTTTTTCTCGGCCACCGCGTGCAGCTGCTTGAGCGTGAGTTCCAGCCCCGCGCGCAACGGGTCGTCGGCCGAGGCGGCGGCCAGGCCGGCATCCATCGAATCGAACACCGGCAGCAGGTCGGCGAGCAGCTTCTCGTTGGCGAAACGGCGGGCGGTGTCGATGTCGCGGGCCAGACGCTTGCGCTGGTTGTCCAGATCCGCGCGCTCGATCAGCGACTGCGCCTTGAGCTGCTCGATCTCCGCCTTGAGCGCCTCGACCTCGTCGATTTCAGGCTCAAGCGGCTGGGTCTGGGTGGGGTCGAAGTCGGCTTCGGTGGTCATGGGCGCATCCGGGATGGGTCGATACCCCCGGACGTAAGGCCTGCCCCGCCGGCTTTCAAGCCTCAGCGCGTGGAGATGGCCGCCCCGAGCGCCTGCGCGGTCGCCTGCACCACCGGGATGACGCGGTCGTAGGCCATCCGGGTCGGGCCGATGACCCCCAGCACGCCCAGCACCTCACCATCGCGGCCATAGGGGGCGGCCACCAGCGCCACGTCCTCCAGCGGCGCGATGCCGGTCTCCTCGCCGATGAAGATCTTGACGCCCTCGGCATACAGGGTGCGTTCCAGCAATTGCAGGATGTCACGCTTGCGGGCGAACGCTTCGAACAACTCGCGCAGCCGTTCCACATCGGTGATCGCCTGCGCGCCCATCAGCCGGGTCTGGCCGGCGACCAGCAGGTCCTCGCCCGCGCCGGCCGGCACCAGCGCCTGTTCGGCCAGTTCCACCGCCTGGCTCAGCAGCGATTGCATCTCGTCGCGGGCGGCGCGCAGTTCCGCCACCAGCTGGCCGCGCACCTGCGGCAGCGGGTGGCCGGCGAAATGGGTGTTGAGGTAGTTGGCGACCTGTTCCAGCGCACCCGGTTCGAACGCCCGACGCAGCTCCAGCACGCGGTTCTGCACGCTGCCGTCGTGCAGGACCAGGATGGCGAGCACGCGCTGCGGCTCCAGCATCACGAAATCGATGTAGCGGAAGACCAGCGCATCGGGCTTGGGCGCCGCCACCACGCCCACGAAGCGGCTCATCGCCGACAGCAGTTCCGACGCGCTGCCGAGCATCTGCCGGGTATCACCGCCGGCCAGTTCATCGCGCAGCTTCTGCATCTCGCCCGCCGGCAGCGGCCGGCATTGCAGCAGGCTGTCCACGAACACCCGGTAGCCCTGCGTGGTCGGGATGCGCCCGGCCGAGGTATGCGGCGACGCCAGCAGGCCCAAGTCCTCCAAGTCGGCCAGGATGTTGCGCACCGTCGCCGGGCTCACCTTCAGCCCGGCGTGTTCGGCCAATGTCTGCGAACCGACCGGCACGCCATTGCGGATGTGGCGGGAGATCAGCGTGCGCAGCAGCTGGCGGGCGCGGGCGTCGAGCGCGGGAGCGGTGTCCATGTCATCGATATGGTGCACCAACGCGGCCGGCGCAAGCATCTCAACCCCTGCGATTCCACCCATTAAGCTATGCGCGATGTTGACCCGCCTCGCCATCGCCGACTTTGCCGTGGTCCGTGCCGCCGAACTGGAGTTCGGGCCCGGCATGACCGTCATTTCCGGCGAGACCGGCGCCGGCAAGTCGCTGCTGGTCGATGCGCTCGGTTTCCTCTGCGGCCAGCGCGCCGATGCCGGCGTGGTCCGCCACGGCGCCGAACGCGCCGAGCTCTCCGCCGAATTCGACCTCACCGATGCACCCGCCGCCCGCGCCTGGCTGCAGGAGGCGGAGATGGACGAAGCCGGCGACTGCCAGTTGCGCCGCGTGCTGCGCGCCGATGGCGGCTCCAAGGCCTGGATCAACGGGCGCATGGCCAGCGCCGCGCAGCTGTCCGAACTCGCCTCGCTGCTGGTCGAAATCCACGGCCAGCACGCGCAGCAGGCCCTGCTCTCGCGCAACTCGCAGTTGGCGCTGCTCGATGGCTACGGCCGCCACGGCGATCTGTTGGCCGAAGTCGGGCAAGCCGCCAAGCGCTGGCAAGCCGCCCGCGCCGAACTGGAAGCGCTGAACGCCCGTGGCGACGTCGGCGAGCGCGTCGAATTCCTCCGCCACCAGTTGCGTGAACTGCAGGCCGAGACGCTGGACGCCGCCAGCCTCGCCAGCCTCGACGCCGACCATCGCCGCCTCGCCCACGCCAGCGAGTTGATCGAGGCGCAGACCCGCGCCCGCGACTGGCTGGCCGACTCCGACGAGGCCAACGCGCTCGCCCTGCTCCAGCGCGCCCGCGACGCGATCAGCCGCGTCATCGACCACGAACCGCGCCTTGCCGACGTCGATGCGTTGCTGGAAACCGCCACCATTTCGCTCGACGAGGCCGCCGACACGCTGGCCCGCCTCGGTGACACGCTGGATCTGGAGCCGGGCCGCTTCGAGTCGCTCGACCAGCGCCTGCAGCGCGTCCACGCGCTCGCCCGCAAGCATCGCGTCGGCGTGGATGCGCTGGCCGGGGTGCAAGCGCGCATCGAAGACGAACTCGCCTCGCTCGACAACGCCGAGGCCCGCGCCGCCGAGTTGCTGGAAGAGGTGGAAGCCGCCCGCCAGACATGGAATGCCGCCGCCGCCCAACTCACCCGCGCCCGCACGAAAGCGGCCAAGGCGCTGTCGGCGGCGACCGTCGCCATCGTCCGCGAGCTGGGGATGGGCGAAGCCGATTTCCGCATCGAGCTCGCCGCCGAAGCCGGCCTCGAACCCAATGCACAGGGCGCCGAACGCGCCGAATTCCTGATCGCCGCCAATCCCGGCCAGCCGCCGCGGCCGTTGCGCAAGGTGGCATCGGGCGGCGAACTGTCGCGCATCTCGCTGGCCATCGAAGTCGCCGCGCTCGGCATCGACACCGTGCCGACCATGGTCTTCGACGAAGTCGATACCGGCATCAGCGGTGGTGTCGCCGAAGTGGTGGGCCGCAAGCTGCGGGCGCTCGGCGCGCGTTGCCAGGTGATGTGCGTGACCCACCTGCCGCAGGTCGCGGCGCAGGGCCATGCGCAGTGGCGCGTGCGCAAGGCCAGCAGCGAGTCGCTGACGATGAGCGCGGTGGAACGTCTTGACGATGCCGGACGGGTCGAGGAAATCGCCCGCCTGCTGGGCGGCGTGAACGTCAGCGATGCGGCGCGTGCCGCCGCCCGCAGCCTGCTGGACGACGCCGGCTGATCAGCGCTTCTTGCGCACGTACATGACCAGCGCGTGCTCTTCGATGATGTAGCCGTGGCGCTCGGCGATCTCGCGCTGCAGCTTCTCGATCTCCGGGCTTTCGAATTCGATGATCTTGCCGGTGTCCAGGTCGACCATGTGGTCGTGGTGGTCGCCGCGGTCGAGCTCGTAGACCGCCTGCCCGCCTTCGAAATGATGCTTGAGCACCAGGCCGGCCGCCTCGAACTGGGTCAGCACGCGGTAGATGGTGGCCAGGCCGATGTCCTCGTTGTCCGCCAGCAGCTGCCGGTAGATGTCTTCGGCGGTGACATGGCGCGCCTTGTTCTGCTCCAGCAGATTCAGGATGCGCACGCGCGGGTGGGTGACCTTGAGGCCGGCGTTGCGGAGATCGTCGTTGTCCATCGTGGGGGTCTGAACGTGGGCTCCGCCGATGCGGGCCACGGCTCCTGTCGCGGTGGGCTGGCGTGTATTATCGCCCAACCCCACGTTGTCCTGTCCGCACATGCGCAAATCCCTGCTGATCCTCGCCCTGGCCGCCACCACCGCCGGCTGCGGCATCGTCTATCGCCAGCCGATCTACCAGGGCAACCTGATCGAGCCCTCGGCCGTCGAGCAGCTGCAGGTCGGCATGAGCAAGCAGCAGGTGTCGGCGATGCTCGGCACGCCCTCCATCGAAGATCCCTTCCACCACGACCGCTGGGACTACACCAGCAGCCAGCGTCGCGGCCGTACCGCCAAGGCCGAGGTCAAGAATTTCGTGGTGTATTTCGAAAACGAGGCGGTGACCCGCTGGGAAGGCGACTACTTCCCCAGCCAGGACGCCGAACTGGCGCGCCGTTCGCTGCGTGACTTCGGTCCCAACCTGCGCAAGGACAAGAAGAAGGGCCGCTGATCCAGCCCCGTCTTCAAGCCCATGAAAAAGCCCGCGATCAGCGGGCTTTTTGCTTGAGGGCCTTCGCGGTTTCCGCGCGTCGGCGTCGCGCTTCTTTCGGGTCGATGGCCATGGCGCGCAGCAGTTCCAGCCGGTCGCCCTCGTGGAGGACTGCATCCTCCCCCACCCTGCGTCCGAACACCGCGAAGCCGGCCAGCGGATAGCCTTCGGCTAGGCCGGAGGCGGAGCAGGCTTGGGTTGCGGTGCTGTCGTCGGGCAGTTCAATCGTGCGGGTTTCGAAGCGATCCGGCCACGCGGCAATGACTTCCACCTTCATCTCAGGCGGCTTCGGCGCGGGCGGTCCGGACGAAGTCATCGACCATGCGATCGGCCAACCCCTGCAGGCCCAGCCGGATCACCGGCGCCAGCAGGCTGGAGGCGGGTTCGAATTCCAGCAGCAGCGAGACCTTGCTCGCCTCATCGGACAAAGGCTTGAATTCCCAGCGTCCTTGCAGCTTCTTGAAGGGGCCTTCGGCCAGCTGCATGTCCATTGAGCGGCCCGGCACCAGCGTGTTCTCGGTAACGAACCAGGTCTTGAAGCCGGCCAGCTGCAGGTCCAGGCGCGCCTTCATCATCTGCTCGCCCCGTTCCAGCACGGTCGCCGACTGGCACCAGTTGAAACGCCGGGGATAGGCCTCGACATCGGCCACCAGCGCGTACATCGCTTCGGCCGGGCGCGCCACCAGGGCGCTGCGCTCGATCGTGTTGGACACGTGACTCCTCACTGCAGGTTCCGCATTCATCGGCGACAATGCCCGCATGAGCAAGGCCGCAAACAACAAGACCGCGAAGGATACGGCAAAGAATCCCACCATCGCCCTCAACCGGCGGGCGAAGCACGAGTACCACCTGGAGCAGCGCTTCGAGGCCGGTCTGGCGCTGCAGGGATGGGAGCTGAAGGCGATCCGCGCCGGCCGCGCCAACATCGGCGAGAGCTACGCGATGGTCAACAGCGGCGAGGTATTCCTGTTCGGCGCGCAGATCACGCCGCTGATCCAGGCGTCCAGCCACGTGGTCACCAACGACCGCCGCAACCGCAAGCTGCTGCTGCACCGCCGTGAGATCGACACGCTCATCGGCCGCGTGGAGCGCGATGGCTACACCATCATCCCCACCGCGCTCTACTGGAAGGGCAACAAGGTCAAGGTGGAAATCGCGCTGGCCAAGGGCAAGCAGGCGCACGACAAGCGCGCCGCCAACAAGGAACGCGACTGGAACCGCGAGAAGCAGCAGGTCATGCGCCGCCACAACAAGTTCGCCTGAGCCGCGCGGACCGGGCAAAAGAAAAGGCCGGAACTTTGGGGTTCCGGCCTTTTGCGTTTGGTGGAGGTGGGGGGAATTGAACCCCCGTCCGAAGGTACTCCGTGCCCGGCACTACATGCTTAGCTCGCTGTTCGTTCTCGTGTTACGGCAACACAGCGTGCGAGGCACGCCGCAACACATACCCGCTAAGGTTGAGCCGAGGTTGGCGGGTCGCCGCCGCGGCCGATCCTGTGATGAGTGACCCTACATCCACGAGCACAGGCACAAGTGGGTTCAGGGCTTACGCCTTAAGCGGCGAGAGCGTAGTTGTCGTCGTTGGCAACTATGAGTTTGCAGCTGGATTAGCGAGGAAAGCTACCCCCTCGGCATGCGCCAAACAGTTTCGCAACCCCCGTCGAAGCCAGTGCACCCCCGGGAACGTCGAAATGTCCGACCCGCGCAGTATAGGCGGGATGCGGCTTCGTGCCCGTTTTCGCAGTGATCGCGTGCTATGGTCGATTCAGCCGCCCGGCGTCGCGCCATCGTCCAGCGCGACGAATCCGCCGGTCTGCCGCTTCCACAGCCGCGCGTAGAGGCCGTCGGCGGCGACCAGCTCGTCGTGCCGCCCGGTTTCGACGATGCGCCCCTTGTCCATCACCACCAGCCGGTCCATCCGCGCGATGGTCGAGAGCCGGTGCGCGATGGCGATGACGGTCTTGCCTTCCATCAACCGGTCCAGGCTGTCCTGGATCGCCGCTTCCACCTCGGAATCGAGGGCGGATGTCGCTTCGTCCAGCACCAGGATCGGCGCGACCTTCAGCAGCACCCGCGCGATCGCGATGCGCTGGCGCTGGCCACCCGACAGCTTCACGCCGCGCTCGCCGACCTGCGCATCGAAGCCGGTGTGGCCTTCGTTGTCGCTCAGTCCCGGGATGAAGCCATCGGCACGCGCGTCACGCACGGCAGCTATGAGCTGCGCTTCCGTGGCATCCGGCCGCCCGTACAGCAGGTTGTCGCGGATCGAGCGATGCAGCAGCGCGGTGTCCTGCGTCACGACGCCGATCTGTGCCCGCAGCGAGGCCTGCGTGACCCGCGCGATGTCCTGTCCGTCGATCAGGATGCGCCCGGATTCCAGGTCGTACAGGCGCAACAGCAGGTTGACCAGCGTGGTCTTGCCGGCGCCACTGGGGCCGACCAGGCCCACCTTCTCGCCCGGCGCGATGCGCAGGTCGAGCCCCGAGATCACCCCACCCGCCTTGCCGTAATGGAAGTGGATGTCATCGAACATCACTTCGCCATGGCTGACCTGCAACGTCTTCGCATCCCCGGCATCCACCACGGTCAGCGGATGCGCCACCGTGCTCATGCCGTCCTGCACGGTGCCGATGTTCTCGAACACGCCGTTGATCACCCACATGATCCAGCCCGACATGTTGCTGATGCGTATCGCCAGGCCGGCCGCGAACGCCACCGCGCCCACCGTGATGTGCCCCTGCGACCACAGCCACATGCCGATACCGGTGGTGCCGGCGATCATCAGGCCGTTCCACATCGTCATCGAGGCGTCCATGCCGGTGGTCAGCCGGGTCATGGCGCGCACTTTTTCGATGTTCTCCTGCAGCGATTCGCGGGCGTACTCATGCTCACGCTCGCGGTGCGGGAACAGCTTGAGGGTGGCGATGTTGGTGTAGCCGTCCACCACGCGGCCCATGAACTTCGACTTGGCTTCGGATGCGGCGAAGGAGCGCGCCTTGGTACGCGGCACGAAGAAGCGCATCAGCAGCACGTAGCCGACCAGCCATGCGAGCAGCGGCAGCATCAGCCGCCAATCGGCCTTGGCGAACAGGTAGAGCGCGGTGGCGGTGTAGATGAAGACGTACCAGAGCGCGTCAACGATCTCCACCGCCGATTCGCGCAGGCTGGCGCCGGTCTGCATGATCCGGTTGGCGATGCGCCCGGCGTAGTCGTTCTGAAAGAACGCGAGGCTCTGCCGCGACACGTACAGATGCTGCTGCCAGCGGATGCGCCCGGTCAGGCTCGGCACCAGCGCCTGGTTCACCAGCAGCGCATGCAGCAGCGTCGCCACCGGACGGAACAGCACCACCACCACCGCCATCCACAGCAGGGTGTGGCCGTGTTCGGCGAAGAACGCACGCGGACTGGCCGACTGCGTGGCCAGGTCGATGAGCTTGCCGACGTAGTCGAACAGCGACACCTCGATCAGCGCGACGAAGAAGCCGACCACGCACACGCCGAGCAGCACCCAGCGCGCCTGCCGCAGGTAGTGCCAGTAGAACGCCCAGATGCGCTGCGGCGGCATCCGGCCATCGTCCGGCGCGAAGGGGTTGATCAGGCGTTCAAACCAGCCAAGCATGGCGGGAGCTTCCTCGTGGCATTCAAGTGTCGCATGGCGCCTTCACGCGCCAGCGCTCCGCATCGACATCGACATCGACATCAACATCGACAAAGAAGAAGGGCCGCACGCGGCGGCCCTTCCCCTCATCCACGATCAACTGACCGATCAGGCGCCGCTGCGCAGCGGGATCAGGCGGATCTCGACGCGGCGGTTCAAGGCACGGCCGCTGTCGGTGCTGTTGTCGGCCACTGGGTACTGATAGTTGTAACCGTGCGTTTCCATGCGCACCGACTGCACGCCCTGCCCGGCCAGATAGGCACCGACCGAACGCGCACGCTCCTCGGACACCTTCTGGTTGGCGGCCAGCGAACCGATGTTGTCGGTATGGCCGTTGATCTCGACGATCGTCTGGTCGTACTGCTTGATCGTGCTGGCGATGCTGTTGAGCGCCGAATAGAACTGCGGCTTCACGTTGGTCTTGTTGAAGTCGAAGGTGACGCCGTCCGGCAGGTTGAGCTTGATGACGTCGCCATCGCGCTGCACATCGACGCCGGTACCGGCGGTCTGGCGGCGCAGCTCGGCTTCCTGGCGATCCTGGTAGGCACCGACGCCGGCGCCCGCAAGGCCGCCGATGCCTGCGCCGACCATCGCGCGCTGGCGACGCTCAGTGGCGTCCTTGCCGGACAGCAGGCCGGCCACCGCGCCGATACCGGCACCGATCAGGGCGCCACGCTGCGTGCGGTTGGGGTCGTTCGGGTCGCTGGTCTGGCCGGTGTAGGTGGCGCAGCCGGCCAGCATGGTGGTGGCCAGCGCAGCCGCGATGCCGGTCTTGGTGAATGCATTCATCGTGTCGCTCCTCGGGAGTCGTGATAGACCCGGCGAGCCTAGTGGCGCATCGGTAACCTGAATGTGAATGCGGAATCACGGATTCATGGCCGGCTCGCGAATGTCGCCGCCAGGTGAATGCAATCAACCGCCTGTGTAGTGCCGGGGGATGCGCTCGTTGAGGCCGACCAGCAACTCGTAGGCGATGGTGCCGGCACGCGCCGCGACCGCTTCCGCGCTGAGGGTTTCTCCGCCCTGCCGGCCGATCAGCACCACTTCGTCCTCGTTGTAGGCACTGCCAGCGCCGACATCGACCATGAATTGGTCCATGCAGATGCGCCCGGTCACCGGGTAGCGCCGGCCACGGATCAGCACCTCGCCGCGCGACGACAACGCACGCGGCCAGCCATCGCCATAACCGATCGGCACCGTCACCAGCCGCGTCTGCGTGGACGCCTCCCAGGTGGCGCCATAACTCACCGTGGCCCCCGCCGGGATCACCTTGAAATACACCACCTGCGATGTCAGCGAGAGCACCGGGCCTACTTCAACCGTGGGTTTGGAGGCCGGGTCAGGCAGGACGCCGTACAGCAGGATGCCGGGCCGCACCATGTCGAGCCAGGTCTCGGGGAAGTGCAGCACGCCACCGGAATTGGCCAGGTGGCGGATCGGCATCGGCGCGCCGATGCGCTCGAAGTGCGCGCAGGCTTCGAGGAAACGCTCAAGCTGCATCATCGTCATCGGCGATGCCGGATCGTCCGCGCAGGCCAGATGCGAATAGACGCCCTTGATTTCGCACCATGTCGATGCGGCGGCGGCCTCGATGAACGGCCCCGCCGAATAACTGTGGACGCCGATGCGCTCCATCCCCGTGTCGATCTTGAGATGCACCACCGCCCGGCGCCCACGCGCCTCAGCCGCCGCTTCGACCTGCCGCAGCTTGTCCAGCGAGGACACGGTGATTTCAAGGTCATGGTCGAGGTACTGGCCGACCTGCGGCCCGAAGATGCCACCCAGCACCAGGATCGGCGTGCGGATGCCAGCGCGCCGCAGCGCCACACCCTCCTCCACGAAGGCCACGCCGATCTGCTCGACGCCCTGCTTCTCCAGCTGCCGCGCCATCGGCACCAGCCCGTGGCCGTAGCCGTTGGCCTTGACGATGCCCATCACCGGCACGCCGACGTGCGCGCGGATCGCCGCGTGGTTGTGGGCGAAGGCATCGAGGTCGATCTCGATGCGCGTCGGGCGTTGCTGGACGGGATCGCTCATCGCGCCATTGTAGAAGCCGTGCGCAGCAGGCGGCAGGCGTTTATTCGAAGCTGCCCACGCTGTCGTGCGCGAGGTTGTCGAAGCGCGTGTACTCGCCGAAGAACTTCAGCTTGAACGAGCCGGTGGGGCCGTTACGTTGCTTGCCGATGATGACTTCGGCCAGGCCCTTGTCCGGCGAATTTTCCTTGTTGTAGTACTCGTCGCGGTAGATGAAGACGATGACGTCGGCGTCCTGCTCGATGGCGCCCGATTCGCGCAGGTCGGCCATAACCGGGCGCTTGTCCTGGCGCTGTTCCAGCGAGCGGTTGAGCTGCGAGAGCGCGATCACCGGCACGTTGAGTTCCTTGGCCAGCGCCTTGAGCGAGCGCGAGATCTCCGAGATCTCGGTCGCGCGGTTCTCGCTGTTGCCGGGCACGGCCATCAGCTGCAGGTAGTCGATGACGATCAGGCCCAGGTCGTGCTCTCGCTTGAGGCGGCGCGACTTGGAACGCAGCACGTCGGGCGAAAGCGCCGGCGTGTCGTCGATGAAGATCTTGACGTCCTTGAGGATGCGCACGGCGCTCGACACGCGGCTCCAATCCTCGTCTTCCAGCTGGCCGGTGCGCAACCTGCCCGCGTTGACGCGCCCCACCGACGACATCAGGCGCAGCGCGAGCTGGCTGGCCGACATTTCCATCGAGAACACCGCGACCGCCTTCTTGGTCTTCATCGCCGCGTATTCGGCCATGTTGATCGCCAGCGTGGTCTTGCCCATCGAAGGACGCGCCGCAAGGATCAACAGGTCGGTCGGCTGCAGGCCGGCGGTCATCTCGTCGAACTCGGTGTAACCGGTCGGCAGGCCGGTCACGCTGCCACCGTTGTCGAAGCGCTGCTGCAGCACTTCCATCGCTTCCTTCATCGCCGCGTTGACCGCGACGAAATCCGCACGCCCGCGCGAACCGGCTTCGGCGATGGCGAAGACTTCCTGCTCGGCCTTGGCCAGCAGCTCGGTGCTTTCGCGGCCCTCGGGCTGGAAGGCGTCATTGACGATGCCGGTGCCGACATCGATCAACTGCCGCAGCACCGCCTTGTCGCGGACGATTTCCGCATAGGCGCGGATGTTGGCGGCCGAGGGCGTGGTGCTGGCGAGTTCGACCAGATAGGCACCGCCGGCGACCTGCTCGGCCTTGCCCTGTGACTCGAACCACTCGCCCAGCGTCACCGCGTCGAAGGGCCGGTTACGCTCCGCCAGTTCGCGGATCGCGCGATAGATCAGCTGGTGGTCGCGGCGGTAGAAATCCTGTTCGCCCAGCAGGTCGGAGACGCGATCGAAGGCCTCCGGCGCCAGCATCAGGCCACCCAGCACCGCCTGCTCAGCCTCCACCGACTGCGGCGGCAGGCGCAATTGCTGGACGCGGCTGTCGGCGAAGCGGTCCGGGGAGCGGCCGGATCCGGAAAAATCAGCGGGACGACTGGACATGCGCGATCAGGCTCCAAGGGGCATCCATCACCGGAGGTGGCGACGGGCATCCATGCTAGGCCGTGCGCTTGTGGAGCCGCGACGGAACATCCTGTGGATAAGTGTGCATGGCGATGTCTCAGCGCCTGCGACGACGCTTCGCCATCCCCAAACGAAAACGGACGCCGAAGCGTCCGTTTCCTGAAACCGGATCCGTGGGGATCAGGCTTCTTCGGCTTCCACGATCACCTTGACCGGCGTTTCCACGTCGGCGGCGAAATGGGCCATGACTTCGTACTCGCCCACGTGGCGCAGCGGGCCTTCACCCATCACGACTTCGCTCTTGGTGAGCGGGAAGCCGGCGGCGGTGAACGCCTCGGCGATGTCGCGCGGGGTCACCGAGCCGAACAGCTTGCCTTCGTTGGAAGCGTTGGCGCGGATGGTGACGCTGGCGCCTTCCAGCTTGGCGCGGCGGGATTCCGCCTCGTCATGGGCGGCCTGGGCCTTGGCTTCGTACTCGGCGCGCTTGGCTTCGAAGGTGGCCAGGTTGGCGGCGGTCGCCGGCACGGCCTTGCCCTGCGGCACGAGGTAGTTGCGGCCGAAGCCGGGCTTCACGTCGACGGTGTCGCCGAGCTTGCCGAGGTTCTGCACTTTCTGCAGGAGGATGAGCTTCATGGTGTGTCTCCGTTAGCGGGCAGGCCCGCAGCTTTGAGTTGTCCGGATGGACGGTATTGGATTCACGCGAGGGATTGCACAGCCAGCGCGGGTCTGGCTAGGAGGCGAAGGGTGCGCGGGCCCGACGTTGACAGGTCGTCAATGAGGGACCGCGCGCCCGAAGCCGACAACGCCAGGCCAAGCTGGCGAAGCAATCAGACGTCGTGGTTGTCGGTGTACGGCAGCAGCGCGAGGAACCGCGCACGCTTGACCGCGGTCGCCAGCTGGCGCTGGTAGCGCGACTTGGTGCCGGTGATGCGGCTCGGGACGATCTTGCCGGTCTCGGTCAGGTACTGGCGCAGGGTGTTGAGATCCTTGTAGTCGATCTCGGTCACGCCTTCGGCGGTGAACTTGCAGAACTTGCGGCGGCGGAAGAACTTGGACATGGGTGTGCTCCTCAGGCGGCTTCGGCGTTGTCGGTGTCGTCGCTGGAAGCTTCGGAAGCCTCGTCGTCACGACGGCGGCGCTCGCCGCGCTCGGGCTTGTCGCCCTTCTCGTCCTTGTTCTTCATGATCAGGGACTGCTCGGTGACGGCATCGTCACGCTTGATGATCAGGTGGCGCAGGATGGCGTCGTTGAAGCGGAAGCTGTCGACCAGCTCGTTCAGCGCGTCCTGCTCGCACTCGATGTTGAACATCGCGTAGTGCGCCTTGACCAGGTTGTTGATCGGGTAGGCCAGCATGCGGCGGCCCCAGTCTTCCATGCGGTGGACGGTGCCACCGGCGTTCTCGATCAGGCCCTTGTAGCGCTCGATCATGGCCGGCACCTGTTCGCTCTGGTCCGGATGGACCAGGAACACGACTTCGTAATGACGCATTGTGTTTTCCTTGTGGATATCGGCCCGGCGGAATTGCCTGGCCCGACAGCCCCCGGACGGGCGGATGCACGCCGTGGGGCAAGTTCACCGCACGGCAAGCCGCACGGAGCCGGAAATTATGACGGAATCAAGGGCTTGCGGCAAGCCGCGGGTCAGGCGACCTTGTCGGCGTCGGTGGTGAAGCTTTCGCCGCAGCCGCATTCGCCCTGCACATTGGGGTTGCGGAAGACGAACTGCTCGTTCAGGCCGGCCTTCAGGAAGTCGATCTCGGTGCCGTCGACCAGCGACAGGCTGTCGGCATCGACCAGGATCCAGATGCCTTCGTGCTCGAACGCCGTATCGCCCGGCTCCGCCGCGTCGGCCAGGCCGATCACATAGCCCCAGCCGGAGCATCCGGTGCGCTTGACGCCGAAACGCAGCCCGGCCTTCGCCGGTTCGGCGGCGAGGTAGCCACGGACGCGTTCGAGGGCGGCGGGAGCAAGGGTGACGGCCATGTGCGCAGTGTACCTGTCGATTAAACTTGCCCGTTCATATGGTTGCACGCACAACAGGATTCAAGACGATGACGACGACTTCCGTGGCCCAGACACTGGCCGGCCATCTCCCCGAAGGAGGCCAGGTGACGGTGAAAGGCTGGGTGCGCACGGTGCGCGGCTCGGCCAATCTCGCCTTCGTCAACGTCAGTGACGGTTCCGGCTTCGCGCCGATCCAGGTGGTCGCCTCCGATACGCTGTCCAATCTGGACGAAGTGAAGCGGCTGACGCCGGGCTGCGCGGTCATCGCCAGTGGCAAGCTGGTGAAGTCGCAGGGCAAGGGCCAGGGCTTCGAAATCCAGGCCGATGCCGTCGAAGTCGTCGGCTGGGTCGAGGATCCCCTCACCTACCCCATCCAGCCGAAGCCGATGTCGCCGGAGTTCCTGCGCGAAGTGGCCCACCTGCGCCCGCGCACCAACCTGTTCGGCGCGGTCACCCGCATCCGCCATTGCCTGGCGCAGGCGGTGCACCGCTTCTTCCACGAGCGCGGCTTCTACTGGATCTCGACGCCGATCATCACCACCAGCGACGCCGAAGGCGCCGGCCAGATGTTCCGCGTCTCCACGCTGGACATGGCCAACCTGCCGCGCGGCAAGGATGGCGCGGTGGACTTCAGCCGCGACTTCTTCGGCAAGGAAACCTTCCTGACCGTGTCCGGCCAGTTGAACGTCGAGGCTTACTGCCTGGCGCTGAGCAAGGTCTACACCTTCGGGCCAACCTTCCGCGCCGAGAACAGCCACACCACGCGCCATCTGGCCGAGTTCTGGATGATCGAGCCGGAGATCGCCTTCGCCGATCTCAATGACGATGCCGATCTGGCCGAAGACTTCCTCAAATACCTGTTCCGCGCCGTGCTGGACGAGCGCGGCGACGACATGGCCTTCATCGCCGAGCGCGTGCAGCCCGATGCCGTCACGCGGCTGGAAACCTTCATCAACGCGCCGTTCGAGCGCATCGACTACACCGATGCCATCGGCCTGCTGCAGAAGAGCGGCAAGAAGTTCGAATTCCCGGTCGAATGGGGCCTGGACCTGCAGACCGAGCACGAGCGCTGGCTGACCGAGGAACACGTCGGCCGCCCGGTCGTGGTGATGAACTACCCGGAGGCGATCAAGGCCTTCTATATGCGCCTCAACGACGACGGCCGCACCGTGGCCGCGATGGACGTGCTGGCGCCCGGCATCGGCGAGATCATCGGCGGCTCGCAGCGCGAGGAACGGCTCGATGTGCTGGACGCGCGCATGCAGCAGTTCGGGCTCGATCCCGAGCACTACAGCTGGTACCGCGATTTCCGACGTTACGGTTCGGTGCCGCACGCCGGCTTCGGGCTGGGCTTTGAGCGGCTGGTGGTCTACACCTGCGGCCTGTCCAACATCCGCGACGCCATCGCCTACCCGCGCGCGCCGGGCAGCGCGGAGTTCTGATCGATGGTCCTGTTCTTCGCCCTGCTGTTCGTCGCCGTGGCCATCGCCGGCGCCACCGCCTTCGTCATCTTCTGGCCGCTCGCGCTGGTGCATCTGCGTGACCGCCACCCCGAGGTCCGCGCGCAGCTGGGCGAAGGTGCCTTCATCCACCCCCGCGCGCTCTGGTGGCTGCTGTCGCAGCGTTTCCGCGAAGTACGCGACCGCGGTTTCACCGGGCTGGCGACGCCGGCGATGATTTCGCTGAGCTGCATCGTGCTGGGCCTGGTGATGGCTGGCCTGCTGTGGTTGTGGTCGGTGGCGTTCCCGGGGATCGGCGCATGAGCGACGCCCTGCACGACGACCACATCGCCCATTACGAATGGTGGTTGGCCACGCTCGGTGACGTGCTGATCTGGGCGCGCCTGCATGTGCGCGAGGCCGGTACCGCCGAGGTGCTGGATTCCGACGGCAACCTGCTGCCCTACGACAGCCCGGACACCGCCCGCGCGGCCTTGATGGATGCCGAATTCGTCGCCTTTGACGGACTGGACGAGGACGACGCCCTGCAACGCGGTTTCAGCCTGCATGAACTCGCGCCGCCCGAAGGCGACGACGACCACCTGCGCGGGCGCATGGTGCAATCTCTGGGCCGTCGCGCCTGATGCAGCGATGGCGATGATCCACGCCACATTCCACGACTCCCCACACGAGGACTGACATGGACCTGAATCTCACCGGCCGCCACGCGCTGGTCTGCGGCGGCTCCGAAGGCATCGGCCGCGCCACCGCGTTCGAACTCGCGGACCTGGGCGCCAACATCACCGTGCTGGCGCGCAACGAGGACGCCCTGAGCAAGGTGCAGCAGTCGTTGCCCAGCAACGGCTCGCAGACGCACGACATCCTGGTCGCCGACGCCGGCGATACCGAAGGCCTGCTGGCCAAGGCCCGTGAACTCGTCGCGCGCGAACCGGTGCACATCCTCATCAACAACACCAGTGGCCCGCCGGCCGGCCCGATGCACGAAGCCGGCATCGACGCGATCCTGGAGGCCTACCACCGCCACCTCATCGCCAACCAGATCTGGGTGCAGGCGGTGTTGCCGGGCATGCGCGCGACCGGTTGGGGCCGCATCGTCAACGTCATCTCCACCTCCGTGTACGAGCCCATTCCCAACCTTGGTGTGTCCAACACCACGCGCGGGGCGGTGGCCAGCTGGGCCAAGACGCTCTCGCGCGAACTCGGTCCCGATGGCATCACCGTCAACAACGTGCTGCCCGGCTTCACCGAGACCGGCCGCATCGCGCAGATCGTGGCCAACGACATGCAGAAGTCCGGCGCCAGCGAGGAAGATGTGCGCAGGCGCATGAGCAGCGCCGTCCCCGTGGGCCGCTTCGCCCGGCCGGAGGAGACCGCCGCCATGATCGCGTTCCTGTGCAGCCCGTCCGCGGCATATGTCACCGGCCAGTCGATCGCGGTGGATGGCGGCCGCATGCATTCGATCTGATCGCCGGCCGCGTTAAGCTGGACGGATGACGCGATGCTTCCCGCACTGGATCGACGGCACGCCGCGCGAAGCGGCTTCCGGCACATGGTTGCCGGTGCATGAACCCGCAACCGGCGAGGTCTATGCCGAAGTCGCCGATGGCGATGCCGGGGATGTCGCTTCGGCCATCCGCGCCGCGCAGGCGGCCTTCCCCGCCTGGTCCGCCCTGCCGGCCAGCGAACGCGCCCGCTGGCTGGAAAAACTGGCGGCGGCGGTCGAAGCCCGCATCGACGAATTCGCGCTGGCCGAAGCCCGCGATGGCGGCAAACCCCTCTCGCTCGCCCGCAACGCGGAGATCCCGCGCGCGGTCAGCAACCTGCGCTTCTTCGCGCACGCCGCCACCCAGTTCGCCAGCGAGTTCCACCACGGCGAGGCCGGCATGCACTACACCCTGCGCACGCCGCTGGGCGTGGTCGGCACGGTGTCGCCGTGGAACCTGCCGCTGTATCTGTTCACCTGGAAGATCGCGCCGGCACTCGCCGCCGGCAATACGGTCGTCGCCAAACCGTCGGAGGTCACACCGGCCAGCGCCACTTTGCTGGCGCAGGTGGCGGCGGAAATCGGCTTACCGCCCGGCGTGTTCAATCTGGTGCACGGCCTGGGCCCGAAGGTCGGTGAGGCCATCGTCACCGCGCCCGAAGTGCGTGCGGTCTCGTTCACCGGCAGCACGGCGGTCGGCAAGCGCATCCATCAACTCGCCTCGCCTTCGCTGAAAAAAGTGTCGCTGGAACTCGGCGGCAAGAACCCGACACTGGTGTTCGCCGACAGCGACTGGCGCGACAACCTCGACACGCTGGTGCGCAGCGCCTTCCAGAACAGCGGGCAGATCTGTTTGTGCGGTTCACGCATCCTCATCGAACGCGGCATCTACGACGAGGTGCGCGATGCCTTGGTCGAAGCCGCATCGTCATTGAACGTGGGCGACCCGCTGGACCCGGCGACCCGGATGGGCCCGCTGGTGTCGAAGGCGCACTTCGACAAGGTGATGGCGGCGATCGAACGCGCACGCGGCGAAGGCGGACGCGTGCTGACCGGTGGCGAAGCGCTGGACCGCGCCGGCTGGTACATCGCGCCGACGGTGATCGAAGGCCTGGGCCCGGAATGCGCGACCAACCGCGAGGAAATCTTCGGGCCGGTGGTGACGCTGCAAGCCTTCGACACCGAAGAAGAAGCACTTGAGCTCGCGAACGCCAGCGACTACGGACTGTCCGCATCGGTATGGACACGCGATTTCGCCCGCGCCCATCGCGTGGCCGCGAAATTGCACGTGGGCATGGTGTGGATCAACAGCTGGCTGGTGCGCGACCTGCGCACGCCATTCGGTGGCGTAGGCCAGTCCGGCTACGGGCGCGAAGGCGGCATGGACGCGCTGCGCTTCTATACCGAGTCGCGCAACATCGGCTTTCCTGCATGACAATGGCGACATGAATCGAATCGACGACCTGCTCCGCAGCAACAAGGCATGGGCCGAGCGCATCCATGCCGAAGACCCCGGTTTCTTCGAGCGGCTTTCGAAGCAACAGGCGCCCAAATACCTGTGGATCGGTTGTTCCGATTCGCGCGTGCCGGCCAACCAGGTGGTCGACATCCCGCCGGGCGAGGTCTTCGTCCACCGCAACATCGCCAACGTGGTGGTGCATACCGATCTCAACTGCCTGTCGGTGATCCAGTTCGCGGTGGACGTCCTGAAGGTCGAGCACATCCTCGTTGTCGGCCATTACGGCTGCGGCGGCGTGCACGCGGCGCTGCATGGCAGCCGCCTCGGCCTGTCGGACAGCTGGATCCACCACGTCCGCGACGTCAAGGACAAGCACCAGGATGTGCTGGCGCTGATGCCCGACCCCACCCTGCAGCACGACCGCCTGTGCGAACTGAACGTGCTGGAGCAGGTGGTCAACGTCGGGCGGACGACCGTGGTGCAGGACGCCTGGTCGCGCGGACAGAAGCTGGCCGTGCACGGCTGGGTGTACACGCTGCGCGACGGTCTGGTCCACGACCTGGGCCTGAACATCGCGTCGAACGAAGAACTGAAACTGCAGTACGCGGACGCGCTCGGACGCATCCGCGAAGACCACGAGGACCGTTGAGATGGCAGAACGCGGCATCGAAGTTCCGGGTGCGCCCACGCCCGTCGGCCACTATCCGCATGCACGGCGCGTCGGCGACCTGCTCTACATCTCCGGGGCCGGCCCGCGCGATGCAGCCAGCAACAGCGTGCCCGGCAATGTCGTGGATGCGGGCGGCAACGTCATCGACCACGACATCACCGCGCAATGGCACAGCGTCATCGGCAACATCGAACTGGTGCTCACGTATTGCGGCCTGGGCTGGGCCGATGTGGTCGATGTCACCGTCTTCCTGACCGACTACGCACGCGACTTCACCACCTACAACGCGCTGTGGGCGGCGCAGTTCCCGTCCATTCCGGACGCGCCCTGCCGCACCACGATGGAGGTCAGCCGCCTGCCCGGCCCGATCCACATCGAGCTGAAAGTGATCGCGCAATTCCCGACTGGAGCCTGACATGTCGTTGCCCGCCGCGTTCAACCTGCAAGGCTGGATCGAGGAACACCGCCACCTGCTGAAGCCGCCGGTCGGCAACAAATGCATCGTGCAGGAAGACTTCATCGTGATGATCGTCGGCGGGCCAAACGCGCGCACCGACTACCACTTCGAGGAAGGCCCGGAATGGTTCTTCCAGCTGGAAGGCGAGATGGTGTTGCGCATCCAGGAAGATGGCCACGCCCGCGACGTGCCGATCAAGGCCGGCGAAATCTTCTACCTGCCGCCGCGCGTACCGCATTCGCCGCAGCGCATGGAAAATTCGGTGGGGCTGGTGATCGAACGAAAGCGCCAGCCGCACGAGGACGATGCACTGATGTGGTTCTGCGTGAACTGCAACCACCCGGTGTACGAGGAATTCTTCCACCTCAAGGACATCGAGCAGGATTTCTTCCGCGTGTTCGAAGCGTTCTACCGCAACGACGAACTGCGCACCTGCAAGCAATGCGGCACGCTCAACCCGCGACCGACGCGCTACGAAATGCAGGCCGACTCCCGCGCGGACATCACCTGACGCCATGCTCAAGATCGACATCCACGCCCATTACCTGCCGCGCGACTGGCCGGACCTGGCGAAAAAATACGGCGACGCCCGCTTCCCGGTGATCCACCACGGCGAGGACGGCCGCTCGCGCATCTACCGCGACGGCAAGTTCTTCCGCGAGATCTGGCCGAAGACCTGGGACCCGCAGATCCGCATCGACGAATACGCCGGCTTCGGTGTGCAGGTGCAGGTGCTGTCCACGGTGCCGGTGATGTTCTCGTACTGGGCCAAGGCCAACCACGCGCTTGAATTGCATCGCGCGCTCAACGACCACATGGCGGACACGGTGCGCACGCATCCGCGCCATTACGCCGGCATCGGCACGGTGCCGCTGCAATCGCCGCAGCTGGCGATCCGCGAACTTGAGCGCTGCATGGACGAACTGGGCCTGCAGGGCGTGCAGATCGGTTCGCACATCCACCTGCCCGACGGCGGCCACTGGAACCTCGACGCACCGGAACTGTTTCCGTTTTTCGAAGCGGCTGCGGAACTGGGCGCGGCCATCCTCATCCATCCGTGGGACATGATGGGTGCGGATTCGATGCCGAAATACTGGATGCCGTGGCTGGTCGGCATGCCGGCCGAACAGGCGCGTGCCGCGTGCTGCCTGGTGTTCGGCGGCGTGCTGGAACGGCTGCCGAAGCTGAAAGTCTGCATGGCGCACGGCGGCGGCAGCTTCCCTTACACCATCGGGCGCATCGAGCACGGCTTCCGCATGCGGCCGGATCTCGTCGCCACCGACAACTTCCGCAACCCGCGCGAATACCTGAAGCGCCTGTATTTCGATTCCTGGGTCGCGGACGATCTGGCCCTGCGTTACCTGCTCGATGCCTGCGGTGTTGACCGGGTGATGCTGGGCACCGACTACCCCTTCCCGCTCGGCGAACAGACGCCGGGCGAAGGCATCGATCGCCTGCAGCTGGATGCGTCCGTGCAGGCGCGGCTCTATCACGGCACCGCGCTGGAATGGCTCGGCCTGCCGGCTTCGAGGTTTGCATGAGCGACGACATCTTCAACATCGCCTACGCCCGCGCACGGGATGCCGCCTGCCCGCTGCGTGGTTTCCGCGACGAGTTCCTGATCCCGATGCACGAAGGCCACGAACAGGCCTACTTCGCCGGCAATTCACTGGGCCTGCAGCCGAAGGGCGCCCGCGCGCATGTCGAGGAAGTGCTGGACAAGTGGGCGACCGAAGCCGTCGAAGGCCATTTCACCGGCCAGGCGCAGTGGATGCCGTACCACGAGCTGGTGCGCGAACCGCTCGCCGCCATCGTCGGTGCGCAGCCGCATGAAGTGGTGGCGATGAATTCGCTGACCGCCAACCTGCATCTGATGATGGTCAGCTTCTACCAGCCGACCATCGAGCGCACCGCGATCCTGATCGAAGCCGGCAGCTTTCCGTCCGACCGTTACGCGGTGGAGTCGCAGCTGAAGTATCGCGGGCTGCCGCCGCATCTCACCCTGATCGAAGTCGAACCCGACCTGCCGCATAGCGTGTTCTCGATGGAAGCGATCGAACGCGCGATCCGCGAGAACGGCCCGCGCCTCGCCATGATCCTGTGGTCCGGCGTGCAGTACCGCACCGGGCAGGCGTTCGATCTGAAGGAGATCGCCCGCCTCGGCCATGAAGCAGGCGCCATCGTCGGTTTCGACCTGGCGCATGGCGTCGGCAATCTGGAATTGAAGTTGCACGACAGCGGCGCGGACTTCGCGGTCTGGTGCCACTACAAGTACATGAACTCGGGGCCGGGCGCGGTCGCCGGTTGCTTCGTGCACGAGCGTCACGCACGCACCGAACGCCCGCGCTTCGCAGGCTGGTGGGGCAACAGCCAGGATGTGCGTTTCCGCATGGGGCCGGAGTTCAACCCGACGCCCGGCGCCGATGGCTGGCAGCTGTCGAACCCGCCGATCCTCGGCCTCGCGCCCCTGCGTGCGTCCGTCGAGCAGTTCCAGCGTGCGGGCATGACCGCATTGCGCGACAAGTCCCGCGGCCTTACCGGCTATCTGGAACAACTCATCGACACACGGTTGAGCGACGCCATCGAAAGCATCACCCCGCGCGACGACACGCAACGCGGCGCGCAACTGTCGCTGCGGGTCAAGGCCGGACGCGATGCCGGACGCGCCCTCTTCGCCCACCTGCAATCACGCGGCGTGCTCGGTGATTGGCGCGAACCGGACGTGATCCGCATCTCGCCCGCCCCGCTCTACAACAACCACGAGGACGTGCTGCGTTTCGCGCAGGCGGCCAGGGAATGGATCGATGCCCATTGAGCGACACCTGACCATCGTCGGCGCCGGCTTGGCCGGCGCATTGCTCGCCACCCTGCTCGCCCAGCGCGGCTTCAGGGTGGAAGTGTTCGAACGCCGCGGCGATCCGCGCATCGACGGCTATGCGGGCGGCCGCTCCATCAACCTCGCCTTGGCCGAACGCGGCCTGCACGCCCTGCGCCAGGCCGGCACCGATGACGAAGTATTGAAGCAGGCAGTGATGATGCGCGGCCGCATGGTGCATCCGCTCGGCGGCGAACCACAGCTGCAGCGTTATGGCCGCGATGATTCCGAAGTGATCTGGTCGATCAGCCGTGGCGAACTCAACATCACCCTGATCGAGGCCGCCGAAGCCGCCGGCGCGGTGATGCATTTCGACCAGGGCCTGGCCGATGTGGATTTCGATGCCGGCATCGCCACCTTCCGCGATACGCATGGCCGCGAGCATCGCCACGCCTTCAATGCGCTGCTCGGGTGCGACGGCGCGGGCTCCACCCTGCGTGGCGCGATGGAGGCCGTCGCGCCGCTCGGCGCACGCACCGAATGGCTGGGCCACGGCTACAAGGAACTGGAGATTCCGCCGGGTTTCGATGGCGGTTTCCAGATCGAGCCCAACGCCCTGCACATCTGGCCGCGCGGTCGCTACATGTGCATCGCGCTGCCCAATGACGAGCGCACTTTCACCGTCACGTTGTTCATGCCGAACGAAGGCGCATCGCCCAGCTTCGCCACCGTCGAGAGCGGCGACGACGCACGCGCCCTGTTCGAACGCAACTTCCCCGATGCTATCCCGCTTATCCCGGAACTGATCACCGATTACGAACGCAATCCGGTCGGCACGCTCGCCACGCTCTACCTCGACCAATGGCGCTTCGGCGGACAGGCCGTGCTGGTCGGCGATGCCGCGCACGCGATGGTGCCCTTCCACGGCCAGGGCATGAACTGCGCCTTCGAAGACTGCGTGTCGCTGGCGACGCACATCGCCGATGCCGGCAGTCTAGAAGCCGCCTTCGCCGCCTACGAGCAGGAGCGCGCCCCGAATGCCCGCGCGATCCAGGCGATGGCGCTGGAGAACTATCTGGAAATGCGCGACCGCGTGGACGATGACGACTACCTCATCCAGCGCGCACTGGAACTGAAACTGGCCGAACGCCATCCGGGGCGTTTCGTGCCGCGCTACAGCATGGTCAGCTTCATGCGCCTGCCTTACGCCACTGCTTTCGAACGCGGTCGCGTGCAGCGCGAATTGCTGGTCGATGCCACGCGCGGCAAGGCCTCGCTGGATGACATCGACTGGGCATGGGTGGATGCAGAAGTCGAACGCCGGCTGGCGCCGCTGCCTGCGGAAACCTGATGCCCGCCACGTTCCTTTTCTACGATCTCGAAACCTTCGGCAGTGATCCGCGCCGCACGCGGATCGCGCAGTTCGCGGCGATCCGGACCAATGCCGATCTGGAAGTGGTCGACGAGCCGATCAGCTTCTTCGTGCAACCCGCCGACGACCTGCTGCCCTCGCCGGGTGCGACGATGGTCACCGGCATCACCCCGCAGCAGGCGTGGCGCGATGGCGTGATCGAGGCCGACGCCATCGCGCGCATCTTCGACGAGATGGCGCGACCGGAGACCTGCAGCGTCGGCTACAACTCGCTGCGCTTCGACGACGAGTTCATGCGCTTCGGTTTCTGGCGCAACTTCTACGACCCCTATGAACGCGAGTGGCGCGGCGGCAATTCACGCTGGGACCTGCTTGATGTCATGCGCCTCGCCCATGCGCTGCGACCGGATGGCATCACCTGGCGGCAGCGCGACGACGGCAAGGGCACCAGCTTCAAGCTTGAGCATCTGGCCGAAGACAACGGCCTGCGCGAAGGCATGGCCCACGAGGCGCTGTCCGACGTACGTGCGTTGATCGGCCTCGCCCGCCAGCTCAAGACTGCGCAACCGAAACTGTGGGAATACGCACTCGACCTGCGCGACAAGAAGCGGGCATTGCGGATGCTGGATGCCTTCGCGATGCAGCCGCTGCTGCATGTCTCGCAGCGCTTCCCGGCCTCGCGGCTGTGCGCGGCGCCGGTCATTCCGCTGACGCGACATCCCAATATCGACAACCGCGTGGTGGTGTTCGACCTGGCGCAGGACGTGGAGCCGCTGCTGGCGTTGACCGCCGAGCAGATCGCCGCCCGCCTCTACATCGCCCAAGCCGATCTGCCGGAAGGCGAACAACGGATCGCGCTGAAGGAAGTCCACGCCAACCGCTGCCCCGCGCTGGTGGAGTGGTCGCATCTGCGTGAGGCCGATTTCGCCCGCCTCGGCATTGATCCGGCATTGGTGGAAGAACGCGCCGCACGCCTGCGTGACGCCGGTCCCGCCTTGGCCGAGAAAATCCGGCAGGTCTATGCGCGTGGCAACGACTTCCCGCCCTGCGATGCCGACGGCGCGCTCTACGACGGCTTCATTCCCGAGGGCGACAAGCGGCTCGCCAACCAGGTCCGTGCCACGCCGCCGCATCTACTGGCGAGTGCCGATTTCGCTTTCCGTGATCCGCGCCTGCAGGAGCTGCTGTTCCGTTACCGCGCACGCAACTGGCCTTCGACGCTCAACTTCGACGAGCAGGCGCGCTGGTACGACTATCGGCGCGAACGGCTGTCGGGCGATGCGGGCCTGGCCGAACTGTCGCTGGCGGCCTATCGCGCGGAGATCGAGACCCTGCGCGAAGTCCACGCCGGACATGCCGACAAGCTCGACCTGCTTGAGCACCTGTCGCTGTGGGGCGACGAACGCGAGGCCGAAGTCGCATGAGCGCCTATTTCAGCGATGCCAGCTTCAAGTTCCTGCGTGGCCTTGCCCGGCACAACGAACGCGCCTGGTTCCTCGATCACAAGGCGGAATACGAAGCCCACGTCCGCGCGCCCTTCCAGCGGCTGCTGACCGACCTGCAACCGGCGCTGGCTGCGATCAGCCCGCACTTCCGCAGCGAACCGAAGCCGGTCGGTGGTTCGATGTTCCGCATCCAGCGCGACACGCGTTTCGCCGGCGACAAGACACCGTACAAATCCTGGCAGGGTGCGCGGCTCTTCCACGAGCGCCGCAAGCAGGTCGCCGCGCCTTCGTTCTATATCCACCTGCAAGCCGGCGCGAGTTTCGTCGGGGCCGGGCTCTGGCACCCGGAGACACATACGCAGCGCAAGGTCCGCCAGTTCATTTTTGAAAACCCCGGTGGCTGGGCGCGTGCCGCGCACGACAAGACGCTGCGCATGCGCTTCGATCTGGCTTCGACCGAGATGCTGGTGCGGCCACCGCCCGGGTTCCCGGCCGACTTCGTGCATCTGGACGATCTGCGCCATCGCAATTTCGCGCTGGTGCGTCCGCTCGACGATGCCATCATGACTGGTGCCGGCCTGCGCAAAACGCTGGAAGCCGACCTGGTGCGCCTCGCCCCCTTCGTCGATTACCTGTGCGCCTCACTCGATCTTGAGTTCTGACATGTCCAAGACCGCCAAACGCCTGATCGCGCTCGCCATCCTCATCGTGCTGCTGCTCGCCGGCTGGATCGCGGCGGGGCCGTTCATCGCCATCCGCGGCATCCAGCAGGCCATGGACACGCGGGATGTGTCGAAGCTGGAGCGCCATGTGGACTACCCGGCCCTGCGTGCCAACCTGCGCGCGCAGCTGGAAGCCCGCATCGCGCGGGAGATCGGTCGCCGCTTCGGCCCCGAGATGGCAGGCGGCGCGGCATCGGGCGTCGCCGGCATGCTGTCGAACAATGCGGTGGACGCGATGATCTCGCCCACCGGCATCGCCGTGCTGTTGCAGGGCCATGCGCTGGTGCAGCGTGCCACCGGCAACGTCGAACCCGAGGGCGGCGTGACCGCAGGACCCGTCGCCTACGATCCGCTGAAGAATGCCCGCAAGCGCTTCGAATCACCTTCGCGCTTCGTCGCCACGGTGGACAGCGCCGATGGCAAGCCGGTCGGCTTCGTGTTCGAACGCAAAGGCCTGCGTTGGCGGCTGAGCGACATCCGGCTGCCGCCTTCGAACTGATCGTCTAGACGGGCGGCGTGCCGTCGTTCGCCACGCCATGCGGGACATGACCGGCCGCGACATGCCGACGTGCCGAGTCGATGTTGTGCAGCGAGTCGTCGAAGAAGATGTCGGCGCCGAAGGCTTCCAGGAACGCGCCCTTGTCGCGCCCGCCCAGGAACAGCGCTTCGTCCAGGCGCACATCCCACTCGCGCAGCGTGCGGATCACGCGTTCATGCGCCGGCGCTGATCGCGCGGTCACCAGCGCGGTGCGGATCGGCGCCGCATCGCCCGCCGGGAAATCCTGCTGCAGATCGTGCAAGGCCTGCAGGAAGCCACGAAACGGGCCGCCCGACAGCGGCTCGCGGGCACGTTCCTGCTCGTGCAGCCCGAAGGCTTCCAGCCCCTGTTCGCGCGAGACCCGTTCGCTCTCGTCGCCGAACACCACCGCGTCGCCATCGAAGGCGATCCGCAACTGGTCATGGCGGGATTCCGCCGCGCCTGCCGGCAGGATGGTCGCCGCGCCGACGCCGGCTTCCAGCGCCCGCCGCACCGACTCCGGATTGGCCGACAGGAACAGCTGCGCACCGAAGGGCTTGATGTAGGGCCAGACCGGCGCGCCGGAAGTGAACGTGGCGCGGCGGATGTCGAGGCCGTGGTGCTGCATGGAATTGAAGATGCGCAGGCCGGTGTCGGCGGAATTGCGCGAGAGCAGGATCACCTCGACCCGCGGCGCACCGTTCGGCGCGCCATGGTTGAGCGCCAGCAGCTTGCGCACCAGCGGAAACGCGATGCCCGGTGCCAGCGGTTCGTCCTCGCGCGCCCGCTGGTAGGCGCTGAAAGCCGCCACGCCTTCGCGCTGGAACAGGTCGTGGCTGTCCTCCATGTCGAACAGCGCGCGTGCGGTGATGGCGACAACCAGCGGCGGATGGGGAATCGTGTTCATGGCGGCATCATGCACGGCGGCTGTCGCGCGGACTGCGACACACGCTCAACCTTGGAACTGGTCGAGCTGGGCCAGTTGCGGGCGATGGATGCCGAAGCCCTGCACGTAATCGACGCCGAGCCCCGCCAGCACCTTGACCTGCGCCGGATTGCCGACCCACTCCGCCACCACGTCCAGCCCGTGCTGGTGGCCGATCTCGGTGATCGCGCGGACGATGGAATGCGAGACCGCATCGTGCTCCAGGTCCAGCACGAAGGCGCCATCGATCTTGATGGTGTCGATGCCCAGGTTCTTGAGATAGCCGAACGACGACATGCCGGCGCCAAAGTCGTCCAGCGCGATGCAGCAGCCGGCCGCGCGCAGGCAG
The DNA here is from genome assembly GCF_003293695.1 of Lysobacter oculi. Lineage (GTDB taxonomy): Bacteria > Pseudomonadota > Gammaproteobacteria > Xanthomonadales > Xanthomonadaceae > Solilutibacter > Solilutibacter oculi. The sequence goes on along the minus strand of NZ_CP029556.1, from coordinate 813,653 downwards.
GAAATCAGCCGCGATGCCCGGCCCAGGTCACGCACGGCCACGTTCTCGGTGATTTCGAACATGATCCGGCGCGGATCGATCTCGTGGCGCTCGATGGCTTCGAGGATGAAGTCGATGAGGTCGTCGTCCTCGAGACTCGCCGCCGACAGGTTGATCGAGCACAGCTTCAAGCCCTTGCCGGCCGGATGGATGCGGTCGAAGTTGGCCAGCGCGGTGTCGATGACCCAGCGGTCGATGCGCGGCATCAGGCCGTAGCGCTCTGCCGCAGGCAGGAAGGCGCCCGGCAGTACCAGCCGTCCCTCCTCGTCCGACAGGCGCAGCAGCAGTTCGATGCGGACGTCGTCGTTCTTCGCGTGCGGGATCGACTGGATTTCCTGATAGGCCAGCACCAGCCGCGACTCCTCCAGCGCCCAGCGGATGCGGTTGACCCAGTCCATCTCGCCGCGGCGTATCTGCGAAGCCGCATCGTCATCGGAATAGAAATGCACGCGGTTGCGACCGGCGTCCTTCGCCGTGTAGCAGGCGGTATCGACCTGTGCCAGCAGCTCCTTCAACGGCGCGCTGCGGGCATGGAACAGGGTGCCGCCGATGCTGGCCGTGGTGATGTAGCTGCGGTTGTCCCAGACAAACACATAACCATCGATCGCCAGCCGCAGGTTCTCGGCGATGCGCATCGCCTCCTCGCGGTCGGCCACGCCTTCCAGCAGCACACCGAATTCATCGCCGCCCAGGCGCGCGAGCACGTCGTGGTCGCGCAACTGCTCCTGCATCGTCATCGACAACTGCACCAGCAACTGGTCGCCGGCCATGTGGCCGGAGGTGTCATTGATCAGCTTGAACTGGTCGAGGTCGATGAACAGCAGCGCCTTCAGGCTCGCATCCGACGACATCAGCGCGCGGTGCAGGCGGGATTCGAATTCCTGGCGGTTCGGCAGGCGGGTCAGGGCATCGTGGCTGGCCTCGTAACTGAGGCGTTCGGTCAGGCGACGCTGCTCGGAGACATCGGTCGCCACCATCAGCCATTTCGGCCGCCCATCCAGCACGATCTGGCTGGCGACGATGCTGGCCCAGAATTCGTGCCCGCGGATCGAGCGCATCTGCACTTCGCTGGTGACCTGCTGGCCGGGACCGGCCTGCGCCAGGCGGTCGACCACGCGGTCGGGCACGATCGCCGAGAACGGCGTGCCGGCCTCGGGAATACCCAGGTGATGGCGTGCCACCTGGTTGGCATAGGTCACCGTGCCGCTCTCGCGGTCGAACAGGATGACCAGCGTCGGCAGCAGTTCGTTGAGATGCCGGAAACGCTCCTCGCTGGCGCGGTAGCGGTCGCCGACCGTCTGCGCCAGCTCGATCGCATGGCGGCGCGTGCCCGCCACCGACCACGCCAGTGCGCCGAACAGCAGGCTCGACACGCCGCCGATCAGCACGATGCGCAACCAAGCCGGCATCCCGCTGTCGGTGATCGCGCTCACCAGTTCCAGCCGCCAGGTCCGTTGCCCGAAGCTGATCTCGCGCGAAGCACGCAGCGCGTTGGTCTCCGGCGGGTTGTCGCGGTTGCGGTACAGCAGGATGCGGGCGCCATCGGTGACGTCGTACAGGCTGGCCTGCATGCGGCTGCCGACCGCGTCTTCCAGCGCATCCCGCGCCAGCGTTTCGATCATGAACGACGCGCCCAGACTGCCGCGGATACGCATGCGTCGCTCATCGACCGTGGTCGGCACGCGCCCGGGTGCGAACACGGGCAACCTCAGCACCATGCCGCTCTTCGTGGACGCTGTCCTCGGGGCCTGCGCCAGCCGGAATGGCGCCGACATCACCATCTCATCCGTATCGTGCGATTTGCGGGCGGCGGCCAGACTCGCGGGCTGGCCGTTGATGTCCAGGCCTACCAGTCCCTCGTTCGAAGGGATATGCGGCTCGACCTGGCGGATGATGAAGTGCGCCTCGCCACTCACCTCGTCCGTGGTGCGCTCGGCAAAGGACAGGGCCTGCAGGCTGGGCAGCTGCCGGCGCACCTCAAGGTTTTCGTAGGCGGACGCGAATTCATCCGGCAACACCCGTTCGGAAGCCAGGTAAAGCGACTGCATCGAGCGCATCACCAGTTCGCAGGCCTGCAACTCGCTGCGCAGCGCGAACTCGATGGCATCCACGCTTTCCTTGAAGGCACGTTCCTGGTCGCGGTGCTCGCGACCCCATTCCACATGCCCGATCCAGGTTGTCAGCGCCAGGCCAAACAGCAGCGCGACAATGCCCCAGCCCCACGCATGCAGCCCGCGCGCGGTGGCGCGCAGCCAGTTGCGCGTGCCCATGGATGCGGGAGGAATCTGTTCCACGTTGCCTGTGTCACTCCCCGCCTTTGGAATCCGCCCGCGCAGCGGCGGTCGAGCGCTCGATTATGCGATGAATTGCTCGCTGAGGATGCGTTCTTCGAGGTTGTGCTCGGGATCGAACAGCAAGGTCACCGTATGTCGCGCGGATTCGCGGATGGTCACTTCCAGCACATCGCGCACTTCGTGCGAATCGGCGGTGGCGCTGACCGGCCGCTTGTAGGGGTCGAGGATGCGGAATTTAACTTCCGTCGTCGCCTTCAGCACCGCGCCCCGCCAGCGGCGCGGGCGGAACGGGGCGATCGGCGTCAACGCCATGACATTGGCCCCGAGCGGCAGGATCGGGCCACCGGCGGAGAAGTTGTAGGCCGTGCTGCCTGCGGGCGTGGCGGCCATCACGCCGTCGCAGATCAGTTCGTCGAGGCGGTCCTGCCCGTTGAGCTCGATGGCGATGTGCGCCGCCTGCCGGGTCTGTCGCAGCAATGAGACTTCGTTGTAGGCCAGCGATTCGACGCGTGCGCCGGACTCGGTCTGCACGACCATCTCCAGCGGCTTCAGCACCGCCGGCTCGGCTGCGGCCAGGCGCGGCAGCAGGTCTTCGACACGATGCTGGTTCATCAGGAAGCCGACCGTGCCCAGCTTCATGCCGTACACCGGCTTGCCGAGATCACCATGGCGATGGAGCGTCTGCAGCATGAAGCCATCGCCGCCCAGCGCCACCAGGATGTCCGCATCGGCCGGAAGATGCTGGCCATGCGCGGCGGTGAGCGCCACCAGCGCGACCTGCGCATCTTCGGCGGGACTGGCGAGGAAGGCGATGCGGGGCGTCGTCATGCGCCGAGGATAGCGCGAAGCTCCGCCATCCCGCCCTTACACAAAACGAAACGGGGCCATAGGGCCCCGTTCCGTCATCACGCCTGCGTTGAAGCTCAGCCACGGCTGGCCAGCTGGGCCAGGCGCTGCACCGCCACCGACACCGTCGGGTAGTCCAGCGTCTTCTGCGTGGCCAGCTCGTTGAGCATGGACAGCGTGAAACGCAGGGTCGGGTCGTCGCGTTCCAGCCAGGCCGTGACCTTGGCCGCGGCATCCTTGCCCGGCATCGCCAGCACCTGGTCGGTGAGCTTGCGCATCTGCGCGGCCAGCTCGTCGCGCAACACGCCACGCGCGACCGCATGCCAGCGGCCGTCCACCTTGAGCGCCTCGATCTGCTCGCGCAGCCACGGCTCACGCAACGCATCGCCCAGGCGGAAGTAGACCTTCGCCACCTCGACCGCAGGCATCTTGCGTTCGCGCGCCAGCTCGATGATGTTCGGGCTGGGTTCGAGGTACGGCAGCGCGGCCAGCTGGTCGGCCAAGGCCGCCGGCACGCCCTTGCCACGCCATTCCTTGCGCGCCGCCTCGTAGGCCGGGCGCTGAGAGTCGGGCAGGATACTCTCGCCCGCGCGGATGTCGCGGAAGCCGTCGTGGTAGCGCTCGACCGCCTGCTGGATGCCCGGGATCGCACCGGGGCGCGACAGCAGCCAGCGGGTGAAGCTGCGCTGCACTTCCCAGATCACCTGCAGCGCATCGATCTGCACCGACTCCGCAGTCTTGCCGTCGAGCGCATCGATCTGCACCCACAGGTCGCGTGCATCCAGCGTTTCGCGGGTGATGGTGTAGGCCTTGGCGATGTCACCGATGCTGCGGCCGCTGTCTTCCTGCATACGCATCAGGAAGGTCGAGCCCATCCGGTTGATGGTGGAGTTGGTCACCGCCGTGGCGATGATCTCGCGCTTCAGGCGGTGGCCTTCCATCGCCTTCGCGTACTTGGCCTGCAGCGGCTCGGGGAAGTAGCGCACCAGTTCCTTCGACAGGTACGGGTCTTCCGGCACGTCGCTTTCGAGCAGCTGCGGGAACGCCACCAGCTTGGAGTACGACAGCAGCACCGACAGCTCCGGACGGGTCAGCCCCATGCCACGCGCCTTGCGTTCGGCGACTTCGGCATCGCTCGGCAGGTCCTCGATCTTGCGGTCGAGCAGGCCCAGCGATTCCAGCGTGCGGATGAAATGCATCTTGGAACCCAGGCGGCTCTGCGCCATGCGCTCCATCAGCGAAAGGGTCTGGTTCTGGCGGTAGTTGTCGTTCAACACCAGGCCGGCGACTTCATCGGTCATCGAAGCCAGCAGCTTGTTGCGCTCGGGCAGCTTGAGGCGGCCCTTCTGCACTTCGCCATTGAGCAGGATCTTGATGTTGACCTCGTGGTCCGAGGTGTCCACGCCCGCCGAGTTGTCGATGAAGTCGGTGTTGAGCAGCACGCCGCATTGCGCCGCCTCGACGCGACCCAGCTGGGTGAAGCCGAGGTTGCCGCCCTCGCCCACCACCTTGCAGCGCAGGTCTTCGCCGTTGACGCGCAGCCCGTTGTTGGCGCGGTCGCCGACATCGGCATTGCTCTGGTGGCTCGATTTGACGTAGGTGCCGATGCCACCGTTCCACAGCAGGTCGACCGGCGATTTCAGGATGGCCGACATCAGCTCGTTCGGGCTCAGCGCCTCCACTTCCGCATCGATGCCCAGCGCCGCCTTGATCTCGCGGCCCAGCTTGATCGACTTTTCGGCACGCGAGAACACGCCGCCGCCCTTGCTGATCAGCTTGGCGTCGTAGTCCGCCCACGAGGAACGCGGCAGCTTGAACAGGCGCGCGCGTTCCTTGAATGAGCTCGCGGCATCCGGATCCGGGTCAAGGAAGATGTGGCGGTGGTCGAACGCGGCGACCAGGCGGATGTGCTTCGACAGCAGCATGCCGTTGCCGAACACGTCGCCCGACATGTCGCCGATGCCGACGCAGGTGAAGTCCTGCTTCTGGCTGTCGCGGCCGAGCGCGCGGAAATGGCGCTTGACCGATTCCCACGCACCGCGCGCGGTGATGCCCATGCCCTTGTGGTCGTAACCGACCGAGCCACCCGAGGCGAACGCATCGTCCAGCCAGAAGCCATGCGCCTGCGCAATCCCGTTGGCGATGTCGGAGAACGTGGCTGTGCCCTTGTCGGCGGCGACCACCAGGTACGGATCGTCGCCGTCATGGCGCACCACACCGGTCGGCGGCAACACCTTGCCTTCAGTCGACAGGTTGTCGGTGATGTCGAGCAGGCCGTTGATGAAGCGCTTGTAGCAGGCGACGCCTTCGTTGAACCATGCGTCTCGGTCCAGCGCCGGGTCCGGCAGCTGCTTGGCGTAGAAACCGCCCTTGCTGCCGACCGGCACGATCACCGTGTTCTTCACCATCTGCGCCTTGACCAGGCCCAGCACTTCAGTGCGGAAGTCCTCGCGGCGATCCGACCAGCGCAGGCCGCCACGCGCCACCGGCCCGTAACGCAGGTGGATGCCTTCCACGCGCGGGCCGCAGACCCAGATTTCACGATACGGACGCGGCTTCGGCAGGTCCGGCACCGCCGCGCAGTCCAGCTTGAACGCGAGGTAGTCGGCCGGGCCGCCATCCTTGCGCAGGCCGTCGGTGTAGTCGATGTAGTAGTTGGTGCGCAGCGTGGCATCGATGACGCCGATGAAGCTGCGCAGGATGCGGTCCTCGTCCAGGCTCTTGACGCGGTCCAGCAGCGCCAGCAACGCACCGTGCGTCGCCTTGCCCTGTGCCTCGCGCGATGCGCTGCGTGCATCGATGACCGGCTTGATGGCGGCCACCGCGGCGGCATCGCCCTTGGCCAGCGCATCGATCTGCGCAGCGAAGGCCTCGGCGCCGGCGGCGATCTGCGCCTTGGTCTCCTTGCCGGTCGCCGGATCGAAGCGTGCTTCGAAATACTCGACCATCAAACGTGCCAGCAACGGATAGCGCGCGAACGTCGCCTCGACATACGACTGCGAGAACGGCACGCCGATCTGCATCAGGTACTTGCAGTAGGCACGCAGCATCTGCACCTGCTTCCAGCGCAGGCCGGCGCCCAGCACCAGGCGGTTGAAGCCGTCGTTCTCCAGATCGCCGTGCCAGACGCGGCCAAAGGCTTCGGTGAAGTAGGCGATGCTTTCCTCGGTCAGTGCCGCGCCTTCGGTGACGCGCACTTCCAGGTCCTGGATCGACAGTTCCTCGCCATCGGCGACGATGCTGTACGGATATTCGGTGACCACCTGCAGGCCCATGTGCTCCAGCATCGGCAGCACTTCGGACAGCGGCAGGCTGTCGCCGCGGCGGAACAGCTTGACCTCGATGCAGCCTTCGCAATGGCTCGCAGACGGATCGGTACGCAGACTGATGCCGAGGCTGTCGGCATCGGCGAGCGCGGCCAGTTGCGCCACGTCATCGGCGGCCGCTTCCGGGCTGGCCTGCTCGATGTACGCCGAACTCAGCGCGCGGCCGTAACGCTTGGCCATCGCCAGGCCTTCGGCTTCACCGTGGCGCGCCACCAGCAGGTCGTTGAGGTTGTCGTGCCAGTTGCGGACGATCTCCGCCAGCGCGCTTTCCAGCGCCGCGATGTCGAATTCGTTCTCCGCGGCATCGCCGCGCGGACGCACGATCATGTGCAGCTGCGCCAGCGGTGAATCGCCCATCAGCACGTGGCTCTCGATGTGGTCGGCCGAGAGCGCCTCCTTCAGCATGCTTTCGATGCGCAGGCGCATGTCGGTGTTGAAACGCTCGCGCGGCACGAACACCAGCACCGAGTAAAAACGGCCGTAGCGGTCGCGGCGGATGAACAGCTTGCTGTCCACGCGCTCCTGCAGGCCGAGCACGCCGCTGCCGAGGCCGAGCAATTCGGCGTCGCTGGACTGGAACAGTTCATCGCGCGGCAGTGTCTCGAGGATGTGGCGGAGCGCCTTCGCGCTGTGGCCGCTGGCCGGCAGGCCGGAACCTTCCATCACCCGCTCGAAGCGCGTGCGCACCACCGGGATCTCCCACGGGCGACGGTTGTAGGCGCTCGACGTGAACAGGCCGATGAAGCGCTTCTCCGAGAGCGGGCGCCCCTTGGCATCGAACGTGACCACGCCGATGTAGTCCATGTAGCCGCGGCGGTGCACGCGGGCACGCGCATTGGTCTTCGACAGGATCAGCGGATCCAGCACGCCGGACTTCTGCAGCTGGTGTGCGTCCATCGACTTCAGCGGACGCGGCTTGCTGGCATCCTCGTCGCGCAGCAGGCCCAGGCCGGAACCGTCGACGGCCACCAGCATGTCCTCCTTGCCCTGCTTCTCGACCTTGTATTCGCGGTAGCCGAGGAAGGTGAAATGGTTGTCGGCGGCCCAGCGCAGGAACTCGCGTGACTCTTCCAGCACGGCAGCCGACACCGGGCCGGGTGCTTCGAGCATCTGGTCGGCGGCTTCCTCCATGCGCACGCGCATCTGCGGCCAGTCCTCGACGCTCGCCCGCACATCGCCCAGCACGCGGGCCAGCGTGGCTTCCAGCGCCTTGGCGTCAGCGGTGTCGAGGCGGTCGATCTCGATGTGCATGACCGATTCCGCATCCCCCTTGCCCAGCGCCTGCAGCTTGCCGGCCTTGTCGCGCTGCACCGGAACCACCGGATGGATCAGCGCGTGCACGCCGATGCCCTGCTCGCTCAGCACGTTGCTGACCGAATCAACCAGGAACGGCATGTCGTCGTTGACGATCTGCACCACGCTGCGCGGCAGTTCCCAGCCATGCTTCTTGAGGCCGGGGTTGAAGACGCGGATCAGCGCCTTGCCGGGCTTGCGCACGCGCATGAATTCCAGCGCGTCGCGGGCCAGCGCGGCCCATGCGGCGGCGGGATGCGCGGCCATGTCCTGCGGCGAAAGGCGGTCATACAGCGCGACCGCGAGATCGCGCACTTCGTCGCCCTTGCCGGCGGCGTCGAGGATGGGCTTGAGCAAAGGCGCAGGGGCACGCGTAGCCGAGGCTGCGCGCGGGGAGGCATTCTTCGAAGTCATGCGATTCAACCTGTGCAGGCGGAAAAAGTTGGCCGGTCAGGGCGAGAAGGCTCAGCGCCGGGTACGCGACCGGTCCGCCCGGGCGGGCGGAAGGGGAATGTCGGGATCGTCTTCGGCGCCCGGTGCACGCAGGCAGCCGGACGCATGGGCATGTTGGGCCGTGGCTTCCACCATCAGCGCAGCCCGGTTTCGTTGCGGGCGATGACCAGCCGCTGGATCTCGCTGGTGCCCTCGTAGATCTCGGTGATCTTGGCGTCGCGGAAATAGCGCTCGATCGGCATTTCCTTGCTGTAGCCCATGCCGGCATGGATCTGCACGGCCTGGTGGGCGATCCACATGCACGCTTCCGATGCGGTGAGCTTGGCCACCGACGCCTCGGTGGTGAAGCGCTTGCCCTGGCCCTTGAGCCATGCCGCGCGCAGCGTCAGCAGCAGCGAGGCGTCCAGCTTGCACTTCATGTCGGCGATCTTGGCCTGGGTCATCTGGAACGCGCCGATCGGCTGGCCGAACGCCTTGCGCTCCTTGACGTAGGCGAGCGTGGCTTCGTATGCGGCGCGGGCGATGCCGATGGCCTGCGAGGCGATGCCGATGCGGCCGGCGTCCAGCACGCTCATCGCGATCTTGAAGCCCTCGCCTTCCTTGCCCAGCACGTCATCGGCGGTGGCGACGAAATCGTTGAATTCGATTTCGCAGGTGGCCGAGGCGCGGATGCCCAGCTTGGGCTCGGTCTTGCCGCGGCCGAAGCCCGGCTTGGTGGTGTCGATGAGGAAAGCGGTGATGCCCTTCGCGCCCTTGTCCGGCTCGGTCATCGCGAACAGCACGATGTACCTGGCGACCGGCCCGGAAGTGATCCAGCTCTTCTTGCCGTTGATGACGAAGCTGCCATCAGCCTGCTTCACCGCACGGCAACGCATGGCCGTGGCATCGGAACCCGACTGCGGCTCGGTCAGCGCGAAGGCGCCGATCTCGCGGCCCTCGGCGATGGCACCGACGTATTCCTGCTTCTGCGCTTCGGTGCCGTGGGTCAGGATGCCGTTGCAGAACAGCGAGTTGTTGACCGACATGATCGTGCTGTGCGCGGCATCGGCCGCGGCGATCTCGACCATCGCCAGCACGTAGGCCACCGGGTCCATGCCGGCGCCGCCGTACTCGGTGGGCACTTCGATGCCCATCAGGCCGTTCTCGCCCATCAGGCGGATGTTTTCCAGCGGGAATTCGCCGCTCCGGTCGAAGTGCTCGGCGGACGGACCGACTTTCTCCTGCGCGATGCGGCGCGCCACGTCCTGAATCATCAACTGCTCTTCGGTGAAGCTGAAATCCACGGCGCGTCCTCGTCCTGACCGGAAAACGCGATTGTAGTACGCCGCATCGCCAAGGCCCACGCTGCTTGACCGTATGGGCCGCGCGCCCGACAATTATCTTTGAATCCGGATAAAGAGATAAATATGGATCTCGAAGCCTGGTCGACCCGACTCAAGGTATTCGCCGATGCGACCCGCGTGCGCCTGCTCGCGCTTCTTGCCCGCGAGGAACTGACCGTGGCCGAGCTGGCTTCGGTGACCGGCCTCGCCCAGCCACGCGTGTCCACCCACCTGGCCAAGTTGAAGGAAGCCGGCCTGGCCCGCGACCGGCGCTCGGGTGTCTCGGCCTATTACCGCTTCGACGAGGACCAGCTCGACGCGGCGCAGCTCACGCTCTGGCACGCCCTGCGCGACGGCAGCCACGACCCGCTGCTGGAGCAGGACGCCGCACGCCTGCCTTCGGTACTCGCCGCCCGCGCCAGCGACCAGAACTGGGCCGACAGCGTGGCCGGCGACATGGAGCGCCACTATTCGCCGGGCCGCACCTGGGAAGCGCTGGCCCGCACCGCCGTACCGCTGCTCGATCCGGGCGACGTGCTCGACATCGCATCCGGCGACGGCGTGCTGGCGGAACTGCTGGCGCCGCATTCCGGCCGCTATGTCTGTCTGGATGCCAGCCGCCGCGTGGTCAACGCCGCCAGCGAGCGTCTGCGCCCGCATCCCAATGTCGAAGTCCACGAAGGCGACATGCATGACCTGCCCTTCGCCGATGGCAGCTTCGATCTCGTGGTGATGATGCATGCGCTCACCTACTCGGCGAAGCCGGCGCAGGCAGTCGCCGAAGCCGCCCGCGTGCTGCGCCCCGGTGGCCGTCTGCTGCTGTCGAGCTTGGGCAAGCACGCGCATGCCGGCGCGGTGGAACCCTTCGGCCACGTCAATCTCGGCTTCGCGCACAAGGAATTGCAGAAGTTCATCGAGAAGGCCGGCATGAAACTGCAGGACGCCGGCACCGTGACCCGCGAGCGCCGCCCGCCGCATTTCGAAGTGATTTCGCTGATCGGAACCAAGTGAGATGAACCAACTTTCCTGGCACAACCCCGCACGGGCCGCCGCGCTGATCGAAGCGCTCGAACGACGCATCCTCGTGCTGGATGGCGCGATGGGCACGATGATCCAGCGCCACGAACTGGCCGAAACCGACTATCGCGGCGAACGGTTCGCGCAGGGCTACGACAGCCTGTTCGCGCCGGAGGCCCTGCACGCGCACGGCCCGGCATGCGGCTGCGAGGGCCACGACCAGCGCGGCAACAACGACCTGCTCACGCTCACCCGTCCCGACATCATCAGCGGCATCCACACGGAATACCTGGATGCCGGCGCGGATCTCATCGAGACCAACACCTTCAACTCGACCTCGGTATCACTGGCCGACTATCGCCTCACCCATCTGGTGCGCGAATTGAATCGCGAAGGTGCCCGGCTCGCGCGCGCCGCCTGCGATGCCGCGGAAGCCAGGACACCGGACAAGCCGCGCTTCGTTGTGGGCGTGCTGGGACCGACCAGCAAGACCGCCTCACTGTCACCCGACGTGAACCAGCCCGGCTACCGCGCCACCAGTTTCGACGAACTGCGCAACGCCTACCGCGAGGCCGCCGAAGGCCTGATCGAAGGCGGCGCCGACATCCTCATGGTCGAAACGGTGTTCGACACGCTCAATGCGAAGGCAGCCGTATTCGCCATCGAGGAAGCGTTCGACGCACTCGGCGCACGCCTGCCGGTGATGATCTCCGGGACCATCACCGACGCCTCCGGCCGCACGCTTTCAGGCCAGACGGCGGAAGCGTTCTGGTATTCGCTGCGCCATGTGCAGCCGATGGCGATCGGGCTCAACTGCGCGCTCGGCGCCAAGGACCTGCGCCCACACGTGGAGGCGATCTCGCTGATCGCCGATGCCTACGTCACCGCGCACCCCAACGCCGGCCTGCCGAATGCGTTCGGTGGCTACGACGAAACGCCGGAAGACATGGCGGAAGTCGTCGGCGAATTCGCCACCTCGGGTCTGGTGAACGTGTTGGGCGGATGCTGCGGCACCACGCCCGCGCACATCGCCGCGATTGCGCAGGCGGTGGAAGGCGTCACGCCGCGACAGCGCCCGAAGCTGGAGCAGGCGGCGTGATGATTTCACCGTTGGCTTTCGTGGGGGTATCCGTATCCGCGACACGCCGTGAATACGTCCATGTAGGCTCCTACGCGGCATCCATGCCGCGTAGGGTCACGGCCCCGGACGCCGCCCCGGAAGGCTGCGAATTCTTCTCGTGTGCCACGAGCCGCCTGGAAAAAGGCTTTAAGAAATGAACACCCTCACCCGTCACACGCGCCTGTCCGGCCTTGAGCCGCTGGTCATCACGCCGCAGCTGAACTTCATCAACGTCGGCGAACGCACCAATGTCACCGGCAGCGCGCAGTTCAAGAAGATGATCCTGGAAGGCCGCTACGACGATGCGCTGGTGGTCGCGCGGCAACAGGTCGAGAACGGCGCGCAGGTCATCGACGTCAACATGGACGAAGGCCTGCTCGATTCCGAGAAGGCGATGGTCACCTTCCTCAACCTGATGGCCGCCGAGCCCGACATCGCCCGCATCCCGGTGATGGTGGATTCGTCGAAGTGGAGCGTGATCGAGGCTGGGCTGAAATGCCTGCAGGGCAAGGGCATCGTCAACTCCATCTCGATGAAGGAAGGCGAGGACGAATTCCTCCGCCAGGCGCGACTGGTGCGGCGTTACGGTGCCGCCGTCGTGGTCATGGCCTTCGACGAAGTCGGCCAGGCCGATACCGCCGAGCGCAAGATCGAAATCTCTTCCCGCGCGTACAAGCTGCTGACCGAGGAAATCGGCTTCCCGCCGGAAGACATCATCTTCGACCCCAACTGCTTCGCCATCGCCACCGGCATCGAGGAGCACGACAACTACGCGGTGGATTTCATCGAAGCCGCGCGTGAGCTGCGCACGCGCTTCCCGCACAGCCACATCTCCGGCGGCGTGTCGAACGTCAGCTTCAGCTTCCGCGGCAACGAACCGGTGCGCCAGGCGATCCACGTGGTCTTCCTGTATCACGCGATCAAGGCCGGCATGGACATGGGCATCGTCAACGCCGGCGCGCTGCCGATCTACGACGACCTGGATGCCGAACTGCGCGAGCGCGTCGAGGACGTGGTGCTCAACCGCCGCAGCGATGCCACCGAGCGCCTGCTGGAGATCGCCGACAAGTTCAAGGGCAGGAAGGGCGAGAAGAAAGTCGAGGACCTGCGCTGGCGCGAACAGCCGGTCGCCGCGCGGCTGTCGCATGCGCTGGTGCACGGCATCGACCAGTACGTGGTGGATGACACCGAGGAAGCGCGCCTGCAATCCACGCGCCCGCTCGACGTGATCGAAGGCCCGCTGATGGACGGCATGAACGTGGTCGGCGACCTGTTCGGTGCCGGGAAGATGTTCCTGCCGCAGGTGGTGAAATCCGCGCGGGTGATGAAGAAGGCGGTGGCGCACCTGCTGCCCTTCATCGAGGCCGAGAAGCTCAAGAGTGGCGACGTCGGCAAGTCCAACGGCAAGATCGTGATGGCGACGGTCAAGGGTGACGTGCACGACATCGGCAAGAACATCGTCGGCGTGGTGCTGGCCTGCAACAACTTCGATGTGGTCGATCTGGGCGTGATGGTGCCGGCGCAGAAGATCCTCGACACCGCGATCGCCGAGAACGCCGACATGATCGGACTGTCCGGCCTGATCACCCCGTCGCTGGAAGAAATGAGCCACGTGGCGAAGGAGATGCAGCGCCAAGGGTTCACCATGCCGCTGATGATCGGCGGCGCGACCACCTCGCGTGCGCACACGGCGCTGAAGATCGACCCGCATTACAAGTCGCCGACGATCTGGGTGAAGGACGCCTCGCGCGCGGTCAACGTGGCGCAGTCGCTGGTGTCGCCGGAGCTGCGCGTGCCGTTCGTGGCCGCCAACGAGAGCGATTACGCGGAAATCCGCGAGCGTCACCGCAACCGGGGCGATGCCAAGCGGCTGGTGTCGCTGGCGAAGGCGCGTGGACAGAAGTTCGATGGCGACTGGGCGAACTACACGCCACCGACGCCCGTGCAGCCCGGCATCCACGTGTTCGAGGACTACCCGCTGGATGAACTGGTCGGACTGATCGACTGGGGCCCGTTCTTCAACGCCTGGGAACTGGCCGGGCGCTATCCCGCCATCCTGACCGACGAGATCGTCGGCGCGCAGGCCACCGAACTGTTCAACGATGCCAAGGCGATGCTGAAACGCATCGTCGACGAAAAGTGGCTGAAGGCGAGCGCGGTGGTCGGCCTGTGGCCGGCGTGGTCGCAGGGCGACGACGTCATCGCAGTAGTCGATGGCAAGCAAGAAGTGCTGCACCACCTGCGCCAGCAGGTCGACAAGCCGGTGGAACGCCCGGACTTCTGCCTGGCCGATTTCGTCGCGCCCAAGGACAGCGGCAAGCCCGATTGGGTCGGCGGTTTCGCCTGCACCGCGGGCATCGGCATCGACGAACGCGTGGCGGCGTTCGAAGCCGACCACGACGACTACAACGCCATCCTGCTGAAATCGCTGGCCGATCGCCTGGCTGAGACACTGGCCGAACGCCTGCACCAGCGCGTGCGCAAGGAGTTCTGGGGCTACGCGGCGGACGAATCACTCGGCGTCGAGGAACTCATCGACGAAAAATACCGCGGCATCCGCCCTGCCCCCGGCTATCCGGCCTGCCCCGAACACAGCGAGAAGGCCACGTTGTTCCGCCTGCTCGGCGCCACCGATCGCGCGGGCATGGTACTGACCGATCACTTCGCGATGCTGCCGGCGGCATCGGTGTCCGGCTGGTATTTCAGCCATCCGGGCAGCCAGTATTTCGTGGTCGGTCGCGTGTCGAAGGAACAGACCGAGGACTACGCGCGGCGCAAGGGCATCACGCTGGCGCAGGCGGAACGGCTGCTGGCATCCAATCTGGATTACGACCCGGAGTGACCGGGTCCCGCCGCACTCACCAGACCAGGTCGTCCGGCACCTGGAACTGCGGGTCGGCGTAGGGATCGGCTTCCACCGGCGCGTTCGGGTCGGCCCTGAGCGCGACGGCTTCGGCAAAGATCGCCTCGGCGCCCGCGAGCGTCGCCGCATCCACCAGCAGGTAGCGGCCGTTCTGCTGGATGACGCCGAGTTCGCCGGCGTTGAGCGCCGTCAATTGCGGCGCGGTGACGTAGATGCGCTTGATCTTGCCGCCGTATTCGAAATGGCGGGCGATGTCGGCGTCTTCGGCGTTCAGCGCCTTGCCGTCCAAAAACTCCACCAGCTTGGCGCGGGCTTCGCGGCGCAGGCGTGCAGCTTCCTGCTTCTCGCGCTCGGCCTCGATGCGTTCTTCCTTCTCACGCTGGGCGCGGATGGCGTAGGCCTTGGCGAGATCCATTTCGCTGCCGCCCTTGCCGGCCTGCGGCTTGTGGCGCTGCGATGACGGCGACGGGCCGCGCCCCTGCCCCGGCTTGCCCTTGCCGGGCCTGCCATCGCGACGCGGGCCCTCTGCGGTTTTCTGCGGGGGCTTGTGCGCCGGTTTGCGTTCGGGCTTGGGCGCAGGCTTGAAACCGAGGCCAAGGAGTTGGTCGCGCAGGGTGTCGGACATGTCGGTACGGGATCAGTAATGCGGGGGCGGCGGCTCGTCGGCGGCATCGATGCTGACACCGGCGCCACGCGCGTTCTTCAGCTCATCCACCACCCGGTGCAGCATGGCGGCGTGGCGGGCGATCTCGGCGCGGGCATCGGCCAGCGCATCGCTCAGTTCGTTGAGGGCGTGTTCCTGGAAGGCCACGCGGGTCTCCAGTTCCTCGATGCGCGCTTGCTCGTTCATGCGGGGATTTTGACAGATCGGCCGCGCCCGATGCCCCAGTAGGCCAGCCCCTGCGACTCGACCTCGGCCGGTTCGTAGAGGTTGCGGCCATCAAAGATCACCGCATCGGCCAGTTCGCGTCCCAGCAGACCGAAGTCCGGGCTGCGGAACTGCTTCCACTCGGTGACCACGGCCAACGCATCGGCACCGGCCAGCGCGTCTTCGGCTGAATCGCACAGCACCAGATGATCGTCGCGCTCGCCGAAGATGCGGCGGGCTTCGGCCTGCGCCTCGGGATCGAACGCACGCACGCGCGCACCGGCCTCCCACAGCTGCGCCAGCAGGCGGCGACTGGACGCCTCACGCATGTCATCGGTATTGGGCTTGAAGGCGAGGCCCCAGACCGCGACGGTCTTGCCAGCCAGCGCATCGACGCCGCCGTAATGGCGCGCCATGAGTTCGAACAGATGGCCCTTCTGCGCCTCGTTCACCGCTTCGACGGCATCGAGGATGCGGGCACCGTGGCCGTGCTGGGCCGCCGTGCGCGCCAACGCCTGCACATCCTTCGGGAAACACGAACCGCCATAACCGGCACCCGGATAGATGAAATGCCAGCCGATGCGCGGGTCGGAACCGATGCCCTTGCGCACATGCTCGATGTCGGCGCCGACCTTCTCGGCGATGTTGGCGATCTCGTTCATGAAGGAGATCTTGGTGGCCAGCATCGCGTTGGCCGCGTACTTGGTGAGTTCCGCCGAGCGCACATCCATCGTCACCATTCGGTCGTGGTTGCGGTTGAACGGCGCGTACAGGCGGCGCATGGTCGCGAAGGCGGCATCGCTGGCCGCGCCCACGACGATGCGGTCGGGACGCATGCAGTCGTTGACCGCATCGCCCTCCTTCAGGAATTCGGGGTTGGAGACCACTTCGACATCGATGGCCGCGCCACGTCCGGCCAATTGATCGGCGATGACGGCGCGGACCTTGTCGGCGGTACCGACCGGCACGGTGGATTTGTTGACAACGAGCGTGGGGCGTTCGAGGTGGCGGCCGATGCCGCGCGCCACGGCCAGCACGTATTGCAGGTCGGCGCTGCCGTCTTCGTCGGGCGGCGTGCCGACGGCGATGAAGATGATCTCGCCCGAGGCGATGGCCGATGCCGCATCGGTGGTAAAACGCAGGCGGCCGGCGGTATGGTTGGCCTTGACCATCGGGGTCAGGCCGGGCTCGTAGATCGGCACGATGCCCGCTTCGAGGCCCCCGATCTTGGCCGCATCCACATCCACGCAGGTCACCTGGTGGCCCACTTCGGCCAGGCAGGTGCCGGTGACCAGGCCCACATAGCCGGTCCCGAAAATCGTCACGCGCATCGCGCTCTCCCTGAAAACGACGACTGCCGCACCGGGCGCCAGTCGCAGTGTGCTTCAGGACGATGACATTTCATTGAAACGTCATCGCCATCTTCTTCATCAGCCCTTCGGCGGCTTGACGATGTCGAGCAGCTCGACTTCGAACACCAGCGTGGCGTTGGCCGGGAACGGCGCGCCCGGCGGCACCTGCTCGCCATAGCCCAGGTTGCCCGGGATCCACAGCTTGTACTTGCTGCCGACCGGCATCAGGCGGATGCCTTCCGACCAGCCGGGGATGACGCGGTCCAGCGGCAGCACGGCCGGTTCGCCGCCGTGGGCCTCGGTGCTGTCGAACTCCTTGCCGTCCAGCAGGGTGCCCTTGTACTTGACCTTGACCGCATCGCCGGCGCCGGGCTTGGCGCCCTTGCCTTCGGTGATCACCTGGTACTGCAGGCCGGAAGCGGTGGTCTGCACGCCCGGCTTCTTGGCGTTCTCGGCCAGGAACTTCTTGCCTTCGTCCAGGTTCTTCTTGGCCTCGGCCATCGACTCGGCGATCTTCTTGGCCTGCATCTTCTGCGCGAAGGTCTCGCGGATCGTGTTGGCCTGTTCCTCGGTCAGCAGCACCTTCTTGCCTTCCATCGAATCCTTGAGCGCCTTGATGACGGTGTCGAGGTCGACTTCGTCCTTGGCCGGCTTGAGCAGGTTGGCGACATCCATGCCGACCATGTAGCTGATCTGGTCCTTCTCGTTCGGCAGGCCGGCGATCTTGGTGGTGGAGGCGGCTTCCTCCGACTTGGCGCCATCGGCCTTGGCGGGCTTGTCGGCGGGCTTGTTGCAGCCGGCCAGGGCGATGGCCGCGGCCAGCGCGGTGATGGCGAGGGTGGAACGCGATTTCATTCGGGAACTCCGTCGGAGGAAGGCTTGCGGATCCGGCTGCGCCGGGAGGAAAACGCGCCTGCGCGGCGGCAGGCGGGACAACGTGACCGGTGAGACTACTTCAGGATGTCCATGAGTTCGACATCGAACACCAGTGGTTGGTTCGGGCCGATCATCGGCGGCGAACCGCGCTTGCCGTAGGCCAGCTCGCCCGGGATCCAGAAGCGGTACTTGGCGCCGACCGGCATCAGGGCCACGCCTTCGCGCCAGCCGGGGATGACCGAGGTCAGCGCGAATTCGGCGGGCTCGCCGCGCTGGTAGGAGCTGTCGAAGACCTTGCCGTCCGGCAGGCGGCCTTCGTAGTTCACGCGGACGGTGCCGCCGGGCATCGGGCGGTCGCCGGCACCGGCGCGCAACACCTGGTATTGCAGGCCGGAACGGGTGGTGATGACGCCTTTTTTGGTCTTGTTGGCGGCCATGAATTTGGCGCCTTCGGCGGCGGCGGCTTCGGCGGCCTGCGCCTGGCGTTCCTGGCGGCGCTGCACGAAGGCGGCTTTCAGCGCCTGCGCTTCGTCATCGGCAATCAGCGGCTTGCCCTGCTCCAGCACCACGCGCACGCCACGCATGAAGCTGGGCATGTCGATCTCGTCGTGGATCGGCTGCAGGTTGCGCCCGACATCCGCACCGACCAGCAGGCCGACCTGATCACGCGCGATCGGCGGCAGTTTGTCGGCGGCGGTGCCGGCCTTGCGTGCCTGCATGCGGGCCACCAGCGCCACGGCGGTGGTCTTGGCCTGCTCGTCGCCCATCAGCGGTTCGCCGCCTGAGAGGCCGTTGCGCACGGATTTCTCGAAGCTTGCCACGTCCACTTCGGCGGCCACCGGCTGCAGCGAGCGGCCGACATCCATGCCGATCATGTAGCTGGTCTTTTCGCGCTCATTCGCCAGCGGCTTGGCGGCCTGCGCCTGTGCCGGCTGCGGCAGGGACAGCACCAGCGGCACCGCGATCGCCGTACCGAGCAGGCACAGCATGGAAAGGTTCAACCAACGGGGGGAATTCGGATTCATCCGGGCATTGTCGCGGGCGCGGCAGCCGCGGGCAATCACGCGGCGTCACGGAGGTTCAGCTGGCTGGCGCCCCGGCGAAGCCACATCCCCACCCCTGTCTTTAGTTGGGTCCACGGGTGTTGACGGCCGCTGATCTAGTGTTATAGTTGAATACAACACCAATCACCCACCACACGGAGACCGCCATGCGACGCCATCGTCCCGCCCAGGTCATCCTGCCGATGCTGGCCCTACCCCTGCTGCTCGCGGGCCTGGCCATCCTGGCATTGCCGGAACCCGCCGCACTGGCCAGCCCGGTGCCCGGCCACGACGCGTCCAGGCACGCGCCCGCCCCCCGTCGCGCCCCCGCCCGTCATCACCACGCCAGCTATTTCAACCTGGTGCCGAGGAGCCTGATGCCATGAATGCAGTGCAATGGAGTGATGGCAGCCCCATCTACCGCCAACTCAAGGAGCGCGTCGTGGCGATGATCATCGACGGCGAGCTCAAACCGGGCGACGCCCTGCCCTCGGTGCGCACGGTCGCCGCCGAATACCAGCTCAACCCGATCACCGTGTCCCGCGCTTTCCAGGAACTGGCCGACGAAGGCTTGGTGGAGAAGCGCCGCGGGCTGGGGATGTTCGTGCTGGAGGGCGCGCCGCAGCAGCTGCTCGCCAGCGAGCGCCAGCGCTTCCTCAGCGAGGAATGGCCGCTGGTCATCGAGCGCATCGAACGCCTGGGCCTGGACCCGGCCGAACTGATTGATCCGTCCAAGAAATGGGGAGCGAAATGAACGCTGTCGTCAACGCAAACGGCCTGGTCAAGGCCTACCGGAACAAGCGCGCGCTGGACGGCGCCGCGTTCACCATCCCCGCCGGCCGCATCGTCGGGCTGATCGGGCCCAACGGCGCCGGCAAGACCACGGCGCTCAAGGCGATCCTCGGACTCATCCCCTTCCAGGGTGATCTGAAGGTGCTGGGCAAGGACCCGCGCACCGAACGCGACGCGCTGATGAACGACATCTGTTTCATCGCCGACGTCGCCGTGCTGCCGCGCTGGCTGCGGG
Organism: Lysobacter oculi; assembly: GCF_003293695.1. Classification (GTDB taxonomy): domain Bacteria; phylum Pseudomonadota; class Gammaproteobacteria; order Xanthomonadales; family Xanthomonadaceae; genus Solilutibacter; species Solilutibacter oculi. The sequence goes on along the minus strand of NZ_CP029556.1, from coordinate 793,914 downwards.
TCCGCGAGGCCGCGGATTTCGTCGAAGGCGTGCATCCGCGCTTCTCTCGCGAACGCTTCAAGCGCTTCATCCACGGCACCCAGCTGCGCCCGGACATGAAGGTCAAGGAGATGTCGAAGGGCATGATCGTGCAGCTGCACCTGGCGCTGGTGATGGCGATCGACGCCCGCCTGCTGGTGCTGGACGAGCCGACGCTCGGCCTGGACATCCTCTACCGCAAGCAGTTCTACCAGCGCCTGCTGGAGGATTATTTCGACGAGGACAAGACCATCCTCATCACCACCCACCAAGTGGAGGAAGTCGAGCACATCCTGACCGACGTGATGTTCATCCGCGACGGCAAGGTGGTGCTGGACGCGCCGATGGAGGAAGTCGGCGAGCGTTACGTCGAAGTGCTGGTGGATGGCGCGAAGCTCGACGCCGCCCGCGCGCTCAAGCCGATCGACGAGCGCAGTCTGGCCTTCGGCAAGACGGTGATGCTGTTCGACGGCGTCCCACAACCGCAACTCCGCGAACTGGGCGAAACCCGCATCCCGGGCCTCGCCGACCTGTTCGTCGCCACCATGAAGGGGACCTACGCATGAACGCCATCACCCATGACACGCGTATCGCCGCGCCCGCCACGCCACACCCCACGCACAAGCTCAAGTGGCTGCTGAAGCGCGAATTCTGGGAGCACAAGGGCGGTTTCCTGTGGGCCCCGATGATCGCCGGCGCGGTGTTCCTGTTCTTCACCCTGCTGGGTGGCGGCACCGGCCAGTTCCTCTTCAACCGCCACGGTGGCCGGGTCATCAATTTCGATGGCAAGGAAGTGCCTCTCTCGCAGGTGGACTGGGACAAGATGCTGGCCACGGCCTCGCCCGACGACCTGCGCCAGATGGGCGAAGCGATCAACGGCATCACCCTGATGTCGGCGTTCTGGCCGCTGGTGGTGTTCGGCTTCGTGGTGTTCTTCTACCTGCTCGGCAGCCTGTACGACGAGCGCAAGGACCGCAGCGTGCTGTTCTGGAAGTCGATGCCGGTCTCCGACGGTCTGACCGTGCTGAGCAAGGTGCTGACCGCGCTGGTGGTGGCCCCGGTGATCGCCTCGGTGATCTCGCTGGCGGTGATGCTGGCCTTCGGCCTGATCATCAGCCTGTTCATCGCGCTCAACGGTGCCAATCCGTTCACCCTGTACTGGGCCAACCTGGAGCCGCTCAAGCTGATCGGTTCGGTGTTCGGCTGGCTGCCGGTCTACGCCATCTGGGCGTTGCCGACCGCGGGCTGGCTGATGCTCTGCTCGGCCTGGGCCAAGTCCAAGCCCTTCCTGTGGGCGGTGGTGCTGCCGATCTTCGCCGGCATCCTGGTGAGCTGGTTCGGCTTCCTCAGCAACTTCAAGGGATATGACGAATCGTGGATCTGGCAGCACGGCGTGGCACGCGCCCTGACCAGCGCCTGGCCGGGCAGCCATCTGCTGGGCTTCGCCGGCACGCCGTACATCGACCGCCTCGATGACAGCCCGAAAGCCCTGTACGGCCTGGATGGCGTGATCGGTGGCCTGCATCTCTTCACCACGCCCGGGCTGTGGATCGGTGCCATCGCCGGCATCCTGATGATCCTCGCCGCCGTCCGCCTGCGCCGCTGGCGCGACGAAGCCTGACCTCCGCACACACCTACGGGAACCAAGACCATGAACATCCGCATCCTCGCGCCCGGCCTGCTGGTGCTGGCACTGGCCGCCTGCGACAACAACGCCCCGCCGCCGCCCTCCCCGCCCCATGCGCCGGGTTCCTCGACAGGCGCGCAGACCGCGATCGGCCGCAAAGTCGAGCAGGCGATGGCCGAAGCCCGCGAAAAGCTGGCCACCGAGAACATCACCCTCAACGGCAAGGACGGCGGCATGCTGATCGGCCGCCACACCATCGGCAGCCATGACCCCAACCTGCCCAAGGCTGAGATCACCCCGCAGGGCGATTTCCTGGTCGATGGCAAGGCGGTGGCGGTCAACGATGCCCAGCGCAGGCTGCTCCTGGAATACCGCGGCCACATCATCGACATCGCCGGCATCGGCATGTCGATCGGCGCGAAGGGCGCGGACCTCGGCATGCGTGCCGCCGGCGAGGCGGTCAAGGGCATCTTCACCGGCAATGCCGACCAGGTCGGCCAGAAAATCGAGGCCGAGGCGGAGAAGCTGAAGGTCGAAGCCAAGGCCATCTGCACCCAGCTGACGCCGCTGCTCGCCAGCCAGAACGCGCTGGCCGCCTCACTGCCGGAGTTCAAGCCCTACGCCCGGATGGAGCAGTCCGACATCGACGAATGCATGGACGACGGAAACGGCAACGATGCCGCCAGCGCCGCCGAGCGCGCGCAGGTCCAGTCCGACATCCGCGACGGCATCCGCCAGTCCATCCGCAGCGCGGTGCAGGGCGCAGGCATGGCCTCGTCCGGGACCGGCGACGTCACCACGCTCAACGGCGTGCGTTTCCTGCTGCCGGTGGGCCGGGTGGTGGTGAACAACGTGGCCAACGACAGCACGCTGGAGGTCGGCAGCGGCCTGCACGTCAAGCTGGAAGGCGACACGATGTCGGTCAACGGCACGCGTTACGCGCGCCCGGCCCGTGGCAGCGAAGTGGACCTGCGCGGCAATGCCGTGCTGGTCGACGGCAAGACGCCCGCCGCGCTGTGATGTGAGGCTTCAGCCGCCGGCGGACGATCCCGCGCGGATCCCGCCGGCGGTCAGCGCATGCGGGTCCAGCAGCCTGCGCAGTTCCGCTTCGGGCAGGCCGCTGTCCTCGATCGCGATCTCCAGCACCGGCCGACCTTCCTTGTAGGCACGCTTGGCGATCGCCGCCGCCTTTTCGTAGCCGATCACCGGGTTCAGCGCCGTCACCAGGATCGGGTTGCGGGCCAGCGCCGCCTCCACCACATCGCGCCGCACCTTGAGCCCGGCGATGGCGTTGTCGGCCAGCAGGCGCATCCCGTTCGACAGCCATTCCATCGCGTCCAGCAGGTTGCCGGCGATCAGCGGCAGCATGACGTTGAGCTGGAAGTTGCCGCTGGCGCCCGCCACGGTATTCGCGGTGTGCAGGCCCATCACCTGTGCGCAGACCATGGCCAGCGACTCGCAGGCCACCGGGTTCACCTTGCCCGGCATGATCGAACTGCCCGGCTGCAACGCCGGCAGTTCGATCTCGCCCAGCCCCGCCAGCGGCCCGGAATTCATCCAGCGCAGGTCGTTGGCGATCTTGGTCAGCGCCACCGCGAGCGCGTTCAACTGGCCGGACAGTTCGACCAGATCGTCCTGCGCGGCGAGGCCTTCGAACTTGTCGGATGCCGATTCGAACTTCGCGCCGGTCGCCTTCGACAACACCTGCGCCATCTTCGCGCCGAATTTCAGATGGGCGTTGATGCCGCTGCCGATTGCGGTGCCGCCAATCGGCAACCTGCGCACCCGCTTCAATGCATCGTCGATGCGCGCTTCCGCCGAGGCCAGCTGCGAAGACCACGCGCCGAACTCCTGCGCGAAGGTCAGCGGCATCGCGTCCATGAGATGCGTGCGGCCGGTCTTCACCACCTTCCCCAGACCCTTCGCGCGCTTGTCGATGGTCTTGCGCAGATGCGCCAGCGCCGGCAGCAGTTCGGTCCGCGCCGCCATCACCGACGACACCCGCATCGCGGTCGGGATCACGTCATTCGAGCTCTGACCCAGGTTGACGTGGTCATTCGGATGCACGGCCAGCTTCGCCGTCGACGCCAGCCGGGCGATGACCTCGTTGGCATTCATGTTGGTCGAGGTGCCGGAGCCGGTCTGGAAGCGGTCGAGCGGGAAGGCTTCGTCGAACTCGCCATCGGCCACCAGCGCGGCGGCCCGCGCGATGGCGGCGGCACGCTTGGCATCCAGCAGGCCCAGCCCGCCGTTGACCTCGGCGGCGGCGGCCTTGATCGCGCCCAGCGCATGGATGAAACCGGGATGCATGGGGATGCCGGACACCGGGAAGTTCTGCAGTGCCCGTTGCGTCTGCGCGCCCCACAGCGCGTCGGCGGGCACCTGCAGCTCGCCCATGCTGTCGTGTTCGGTGCGGGTGGGGGTCGATGCGGCCATGACAAGTCCTCGCTGGGTTTGGGCAAGCGTAGCGCCGCGCCCGTTTAGAATTGGCAAATCCCCACGAGTCTTTCCGCCATGTCCGACGCCCTGACCGCCCTCTCCCCGCTCGATGGCCGCTACGCCGGCAAGGTCGATGCGCTCCGCCCGATCTTCTCCGAGTACGGGCTGATCAAGGCCCGGGTGAAGGTGGAAGTGGAATGGCTGCTGGCGCTGGCCGCCGAGCCCGGCATCGGCGAACTCAAGCCGTTTTCCGAGGCAGCGAAGGCCAAGTTGCACGCGCTGGCCGATGGCCTGTCGGTGGCCGACGCGCAGCGCGTCAAGGACATCGAGGCGACCACCAACCACGACGTCAAGGCGGTCGAATACCTGATCAAGGAACGCCTGAAGGACGATGCCGAACTCGGCCCGGCGCTGGAATTCGTGCATTTCGCCTGCACCAGCGAGGACATCAACAATCTGAGCTACGCGCTGATGCTGCGCGAAGCCCGCGCCACGGTGATGCTGCCCAAGCTCGACGCCACCCTCGACCGCCTGCGCGCGATGGCCCACCAGCACGCCGACCTGCCGATGCTCTCGCGCACCCACGGCCAGACCGCCTCGCCCACCACGGTCGGCAAGGAAATCGCCAACGTCGTCGCCCGCCTGCAGCGCCAGCGCGAGGTGCTGGCCGCGCTGCCGATGCCCGGCAAGATCAACGGCGCGGTCGGCAACTACAACGCGCACGTCGCCAGCTATCCGGACATCGACTGGCCGGCGTTCTCGCGCAGCTTCGTGGAATCGCTGGGCCTGGACTGGCAGCCCTACACCACCCAGATCGAGCCGCACGACGGCATCGCCGAACTGAGCGATGTCATGAAGCGCATCGACACCATCCTCATCGACCTGTCGCGCGACATCTGGGGCTACATCTCGCAGGGCTACTTCAAGCAGAAGCTGAAAGAGGGCGAAGTCGGTTCCTCGACCATGCCGCACAAGGTCAACCCGATCGACTTCGAGAACGCGGAAGGCAACTTCGGCATCGCCAACGCGCTGTTCGAACACTTCGCCGCCAAGCTGCCGGTCAGCCGCTGGCAGCGCGACCTGACCGATTCCACTGTGCTGCGTGCGCTCGGCACCGCCTTCGGCCACGCGCTGATCGGCTTCGATGCCCTGCTGCGCGGCCTCGGCAAGCTGGAAGTGAACCCGGAGCGCCTCGCCGCCGACCTCGACGCCAACTGGGAAGTCCTCGGCGAAGCCGTGCAGACGGTGATGCGCCGCCACGGCCTGCCCAACCCCTACGAGCAGCTCAAGGCGCTGACCCGCGGCCAGGGCATCACCGGGGAATCGATGCGCGTCTTCATCGAACAACTCGACCTGCCCGCCGCCGACAAGCAGCGCCTGATCGAGATGACGCCCGGCAGCTACACGGGCCTGGCCGCCCGCCTCGCCAAGGACATCTGAGCCATGGCGATGCGCGGCGCCGCATCGTGCCTGCTCGCCGCCCTCGCGCTGACCGGCGCGGCCTGTGCCGGCCCGCCGCTCCAGCCGGCGCAAGCCGCATCGCAAGCCCCCTTGCCCACCGCCTGCGCGGAAGGCGCCGGCTGGAGCGCGCCGACCGCGCCCCGCCACGTCTTCGGCAACACCTGGTTCGTCGGCACCTGCGAGATCGCGGCGGTGCTCGTCACCTCGCCGCAGGGCCATGTGCTGATCGATGCGGCGACCGACGAAGCCGCGCCGCACATCGAAGCCGGCATCCGCGCCGCCGGCTTCAAGGTGGAAGACATCCGCCTCATCCTCAACACCCACGAACACCTGGACCACGCCGGCGGCATCAGCCGGCTGCAGCGCGACAGCGGCGCGGAAGTGCTGGCGCGAGGCGTCGCCGCCGAAGTGCTGGCGAAGGGCCGCAGCGACCGCCGCGATCCGCAGTTCGAAGTGCTCGATCCCTTCCCGCCCGTCGCCCGCGTCCGCACCGTGGGCGATGGCGAGGTGGTGAAGCTCGGCGACCTCGCCATCACCAACCTGCCGATGCCCGGCCACACGCCCGGCGGCTCCGGCTGGGCCTGGCGCAGCTGCGAAGGCACGGACTGCCGGGACATCGTGTTCTCCGACAGCCTGACCGCGATTTCCGACGACCACTACCGCTACGGCGACCACCCGGAAATGGTGGCGGCGATGCGGCGCACCTTCGACACCCTCGCCGCGCAACGCTGCGACATCCTCATCACCACCCACACGCAAAGCAGCGACCTGCTGGACCGGCTCGATGGCCGCCAGTCACTGGTCGATGCCAGCGCCTGCAGAACCTACGCCGCGCAGGGCCGCGAAGGCCTGGCCGCGCGGCTGGCCAAAGAACGCACACGGAGCACGCCATGATCGAAATCGACGCCACCGGCAAGGGCATGCTGGGCATGCTGCCCGTGCAGTTCCTGCGCGAGTACTGGCAGAAAAAACCGCTGCTGATCCGCAACGCCTTCCCGGGTTTCGAATCGCCGATCCAGCCCGAAGACCTGGCCGGCCTGGCCTGCGAGGAAGGCGCGCTGGCCCGCATCGTCCGCCACGACCACGCCGCCGACACCTGGCAGATCGAGAACGGCCCGTTCCCGGAAGAGAAATTCCCGGACATGCCGCACCAGGACTGGACCCTGCTGGTGCAGGACGTGGACAAGTGGGATGCCGATGTCCGCGCGCTGCTGGCGCATTTCCCCTTCCTGCCGCGTTGGCGGATGGACGACATCATGGTGTCGTTCGCCGCGCCCGGCGGATCGGTCGGCGCCCACATCGACAACTACGACGTGTTCCTGCTGCAGGGCGTCGGCCACCGGCGCTGGCAGATCGACACCCGCGCCAACCCGGACGATACCTACCGCGACGACGTCCCGCTGCGCCTTCTGAAAACCTTCAACCCCAACCACGACTGGGTGCTCGGCCCGGGCGACATGCTCTACCTGCCGCCGGGCGTGCCGCACCACGGCACCGCCGAGGACGCCTGCCTGACCATCTCGGTCGGCCTGCGCGCACCTTCCAGCGCCGAGCTGCTGGAGCACTACGCCGACAGCCTCACCTTCGACGCCGACGAGCGCATCCGCTACGCCGATGGCGACATCCAGCCGCCCAAGGACCCGAACGAGATCGACGAAGCCGCGCTCGACCGCGCACTCGCCGCGCTCAACCAACTGCGCCTCTCGGGCCGCGACGAGCTGGGCGAGTGGTTCGGGCGCTTCGTCTCCGCCTATCGCGTGGCCGCGGGCCAGGCCCCCTCGCCCGCGGACGCCGCCGGCATCGACCTGGTCGCCAGCGTGGGCGATGGCGCGACGTGGCTTCGCCATCCCTACTCGCGCATGGCCTGGCGCAAGATGGGCGATGCCGCGCTGCTGTTCGCCAACGGCGCCGCCTTCCCTGCCTCCGTCGCCGATGCCCGGCTGATCGCAGGCATGGAACAGGTGGATGAAGAGGCGGCGGCCGCCCTGACCGGCAAGGGCCGCGCGCTGCTGCAGCAACTGGCCGATGCCGGTCACTACCAACCCGTGGAAGACGACGAGGAAGCCTGAGATGGACACGCAGCGGCTCGAAACCAGCGACGACATCACTGCCGCCATCGCCGGCCTGGCCGATGGCGCACTGCGCAGCCTGATGCTCTATGTGCCCCGCCCCGACGACGCGCTCTGGTCCAGCCCGGCGCTGGTCGATGCGCTGCGCGGCTTCCTGACCGCCCGCAGCCAGCGCGAGGTGCAGTGGCTGTTCGGCGCGGTGGATGGCCTGGCCCGCGACCACGGCGCGCTGATCGCGCTGGCCCAACGCCTGCCCAGCCTGCTGCAGTTGCGCCAGTCCGAACCCGACTTCGCCGCCCCCGCCGCGCAGGCCTTCATCGCCAACGACCGTGGCCAGATGCTGCTGCTCGACAGCGGCGCGCGGCTGGCCGCCACCCTTACCGGCGCCGGTGACCGCGTGCGTCCGCTGGTCGCGCGTTTCAGCGATGCCTGGGAACGTGCCCGGCCACTGGCGGAGCTGCGGACGCTCGGCATCTAGAACTTTGGTGGCGTATCAGCGCTTCGTGATGCGCCGCAGCGTGGTCCGGCTTATACTTTCAGGCCCTTCCAACCGGCCATTCAGCTTGTTTCCCGGTGCGGTACGCAAAACCCGGTGAATCCAGCCAACTGGCCCTTCGCAGAAGCAATCGACCTGACATGGCGGATAGCCTCCTGAAGCAGTTTGCCCGGTCTTCCCAGCTTGGCGCCAACGCGGCGTACATCGAAGACCTCTACGAGCAATACCTCGCCGCCCCGGACAGCGTGGGCCCGAAGTGGAAGCAGTATTTCGATGACTTCAAGGGCCGCGAGGCCGGCGACGTCCCGCATTCGGTGGTCGCCGATGCCGTGGCCGCCGCAGGCCGCCAGGCCCGCCGAGGCCAGCTGGCCACGGCCGAAGGCGCCGGCGACGAGCGCGAGCGCAATGTCGGTCGCCTGATCACCGCCTACCGTTCGCGCGGCCACCTGGCGGCCAAGATCGACCCGCTGGAAATGCTGGTGCATCCCGATGCGCCGGACCTGACCCTCGGCTTCCACCGCCTGTCCGATGCCGATCTCGGCAGCGAGTTCAGCACCGGTGGCGTCGGCGGCAAGGAGCGGATGAAGCTGGCCGACCTGCTGGCCACGCTCAAGGCGACCTACACCGGCCCGATCGGCGCCGAGTTCATGCACATCGCCGACGCCGAGCAGCGCCGTTTCATGTACGAGCGCCTCGAAGCCGCCGCCGGCAAGTTCGGCCGCAGCACCGACGACAAGAAGCGCATCCTGGAACGCCTGACCGCCGCCGAAGGCCTGGAACGCTACCTCGGCACCAAGTACGTCGGCCAGAAGCGCTTCTCGCTGGAAGGCGGGGACGCGCTGATCCCGATGATGGACCAGCTGATCCGTTACTCCGGTGCCGCCGGCGTCAAGGAAATGGTCATCGGCATGGCCCACCGCGGCCGTCTCAACGTCCTCGTCAACACGCTCGGCAAGCCGCCACGCGCCCTGTTCGACGAGTTCGAAGGCAAGTTCGAACACCCCACGCACGACCGCGCCCACACCGGCGACGTGAAGTACCACATGGGCTTCTCCGCCGACGTCGCCACCCCCGGCGGCCCGATGCACCTGGCGCTCGCCTTCAACCCGTCGCATCTGGAAATCGTCAACCCGGTCGTGGCCGGCTCGGTGCGTTCGCGCCAGCTGCGCCGCAACGACAAGGAACGCAAGCAGGTGCTGCCGGTGCTGCTGCACGGCGACGCCGCGTTCGCCGGCCAGGGCGTCGGCATGGAATTGCTGCAGATGTCGCAGGCGCGCGGTTTCGCGGTCGGCGGCACCGTCCACATCGTCATCAACAACCAGGTCGGCTTCACCACCAGCGAGCGCCAGGACGCGCGTTCCACGCTGTACTGCACCGATGTCGCCAAGATGGTCGGTGCGCCGATCCTGCACGTGAACGGCGATGACCCGGAAGCCGTGGTGTTCTGCGCCGAACTGGCCTTCGATTTCCGCCAGCGCTTCGGCCGCGACGTCGTCATCGACCTGGTCTGCTACCGCCGCAACGGCCACAACGAGGCCGACGAACCGGCCGCGACCCAGCCGCTGATGTACCAGAAGATCCGCGCGATGAAGACCACGCGCGAGAAGTACGGCGACGTGCTGGCTGGCGAAGGCGTGATCGCCGCCGATGACGTCAAGGCCGCCGCCGACGCCTACCGCGACAAGCTCGATGCCGGCCAGGTCACCGCCGAGGTGGTGAAGGTGGTGCCGGACGATTTCGCGCCCGACTGGTCCAAGCTGCTCGAAGGCAAGCTCGGCGACAAGGTGGACACCACCGTGCCGCGCGACGAGCTGGACGCGCTGGCCGCGCAGATCAACACCATCCCCGCCGAAGTCACCCTGCACCCGCGCGTCGCCAAGATCTACGACGACCGCCGCAAGATGGCCGCCGGCGAGCAGGCCGCCGACTGGGGTTTCGCCGAGAACCTGGCCTACGCCACCCTGTTGAAGAAGGACTACCGCCTGCGCCTGGTCGGCCAGGATTCCGGTCGCGGCACCTTCTTCCACCGCCACGCGGTGCTGCACGACCAGAAGACCGACACGCCCTACCTGCCGCTGCAGCAGCTGGTGAAGAACCCGGAGTACGCGACCGTCATCGACTCGCTGCTGTCGGAAGAAGCGGTGATGGCCTTCGAATACGGTTACTCCACCACCGATCCCAACACGCTCGACATCTGGGAAGGCCAGTTCGGTGACTTCGCCAACGGTGCACAGGTCGTCATCGACCAGTTCATCGCCTCGGGCGAAGCCAAGTGGGGCCGCCTGTGCGGTCTGGCGCTGTTCCTGCCGCATGGCTACGAAGGCCAGGGCCCGGAACACAGCTCGGCGCGCCTGGAGCGCTTCCTGCAGCTGTGCGCGCTGGACAACATGATGGTCTGCGTGCCGACCACGCCGGCGCAGGCCTTCCACATGATCCGCCGCCAGCTGTGCATGGACACCCGCAAGCCGCTGGTGGTGATGACGCCCAAGTCGCTGCTGCGCCACAAGCTGGCGGTGTCGTCGCTGGACGAACTCGCCGCCGGCGAATTCCAGCATCTCATCCCCGATGCCAAGGCCGACGCGAAGAAGGTCAAGCGCATCGTGCTGTGCTCGGGCAAGGTCTATTACGACCTGCTTGAAGATGCCGAGAAGCGCGGCCAGGACGATGTCGCGCTGATCCGCGTCGAGCAGCTCTACCCGTTCCCGCGCAAGCAGCTGTCCGCCGAACTGGCCAAGTACCCGCAGGCCCGCGACGTGGTCTGGTGCCAGGAAGAGCCGCAGAACCAGGGCGCGTGGTTCCAGATCCGCCACCACCTGGCCGCCTGCCTGGCCAATGGCCAGTCGCTGTTCTACGCGGGCCGCGCGCGTTCGCCTTCGCCGGCGGCCGGCCACTTCAGCGACCACGTCAGCGAACAACAGAAGCTGATCGCCGACGCGCTGGTCAACGAGCCCGGCCTCGAGCCGGGCGTCGAGTAACCTTTCCCATTCGAATCAAACAATCGGACCCCCAGACATGGCCACCGAAATCAAAGTCCCGGTTCTTCCCGAATCCGTCTCCGACGCCACCATCGCCGGCTGGCACAAGAAGGTCGGCGATGCCGTCAAGCGCGACGAGAACTTGGTCGATCTGGAAACCGACAAGGTGGTGCTTGAAGTCCCGTCGCCCGCCGATGGCGTGCTGAAGGAAATCAAGTTCGACACCGGCGCCACCGTCACCAGCCAGCAGGTCATCGCGGTGATCGAGGAAGGCGCGGTCGCCGACGCACCGAAGGCCGAAGCCAAGTCCGATGCCCCGGCCGCCGGCGCGCAGGAAATGCAGCCCAAGGCCGAGGCCGCCAAGGCGCAGGCCGCGGCGCCTTCGAGCACCACGCCGAAGCCCGCATCGGATGGCAAGCCGAGCGACAACACCTCGCAGCTGCCGCCGGGCGCCGCCTTCACCGCGAAGAAGGAAGGCATCGACCCGTCGCAGGTCGAGGGCACCGGCCGTCGCGGCGCGGTGACCAAGGAAGACCTCGTCAACTACGCCAGCGGCAAGACCGCCGGCGTCGGTGGCGGCGCGCGTCCGGAAGAGCGCGTGCCGATGACCCGCATCCGCAAGACCATCGCCAAGCGCCTGATGGAGTCGAAGAACTCCATCGCCATGCTGACCTCCTTCAACGAGGTCAACCTGTCGAAGGTGATGGCGATGCGCAACGAGCTGCAGGACGACTTCGTGAAGGCCAACGGCATCAAGCTCGGCTTCATGAGCTTCTTCGCCAAGGCCGCCGCCAACGCGCTGGCCAAGTACCCGGTCGTGAACGCCTCGGTCGATGGTGACGACATCATCTACCACGGCTACGCCGACATCTCGGTGGCGGTGTCGACCGACAAGGGGCTGGTGACGCCGGTGCTGCGCAACGTCGAGCGCATGGACTTCGCCGAGGTGGAGAAGAGCATCGCCGGCTACGCCAAGGCGGCGCGCGAAGGCGGCCTGAAGCTGGAAGACCTGCAGGGCGGCACCTTCACCATCACCAATGGCGGCACCTTCGGCTCGCTGTTCTCCACGCCGATCGTCAACCCGCCGCAGAGCGCCATCCTCGGCATGCACGCCATCAAGGAGCGCGCGATCGTCGAGAACGGCCAGGTCGTCGCCGCGCCGATGATGTACATCGCGCTGAGCTACGACCACCGCATCATCGACGGCAAGGAAGCGGTGCTGTTCCTGGTCGACATCAAGAACCAGCTGGAAAACCCGCACCGCATGCTGCTGGGGATGTAATCCAGCCTGCCTGACCGCCCCGCCCGCGCGGGGCGTGTCGTTTCAAGACTCCGCAAAGGAAACATCGCAATGTCCGAACAACAGCAATTCGATGTCGTCGTCATCGGCGGCGGCCCCGCCGGTTACCACGCCGCGATCCGCGCCGCGCAGCTCGGCCTCAAGACCGCCTGCGTCGATGCCGCGCTCGGCAAGGACGGCCAGCCGGCGCTCGGCGGCACCTGCCTGCGCGTGGGCTGCATCCCGTCCAAGGCGCTGCTCGATTCCAGCCGCCAGTTCTGGAACATGGGCCACATCTTCGGCGAGCACGGCATCTCCTTCGCCGACCAGAAGATCGACGTGAAGCAGATGGTCGGCCGCAAGGACAAGATCGTGAAGCAGTTCACCGGCGGCATCGCGGCGCTGTTCAAGGCCAACAAGGTGGCGTCGTTCTCGGGCTTCGGCACGCTGCAGCCGGGCAACATCGTCAGCGTCAAGCAGCATGACGGCAGCACGGTCGAGCTCAAGGGCACGAACGTCATCCTGGCCGCGGGTTCGGATTCCATCGAGCTGCCGTTCGCCAAGTTCGACGGCAAGACCATCGTCGACAACGTCGGCGCATTGGATTTCGAGGAAGTGCCGAAGTCGCTCGGCGTGATCGGCGCCGGCGTGATCGGCCTCGAACTCGGCAGCGTGTGGAACCGCCTGGGCGCGAAGGTCACGGTGCTGGAAGGCATGCCCGATTTCCTCGCCGCCGCCGACAAGGAAGTGGCGAAGGTCGCCGCGCGCGAGTTCAAGAAGCAGGGCCTCGACATCAAACTGGGCTGCAAGGTCAGCAACACGGAAGTGAAGGATGACGGCGTGCACGTCACCTACACCGACGACAAGGGCGCGACGCAGGAACTTGTCGTCGAGAAGCTGCTGGTCGCCGTGGGCCGCCGCGCCGCGAGCAAGGGCCTGCTGGCCGAGGGCACCGGCGTCAAGGTCAACGAGCGTGGCCAGATCGAAGTGGACGACCACTGCCACACCGGCGTCGATGGCGTCTGGGCGGTGGGCGACTGCGTGCGCGGCCCGATGCTGGCGCACAAGGGTTTCGAGGAAGGCATCGAAGTCGCCGAACTCATCGCCGGCCTGCCCGGCCACGTCAACTACGACACGATTCCGTGGGTGATCTACACCGAGCCGGAAATCGCCTGGGTCGGCAAGACCGAAGAGCAGCTCAAGGCCGATGGCGTGGCCTACAAGGCCGGCAGCTTCCCGTTCGCGGCGGTCGGTCGCGCGGTGGCGATGGCCGAGCCGATCGGTTTCGTCAAGGTGCTGGCCGATGCGGAAACCGACCGCATCCTCGGCATGCACCTGGTTGGCCCGAACGTGTCCGAACTGGTGCACGAAGGCGTGATCTCGATGGAGTTCAAGGGCAGCGCCGACGACCTCGCGCGCATCTGCCACGCGCATCCGAGCCTGTCGGAAGCCGTGCACGATGCCGCGATGGCGGTGGACAAGCGCGCGATCCACAAGGCGAACTGATCGCCCGCGATGTTGCGACGAAACGGCGCCGATGGCGCCGTTTTCGTGTGCGCGGATGACATGGATGCATCGCTTGCCCGCATAATCGGGGCATGGCGAACATGACCAACCACAATCCCCGCTGGACCTACGCGGCGCCCGCCGTCGGCATCGCAACCCTGCTGCTGGCGATGCTCGCGCCCGGCATGCCGCTGATCGAACTGCTGCTGGTGATCGGCCTGTTCGGCAGCGTGATCGCCGCCGTGCACCATGCCGAAGTGATCGCACACAAGGTCGGCGAGCCGTTCGGCACCATCGTGCTGGCGTTGGCAGTCACCGCGATCGAGGTGGCGCTGATCGTGACGATGATGCTGGCCGGCGGCGAATCGACATCCGGCCTTGCACGCGACACCGTGTTCGCGGCGGTGATGCTGATCCTCAACGGCATCATCGGTTTCAGCCTGCTCGCCGGCAGCCGCCGGCACAGCATCCAGCGCTATCGCATCGACGGCGTGACCGCGGCGCTGACCACGCTCACCGCGATCGTGGTGCTGACCCTGGTGCTGCCCAACTTCACCACCAGCGTGCATGGCCCCGTTTACGGTTTCTCGCAACTGGTATTCATCGCCATCACCACGCTGGTGCTGTTCGCATCGTTCACCATGTTCCAGACCATGGGCCACCGCGAGTATTTCCTGCCGGTGGACGATGGTGACCCGAAGACCGAAGACCATGCCGAGCCGCCGACCACGCGCGAATCCCTGGTCAGCCTGGGCCTGCTGCTGGTGAGTCTGGTCGTGGTGGTGCTGTCGGCCAAGAAGCTGGCGCCGGACATGGAGGCGATGCTGGTGAGCGTGGGCGCACCGCGCGCGGTGGTCGGCATCATCATCGCGGCCATCGTGCTGCTGCCCGAAGGCGTGGCGGCCGTGCGTGCCGCCCTCGCCAACCGCGTGCAGACCAGCCTCAACCTGGCCGTGGGCTCGGCCATCGCCAGCATCGGCCTGACTATCCCGACCGTCTCGGTGGTCGCACTGGTGATGGATTGGCCGCTGGCGCTCGGCCTGGACAACATGTCCACGGTGCTGCTGTTCCTCACGCTCTTCGTCACCTCCATTTCCCTGCGCACCGGCAAGACCAACATGCAGATCGGCATCGTGCATGTGGTGCTGCTCGGCACCTATCTGTTCCTCAGCTTCGTGCCGTGATCGAAGCAGGCAGCACGACATGAAATCGGTCTGCGTCTATTGCGGCTCCAATGCGGGCGCACGCCCGATCTACGCCGATGCCGCCCGCGCGCTCGGCACGCGCATCGCATGCGAAGGCGCGGCGCTGATCTACGGCGGCGGCAATGTCGGGCTGATGGGCATCGCCGCCGATGCCGCACTGGCCGCGGGTGGCGAAGTCATCGGCGTCATCCCCCAGCAGCTGGTGGATTGGGAAGTCGCGCACCGTGGCGTGACCCGGCTTGAAGTCGTCGATTCCATGCACACGCGCAAGATGCGGATGTTCGAACTGTCCGATGCCTTCGTCGCCCTGCCCGGTGGTTTCGGCACGCTCGACGAGATGTTCGAGATGCTGACCTGGCGCCAGCTCGGGCTCGGACGCAAGCCGTGCGCCTTCCTCGACGTCGCCGGTTTCTGGCAGCCGTTGATGGCGATGATGGATACGATGGTCCGCGAGCGCTTCCTGCACGCCGACCAGCGCAACGACCTCTGGCACGGCGAGGATGTCGAGGCGCTGTTCGACTGGATGCGCGGCTACCAGCCGGCGCAGGCCGACAAATGGCTGGACGAGAAGCGTCGCAGCCAGCTTTCGTCACTGGAGGACACATGAGCGTTCCCGCGCAGTTCGACGCCTTCCGCATCCACGATGACGCCGACGGTTACCACAGCGGCATCGAACGGATTTCGCTCGATGACCTTTCGCCCGGCGAGATCGTCATCAAGACGGCGTTCTCCTCGGTCAATTACAAGGATGCGCTGGCCGGCACCGGCGAAGGCAAGATCCTGCGCCGCTTCCCGCTCAACGGCGGCATCGACGTGGCCGGCCATGTCGTGCAATCCAGCGACCCGGCCTTCAAGAAAGGCGACGCGGTGCTGGTCACCGGCTGCGGCCTGTCGGAGACCCGCGACGGCGGCTATTCGGAATACGCTCGGATTGAATCGAAGTGGGCCATCGCCCTGCCCGCCGGCCTGTCACTGCGCGAATCGATGATCCTCGGCACCGCCGGCTTCACCGCCGCGCTGGCGCTGTACCGCATGCAGGACAACCGGCAGTCGCCGGCCCTCGGACCCATCGCCATCACCGGCGCAACCGGCGGCGTCGGCTCGCTCGGCATCGCCATCTTCACCCGCGCCGGCTACGAGGTGCATGCGGTCAGTGGCAAGGCCGACCAGCAGGACTACCTGCGCTCGCTCGGCGCACGCGACATCCTCGGCCGCGACGCGTTGGGGACGAAACGGCCGATGGAATCGGTGCGCTTCGGCGGCGCGCTGGACAATGTGGGCGGCCCGATGCTCAACAGCCTGCTGGCGCAGACCGCGCCCTATGGCAATGTCGCCAGTGCCGGCCTGGCCGCCAGCGCCGAACTGCCGACCACCGTCATGCCTTTCATCATCCGCGGCGTATCCCTGCTGGGCGTGGCCTCGGCCGGCACCGCCCGCGACATCCGCGAAGCCATCTGGACCCACCTGGCCAGCGACTGGAAGCCGGCGGCGCTGGATGCCATCTGCACGGCGGAAACCGAACTGGCCGGTCTGCCCGACATCTTCCGCAAAATGCTCGCAGGCGGCTCGCTGGGGCGCACACTGGTGCGGTTCTGAAGCCATTCACGCAATGACGGGCAGCCGGTAGAATGCCCGTATCCACAAGGGGGATTTATGGCGCGCATCCTGGTCATCGATGACTCACCGTCGCAACTGGCGGGTATCCGGCGCATCGTCGAAAAACTCGGCCACGAGTGCCTGACCGCCGAAGACGGCGCACAGGGCGTGGAAACGGCGAAGGCCGAATTGCCCGACCTGATTTTGATGGATGTGGTGATGCCGAACCTCAACGGGTTCCAGGCCACCCGCGCGATCAGCCGCCACGAAACCACCAACCACATCCCGGTGATCCTGGTGACGACCAAGGACCAGGAAACCGACAAGGTCTGGGGCATGCGCCAGGGCGCGAAGGGCTATCTGACCAAGCCCTTCACCGAAGCCGAACTCTCCGAAGCCATCACCGGCACGCTCGGCGCCTGACGGCGGCGCACCCTCAGTCCGCCGAGAAGGCGGACTTCAGGTCTTCGTAGGCCGCGCGTTGGCGCTCGTTGTGCGGCGCCGGCGCCACGATTTCAATCTCGACGATCTGGTCACCCGGCGCAGCACCGGGCAGGCCGCGCCCGCGCAGACGCAGCTTGCGTCCCGCTTCCGAACCCGCGGGAATCTTCAGCTCGACCGGCCCGCCCAGCGTCGGCACGGTCGCCACATCCCCCAGCGCCGCCTGCCATGGCGTGACCGCGAGGACGTGGATGAGGTTGCGGCCATCGACCTCGAACTGGGGATGGGCCGCGTATTCGATTTCCAGCAGCAGGTCGCCGTGTGTGCCCTGCCCCTTCAGCCGGATTGCCTGGCCGGGCTTGATGCCCTTCGGCATCTTGACGTCCAACGACTTGCCGTTGACGCCGATGCGCACCGAGTCGCCGCGATAGACGGCTTCCAGCGGCACGCTGAGCCGGGCTCGCGTATCGCCGCGCGGCGCCTGGCCCGGCTGCGGACGCGGCCCGCCACGTTGCGCGCCGCCGAAGCCGCCTCGCCCGAATACCTGTTCGAAGAAGTCGCTGAAGCCGCCGCCCGCGCCGCCACCGGCGAAGATCTCGTCGAAGTCGTAATCCCCGGCGCCGTGGCCGCCCTGCCCGCCATAGCCCCCCCCGAAACCGCCACCCGGCGGCGGCATTTCATCGCCCGGCCGGTAGCCGCGTGCGCGCAACTGGTCGTAGGCCGCGCGCTTCTGCGGGTCACGCAGCGCTTCGTAGGCCTCGTTGACGGCCTTGAACTTCTCCTCGGCGCCGGCTTCCTTGCTCACATCGGGGTGGTACTTGCGCGCCATCCTGCGATAGGCGGTCTTGATTTCCGCCTCGCCCGCGCCCGGTTCGACCCCCAGGGTTTCGTAGTAATCCTTGAACTGCATCGCCGTCTCCGCCTCGCAATTTCATAAAGATGGGCCCGATGGCGCCCTCGATCAACCCATGTCATCGCGCCCGCCTTGACGAAATATTTCACATGGCCTGCCTAGACTGGCCGCCTCCCGTCAATGAGCATGTCCATGACCATCGAAGCCGGCCAGCAGGTCCCCGAAAGCATCCTGCAGATCATCCGAACAGGCGTGGAGCAGATCGATACCCATGCGGTGTTCGGTGGCAAGCGGGTGGTGATGTTCGCGGTGCCGGGCGCCTTCACCCCGACCTGCAGCGAGCGCCACCTGCCCGGTTACGTGAAGCATTTCGACGATTTCCGGCGCAAGGGTGTCGAAGTCGCCTGCGTGTCGGTCAACGATCCCTTCGTGATGCAGGCCTGGGGCGAGTCTCAGCGCGTGCCCGAAGGCATGTTGATGCTGGCCGATGGCAACGGCGAACTGACCCGTGCGCTCGGGCTGCAGATGGATGCCAGCGCCTACGGCATGGGCGTGCGCAGCAAGCGTTACGCGCTCTACGCGGACAACGGTGTAGTGAAGAGCCTGCAGGTGGAAGCACCAGGCGAACTGCGCGTCTCCACCGCCGAACACATGCTCGAACAGATTTCCTGACCCCCAAGGCCTGAACGGCAAGGACTCCCCATGAAAGCCAGCAGCAAGCCAGCCTCGAAGAAAGCCAGCAAGTCCGCCAGTGGTTTCACCTCGGTCAAGACCTTGCGCGAGAACGCGCGCAAGAACCTCGACCAAGGCCCCATCACCGATACCTATCAGCTTGACCGCAAGGTGGTCATCGAGAAGCTCAACGAGTCGCTCGCCACCGAATGGGTCTGCGTGCTGCGCTACATGCGCCACTATTTCTCCGCGTCCGGCATGTTGGCGGACAGCGTCAAGGCGGAATTCCTCGAACACGCCAAGCAGGAACAGGCGCACGCCGACCTGATCGCCGAGCGCATCGTGCAGCTGGGCGGCGAGCCCGATCTCAACCCCGACACGCTGACCCGCCGCTCGCACGCCGAGTACAAGGAAGGCAAGAACCTGAAGGACATGGTGCGCGAGAACCTGATCGCCGAGCGCATCGCCATCGACAGCTACCGCGAGCTGATCGACTTCATCGGCGACAAGGACACCACCACCAAGCGCATGCTCATGCACATACTGGCGCAGGAAGAAGAGCACGCCGACGAGTTCCGCGACCTGCTCAACGGCTGGATCGGCGACTGAGTCCAGCTTCACACATCGCGCATGAAAAAGGCGGCCACCGGCCGCCTTTTTCGTTCCACGTCGCCGGGGAATCAGGCCCCGGCTTCGCCGTCATCCACCGTGCTCGTGGACGACTCCGCATCGGACTCATCCAGCGACACATCCAGACGCTCGATGGCCTGCAGCTTCTCGCCGGCCTGCACGCGCATCAGGGTGACGCCCTGCGTGTTGCGGCCGACCTGGGCGATGTCCACGGCGGGCGTGCGCACCAGCGTGCCTCCATCGGAAATCAGCAGGACGTCGTGGTGGTCCGAGAGCTGGATGGCGCCGACCAACTGGCCGTTGCGTTCGGTGGTCTTGAGCGCGATGACGCCCTGGCTGCCGCGCCCCTTCTTGGGAAAGTCCGCGACCGGCGTGCGCTTGCCGTAACCGTTCTCGCTGGCGGTGAGGATGTCGCCCTCGCCCTCCACCACGATCAGGCTCTGCACCGATTCGCCCTGCGCCAGCTTCATGCCGCGCACGCCGGTGGCGGTACGGCCCATCGGGCGCACCGAATCACCGCCGAAGCGCGCCGCCTTGCCGTTCGACGCGAACAGCATGATGTCGCGGCTGCCATCGGACAGTTCCGCGTTGACCAGCGCATCGCCCTCGGCCAGGTTGATCGCGATCTTGCCGCGCGAAAGCTTGTACGCGTACTCGGTGAGCGGTGTCTTCTTGACCGTGCCGTTGCGGGTGGCGAAGAACACGAACTTGCCGTCTTCGTATTCGCGCACCGGCAGCACCGCCTGCACCTTCTCGCCTTCGGTCAACGGGATCCAGTTGATGATCGGGCGGCCGCGCGCATTCGGGCCGGCGTCGGGCAGCTGGTAGACCGGCAGCCAGAACACGCGGCCGGCGCTGGTGAAGGTCAGCAGCGTGTCATGCGTGTTGACCAGCCACAGGTGGTCGATGAAGTCCTCGTCCTTGGTCGCCGCCGCGTTGCGGCCCTTGCCGCCGCGCTTCTGCGCACGATAGGTGCCGGTCGGCTGGCGCTTGGCGTAGCCGGCGTGCGAGAGCGTGACCACCACGTCTTCCGGCGCGATGAGGTCGAGGATGTCGAGGTCTTCCTCGCTCGCGCGGATCTCGCTGCGACGCGCGTCGCCGAATTCCTCGCGCAGGTTCTCCAGCTCGGTGCGGATGACCTGCATCAGCACGCCCGGCTGTTCGAGGATTTCGATCAGCCCGCGGATGGTGTCGAGCAGCGCGCGGTATTCGTCGGTGAGCTTTTCCTGTTCCAGACCGGTCAGGCGATGCAGGCGCATCTCGAGGATCTGCTGCGCCTGCACTTCGGTGAGCTGGTAGCCGTCGGCCAGCAGGCCCACGCCCTTCGGCAGGTCTTCGGGACGCGAGGCTTCCGCGCCGGCGGCACCCAGCAGCGCGCCGACCATGCCCGGCTGCCAGCGCTGGGCCAGCATGCGCTGGCGTGCTTCGTCCGGGTTGGCCGAAGTCTTGATCAGCTCGATCATCTCGTCGATGTTGGCGAGCGCGACCGTCAGGCCTTCCAGGATGTGCGCGCGGGCGCGGGCCTTGCGCAGGTCGTAGATGGTGCGGCGGGTCACCACCTCGCGGCGGTGGCGCAGGAAGGCTTCGAGGATCTGCTTGAGGTTGAGCAGCTGCGGGCGGCCATCGACCAGCGCCACCATGTTGATGCCGAACACCGACTCCATCGGGGTCTGCGCATAGAGGTTGTTCAGCACCACCTCGGCGGACTCACCGCGCTTGACCTCGATGTAGATGCGCATGCCGTCCTTGTCGGACTCGTCGCGCAGCTCGCTGATGCCTTCGAGCTTCTTCTCCTTCACCAGCTCGGCGATCTTCTCGATCAGCCGCGCCTTGTTGACCTGGTACGGGATCTCGGTGACGACGATCGCCTCGCGGCCGTTGTCGGCCACTTCGATGTCCGCTTTCGCACGCATCCGCACGCGACCCTTGCCGGTGCGATAAGCCAGGTGGATGCCACCGACGCCGTTGATGATGCCGGCGGTGGGGAAATCCGGGCCCGGGATGTATTCCATCAGGCCTTCGATATCGATGTCCGGCGTCTCGATCATCGCCAGCAGCGCGTTCACCACCTCGGTGAGGTTGTGCGGCGGGATGTTGGTCGCCATGCCCACCGCGATGCCGGCGGAACCATTCACCAGCAGGTTCGGGAACCGGGTCGGCATGACCGTCGGCTCCAGTTCCTTCTCGTCGTAGTTGGGCTGGAAATCGACGGTTTCCTTGTCGATGTCGGCCATCAACTCGTGCGCCATCTTCGACATGCGCGCTTCGGTGTAACGCATCGCCGCGGCGGGATCGCCATCGACCGAACCGAAGTTGCCCTGCCCGTCCACCAGCAGGTAGCGCAGCGAGAACGGCTGCGCCATGCGCACCAGCGTGTCGTACACCGACGCGTCGCCGTGCGGGTGGTACTTGCCGATGACGTCACCGACGATACGCGCGGACTTGTAATACGGCTTGTTGCTGTGCGCGCCCAGTTCGTTCATGGCGAACAGCACGCGGCGATGCACCGGTTTCAGGCCATCGCGGACGTCGGGCAACGCGCGGCCCACGATCACGCTCATCGCGTAATCGAGGTAGCTGCGGCGCATTTCGTCTTCGAGGTTGACCGGGATGATTTCGCGGGCAGAGTCGGTCGGTTGGGACATCAGGCTTCCGTGTTTCGGTGCGGAGGGGCGTCCTGCCAGTCAGGCATGCGCGAAGCGAAAACGGGGCGCCTTGGCGTGCCCGGCGATTCGCTTCGAAAAGACGTGAAATCTTACCATGCCCGGCGCCTGAATGACAGCCGGAATTTATGTATAAATCAATTACTTAGGCGCGTTTTTCGACGCGTTTCGGGCTTACTGCCCGGCAGGCGCGAACAATGCCCGCATCGAGGCCGCATCCGGCTTCTCCACCACGCCGCGTTCGGTGACGATGGCGTCGATCAGATCGTGCGGCGTGACGTCGAAAACCGGGTTCCAAGCGTCGATGCCATCGGCCACCGTGCGTTCGCCGCGATGGGCCAGCAGTTCGGCGGGATCGCGCTCCTCGATCTCGATCAGGTCGCCGGAAGCGGTCGCCATGTCCACCGTCGAAGACGGCGCGACCACCATGAACTTGACGCCGTGGTGCCGTGCGGCGATGGCCAACTGGTAGGTACCGATCTTGTTGGCGGTGTCGCCGTTGGCGCAGATGCGGTCGGCGCCGACCACCACCCACTGCACCTGCCCGGTCTTCATCAGGTGCGATGCGGCTGCGTCGGCGATGAGCGTGGCGTCGATGCCGTCCTGCTGCAGTTCCCACACGGTGAGCCGCGCGCCCTGGTTCCACGGGCGTGTCTCGCCGGCGAACACGCGGGCGATGCGCTCCTGCGCCACACCCGCGCGGATCACGCCGAGCGCGGTGCCGAAGCCGGCGGTCGCCAACGAACCGGTATTGCAGTGGGTCAGCACGCCGCTGCCGGGCGTGATCAACGCCGCGCCGATCGCGCCCATGCCGCGGTTGGCGGCCAGGTCTTCGGTTTCGATGGCACGGGCCTCGCGGTCGAGCACATCGCGCCAGTCGCTGCCGGCGCCCTTTAAAGCGCTGCGCATCCGCGCCAACGCCCAGGCCAGGTTGACGGCAGTCGGGCGTGCGGCGTTGAGCCGCTGCATCGCCGGTTCCAGCTTCGCCAGGGCCTGCGCGCCATCATCGGCGTCGACATCACGCGCGGCCAGCACCACGCCCCAGGCCGCGGCGATGCCGATGGCCGGCGCGCCGCGGACGGTCAACGAGTGGATCGCTTCGGCCACCGCATCGCTGTCGCTGGCACGCACGTAGCCGGTGTTGAACGGCAGGTGGCGCTGATCGAGGAGTTCAAGCGCATCGCCCATCCAGCGGATCGGGCGGATGCGGTCGTATCGGGCGTAATCGAATTCGGTCATGGCCGCAGTTTAACGGCCATGCGTGCCGGCACTCACCAGACGCGGAACTCGCCGCTGCAACCACCCGCGACCCAGACACCGCCGCGATCCCAACCCCAGGACTGGCCCTGCACGCAGGCGCTGCGCGAAGTCTGCCTCAACAGTTCAACGCCTTGGCGGATCTGGGCGGCGCAGTAGTTCTGCCGCCCGTCGTTGGACGCGCATTGCAGCACCTGGGGCTGGCCGTTGGCGTAACCGCCCTGCCCATAGCCGTAGGACGGATAGCGACCATTGTCGTAACCGTAATTGTTGCCATAACCGCGATTGTTCGAGGCCGGCCCGAATTCCGCGCGGCAACCGTGATCGACCCAGACCACGCCCGGACGCGTGCCCCAGTTGTGGCCTTCACGGCAACGCGTATCGGAAAGTTGCCGCACCACGGTCACGCCATAACGGGTGTCGATGGGGCATTCGTTGTGTCGGCTGCGCGGTGATTCGCAGACCACGGTGCGGCCATAGCTGTTCCAGCCGCGACCGTTGTTGTAACCGTTGTTGCCGTAACCGCCATAGTTGCCCGCGCCATAGCCGCCCAGCGCGAATTCAGCGCGGCAGCCACGATCCACCCAGACCGCATCGCGGCGGATGCCCCAGCTCTGGCCTTCGATGCAGGCCGAGCGCGAAACCTGCCGCACCATCGTCACGCCCTGCCGGGTATCGACGCGACATTCGTTGTAACGCCCGTCACCGGATTCGCAGACAAAACGACCGTTGTTGTTGCCGCCCTGCCATTGCGCATGCGCGGCGAGCGGGCTGAGCAGGCCGACAAGAGCGAAGGCGATGAAGATGAAGTTTGGAAGACGCATGGTCAGGCTCCGCGGAGGTGATGTGCCGACGATAGCCACGGCGCGCCACCGCTGTCACAGAAGTGGCGGCCTGACCGCTCCGCCGTCTGGCGATCATTCAGCCGGCGGTGATGGCCAGGTCATGAACTCGGCGCGGCAACCTTCGGCCACCCAGACCTGCCGCGCATTCCAACCCCAACTCTTTCCGTCCTCGCAACCGGCCTTGGACAACTGATGAACCAGCTCCACGCGCCCCGTACCGGGCGGCAAGCGGCATTCCTGCCGTTTGCCATCCACCGATTCGCAGCGCAGCGGTTGGCCCTGCCCGCCCGTATCCGATGATCCGCGTCCTAGCAGGCGCTGGAAGAAACGCACGCTCGGTCGGTCGGGCGTGGTGACTTCGAATTCCGCGCGGCAGCCGCGTGCAACCCAGATGCCGTTCTCGTCGTAGCCCCAGCTCTTGCCGAGTTCGCAGTCGCCATCGGACAGCTTGCGGCTCAGGCGCACGCCGCCCACGGTTTCGATGGGGCATTGACGATGCCCGCCGTTGCGCGATTCGCAACGCAGCAGGCGGCTGCGCGTACCGGCTTCGCGATCAGCCGAAGCCGAAGCCCGCGCCGGCGGTTTCTCGCGGCCGAACTCGGCACGGCAGCCACGCGACACCCACAGCCCGCCCTCGTTGGTGCCCCAGGAGTTGTTGCGGATGCAGGCATTGCGCGACAGCTGGCGCAGCATCATCGTGTCGCCTTCGCCGGGCGGCAGCGCGCACTGGTTCCAGCGGCCTTCCTGCGATTCGCAGCGCACCCGCGAGTCAGCGACGCCCGGCGCCGCCCACGCATCGCGCGCGAACAGCGCCATCGCGGCACCGGACAGAAGCATCATCACGCGGGCGGACGGGATCCCCATGGGCCCGAATGTAACCGACGCGGATGAACGATCAGCGAAAGCCGCCGATGCCTTCATGCACGGGTGAAATCGAAGGCGAGCACATCGGCGATGCGCGGCGTTCCGAGCATCGCCATCATCAAGCGGTCGATGCCCAGCGCCACGCCCGCACATGCCGGAAGCCCATGCGCCAGCGCATCGAGCAGATGGGTGTCGATGGGGCGCGTCGTGCCGCCAAGACCGGCGCGGACATCGGCATCGCGCTGGAAACGTGCGGCCTGCTCCGCCGCGTCGCGCAACTCGTGGTAACCGTTGGCCAGTTCCAGTGGGCCGAGGTAGAGCTCGAAGCGTTCCGCCACCGGCTGCCCATCGCCCTCGTCACGCACCTGCGCCAACGCGCATTGCGAAGCCGGGTAATCGTGCAGCACGGTGATCGTGCCGGTGGCGAACGCGGGCTGGATGCGATGCGTCATCAGCAGGTCCAGCCAGTCGTCGCGGGTGAGCCCTTCGGGGTCGATGAGCACATCGCCCAACGCCTCACGCAGCGCATCGACGGGCGCGGTGAACGGGTCGATGTCGATGCTGCGCCGGTACAGATCGCGGTAGGTCACGACATCGACCGCATCGACATCACGCCCGACCAATGCCAGCGCCGCACGCACCAGTTCGACGGTTTCGTCCATCAGGCGGCGATGGTCCCAACCGACGCGATACCACTCCAGCATCGTGAACTCGGGGTTGTGGCGGCCACCGGCCTCGCCGTCGCGGAACACGCGGCCCAGTTCGTAGCAGTCGCCCACGCCCGCGGCGAGCAGACGCTTCATCGCGTATTCGGGCGAGGTACGCAGCCAGCGCGTGCGCGGGGCGCCATCGGTGCGGCCGGAAAATTCCAGATGGAACGGCGCGATGTGCGGATCACTGACGCCGACCAGCGAGAACACCGGCGTCTCCACTTCCAGCACGCCACGCGCATGGAAGAACGCGCGGACGAGGTGGTTGAGCGCGGCGCGGAGTTCAAGCGTTTCCCGCGTGGCGGAAGGCCGCCATGCACCGGCACCGTTCGCGGTATCGGGATGCGGCATCGCTCAGCCCTCGTGCGATGAGAGGAAGGCGAGCAAAGCGGCTTCGTCCCAGATCTCGATGCCGAGTTCCTGCGCCTTCGCCAGCTTGCTGCCGGCGGCTTCGCCGGCCACGACCACGGAGGTCTTCTTCGACACGCTGCCGCTGACCTTGGCGCCGAGCGCTTCCAGCCGCGCGCCGGCTTCGTCGCGGCCCATCGCCGACAGGCCGCCGGTCAGCACCACGGTCTTGCCGGCGAGCGGGCCTTCGGTCGCGCGTTGCGGCGCGCCTTCAGGCCAATGCACGCCGCGTTCGCGCAGGGCCGCGATGACCTCGCGGTTGTGCGGCTGGGCGAAGAAATGCGCGATGTGCGCGGCGACCACGGGGCCGACATCCGGCACTTCGCGCAGGGTGGTTTCGTCGGCGGCCATCAGCGGGTCGAGCGCGCCGAAGTGGCGGGCCAGCGTCTTGGCGGTGGACTCGCCGACATCCTTGATGCCGAGCGCGAACAGCAGGCGTTCGAGCGTGGTGCTGCGGCTGGCCGCAATGGCATTGACCAGATTGTGCGCCCATTTGTCGGCGACCTTGCCGGCCTTGACGGTCGCCGGGATGGTGCCGTCGCGCTCGTCGGCGCGGCGTTTCATGTCGAGGAAATCATCGACGGTGAGCCGGTAGAGATCGGCCACGGTTTCGATGTAACCGAATTCCACCAGCGCTTCCGCGAAACGCTCGCCCAGGCCCTCGATATCCATGGTCCGGCGGCCGGCAAAATGGAACAACGCCTGCACGCGCTGTGCCGGACAGAACAGGCCGCCGCTGCAACGCGCGACCACCTCGCCTTCGCCGCGCTCGATGGCCGAGCCGCAGACCGGGCACACGGTGGGCAGTTCATAGGGCGGATGCAGCGGTTCGCCACGCTCATCCAGCGGGCGTTCGCCTTCGACCACGCGCACGACTTCGGGAATCACATCGCCGGCACGACGCACGATAACCGTGTCGCCGACGCGCACATCCAGCCGCGCGACCTGGTCGGCGTTGTGCAGCGTGGCGCGGGTGACGGTGACGCCGCCGACATGCACCGGCTTCATCAACACCCACGGCGTGACCGCGCCGGTGCGGCCGACGTTGACCTCGATGGACTCGACGGTGGTGCTGGCTTCCTGCGCCGGGAATTTGTGCGCGATCGCCCAGCGCGGCGCACGCGAGACGAAACCCATCGCGCGTTGCTGGTCGAAGCGGTCGAGCTTGTAGACCACGCCGTCGATGTCGTAAGGCAGCGCGTCGCGGCGCTCGCCGATGCGCCGGTAGTACGCCAGCAGGCCTTCGACGCCATGCGCCACGGCGACTTCCGCACTGACCGGGAAACCGAGGTCGCGCAGCCAGGCCAGCACGCCGGAATGGGTCGGCGGCAACATCGCGCCCTCCACCTGTCCGAGCGCGTAGGCGAAGAACGCCAGCGGCCGTTGCGCGGTGATGCGCGGGTCGAGCTGGCGCAGCGAACCGGCGGCACCGTTGCGCGGATTCGCCAGCACTTTCTGGCCGTTTTCCAGCGCCCAGGCGTTGTAGCGATCGAACGCGGCTTTCGGCATCACCACTTCGCCGCGCACTTCGAGCACGGCCGGCGCATCGCCGAACAGGCGCAGCGGGATCGACTTCACCGTGCGCAGGTTGGCGGTGACGTCCTCGCCGGTGGCGCCGTCGCCGCGCGTCGCGCCGCGCACGAACACGCCGTCTTCGTAGCGCAGGCTGATGGCGAGGCCGTCCAGTTTCGGCTCGACGGAAAACGCCGGGGCGGCATCCCCGGTTTCCTTTTCGATGCGGGCGACGAATTCGCGCACTTCGTCGTCGGTGAAGGCGTTGGCCAGCGACAGCATCGGCACCACGTGGGCGACTGGCGCGAACTTCGCGGACGGTGTGTCACCGACGCGGCGGGTGGGCGAATCAGGCGTGGCGAGTTCGGGATGCGCGGCTTCCAGCGCTTCCAGTTCGCGCATCAGCCCGTCGTAATCGGCATCCGCCAGCTGCGGGTCGTCGAGGACGTAATAGCGATGGTTGGCCTCGCGGATGCGGGCCACGAGCGTGGCATGGCGGGAAGCGGCATCGGTCATGACGCCATTATCCCCGCCGGCATTGCCAAACGGATCAGGCGGAAGCGCCGAGCCTCGGGCGGCCTGAGCCGAAGTTGAGCAGGCCTTCGGCCAGCAGCATGGCGAAGCCCCAGTACAGCAGGTGCAGGCCGAACGCCGACTGCGCATCGCCCAGCCCCTTGTGCACCATGAAGGTCACGGCCAGGCCGATCAGGCCGGTGGCGATCTGCGCCCATTCCTCCTTGCGCATCTTGCCGGCCAGCGCGGCCACCGACACCAGTAGGCCGATGATGGCGCAGGCGTAGAGGACGAACGACAGGCCACCCGCCTCGCCGATGCCCAGGCTGAGCGCCCCGCGCGAAGCCACCGGAATCAGGCAGCCCGCCAGCGCCACGAGGCCACCCACCAGTCCCACGACGTTCTCGAGCTTCATGCGTGCCGCCTCGCGTGTTGAAGGATGTGTGTTGCGACGATGCCCTTACCAGCGTCCCGGCCGCGTCAACGGCGGGGCTTCGCGCTGTCGGTCGTAGGCGCGCAGTTCGTCGCGGATGTGGGCGATGCGCTGGCGCCCGAGCGCGTTGCGCTCCTCGTCCAGCACGATGCCGTCGAGCAGTTCGGCCATGCGCTGCGCGGTCGGCAGCAGGGTGTCCCAGGCTTCCAGCGCGGGCACCGGCGCCGGCAGGGTCAGGAAGAAGGCGATGGCCGGGGTCTCCAGCGACTGGATCTCCGCCATGTCGAAACTGCCGGGCTTGAGGATGTTGGCCACGCTGAAGATCGGGCCGGCCTCGGGGCGGCGGTCGATCAGCCGGTGGAACACGTTCATGTGGCCGAACACCAGCCCGGCCTTCTCGGCGGCAACCAGGATGTCCGGCCCGCGCAGCGTCTGCCCGGCGCGCGCGGCGACGAACAGCGAAACGATCTTGTCGAAGTTGTCATCGACGCGCTTGCCCAGGTCGCTGTTCTGCAGCGGCGCGTCCAGGCCCAGGCCGGGCTGGCGGTCGGGCGATGCGTCATCCGCAGCGGCATCGAATTCGGCGCGGATTTCGTCGCCCAGGCTCGGCTCGGTGTGTCCGCCGCGTGCTTCCACCCGCTTGCCCTGCCCCGGTTTCTTCGGCCGCCCGAACCACAGGATGGCGGCGAAGAGGATGAGGCCGGCGACAAGGATGCCGAGGCGGAGCAACGTGGTTTCGGACATGCGTGTGACCTGTTCGGTTAAGCGGCGCCGACCATGCGCGTCGCTTCCGCGAGGTCCACGGAGACGAGGCGGCTCACGCCCGGCTCCCGCATGGTAACGCCAGAGAGTTGTTCGGCGGCTTCCATCGTCGCCTTGTTGTGGGTGACGAAGAGGAACTGCACGGCTTCGCTCATCTCCTTCACCATGGTGGTGAAGCGGCCCACGTTGGCTTCGTCGAGCGGCGCATCCACCTCGTCCAGAAGGCAGAACGGCGCCGGGTTGAGGCGGAAGATCGCGAACACCAGCGCCACCGCGGTCATCGCCTTCTCGCCACCCGACAGCAGCGAGATGTTGGCGACACGCTTGCCCGGCGGGCGCGCCATGATGGCGACGCCGGTGTCGAGCAGATCCTCGCCGGTGAGTTCCAGATAGGCATGGCCGCCACCGAACAGGCGCGGGTACAGCTCCTGCACGCCGGCATTGACGCGGTCGAAGGTGTCCTTGAAGCGGCCGCGCGTCTCGCGGTCGATCTTGCGGATGGCGTCTTCCAGCGTGTCCAGCGCGGCGGTGAGGTCGGCGTCCTGCGCGTCCAGGTATTCCTTGCGCTGGGCGGCCTCTGCGTGCTCGGCGATGGCAGCCAGGTTGACCGGCTCCAGCCGGCGCAGCTTGGCGTCGTAATCGCCGACCGCCTTCTCCCACACCGACACGTCGGCATCGTCCAGCAAGGTGTTGATGACGTCGGCCAGCACGAAGCCGGCTTCGACCACCTCGCCCGACAGCCGGTTGGCCGCGATCATCGCCGCCTGCTGGTCCAGCTTGCGCTGGCCGATGGCCTCGCGCTGGGTCAGCGATTGCGCGTCACGCTGCTGGCGGGTCTGCTCGAAGCCGCGCAGTTCGTCCTCGATGCCCTGCAACGCGGAACGCGCGGTGGCCAGCGCCTGGTCCACGCGCACGCGCTCGTCCAGCGCGGACTGGCGTTCGGCTTCCAGCGCCTTGACCGGCGAATCGCCTTCGGACAGCTGCGCGGCGAGTTCGCCCAGGCGGCTGTCGAGCTGGCCGCGCTGTTGCGCCATGCGCCCGAGCGCCTGGGTCAGCGAGGCCACCTGCGTGCGCTGGGTCTCGACGGTCAAGGCCAGCGCATGCGCGGTGTCGCGCGATTCGCGGGCACGGTCGCGGGCGGCATCGCGGGCTTCGGCGAAGTGGCGGCGTTCGGTTTCCAGCGCCTGTCGCGCGTCCTGCAGCTCGGCCATCCGCGAGACGGCGGTTTCCAGCTTCTCGCGCGCGGCACGGGTCTGCGCCTGCGCGTCTTCGTTCAACTGCGCGATCTGCGCCAGTTCGGTATCGATATGCCCGAGGCGGCCCCGCGCGGATTCCACCCGGCCCTTGTGGCTCTGCAGCTGGCCGGCCAGTTCGGACACGCCGCGATGCGCCTGGTACAGGCCGCGCTGCGCTTCCTCGCGGGCCTGTTCGGCTTCCAGCGCGCGCTGGCGCAGGCCGGCGATCTGTTCTTCCAGCGCCTTTTCCTGCTGCTGCAGCGCTTCGATTTCGCCGCGCAGCGACTGGATCTCGCGCTCGCGCAGCAACGCGCCCTGCTTCGCCGCCCCCGAGCGCAGCACGCGCACCCAGCCGGCACCGAGGCGCTCGCCGGCGCGGGTGATGACCGAAGCACCTTCGCCCAGACTCGGCATCAGGCGGCGGGCTTCGTCCAGTGTCTCGGCGACATGCAGGTTGCCCAGCATCCGGCGGATGGCCAGCGGGCCGGTCACCTTCGCCGCCAGCGAAGTGGGCGCGAAGCTGGCTTCGGCTTCGTCCACGGCGACCAGCGCCAGGCGGCCTTCGGCCAGCTCACCGAGCGCATCGACCAGGGTTTCCGGCGCCTCGACCAGCACGCCTTCGATCATCTGCCCGAGCGCGCCTTCGACCGCCTGTTCCCAGCCGGCCTCGACCACCAGCTTCTCGCCGACGCGCGGCGCGCTGTCCAGCCCTCGCTGGCGCAGCCACGCCACGGCGGCGCCCTGCTCCTGCCCGAGCGCGGCGCTCTGCAGGGTTTCCAGCGAACTCAGGCGGCCGCGTTTCTCCTGCGCGGCGCGGCGGCTGTCGGCCAGTTGCGTGGCCAGCTGGCGCTGCTCGTCCTGCAGCGCGGTCACGGCCTGCTTGCGGCTCTCGACATCCGATTGAAGGGTGTCGATGCCGGATTTCTGCGCGTCGTGGCGCTGTTCGATGTCGGCGAAGGCGGCGGTCAGCGCGTCCAGGTCCAGCAGGGCGCGCTCGCCGGCCAGCTTCTCGCGGCGGCGCTCGGCGTCCAGCACCTGGCGGTCGAGGTAATCGACGCGGGTGCGTTCGACGTCGCCGGCGCGGGCGGCTTCGGCCTGCTCGCGGCTATGGGTTTCCCAGCGCTGCTGCCAGTCGGCCAGCTGCGCTTCGGCGTCCTTCAATTCGGTCTGGCGGGCGGCATCGCCTTCGCGCAGGCCGGCCAGGCGCGGCTCGGCGTCCTGCAGGCTGGCCTGCAGGCTGGCCAGCGCCGCTTCGTCGCTGCCGATGTGCGCCACGACTTCGGCCAGCGCGCTGCTGGCCTCGTCGCGCGCGGTCGCAAGCCGGGTCGAGAGCTCCTGCTGGTGCTGGATCTGCTGCTCCAGCCGCGCCAGCACGCCGCCGACGCGGTAGACCTCGGCCTGCGCCTGAGCGTGGGCATCGACCGCCGACTGGTGGCGCTCGCGGCCGGTCTCGATCTCGCGCTCGGCCTGGCGCTGCTCGGCGACCAGTTGTTCGAGCTTGGTTTCGTCGGCGGCCAGCGCCTGCCGGTGCTGCTGCAGGTCGGCATCCAGCGCGCGGTACTGCAGCGCCTTCCACTCGGCGTCCTTGACCCTGCGCTCGGCCTGGATGGCCGTGTACTGCTCGGCCTGCCGCGCCTGCCGGGCGAGATGGGTCAGCTGCTTGCCGACTTCCTCGCGCAGGTCGTTGAGGCGGTCCAGGTTCTCGCGGGTCGAGCGGATGCGGCTTTCGGTCTCCTTGCGGCGCTCCTTGTACTTGGAGATGCCGGCCGCCTCTTCCAGATAGACGCGCAGTTCCTCCGGCTTGGCCTCGATGACCTGCGAGATCATTCCCTGCTCGATGATCGAGTAGCTGCGCGGGCCCAGGCCGGTGCCGAGGAAGAGATCGGTGATGTCCTTGCGGCGGCACTTCGCGCCATTCAAGTAATAGGTGCTGTGGCCGTCGCGGCCCACGGTGCGCTTGACCGAGATCTCGTTGAAGGCGGCAAACTCGCCGCTGACCGCGTGGTCGCTGTTGTCGAAGATGAGTTCCACCGTCGCCTGCGACACCGGCTTGCGCGCGCTGGAGCCGGAAAAGATCACGTCCGTCGCGTTGTCGCCACGCAGGCGGCTGGCCGACGACTCGCCCATCACCCAGCGCACGGCGTCGATGATGTTGGACTTGCCGCAACCGTTCGGCCCCACCACGCCGGTCATGTTGGTCGGCAGGTGCAGCGTGGTCGGGTCGACGAAGGATTTGAAGCCGGCGAGCTTGATCGTGGAAAGGCGCATGTACGGTCTGTGCCCGCCCACGCAGGTCCGTGGGTGAGTCTTTGGATGAAGTTATGCCATCAACTTGTTGATTTTATTGATGGCGATGGCGCGGGATTTGAATCCCGACCCGCGAGTATAGAACGCAGTCCCAAGCCATGGCGGACCGGCTTCAAGGCGCCTTGGCGTCGATGGCGAGCGCGTGGATGTCGTCGGTCATCATTGTGCCCAGCGCGGCGTAGATGGCGCGATGGCGGGCCAGCGGCAGCATCCCCGCGAAGGCCGGGCTGACGATGCGCACGCTGAAATGCCCGTGGCCCTGTGCCCCGCCGCCATGGCCGGCATGCCGGTGGCTGTCGTCGCCGATGACCAACTCGGTCGGCGCGAAGGCCTCGGTCAGCAGCGTCCGCATCTTCTCGATGCGCCCGGGGTTGAGGCGCGGGATGTCGGCTTCGGTATGGGTCACGGCAGCACCTTGCGGAACGGGCGGACATCGACGCGGGTGTAGACGCCGGCATCGACATAGGGATCGGCGTCGGCCCAGGCGCGCGCGGCTTCCAGCGATTCGAATTCGGCGATGACCACGCTGCCGCTGTAGCCCGCCGGGCCGGGGTCTTCGGCGTCGATCGCCGGGCACGGGCCGGCCAGCAGCAGGCGGCCTTCGCCGGCCAGCGCCTTCAGCCGGTCGATGTGGCCGGCGCGCGCGGCCATCCGCTTCGACAGCACATCCGGGCCGTCATGTCCCTCGATTACGTACCACATGCGTTGTCCTGCCTCGGGGGTTGGGCCCCGATTCTAACGGCGCCCCGGCTGGACACGGCCCGCCGCAGGCCTTAGGCTTGGCCCATCGAGGCTTTGCCCCGTGGCGTCTTTCCCGCCCGCAGCAGCCTCCCACGCCCTTTTGAACGATGTCGCGGCAGCCACTGGCCGCGAGCGCGCACTGGGCGTGCCCGAACCTGCGTTGCACGCCAACCACCCCGATCCACCATGCGGCCCGGCCGCAGCCGGTAGATGCCGACACCTTGATGACCGAAGAGAACGCCGCCCTGGCGCCCGCGCTTCCCGTCCACCCCGCGCCCCAGCAGCAGGAAATGCCGCTGGCGACGGTGCTTGGCCAGCCGGTGCTGGAGATCCCCAAGGACCTCTACATCCCGCCGGACGCGCTCGAAGTCATCCTGGAGGCCTTCGAAGGCCCGCTCGACCTGCTGCTGTACCTGATCCGCCGGCAGAACCTGGACATCCTCGACATCCCGGTGGCGGAAATCACCCGCCAGTACGTGGACTACATCCAGGCCATGCACGAGATGCGCTTCGAGCTGGCCGCCGAATACCTGGTGATGGCCGCGATCCTGGCCGAGATCAAGTCGCGGATGCTGCTGCCGCGCCCGCCCAACGACGAGGGGCTGGAGGAAGACCCGCGCGCCGACCTGGTCCGCCGCCTGCAGGAATACGAACGCTACAAACAGGCCGCCGAGGACCTGGACCGCCTGCCCCGCCAGGAACGCGACACCACCCCGGTCGCCGCCGCGCACATGGCCGACCGCCAGGTCCACCGCGAGCCGCCGGAAGTGGACATGCGCGAGATGCTGCTGGCCCTGCACGACGTGCTCAAGCGCGCCGAGCTGTTCACCCAGCACGCGATCAAGCGCGACGCGCTCTCGGTGCGCCAGCGCATGGGCGAGCTGCTGGACCGCCTGCACGACGGCGCCTTCCACCGCTTCGAGTCGCTGTTCAGCGCCGAGGAAGGCCGGCTCGGCGTGGTGGTGACCTTCCTGGGCCTGCTCACGCTGGCCAAGGAGCAGCTGGTGGAGATCGTGCAGGAAGCGCCGCTGGCCGCCATCTACGTCAAGTCACTGGCCACCCGCGACGCCCCGGCCGACCTGCCGGACAGCGAGTTCGACGATGCCGCCGATACCCCGGCGGATCCCGCGGCCTGAGCCGCCCCAAGTTCACACCCGATACCGCATGGACCAGATCCTCGTCACCCGCATCGTCGAAGGCGCCCTGCTCGCCGCCAGCCAGCCGCTGACCGTGGCGCAGCTCGCCGCGCTGTTCACCCTGGACGAACCGGCTCCGGAAGGCAGCATCGCCGCCGCGCTGGCCGAACTGCAGGCGCAGTGCGAAGGCCGTGGCGTGGAGCTGGTGGAAGTCGCTTCCGGCTGGCGCTACCAGGTGCAGGCCGACGTCCACGCCTGGGTCAGCCGGATGTGGGCCGAGCGCCAGATCAAGTACACCCGCGCCACGCTGGAAACGCTGGCGCTGATCGCCTACCGCCAGCCGATCACCCGCGGCGAGATCGAGCAGATCCGCGGGGTGGCGACCAACAGCAACATCATCAAGACGCTCGAGGAACGCGACTGGATCCGCGTGGTCGGCCACCGCGAAGTGCCGGGCCGCCCGGAACTGCTCGGCACCACCAAAGGCTTCCTCGACTACTTCGGGCTGAAGCGGCTGGACGAGCTGCCGCCGCTGTCGGAGCTGAAGGATTTCGGCGAGCTGGACCCGCAGTTCGATTTCGATGTCGCGCCGATCGCCGCCAATAGTGATGCCGGCACCGACGAGACTCCCGGCTTGGACGAAGGCGATGCGGATGACGCTTCGGCCCTCGACACCGCTTCGGATACCGATGCGGCTTCGGCGTATGAAGGTGTCGAAGACGCTTCGTCCGGCAACGACACCGAAGCCGAGATGCAGGACGCGGAAACCGGCGACGACACCGGAGCCGCTTCCACCCAAGACCCCGGCGACGCGGAACAAGCCGCTTCGTCATCCACTTCCACCCATGACAACGAAGAACACGACATCGCCGCCGATGGCGAGGTCAGGAGCACCCCATGAGCAATGAAGAACCCCGCGGCAAGCTGTCCCTGAAGCGTGACGGCGCCGACACCCCGGCCAGCAAGCTGGAAGAACGCCTGCACAAGGTGCTGGCACAGGCCGGACTGGGCTCGCGCCGCGCGCTGGAACAGCGCATCGCCGACGGCAAGGTGGTCGTCAACGGCGAGCCGGCCAAGGTCGGCATGTCGGTCAAGGCCGGCGACAAGATCGAGCTGGACGGCCGCGCCTTCGTGGCGAGCGCGCTGACCGAGCCGCCGCGCGTGCTGATGTACAACAAGCCGGAAGGCGAAGTGACCACGCGCGAAGACCCCGAGGGCCGCCCGACCATCTTCGAACACCTGCCGATGCTGAAGGGCGCGCGCTGGATTTCGATCGGCCGCCTCGACATCAACACCAGCGGCCTGCTGCTGCTCACCACCGACGGCGAGCTGGCGAACGCGATGATGCACCCCAGCCACGAGGTCGAGCGCGAGTACGTCTGCCGCGTGCGCGCGCCGGAAGGCGAAGAGGAAGTCAGCGACAAGCTGGTCGACCGCCTGCGCCGCGGCGTGGCGCTGGAAGACGGCCCGGCCAAGTTCGACAAGATCGACCGCATGGCCGGTGGCGGTGACATGCCCAGCGAAGGTCGCCACGACTGGTTCCGCGTCACCCTGACCGAAGGCCGCAACCGCGAGGTGCGCCGCCTGTGGGAATCGCAGGGCTGCCAGGTCTC
The DNA here is from genome assembly GCF_003293695.1 of Lysobacter oculi. GTDB lineage: Bacteria > Pseudomonadota > Gammaproteobacteria > Xanthomonadales > Xanthomonadaceae > Solilutibacter > Solilutibacter oculi. The sequence continues at coordinate 757,648 of NZ_CP029556.1, read as the reverse complement.
GCGCCTCAAGCGCATCCGCTACGGCCAGGTCAGCCTGCCGCAGCCGCTGCTGCGCGGGCATTCGCAGGAACTGCCGGACGCGCAGGTGGAAACGCTGCGCAAGTCGATCGGGCTGGAAGACAGCGTGCCGGCCGCGCTGACGCTGCTGCCGGTGATCGGCCAGCGCCGCGCCGCCAAGTCCACCGTGCACCTGGGCGGCGACCGTCGCGCGCAGGGCGGTTACGTCAACGGCCACAACGCCGCCGACGAAGGCCGCGAGCTGCGCCGCTTCGACCACGTCCGCGAGGACCGCGGCCGTCGCGGCGCCCCACGCAAGCCGGGCGGCCTGACCGTCACCGGCGAGGCCGCGGCCAAGCAGGCGCACAAGACCTTCAAGCCCAAGGGCCCGCGCCCGCAGGGTCAGCGCATGCGCCCCGGCGAGCAGCGCGGTGACAACCCGGCCGCGATGCGCACCTGGTATGTGCCGGATGGCGTGGAAACCGGCCCGGCCGGCCATCGCAATGCCGATGCCCGCGGCCCCAAGAAGCCTTACGGCAACAAGCCGCGTCGCGGCGGCCCGGGTGGTCCCGGTGGCGCCACTGCCGGCGGCGGCTTCCGCCAGAACGAGGGCGGCCCGCGTGGTCCGCGCGGCGAAGGCCAGGCCAAGCCGCGTCATCCCTACGGCCATCCGGGCAATGCGCCGAGCTTCCCGTCCGACCACGCCAATCCGGGCAGCCACAACCCCTACGGCCAGGCCCCGCGCCAGAACCGTGGCCCGCGTCCGGATGGCAACCGCCCCGGCGGCAATCGTCCGGCCGGCAACCGTGGCCCGCGTCCCGGTGGCGGTGGCAAGCCGGGTGGCGGTTTCCGTGGCGGCCCGCGCGGCGGCAACCGCTAAGGCGCGTTGGCGATGAAGACGCTCTGGCGCTGGCTGCGCCGGATCGCCCTCGGTGTGCTTGTTTTCGCCGCGCTGGTCTGGGCGGTGATCAGCTTTGCGCCGGGCTTTGGCGGCACGCCTTCGGGCGAGCGGCTGGCGCGCATGCAGCGCTCGCCGCAGTGGCAGGGCGACCGCTTCGTCAACCCGCAGGCGATGTGGAGCGGCTTTGGCGTGGTGGGCCGCGATGACCACGCGCCGACCGCCGAAGCCGGCTTCAAGCCCCCGCCCGACCCCACCGACGCCAGCTTCCCGATGGTCCACGACAGCGCCGCGCGGCTGGCCGCGCCGGTGCGCGACGGCCTGCGCGTGACCTGGTTCGGACATTCCAGCGCGCTGGTGGAGATCGACGGCGCGCGCGTGCTGATCGACCCGATCTGGAGCCAGACCGCCACGCCGCTGTGGATCGGCGTCTCGCGCTGGTTCAAGCCGCTGCTGCCGCTGGACGCCCTGCGCGACGTGGACGCTGTGGTCATCTCGCACGACCACTACGACCACCTGGACATGCCGACCATCCGCGCCATGCGCGACTGGAAGACGCGTTTCATCGTGCCGCTCGGCATCGGCGCGCACCTGGAGCGCTGGGGCATCCCGCCGGAGCGCATCACCGAACTCGACTGGTGGGAAGACACGCAGCTGGGCGATGTACGCATCGTCGCCACGCCGGCGCGCCACGCCACCGGCCGCGTCAACCCGCAGCGCAACCGCGTGCTCTGGGCCGGCTACGCGCTGGTCGGGCCGAAGCATCGCGCCTGGTATTCCGGCGACACCGGTCTGCTCGACGCGATGCAGGAGATCGGCCGCCGTTTCGGCCCGTTCGACGTCACCCTGATCGAGTCCGGCCAGTACAACTGGCAGTGGCCGGACTGGCACGCCGGCCCGGAACAGGCGGTGCTGGCACATCGCTGGGTGCGCGGACGTACCTTCATCCCGGTGCATTGGGCGCTGTTCAACCTGGCCCCGCACGGCTGGACCGAACCCGGCGAACGCACGCTGGCGGCCGCCGCCTGCCAGGGTGTGAACATCGCCACGCCGCGCCCCGGCGTGCCGTGGGAACCGGGCGATGCGACCGCGCCGTGGTGGCCGCGCGACCTGCCCTGGCTGGATGCCCGCCAGCGCCCGATCATCGCCACCCGCGACGGCATCGACGCGCATCGCTATCCGGTGCCGGCCTGCATCACGCCGGCCATCGCAGCGGCCAAATAGTCCGCTTCACCCGCAGCGCACCGGCGCCGCATCCTCCCCACGCACGCACCGCCCACCCTGCCCGCACGCTTCCAGCCACGGGATACAGGGATGTCGATGGATGACCGGGATGCGCGCGCCCCAAGCCGCGCCACGACCGCACGCAGCCTGTGCGGCCAACTGCTCTGCCTGCACTTCGCCTATGCGCTGCAGGTGGCGCTGGCCTACGGCCTCACCGCCGGCACGATGCAATGGGTCTGCCCGCTGGCGATGCCGTTCTTCGGGGTCGCGCTGTCAGTGGTGTTCCCGGCGTTCGCGATGCGCGTCTTCGTGCTGACCGTGCTGCTGTTCGCCATTGGGTTGGGGATGTCGCTTCGGTGGGCGCCGCGCTTCCCCGTGCTCGCCAGCCGCTGGATGCTGCTCGCAGCCTTCGTCTGGCTGCCGCTGTTCTCCGGCGAAATGGTCCGCAGCTACGCCATGCATGCCGCGCTGCGCGAGGCCGGCGCCGAAGCGTATTCGACCCGGACCTTGTGGACGTCGCTGCGCGGACTCTCCGGCAGGGCATCGACTCATGCGTGGATGCTCACCGCCGATGGCAGCTGCCACCGCTGGAGCTACCGCAAGATGGCCTTCTACCGCCTCACGCCGGAAGCCGGCGAGTTCGTCTGCCGCGATTGAGCCTCAGCGCAGCTCGAAGGCGTCCGCGTCGCGCATCGCCGGGAACCGCTCGCGATGCTTCCGCAATTCGTCTGCCTGCAGCGTGGTGGTGGTCACCAGTTCCGCCGGGCCGTCCTCGCTCACCGGGTGGCCGAGGAAGTCGATGACCGCGCTGTCGCCGGCGTAATCCAGTCCGTTGCCATCGGTGCCGACGCGGTTCACGCCGGCCACGTAGCAGAGGTTCTCGATGGCCCGCGCCCGCAGCAGCGTCTTCCACGGATACGCACGTGCCGCCGGCCAGTTGGCCACGAAAACCAGCAGGTCGTAGTCCGGCGCGCCTTCGCGTTCGACATCGAAACGGTTGCGCGCGAACACCGGGAAGCGCAGGTCGTAGCAGACCAGCGGGCAGATCCGCCAGCCACGCCAGTCCACGCTCAGACGATCGCTGCCGGCGGCGTAGCGCTCGTGTTCACCGGCAAAGGTGAAGAGATGGCGCTTGTCGTAATGCTGCAGGCCGCCATCGGGCGTGGCGAAGATGAGCCGGTTGTAGACCGCATCGCCCACCTTCAACTGCACGCTGCCGATGATCGCGGCATCGAGTTTCGCCGCCTGCTCGCGCATCCACGCGACGGTCTCGCCGTCCATGCCTTCGGCGCGGCTCACCGCATCGTTGGAGAAGCCGCTGGTGAAGGTCTCCGGCAGGATGATGAGGTCGGTGCGGCCGTGCAGCGGCGCGATCAGCCCGCCGTAGTACTCGCGGTTGGCCGCCGGGTCGTGCCAGCGGGTGTCGCCCTGCACCAGCGAGACGCGCAGATCACCCATTCACTTCTTCTCCGTATCGGGCACGAATTTCAGCACGTTGCCGTTGATGCAATAGCGCTTGCCGGTCGGCGGCGGGCCGTCGTCGAACACATGGCCGAGGTGGATGCCGGAACTCGCGCTGACCACTTCCACGCGATGCATGCCATGGCTGTTGTCCTCGCGCATTTCCAGCGCGCCGGGCATCGGGTCGAAGAAGCTCGGCCAGCCGCAGGCGCTGTCGAACTTGGTGTCGGAGCGGAACAGCGCGGCGCCGCTGATCGGGTCGAAATAGGTGCCTGGGCGCTTCTCGTACAGGTGCGCGCCGCTGCCCGGGCGCTCGGTGCCCTGCTCGAAGGCGATGCGCTGCTGCTCCGGCGTCAGCAGGTGGAAGCCGAGCCACTTCCAGAACGCCTTGGCATCGCCGTTGTAGCCGGTGTAGCGCGCGACTTCACGGCCCTGTTCGAACAGCACCATCGTCGGCGTCGCCAGCAGCGGCTTGTCCAGCGTCCAGCCGGTCGGCGGCTGCGGTGACAGCGTGGTGGCCACCGCGACATCCGACGTCCACTTCGACAGCACGTCGGCCTTGAACTTCTCGCAGTAGGCGCAGGTCTCGGCTTCGAAGACCACCAGCTGGCGCGCGGCGTCCAACGTGGCCGGATCGAGCGGTTGATGGCCGGCGCCGCCCGCGCCCGCCATCGCGTACTTCACCCCGGTGCCGCCCAGCCCGCAGTAGCCGTTCGGGTTCTTGGCGAGGTAGTCCTGGTGGTCTTCCTCGGCGCGGTTGTAGTGCGAGAGCGGCGCGATCTCGGTGACGATGCGCCCGAAGCCGGCGCGGGTCAGCGCGGCCTGGTAGATGTCGCGGGTCTGTTCGGCCAGCACGCGTTGGGCCGGCGAGGTGGTGTAGATGGCGCTTCGATAGTTGGTGCCGATGTCGTTGCCCTGCCCGTCGGCCTGGGTCGGGTCGTGGTTCTCCCAGAACGCGGCGAGGATCGTCGCCAGCTCCACGCGCTTCGGGTCGAAGGTGACCTTCACCACTTCGGCATGGTTGCGGGCCTGGCTGCGGCCGCGCTTGATCTCGCGTTCCAGGCCCAGCACGTCCTCGTAGCCGACCTTGGGCGCATCGCCGTTAGCGTAGCCGGATTCGACATCCAGCACGCCGTCAATCGCGCCCATGCGCTTCTCGGCGCCCCAGAAACAGCCCATGCCGAACACGATCACCTGCGCATCCGCGCTCATCTTCGTAGCCTCCGTGGGGGCCGGCGCGGGGTGCGGCGGCCGCAGTGCGAACCATGCCAGCAGGCCGGTGACGGCCAGGGCAATGGCGAACGCGAACAGATTGACGGTTTTCATGCGGATTTTGACGCCATAGGGCGCCATAAGTTCGATGTGCGGCCCAGACTACGCCCGGCTTGCTGCACCCGGCCCGACTTTCCGGGCCCGGCGCCGCGGCGGTTCAGAGCCGCGCCAGCCGCTCGATGCCGGCATCAAGCGTCGCCTCGTTCTTGGCGAAGCACAGCCGCAGCAGGCGCTGGCCGGCCGGCGGGGTCTCGTAGAACGGCGACAGCGGGATGCCGGTGACGCCATGCTCGATGGTGAGCCAGCGGCTGAATTCGACATCGTCCAGATCGCTGACCGCGGAATAGTCGACCAGCTGGAAATAGCCGCCCGGCACCGCCAGCGGGCGGAAGCGGGTGCCCAGCAGCTGTTCGCGGAAGCGGTCGCGCTTGTCTTGGTAGAAGGCGCCGAGTTCCTCGTAATGCTCGGGTTCGGCCTCGATCATCTCGGCGAAGGCCGCCTGCGCCGGGTTGAACGTGCAGAACGTGTTGTATTGGTGGACCTTGCGAAGCTCGGCGCTCAGGGCCGGCGGCGCGATGGCGTAACCGACCTTCCAGCCGGTGCAGTGGTAGGTCTTGCCGAAACTCGAGATGACGAAGGCGCGCTCGCGCAGCTCCGGGTAGTACAGGGCGGATTCGTGGCGGGCGCCGTCGTAGACGATGTGCTCGTAGACCTCGTCGGAGATCAGGTACAGGCCGTGCTGCTGCACGATGTCGATGATCTCGCGCATGTCGGCGGCGTCGAGCATCGCGCCGGACGGATTGTGCGGCGTGTTGACGATGAGCATGCGGGTCTTCGGCGTCACCGCATCGCGCACCTTCTGCCAGTCGGGCGCGAAGGTCTCGGCATCCAGCGGCACGTGCACGGCGCGCGCGCCGGCCAGGTCGATCGCCGGCTCGTAGCAGTCGTAGCAGGGGTCGAGGACGATGACTTCCTCGCCCGCTCGCACCACCGCGTGGACCGCGTCGAAGATCGCTTCCGACGCACCGCTGGCCACGGTGATCTCGGCATCGGCGTCGGGGCGATAGCCGTAGCAGCGCTCGGTCTTGGCGGCGATGGCCTGCCGCAGCGCGGGCGTGCCGGTCATCATCGCGTACTGGTTGTGGCCGGCGCGCATCGCGCGGTCCAGCGCGTCGATCAGCCGCTCGGGCACCGGGAAATCGGGGAAGCCCTGGCCCAGATTGACCGCGCCGTGCTGCGCGGCCAGCTGCGACATGACAGTGAAGATGGTGGTGCCGACCTTGGGGAGCTTGCTCTGCATCGCGCGCATGACGAGTGTGGGGACGGGCCAGTGTACGCGGCGACGGGTAAGATGCCGCATCGCCACAAACGCCCGCATCGTGCTGTCTTCCCCGCCTTCACCGCCCCTGCTCGCCGTGCATGGCCTTGCGTTCTCGCGCAACGAGGAACGGTTGTTCGGGCCGCTGGATTTCGAGGTCGAAGCCGGCGAAGCGCTGCTGGTCCGCGGCGACAACGGCGTCGGCAAGACCACGCTGCTGCGCATCCTCGCCGGCCTGCTGCGTGCCGACGAAGGCCGGCTTGAAGTCACCGGCCACGGCGCCGACCGCGAATCACGCGCCCGCGCCATCGCCTACCTGGGCCACCTGCCGGCGTTCAAGGCCGATCTGTCGGCGATGGAGAATCTGGAATTCCTCTGCGCCCTGCACGGGCGTCGCGACGGGCGCGGCTACGAGGCGGCGATGTCGCGCGTCGGCCTGGCCGGCTACGAGGACAGCCCGGCGCGCACGCTCTCGGCCGGGCAGAAGAAGCGCCTGTCGCTGGCGCGGATGTGGCTGTCGCCGGCGCCGCTGTGGCTGCTCGACGAGCCCTACGCCAACCTGGACCTGGACGGCATCGCGCTGGTGAACCAGCTCATCGTCGGCCACCTCGATGACGGCGGCGCCACCCTGGTCACCACGCATGGCGCGTACGCCGCCCCGCCGGTCCGCACCCGCGAACTGGTGATGACGCGCGCCCCGCTGGAGCCGCTCGCGTGATCGCCGCTGCACGCGCTTTGTTGCTGCGCGACCTGCGCCTGCTCTGGCGGCGTCGCGGCGATGCCTTCCAGCCCGCGCTGTTCGCGCTGCTGGTGGTGGTGCTGTTCGCGCTCGGGCTGGGCGGCGACGGCAACCTGTTGGCCAAGGTCGCGCCCGCCGTGCTGTGGCTGGCCGTGCTGCTGTCGGGGATGCTGGCGCTCGACACGCTGTTCCGCAGCGACGCCGAAGACGGCTCCCTCGACCAGTGGCTGCTGGCGCCGGTGCCGCTGTCGTGGCTGGTGGCGGTCCGCGTGCTCGGCCACTGGCTGACCACCGCGCTGCCGGTGCTCGTCGCGGTGCCGCTGCTGGCCGAACTCATGCACCTGCCGCGCGCGCAACTGCCGCTGCTGATGGCCTCGCTGGCGCTGGGCACGCCGCTGCTCAGCCTGCTCGGCGCGGTGGTGGCGGCGCTGACCGTGGGCATGCGGCGTGCGGGCATCCTGCTGGCGCTGCTGGCCCTGCCGCTGTACGTGCCGGTGCTGGTGTTCGGTGCCGGCGCGGTGGTGGCGGATGCGCAGGGGCTGGATGCCTCGGGTGCCATCCTCATGCTCGGCGCGGGGCTGGCCGCCGCCGCCATCCTCGCCCCGCTGGCCGCCGCCGCCGCCTTGCGGATCGCCCTGACCGGCGAGTGAGCGCGGGCGAAATCCGCCCGGCTTGAGCCAAATCAACCGTGGCAACTGTTTCCTAACGCAAAGTGCGCGAAAATAGGCCAGTCATGCCGGCAACGACATGTCCCCAACCCATCCATGGAGTGTGTGATGAAGATTCGTTCGACCCTGTTGGCCGCTTCCATCCTGCTGGCCCTGACCGCCTGCAACAAGCCGGCCGAACCGGCTGCCGAAGCCCCCGCCGCCGAAGCCGCCCCGGCTCCGGAAGCCGCGCCCGCCGCCGAAGCCGCCGCTCCGGCCGCCGATGCCGCCGCGACCGACACCGCCGCCGCCCCGGCCGCTGGCGAGTGCTCCTTCGACCTCGAAGGCAACGACGCCATGCAGTACAACGTCAAGAACATCGACGTGCCGAAGTCCTGCACCGAGTTCACCATCAACCTGAAGCACACCGGCAAGATGCCGGTCGCCGCGATGGGCCATAACGTGGTCGTCGCTTCGGCTGCCGACATGAACGGCGTGGCCGCTGACGGCGCCACCGTGCAGCCCGACCACGTCAAGGCCGGCGACACCCGCATCATCGCCCACAGCGGCATGGTCGGTGGCGGCGAGACCACCTCGGTCAAGTTCGAAGTCTCGAAGATCGCCGCCGGCGGCTTCAACTTCTTCTGCACCTTCCCGGGCCACTCGGCCCTGATGAACGGCACGCTGACCGTCAAGTAAGACGTCCGGCTCTGCCACGCGACGCCCGCGCCTCACCGCGCGGGCGTCGTTACTTGGGATGCCGCCCACCGCCGGCCCATCGGCACGGCTGTTATCCTTGGCCCCCTGACGACGCGGCCTGCCGCGCCCGGCCGCCGAGTCTCGCGGCCCCTGCCCGATCCGTTCAATGAATCCCCTCGTCCGCTGGTTCCACCAACTCGGCTCGCCCCCCTACTTCGACCGCTTCGCCGCGCGCTGGGCGCCGTGGTGCTACGGCATCGGGCTGGCGATCATGCTCTACGGGCTCTGGGGCGCGCTGTTCAACGTGCCCTCCGACTACCAGCAGGGCGACAGCTTCCGCATCCTCTACATCCACGTGCCCGCCGCCTGGATGAGCATGGGCATCTTTGCCGGCATGGCCATCTATTCGGCCATCGCGCTGATCTGGCGGATCAAGCTGTGCGAGATCCTGGCCATGGCCTGCGCCGCGCCCGGCGCCGCCTTCACCCTCGTCACGCTGGTCACCGGCGCGATCTGGGGCAAGCCGATGTGGGGCACCTGGTGGGACTGGGACCCGCGCCTGACCACCGAACTCATCCTCCTTTTCATGTACCTCGGCGTGATCGGCCTGTATGCCGCCATCGAGGACCGCCGCGCCGCCGCGCGTGCCGCCGGCCTGCTCGCGGTCGTGGGCGTTGTGCTGCTGCCGGTGATCCGCTATTCCGTGGTGTGGTGGAACTCGCTGCACCAGGGCCAGACGATCAAGATGTTCGGCCAGTCGTCGATGGATCCGTCGATGCAGGCGCCGCTCTGGGCCATGGTGATCGGCACGCATGTCTGGTTCGTCGGTTCGCTGCTGGCCCGCGCCCGCGCCGACAACCTGGCGCGCGAGGCCGGCAAGGACTGGGTCCGCCGCGACGCGGAGGGCCGCGCATGAGCTATCGCGACTACGTCATCGCCGCCTACGTGGTCTTCGCGGTGATGCTGCTGTGGGACTGGCTGGCCCCGAAGCTGGCCATCGCCCGCGCCCGCCGCAACGCGCTGATGCTGGCGCGCCGCCGTGCCGCCCGCGCCGGCCAAGGAGAAACCCGATGAACCCCACCCGCAAGCGCCGCCTGATGGTCGTGCTGCTGATCGTGGCCGCCGCCGCGCTCGCCATCACCCTGTTGTCGATGGCGCTGCAGCGCAACGTCGCCTACCTCTACACGCCCAGCGAAGTGCTGCGCGGCGAAGCCGGCGGCAAGGCGCGTTTCCGCCTGGGCGGGATGGTGGCCGAGCATTCGTTCAAGCGCGCGACCGGTTCGATGGAAGCGCATTTCGTGGTCGATGACGGCGATGCCCGTTTGCCGGTGGTCTATACCGGCATCCTCCCCGACCTGTTCCGCGAGAAGCAGGCGGTGATCGCCACCGGCGCGATGAAGGGCGACGTGTTCGTCGCCGAGCAGGTGCTGGCCAAGCACGACGAGACGTACATGCCGAAGGAAGTCGCCGACAAGATGGGCGCGGCGCACCAGAAGCACGGGGTGGATGACGCCAAGCCCGCACCGGCGGCCACGCCCTGATGCTGGGCGAACTGGGCCATTTCGCGCTGAACCTGGCGCTATGGGTGGCGCTGATCCAGTCGGTCATCCCGCTCATCGGAGCACATCGCGGCCGCGCCGACTGGATGTCGGTGGCACGCCCGGCGGCCTTCGCGCAGCTGGGGCTGATCGCCTTCGCCTTCATCGTCCTCACCCATGCCTTCGTGGTGCAGGACCGCTCGCTGCAATACGTGGCCGAGAACAGCAATTCGCTGCTGCCGCTGATCTACCGCTACACCGCGGTCTGGGGCGCGCACGAGGGCTCGCTGCTGCTGTGGCTGCTGGTGCTGGCCGGCTGGACGGCGGCGGTCGCGGCGTTTTCCCGCCAACTGCCGCTGGATGTGGTGGCCCGCGTGCTGGGCGTGCTGGGCATCGTGGCGATCGGCTTCCTGGCGATGCTGCTGTTCACCAGCGACCCGTTCGAACGCCTGCTGCCGGCCGCCGCCGAGGGCCGCGACCTGAACCCGCTGTTGCAGGACCCGGGCATGATCCTGCACCCGCCGATCCTCTACCTGGGCTACGTCGGGTTCTCGGTGCCGTTCGCCTTCGCCATCGCCGCCCTGCTGGATGGCCGCGTGGATGTGCGCTGGCAGCGCTGGACGCGGCCGTGGACCAATGTCGCCTGGGGCTTCCTGACACTCGGCATCGGGCTGGGCAGCTGGTGGGCCTATTACGAGCTGGGCTGGGGTGGCTGGTGGTTCTGGGACCCGGTCGAGAACGCCAGCTTCATGCCGTGGCTGATCGGCGCCGCGCTGATCCACTCGCAGGCGGTGACCGAAAAGCGCGGCAGCTTCGCCAGCTGGACGCTGCTGCTGGCCATCGCCGCGTTCTCGCTGTCGCTGCTCGGCACCTTCCTGGTCCGTTCGGGCGCGATCACCAGCGTGCACGCCTTCGCCGCCGATCCGGGCCGCGGCCTCTTCATCCTGGTATTCCTCGGCGTGGTGATCGGTGGCTCGCTCACGCTCTATGCGCTGCGTGCGCCCGGCGCCACGCCGGAAGCGCGCCCGTTCGCGCCGTTCTCGCGCGAGACCCTGCTGCTGCTCAACAACCTGCTGCTGACCGTGGCCGGCGCAATGGTGCTGGTCGGCACGCTCTACCCGATGCTGGCCGACGCGCTGGACCTGGGCAAGATTTCGGTCGGCCCGCCGTATTTCTCGCTGATGTTCGTGCTGTTGATGACGCCGGTGGTGATGCTGCTGCCGTTCGGCCCGCTGGTGCGCTGGCAGCGCGAGCAGGCGCGTCCGGTCATCGCGATGCTGCTGCCGTGGGCGCTGCTGGCGCTGGCCGGCGGCGCCGTCGCCTGGTGGCTGGCGCCGCAGGGCGCGCTCAAGACCGGCATCGGCATCGCGGCGGCGCTGTGGGTGGCGTTCGGCACGCTGTATTTCACCTGGCAACGGCTGCGCAAATCCGGCCGCATGACCCGCGAGATGGCCGGCATGGCGCTGGCGCACTTCGGCGTGGCGTTGTTCGTGGCCGGCTCGTTGACCAATGCCGCGCTCAACGAGCAGCGCGAAGTCGCGCTGGCACCCGGCCAGGTGCTCACCCTGCACGGCGACGATTACCGCTTCGATGGCGTCGAGCGCGAAGCCGGCCCCAACTACACCGCCGATATCGGTACCGTCACCCTGTTGCGCGACGGCCGCACGCTGACCACCCTGCACCCCGAAAAGCGCAGCTACGCCAGCGGCGGGCAGGTGATGACCGAAGCGGCAGTCGAATCCAGCCTGCTGCGTGACCGCTACGTGGCACTGGGCGAATCGCTGGGCGATGGCAGCTGGGCGGTGCGCGTGCACAGCAAACCGATGATGGGCTTCATCTGGCTGGCCGCCATCCTCATCGCGCTGGGCGGCTTCGTGACCGCCGCCGACCGCCGCTTCCGCCGTTACCAGGAGGAGAAGAACGCATGAGCGCCAAACGCTGGCTCCCCCTCGCCATCTTCATCGCGCTGGCCGCACTGCTCGCCGCCGGCGTCTGGATGAGCCGCAAGCCCGACCGTGACGCCCTGCCCTCGCCCTTGATCGGCAAGGCCGCGCCGGAATTCGCGCTGCCGGAACTGTTCGATCCCACCCGCACGGTCACGCTGAAAGAGCTCAAGGGCGCGCCCTTCGTGCTCAACGTCTGGGGCAGCTGGTGCGTGGCCTGCCGCGACGAACACCCGGCGCTGAGCGCCTTCGCCGAAACCAAGCGCGTGCGCGTCATCGGCTACAACTGGAAGGACGAGCCGGAAGACGCCAAGCGCTGGCTGGAGCAGCTCGGCAACCCGTATTTCATGGTGCTGCAGGACATCGAAGGCCGCACCGCGCTCGACTTCGGCATCTACGGCGCGCCGGAAACCTTCCTGATCGACGGCAACGGGATGATCGTCTGGAAGCACGTCGGCGTGCTCACGCCCGAGCTCATCCGCAAGGAGCTGGAACCGCGGCTCGCCCAGCTCGAGGCGAAGCGCTGATGCGCAGGACGCTCGCGGTTTTCCTGCTGTGCCTGTGGCTGCCGCTCGCCGGCCTGGCCCAGGTGAAGGGGGATGTCGCCCCGCCGGTGTTCCGCGACGGCTTCGAGGAAGCCCGCTTCCGCCAGCTCACCCACGAGCTGCGTTGCGTGATGTGCCAGAACCAGTCGCTCGCCGATTCCAACGCCGAGATCGCCCGCGACCTGCGCAACGAAGTCCTCGCGCTGATGCGCCAGGGCAAGACCGACGCCGAGATCCGCGACTTCATGGTCGCCCGCTACGGCGAGTTCGTCCTCTACAAGCCGCGCCTTGAAGGCCAGACGCTGCTGCTCTGGTTCGCGCCGCTGGCGCTGGTGCTGATCGGTGGCGGGCTGGTCTTCGTGCTGGTGCGTCGCGGTTCGCGCCGCGCGCCGGTGCCGGTCGATGACAGACAGGAGTGGTGATGACGCTTTTCCTCTTCGCCGCCGCGCTGTTGCTGGTGCTGGTCCTTTACGCCGTGCTGCGCCCGCTGCTGGGCCGCAGCCCGCGCGTGGCCGCCGCCGTGGCCGCCATCGTGGTCGCTGGCAGCACCGCGCTCTACCTGCAGTACGGCACGCCGGATGCGCTCGACCCGACGATGGTCCGCGCGCCGGAAACCCTGGCCGAAGCCCGCGCCCAGCTGGAACGCAAGTTGGCCAACAGCCCGGAGGACGCGGAAGGCTGGCGCCTGCTCGGTCGCGCCTACACGGCGGAAGAAAAACCGGCCGACGCCGCCCGCGCCTACGCCGAGGCCGCCAAGCGCGCCCCGCGCGACGCCGACATCCTCACCGAAGCCGCCGAAGCCCGCGCATTGGCCAACGCCGGTCATCACTTCGACGAAGCCGCCGTGGCCCAGCTGAAGCAGGCGCTCGCCGTGGACCCGAAGCACCAGCGCGCCCGCTGGTTCCTCGGCATCAGCCAGCGCCAGGCCGGCCAGCCGGCACAGGCGGCGGAAACCTGGGCGCCGCTGCTCGCGACCGTGGATCCCAAGACCGTCGAAGTCCTGCTCACCCAGGTCAACGAAGCCCGCGCCGAAGCCGGCCTCGCGCCGATCACCGCGCCCAAGCACGAAGCCGCCGCCGGTGCGTTGTCGGTGCGCGTGTCGCTGTCGCCGATGCTGCTGGAACGCCTGCAGGCCTCGCCGCAGGCGCGGGTCTTCGTCATCGCCCGCGCCGCCGGCGGGCCGCCGGTGCCGGTCGCGGTACAGAAGCACCCGGTCGATGCGCTGCCGCTCGACATCACCCTGTCCGATGCCGACAGCCTGATGCCCACCGCCAAGCTGTCCGCGCTGAAAGAGGCCGAAATCAGCGCCCGCCTGTCGCTCAGCGGCTCGGCCGACCGTGAGCCGGGCGATCTGGATTCCGCCACGGTCAAGGTCAGCCTGCCGGCCAAGGGCCCGGTCACGCTGGTGATCGGCGGCGAGTAAGCCCGCATCCGGACCGATGCCATGAGCGAGTTCATCCCGCCCGCCACGCAATTCGTCGACCTGCCCTCGCCCTTCGCCATGAAACACGGCGTGCTGCACGGCGCGCGCATGGCCTACCAGACCTGGGGCACGCTCGACGACCGCGCCGGCAACGCCATATTGATCCACACCGGCCTCTCGCCCGACGCCCACGCCGCCAGCCACGCCGGCAACCCCGAGCCGGGCTGGTGGGAACGCATGCTCGGCCCCGGCAAGCCGATCGACACCGACCGCTGGTTCGTCATCTGCGTCAACACGCTGGGCAGCTGCAAGGGCTCGACCGGGCCGGCGTCCATCGACCCGGCGACCGGCGCGCCGTACCGCCTCGGCTTCCCCGAACTCGCCGTCGAAGACTGCGCGGATGCCGCCGCCCACGTCGTCCGCCATCTCGGCATCAAGCAACTGGCCTGCGTCCTCGGCAATTCGATGGGCGGGATGACGGCGCTGTCGATGCTGGCGCGGCATCCGGGCCTGACGCGGCACCTCATCGACATCTCCGGCGCGGCACGCGCGCTGCCGTTCTCCATCGCCATCCGCTCGCTGCAGCGCGAGGCGATCCGGCTCGACCCGCGCTGGAACAACGGAGCGTACGACGACGACGCCTACCCGGAATCCGGCATGCGCATCGCACGCAAGCTGGGCGTCATCACCTACCGCTCGGCGATGGAATGGGATGGCCGCTTCGGGCGCATCCGGCTGGACCCGGAGGCGCGCGACGACGACGTGCCCTTCGCCGCCGAATTCGAGGTGGAAGGCTATCTGGAGAACCACGCGCTGCGCTTCGTGCGCCGCTTCGATCCCAACTGCTATCTGTACCTGGGCCGGGCGATGGACCGGTTCGACATCGGCGAATCCGCCAGCCAGCGCTGCGGCGACCGCCACATCGACGCCCTTGATGCGCTCGCCGCGTTGCAGGTGGAGAAGGCGCTGGTGATCGGCGTCGAGACCGACCTGCTGTTCCCGCTGGAACAGCAGCAGGAGATCGCCGAAGGCCTGCGCCGTGGCGGGGCCGATGCACGCTTCGTCGCCATGCCTTCGCCGCAGGGCCACGACGCCTTCCTGGTGGACATCGAGCGATTCGGGCCGGCGGTGGGCGATTTCCTCGCCGAACTCCATACGCCCGCGTAATGCGGCCCGGCCCGTGGAGCCGCTAACATCCACCCCATGAACCAGGACGACTGCACTTCCCTGCGCGATTTCCCCGGCCGTGACCGGCTGATCGCCGCCGTGGACGAAGCCGTGGCGCTCGGCGGCTGCAATGCCGTGGTCCAGCGGCTGCGCCAGAACCTGTGCGAGCTGATGCGCGCCGGCGAGGTGCAGTTGCCGGCCTGCGTCTACCGGACCGTGCCCGGCCACTACGCCCGCCGCGAGGTGCATCGCAGCGCCGAACATGGCTACGCGATCGTGGCGATGACCTGGGGCCCGAGCCAGGGCACGCCGATCCACGACCACGCCGGCATGTGGTGCGTCGAAGGCGTCTGGTCCGGGCAACTGGAAATCACCCAGTACGACCTGGCGGAGCGACGCGACGAAGCGTTCCGTTTCGTCGAGGTTGGCACGCTGATCGCCGGGACGGGCTCGGCCGGCAGCCTGATCCCGCCGCACGAGTACCACGCCATCCGCAACGCCAGTGATCGCGATGTCGCCGTGTCCCTGCACATCTACGCCGAGCCGATGACCTGCTGCTGCATCTTCGCGGACGCGGGCGAGATCGGCGACGGCTGGCATCGGCAGGTGGAGCGGCAGTTGCAGCTGGATGCGGCGGCTTAGGGTCGAAAGCAGCAGTCGCGGCATCGACACATCCGCTGAAAACGAAAGACCGCCGAAGGGCGGTCTATTGCATGGTGCCGAAGAGATGACTCGAACCCGCGCCGGAGACAACCCGCCTGGCGTGACGATGAACGCGTCGCCACGCGCGTCAAGGGTGAACGGCCCGCGTCGTACCGCTATACTTGCCGCCCGCGCCGGAGTGGCGGAATTGGTAGACGCAGCGGATTCAAAATCCGCCGACTAAACATCGTGTGGGTTCGAGTCCCACCCCCGGCACCAGAAAAAGAAAACCGCCTGCAAGGGCGGTTTTTCATTTCAGGTGCCACTCACGCCAATAACCTCAACACCGCCCCTCGCCACCCCAGGGCCACCAGCCCTTCCCCGCATGCGCGTAACGGTCCGCCGCACGTTCCAGCGGATTGCGCACGCTGACCCCGCCCAACAACAGGTACAGCGGCAGGAACAGCGGCCCGAGCAGCATGTACTGGTAGACGTGCGCGCGTTCGTGGTCGCCCAGGCGCACCTGCGGCTCCTCGTGGTGGCCGGCGCGGTGCGCGTAGGTCAGGCATTGCGAATCCAGGCTGTCATCGGTGTTGATGATGCAGTTGCCAATGGTCATCGCCCCGCCCGCCCCCCATGGCCAAAGATCGAAGACGATGGCCATTTCCAACCGCGACCAGCGCGGCCGCGCACCGAACGGCAGGCCGACGGCCCCGACCAGCAACCCCGCCAGCGTGTTCGGCAGGGTCCACACCGCACCCAGCCCATGCAGGGCGATGACGAGCCAGCGCGGCATCGCGCTCAGTCGTTGCCCTGCGGCATCAGCAGCCACAGGATCAGGTAGACCACGATCCCCGGGAACGCCGCCGACAGCACCGAGACCATCACGAAGACGATGCGCAGCAGGTTGGCATCCCAGCCCAGCCGGCGCGCGATGCCACCCATCACGCCGGCGATCATCCGGTCGCTGCGGGCGCGGGTGAAGCGGGTGTCGCCGCCCATCGGGGATTTCCTCGTCGTCATGTCCGCAGCATCGGGGTCATGGCGCGGGAATTCAATGCCCCAGCAGGGTCCGCGTGGCGGCTTCGCGCTCGCGGTCGCCCAGCTTTTCCATCCCGTTCAACAGGCTGTTGCCCATCCAGCACAGGTCCTCGTCGCTGGCGCCGGCCGGATACGACATCACCCGGTTGATGCGCTCGGCGGCCGGGCCGGTGTACTGCATCGTCAGATGCTGGAAGGCCTGCTCGCGCACCTGCGGGTCGATGCGCACGCGCGGCGCGTTGGTCGCTTCGGCTTTCAGCGCGGCCAGGTAGTAGCGCATCAGCGCGGCATGATGTTTGGGCGGCACCTTCTCGAAGCCGCGCTGCATGCGTTCGCCCATCCCGATCACGCGCTGGCTCTCGGGGCGGAAAAACGCGGCGCAGTCGGCCGGTTCCAGGCTGGTGATCGCACGCTTCATCCCGCCCACCGCGTCCTGCACGGTGGCGGCATCCAGCGACTGGGCCCCGCGCGAAATGGCCCGCGGCATCTCGGCGTACATGCCGTCTTTCGAGAACGTCTCGGCAAAGTGCTGCTGCAGTTCCGGATCGTTGTTGAAGCCGTCGATGAAGAGCTGCGTGGAGTCATGCAGCGCGGAGCCCGGCGCATGGGTGTTCTGCAACTTGAATTCGGGCTTGGAGGCCGGCAGCAGGTCGCAACCGGCCAGGGCCAGCAGCACGAGCGCGGCCCCGAGGATCGACGCGCGACGCATCAGCGTTTCCGCAGCCAGTCGTGGATGGTGTCCGGCACTTCCTTCTGCGCACGGCTCGACACGTAGATGCCGATGTGCCCGCCGCGGAAGCTCAGCTCGGTGTAGTCGTCGGTGCCGATGAGATCCTTCATCGCGCGCGACGCACCCGGCGGCACCAGATGGTCCTGCTCGGCGTAGATGTTGAGCACCGGCATGTCGACGAAGCCGAGGTCGACCTCTTCATCACCAATCCGCACGCCGCCATTGACGAAACCGTTGCCCTGGTAGAACTGCTTGATGAACTGGCGGAAGGCTTCACCGGCCTGGTCGGGCGAGTCGAAGATCCACTTCTCCATCCGCAGGAAATCCTCCATCGCCTTGGCGTCATCCATGATGTCGACCATGCCCACGTACTTCTGCAGGTTGAGGCGGAAGGGCTTGAGCATCAGGTAGGACCAGTTCATCAGGTCCGCCGGCACGTTGCCCAGCGTGTCGACGAACAGATCCACATCCAGCCCGCGCGTCCAGTTGGACAGCATGTTGTCCGAGGTCTGGAAATCGACCGGCGTGACCATGGTGATGAGGTTGCGCACCTTGTCCGCGTTGAGCGCCGAATAGCACAGCGCCAGCACGCCGCCCTGGCAGATGCCGAGCACGTTGACCGCCGACACGCCATGCGCCGCGCGCAGGTGGTCGACCGCGCCACCGATGAAGCGCTGCACGTAGTCCTCAAGGTCGAGGTAGCGGTCGGAACGGTCCGGGTAGCCCCAGTCCAGCACGTAGACGTCCTCGCCGCGCTCCAGCAGGCCGCGCACCAGCGAACGGTTGTCCTGCAGGTCGATCATGTACGGGCGGTTGACCAGCGCGTAGCTGACCAGGATCGGCACCCGCGCGGTCGGCGCCTTCGCGCCCACGAAGCGGTACAGCACGGTTTTGCCGTCGCGCCAGACTTCCTGCTTGGCGGTTGAGCCGTAATCGAAATTGTCCACCTCGCG
The DNA here is from genome assembly GCF_003293695.1 of Lysobacter oculi. Taxonomy (GTDB): domain Bacteria; phylum Pseudomonadota; class Gammaproteobacteria; order Xanthomonadales; family Xanthomonadaceae; genus Solilutibacter; species Solilutibacter oculi. Next base: position 739,411 of record NZ_CP029556.1, on the reverse strand, counting down.
CAGGGTTTCCAGCCCCGCGGCCAGCTTGGACTGCATGCGCAACGCTTCCTGCGCGAGTTCCTCGGGCGTGAGCTTCAGCGGGCTGGGCATGTCAGCGGCTCCGTTTCACGGTCTTGCGGGCGGTCTTTTTCGGCGCGGCTTTCTTCGCCGTTTTCTTGACCGCGGGCTTGCGGACAGCGGCCTTCTTCGTCGCCTTCTTCGTGGCGGGTTTCGATGCCGGCTTCGACGCCGGCATCGGCGCCGCCCTGCGCGTCGGTGCGCGACGCGGCGCTGCCGGTGCTTCCGCCGAACGCGCGGTGGAAGCCGATGCCGCATCGCCCCGCGCCATCCGCCGCACCAGCCGCTCAAGCTCGGCGATCTTGCGATGCGCCGCCTCGATCTCGGTGCGCGTCGGCATACCGAGCAGACCGGTGGCCTGCTCGATCTCCTTCTGCACATCGTTGCGCAGGCGCATCTGTGCATTGACCATCGCGCCATAGGTCTCGCGGTAGTCGGGCGACAGCGCCATGTCGGCGAAGGCGTCTTCCGCCGCATCGATCCACAGGTCGAACAACGCACGGGCGCTGGTGATCTCCAGCCCCGGCATCTCGTGTTCAGCGAGCTTCTTCTCGAAGTTGGCGTAAGCCGCCTGCGCTGACTTCGACAGCATCGCGTTGTGCGCCGACATCGTGTCCTGGTAGTCGAGCTGCGCCTGCATCAGCTTCTGCAGGCGCTCCTGGTGTTCGCGCGCCAACCCGAAGGTCGGCAGGCCCAGCCAGCCACGCGCCTCGCTGCGCCAGCCGGCGAGCATCGGCTGCACCGCCTCGTACCACGCGTCGAAGCCGTGCATGTTCGGCGACTGCATGCCACGGAACATCTCCAGCCACGCACCGTCGCCCTGGCTTTCCAACATCTCTTTCCAGCGCGCGGCGATCTCGCCCGCGTCCACCGCCTGACCGGCATACTGGCCCGCCAGCTGCTGCATGCGGCCATACCAGTCGCCGGACTGCTGCTGGAAGCGGCCGAGCGTGGCTTCGACGGTATCGGCGAGATCCGGCGGACGCTGCCCGCCCATCGATTGCGCGATGCGGCTCCACTGCGACAGCGCATCCTGCCAGCCGCCCATGCCCGGCATCGCGCCCGGCCAAGCGGGTTGGGCGAAGGCCGGCGCGCCGAAACCCGGCATCACAAACCCCTGCCCCATGCCCGCGAACGGGGATGCCGGCGCGGCCTGCGCACCGGCTGCCTGCCGCATCATCTCGTTCCAGCCGTTCCAGTACTGCCGCGCGAGGGCATCGAAGTCCCCGCTCCAATCCTGCGTCGCCATGGCGCCTCCTGTGTGCCGCCCGATGCTAGCACGCAGGCTTTACGCGCCCGACGCGTTCAGGGCTTGGGAATGCGCAAGGTCTTGCTGATCATCAACGAGCCGGACAGCGCGAAGATCAGCACCAGCGGGTGGAACTGCCACGGCCCCAGTTGCATCACGCCGCCCCACAGCGCGGGACCGATCGCGCCCTGCATGGTGGCCACGGCGAGCACCACGACCAGCGCCAGGCTGGTGGGGATCGGCGTACCTTCGAAATACTTGACCTTGCCCTCGTCGCCGGAGAGCTGCTCGGCGGTCACGTTGTAGCGCGCCAACCGGCTCACGCCGCAGCCGACGAAGTAGCTCAGCACGATCCAGTCCCAACCGCCCTGCATGCCGCAGGCATATGCGAGCGCGGCGGGCGCGACACCGAACGAAATGACATCGGCCAGCGAATCCAGCTCGCGGCCCAGCGTGGATGCGACCTTGCGCCAGCGCGCGATGCGGCCATCAAGCGCATCGAAGATGAAAGCCAGCGGGATCAGCGCCATGCCGATCAGCAGGTCGCGCACCACGCCGTCCTGCAGGAAGCGCATCGCCGCGAAGATCGCGCCGGTGCCGCAGAACGCATTGGCCAGCGTGAACCAGTCGGCCAGGTGGAAATCACGGAGCATCGAGAAATGGCGCTTTTTCGTCGCGTTCATCGCGGGCCTCGTCATGGATGCGGGAAGACTGCCAGAAACCGCGCGCCACCGCAGTGAAGTCGCGGACCACTGCCATGCGCGCGACAATGGCGCATGGCCGCGCAACGCAAGATCATCCACGTCGACATGGACGCGTTCTATGCGTCGGTCGAGCAGCGCGATGATCCCGCCCTGCGTGGCCGCCCGGTGGTCGTGGCCTGGCGCGGTGCGCGCTCGGTGGTGTGCGCGGCCAGCTACGAGGCGCGCACCTTCGGCGTGCGTTCGGCGATGCCGGCGATGCGTGCGGAACGCCTCTGCCCGGATGCCGTCTTCGTGCCGCCGGATTTCAGCCGCTACAAGGCGGTATCGCGGCAGGTCCGCGAGATCTTCGCACGCCATACCGATCTCATCGAGCCACTCTCGCTCGACGAAGCCTATCTCGATGTCACTTCGCCCAAGCACGATCTCGGCAGCGCCACCGCGATCGCGCTCGACATCCGCGCCGCGATCCGCGAGGAGACATCGCTCACCGCCTCGGCCGGCATCGCGCCCAACAAATTCCTCGCCAAGATCGCCAGCGACTGGAACAAGCCCGACGGCCAGTTCGTGCTCAAGCCGCACCAGGTCGATGCATTCCTCGCGCCCTTGCCGCTGGCCCGCCTGCCGGGCGTCGGCCGGGTGACCAGCGAGCGGCTGAAAGCCTTCGGCCTGGAAACCTGCGCCGATGTCCGCGCCACATCGCCCGAGTTCCTGCAGGCGGAATTCGGGCGATGGGGGATGCGGCTTCATGAACTCGCCCACGGCATCGACGAACGCGTGGTCTGCAGCGAGCGCGCGACCTTGCAGATCTCCAGCGAAGACACCTTCGCCGAAGACCTGCCGCTGGAAGCGCTGGCGCCGCACATCGAAATACTCGCGGCGAAGACCTGGGCCGGCTACCAGCGCGAACTCGCCGTGCATCCGCAGCGGCTGGCACGCATCGTGGTGTTGAAGCTCAAGACTTCCGACTTCCGCACGCTCACCCGCAGCCTCACCTTGCCGGTGCCGCCACAGAGCGAAGCCATGTTGCGCGAACGTGCGAGCGGCCTGCGCGAGCGCGTGGCGTTGCCGGTACACACGCGTTACCGGCTGGTGGGGGTCGGGCTGTCCGGCTTCGTCGACCGCGACGCCGACCCGCAACCGGGATTGTTCGAGGAAAGCTGAGGCGGCTCAGCGCTTCGCCGGGCGGATCGATGTCGCCGCGGCAAACACGCCGCGCAAGCGCGCGAGTTCGTCCGCATGGCTGCCCGCCACCCGCGCGATCAATTCACGGGCATGCGGCGTGGCGTGGATCTCCACGCAGCGCCCGTCCTCACGCCCGCGTTGCTTGGTCACCAAGCCGATCTGCTGCGCGCGTTTCACCAGCGCGGCGGTGGCCGGATGGCTGGCCTGCATGCGCTCGGCCAGTTCGCTGATCGTCGCCCAGTCACGGCCCGGAAAGCCCTGCAGGTGCAGCAGCATCTGGTACTGCGCGGGCGTCAGGCCCGCCGCATGCGTGGTCTGCTGGCTGAACTGGAGGAAGCCGGCCATCGCATGGCGGAACTCCGACAACATCCGATATTGCTGCTTGTCCAGCATCCCGCCCGCCAGCTGCATGAGTGCCGATGATTGTAGGGGCATGGCCGGCCCGCGATGCGCGACGCCTGTGCATCCACCCCGCCAACGAAAAACGGGCCCGAAGGCCCGTTTCCCTTGCAGCGATGCGGAACCGATCAGGCTTCCGGCGAAATGCCTTCGCCTTCTTCCACGGCCTTCATCGACAGGCGGATGCGGCCCTGCTTGTCGACTTCCAGCACCTTGACCTTGACCACGTCGCCTTCCTTGAGCTTGTCGCTGACCTTCTCGACGCGCTCGTTGGAGATCTGCGAGACGTGCACCAGGCCGTCCTTGCCCGGCAGGATGGTCACGAACGCACCGAAGTCCATGATCTTGGCGACCTTGCCTTCGTAGATACGGCCCGGCTCGACGTCGCTGGTGATCTGCTCGATGCGCGCCTTGGCGGCCAGCGCGGCGGCGTTGTTCACCGAAGCGATGGTGATGGTGCCGTCGTCCTGAATGTCGATCTGGGTGCCGGTTTCCTTGGTGATGCCCTGGATCGTGGCACCGCCCTTGCCGATCACTTCGCGGATCTTGTCCGGGTGGATCTTGATGGTCAGCAGGCGCGGCGCGAACTCGGAGAGCTCCTCGCGCGGCGCGGTCATGGCCTTGGCCATCTCGCCCAGGATGTGCAGGCGGCCGTCCTTCGCCTGCGCCAGCGCCACCTTCATGATTTCCTCGGTGATGCCCTGGATCTTGATGTCCATCTGCAGCGCGGTGATGCCGTTCTCGGAACCGGCCACCTTGAAGTCCATGTCGCCGAGGTGGTCTTCGTCACCCAGGATGTCGGACAGCACGACGAAGTCGTTGCCTTCCTTCACCAGGCCCATGGCGATGCCCGCCACCGGGGCCTTGACCGGCACGCCGGCATCCATCAGCGCCAGCGAGGAACCGCAGACCGACGCCATTGACGACGAACCGTTCGACTCGGTGATCTCGGACACCACGCGCACGGTGTACGGGAACTTCTCGAGGGTCGGCATCATCGCCAGCACGCCGCGCTTGGCGAGGCGGCCGTGGCCGATTTCGCGACGCTTCGGCGCACCGAAACGGCCGGTCTCACCCACCGAATAGGGCGGGAAGTTGTAATGGAACAGGAAGTTTTCCTTCCACTCGCCGGCCACGTCATCGATGATCTGGCCGTCGCGGGCGGTGCCCAGCGTGGTGATGACCAGCGCCTGCGTCTCGCCACGGGTGAACAGCGCCGAGCCGTGCACGCGCGGCAGCACGCCGACCTTGCAGGTGATCGGGCGGACGTCGGTCAGGCCGCGGCCGTCGATGCGCTTCTTGGTGCTGAGCACCGACTGGCGCATGGTCTGGTATTCCTGCTCACCGAATTCCTTGAACAGGTCGGCGATCTTCCAGCCTTCGGCCTCGACCTTCGGCGACAGGTGGTCGGCGATATCCTTGCGCAGCACGTTGATCGCGTCGCGGCGGTCCAGCTTGTCGATGATGGCGAAGGCGCCCTTCAGCTTGTCGCCGATGGTGCCGACCAGCTCATTGATCATGCCTTCGTTCTTGGCCGGAGCTTCCCACGTGGACGGCTTGACGCCGGCTTCGGCGACCATTTCGTTGATCGCGCTGATGGCGGCCTGCAGTTCGCGATGGCCTGCCATGACGGCGCCGAGCATCACGTCTTCCGACAGCTCCTTGGCTTCGGATTCGACCATCAGCACGGCGTCCCTGGTACCGGCGACGACGAGTTCAAGCTCGGAATCCTTCATCGCCTCGACGCCGGCGTTGAGCAGATACTGGCCGTTCTTGTAGCCGACCTTGGCGGCGGCGATCGGGCCCTGGAACGGGGTGCCGGCCAGCGCCAGCGCGGCGGACGCGCCGATCATCGCCAGCATGTCGCCTTCCACTTCCGGATTCAGCGACATCAGGGTGCAGATGATCTGCACTTCGTTCTTGTAGTCCTCGGGGAACAGCGGGCGGATCGGACGGTCGATCAGGCGGCTGATCAGCGTTTCCTTCTCGGTCGGCCGGCCTTCACGCTTGAAGAAGCCACCCGGGATGCGGCCACCGGCGTAGAACTTTTCCTGGTAGTCGACAGTCAGCGGGAAGAAGTCCTGGCCCTCGCGCGCCGACTTGGCGGCAACGGCGGAGGCGAGCACGACGGTGCCGTCGCAGGAAACCATGACCGCGCCGCCAGCCTGGCGGGCGATTTCGCCGGTTTCGAGGGTGACGGTCTTGCCGCCGAACGGGAAGCTCTTGGTGATTTTTGCCACGTCTGTTCCTTGGTGTCTCTTGCGTGATGAACCGCCGGGCCCCTGCCCGTGCGGCGCGCGTGTTGCTTGGGATGATGCGGTGTTGCGACTGCGGTCAAAACAAAACCGCGGCGCTTGGGGGCGCCGCGGTCGGGGTGTTCTTAGCGGCGCAGACCCAGCTTCTGGATCAGGGCCTTGTAGCGCACGGCATCCTTGCGGTGCAGGTAGTCGAGCAGGCTGCGGCGGCGGTTGACCAGCTTGAGCAGGCCACGACGGCTGTGGTGGTCCTTCTTGTGGGTCTTGAAGTGCTCGGTCAGGTGCACGATGCGCGCGGTGAGCAGGGCGACCTGGACTTCCGGCGAACCGGTGTCGTTGGTGCCGCGCTTGTTGTCTTCGATGATCTGGCTGGTGTCGATGGACATGTCGTTATCTCTGTAGATGCGTGAAGGGCAGGAACGTCGCGGGGCAAATGGCCCCGGGCGCACCGCCGGTCCGCCGTGAACTGAAGGAATGGATCGCCGTGAAAACGGCGCGCGAATTGTAGCCCCGAAGGACCGGCAGCGGCAAGGCGCGGGCCTAGGCGGCCGGCGGTGCCATGGGCTGGACCGGCGTGGCGCTGGCCCAGCTGAACAGGCGTTTCGGGCGCAGCACGCCCTCGGCGTCGATGTGGCCCAGGCCGAGTGCACGGCCATCGGCATCGCAGACGGCGACCTCGCCCAGGTGGCGGAACGCGGCCCGCACGGTCTGGCCCTGCCCCAGGCGCGCGGCCTGCGCCTCGACCAGGCGCACTTCCGGCCAGGACACCATGCCGGCCTCGATCGGCAGCAGGCAGGCATCGAGATGGTGCTCGCCACGCTCGGCCATGGCTTCGAGCGCCTCCATCGTCCACATCCTCGGCTCGCGGAACGGGTCCACCCAGAGCCGGCGCAGCTCGGTCACGTGCGCACCACAGCCGAGCAGTTCGCCCAGGTCGCGCACCAGCGAGCGCACATAGGTGCCGGATCCGCATTCCACATGCAGGCGCAGCTTGGGCGCAGTGTCCAGCAGGTCGGCCGCCGATTGCAGGCTGAACTCGTGGACATCGACCTCGCGCGGTTCGATCTCGATGGTCTCGCCGCGGCGCGCTTTCGCGTACAGCGGCTCGCCGCCACGCTTGAGCGCCGAATAGATCGGCGGCACCTGCTGGATGCGGCCGCTGAACCGGGCCAGAGCCGCATCGATGGTGGCGATGTCGAGCGGCGGCACCGGGCGTTCGCGCAGCACCTGGCCTTCGGCGTCATCGGTATCGGTGGTGATGCCGAGCCGGGCCACGGTCTCGTAGGCCTTGCGCGCACCGAGCAGGCCGCCGGCGATCTTCGTCGCCTCGCCAAAGCAGACCGGCAGCAGGCCGGTGGCGAGCGGATCCAGTGCGCCGGTATGCCCGGCCTTCTCCGCGCGGAACAGATGGCGGACGCGCTGCAGGGCCTGGTTGGAACTCGGCCCGCTCGCCTTGTCCAGCAGCAGGATGCCGTGGAGCTTGCGGAAGCGATGGCGCGTGCGCGGTTTCGACATGCGGGGATTGTAGGTCGCGGCGCGCGGGCGCGCGGCGCTTACTCGGCTTCGTCGCTGGGCGCGGCGGCGTCGTCGGTATCGGGAAGATCGCGCAGCAGGGTGTCGATGCGCTCGCCGCGGTCCACCGAATCGTCGTAGAAGAAATGCAGTTCCGGCACGTGCCGAAGCTTCATCACATGCGCCAGCTCGTAGCGGATTTCCTTGGCGTGCGCCTTGAGCCCCGCCACCGCTTCGGCCGAACGTTCGGCCTGCAATGCGGTGACGAAGACCTTGGCATGGGCCAGGTCACGGGTGACCTCGACATCGGACACGCTGACCGAGGGCAGGCCCAGTTCACGCACCGCGTTGTGGACCAGGGTGCCCAGGTCCCGGCGCATCTGCGCCGAGACCCGATCGGTCCGGTGGAACGATTTGCGCTGTCCTGCCACGCGTCAGAGCGTCCGCTGCACTTCGATGCGCTCGAAGCACTCGATCTTGTCGCCGGCACGCACCTGGTCGTAGCCCTTCACGCCGATGCCGCACTCGGTGCCGTTGCGCACTTCGTCCACGTCTTCCTTGAAGCGGCGCAGCGAATCCAGTTCGCCGGAGAAGATCACGGTATCGTCGCGCAGCACGCGGATCGGCTTGCCACGGCGGATCATGCCTTCGATCACGCGGGAGCCGGCGATCGAACCGAACCTGGAATGACGGAACACTTCCATCACTTCGGCGGTGCCGATGATCTCTTCGCGGATCTCCATGCCCAGCACGCCCGAGGCGATCTGCTTCACCTGGTCGATGACGTCATAGATGATCGAGAAGTAACGCAGGTCGACGCCGTTGCCTTCGATCACCTTGCGCGCCGAAGCGTCGGCACGCACGTTGAAGCCGATCACCGTGGCCTTGGAGGTCGCAGCCAGCTGTGCGTCGGATTCGGTGATGCCGCCAACGCCCGAGCCGATCACGTTGATGCGGATCTGGTCGTTGGACAGGCTGGTCAGGGCCTCGCGCAGCGCCTCGACGGAACCCTGCACGTCGGCCTTCACCACCAGGTTGAGCTGGGCCTGCGTCGCGCCCTCGCCCATCTGCGACAGGATGTCTTCCATGCGGTTGCCGGCCTGCTTCATCAGGCGGGTCTCGCGGCGCTTGGCGTCACGCTGCTGCGCGACATCCTTGGCCAGGCGCTCGTCGGCCACGACCACGAAGTCGTCGCCCGCATCCGGCACGCCGGACAGGCCAAGCACCTGCACCGGGATCGACGGCCCGGCGCTCTGCACCTGGCTGCCGGTCTCGTCGAACATCGCGCGGACGCGGCCGTACTGCACGCCGCAGACCAGGTAGTCGCCCTTCTGCAGGGTGCCCTGCTGGACCAGCACCGTCGCGACCGGGCCACGGCCCTTGTCGAGCGCGGATTCGATCACCACGCCGGTGGCGCGGGCATCGACCACGGCCGTCAGTTCGAGCACTTCGGCCTGCAGGCTGATCGCATCGAGCAGGTTGTCGACGCCCAGGCCGGTCTTGGCCGAGAGCTCGACCATCTGCGTGTCGCCGCCGAAATCCTCGGCCACGACTTCGGTTTCCAGCAGCTCGTTCTTGACGCGCAGCGGATCGGCATCGGACTTGTCGATCTTGTTGATGGCGACGATCAGCGGCACGCCGGCGGACTTGGCGTGCTGCACGGCCTCGCGGGTCTGCGGCATCACGCCGTCGTCGGCCGCGACCACCAGCACCACGATGTCGGTGAGCTTGGCGCCGCGCGCACGCATCTGCGAGAACGCGGCATGGCCCGGCGTATCCAGGAAGCTGATGACGCCCTTGTCGGTTTCGACGTGGTAGGCACCGATGTGCTGGGTGATGCCACCCGCCTCGCCGGTGGCGACCTTGGTGCGGCGGATGTAATCCAGCAGCGAGGTCTTGCCGTGGTCGACGTGGCCCATGATGGTGACCACCGGCGGACGCGGCGACTTCTCGCCCTGCACGTCCTCGACGTGGGCCAGCAGTTCGGTTTCCGCGTCATCCGCATCGGCACGCACGGCCTTGTGACCGAGTTCCTCGACCACCAGCACCGCGGTGTCGTGGTCGATGGTCTGGGTGATGGTGGCCATCACGCCCATCTTGAACAGCGCCTTGACCACGTCGCCGCCCTTGAGCGCGAGCTTCTGGGCGAGGTCGCCGACGGTGATCGCCTCGCCGATGGCCACTTCACGCACGATCTTCTCGGTCGGGCGCTGGAAGCCATGCTCGCCGCCGCCACTGCGCGACTGCTCGACGGCGCGACGCGCCTTCGGCTTGCCGCGGGTGGCGCCACGACGGGCGCGGTCGGCCGCCGACAGATGCAGCTGGCCGGCGAACTTGGAGGTGGAATCGTCGTCCTCGACACCGGCGACCATGACGTGCGAACCACGCGGCTTGGCGGCCTTGTTGTGGCGGTCGTCGCGCGCCGGTTCCGGGCGGGCCGGACGCGGCGCATGCGGCGTGCCGTGGGTGCCGGGCTTGCGCGCGGCCGGGGTTTCGGTCGTCACCGCAGCTGCTTCGGCGGCCTCGGCGGCGAGGCGCTTGGCTTCTTCCTCGGCCTGCACGCGGGCGGCCTCGGCCTCCTCGCGGCGGCGGGCATCGGCTTCGGCCAATGCCTGCTGTTCGGCCAGATTGCGCTGGCGCGATTCCTCCAGCTTGCGCAGCGCATCGGCGCGCTCGTCATCCGGGGACGGCGGTGCGGTGCCCGCGCCCTTGTTGACCAGCGTGACCTTCTTGCGCACCACCACGTCGACGGTCTGCTTGTTGCGGCCGCCGCCCACGGTGATTTCCTGCACGTTGCGACGCGACAGGGTGATCTTCTTCGGCGCCTCGCCGGTCGGTTCGGCTGCCGCGTCGGTGCGGCCATGGGTGCGACGGAGGAAGCCGAGCAGCTTCACCTTCTGCGCGCTCGTGACTTCCTCGTCGGCGTCCTTGAACGGCATACCGGCTTCGGAGAGTTGCTCCAGCAGCTTTTCGACCGGCGTGTTGACCAGTTCGGCGAGCTTGCGGATGGTGGTTTTCTGCGACATGCGTTTTCCGTTTGCGGGCCGGCGCAAGGCGCGCGGCCGATGTTTTCGATTCTAGCGTGCGGCCTTTCGCCGACCCGTCACTCGAACCAGTGCTTGCGTGCTTCCATGATCAGCGCCGAGGCACGCGCCTCGTCCATGTCCTCGATGTCGGTCATCTCGTCCACGGCGAGTTCGGCCAGGTCCTCGCGGGTGCGCACGCCGCGCGAAGCCAGCACGTAGGCGGTCGCCTCGTCCATGCCTTCGAGCGCGAGCAGGTCCTCGGCGGGCTGGTGTTCGTCCAGCTCCTCCTCGGCGGCCAGCGCGTCGTTGAGCAGCGCGTCGCGGGCGCGGGCGCGGAGTTCCTCGACGATGTCCTCGTCGAAGCCCTCGACCGCCAGCAGCTCGCCGACCGGCACGTAGGCGATTTCCTCGACCGTGCTGAAACCTTCCGCCACCAGGATGCCGGCGATTTCCTCGTCCACTTCCAGCTTGTCCACGAACAGCTGGCGGGCGACGGCCTGTTCGGCCTCGGACTTGGCGGCCACCTGGTCAGCGGTCATCACGTTGAGCTGCCAACCGGTCAGGCGGCTGGCGAGGCGCACGTTCTGGCCGCCCTTGCCGATCGCCTTGGCCAGCAGTTCCTCGGCCACGGCCAGGTCCATCGAATGCTTTTCTTCATCGACGATGATCGACTGCACTTCGGCCGGCGCCATCGCGTTGATCACGAACTGCGCGGCGTTGTCGCTCCACAGCACGATGTCGACGCGCTCGCCGTTCAACTCGTTGGTCACCGCCTGCACGCGCGAACCGCGCATGCCGATGCAGGCGCCGATCGGGTCGGTGCGGTTGTCGTAGGCCAGCACGGCGATCTTGGCGCGGTCGCCCGGGTCGCGGGCGCAGGCCTTGATGTCCACCAGGCCCTGGCCGACTTCCGGCACCTCGAGGCGGAACAGTTCCATCATGAATTCCGGCGCGGCGCGGCTGATGAACAGCTGCGGGCCACGCGGCTCGCTGCGCACGTCGTACAGGTAGCCGCGGACGCGGTCGCCGGTACGCAGGATGTCGCGCGGGATGCCCTTGTCCTTGGGGATGAAGGCTTCGGCGTTGCCGCCGAGGTCCACGTAGATGTTGCCGCGCTCGACGCGCTTGACCGTGCCGTTGACCAGTTCGCCGACGCGATCCTTCCACTCGTCGACGACCTGCTGGCGCTCGGCCTCGCGCACGCGCTGGACGATGACCTGCTTGGCGGCCTGCGCGGCGATGCGGCCGAACTCGGCGTTCTCGACCTGCTCCTCGATGAAGTCACCGACCTCGACGCCCTCGCTCTCGTCGAGCGCGTCCATCAGGCGCAGCTGGCGGTCCGGGGACTCCATCACCACGTCATCGGCCACCACTTCCCAGCGGCGGAACGTCTCGTAGCTGCCATCCTTGGGGTCGATGGCGACGCGGATCGCCACGTCCTGTTCGGGGTAGCGCTTCTTGGCGGCCGAAGCCAGCGCGGCCTCGATCGCATCGAAGATCACTTCCGGCGGCACGCCCTTCTCGTTGGCGACCGCGTCGACGACCAGCAACAACTCCTTGCTCATTTTTCAGACTCCGCATCGGCGGGACGTTCCGCCTGCTTGGTGGATTCGGGTTTTTTCGGCTTGGCGCCGGATTTCTTGCCGGGCTTGCCCGGGGCATAGCCCATCGCGGCCCAGTCGGGGACCAGCCGCGCCTTGTCGATGTTGTCGATGGCCGCCTCGAAGGGCTGGCCGTCGATGTCGAAACGGACGGTGTCGCCTTCGACCGCGACGATGCGCCCGGTCAGGCGGCGACGGCCATCCTGCGGCAGCTTCAAGCCGACCTTGGCGTTCTGCCCGGCGAAACGGGCGAACTGGGCCGGCGTGAACAGCGGGCGGTCGATGCCGGGCGAAGACACTTCCAGCGTGTAATTGCCGCTGATCGGGTCTTCGACGTCGAGCTGGGCCGAGACTTCACGGCTGACCTGCTCGCATTCGTCGATGCCGACCAACGGCTGCACCGGCTGGCCGTCTTCGCCCTGCACCGGCGCGGCATCGGCCGGATAGTCGATGTACAGGCGCACGACGGCACCACCGGGGGCCGGCAGGTATTCGATGCCCAGCAGGTCGAGCCCGAGCGACGAGACCGTCGGGGCCAGCAACTCGCTGATTTGTCGTGCCTTGTCCATCTGGATTCCGTGTTGCGGCCAAAACAAAAAAGGGCCCGTTGGGCCCTTTCCGGTATTGCGATGTCCGGTTCCCGCCGCGACTGCGACCGGGAGGCCCCGGATCGGCGGCGTGGTGCCCTGCCCGATCCCGGAAACGGCCGACTGGCAGCCGCTTTCAAGCGCGACATCATAGCCGCGCGAGGGTGTCCCGGCAACCCGGCCGGCCAGCGGCCTCAACGCGGGATGGCGAGCTCCCCGATCTGCAGTGGCTTGCCGGCCTCGCGCGGGCGGGCCGGGATGACGGCATCGGCGGGCAATGCGGCGGTGCCGTCCAGGTGCGCGTCCAGCCGGTCCAGCGCCGCATAGACATAGGGCAGCAGCGGAACGTGCTGCGCCGAGAACGCCGGCAGCGCGAGGAAGGCATCGAAATGCTGGGCGCGCTGGACCTGCCAGTAGCGCACGTCACGGCCGGCGGCACGCGCCTCGGCCACGTAGGGCGCGCTGCTGAAGGCGGCCGGGATCAGGCCGTCATCGGTGCCGTGGACCACGATCACCGGCAGCCCGGCACGCGGCGGCGCGGCGCGGGTTTCGGCCACGCCGGCCTGCAACCGCTTCGCCACATCCCCCTGCCCGGTCCACAGCCCGCGCAGGCACTTCAGGCCCGGCAGGCCGAATGCTGTGGCGGCATCGGGATCGACGATCTGCACGCCCGCGCCCGGCGGAATGCCGCTGGCGTCCGACCACCACGCGGCGCGTTCGCTGGCGCTGGCGGCGCGCGGCTTGCCGGCCTCCATCGCCGAGAAGCGATAGCCGCAGGGATGCGCGTCGTGCGCGGCGCGGGTGTAGGCCGAGGCGTAGGTGCCTGCGACCGCGCGCCACAGGTCGAAGCCGGTGCTGGTGGCCGCGGCGCGCAGGGCGGGATCGCTCCAGCCGGCATCACGCAGGCGGGCCAGCGCCGACTTCTGCCGCGCGGCCAGGTCCTTGCCTTCGATCAGGCCGTCGGCGGCGAGCGCGGCGCAGAAGGCTTCGCTGGTCGGCATCGCCGGGAGGCCGAGCGCCGGCAACGCGCAGGGCATCAGCAGCGCGGCCTCGGTGGTGTAGTCGTAGAGCGCGCGGGCGCCGGGAATGTTCGCCAGCACGTTGGGCTCGCCGGCGACCACGCCATCCAGCCAGTCGTCCTGCTGTTCGGCGGCACGCAGCACGGCACCGCCGCCATTGGAGATGCCGACAGCGATCACCCGGGTGTTGTCGAAGGTGAAAGGCGCGGCATCCGGAAACGCCATCGCCAGCGAACGCAGGCCGAACTCGGCGGCCTGGCGCGCATGGCGGCCCCAGTCGGCTTCCGGGTTGTCCTGCGAGTGCGCGTGCTTGAAGGCGATGCCGCTGCCCTGCGCATTGGCCGGCGCGAACGCGAGGCGGGATTCCGGCCCGGCGATGCGGCCATCCACCGCGACGCCCTGTCCGGCATCCAGATCGAAATAATCGCTGCCCGCGCCCTTGTCGGTATGCACCACGGCGCAGCCGCGCGACAGGCCCCAGGCCGCGCCGACCGCCATCGCGCCATAGACGCCGCGCGAACCGGAGGCGACCGTCACCACCAGGCAGCGCTTCCTGATGTCGAAACTGTCGGGCACCTGGGCGAGCACGCGATGCGGATGCTGAGCCCCCGGCACGAACGCGAGTGCGGAGAACTCACGGCCCGGCACATCGGCCAGGCTGCCGTAGACGGTGCCGTAGCCGCCGGTCGGGCCGAGGTCGGCGATGCCGCGCCAGCTGCTCCAGATGGCGCGACGGCGCAGCTCGATGGCGGTCGGATGTTCGGCATCTGCGAAGGCCGGCGGCGCGACGCTACGCAGGCCCGCGGCGCCGAGGCCGGCGGTCAGCAGGTCGTCGCCATCGCGATGCACGCTGGTCGTCACATCGGTCGGGGCGGTGGACATCGGGCCTCCGAGGCTGGCGCAGGCGCCGACGGAAAGAATGAGTACGGCGCAGGCGACGGCACGCGTCCAGCACGTGCGATGACGGGGTTTGTTCATGCCCGGAGCATACTGCGGCGCCCCGGGGGCAGCATCGTACTTTGGTACCAAGGCAGGCTTGGCGCGAACTGTTAACGTGACCCGATGAGCGCCACTTCGCTGCTGATCGCCGACGACCATCCGCTGTTCCGCGCCGCATTGCGGCAGGCGGCGCAGGATGCGCTGGGCAAAGGCGTGACCCTGCACGAAGCCGGCGCGCTCGATGCGGTGCTGGCCACGCTCGACGCCCACCCCGACATCGACCTGGTGCTGCTGGACCTGCACATGCCCGGCAGCCACGGCCTGGCCGGACTGGCGGCGGTACGCGCGCAGCACCCCGGCGTGGCGGTGATCGTGGTCTCGGCCAACGAGGACCCGCGCGTGGTGCGTCGCGCGCTGGACCATGGCGCCGCCGGCTACCTGCCGAAGAGTTCCGGGCTGGACGAACTGCGCGCAATCCATCCTCACCGTCATGGACTGCGCGCAATGGCTGCCGGCCAGCCTGCGTGCGTCGGTGGCGAATGCCGAATCCGAGCCCGAGGACGCCGCGCTGGCCGCGCGCCTGGCCAGCCTGTCACCGCAGCAGTTCCGCGTACTGACGCTGGTGGCCGAGGGCCTGCTCAACAAACAGATCGCCGACCGTCTGCAGGTGCAGGAACGCACGGTGAAGGCGCATCTGTCGGCGATCTTCGAGCGGCTCGGCGTGCGCAACCGGACGCAGGCCGGCGTGGTGCTGCGCGAGCTGGAGTTGAAGGATCCGGCGCGGCAGATCTGACCGGGTCTCGTCGCCCCGCGACGATCACGGCTTGGCGGGCTTTTTTCCTTTCGGATCGATGCGGCTTTTCACCGGCTTGATCGGCCCTACTTCCACCCGGCCTTCGCGCGGCGCTTTCCACTGCTCATCGAGCCATGCGTGGTAGACCTCGGGTTGCCAGAACTTGTCGGCATAGAACTGGCTGCCGTCGATGACGATGTACGGCTGTTCCACGCTCGAATCCGCACCGCCCGTCACCGGATTGGGCAGCCTGACCTTGGCGTTGGCGGCATATCCGGTGCGGCTGCCCACCACCTTGCGGCGCTCGCGGCGCAGTTCGCGCGCCAGCCGCGGCTTGGCGACTTCATCGCCGTAGCGGGCATAGACCGCCGCGCCCTGCTGCAGCGCCCGTGCGCGTTCGGATTCATCCATCGACGCCCAGAACTTTTCCCGCATCGCGATGAAGTCCGGATAGGCGCGTTCCGCGGCCAGATCCATCCATGCATAGGCGAGCGGCCGGTCACGCGCGACGCCCGTCCCATCCCAGTACATGCCCGCCAGCGCCGCCTGCGAAGGCTTGTCGCCATACAGGGCGGCCTTCCTGAAGGCGTCGCGCGCTTTCTCCGGGGCCTTCTGGTTGAGCAGTTCGAAGCCGCGGATCCGGAACAGGAGGTCGGGGTGGGCACTCAGGAACGCCCTGCTCTCGACGATCGTGCGTTCCGAATCGGTGGTGTTGCGGGCCTGGACAGCACTGCAGGCCAACGCACATGCCAATGCGACAGCCACATGCCCGAGCGCGGAGGATTTGGGGAAGCGCATCATCTGTCCATGCCCCGGGTCGCCACAGAGGCTCCGATCCTAGCCTGAATGACGGGATGTTTAGTCGGCGGGCCTGCGTCTTCGCACACTGTTCGTAGCAGCCTCAACCCGCCGCCCGCGCCGCCAGCAACCGGTCCAGCACCGACTTCAACGCCAGCGGCCTGAGCGGTTTGATGACCAGCGGCAAACCGGCTTCCTGCGCTGCCGCGCGCACGGCCCCGGTCTGGTCGGCGCTCATGATCAGGCAGGGTGCGGCGCCGTGACGTTCGCGCAGGCGCTGGCAGAGCGCGACGCCATCGTCGCCGTCGTCGAGGTGGTAGTCGAAGACCCACAGGTCGGCAGGCTTGGCAGCGAGCGCCGCTTCGGCCTCGCTGCCGTTGGCGCAGGCGGCGACATCGCAGCCCCATCCCGACAGCACGGCGGAGAGCGCGGAGAGCGCGGCGGCATCGTTGTCCACGGCGAGCAGGCGCAGGCCGGCGAATCCGGCACGCGGGTGACGCGCCATCGGCATGGCCGGCGCACGCGGCACATCGACATGGAACACGCTGCCACGTCCGGTGCGGCTGCGCAGGCCGATCGGCATCTGCAGCACGCTCGCGATGCCGCGCGCGATCGAGAGCCCCAGGCCGAGCCCCTGTCCGCGCGCATGTTCGCCGCGACGGAACTCCTCGAAGATCAGCCCGCGCTGCGCCTCGCTGATGCCGGGGCCGGTGTCGTGTACTTCGATGCGCAACTGCCCGCCGACTCGTCGCACGCCCACCACCACGCGTCCCTGCGGCGTGTGGCGGAGCGCATTGGACAGGAAGTTCTGCAGCACGCGCCGCAGCAGCTGAGGATCGCTGCGCACCCAGGCGCGGGTCGGCACGAAGTCGAGCTGCAGGCCCTGCTCTTCCGCTAGCGCCTGGCCTTCCGAACGTAGTGGCCCGAACACATCGGACAGCGGGAACGCGCGGATCTCCGGCACCAGTCCGCCGGCCTCCAGCCGCGACATGTCCAGCAGGTCGCTCAGCAGCACATTGGTCGAATCGAGCGCACCGGCCACCTGCCGCGTCAGCCGGCGCGATTCGGGTTCGCGCACGCGCTGCATCAACGCATCCACGAACAGGTGCGCGGCATGCAGCGGCTGCAGCAGGTCATGGCCGATGGCGGCAAGGAAGCGGCTCTTGGCGTCGTTGGCGCGCTCGGCCATGCGGCGTGCGCCATCGAGCAAGGCGGTGCGTTCGGCGACGCGGTGTTCGAGCGTCTCATTGACGCGCTTCAGGCCGGCCTCGGCTTCGCGGAAGGCGGTGACATCGGTAAACGTGGCGACGAAGCCGCCGCCAGGCATCGGGTTGCCGCGGATTTCGATGATGCTGCCGTCGGGCAGCACGCGTTCGGACAGATGCGGCGTGCCGGTGCGCATATGGTCGAGGCGGCGGGTCAATGCCTCTTCGATGTCGCGGCCCGCCGGCAGCCGTGCAAGTGCCCAGCGGCTGGCTTCGCTGATCGGCAGGCCGACTTTCAGCAGGCCAGCCGGGAAATCGAACATCTCGGCATAGCGGCGGTTCCACGCAACCAGGCGCAGATCGGCATCGACCACGCTGATGCCCTGGCTCATGTTCTCCAGCGCCGCTTCCAGCACGCGCTGGTTGAAGCGCAGGTCCTGCGCGGTTTCATCGACGATGTCGGCGACCGCATCCAGCCGGCTGCCGCTTTCGCGGCGCGCGGCGTTGAGCAGCAGGCGTGCCGAAGCCGCGCCGACCACGGCGGCGAGTTCATGCTCCACCGCCGCTTCCACTTCCGCCGGCGCCATCGCGCGGCCCGGCTCCTTCGCCATCAACGCATCGACACGCGCCGGTGGCAGGAAGCGTCGCGCCAGTGAACGCAACACATGCACATCGAGCCGGGCACGTGCACCGCGTTGCATCGGCCGCTGCCATTGCGTGGCCATCCACGTCACCAGCGCACCGACCAGCAGGCTGGCCACCACCGCGCGACCGAGGCGGCTCCAACTGGTGAGCGCGAACAGGCCATCGGGCGCGAGCCACGACCAGCCCCACGGTCCATCGACGCGCCAGCCCGGCGAAGGCGTCATGTTTTCCAGCATCAACGGCAAGGGCAGCGCCCAGCCCCAGGCCAGGAACGCGCAGACCACGCCAGCGGTGACCGCGCGCGGCGAGGTCTGCGGCCGCCACATCGCGAAAGCCAGCGCGGGTGCGAGCGTGGCGAGTGCCGAGAACGAGAACGCGCCGACATCCGCCAGTGCCGCGTTGCCGGCGATGAAGTGGCTGTAGCTCCACGCCAGCAACATGATGGCGATGATGCCGCCGCGCCTGAGCAGCAGCACCGAACCGCGCAGGTCGCCTTCGCCCGAACGCCCCCAGGTGCGTGACAGCCACGGCAACACCCAATGGTTGGCGATCATCAGGCTCAGCGTCAGCGTGCTCACCACCACCATGCCGGTGGCCGCGCTCAAGCCGCCGAGGAAAGCCAGCATCGCCATCCCGACATTGCCTTCGGCCAGCGGCAACGCTAGCACGTAGGAATCCGAAGGCACGCTGGTGCCGAACACCGCCTGCCCCGCCCGCGCCAGCGGCAACACCGGCAGCGCGATCAGCACCAGGTACAGCGGGAACAGCCAGCGTGCGGTGCGCACATGGGATGCATCACGGCACTCGACCACGCCGATGTGGAATTGATGCGGCAGGGTGAACATCGCCAGCACGCCCAGCACCACCAGCGGCATGAAGCCATCGGCGGAACTGCGCGGCGCCTGGAACGCACTGATGCGTTCGCCAAAATGCCGCCAGACGAAGATGCCCAGCGCGAGCATCGCCACCAGCTTGAACAGTGAGTCGAAGGCCATCGCCAGCACCAGCCCGCGGTTGTGTTCCGCGGCATTGGCCTGGCGCGCACCGAAGGCGATGGCGAATACGGCCATGGCCAGCGCGACGTAGATGGTGCTGTCCGGCCACGGCTGCGCGGCCAGCGCGTCGCGGCCCACCAGCATTTCGAAACCCGAAGTCACCGCGCGCAACTGCAAGGCGATGTAGGGAATGAGGCCAAGCGCGGCGACCAGGGTGACCGTCGCCGCCAGCCACGGATCCTTGCCGAGGCGCGAGGCGATGAGGTCGGCCAGCGATGTCGCATTGAGCGAGCGCGACAGCTTGACCAGCTTCATCAATAGCGCCGCACCCAACGCGTACAGCAGCAAGGTACCGACGAAGGTGGGCGGCAGCGGCCAGCCGTAACGCGCGGCCTGCGTGACCGTGCCGAAGAACGTCCACGACGTGCAGTACAGCGCCAGCGACAGCGCATACACATGCCGCCAGTTGCGGGCCAGCAAGGCCGGGCGGCGCTCCGCCAGCAGCGCCACGCCGAACATCATCAACAACCAGGCCAGGCTGGCGGCGATGACGACCGGCACGCTCAGCATGCGTTCGGCCCGGTGCGCAGGAAGGAGATATGCGTCATCGCGCGAGCATATATCGCCGCAACGCGAACGCCGCCGGATTACGGCGGCGTTCGGGCGTCACGACCGGTGGATCAGAAGTCGTAGCGGGCGGTCAGCGTGTACTGGCGCGGCGGGCCGTAGAAACCGGTCAGCACGCCGTAGGCGGCGATGTTGTAGCCGGTGGTGCGGTATTCCTCGTCGGTCAGGTTGCTGCCCTGCAGCGACAGCGTCCACGGTGCGCTCGGCTTCCAGGTCACGCCGGCACCCAGCAGGCCGTAGGACGGCTGGTAGATCGCCTTGCTGAGATCGGTGGTCGGCCACACGCCGGTCTGGTAGCTGTAGCCGACGCGGGCGGAGAAGCTGCCGCCGTTGGCGAGCTCGGTGCGCCATTCCGCATTGATCGCGCCGGAGAACTTCGGTGCGTTGGTGAAGTGCTGCGTGTTGGCCACGTTGACGCCGCTGGTGATGAACTCGTCGTACTTGGAATCCAGCCAGGCCAGGTTGCCGCTGATCAGCCAGTGCGCGCTCGGCAGCCACTGGTATTCGATTTCGGCGCCGTTGACCGTGCCGCGACCGGCATTGGTGAAGTCACCGAAGAAGCTCTGCGTGCCGTTGGGCAGCGTGTAGCTGGTGAACACCGACAGCTGGATGTCCTTGTAGCGGTTGTGGAAGGCCGCGAGGTTGAGGAACAGGGTGTTGTCCAGCAGGCCCATCTTGGTGCCGATCTCGTAGCTGTCGACCGACTCGTCCTGGAAAGGCTCGCCCGAACGCGGCACCGCCGTGGTGTTGGCGCGGATGTTGTAGCCGCCCGACTTGAAGCCGCGCGACGCCAGGCCGTAGACCATGATGTCCGGCGTGACCTGGTAGTTCAGCGACACTTTCGGCGAGACGTTCTTGAAGTTGACCGTCTTGTTGAAGTTGGCCGCCGTGCCCCACGAGGTCGTGTACGCGAGGCTGGTGTAGAACTTGTTCAGCGCGATGGCGTGCTTGTCTTCGTCGGTGTAGCGGGCGCCGACATCCAGCGCCAGCTTTTCGGTGATGTCGAAGGTCCAGTCGGCATAGGCCGCGAAGGACTTGGTGTTGACTACGCCCTGGGTATCGCCGAACAGCGGGTTGGTCAGGCCGGTGGCCGCCAGCGGGTTGTAGAAATGGTTGAGCACCTGGCCGCCGGCATCGCCGTTGAAGGCATAGATGCCGAACACGCCGCGGGCGCGGCCACCGCCGTCGAAGTTGGCCTGCAGTTCGTGGCTGACCTGGCTGTCGTTGTAGTTGGCGTACACATCGACCAGGGTCAGCGGAGTGACGTCGAAGTCGATCGCGGTGTGGGTGTCGGACTCGCGCTTGGCGATGACGTACTTGACCGCCCAGTCCTCGTTGGGACGCCAGTTCACCGTGGCCGACATGCCCTTCATCGTGGTGTCGTTGACGTTGCGCATCGCGCTGCGGATGTCATAGCGGCTGGACAGCGGCGGATACGTCGGTGCCAGCGGGTTGGGCTCCAGCATCTTGGCGGCACGCATGCCGGAGCCGTCATCCATCCAGTCCAGCGCGAACTGCACGTCGAAGTTGTCACCGGCGAAGGCGCCGACCTGCAGGCGCGCGGCCTTGATGTCCTTGTCGCTGACCTGCTCGCCCGGCTGGTTGAGGATCTCGCCGAAGCCGTCGCGCTTCATGCTGGCCACGGCCAGGCGGGCACGCAGGCCGCTGTCCTCGCCGCCGATGGAGCCCCCCACGGCGGCCTTGACGTCACGCTGGTTGTAGTTGCCCACGCTGACCGAGGCGAAGCCCGAGGTCTTGGCCGGCAGAGCCTTCGAGATGTACTTGATCGCGCCGCCGATGGTGTTCTTTCCGTACAGCGTGCCCTGCGGGCCGCGCAGCACTTCGATGCGGTCCACGTCGAACACGTCGAGCAGCGCACCCTGCGGACGCGCGATGTAGACGTCATCCAGATAGATGCCCACGCCCGGGTCCACGCCCCACAGCGGATCGGCTTGGCCGACGCCGCGGATATAGGCCGTCACCGTGCTGGTGGAACCGCGCGCGGCGTAGATGGTCAGGTTCGGCACCTGTGCGTCCAGGTCACCGAGGTCCTTGACGTTGAGCTTGTCCAGCGTCTCCGGGGTGAACGCGGTGACCGCGACCGGCACTTCCTGCAGGGTCTCCTCGCGCTTGCGGGCGGTGACCACCACCGTGCCCAGGCTGCGTTCGGTCTTGCTGGTCGTGTCGTTGGCAGGCGCCTGCTGCGCGTGCGCGTTCGGCGCGACGAAGGCGGTGCCCGCCAGTGCCATGGCGATCGCCAGGCTCAAACCATTGCTTTTCATCTTCAACTCCCCGAGATGCTGCGATACGGCCGGGACCTTCCCCGCCGGGTTGGACGCATCATCGAACCTGCCACCGGGGCGCGGCATCGTACCTTCGGACAATGGGCCGGCCCGCCGCCCGCCCGGACACTGGCCCGGCCTTCCGCACGCCGCGGAACATGGGGATTCCTGATGTCGTTCCTGATCGTGCTGGCCGCGCTGTGCTTCCTGATGTACGTCGCCTATCGCGGCTACAGCGTCATCCTGTTCGCGCCCATCGCCGCGCTCGGCGCCGTGCTGCTGACCGATCCGCAGCTGGTCGCGCCGATGTTCACCGGCCTGTTCATGGACAAGATGGTGGGCTTCCTCAAGCTTTATTTCCCGGTGTTCCTGCTCGGCGCGGTGTTCGGCAAGCTGATCGAGATCTCCGGCTTCTCCAAGTCCATCGTCGCCGCCACCATCCGCGTGGTCGGCGCGCAACGCGCGATGCTCGCCATCGTGCTGGTCTGCGCGCTGCTGACCTACGGCGGGGTGTCGCTGTTCGTTGTGGTGTTCGCGGTGTATCCGTTCGCCGCCGAGCTCTTCCGCCAAGGCGACATCCCCAAGCGGCTGATCCCCGGCACCATCGCGCTCGGCGCGTTCACCTTCACCATGGACGCGCTGCCGGGCACGCCGCAGATCCAGAACATCATCCCCACCACCTTCTTCAAGACCGACACCTGGGCCGCGCCGTGGCTGGGCACGCTCGGCGGCACCTTCATCCTGGTGCTCGGCATGCTCTATCTCGACTGGCGCCGCCGCGTGGCGCTGCGCAACGGCGAGGGTTATGGCGATGCCGCGACCCTGCTCAACGAACCCGCCGCGTTCACCGGCGGCAAGCTGGCCAATCCCTTCATCGCGCTGCTGCCGCTGCTGCTGGTCGGCATCAGCAACAAGCTGTTCACCCTGCTGATTCCGCGCGTCTATGGGACCTCGCACGAATTCATCCCGGCGGTGATCGGCAGCCCGGCGCCGGTGGTGCAGGAAGTGTCGAAGGTGGCCGCGATCTGGGCCGTGCAGGGCGCCCTGCTGGTCGGCATCCTGTGCGTGATCGCGTTCGCGTGGAAGCCGGTGGTGGCGAGCTTCGCCGAAGGCACCAAGTCGGCGATCGGCGGGTCGCTCCTGGCGGCGATGAACACCGCATCGGAATACGGCTTCGGCGCGGTGATCGCCGCGCTGCCGGGTTTCCTGGTCGTCGCCAACGGGCTGTCGGCCATCCCCAATCCGCTGGTCAACGAAGCGATCACGGTGAGCGCGCTGGCCGGCATCACCGGCTCGGCCTCGGGCGGCATGTCGATCGCGCTGGCGGCGATGGCGGAAACCTTCATCGCCAATGCGCAGGCCGCCGGCATCCCGATGGAAGTGCTGCACCGCGTGGCGTCGATGGCCTCCGGCGGCATGGACACCCTGCCCCACAACGGCGCGGT
The DNA here is from genome assembly GCF_003293695.1 of Lysobacter oculi. Lineage (GTDB taxonomy): Bacteria > Pseudomonadota > Gammaproteobacteria > Xanthomonadales > Xanthomonadaceae > Solilutibacter > Solilutibacter oculi. The sequence continues at coordinate 716,091 of NZ_CP029556.1, read as the reverse complement.
GATCACTCTGCTCGCGGTGACCGGGCTGACCCATCGCCAGGCGTACAAGGACATCTTCGCCATCACGTTGATCAAGACGGCGGCGGTGTTCTTCATCATCGCGGTGTTCTACGCGACCGGCATCGTCTGACGCCCGGGGGGCTTCGCGGCGATACGATGTCGCCACCTCCCGTTGCGAAGCCCCGATGCCCGCGCATCACGACTACGACTATCTCGTCATCGGTTCGGGCTTCGGCGGCAGCGTCGCCGCGCTGAGGCTCGCTGAAAAAGGCTATCGCGTCGCGGTGCTGGAACAGGGCCGCCACTGGACGCCGGACACCCTGCCCACGAGCAACTGGCAACTCGCGCGCTGGCTGTGGAAGCCGCTGCTCGGCCTGCGTGGATTCTTCAGCCTGCGCTTCTTCCGCCATGTCGTGGTGCTGCACGGCAATGCGGTCGGCGGCGGTTCCATCACCTACGCGAACACCTTGCTGGTGCCTCCGCGCGAAGTCTGGCGGCAGGGCCAGTGGGCCGGCCTGCTGGATTGGGATGCGTTGATGCCGGCGCATTACGCCACCGCGATGCGCATGCTCGGCGTCACCCGCAACCGTCGCCCGGGTCCGGCGGACGAACGCCTGCGCATCGCCAGTGCGGATGCCGGGCTGACCGATGCCTACACGCTCACCGATGTCGGCGTGTATTTCGGTGGCGAGGGCGAAGCGCCCGGCACGCCGCATCCCGATCCCTATTTCGATGGCGAAGGCCCGGCGCGTGCAAGCTGCATCGCATGTGGCGGCTGCATGGTCGGCTGCCGCCACGGCGCGAAGAACACGCTCGACCTCAACTACCTGCACCTCGCGCAGAAGCGTGGCGCCGTGCTGCAGGCGGAAACCCGCGTCACCCGCATCCGCCCGCTCGATGCCGATGGCGGCACTGGTTACGAAGTGGACGTACGCCAAGGCTTCGGGCTGCGTGCAAAGCGGAAACGCCTGCGCTGCGAGGGCATCGTCATGGCCGCCTCGTCTCTTGGCACGCAGGACCTGCTGCTGCGTGCGAAGGATCGCGGCGACCTGTCGGCGCTCTCCGCGCAACTCGGGCGGCGCGTGCGCACCAATGCCGAATCGTTGATCGGCGTGCGTTTTCCCGGCAGCGATGTCGATCTCTCCACCGGCATCGCCATCGGTTCCGGCGTGCAGCTGGACGCGCACACGCATGTGGAAGCCACGCGCTACCCGGCCGGCTCGGATGCCATGGGCCTCATCTCCACGCTGATGGCGCGCGGCAAGCGCGACTGGCTGGCGACGATGCTCGGCATGGCCCTGCGTCATCCGCGCACCCTGTGGCGCACGCTCAAGCCCACCGGCTGGGCACGCGAGTCGATGATCCTGCTGTGCATGCAGACCCTCGACGATCACCTCGACATGCGGCTTGAACGGCCTTGGTTCTGGCCCTTCCGCAAGCAACTGGCCAGCCACGGGCCGCGCATCCCGACTTCGATCCCGCAGGCCAATGCGTTCGCGTTGCGGCTTGCGGAGCGCTTCGGCGGCACCGCGCTCACCTCGCTGCCGGAAGTGCTGTTCGGCATCCCGATGACCGCGCACTGCATGGGCGGCGCCGGCATGGGCGACAGCACCGACACCGGCGTCTGCGATGCCTGGGGCCGCGTGCATGGCTACCGCAATTTCATCATCTGCGATGGCGCCCTGCTCTCGTCCAACCTGGGCGTCAACCCGAGCCTCACCATCACCGCGCTGGCCGAACACGTGATGTCGGGCATCGCGCCAGCCGCTGCCGATCCGGAGTACGCCGTGGCACGATGACGCCATGGATGACACTCCCGACACCGCACTGACCCGCGCCTTCCGCGCACAACGCGACGCCGCCCTGCGCGACCCGATGCCGACGCATGCACGACGCATCGCCATGCTCGACGCGCTGGACGCCGCCGTACGCCGTCACGAACAGGATTGGGTCGATGCGATTTCCGCCGACTTCGGCCACCGTGCGCCCTTCGAAACGCGCCTGCTGGAATGGATGCCGCTGCTCACCGAGATCGCGCACCTCCGCCGCCACCTGAAGCGCTGGATGCGCCCGCGCAGCGTCACGCCGAACTGGAACTTCCTGCCCGGCCGTGCACAGCTGTATCCGCAGCCGCGTGGCGTGGTCGGCGTGATCGGCGCATGGAACTATCCACTGCTGCTCAACCTTTCGCCCGCCGTCAACGCGATCGCCGCCGGCAACCGGGTGATGATCAAGCCCTCCGAACACGCACCGGCCACCGCGGCGCTGATGCAACGCGTGGTCGCCGAATGCTTCGCCGCCGATGAAGTCGTGGTGGTCATGGGCGATGCGGAACTGTCCGCCGCCTTCGCCGCCCTGCCCTTCGACCACATCGTGTTCACCGGCTCGGGCCGCGTCGGGCGCAAGGTCATGGCTGCGGCTGCCGCCAACCTCACGCCGGTCACGCTGGAACTGGGCGGCAAGTCGCCGGCCATCGTCCACGACAGTTTCCATCTGGAAGATGCCGCCGACCGCATCGCCAGCGCCAAGTTCTGGAATGCCGGGCAGACCTGCATCGCGCCCGATTACGCGCTGGTGCCGGGCGCGAAGATCGACACCTTCGCCAACCACGCGATGGCGACCATCAAGCGGCGTTGGCCGCCGGCCAGCCGCGCCGACGACTACACCCGGATGATCGATGCCAAGGCACGGGCACGCATGCAGTCACTGGTTGACGATGCCGCCGCGCAAGGTGCGCGGATCCTGCAGGCATGGGCGCCCGACGATGCACGCGGCTTCCCGCCCACCCTGCTGCTGGATGTACGCCCCGACATGCAGGTGATGCAGGAGGAAATCTTCGGGCCGCTGCTGCCGGTCATCGGCTACGACACGCTGGACGATGCGCTCGGTTTCGTCCGCGAACGCGACCGCCCGCTCGCGCTCTACTACTTCGACCACGATGCCGGGCGCATCGACCATGTGCTCGTCACCACGCACGCCGGCGGCGTCACCGTGAACGATTGCATGGTGCATTTCGCACAGCATCGCCTGCCTTTCGGCGGCATCGGCGGCAGTGGCTTCGGTGCGTACCATGGCGAAGCGGGCTTCAACGCGCTGTCGCATTTCAAGCCGGTGCTGAGGCAAAGCACGCTCACCGCACGCCTGCTCGGGCGCCTCGCCAAGCCGCCGTATGGCCCGGATTCGTATCGGTTGCTGCGCCTGCTGGTAGGTCGCGGCCGCACCCGTTGATCCATCACGTTGATCACGCACGCGCACGGCGCGCGCCACGCGTGAACGGCTTGGGCAAGCCCATAGCGTAGGATGGGACGCACTGCACTGCCTCGTGCGTCCCGTCCGACGTCACCGTCGATCGCTTCGCTTCCTCTTACGCGTTCCGCCGCAACGCCGGCAACGCCCCTTTCGGAAGCGCCATGCCTGGTTACCACGTCCGCGAAATCGCATCCGCCATCGGCGGCCACGACTATCGCCTGCGCGTGCTCAACGACACCCAGCAGTTCGCCGACCCGGACGGCCACAGCGCCCGCATCGGCATTTCATCCGCGCAATGGAGCCTGTTCGGACAGCTCTGGCCCGCCGGCCGGCTGCTGGCGCAGGCGATGCATCGTTTCGACATCGCCGGCAAGCGCATCCTTGAACTGGGATGTGGCATCGGTCTGGCCAGTCTGGTGCTGCAGCGTCGCGGCGCCGAGATCGTCGCCACCGACGCGCATCCGCTGGCCGAAGTGTTCCTGGCCTACAACGCGGCATTGAACGCGCTGCCGGCCCTGCATTACCGGCAATTCCGCTGGGGCGAAGCCTTGCCGGCGCTGGGCAGCTTCGACGTCATCATCGCCAGCGACGTGCTGTACGAACGCGACCATGCCGAACTCGTCGCCGGCGTTGTCGAGCGCCACGCGCTGCCCGACGCCGAAGTGATGGTCACCGATCCCGGACGCGGCAACAGCACGCGCTTCGGTCGCCTGCTGGAGGCGCAGGGCTTCCATGTCGAGGCGGAACGCTGCCCGATGGACGATGCCGACCTGCCACCGCATCGCGGACGCATGCTGCATTTCCGTCGCGGGGTCATCGCATGAGCGCGGACTGCAGCCGTTGCGATGCGGTGTGCTGCCGGCTCACGGTCGTGCTGCAACCCCACGAACGCATCCCCGCGCACTACACCACCCACACCGAAGCGGGCCTGCATGTCATGGCGCGTGACGAGGAAGGCTGGTGCGTCGCGCTCGATTCCGCGCGCATGTGCTGCTCCATCTACGAGTCGCGCCCCGAGATCTGCCGCCGTTTCGTAATGGACGGCCCCTACTGCCGCGACGTACGCGCCGAATACGCGGAACGCACCGCGCGCGGCATCCCCATGACACTCGCCCCAGGAGGTTGATCCGTGCCAAGCCGCAAGAAGACACCCGTCGCCACGCCCGCTCCGGATGCCTCGCCCGCCACCGCCACGCCGCCCGCGCGGACACGCACCGGCGCGTTCTTACCCGCGCGCAAGGCCAGCGACCGTTCGCCGATGACGCATGAGGTGATCGCCGCCGATCTGGAAGCCTTCCGCAAATCAGGCGGCAAGATCGAAGTGCTCGGCGTGACCCGCACGCTGCAGCGCATCGGTGCCGATGCCAATGCCGACGAAGCGCCTTCCGCGCCCGCGCGACCCGGCGTGACCCGCAAGACGCGCTAGCCAGCCGGGGCCGGGACAGCCGGCAGAATCACTTCGAAGGTGCGACTCGCCACACCGCATTGCCGACATCATCGGCGACGAGGATGCCGCCTTCCGCCTGCATCGCGATGCCCACCGGCCGTCCACGCGCGTTGCCGCGCCCATCCAGGAAGCCGGTCAGCACATCCTGCATCGCGCCTGTCGGCCGTCCACCCGAGAACGGCACGAACACCACCTTGTAGCCGACCTGCGGCTTGCGGTTCCAGGAGCCGTGCAGTCCGATCACCGCGCCCGGCTTGCCGCCGCTCCATGCACCGCCCTGCGTGAATGCCAGACCCAATGGCGCGACATGGCTGCCCAGCGCGAAATCCGGCTTGATCGCCTTCGCCACCTGCGCGGGGTCCTGCGGCTTGACCCGCGCATCCACGTGCTGCCCCCAATAGCTGTACGGCCAGCCGTAGAAACCGCCTTCGCGCACCGACGTCAGGTAGTCCGGCACCAGATCGTTGCCCAGTTCGTCGCGCTCGTTCGCCACCGCCCACAGCGCGCCGCCCGAAGGCTCCCACGCCAACCCGACTGGATTGCGGATGCCGGATGCGAACACCCGGAACGCGCCGGTCCTAGGATCGACTTCCAGGATCGCCGCACGGTTCTGCTCGGCGGCCATGCCGTTCTCGGCCACGTTGCTGTTTGAGCCGACGCCAACGTAGAGGCGCGTTCCATCGCGGCTGGCGATCAGGCTCTTGGTCCAGTGATGATTGAGTTCATCGCCCTTGCCGGGCAGGTCGATAAGTTTGGTTGGCGCGGCATCGCTCTTGAGCTGCCCGGCCTGATACGGCACCCAGACCAACGCATCGGCGTTGGCGACATAAAGGCGATCACCCACCAGCGCCATCCCGAACGGTGAATGCAGTCCGCTCAGGAAAGGCTGCCTGATTTCCGCGACGCCATCGTGGTCGGCATCGCGCAACAGGGTGATGCGATCCGCACTGGGCGCACCGGCCCCCGCCTTCTTCATCACCGAGCCCATGATCCTGCCCTTGATGCCTTTCACGCCGCCCTTGCCGGCCGGCCCGTTGGACTCCGCCACCAGCACATCGCCATTCGGCAGCACCAGCAACCAGCGCGGGTGATCAAGCCCGTCGGCGAATCGCGTGACCGCCAGACCGCCGCTGGCTGTGGGCGCCGCGCCATCGGGCCAGCCGGTGGCAGGCGCGATGTCCACGGTCGGGATCAGCGATCGTTGCGGTGCCGGCAACTTGGGATCCGCGCCGATGCTGCTGCCTTCGGGCAGTGTCTGGCCGCCGCTGCAGGCAGCCGCGAGGACGGCGCTGGAAACCAACAACAGTGCGATGCGCATTTCACATCTCCGCAAGGTTTGATCCGGCTTGGATGCGGGAAGACGCAGGTCCACCTATGTCGCATCAGAGGCACGCTTCCCCATCAACCCGTAGCTGACGGGCGAGTGTCGCGCCGCCCGGCGGCAACATGACGTGAAATACCGGGCCTTGGGCAGGTGGGCCTTGTCGATGTGGGATGCGGTCGAGATGCACGCATCACGATTCATCGCGTACTTGCAGCTTGTCGATGCCGGCACATCGATGCACGTGCGATGCCGAGGCACCCGCGTCGTTTCAGTTCGTGGCGTGCAGTCCCAACGTCGACAGCAGCACGATCTGCGCGAGGTAGTACAGCGGAAGCCCCCACAGCCGGTTCACGTAGCCCGGCGACACGAAGCGATCACGCGCCACCGAGATATCCGAGACCGCGAACAGCACGGCGCCCGCCGCCAACGACCACGTGCCGGTCGCGACACTCGCGGCCACCGACAGCGAGACAATCATCACGATGGCCAGCACATAGGCGGGCACGGCGAAGCGGTACAGGCCGGAAAGATGCGGCCTCAGCCACGCAAGGATGGCGATGCCGAATGCCGCCATGACCACCACGGCGCCGATGGCCGCCCGCCCGTCGAACCCGTGCAGGACAAACGCCCACGAGAACGCGAGGTGCGCCAGCAAGAAACTGGCGATGCCGATCAGGAAGATCCGGCTGCGGGTGGACAGCAGCAGCACATCGCCCAGCCAGCTCAACCCGAGCGCGAGGAGGATGGCGCGCCCGTATGCCGAGGCCGCCGCATCCAGCTGCAGTGCCAGCAGCACGAAGGCCGTGCTGGCCAGGGTCTTGAAGATCATCCGGCCCGTGCGCCAGTGCCGCACTTCGGAGAACAGCAACGCCGTGCACGCCAAGGCGCATGCGCTGATCGTCACCCATGCAGAAGCCGGCATCGTTCCTTCCTTGGCTTGCGGTGCCTCGCGCGAAGTGGCCACGATGGCGACCGGCACAAGGCCCATCAGTCGCGAGGCTAACCCGACATCACGGTGTCCGGCTATCGAAAGACAAAAAAAACGGCGTGACCGGAGCAAGGTCACGCCGCATATCGTGTTGGTAGCGGGGGCAGGATTTGAACCTGCGACCTTCGGGTTATGAGCCCGACGAGCTGCCAGACTGCTCCACCCCGCATCAGGAGCGGAATTATGCGCGATGCATCCAATCGATGCAAGCGCAGCGATGAATCCAGATCAGGCGGCGAACACCTGGCGGCACCAGGCCATCAGCGGATTCAGGCCCAGGCTGAGCGCCAGCATCAACAGTGCATTGACCGCGAACAGCACGCGCAGGCCGCGATTGTCGCGGGGCCGCGCCACTTCGCTGCTGCCGGCTTCCTCGAAATACATCACCTTGATGACGCGCAGGTAGTAGAACGCGCCGACCACCGCGAACACGATGCCGACGATCGCCAGCCACAGCATGTCGCCCTGCACCGCCGCGCTGATCACATCGAGCTTGGTGAAGAAACCAACGAACGGCGGCACGCCGGCCAGCGAAGCCATCACGCACATCACCAGGAACGCCATCCACGGATCGCGTGCGGACAGGCCGCAGTAATCGGCGATCTCCTCGGCTTCGAAACCCTGCCGCGACATCAGCACGATCGCGCCGAACGCCGCCATCGAAGTGATCGCATAGATCACCGCGTAGAACAGCGCCGCACCGTAACCGGCGATACCGCCACCAGCCACGCCCATCAGCAGGAAACCGATGTGCGAGACCGTTGAGTAGGCGAGCATGCGCTTGAGGTTGGTCTGCGCCAGCGCGACCAGGTTGCCGACCGCCAACGACAGCGCCGACAGGCCGCCGACCAGCACGCGCCACTTGTCATCCAGCGGGCCCAGGCCGGATTCCAGCAGGCGGTAGGCCATCAGGAAGGCCGCGACCTTCGGCGCCGCGCTGAGGAACATGGTGATCGGCGTCGGGGCGCCCTGGTAGACGTCCGGCAGCCACATGTGGAACGGGGCCGCGCCGAGCTTGAAGGCCACGCCCGCCACCACAAAGACCATGCCGGCCAGCAGCAGGTTGGCGTTCTCGCCGCCCGCAGCAGCCACGGCGCGGATGCCCGGCAGGTCCAGCGTGCCGGTCGCCCCGTACAGCAGCGACATGCCGTACAGCAGCATGCCGGAAGCCAGCGCACCCAACACGAAGTACTTCATGCCGGCTTCGGTCGCCAGCGGGTTGTCGCGCTCCAGCGCGACCAGCGCGTAGGAGCACAGCGCCAGCATTTCCAGGCCGACGTAGATCATCACCAGGTTGTTGGCGGACGACAGCAGCATCATGCCGAGCGTGGCGAACAGGATCAGCACCGGGACTTCGCCCTTGTAGCTGCCGCGTTCCTTGAAGTAATCGAAGCCGTAGGCCAGCGTCGCCGCGCTGCCGAAGCAGATCACGCCCTTGGCCAGGTCCGACAGGCCGTCGCGCACGAACATCTCGTGCATGACCACGCCGTGCCCACCGATGCCGGTGGCCGCCATCATGCCCACCACCATCAGCACGATGAGCGCGAGCAGCATCGTCCAGCCACGCTGGCGTGCGTCGAAGAACAGGTCGAACAGCAGCAGCGCGAACGCGGAAGCGGCGAGCGTCAGCTCCGGCAGCAGCGGCCAGAGTTCGGCGATCGTCAGGGCGGGAAGCGTATTGGCCATCGTCTTACAGTCCGGAAAGCTTGCTGGTGGCGAGCTGGTTCGCCAGTTGCGCGATGGACGGCTCCATCAGGTCGGTGAGCGGCTTCGGCCACAGACCGATGATCAGCACGCCCGCGGCGAAGGCCGCCAGCATGAAGGCCTCGCGGCGGTTGACGTCCTTCATCTCGGCGACGTGCGGGTTGTTGACCTCGCCCCAGATCACGCGCTTGGTCAGCCACAGCGTGTAGGCGGCGCCGGTGATGAGCGTGGTGGCGGCGGCGAACGCGAGCCACGGATGCTGCTGGAAGCTGGCCAGGATCACCATGAACTCGCCGACGAATCCGCTGGTGGCCGGGAGGCCGGAGTTGGCGAAACCGAAGAACACGAAGAACGCGGCGAACCACGGCATGCTGTTCGCCACGCCGCCGTAGTCGCGGATCATGCGGGTGTGCATGCGGTCATACAGCACGCCGATGCAGGAGAACATCGCGCCGGAGATGAAACCGTGCGAGATCATCTGCACCATCGCGCCCTGCAGGCCCAGGCGGGCGGCGTCGGCGTTGCCGCTGTCACGCATCAGCCCCATGGCGATGAAGATGCCGAGCGTCACGAAGCCCATGTGCGAGATCGACGAATAGGCGACCAGCTTCTTCATGTCGTCCTGCACCAGTGCGACCAGGCCGATGTAGATGATGGCGATGAGCGAAAGCACGATCACCAGCCAGGCGTATTCGTGGCTGGCATCCGGCACGATCGGCAGGTTGAAGCGCAGGAAGCCGTAGCCACCGATCTTCAGCATGATGGCGGCCAGCACCACCGAACCGGCGGTCGGCGCCTCGACGTGCGCGTCCGGCAACCAGGTGTGCACCGGGAACATCGGCACCTTGACCGCGAACGCGGCGAAGAAGGCAAAGAACAGCCAGGTCTGCTCCTTCATCGTCAGCGGCAACGCGGTCATGTCCGCCAGCTGCCAGCTGCCGCCCTTCATGTACAGGTAGACCAGGCCCACCAGCATGAAGACCGAACCGAGGAAGGTGTAGAGGAAGAACTTGATCGAGGCATACACGCGGCGCGGGCCGCCCCAGACGCCGATGATGATGAACATCGGGATCAGCATGCCTTCGAAGAACACGTAGAACAGCACGGCGTCGAGCGCGGCGAACACGCCGACCATCAGGCCTTCGAGGATCAGGAAGGCCGCGAAATACTGGTTCACCCGCTTGTCGATCGAGCCCCACGCGCCGAGCACCACCAGCACCGTGGTGATCGTGGTCAGCAGGATCAGCGCGACCGAAATGCCGTCGGCACCGAGGTGGTAGAAGATGTCGTAGGCCGCGATCCACGGCGCGTTCTCGACGAACTGCATGCCCGGGTTGGCGTGGTCGAAGCCGCTGACCAGTCCGACGCTGACCAACAGCACCAGCAAAGAGACCAGCAGCGCGGTCCAGCGCGCGGTGTTGGCAGGCATGCGCCCCATCGCGAGCAGCGCCGCGCCTCCCAAAATCGGCAGCCACACCAGCAGGCTGAGCAAAGGCAACTGGCTCACAGGTCACATTCCTTCTTGTTCTGCCGGACTTCCATCACTTCAACCCGCCTCACATCCACGCCTTGATGAGCCAGCCCAGCAACGCGATCAGGCCCAGGATCATCGCGAACGCGTAGCTGTACAGCCGCCCGTTCTGCACCTTGCGTACCTTGCCGGCCGCCGCGCCGATCACGTTGGCGCTGCCATCGACGATGGCGCGGTCGATCACCATCGAATCGAACCAGCGGAACGCCTTGCCCAGCAGCACGCCACCGCCGGCGAAACCGTTGATCCACAGCTTGTCGAAGCCGTACTTCTCTTCAAGGATGCGGATCGGCAGGCGGAATATCTGCGCGGCTTTCTTCGGCAGCTGCGGCCAGAGGATGTACATCGCCGTGGCCAGCGCGAAGCCCAGCAAGGCCAACCAGAACGCCGGCGTTGCGAAACCATGCAGCGCGAACTTCACCGGGCCGTGCCAGTCTTCCGCCGCGATCTTCGCCATCACGTCGTGTGCCGGCGCCAGGTCGATCGCGCCCTGGAAGAACGGCACCTGCTTGTGGTGGCCGCTCCAGTCGGTACCGAACAGCATCGGGCCCGCGGTGAAGAAGCCGATGATGATCGACGGAATCGCCAGCAGCACCAGCGGCAGCGTCACCACCCACGGGCTTTCATGCGGTTCATGCGCGCCGTGATGGCCGTGGTCGTCGTGGTGCGCATCGGCATGATGGTCGTCATGGTGCGCGTCGCGGAAACGCTCCGGCCCGAAGAACGTCAGGTACAGCAGCCGGAAGCTGTAGAACGAAGTGACGAACGCGCCGAGCAGCACGGCCCAATAGCCATACGTGGCGATGAAGCCGCCGGTTTCGTGCGCGTGCTCGCCGGCGGCGACGATGATCGCGTCCTTCGAGTAGTAGCCGCTGAAGAACGGCGTGGCGACCAGCGCCAACGTGCCGATGACCGAGGTCCAGAAAGTGATCGGCATGTACTTGCGCAGGCCACCCATCTTCCGCATGTCCTGCTCGTGGTGCATGCCGATGATCACAGAGCCGGCGGCCAGGAACAGCAGCGCCTTGAAGAAGGCATGCGTCATCAGGTGGAAGACCGCGGCCGAATACGCCGACACGCCCAGCGCCACCGTCATGTAGCCCAGCTGCGACAGCGTGGAGTACGCGACGACGCGCTTGATGTCGTTCTGCACCATGCCGATCAGGCCGGTCCAGAACGCGGTTGTGGCGCCGATGAACAGCACGAAGTTGAGCGCGGTCTGCGACAGCTCGAACAGCGGCGACATGCGCGCGACCATGAAGATGCCCGCGGTCACCATCGTCGCAGCGTGGATCAGCGCGGAGATCGGCGTCGGGCCTTCCATCGAATCCGGCAGCCAGACGTGCAGCGGCACCTGCGCCGACTTGCCCATCGCGCCGATGAACAGGCAGATGCAGATGAAGGTCGCGGCGCTCCAGCCTTCGAAACCCGGAACGGTCTGGCCCGCGAGCACCGGGATGTTGGCGAACACCGTGCCGTAGTCAAGCGACTTGAACCAGAACAGGATGCCGGCGATGCCGAGCAAAAAGCCGAAGTCGCCGACGCGGTTGACCAAGAAGGCCTTCAGGTTGGCGAAGATCGCGGTCGGCTTCTTGAACCAGAAGCCGATCAGCAGATAGGACACCAGGCCCACCGCTTCCCAGCCGAAGAACAGCTGCATGAAGTTGTTGCTCATCACCAGCATGAGCATCGAGAAGGTGAACAGCGAGATGTAGCTGAAGAAACGCTGGTAACCCGGATCTTCGTGCATGTAACCGATGGTGTAGACGTGCACCAGCAGCGAAACGAAGGTGACGACGACCATCATCATCGCGGTCAGCTTGTCGACCATGAAGCCGACATGCGCCTGGTAGCTGCCGATCTCGAACCACGTGTAGAGGTTCTGGTTGAACGGCGATGCGCCCTGCCCGACCAGCTGCCAGAGCACGTAGGCCGACAGGGCGAAGCTCACCGCGACACCGGCGATGGTGGCGGTATGCGCGCCCGCGCGGCCGATCTGGCGCCCGAACAGGCCGGCCAGGATCGAGCCCAGCAGCGGCGCCAGCACGATGATCAGCAGATGGGTGGTGGAGATGGTCATGTGTTCGGTTTCGCCGTTTTACCGGTGGGTGTTGCGACTGCGGAGTGCCGACTCAGCCCTTGAGCGAGTCGATCTTCATCACTTCGATGGTGCGGCGGCTGCGGAACAGCGCGACCAGGATGGCCAGGCCGATCGCCGCCTCGGCCGCGGCCACGGTCAGGATGAAGAACACGAAGATCTGCCCCGCCGCGTCTTCCATGTGGCGCGAGAAGGCGACGAAGTTGATGTTGACCGCGAGCAGCATCAGCTCGATCGACATCAGCAGGATGATCACGTTCTTCCGGTTGAGGAAGATGCCGGCCACGCTGATGCAGAACAACACCGCGCCGAGCGTGAGGTAGTGGCCGAGGCCCACGGGTACGTCGAACATCAGGGAGCCTCCGGGTTGTCCTGGGCGATGGGCTGCGGCTTCACCGCCTCCATCTTCACCATGCGGATGCGGTCCTGCGCGCGCACCGCCGACTGCTCCGACGGGTTCTGGTGCTTGTTGCCGGTGCGACGGCGCAGGGTGAGCATCACCGCCGCGATGACCGCGACCGTCAGGATCACCGCCGCCAGCTCGAACGGCAGCAGGAACTTGGTGTAGAGCGTTTCGGCCAGCCACTTGGTGTTGCCGATGCCACTGGCCTCCACCGTGTTCGGGCCGAAGCCGGCCATGCGCGCACGCACGCCGATGAGCGCGAGGATCTCGACCAGCATCACCACCGCGACCACCAGGCCGACCGGCAGGTAGCGCACGAAGCCTTCGCGCATCGGCGTGGTGTCGACATCCAGCATCATCACCACGAACAGGAACAGCACCATCACCGCGCCGACGTAGACCAGGATCAGCGACACGCCGAGGAATTCGGCACCGGCGATGATCCAGGTGCAGGCGATGGAGAAGAACGTCAGCACCAGCAGCAAGGCTGCGTGCACCGGGTTCTTCACGCTGATCACGCCCACGGCCGCCATGACGGCAGCGGCGGCGAATGCGTAGAAGGCGGTGAGAATCACGGAGTCCATGTCGTCCTCAGCGGTACGGCGCGTCGGCCGCGCGGCGTTCGGCGATCTCGGCCTCGAGCCGGTCACCGATGGCGAGCAGGGTCGGCTTGGTCAGGATGTTCTGGCCACGCCGGTCGAAGTGGTATTCGTGCACGTGCGTCTCGACGATCGAATCCACCGGGCAGGATTCCTCGCAGAACCCGCAGAAGATGCACTTGAACAGGTCGATGTCGTAGCGGGTGGTGCGGCGGGTGCCGTCCTCGCGACGCTCCGAGTCGATGGTGATCGCCAGCGCCGGGCACACCGCCTCGCACAGCTTGCAGGCGATGCAGCGCTCTTCGCCGTTCGGGTAGCGGCGCAACGCATGCAGGCCACGGAAGCGCGGCGACTGCGGCGTCTTCTCCATCGGATACATCAGGGTGTACTTGGGACGGAACAGGTACTTCAGCGTCAGCCACAAGCCCTTGAACATCTCAATGAGCATCAGGCTCTTGAAGTAATGCACGATGCGGTTCACGTGATCAGACTCCCGCCTTGACGACGCCGTAGAACACCAGCAACGCGGTGACCGCGATCCAGGCGATGGTGATCGGGATGAAGACCTTCCAGCCGAGCCGCATGATCTGGTCGTAGCGGTAGCGCGGGAACGAGGCGCGGAACCAGATGAAGCAGCTCATGAAGAACGCCACCTTGGCGAACAACCAGGGCCAGCCGCCCTGCCAGATCCAGTTCACCAGCCAATGCACGTCGCCCATGTCCACCCAGCCCTGCAGCGGGGACAGCCAGCCACCGGCGAAGAAGATCGCGGTGAGGAAGCTCACCAGGATCATGTTGGCGTACTCGGCCAGGAAGAACAGCGCGAACTGCGAGCCCGAGTATTCGACCATGTGGCCGGCGACGATTTCCGACTCGCCTTCCACCACGTCGAACGGCGCGCGGTTGGTTTCGGCCACGCCCGAGATGAAGTAAACGAGGAACAGCGGCAGCAGGGGCAGCCAGAACCATTCGAACACGCCGGCATTACCGCTCTGTGCCATCACGATCTCGCTGAGGTTCAGGCTGCCCGAGGCGATCATCACGCCGACCAGCGCGAAGCCCATCGCGATTTCGTAGCTCACCACCTGCGAGGCCGAACGCATCGCACCGAGGAAGGCGTACTTGGAGTTCGATGCCCAGCCAGCCAGGATCACGCCGTACACGCCGAGCGAGGTCATCGCCAGCAGGTACAACAGGCCGGCGTTGGCATTCGACAGCACCAGCTGTGCATCGAACGGCACCACCGCCCAGGCGGCGAACGAAGGCGCCAGCACGATCAGCGGGGCCAGGATGTAGAGGAACTTGCTGGCCTGGCTGGGCTGCACCACTTCCTTGAACAGCAGCTTGAAGACGTCGGCGAAGGCCTGGAACACGCCGAAACCGACGTACATCGGCCCGTGGCGGACATGCATCCAGCCGATCAGCTTGCGCTCCCAGACCACGTAGAAAGCCACCGCGATGATCACCGGCACGGCGATCGCCAGGACCTTCAGCACGATCCACAGCACGATGCCGATGTTGCCGAGCTGCATGAACCAGTCGTGCAGCATGTCGATGTAATGGCTCATGCGGGTTTCGCCTCCACACGGCTGGCGGCCAGCGGCGCGGTGGCGCCGTAACCGGATTCGACCCAGACCACGCCCGGCGCGACCTTGTCGCTGACCTCGACCGGCAACGCGGCGGTGCCGGCGCCGGTCGAGAACTTGCCCATGGCGCCATCCTTCAGGCCGGCGGCGGTCGCGGTTTCGGCATTCAGCACCGCACGCGGCCCGACCGTCAGCGGGTGCGCCTGCAGGGCAGCCGCGCGACGCACCGTGCCATCGGTGCGATAGATGGCCTGCGATGCGGCGATCTCGAGACCCGGCGAACCGGACAGCGCGACGTTGCCGGCACGCACTTCGACCTTGCGCGGCTGCATCGAGGCGCGCAGCCCCGCGATATCGGTGAAACCGAAGCCGTCGGCGAACAGCGACGCACCGAGCGCACGCAGCACGCGCCAGCCTTCGCGCACATCGCCGCGCAGCTTGCCGGCCGGCTGCGTCTGCTGCTCGCGGCCATCCATGTTGGTCAACGTGGCTTCGATTTCGGGCAGCAGCGCGATCGGCAGGATCACGTCGGCGACCGCACGCGTCGAACGGCAGGCGTAATGGCTGAAGGCCACCGTCTTCGCGGTGCCGAGCGCACGCATCGCCACGCCCTGGTCGGCGAAGTCGAGGCCCGGCTCGATGCCGTACATCACATAGGCCTGCCGCGCCTCGCGCAGCATGTCCTGGGTCGGACGCTGGGTCGGCAACACGCCCTGCTTCGCCAGGCCGATGGCATTGGCGCCCTGCGGAAGCCGGCAGACCCGCGCACCGGTGCGGTCGGCGAACAGCTGCGCGGCCTTGCGGATGGCGGAGGCATGCGCGCCGTTCTCGGCCACGCCGCCGACGATCAGCACTGCGCGTTCGGTGTCACCGATATCGAGGGCGCCGAGCGCATCGGCCAACTGCGACGGCGCTGCGATGGCCTTGCCGGCCAGGTCGAAGGCGAAATCGAAATCGACCGGATTGACCGAATAGACCTTGGCGCCGCGCTTCCACGCCTTGCGCACGCGCTGGTGCAGCAGCGGTACTTCGTGGCGCAAATGGCTGCCGAGGATGACGATGGCATCGGCATGCTCGATGTCTTCCACGCGCATGCCGGAGACTTCAGCGATGGCGGCATCCGACAGGTCGTGCTGGCTGATGCGGTGGTCGATGTTGCCGGTTTCGAGCGCGGCGGCAAGGCGTGCAAGCAACGCGCCCTCCTCGTTCGAAGTGGCCGGATGCACCAGCACGCCGAGCGCATCACCCGCATGATCACGCAGGATCTGCGCGGCCACGCCGAGCGCTTCATCCCAACCCGCTTCGCGGAAGGCCTCGGGCTCGCTGCCCTCGCCCACGCGGATCATCGGCTTGAGCGCACGGTCCTCGGCATACATGCCTTGGTGCGCGTAGCGGTCGCGATCGGACAGCCAGCATTCGTTGACGGCCTCGTTGTCGCGCGGCACCGCACGCATCACGTCGCCGCGGCGCGCGTGCAGGAACAGGTTGCTGCCGAGCGCATCGTGGAAGCCCAGCGAATCCTTGGCGATCAGTTCCCACGGACGCGCCTTGAACTGGAACACCTTGTTGGTCAGCGCACCGACCGGGCAGACGTCGATGACGTTGCCGGACAGTTCGGTGGTCAGCGGCTTGCCGTCGAACGTGCCGATCTGCAGGTTCTCGCCACGCTGCATGCCGCCCAGTTCATAGGTGCCGGCGATGTCGGCGGTGAAGCGGATGCAGCGCGTGCACTGGATGCAGCGCGTCATCTCGGTCGCGACCAGCGGGCCCATGTCCTCGTCGGCGACGACGCGCTTCTTCTCGGAATAACGGCTGATGCCGCGGCCGTAGCCCATCGACACGTCCTGGAGCTCGCACTCGCCGCCCTGGTCGCAGATCGGGCAATCCAGCGGGTGGTTGATCAGCAGGAATTCCATCACGTTGCGCTGCGACTTCAACGCCTTGTCGCTGCGCGTGAACACCTTCATGCCATCGGCGACCGGCGTGGCGCAGGCCGGCAGCGGCTTCGGGCTCATGCGACCGCCCATCTCCGCTTCCACCAGGCACATGCGGCAGTTGGCAGCGATCGGCAGCTTCTCGTGATAGCAGAAGCGCGGGATCGGGATGCCGGCCTTGTCGGCGGCATGGATGATCATCGCGTTCTTCGGCGTGGCCAGTTCGACGCCGTCGATGAAGACGGTGACGTGGTCCGGCGGCAGGTTCGGGTTCACCGGGGACGGAGGCGTGCTCACGCGGCCTCCTTCTGCACGACGGTGCCGTTTTTCTGGTCATCGACCAGGAAGCGCTTGTTCACGATGGCGTATTCGAACTCGTCCCAGAAATGATGCAGGAAACCCTGCACCGGCCAGGCGGCGGCCTCGCCGAAGGCACAGATGGTGTGGCCTTCGATCTGCCCCGCCGACGCACGCAGCATCTGCAGGTCGTCCATGGTCGCTTCCATGTTGACGATGCGCGTCAGCAGCCGGTACATCCAGCCGGTGCCTTCGCGGCACGGCGTGCACTGGCCGCAGCTTTCCTTGAAATAGAACCGCGAGATGCGTTGGCAGGCGCGCACCATGCAGGTGGTCTCGTCCATCACGATGACCGCGCCGGAGCCTAGACCCGAACCGGCCTTGCCGATGCTGTCGTAATCCATCGTGCAGGCCATCATGGTGTTGGCCGGCAGCACCTTCATCGAAGAGCCGCCCGGGATCACCGCCTTCAGCTTGTGGCCGTTGCGGATGCCGCCGGCCAGTTCCAGCAGCTGCGCGAACGGCGTGCCGAGGCGGATCTCGTAGTTACCCGGCTTCGCCACATGGCCCGACACCGAAAACACCTTCGGGCCGCCGTTGTTGGGGATGCCGAGGTCGGCGAACCACTGCGCGCCGTTGCGGATGATCGCCGGCACCGAGGCATAGGTCTCGGTGTTGTTGATGGTGGTCGGCTTGCCGTACAGGCCGAAATTGGCCGGGAACGGTGGCTTGAAGCGCGGCTGGCCCTTCTTGCCTTCCAGCGATTCCATCAGCGCGGTTTCCTCACCACAGATGTAGGCGCCGGCGCCAAGCGCGCCGTAGATGTCGATGTCGATGCCGCTGCCCAGCACGTTCTTGCCGAGCCAGCCGTGCTCGTAGGCTTCCTTGAGCGCGGATTCGAAATGCTCGAACGGTTCGTGGTGGAACTCGCCGCGCAGGTAGTTGTAGGCGACGGTCGAGCCGGTCGCGTAGCAGGCGATCGCCATGCCCTCGACCACCGAATGCGGGTTGTAGCGCAGGATGTCGCGGTCCTTGGCCGTGCCGGGCTCCGATTCATCGGAATTGCAGAGGATGTACTTCTGCATGTCGCCCTTCGGCATGAAGCTCCACTTCAGGCCGGTCGGGAAGCCCGCGCCGCCGCGGCCACGCAGGCCGGACTGCTTGACCATCTCGATGACGTCGGCCGGCGCGATCTTCTCTTCGAGGATCTTGCGCAACGCCGCGTAGCCACCGGTCTTCAGGTAGTTGTCGTACGACCACGGCTTGTCGAAATGCAACGTCGTGTAGACCACGCTGTGCTCCGACGGTGCGGGACCGACCGGGCCGTAACCTTCGCTGTAGTGGGAATGATGAGCCATCGTTTACTTCAACCCGTCCAGCAGCTCGTCGACCTTCGCCGCATCGAGCTTCTCGTGGTAATGCCCGTTGATCACGACCACCGGCGCACCGCAGCAGGCGGCCACGCACTCTTCCTCGCGCTTGAGGAAGACGCGGCCATCGGCGGTGGACTCGCCCAGCCTGCAGCCGAGTTTCTTCTCGGCGTGCGCGACCAGGTCCTCGGCACCATTCAACCAGCAGCTGATGTTGGTGCAGAAGGCGACGTTGTTGCGGCCGACCTTCTCGGTCTCGAACATCGAATAGAACGTGGCGACTTCATACGCCCACACCGGCGGCAGGCCCAGGTACTTGGCGACGCCGGCGATGATCTCGTCGGACAGCCAGCCGCCGTTCTGCTCCTGCGCGGCATGCAGGCCCTGCAGCACGGCCGAACGCTTGCGGTCCGCCGGGAACTTGGTCAACCAGTGGTCGATGTGGGCGCGCGTCGCGTCGCTCAGCACGACCATCGGGTCGACGTTGCGCGCGTTCTCGAAATTGCCGGTGGCCTTCATCGATCGATCTCGCCAAACACGATGTCATAGGTGCCGATCATCGCCACCACGTCGGCCAGCATATGGCCCTTGACGATGGCGTCCATCGACGAAAGATGGGCAAAACCCGGGGCGCGCAGCTTGCAGCGGAACGGCTTGTTGGCGCCGTCGCTGACCAGCCAGCAACCGAACTCGCCCTTCGGCGCTTCCACCGCCGCATAGGTCTCGCCCGCCGGCACCGAATAGCCTTCGGTGAACAGCTTGAAGTGGTGGATGAGCGCTTCCATGTCGTCCTTCATCGCTTCGCGCGAAGGCGGCGTCACCTTGTGGTTGTCCAGCATCACCGGGCCGGGGTTGGCCTTCAACCACTTCACGCACTGCTGGATGATGCGGTTGGACTCGCGCATCTCCGCCACGCGGACCAGATAGCGGTCATAGCAGTCGCCCTTCACGCCCACCGGGATGTCGAAATCCACCTCGGCGTACTTGGCGTAGGGCTGCTTCTTGCGCAGGTCCCAGGCGATGCCGGAACCGCGGATCATCGGGCCGGTCATGCCCCAGGCATGGGCCTGCTCCGGCGTCACCACGCCGATGCCGACGGTGCGCTGCTTCCAGATGCGGTTGTCGGTCAGCAGCGTCTCGTATTCGTCGACGCGCTTCGGGAAGTCATTCGTGAAGGCTTCGAGGTAATCGAGCATCGAACCTTCGCGCCACTCGTTGAAGCGCTTGAGCTTGGCGCCCTTCTTCCACTTCGATTCCTTGTACTGCGGCATGCGGTCCGGCAGGTCGCGGTACACGCCGCCCGGACGGTAGTAGGCCGCGTGCATGCGCGCACCCGACACCGCCTCGTACACGTCCATCAACTCTTCGCGTTCGCGGAAGGCGTAGAGGAACACAGCCATCGCGCCGAGATCGAGCGCGTTGGAACCGATCCACATCAGGTGGTTCAGGATGCGGGTGATCTCGTCGAACATCGTGCGGATCCACTGCGCGCGTTCCGGAGCTTCGACGCCGAGCAGGGTCTCGATGGCACGCACATAGGCATGCTCGTTGCACATCATCGACACGTAGTCGAGGCGGTCCATGTAACCGATCGACTGGTTGAACGGCTTGGATTCGGCGAGCTTCTCGGTGCCCCGGTGCAGCAGGCCGACGTGCGGGTCGGCGCGCATCACGGTCTCGCCGTCCATCTCCAGGATCAGGCGCAGCACGCCGTGTGCGGCCGGATGCTGCGGGCCGAAGTTCAGCGTGTAGTTGCGGATTTCCTGGCGCGCTTCCAGCGGATTGCTGGCGAAGGCGGTGGAAGCCGGCGGGCTCTGCAGGCTGGGCGCGCTCATCGGGCGGCTCCGTTGATCTTGAGGTCCTTCGACTCGCCCTGCGCGGTGTCGAAGCGGGAATCGTCACGCACCACGCGCGGCACGCCGACGCGCGGCTCGACGCTGGTCACCGGCTCGTAGATCACGCGCTGCTTGTCGGCGTCGTAGCGGACTTCGACATTGCCGATCAGCGGGAAATCCTTGCGGAACGGGTGGCCGACGAAACCGTAGTCGGTGAGAATGCGGCGCAGGTCCGGGTGGCCACGGAAGACGATGCCGAACAGGTCGAAGGCTTCGCGCTCGAACCAGTCGGCGCCTGCCCAGAGCGAGGTCAGCGAATCGACCACCGGCAGCGCATCGTCGGCGCAGAATTCGCGCAGGCGCACACGCTGGTTGTTCGATACCGAGAGCAGGTGCGCGACGGCGGCGAAACGGCGACCGGCGACCGGCTGCACGAGCTCGGTGCCGGCAGGCTGCGCGGCCTGCTCGGTCATCGGCTCGCCCCACTTGAAGCGACCGGGGCCACGGCCTTCGACACCACGGCTGAAGCCCTGCGACGAGACTTCGGTATCCCATTCGTCGCTGCCGTAGCCGAGGTAGTCGATGCCGCTGACATCGACGCACTGCTCGAAACCGAATTCGTCGCGCAGGGTCCGCGCGACATCGCGCCAGCCACCCGCCTGCACTTCAACGGTCACTTCGCCACGCGGTTCGGCGACGTGCACTTCGCAGCCCGGGAAGCGGGCGCGCAGGGCATCGGCGAAGGTCGCTGCGTTCTGGTTCATCGGGTTCGCACTCACGAATGGGTGGCGATGGCGCCCTGCGACGACTTGTCGCCGAACACCGTCGTGCGCCGGATCTTCTTCTGCAACTGCAGGATGCCGTAGGCCAGCGCTTCGGCGGTCGGCGGGCAGCCTGGCACGTAGACATCGACCGGCACCACGCGGTCACAGCCGCGCACCACCGAATAGGAATAGTGGTAGTAGCCGCCGCCGTTGGCGCAGCTGCCCATCGAGATGACCCACTTGGGGTCGGGCATCTGGTCGTAGACCTTGCGCAGCGCCGGCGCCATCTTGTTGACCAGCGTGCCGGCCACGATCATCACGTCGGACTGGCGCGGCGACGGGCGAAACACCACGCCGAAGCGGTCCATGTCCAGGCGCGCGGCACCCGCGTGCATCATCTCCACCGCGCAGCAGGCCAGGCCGAAGGTCATCGGCCACATCGAGCCGGTACGCGCCCAGTTCCACAGCGCGTCCATGCTGGTGGTGACGTAGCCCTGCTGCATGACCGGGTTGTCGCCCTCGGGGCGCAGCAGGTCATCCAGACGGCCTTCCGGCAGCGGGTTGTAGAACGGCGTGTGGCTCACTCCCATTCGAGTGCTCCCCTCTTCCAGACGTAGATGAAACCGAGGAACAGCATCCCGACGAACAGGCCCATGGTGACCAGGCTGCGCACGCCGATCTCCATGAACACCTGCGTCCACGGCACGATGAAGATGATTTCCAGATCGAAGATGATGAACTGGATGGCGATGAGGTAATAACGCACGTCGAACTGCATGCGCGCGTCCTCGAACGGCAGGAAGCCGCACTCGTACGGGGACAGTTTCTCGGCGCTGGGCTTCTTGGGCCCGACCAGGTTGCCGATCACGATCAGCGCGATGCCGATACCGGTGGCAACGATCAAAAACAGCAGGGTCGGCAGGTATTCGGCCAGCACGTGCGTTCTCGTCAGCTAGGCCGCATGAGGAAGCGGCGTGGCTATTGTGCAACCGGGCCCCAAGTGAGGCCCGGTTGCGCGAAGAGTGGTGCCCAAGGGGGGACTCGAACCCCCACGACCTAAGCCGCTACCACCTCAAGGTAGTGCGTCTACCAATTCCGCCACCTGGGCAAATCTTCCGTCTGCATCGCGATGCTTCGGGAAGCGAACATTGTAATGCGTTGTCAGCCGCCTTGGGCGGGTTTCTGCTCCTGCGCGGCAGGTGCGGGCGTTGCTTCTGCAGGTGCAGGCTGCGCCGGAACCGTGGCCGGTGCGGCCTGCGGGATGGCCGGCGATGCCGGTGCCGAAGGAATGACCGCTGCCGGCTTGGCATCCTTAGCCGGGGCCTGCTGTGCGCCTGCCATCACACCGAGGTCGGTGCGCTGCTGGCCCGAATTGCGCGCGCCGTGCATGTGCAGCCACGCCATGGCGATGGTGATGACGAAGAACGCCACCGCCAGCCACTTCGTCGACTTGGACAGGAAGTTGGACGCGCCACGCGAACCGAACACCGTGGACGAGGCGCCGCCACCGAAGCCGGAGCCTGCCTGCGCACCGGCGCCGCGTTGCATGAGGATGAGCGCGATCATCGCGATCGCGATCAGCACGTAGAAGATGTTGAGGACCCAGAGCAGCATGTTTCTTCAGTTCCGTGAGGCCACCGCCGCGGCGATGATGCCGTTGAATTCGGCGGCGACCAGGGAGGCGCCACCGACCAGTCCGCCATCGACGTCGGGCTGCGCGAACAGCTCGCCGGCGTTGTCGGCCTTGACGCTGCCGCCATAGAGGATCGGCAGCGAGCCGGCGATATTAGCATCACGCGCCGCCACCTGGCCACGGATGAAAGCGTGCACGTCCTGCGCCTGGGCTGGCGTGGCGGTCTTGCCGGTGCCGATGGCCCAGACCGGTTCGTAGGCGACGATCGCGCCTTCCAGCCCCGCCACACCCGCGGCGGCGATCACCGCATCCAGCTGTTCGGTGATGCGCGCCTCGGTCTGGCCGGCCTCGCGTTCGGCCAGCGTCTCGCCCACGCAGAGCACGGGCACGAGGCCGGCGGCCTTCGCCGCGACGAACTTGTCGGCGACGATGGCGCTGGTCTCGCCGTTGTCCTGGCGACGCTCGGAATGGCCCACCAGCACGTGGGTGGCGCCCACTTCCTTCAGCATCGAGGCGGCGACTTCACCGGTATGCGCGCCCTTGGCGTGCGCGCTGGCGTCCTGGCCACCGAAACCGATCCCGCGCGAGGCGTATTTCGAAGCGAGTTCGGCCACATAGGGCATCGGCGGGAAGACCAGCACCTCGACGCCCTCGCCCGCCGGCACGTCGAGCGCGCCGAGCAGTTCATCGGCGAACGCGCGCGAGCCGTTCAATTTCCAGTTTCCGGCGGCGATCTTGCGGCGCATCGTCATCATTTCCTCCAAATCTAGGCTTTCGGTACGGGGAGCCGGCGCTCAGGCCAGCTTGATCTCGCGCAGGCGTTCGAGCAGGTATTCGTGCGCGGTGATCGGCTCGGGGTAACGGCTCGGGTTGTCGGCGGTCACCGTCTGCGGCAACACGTCGATCACGAAATCCGGGTTGGGGTGCAGGAAGAACGGCGTGGAATAGCGTGGCTTGCGTGCGGCCTCGCCCGGCGGATTGGTCACGCGATGCGTGGTGGACGGGTACACGTGGTTGGTCAGTCGCTGCAGCATGTCGCCGATGTTGACGACGATGGTGCCCGGCTCCGCGGTGTACGGCACCCATTCGCCCTTGCGCGAAAGCACTTCAAGGCCCGCGGCGCTCGCACCGACCAGCAGTGTGATCAGGTTGATGTCCTCGTGGGCACCGGCGCGCACGTTGGGGACGTCCGGCGTTTCGATCGGCGGGTAGTGGATCGGGCGCAGGATGGAGTTGCCGAAATCGGTCTTGTCGGCGAACCAGTTCTCCGGCAGGTCGAGCGACAGCGCCAGCGCGGCGAGCACCTGCGAACCCAGGTCATCGAGCGCCTGGTACAGCGCGTAACCGTGCTGGTGGAAGCCGGGCACTTCGTCCGGCCACACGTTCGGCGGCATCACATCCGCATGCGCGTAATCGCGCGGGATCTCGCGGCCGATGTGCCAGAACTCCTTGAGATCGTGGTGCTGCGCGCCCTTCGCGGTCTCGATGCCGAATGGCGTGTAGCCACGCGCACCGCCGCCGCCGGCGACGTGGTACTTCCTCTTGGTGTCGGTCGGCAGGGCGAAGAAGTTCCTGAAGTCGTCGTAGGCCGCATCGACCAGCGCATCGTCGATGCCGTGTCCGCGGATGCCGGCGAAGCCCCATTCGCGGTAGGTCTCGGCCAGTTCGCGCACGAAGGCGGCGCGGTCCTCGGCGCTGGTCGGCTGGGTGAAGCGGCGGATGTCGAGGCTGGGAATGCTCATGTTCGTCGGATCCATGGATCAGCAGGCGGCCTTGACCGCGGTTTCGAGTTTTTCGAGGGTGGACGCGACCAGCGCGGCGTCATCGGCTTCCACCGTGACGCGCACCACCGGCTCGGTGCCGGACGGGCGCAGGAAGGCGCGCCCCCTGCCCTGCACGGCGGCCTGCGCTTCGCGCAAGGCTGCCTGCACGCTGTCGGCTTCTACCGGCTTGCTGCCCGGCGCGACGCGCACGTTGACGGTTTTCTGCGGCACCTTGTTCAGCCCGGCCAGCGCCTGCGCCAACGACTGGCCGGTACGGCCGAGCACTTCCAGCACCTGCAGCGCAGCGATGATGCCGTCGCCGGTGCTGGTGCGGTCGAGGCACAGCAGGTGGCCGGAGGCTTCGCCGCCGAGCGTGGCGTCGTTGTCCAGCAGCATCTTGTGGACGTAACGGTCGCCGACCTTCGCCCGCATGAAGCCGATGCCGGCATCGCCCAGCGCCTTCTCCAGGCCGAAATTGGTCATCAGCGTGCCGACCACCGGCCCGTGCAAACGGCCGCTGGCCTGCCAGTCACGGGCGAGCACGTAGATCAGGTCGTCGCCGTCGCAGATGCGGCCGGCTCCATCGACGAACAGCACGCGGTCGCCGTCGCCGTCGAAGGCGATGCCGAGCGCCGCGCCGCGCTTCACCACTTCGGCGGCGAGGAATTCGGGATGCGTCGAACCCACGCCATCGTTGATGTTGAGGCCGTCCGGCTCCACGCCGATCGCTTCGACGCGGGCACCGAGTTCGCGCAGCACCAGCGGGCCGAGCTGGTAGTTGGCGCCGTTCGCGCAATCGACGACGACGTGCATGCCGCCGAGGTCGAAGCCCTTCGGCACCGAGTTCTTGCAGGCCTCGACGTAGCGGCCGATGGTGTCGCGCACGCGCTGCGCGCGGCCGAGCTGCTCGGACGGCACGGTGCTGAACGGCTGGTCCAGCGCGGCTTCGATCGCCAGTTCGGCTTCGTCATCCAGCTTCTCGCCATGCGCCGAGAAGAACTTGATGCCGTTGTCGTAATGCGGGTTGTGCGAAGCGGAAATCACGATGCCGCCATCCGCGCGCATCGAATGGGTGAGATGCGCGACGGCGGGCGTCGGCATCGGGCCCATCAGCTGCACATCGACGCCGGCCGCGACCAGGCCGGCTTCCAGCGCCGCCTCGAACATGTAGTTGGAGATGCGGGTGTCCTTGCCGATGACCACCACCGGCTTGCGCCAGCCTTCGCCCAGTCGCGCACGAAGGGAATGACCGTAGGCATTGCCGAGGCGCAGCACGAAATCGGCCGAGATCGGCGGTGTGCCGACGCGGCCGCGGATGCCGTCGGTGCCGAAATACCTGCGGCTCATGCGACCAACTCCGAATCTTCCGGCGGATGCGGCTGCTTGAGCAGCAACGCGGTCAGGTCGGCGATGCGGTCGCGCAGTTCGCGGCGGTCGCAGATCTGGTCGATGGCGCCGTGGTCGAGCAGGAATTCGCTGCGCTGGAAGCCTTCCGGCAGCTTTTCGCGCACGGTCTGCTCGATCACGCGCGGGCCGGCGAAACCGATCAGCGCCTCCGGTTCGGCCAGGTTGATGTCGCCCAGCATCGCGAAGCTGGCCGACACGCCGCCGGTGGTGGGATGCGTCATCACCGAGATATACGGCAGCCCCTTGGCACGCAGGCGGCCCAGCGCGGCCGAGGTCTTGGCCATCTGCATCAGCGAGAACAGGCTTTCCTGCATGCGCGCGCCGCCGCTGGCGGAAAAGCAGACGAAGGGCGCACCGATTTCCGCAGCCCGTTCCGCGCCCAGGCTGAAGCGCTCGCCGACCACCGAGCCCATCGAGCCACCCATGAAAGCGAAATCGAAGGCGCTGGCGACGATCGGGCGCTGCTTGAGCAGGCCCTCCATGGTGACCAGCGCGTCGCGCTCACCGGTGGTTTTCTGCGCCACCTTGATGCGCTCGGCGTACTTCTTCTGGTCCTTGAACTTCAGCACGTCGACCGGGCCGAGCGTGGCGCCCAGCTCCTTGCCGCTGCCGATGTCGAGGAAAGCATTGAGCCGCGCGCGGGCGCGGATGGGCATGTGGAAGGCGCACTTCGGGCAGACCTCGAGGTTTTCCTCCAGCTCCGGGCGGTACAGCACGGCGCCGCAGCGGTCACATTTTTCCCAGAGGCCTTCCGGGACGTTGCGCTTGCGCGGGCCGGCATCGGTGCGGATGCGGGCCGGCGTGAGTTTCTTGAGCCAGGACATGGTGTCGATCCAGCGTTTTCAGCGGGCCAGTTTAGCCCACGGCCTTGCGTTCACCATCCAGCGCCGCACGCAACGGGGCCAGGAAAGTACGGGCGCGGGATGCGGCTTCGGGCGCATCCACGGCGCCGGCCAGGGTCGCGACCAGGGCGCTGCCGACCACCACGCCATCAGCGGCTTCGGCCATCGCGGCGGCGCTGGCCGCATCCTTGATCCCGAAACCGGCCAGCACCGGCACCGGGCAACCGGCACGGATCGAGGCCAGACGCGCCCCGGCCTCGCCCGTGCTCAGGTGATCGGCGCCGGTCACGCCGGCGTAGCTGACGTAGTAGAGATAGCCCTCCGCCAGCTGGTTCAGCATGGTCAGCCGCGCCGCATCGGTTGTCGGCGATGCGAGCCAGATCAGCGCCACGCCATGCCGCTGGAAGGCATCGCGGAACGGACCGGCCTCTTCCGGCGGCAGGTCGACCAGCAGCATGCCGTCCACGCCACAGGCCGCCGCTTCCGCCGCGAAGGCTTCGGCGCCGCGGATCTCGACGGGGTTGAGATAGCCCATCAGCACCACCGGCGTGTCGGGATCGTTGCGGCGGAATTCGCGCGTGCTTTCCAGCGCGTGGGTGAGGCCGGCGCCGCGCGCGATGGCGCGCTCGGACGCCTTCTGGATCACCGGGCCGTCGGCCATCGGGTCGGAAAACGGCACGCCCAGTTCGATGGCGTCGGCACCCGCTTCAACCAGCGCATGCATCACCGGCACGGTGGCGTCGAGCGCGGGATCGCCGGCGGTGACGAAGGGCACCAGCGCCTTGCGGCCGGTCGCGCGCAGCCGCGCGAAAGCGGCATCGAGGCGGCTCACAGCGCGATCCCTTCGCGGGCGGCGATGGTGTGCACGTCCTTGTCGCCGCGCCCCGACAGGTTGCACAGCACGGTGGCGTCGGCCGGCATGTCGCGGGCCAGCTTGATGGCCTGGGCGATGGCATGGCTGGATTCCAGCGCGGCCAGGATGCCTTCGGTACGTGCCAGTTGATGGAAGGCGGCCAGCGCCTCGTCATCGGTCACCCCCACGTACTCGGCGCGGCCGGTGTCCTTCAGGAAGGCGTGTTCCGGCCCGACGCCGGGGTAATCCAGCCCCGCGCTGACCGAATGGGTCTCGGTGATCTGGCCTTCGTCATCGCACAGCACATAGGTGCGGTTGCCGTGCAGCACGCCGGGCCGTCCCGCCGACAGCGAGGCCGCGTGCTGGCCGGTGTCGATGCCCTCGCCCGCCGCTTCCGCGCCGACGATGCGCACGTCGCGGTCGTTGAGGAACGCGTGGAACAGGCCGATCGCATTGCTGCCACCACCGACGCAGGCGGTGATCGCATCCGGCAGGCGGCCGTGTTCGGCCAGCATCTGCGCGCGCGCCTCGCGGCCGACGATGGCGTTGAAATCGCGGACCATGCGCGGATACGGGTCGGGGCCGGCCACCGTGCCGATGATGTAGAAGGTGTCGGCGACGTTCGTCACCCAGTCGCGCATCGCTTCATTCAACGCGTCCTTGAGCGTGGCCGAGCCGGAACTCACCGGCACCACGGTCGCGCCGAGCAGCTTCATCCGCCACACGTTCGCCTTCTGCCGCTCGATGTCGGTGGCGCCCATGTAGACCACGCATTCCAGCCCCAGCCGCGCGGCGACGGTCGCGCTGGCCACGCCATGCTGGCCGGCGCCGGTCTCGGCGATGATGCGGGTCTTGCCCATCCGGCTGGCCAGCAGCGCCTGCCCGATGGTGTTGTTGATCTTGTGCGCGCCGGTGTGGTTCAGGTCCTCGCGCTTGAGCAGGATGCGCGCGCCGCCGACCTCTCGCGAGAGGCGTTCGGCGAAATAGATCGGGCTGGGCCGGCCGACGTAATGCGCCAGGTCTTCGTCGAAGGCGCGCTGGAAGACGGGGTCGATGCGGGCTTCGTCGTAGGCCGCGGCGAGTTGCTGCAGCGGCCCGATCAGTGTCTCGGCGACGAAGCGCCCGCCGAAGCGGCCAAAGTGGCCGTCGGCATCGGGGAAGGCGTGGAAATCGGCGATGTCCTCAGCCGCAATGCCCTTGGGTGGGCAACCGGTACCCGGATTCGTGTTCGTTGTTGCAATCGGCACGGTGGACCTCGGCGACGAAGGCACGCATCTTATCGCCATCCTTGATACCGGGCGCCGACTCGATGCCCGATGCGACATCCACCGCCCACGGTGCGCGCTGGGTGATCAGGTCGTAGACATTCGTGGCGTTCAGCCCACCCGCGACCATCACCGGTTTGGTGTTGTCGCCCGGCAGCCGCTTCCAGTCGAAGGGTTTGCCGCCACCACCCGCACCGCCCGGCACATGGCTGTCGTAGAGCAGCGCGGCGGCGTGCGGATAGCGCGCATGCAGGGCGCGGGTATCGACCGGGGACGTGCCATCGCCCATCGCCACCGCCTTGATATAGGGGATGCCGAAGCTGCGGCAGAAGGCGTCTTCCTCATTGCCATGGAACTGCAGCGCGCCCGGGCGCAACAGCCGCACGATCTCGCGGACCTGCTCCGGCGGGTTGTCGCTGAACAGCGCGACCAGATTGACCAGCGGCGCGATGGCCTGCCGCAGCGCGCGCGATTCCTCGATCTGCAGGCGGCGCGGGCTGTTCTCGGCAAACACCAGGCCGATGGCATCGACGCCCAGTTCGCAGGCCAGGCGCACGTCGCCGGCGCGGGTCAGGCCGCAGAACTTGACACGGGTACGGACGGAAGCGGTCTTCATGCGTGGCCGCCCGCGGTGACGACGGCCGGCAGGTTCCATTCGGACGCGTAGATGGGATGCAGGAAGGTCAGGCCGGCGGAGGGCGCGGTCGGGCCGGCCACGGTGCGGTCGCGGCCGGCGAGCAGTTCCGCGATCCACGCGGGGGCGCGTTCGCCGCAGCCCACCGGAATCAACGAACCCACGATGTTGCGCACCATGTGGTGCAGGAAGGCATTCGCCTGGATTTCGACCACCACGACATCTCCGTTGCGCGTCACGCTGATTTCCTGGACTTCGCGGCGTGCGTGGGCGGCCTGGCAATGCACGGTGCGGAATGCGGAGAAATCATGCTCGCCGACCAGTGACTGCGCGGCTTCGTGCATAGTCGCGACATCCAATGATCGTCGCTCCCACGCCATGTAGGCACGGTGATAGGCGGGACGCACTGAACGATTCAGTATTTCGTAGCGGTAGCGTCTTGCATGTGCGCTGAAACGGGCGCTGAAGTCGTCGGCCACCGGCACGCACCAGGTCACCGCCATGTCGTTGGGCAGGTTGGAGGTGATACCGAGCATCCACGCACGCGGCTCGCGCAGCACATCCGTGTCGAAATGGACGACCTGGCAGCGCGCATGCACGCCGGCATCGGTGCGGCCCGCGCAGGTGGTCTGGATCGGCGTATTGGCGACGCGGGAAATCGCGTCTTCCAGCGTCTGCTGCAGCGTGGTGCCGGCATCGCCGAGGCGTTGCCAGCCCAGGTATCGGCTGCCGTCGTATTCAATGCCGAGCGCATGGCGCGTCATCGGCCGCCCTCCGTCACGTGCGACCGTCGCCTTCCAGCAGGCGACGCGCTTCGACGGCGTGGTGGCCGCCTTCGTCGATCACCTGCCCCAGCAACGCGCGGGCCGTGTCGAAATCGCCCAGTTCGAAATAGGTGCGGGCCAGCGCTATGCGTTCAGCGGCGTCATCGGCCATGGCATCGGCGGCCTCGGGCGCATCGAACACCCCCTTGCCCGGCGTCAATTCGCGCGGCAGCGGGTCGTTGGGCGAGATGCTGGGCACGGCGGCCGGGTCCACGGCGCGGGCGCCGTTCTCGGTGCCGGGCTTGCGCAGGTACAGGCTGTCGCCGTCCTCGACGATCGGCACGCTCCAGCCGGAAGTCGCGACGGTCTGCGCCGAGGGCGGCTCCGGCGCGGCCTGCCCGCCGACCCATGAAGGCTTGCGCAAAGGCGTGGATGCGACGGAGCGCGTGCCAGCCACAGCTGTACCGGCGGCTTCCGCCGCTTCTTCCTCGTCCACATCCGGGAACAGGTTGGCCATCTCGTCGCTCAGGCGCGGCTCGGCCTTGGGCGCGGCCGGGACGGTCTTTTTGCTGGCGAAGCTGGGCGCATCGCCCTCGCCTGCCACCGGCTTGCGGCGGCGCAGCCAGGCATTCACCGCCAGCCCGGACAGCAGGATGCCGGCCAGCGGCAGCAGCCAGATCCACATCGGCTGGCCCGCGACCGCCGCGGCAGGCTGCGGCTCGGCCTGCTGGCGCGTGTTGAGCTGCTGCTGGGCCGACGCCAGCTGGCCGTCCTTCATCTGGATCAGTTGCGCCTGCTGCTTCTGCAGGTTTTCCAGCTCCGCCACGCGCGACTTGAGTTCGTTCACTTCCGCATCGCGGGTGGCGATGGTCTCGCGCGCTTCCTGCAGTTGCTGGGTCATTTCCGCATCTCCTTCGCCCCCGTTGCCGGAACGGGTGCCCTTGCCTGATGTTGCGCTGGCCGAGGCCGGCATGATTTCAAGCCGCGCGTCGCTGACCGCACGCGGTTTGGCCACCGGGGCGGCCACGCGCGCCGGCGCATTGCTGGCGGCACTCGCCACATCCACGGCGGCGCGGCTGCGGCCCAGGTTGCTGCGCCAGCCGGCGACCTGCGATTGCAGGGCACGAGCGCTGCCGTCCTGCCCGGCCTGGGCGATGGCGGCGGCATCCGGCGCGGCGAGCGTGGCGCCACGGCGCAGCAGATTGGGATCGTTGTTGATGAAGGCGTCCGGGTTGGCGCGCAGCAGCGCAGCCATCACCGATTCCAGCGACTGGCCGGGGCCGCGCAGCTCGGCGGCGATGCCCGACAGCGTGTCGCCGGGCGCGACCGTGCGGCTGCCGGTGTTGGCGACCGGCGCCGGTGCGGGCGCGGACGCCACCGGTGCAGGCGTGGGCGCGGGAACAGGCGTCGGGCGCACCGGGGCCGGGGCCGGCATCGGCGTGGTGGCGACCGGCTCCGCATCCCGCACGATGGTGTTGGACGGCGCGGCCACCGGCGCTTCGATGGTGGGCTGGGTGGCGGCGGCCACGGCATCGGGTTCGGCCAGGAGCACGGAGTATTCGCGGACCAGCCGGCCCTCGCCCCAATCGACCTCCAGCAGGAAGGTCAGCATCGGCATCGCCACCGGGCCGGGGCTGGTGACGCGGATCAGCGGCTTGCCGGCGGCGTCATAGGCCAGCGCGAACTTCAGGTCGGAGACCATCTTGTCCGGCAGCGGCAGGCCCACGCGCAGGAAGGTCTCGGGCGCGGCGAGCCGGGCTTCGAGATCCTGCAGCTCCATCGGGTCGGCCGAGATCACCGGGATCTCCGCCAGCAGCGGTTCGCCCAGCTTCGACTTCAACTGCAGCTGGCCCAGCCCGAGCGCCCAGGCGGGCGCGGCGGCGAGCGCCAGAAGCATCGTCAGGACAATCGCTTGCAGGATTTTCTTCATGTGGACTGGACTCTAGCGGCGTTCAGCCCCCGGAGGCAACGAGTTCCGCGATCTGCACCGCGTTCAGCGCCGCGCCCTTGCGGATGTTGTCGGAGACGATCCACAGGTTGATGGCCGACGGATGCGATGCGTCCTCGCGGATACGGCCGACGTAAACGGCATCGTTGCCGGAGGCATGGGTGACCGGCGTCGGGTAGCCGCCCGGCACGCGGTCATCGACCACTTCCACGCCCGGCGCGGCGGCCAGCAGGGCGCGCACGTCGTCGGCGCTGAGCTTGTTCTTGGTCTCCACGTTCACGGCTTCGGAATGGCCGTAGAACACCGGCACGCGCACCGCGGTCGGGTTCACCTGGATGCTGTCGTCGCCGAGGATCTTGCGGGTCTCCCAGACCAGCTTCATTTCCTCTTTGGTGTAGCCGTTGTCGAGGAAATCGTCGATCTGCGGGATCAGGTTGAAGGCGATCTGCACCTGGAACTTCTTCGGCTCCGGCGACTGGAAGTTGAGCAGTTCGGCGGTCTGCTTGCCGAGTTCCTCCATGCCGCTGCGGCCCGCGCCCGAGGTGGACTGGTAGGTCGCCACGTTGATGCGGGTGATGCCGGCCGCATCGAAGATGGGCTTGAGCGCCACCACCATCTGCATGGTCGAGCAGTTGGGGTTGGCGATGATGCCGCGCGGGCGGTTCTTCGCCGCTTCCGGGTTCACTTCGCTGACCACCAGCGGCACATCGTCGTCGTAGCGGAAGGCCGAGGAGTTGTCGATGACGACCGCGCCCGCCGCCGCGAACTTCGGCGCGTATTCCTTGCTGATGCTGCCGCCGGCCGAGAACAGCGCGATGTCGATGCCGGCCGGGTCGAACTTGGCCAGGTCCTGCACCTCGATCTCCTCGTCGCCGTACATCACGTCGGTGCCGACGGAGCGCTCGCTGGCCAGCGCGATGATTTCCGAAGCCGGGAAACGGCGCTCGGCCAGGATCGACAGCATGGTCTCGCCGACCGCGCCGGTGGCGCCGACCACGGCGACCTTCAACTTCTTGGTATTCATGGGGTTTTCCTTGGGTGTTCGTGCGGGATGCGCGCCCGGCGCGCGTCGATGGATGGCTGCCGTTTCAACGGCGGCCGCCGCGTTTTCGCCCGCAGTTCCGGTGCATGAAGAAGAAGCGCATCAGGCGATCCTCGGCGTGACATCGCCGACGTCGCCGCATTGCGCGCGATGCCGCAGCGCCTGGTCCATCAGCACCAGCGCCAGCATCGCTTCGCAGATCGGCGTGGCGCGGATGCCGACGCAGGGGTCGTGACGGCCGGTGGTGATGACGTCCACTTCGTTGCCTTCGACATCGAGCGTCGGCGCCGGCAAGCGCAGGCTGGAGGTGGGCTTGAAAGCGACCGCGACGCGGATCGGCTGGCCGGTGGAAATGCCACCGAGGATGCCGCCCGCGTGGTTGCTTTCGAAGCCGTCGCGGCGCATCAGGTCGCGATGCTGGCTGCCGGCCTGCGCCACGCTGTCGAAACCGTCGCCGATCTCCACGCCTTTCACCGCGTTGATCGACAACATCGCCGCACCGATTTCCGCGCTCAACTTGCCGTAGACCGGCTCGCCCCAACCCGGCGGCACGCCTTCGGCTTCGACCACGATTTTCGCGCCAACCGAATCGCCGGACTTGCGCAGCGCATCCATGAAGGTTTCGAGCTCGGCAGCCTGCGCGGCATCCGGCCAGAAGAAGGAATTGGCCTCGACCGCCGCCCAGTCATGCGAACGCGGCACGATGTCGCCGATCTGCGCCAGATGCCCGCGCACCGTCACGCCGAAGCGTTCGGCCAGCCACTTCTTGGCGATGACGCCGGCGGCCACCCGCATCGTGGTCTCGCGGGCGCTGGAACGGCCGCCGCCGCGCGGATCGCGCAGGCCGTACTTCTGCCAGTAGGTGTAATCGGCGTGGCCCGGGCGGAACTGCGACCCGATCGCCGCGTAGTCCTTGCTGCGCGCGTCGGTGTTGCGGATCAGCAAGGCGATCGGCGTGCCGGTGGTCAGGCCTTCGTACACGCCGGAGAGGATTTCGATTTCATCCGCCTCATGGCGCTGCGAGGTGTGGCGGCTGCGGCCGGTCGCGCGGCGCTCCAGGTCGCGGGCGAAATCCTGAGGCGCGATGGCGAGGCCCGGCGGGCAGCCGTCGATGACGCAACCGATGGCCGGGCCGTGCGATTCCCCGAAGGTGGTGACCCGCAGCAGCCGGCCGAAGCTGTTCATCCGCGCGCGGCGGCCAGTTCGGCGATGCGCGCGTGGTGGGCGACGAGATCGGCCCGCTCGACCACGAAGATGCCCATCTGCCCGACCTTGAACTCGATCCACGCCAGCGGCAGTTCCGGCAGCAGTTCGACCAGCGCGTGCTCGGCCTCGCCCACTTCGCAGATCAGCAGGCCTTCGTCGGTCAGGTGGTCGGGCGCGTCGCGCAGGATCTTCAGCGCAAGGTCCAGACCGTCATCGCCCGCACGCAGGCCGAGTTCCGGTTCGTGCGCGTATTCGGCGGGCAACGCGTCGGTTTCGGCGTGGGTGACGTAGGGCGGATTGGTGACGATCAGTTCGTACTTCTCGCCGGCCAGCGCGCCCATCAGGTCCGACTTGAGGAAGCGCACGTTGTCGGCCATCAGCCGCGTCTTGTTTTCCTCGGCCAGCGACAGCGCTTCGTCGCTGATATCGACGCCATCCACCAGCCAATCCGGGTTGTAATGCGCCATGGCGATGGCGATGCAGCCGGAGCCGGTGCAGATGTCGAGGGCGCGGGTGACTTCACGGCCGCCGAGCCACGGCTCGAAGCCGGATTCGATCAACTCCGCGATCGGCGAACGCGGCACCAGCGCACGCGGATCGGACTTGAACGACAGGCCGGCGAACCAGGCCTCGCCGGTCAGGTAGGCAGCCGGGATGCGCTCGTCGATGCGGCGGCGGAACAGGTCGAGGATCGCCTGCTTTTCCTCTTCCACCAACCGCGATGCGCCATACACCGGCGACAGGTCGTGCGGCATGTGCAGCGCGTGCAGGACCAGCTGGGTGGCCTCGTCCAGCGCATTGTCGAAGCTGTGGCCGAAGGTCAGCCCGGCGGCGTTGAAGCGGCTGGCGCCGTAGCGGATGAAATCGATCAGGGTGCGCAGCTCGCGCGTGGCATCAAGGTTCACGTGGGCGGGGCTCGCTGGAATCGGCAGGGAGTATAGCGGCGGCCCGCTATCATGGCCGGGTTTTCAAGCCGGAATCGCCATGTTCAACCGCAGCACGCTCATCGTCCTCGCCATCGCCGCGGCCTTCGCCGGCCTGCTGGTCGGCTGGCGTTTCTTCCCCGGCGCAGGCGCCCCCGTGGCCGGCCCGGCACTGCAGTCGATGAAGCGCTTCGATGCGCCGCGCGCCATTCCGCCCTTCCAGCTAATCCGCGATGACGGCCAGCCGCTGACCAATGAATCCATCCAGGGCCACTGGACGCTGGTCTTCGTCGGCTTCACCCATTGCCCGGATGTCTGCCCCACCACCCTCTCCCAGCTCAAGCAGGCGCAGCAGGCGTGGGAGAAGCTGCCGGCCGCGAGCCGCCCGCGCGTGCTGTTTGTCTCGGTGGACCCGGAGCGCGACACGCCGGAGATCGTCGGCCGCTACGCGCACGCCTTCCATCCGGACACGATCGCCGCCACCGGCACCGCGCCTGAACTCGCCAACTTCGCGCGCGGGCTGTCGCTGGTGTTCATGAAGCAGCCGCCGGATGACATGTCGAAGCCGGACCGCTACGCCGTCGACCATTCCGCCGCGCTGGCCGTGCTCGATCCGCAGGGCCGGATGTCGGGCGTGATCCAGCCGCCGTTCGAGCCGGCCAAGATCGCCGCCGATTTCATCGCGCTCACCGAGGCCGGGAAGTGAGCCCGCTCACCGCGCTGACCTATGTGCTGCCGCACCGGCTGCTGTCGTCGCTGGCGCGGCGGCTGGCGTATTCGACCAACCCGGCGCTCAAGCAGCGCGTCATCGACACCGTCATCGCCAAGTTCGGCGTGGACATGGGCGAGGCGGCGCAGCCGGACCCCACCGCCTACCCCAGTTTCAATGCCTTCTTCACCCGCGAGCTGCGGGCCGGCGTGCGCATGCCCGATCCCGATCCGCGCGCCCTGCTGATGCCCGCCGACGGCCACATCAGCCAGTGCGGGCGCATCGAGCAGGGGCGCATCTTCCAGGCCAAGGGGCAATCGTTCACCGTCGCGGAATTGCTGGGCGATGCGGCTTCGGCTGCCGTCTACGCGGACGGACTGTTCTCGACCATCTACCTGTCCCCGCGCGACTACCACCGCGTCCACATGCCCTGCGACGGGCGCCTGGTCGAAACCGTGCATGTGCCGGGCCGGCTGTTCTCGGTGGGTACCGATGCGGTGGCCTCGGTGCCGCGCCTGTTCGCCCGCAACGAGCGGCTGGTCTGCCACTTCGAGACCGCCTTCGGCCCGATGGTGCAGGTGATGGTCGGCGCGCTGCTGGTGTCCGGCGTGGAAACGGTCTGGAGCGGCGAGGAAATCCCCGCCTACGGCGACCGCATCACCCGCAAGGACTGGCGCGACCGCGACATCACCCTGAAGCGCTTCGCCGAGATGGCACGCTTCAATTACGGCAGCACCGTCATCACCCTGCTGCCGCCGGGCGTGGCCGAGCTGGCATCGAACCTGAAGGCGGAGACGCCGGTACGGCTGGGCGAACGCCTCGCCACCCTGCTGCCGCGCTGAGCCGCAGCATCGACATCGACATGAAGAAGGCGGCCATGGCCGCCTTCTTCGTTTCAGGGCCTGACGGCGCTTACTTGCCGCAGCCTTCCAGCTTGAGCACCTGGCCGGGGCGGATCGCGTAACGCGGCGCGTCCAGGTTGTTGGCGCTGATCAGCAGTTTCATGTCGCACTGGTAGCGGCGCGCGATGGCGGTCAGGTTTTCGCCGCTCCCGACGCGGTGGGT
The DNA here is from genome assembly GCF_003293695.1 of Lysobacter oculi. Lineage (GTDB taxonomy): Bacteria > Pseudomonadota > Gammaproteobacteria > Xanthomonadales > Xanthomonadaceae > Solilutibacter > Solilutibacter oculi. Next base: position 678,908 of record NZ_CP029556.1, on the reverse strand, counting down.
TTTCGCGGGCGCGGGCTTGGCCGGCGCCGGTTTGGCGGCGGGTTTGGCCGGGGTCACCACCTGCGCGCGGGTCGCCGGATTGGCCGGCACCACGGTCGCCGGTGCATCGGGCACGGAGCCATCAGCGCTGGCGGGCGCTGCGGGCGTGGCCGTGACCAGCGGGCCCACGCGCACCAGTGCGCTGCTGACGTCGCTGTTGATCAGCTGGCGGGCGATGTCGGCGCGCTTGCCGTTCACGCAATAGCGGTTGTAGAGCGTGGAAATGGTGGAAGTGGCGTTGATGATGCCGCCCTGCGGCAGCCAGCCGCTCGGGGTCAGGCGCGGATTGAGGTTGCGGAGCGCGCGCAGGTAGCCATCGGTGCCGCGCGCGTTGCCGAGGCAGATGCCGAGCTCGTTGAGCGTGGTCGAGCGCTTGAGCTGGATCTGCGCCGGACGCCCGGCACCCCAGGTGCGCGGGAAGCGCAGGCCGTAGTCGGACGGGTGCAGGTACAGCCAGGCGGCGGCGATCACCATCGGCACGTAGTCCTTGGTTTCGGCCGGGAACTGGTCGTACACGCTCACGTCCCAGAAGTTGCGGCCACCGCTGGACTGGAACACGCGCAGTGCCCGGCCTTCGCCGCCGTTGTAGGCAGCCAGCGACATCTCGATGCTGTTGTTGAGCTGCGCGTAGCGCTCCTGCAGATAGGCAGCGGCGGCCTGCGAGGAACGCGCCGGGTCGTAGCGGGTGTCGAAGCCGGTGCCGTCATCGCCCAGCCCGAAGCGGCGGCCGGTGGCCGGCATGAACTGCAGCGGGCCGACCGCCCCGGCGCGCGAACCCGCATGCACCTTGCCGTTCGACTCCTTGGCCATGATCCCGAACAGCAGCGCCTCCGGCAGGCCGGCGCGCTGGAAGGCCGGCGCCATCGACGGGCGCAGGAACTGGTAATTGACGTAGCTGTCCATCAGCTGCGGGCGCATGTCGGTCAGCCAGCGGCGGATGCCGGCCTGCACCGCCGGGTTGAACTGCACCATCTGCACGAAGCGCTTGTTGCGCTCGTCCAGCAGCGCGTCTGCGGTGGCGGTGTCGGGGACGGCATCACCGGCGATGTTGATCGGGTTCTCGTCCTCGTCACCCTCGTCGTCCTCGCCCGCGGCGACGGACTGCGGCTGCAGCATCTGCTTGTAGATCGGCATGAGCTGGTCGATGGGGCAGCCCTTCTGGCGGCCGCAGTCGGCCATCAGCTTTTCCATCGCGGTGACGGCGGCATCCTGCTGGTCGGCATCCTGCGCGGACTTGAAGCGGGCTTCGGCGGCGCGGGCCTGCTCCAGCACGGCGGTGGCGGCGCGCGACAGGCGCTGCGCGTGCGCGGCCGGGGGGAGCAACATCAAGCCCAGCATCGAAACGGACAGGGACAATTTCAGCGAAACGCGCCAATCAGCGGCCATCATCGACATCACATACGGAAGACGTGGCAGGTTACCGGCCACCCCACCCGCTCACAAGGCACGCGGGCTGCATACAAGCGAATAGAATCCAGTCGTTCATTGCACGGAAACCTTCATGAATCCGATCCTCGTCGGCAAGTCGATCACCACGCCGCAGAGCGGCAACGTCTTTCTCCTGCCGAAGTACGGCAACCGCCACGGCCTGGTCGCCGGCGCCACGGGTACCGGCAAGACGGTCACGCTGATGACGCTGGCCGAAGGCTTTTCCAAGCGCGGCGTGCCGGTGTTCCTGGCCGATGTGAAGGGCGATGTCGCCGGCCTGGCGATGGCCGGCACGCCCAACGAGAAGATCAGCCAGCGGATCGCCGAGATCGGCATCAGCGACTACGTGCAGCAGCCCAATCCGGTGGTGTTCTGGGACCTGTGGGGCCAGAAGGGCCACCCGATCCGCACCACGGTCAGCGAGATGGGGCCGCTGCTGCTGTCGCGCATCCTCGAACTCAACGACACCCAGAGCGGCGTACTGGACATCGTGTTCAAGCTGGCCGACGACCGCGGCCTGCTGCTGCTGGACCTGAAGGACCTGCGCGCCCTGCTCGGCCTGGTGGCGGATGAGCGCAAGGACATCTCGACCAGCTATGGGCTGGTCAGCACGCAGTCGGTTGGCGCGATCCAGCGCGCGCTGCTGCGCATCGAGCAGGAAGGCGGCGACAAGTTCTTCGGCGAACCGGCGCTCGACCTGGCCGACCTGATGCGCACGAACGTGGACGGCCGCGGCATCGTCAACATCCTCGCCGCCGACCAGCTGATCCTGAAACCGCGCCTGTATTCCAGCTTCCTGCTGTGGCTGCTGTCGGAGCTGTTCGAGCAGCTGCCTGAAGTCGGCGACCTGGACCAGCCGAAGCTGGTGTTCGTGTTCGACGAGGCGCACCTGTTGTTCGATGACGCCCCGCCCGCGCTCAAGCAGCGCGTGGAACAGGTGGTCCGCATCATCCGTTCCAAGGGCGTCGGCGTGTACTTCTGCTCGCAGTTCCCGGACGACGTGCCGGACGACATCCTCGGCCAGCTCGGCAACCGCTTCCAGCACGCGCTGCGCGCCTTCACCCCGCGCGACCAGAAGGCGGTGAAAACGGCGGCGGAGACCTTCGTCGCCAATCCCGATCTGGACGTCGCGAAGGTGATCTCGCAGCTCGGCGTCGGCGAGGCGCTGGTTTCCACGCTGCAGGACAAGGGCATTCCGATGCCGGTCGAACGCACCCTCGTCGCGCCGCCGGGCTGCCGGCTGGGCGCGATCACCGATGCCGAACGGATGCAGGTGCGTGCCGGTTCGCCGGTGGGCATGAAGTACGACAACGCCATCGACCGCGAATCAGCCGCCGAAATGCTGGCAAAGAAAGCGCAAGCGTCTTCCGTCGCGGCCAGTGCGCCACCGGCCAAGACCGCCGATGACGACGATGCCGATGGCGGCTTCGGCAGCGCCATCAAGGACGCGGTGTTCGGCACCAAGCGCCGCCAGGGCATGGTGGAAACCATGGCCAAGCAGGCCGCGCGCACGGTCGGCAACCAGATGGGCCGGCAGATCCTGCGCGGCGTGCTGGGCGGGCTGTTTGGCGGGCGTCGCTGAGCCGATGACCCAACCCGCCATGCCGCCATCGGGCAAGGGTCGCTGGCGACCACCCGCGGAAGCCAGCACCGCGCTGATCACCGCCACCGGCCACGCCCGGCTGAAAGCGGAACTCGACGACCTGTGGCGCGTGCAGCGCCCGGAAGTCGTGCGCGCGCTGGCCGCCGCCGCCGCCGAGGGCGACCGCAGCGAGAACGCCGAATACACGTATAGAAAGAAGCAGCTGGCCGGCATCGACCGCCGCGTGCGCTACCTCTCCAAGCGCATCCCGGCGTTGAAGGTGGTCGGTGCGGCGCCGTCCGACCCGCAGGCGGTGTTCTTCGGGGCCGAGGTGGAGCTGGAGCGCATCGATGACGGCGAGGTGCTGCGCTATCGCATCGTCGGGCCCGACGAAACCGACGCCAAGGCCGGTCACATCAGCATCGACTCTCCCCTCGCCCGCGCCATGCTGAAGAAACGGGTGGACGATGAGTTCTCCGCCGAGCTGCCCGCCGGCCCGACCCGCTTCGCCATCCTCGACGTGCACTACGGCACCGCGCCGTAGCATCATCGGCCAGTCAAACCCGGGGGAATCCACCATGAAGCGTCTGCTGATCCTCGCCGTGCTGGCCTGCGCGCCGGCCGCCTTCGCCCAATCGCCCGCCACCGATGCCCCGGCCGCGAGCACCGTGCCCACCCCTGCGCCGCACGCGCTCGACCGCTTCAAGGCGCTGGCCGGCGACTGGAGCGCCGAAGGGCTGGACGGCAATTCCGCGCCCGGCGCACGCATGCGCTACGAGGTCACCGCCGGCGGCAGCGCGGTGCTGGAGACGCTGTTCCCCGGCACGCCGCACGAGATGCGCACGCTCTATGCCAGGGACGGGGACGATGTGGTGCTCACCCACTTCTGCGCCAGCGGCCACCACCCGAAGATGCGCGCGAAACCGGCGGCGGACGGCACGCTGGTGTTCGCGTTCGACGGCGCGCTCAATTTCGACCCGGCCCGCGACGGCCACATGCAAGACGCCCCGTGACCTTCGTCGGCCCGGACGAGATCCGTTCGCGCTGGACGTTCTGTGAAGGCGGCAAGCCCGCCGGCCACGTCGCCGACTTCCACGCGCGGCGCGTCAGCCCGTTACAGTGATCGGCGGCGGGTAGGTCCGCCCTTCGCGCAGGGGCCGGAAGCACGGCGCTTCGCTGTAGAACGCCGCATCCTGTCCTTCGCGCCAACCGGGAATGCCGGGCAGCGGCAGTGGGCGCAGTTCCAGCGGATCGTTGAGCACATCGCTTCGGGCAATGGCTTCGGCGGCACGCGCGACGCAGGCTTCCGCATCGACATCCACACCACCCCGCACCACCAGCGCCTTGCCGACGCCGTGCAGGGTCGGCACCAGCGCATGTTCCAGCAGCGCGTGGCCGATGACCGCGACCACCGCGATGCGGCCTTCGCGCCACAGATCAGCCTGATGCAGGAACAGCGCCGGCCAGTCGTGCGCGTCCCAGGCCGCCAACGCCGCTTCATCCGCCACGCGCACGATCACGCCGGCCTCGTCGAACTGGGTCAGCGCGTATTGCGCGCGGTTGCGGGTGGCATCGCCCATCTCGCCGATATGCGCGCATTGACGCCGGTTGAGCGCGCGCTTGATCGCCGGCCACCGCCACCAGACCATCGCGTTGAACAGGTCGTGCCAGTCTTCGGCGCGCGTCGCCAGCTCGCCGCGTTCGCCGATGCGCCGTTCGTAATGCAGCCCGTCACGCAGCAGCGCGTCGTCCTGCCGCACGCAACGGGGGATGTCGATGCCGATTCGTTCGGCGGCACGCGCGAGCTCGATGTTGATCGCATCCATCGACGGCCACGCGGGGCCCTGCATCCAGCCTTCGAGCGCGCGGACATCGTCGAAGACGGGATGCGCGAAGCACGCCGCCGGCACTTCGGCACGCGATGGCGCGACGAAGCGGCGCTTCGCCATCAGTCGGCGTAGGCGACTTCACCGTAGAGGTCGTGTTCGTCGCTGCCCATGATCTCGACATCGACAAACTCGCCCGGCACCAGTCCGGCATCGCGGCCATCCTGGATCTGCACCAGGCCGTCGATCTCCGGCGCATCGGCCATCGACCGAGCAATGGCCAGCTCGCCATCCATCGCATCCACCAGGCAACGCTGGGTGGTGCCGACCTTCGCCGCCAGCTTTTCTTCGGAAATCTGCGCCTGCAGGGCCATGAAGCGCGCGAGGCGTTCCTGCTGCACTTCTTCCGGCACTGCACCCGGCAATTCATTCGCCGCCGCGCCCTGCACCGGCGAATAGGCGAAGGCACCGACGCGGTCCAGCCGCACGTCTTCGATGAAATCGAGCAGCCCCTCGAACTCCGCGTCGGTCTCGCCGGGAAACCCGACGATGAAGGTGCTGCGGATGGTGATGTCCGGGCAGATGTCGCGCCAGCGGGCGATGCGCTCGCGGGTCTTGTCGATGGCGCCGGGCCGCTTCATCAATTTCAGGATGCGCGGGCTGGCGTGCTGGAACGGGATGTCGAGATAGGGAAGGATCTTACCCTCCGCCATCAACGGGATGATGTCGTCCACGTGCGGGTACGGGTAGACGTAGTGCAGGCGCGTCCACAGCCCGAGTTCGGACAGGCCTTCGCACAGCGCCTTCATCCGCGTGGCGTAGGACTTGCCATGCCATTCGCGCGCGGCGTACTTCACGTCCACGCCGTAGGCACTGGTGTCCTGCGAGACCACCAGCAGTTCCTTGACGCCGCCCATCGCCAGCTTTTCGGCTTCGCGCAGCACTTCGCCCACCGGCCGCGACACCAGGTCGCCACGCATCGAGGGAATGATGCAGAAGCTGCAGCGATGGTTGCAGCCTTCGGAAATCTTGAGATAGGCGTAGTGCTTCGGCGTCAGCTTCAGGCCGTAATCCGGCACCAGGTCGATGAACGGGTCGTGCTTGGGCGGCAGCGCCACGTGCACGGCTTCCATCACGCTGGCGTAGTCCTGCGGGCCGCTGATAGAGAGCACGCCCGGGTGCGCCTCGCGGATCACGTCGGCGCGCTTGCCCAGGCAGCCGGTCACGATCACCTTGCCGTTCTCGGCCATCGCCTCGCCGATGGCGTCGAGCGACTCGGCCACCGCGCTGTCGATGAAGCCACAGGTGTTGACGACGACCACATCGGCATCGTCGTAGCTGGGCACCAAGTCGTAGCCCTCCACCTTGAGCTGGGTGAGGATGCGCTCGGAATCGACCAGCGCCTTGGGGCAACCGAGGCTGACGAAACCGACCTTGGGCTGGGCTCGGGACATGACGTAGGCACCTGAAAGCGGACGCGGATTATACGGGCAGGCTTAGAATCAAGCCTTTCCACGCACGGAAGCCGCCATGGGCGACTGGATCACCCTCGACACCCCGCACGGGCCGGTGCAGGCCTGGCAGGCCGTTCCGGAAGGCGCTGCACGCGGCGCGGTCATCGTGGTGCAGGAGATCTTCGGCGCCAACGCGCATATCCGCGAGGTGGCGGAACGCATCGCGCAGGCCGGTTACGTCGCGCTGGCCCCGGCGATGTTCGACCCGGTCGAGCCCGGTGTGGAGCTGGGCTACGACCGCGGCGGCACCGCACGCGGCAAAAGTCTGGCGGCGCAGCTGGGTTTCGATGCGGCCATCGCCCTCATCGACAGCGCCGACCGCCATCTGCGCGACATGGGGCATGAAGTCGGCATCGTCGGCTTCTGCTGGGGCGGCAGCGTGGCCTATCTCGCCAACACCCGGCTCGGCCTGCCGGCGGTCAGCTACTACGGCGCACGCACCGTACCGTTCCTGGCCGAACCGTTGCGGGCACCGATGATGTTCCACTTCGGCGAAGACGACGAATCCATCCCACCGGAAGACATCCAGCAGCATCGCGTGGCCAAGCCGGAAGCCGACATCCACGTCTATGCCGGCGCGGGCCATGCCTTCAACCGGGACGTCAGCCCGCGTCACTTCGCGCCCGGGGCTGCCGCGCTCGCATGGACGCGCACGCTCGATTTCCTCGCGGCGAACCTGCATGGCTGACCTGTTCGAACTCGACGCCCGCCTCGCCGGCGATACCCATCGCCTCGCGCGCTGGCCGCTGTGCGATGTGTTGTTGATGGACGACGCCCGCTATCCGTGGCTGATCCTGGTACCGCGCATCGCCGGCGCACGCGAATTGATCGACCTGGATGAGGCCGACCGCCTGCAGCTCTGGCGCGAGATCGATGCAGCATCGCTCGCGATGCGCGATGCCTTCGCGCCCGACAAACTCAACATCGGCGCGCTCGGCAACGTGGTGTCGCAACTGCACATCCACGTCATCGCCCGATACACGCATGACGATGCCTGGCCGGCCCCGGTCTGGGGTGCGCATCCCCGCCAGCCGCGCGATGCCCATACACGCAGCGCGATCACCGCGCACATCCTGCCCGCCCTCCCCCGTTTCGCTTTCGAGGAATCCCGTTGATGAAGCCCCTGTTCGCCGCGCTCGTCCTGTCCGCGCTGCTCTGCGCGCCTTCCGCCGATGCGCGACTGTTCGGAAAATCTCCGGAGAAATCCGCCGCCGAGGCCGCCGCCCAGCAGATGCAGGCGGTGACGATCTGGATCGACGCGACTTGGGGTTTCCGCAACCAGGGCGCGGCCAACAACCTGAGCGAGGCGCATCGCGCGTTCTACTCGCGCGGCTATCGCGTGGTCAGCGTGGAGCCCTACATCGAGAACGGCGACCTGCAGGGCTTCTTCGTCACCTACGAAAAGCGCTGAGCACCGCGCGGCTTCAAATCACGCCGCGCTTCTTTTCCAGCAACAGATAGCCGATGCCCGCTGCCGCGCCGATGGCCAGCGAGATCGGCCAATCGAGCGGGCTGAGCCACTTGACCAACCCGCCGACGATGAGCGCGACGACCACGAACTGGCTGTAGCGCCACGGGCTTTCGCGGAAACTGCGACCGACGTTGTTCGGGTCCATCTTCGCCTCAGGTCTTGGGCAGGGTGACGCCGGTCTGGCCCTGGTACTTGCCGCCGCGGTCACGGTAGGAAGTCTCGCAGACATCGTCCGCATCGGACTGGAAGAACAGCATCTGCGCCACGCCTTCATTCGCGTAGATGCGCGCGGGCAGCGGCGTGGTGTTGGAGAACTCCAGCGTCACGTGGCCTTCCCATTCCGGCTCCAGCGGCGTCACGTTGACGATGATGCCGCAGCGCGCATACGTGCTCTTGCCGAGGCAGACCACCAGCGTGTCGCGCGGGATGCGGAAGTACTCGACCGTACGTGCCAGCGCGAAGCTGTTGGGCGGGATGATGCATTCGTCCGCCTCGATATCGACGAAGCTGCCGGGGTCGAAATGCTTCGGATCGACAATCGTCGAGTTGATGTTGGTGAAGATCTTGAACTCGCGCGCGCAACGCACGTCATAGCCGTAGCTGGAGGTGCCGTAGCTGACGATGCGCTCGCCGTTGACCCCGCCTTTGTCCGCGTACTTGACCTGGCCGGCCTCGAAGGGCTCGATCATGCCGTGGTCCTGGGCCATGCGGCGGATCCAGCGGTCACTCTTGATGCTCATCGGCTTTCGTCCTGCGTCAAACGGCGGAAAGCCGCGATTGTAGGGGGGCGTGGGCGGCTCAGACCAGCGAGGCCGAGATCGACATCGGCGCGCGCGGGCGCTTGGCCAGTTCTTCCAGCAGGCGTCGCGCGGCGGCCCGGTATGCCTGCGTCACGGCGGAATCCGGTTCGGCCACGACCACCGGCACGCCGGCATCGCCACGTTCGCGGATGCGGATGTCGAGCGGCAACGCGCCCAGCATCGGCACGCCGTACTGCGCCGCCATCTTCGCGCCACCGCCTTCACCGAACACATGCTCGGCATGGCCGCAGTTGGAGCAGACGTGCACCGCCATGTTCTCGATCAGGCCCAGCACCGGCACCTCGACTTTCTCGAACATCTTCAGCGCCTTCTTCGCATCCAGCGTGGCGATGTCCTGCGGCGTCGTCACCACGATCGCGCCGGCGACAGGGATCTTCTGCGCCAAGGTGAGCTGGATGTCGCCCGTGCCCGGCGGTAGATCGACGACGAGGATGTCGAGATCGCCCCAGCGGGTGTCGTTGAACAGCTGCATGAGCGCGGAAGTCGCCATCGGGCCGCGCCAGATCATCGGCGTGTCCTGGTCGACGAGGACCCCGATCGACATCGACTCCAGGCCGTGGCCGCGCATCGGCTCGATGGTCTTGCCGTCCGGGCTGTCCGGCTTGCCCGAAACCCCGAGCATGGCCGGGATGCTGGGGCCGTAGATGTCCGCATCCAGCACGCCGACGCGCAGGCCTTCCTGCATCAACGCCGCGGCCAGGTTGACCGCCGTGGTGGACTTGCCGACGCCGCCCTTGCCCGACCCGACCGCGATGACGTTGCGGATGCGCGGGTGGAGCGGGAGTTCGCGCTGGACGGCGTGGGCGGTGAGGGGAGGCGAAGCGCTATGCATTTTTATAGGTCCCGGCGTGGAAACGGTGCCGCGCCGCAGCATAGCGGACTGCGCCCTGTCGGGCATCGCCAACCCCGCAGGCCCCATGGATTCAGCATGTCCACCCGCTCCGTTAAGCCTGTTCACCCGCGAGGTTAAGAATATGTTGCACAGGTTCCAGATCTGTGCCATATGTTCACAAAGCGTTCACACCTCGCCCGCCGGACGCCGGGCAAAAAGCTGTTCATTTCCAGGGGATAAAGAAGATGACCATGCGTCAGCGCAAGAGCCCGCAAATCAACCCGTTGTCCGCCGCCCTCGCCTTCGCCTTGATGGCAGGCGCCGGTGCCGCCCATGCCCAGACTGCTCCGACCGAGCCGGAAGACAAGGACGCCAAGGCGACGACGACCACCTCGACCACCAGCCAGTCCGGCAGCCTCGATACCGTGACCGTGACCGGTTCGCGCATCAAGCGCTCGCAGGTTGAAGGCCCGGCGCCGGTGACCGTCATCAGCCGCGAGCAGATCGACCGCGAAGGCTTCCAGACAGTCGGCGACATGCTGCAGTCGCTCGCCCAGAGCACCACGAACTCGTTCACGGGCGACCTGGCGACCAGCGGTTTCACCCCGAACGCCCAGGTGGTGAATCTGCGTAACCTTGGCCCTGGCTACACGCTGACGCTGATCAACGGCCGTCGCCCGGCGCAGTACCCGCAGCCGTACAACCGCGACAACAACGTGGTGAACGTGCGTTCGATCCCGTCGTCGATGGTGGAACGCGTTGAAGTGCTGAGCGGCGGCGCCTCGGCCATCTACGGCTCCGACGCCGTGGCCGGCGTGGTGAACATCGTCCTGCGCAAGAATTACGAAGGCAATTACATCGCCGGCACCCTCGGCACCACCGAACAGGGTGGCGGCGAGTACGGCAAGATCGAATACACCGGTGGCCGCACCGGCGAGCGCTGGAGCGGCGTGTGGGGCGTGCAGCTCGACCGCCAGGAGCCGATCTTCGGCGACCAGCGCCACTTCATGTACGACCAGCGCAACAACCCTTGGGGCCTGACCGTGAATCCGGCGCTGTCGCTGGCCGCGATCCGCGCATCGGCCTCGCCGGCCGGCCCGACCAACCACAACGCTATCTACGATGCAGCCGCCTGTAATGCGTTCGGCTACCGCACCGTGACCACCGCGGCCCGAGGCACCTACTGCGGTTCCGACACCCAGTCCAGCTCGCGCTCGATCACCAACGAGCAGCGAACCGTTTCCGGCTACGGCTACGGCACGTTCGACTTCACCGACAACCTGCAGGGCTTCGCCAGCCTGACGCTGTACAAGTCGAAGGCCAAGTCGAGCTCGGGCACCGAGTTCTGGGGCACCAGCGGCGACCGCGCAATGATCACCAGCACCGGCGGGACGACCTCGGTGTATTACGATGCGGACCTGCGCCACCTGGTGCAGCTGCAGCGCGTCTTCAACCCCTTCGAACTGGGTGGCGCGGAAGCTGCCTCCACGCTGTATGACGAGAAGTCATACGACATCACCACTGGTCTGCAAGGCTCGCTTGGCAAGTTCGACTGGGAAGCCTACATCCAGCATGGCAAGTACGACTACACCCAGGACCGCCCGCGCCTGCTCGCGCAGGCCGTGCATGACTACTTCCTCGGGCCGCGCCTGGGCTTTACCAGCATCTACCCGATCTACCGCCTGAACCGCACCAACTGGAACACGCCGATCACGCCGGACATCTACCGTTCGTTCTCCACCCGCGTGATCAACCGCGCCCAGACGGCTTCGAGCTCCGCCCAGTTCAACATCAGCGGCGACCTGTTCGAGATGCCGGCCGGCCCGCTTGGCTTCGCCGCCGTGCTGGAAGGCATGCGCCAGGAAGTGGACATGGTCAGCGATCCGCGCACCAACCCGCTGCGCCCGCTCGATGCCCAGACCGTCTACAACCTGACCAGCTCGGGCCGCACCATCGGTACGCGTGACCGCTATGCGGCCGGCGTCGAGTTCCGCGTCCCGCTGCTGAAGTCGCTGACCGCCCAGATCGCCGGCCGTTACGACAAGTACGACGACATCACCGCCGTCGACGACGCAGTGACCTACAACCTCGGCCTGGAATGGCGTCCGCTGGAAAACCTGCTGCTGCGCGGCACCTATGCCACCAGCTTCAAGGCACCGGACATGCAGCTGGTCTATGCGGAAGGCGCCGCCTCCTACTCGACCATCCTGGACGAATACGCCTGCCGCGCCGGCATCGGGCCGGGTGCCACCGCCGGTCCGCGTACGCGCACCCAGTGCAACATCACCGGTGACCCGACCATCTACCAGGCCCAGAGCGTGATCGCCGGCAACCCGGGCCTCAAGGAAGAGGAAGCCAAGACCCTGACCACCGGCTTCGTCTGGGACATCACCGACGGCATGTCGCTGTCGGCCGACTACTACCGGATCAAGCTGAGCGACCAGGCTATCAGCCTGAGCGGTGACTTCATCCTGCGTGCCGAAGCGGCCTGCCGCCTGGGTAGCTGGAGCTCCGCGAACGCGCAGCCGCTGACCTCGGCGTTCTGCTCGAACATCACCGGCCTGGTCACCCGACTGGTCGCCCCGGGCACCGCGCTTGACGGCCGCATCGATCGCCTCAACACCGCCTACATCAACGCGGCACTGGTCGACACTTCGGGCATCGACGCCAGCTGGCGCTACCGCACCACGACCGACCGCTTTGGCACGTTCCAGTTCGACGTCGGCTACTCGCTGCTGTTGACCGACCGCTACAAGCGCTTCGAGATCGATCCGCTCGTCGATTACCGCGACGACCTGGGCGAACCGCAGCGCAGCCGCATCCGCGGCACGGTGAGCTGGCAGGGCGAGAAGTGGAACGCCGCGGTGTTCGGCATGCGCCTGGGCACGACCGGCAGCGCGGCAAGCGCCGACGGCTGCTACACCGCGCCGAACCAGGGCATCTGCTATCAGAAGCGCCTGGCCCCGTGGTCGCTGTACAACCTCTCGGTGGGCCGCAAGTTCGGCACCAACATCACGGCACGTTTCGACATCGTCAACGTCTTCAATACGATGTACCGCCACGATCCGAGCCAGGGTTATCCGTACTACGACTACACCATCGGTGCGGATCCGCGCGGCCGTCGCTACAACCTGACCGTCGGCTACCGCTTCTGACGGGCAACTGGAACCAAGCAGAGCCCGGCAACCGCCGGGCTTTGTTTTTCATGAACACATGACACGACAAGGACATCCGATGACGATTACCCGGACACTTGCGCTCGCCGTCGCCTTCGCGATTTCGGCACCGGCCCTCGCGCAGTCCGCGAAGCCCTACACCATCGAGGACTTCGCCCGCTTCCCGACGTTCAAGAGCGCGAAGATCTCGCCCGACGGCCGTTACCTGGCCATCTCGGTGGATCGAGGCGAGCAGGACGTGCTGACGGTGATGAACCTGAGCGACCTCAAGATCATCAACACCACCCAGCTGCCGGACAAGAAGAGCATCGCGGGCTTCTACTGGGTGGGGCCCAACCGCCTGATGTTCACCGCCGCGCGCAAGATGGGCGGCTACGCCTCGCCGTTCCTGCTCGGCGAGTGGTATGCGGTGAACGCCGATGGCAGCCAGCCCACGCCGGTGATCTTCCGCGGCACACGCGACGCAACACAGCGCGGCAAATCCGTCGGCTATGAGAGTTTCTCGATGATCGACACGCTGGACGACGATGACCGTCAGGTGTTGATGCTGATGCGTTCGCCCCGTTCCTCCGAGGGCGCCAACGCGGAAGTGGTGCGCATGGACACCTTCACCGGCCGTCGCACGTCGATCGGCCGCGCGCCGAAGGCGGGTTGCAGCCTGTCGCTCGACGCCGCCAAGGAAGTTCGCTTCGCAGTCTGCTCCTCCAGCGTGGGCGACGACGGCGAGTACGACGAGCGCACCGAGCTGTATCGACGTGATGGAAGCGAGTGGACCCTGGTCAATGCATCGAAGACGGCCGGCAAGCACTTGGCGGTGATCGCCACCACCCGCGACGGCACGGTCTATGCGGAGCAGGACGACGGCAAGACCCCGGCCGCCATCGGCACGCTCGACACGAAGACCGGCGAATTCAAGCAGCTGTTCAAGGATGATGTCGCGGAAGTGTCCGACTACCTCTGGTCGAGCGACGACAAGACCCTGATCGGCGTGGTGACCGAAGCGGCGGCGCCGCACGTGACGCTGCTCGACGAAAGCCACCCGGACGCCGACATTTACACCTCGCTTTCGGAATCGTTCCCCGGCCAGATCGTGGACTTCTCCAGCGCGACGCGCGATGGCGACAAGATCGTGGTGAGCGTGCGCGGCGACCGCAACCCTGGGGAGCTGTACCTGTTCGACCGCAAGGCAGGCACCGCCCGTTTCCTGATGAAGGGCCGCCAGTGGCTGGATGCCAAGCGCATGGGCAGCGTCAAGCCCTTCCGCGTCGATACCCGCGACGGCAAGGCGGTGTACGGCTACCTGACGCTGCCGCCCGGCAGCGACGGCAAGAACCTGCCGCTGATCGTCAATCCGCATGGCGGCCCGATCGGGCCGCGCGACAACTGGGGCTTCAACAGCGAAGCACAGATGTTCGCCAGCCGCGGTTATGCGGTGCTGCAGATGAACTTCCGCGGTTCGGGCGGCTACGGCCGCGCGTTCCAGGAGGCGGGCCACCAGCAGTGGGGCGACGGCATCCAGAACGACATCATCGATGCCACCCAGTGGGCCATCAACGAGGGCTATGCGGACAAGAACCGAATCTGCATCTACGGCGGCAGCTTCGGCGGCTATTCGGCGCTGATGGCGCCGATCCGCGCGCCAGGCATGTTCAAGTGCACGTTCGGCTACGTCGGCGTCTACGACATCGACATGATGCATAAGCGCGGCGACATCCCGGAAAGCGAATCCGGCCAGCGCTTCCTGCGCCGCACCCACGGCACGGACAAGGCGGTCTGGGCCCGCAATTCGCCGGCCAGCCGCGCGTCGGAGGTGAAGATTCCGGTCTATCTGGCTGCCGGTGCGCGCGACGTGCGTACGCCGCCGGAACAGACCGAGCGGATGGCAGAAGCACTCAAGGCCGCCGGCAATCCGCCAGAAGGCGTCATCATCCAGAGTGGCGAGATGCACGGGTTCTACGACGTCAAGAACCGCATCAACCTCTACACAAAGATGCTGGAGTTCTTCGACCGCCACATCGGCAGGCCGGCTGCACGCTGACCGTTCACGGAGGGACAGGCCTGCGCCCGCCCCTCCACATCGCTTAACCCGCGGCATCACCCGCCCACCGTGCCCTGAATTGCTGCATCGCAGCTTTAACCGCACGCGGGCGAATGGGATATAACGACCTCATCCGCTGGCAGTGGCCACCGGGGGAGCCCACATCAGGAGATACACATGCGCAAGACGTTGTTCGCACTCGCCATCGGCCTCGCCGCCGTGCCGATGCTCGCCTCGGCCCAGTCGCCGATCGGCAAGTGGAAGACGATCGATGACGAGACCGGCAAGGCCAAGTCCATCGTCGAGATCACCCAGGCCAGCAACGGCACGCTGCAGGGCCGGGTCATCGAGATCCTCAGTTCCGACCGCGGCCCGAACCCGACCTGCGACAAGTGCTCGGGTGCCAACAAGGGCAAGCCGGTCAAGGGCATGGTGATCCTGTGGGGCCTCAAGCCCGACGGCAACGGCAAGTGGGCCGGCGGCACCGTGCTGGACCCGGCCAAGGGCAAGACCTACAAGTCCAAGCTGGAACTCAAGAGCGGCGGCGACAAGCTCGGCATGTCCGGCTGCATCGCTTTCATCTGCCGCGAGCAGACCTGGGTCCGCCACTGACCGCATCGCAATCGCTGTACCTGGAAGGCCCGGGAAACCGGGCCTTCTTCGTGGGCGATGAAAACCGCGTGCGATAATCGCGGCCCTTTTCGCCGCCTGCACACCATGTCCGCACCCGCCCTCGTCACCAGCGCCCTGCCCTATGCCAACGGGCCGCTGCATCTCGGCCATCTGGTCGGCTACATCCAGGCCGACATCTGGGTGCGCGCACGACGCATGGCTGGCGACACGGTGCACTTCGTCTGCGCCGACGACACCCACGGCACGCCAATCATGCTGGCGGCGGAAAAGGCCGGCGCCACGCCGGAAGCCTTCATCGCCAGCATCCAGGCCTCGCACGAATGCGACTTCGGCGATTTCCACGTCGCCTTCGACCACTACGACTCGACCAACTCGCCGCGCAACCGCACGCTGACCGAGGCGATCTACGCGCGACTGCAGGCCAACGGCCACATCGGCCGGCGCACGGTTTCGCAGCTGTACGACCCCGAGCGCGGCATGTTCCTGCCCGACCGCTACGTCAAAGGCACCTGCCCCAACTGCGGCACGCCCGACCAGTACGGCGACAACTGCGAGGCCTGCGGCGCCACCTATGCGCCGACCGAATTGAAGGATCCGAAGTCGGTGGTGTCCGGCGCGGCGCCGGAGCTGCGCGACTCCGAGCATTACTTCTTCGAGCTGGGCCAGTTCGAAGGCTTCCTGCGCGGATGGCTGGCGGGCGATGTCGCGGTGTCCGGCGTCAAGGCCAAACTGGGCGAATGGCTGGAAGGCGAAGGTGGCTTGCGCGCCTGGGACATCTCGCGCGATGCACCCTACTTCGGTTTCGAAATCCCGGGTGCGCCGGGCAAGTATTTCTACGTCTGGCTGGATGCGCCGATCGGCTACCTGTCCAGTTTCCAGGCGCTCTGCGAGCGCGAAGGCATCGACTTCGACGCCTTCCTCAATGCCGGTTCCGCTGCCGAGATGCACCACTTCATCGGCAAGGACATCGTCAACTTCCACGGCCTGTTCTGGCCGGCGGTGCTGCACGGTTCCGGCCACCGCACGCCGACGCGCCTGCACGTCAACGGCTACCTGACCGTCGATGGCGCGAAGATGTCGAAGTCGCGCGGCACCTTCGTCATGGCGCGCACCTATCTCGACCAGGGCCTGGATCCGGAAGCGCTGCGCTATTACTTCGCGGCCAAAACCTCGGGCGGCGTGGACGACCTGGACCTCAACTTGTCCGACTTCGTCAGCCGGGTGAACAGCGACATCGTCGGCAAGTTCGTCAACCTTGCGAGCCGCTGCGCCGGCTTCATCGACAAGCGTTTCGATGGCCAACTGGCCGATGCCCTGCCCGAGCCGGCGACCTACGCGCGCTTCATCGACGCGCTCCCCGCGATCCGCGCCGCCTACGCCGCCAATGACGCCGCGCAGGTGCTGCGACTGGCGATGGCGCTGGCCGACGAAGCCAACAAATACATCGACGAGGAAAAGCCCTGGGTCATCGCCAAGCAGGAAGGCGCCGAAGCCGAACTGCAGGCGGTCTGCACGCAGGGCCTCAACCTGTTCCGCGTGCTGGCGCTCGCGCTGGCGCCGGTGCTGCCGTC
Organism: Lysobacter oculi; assembly: GCF_003293695.1. GTDB lineage: Bacteria > Pseudomonadota > Gammaproteobacteria > Xanthomonadales > Xanthomonadaceae > Solilutibacter > Solilutibacter oculi. The sequence continues at coordinate 661,977 of NZ_CP029556.1, read as the reverse complement.
CGTGGCCGCGCGCGTGGCCGCGTTCATGGCCGCGCCGCTGTCGTCCTGGACGGATTGCGATGCGCCGCTGGTCGGCCACCGCATCCAGCCCTACCAGCCGCTGTTCACCCGCATCGACCCCAAGCACATCGAAGCCATGACCGAAGCCAGCAAGGACACCCTCAAGCCCCCCACCGAAGCCGCCGCATCTGCCAAGGCGGCCGCATCTTCTGCCGCGGCGCCTGCAAAGCAGGCCGAAAGCGGCGACATCGCCACCATCGGCATCGACGATTTCGCCAAGCTCGACCTGCGCATCGGCAAGGTGCTGGAATGCGGCTTCGTCGAAGGCTCGGACAAGCTGCTGCGCTTCCTGCTGGATGCCGGTGACCTCGGTCAGCGCCAGATCTTCTCGGGCATCCGCGCCAGCTATGGTGATCCGGACGCGCTCGTCGGCCGCAACGTGGTGTTCATCGCCAACCTCGCGCCGCGCAAGATGCGTTTCGGCCTGAGCGAAGGGATGATCCTGTCCGCCGGTTTCGATGGCGGCGCGTTGGCGTTGCTGGATGCCGATGCCACGGCGCAGCCCGGCATGCCGGTGCGCTGAGGCGCGTTGCATGGCGATGACGGCGCAGGCATGACCATGCAAGTCCGTGCATCGTCCGATTCCGAAACGCTGGTCGAACGCATCGACCGCCTGCTGCCGCAGACCCAGTGCGGGCAATGCGGCTTCGAAGGCTGCCGCCCCTATGCCGAAGCGTTGGCGCGGGGCGAAGCCGGCATCGACCATTGCCCGCCCGGCGGGGATGTCGGCGCGCGTGCGCTGGCGAAGCTGCTGGGTGTCCCGGTGCTGCCCTACGACCGCGAACGTGGCGAATGCAAACCGGGGATCGTCGCGATGATCATCGAGGCCGACTGCATCGGCTGCACCAAGTGCATCCAGGCCTGCCCGGTGGACGCGATCGTCGGCGCATCCAAGCTGATGCACACGGTCATCGCGCCGCTGTGCACGGGCTGCGAACTCTGCGTCGCGCCCTGCCCGGTCGACTGCATCGTGATGCAGCCGGTCGGCTGAGGCGGCTTACTTCTTCTTCGGCTTCGCGCCGGGTTTGGCGGCGCAGGCGGAGCAGATGCGCTTGACCGTGTAGCCCTTGGCGCGCAGCTTCTCGACCACGCCATCCGGGCCCAGCAGATGCATCGCGCCGACCACGACCAGGTGGTCGTCGGTGCCCGGCGTTTTCAGGCGCTGTTCCAGCAGCGGTACCCACGCATCGTTGCGTTCGACGTTGATCGCCTGGTAGAGGCGCGGGTATTCCTTGCGCATCTCGTCGATGGTGCCGGTGATCAGGCCTTCGGCATCACCGCGGCGCCAGGCGTCGTGCAGCTTGCGGGTCTCGATGCCGCCATTGGCGACCGAATCCAGCGACTCCTCCAGCATCTGCCGCTGTTCTTCCGGCGTCATGCCGGACAGCAGCGCGACCTGCCCGCTGCCGGTTTCCAGCCCCGACACCGGCTTGCCGGCCTTGTCGGCGCGCGCCATGAAATGACGGTCCAGCCCGAGTTCCGGTTGCATGCCCATCTGGGTCATGCCGGTCAGGCTGACCATCAGGCTGGCGAACCACGGCTTGAACATCTGGAACACGGCCGGCGCCAGACCCTGCTTGGCCAGCGCGGCCTCGTTGGCCTTGAGCCAGGCGTCTAGCTTGGCGTTCTGATCGGGCGTGAGTTCGTCCTTGAGCTGGGTGCCATCGCGGCGCAGCGCGGCGGCCATCATCTGCTGCTGCAGCTCGGCCGACTGCATCTCCTGCGGCGGGATCTCGAACACCAGCTTCTCGGCATCGGCGAAAGCGGCATCGACATCCTTCGACAACGGATAGTCGGCGGGCTTGAGCACATGGAAGCTGCCCAGCAGGTACAGGCAGTTGTCGGCGTCGCAGGCGGTCCACATCAGCGGGACCGGGGCCGAAGCCGGGGCGGCGGGCGTCTTGGCCTGCGCGAACGCGGGGCCGGCCAGCAGCAGGGAGAGGGCGAAGGCGAGCGGCTTCAGCATGGGTCTTCCTTGGCGGGTGATGCGGACATTCTATGGGTGGCCGATGTGGCCAACGCGTCAGCGCCCACGCATGAACCAGCGGTCGATCTCGGCCAGGCTGAAGCGCGTCCAGGTCGGGCGGCCGTGGTTGCATTGCGCGGAACGCTCGGTGGCTTCCATCTCGCGCAGCAAGGCGTTCATTTCCGCGATGGTGAGGCGGCGGTTGGCGCGCACCGAACCGTGGCAGGCCATGGTCGACAGCAGCGCGTCGCGGGCTTCGGCGACGCGCAGGCTGTGGCCGTGCTCGACGAAATCCGCCAGCACGTCGCGCACCAGTGCTTCGGCATCGCCCTGCGCGAGCAGGGCCGGAATCGCACGCAGCAGCAGCGACTGCTCGCCGGCGCGTTGCAGGTCGAAGCCGAGTTTCAGCAGGGCCTCGCCTTCGCGCTCGACCAGCTCGGCCTCGCGCAGGGACACGGCGATCGGCATCGGCACCAGCAGTGGCTGCAGGCGCAGGCCTTCGCCATCGAAGGCCGTTTTCAGCTTCTCGTAGTTGATGCGTTCGTGCGCGGCGTGCATGTCGACGACCACGAGACCATCGGCGTTCTCCGCGAGGATGTGGATGCCGTGCAGTTGCGCGATGGCATAGCCGAGCGGCGGCACTTCGCCATCCTGCGGGAGTGGCTGGGGCGATAGCGGCCCCGAAGCCACATCGCCATACAACCCGGCATACGCGGCGGGCGCGTCGGCCACGCGCAGCCCGAGCGGCGACTGCGGACGCGGGAAGCGGTCGAAATAGGTGGATGACGCTTCGCCCGGCGCGGGCATCGGCGGCACTGGCGCGAATTCGCCGGTCGCGCCCATCGCGGTGCCGGCACGCGTTCCGGCCAACGCTTCTTTCAATGTGCGATGCACGAAGTCGTGGATCAGGCGGGCGTCGCGGAAGCGCACCTCGTGCTTGGCCGGATGCACGTTGACATCGACCCGGCGCGGATCGGTGCCGATGAAGAGCACATAGGCCGGCTGGCGGCCGTGGTAGAGCACATCCGCATAGGCCAGCTTGACCGCGTGCGCGACGCTGCGGTCACGCACCGCGCGGCCGTTGACGTACAGGTACTGCTGGTCGGCGCTGGGCCGGTTGTAGGCCGGCTGCGCGATCCAGCCACGCAGCGTGAGCCCGGCGGCCTCGTGGTCCACGGCCAGCGCGTTGCGGCTGAATTCCTCGCCCAGCGTCTGCAGCAGGCGGTCGTCGGCGATCAGCGCGTCGTCGCGCCACCGCGATAGCGGCGCGTCGCCTTTCCGTTGTGCGACAGCCGCAGTTCGACATCGGGGCGCGCCAGCGCCAGCGAGCGCAGCCATTCCTCGATGTGACCGAGTTCGGTGCGCTCGGCGCGCAGGAACTTGCGCCGCGCCGGCACGTTGAAAAAGAGGTCGCGCACTTCCACCGTGGTGCCTTCGGGTTGCGCGGCGGGCTGCGGCTCACCGACCCGGCCGCCTTCGACATCCAGCGCATGGCCGTGGGCATCGGCGGCGCGGCGCGAACTGATGCGGAAACGGCTGACCGAAGCGATCGACGGCAACGCCTCGCCCCGGAACCCGAGCGTGGCGACCGCTTCCAGGTCATCGAGCGTGGCGATCTTGCTGGTCGCGTGGCGCTGCACGGCCATCGCCAGCTCTTCCGGCGCGATGCCGCCGCCATCATCGCGCACGCGGATCAGGCGCACACCGCCTTCTTCCAGGTCGATGTCGACGCGTTTCGCGCCGGCGTCCAGCGCGTTTTCGACCAGTTCCTTGACCACCGAGGCGGGCCGCTCCACCACCTCGCCGGCGGCGATCTGGTTGGCGAGGGTTTCAGGCAGCAGGCGGATGCGCGGTTCGGTCACGGCGTCGGCGTTCTCGTGGGCCGACGATGATAACCGTGCGGGTTCAGGGCGCGGCGTCGGGCTCGCCGTCCACGCTGCCCAGCGTGCCGTTGCGCTTGGCGGCGTACCAGGTGCCGGGCGGCGGCAGGCGGGTGAAATAGTTGTGGATGCCGTCCAGCACCGCGCGGGCGATCCGGCGCTGGTAGTCCGGATCGTTGAGCCGGCGCTCCTCGTCGGGATTGCTGATGAAGGCGGTCTCGACCAGCATCGAGGGCACGTCCGGCGAACGCAGCACCACGAAGTTGGCGCGTTCGATTTCCTTCTTGTGCGTGCGGCCGATGCGCGACAGGCCGATGTGCACGTCCTTGGCAATGGCCTCCGACGCGCGCTGGGTGGCGCTCTGCGACAGGTCCAGCAGCACCGAGGCCAGCGTGTCGCTCTTGTCCTTCAGGCGCACGCCGCCGACCAGGTCCGCCGCGTTCTCGCGGTCGGCCAGCCAGCGCGCCGCCTGCGAGGTGGAGCCGCGCTGCGACAGCACCCACACCGACGAGCCGTTGGCCTGGGGATTGATGAAGGCATCGGCGTGGATGGCGATGAAGACGTCGGCCTTCGCCGCGCGTGCCTTCTTGTAGCGCTGGTCGAGCGGGATGAAGAAGTCGGCGTCGCGGGTCAGGTAGGCCTTCATCCCCGGCATCGCATCCACCTGCCGCGCCAGCTCGCGCGCGACTTTCAGGGTCAGGTCTTTCTCGCGGGTGCCGGCGGCGCCGATCGCTCCGGTGTCCTGGCCGCCGTGGCCGGCGTCGATCGCGATCACCAGCGGACGCAGGCGGGCGTCGCGGGCCAGGTCCTGCGCGCTGCGGACCGGCTTGGCGTCGCTTGCGGGCGGGGTGACGGGTTGCGATGACGGCGGCTGCGTGGACACGGGCGTGCCGGTCGCCACGCGGGTCGGGATGCCGGTCGCGACGGTGCCGCTGCCCTGCTTCACCGTAGGCAATGCGTCGGCGGCTGGTGCCTTGCCGGCCATGATGGCGGCGGGATCGGGCTGGGATGTGGATGCCGGCTTCGGCTCGGGCTTGGCGGCCGCGACGGCTTCGGCAGGCGTGGGTTCGGGCTTGGTCTCGACCGGCTTCGGCGGTGCAGGCGTATCGGCCGCAGAGGTGCGGACTTCCGCAGTCGCATCGCGCCCCGACTTGCCGTCATCCGGCCATACCAGCACCAACACGGCGCTGCCTTCGCGCCATTCCAGATTGGGGCCCATCACCACAACCGGCGCGGCCAGGTCGAACACGATGCGGGTCACGCCCGGTTCCGGGCTGCCGCTGCGCACCGCCTTGATCACCCCGCCACCCGCCGGCAGGCGGACTTTCGGCGACAGGCCGGTGTCGAGCACGTCGAGCACCAGCCGGTCGGGATTGGAGAGCGGGATGACGCGGTATTCGGCGCGGCTGTCCAGGAAGATTTCCGCCCGGGTGCCGGTCGCGGAATCGCGGATGGCGACCGATTTCACCTCGCGCGCTTCGGCCAGGTTCCAGCACAGGGCGAGCAGGAGCATCAGCCCCAGCAAAAGTTGGTCGAATCGCAGTCCCCGTGCGCGCATGACCGGATTCAACCATCCAGCCGCTTTCAGTTCAACCATTTTTCTTTATGAATCCGGCACATCGGTTAACTTTCTCTCAGCTTACTTAAGTCAGGGCAGCCACTTCATCCAGCCACGCCTGCCCCGCCGACGTATCTGCCTCGGCCCGGAGGCGACGGCCCTCGCCCTCGATCGCCAGCCGCAGATGCAGGTCGGCCGCCGGCAACGCACCGGCGCCGCGCTCGGGCCATTCGACCAGCCACAGCGCCACCTGCTCCGGCTCGATGCCGAGGAATTCCAGCTCGCCCGGGTCGCCGATCCGGTACAGGTCGAGGTGCAGCGCCTCGCGGCCATCGGCCAGCGGGTAGCGCTCGACCAGCGTGTAGGTCGGGCTGCGGATCGCGCCCGCCACGCCCAACCGGCGCAGGAACGCACGCGCGAAACTGGATTTGCCGGCGCCCAGATCGCCATGCAGATGGACGTTGGCGGATGCGGGGCGCGCGTCGGCGAAGCTGGCGGCCAACGCGTCGGTGGCGGCGGGATCGGGGAGGAAGAGGTCGAAGCTCATGCGCTGCATGCCGCGATGGTCGCACGCAGCTGGTCGATGAGATCGCTGGCCAGCAGGCCCGCTTCGCCCGCGACGGCGGCGCGATCCCCGGCACGCGCATGCAGCCAGGCACCGAACGAAGCGGCCTCGAAAGGCTCGTGCCCCTGCGCCAGCAGCGCCGCGACGATACCGGTCAACGTATCGCCCATCCCGCCCGAGGCCATGCCCGGATTGCCGAGCGCGATCACCCGCGTCGTGCGCCCGGGCGCAGCGATCAGCGAACCGGCACCCTTCAACACCACCGCGCACTGGAATCCGGATGCCAGCGCTTCGGCGGCGGCCCGACGGTCGCGCTGGATGCCGTCGATGCTCGTGTCGAGCAGTCGCGCGGCCTCGCCGGGATGTGGCGTCAGCACCGCGCGCGGCACCGGCCGCGACGACATCGCCAACAGGTTGAGGGCGTCGGCATCCAGCACCATGGGCTTGTCCGCACGGATCACCGCATCGAACAACGCGCGACCCCAATCGCCCTGTCCCAGGCCGGGGCCGATGGCGAGTGCATCCGCATATTCGATCAACGGGAATGCTGATGTCGCGTTTTCGACCGCATGGGCCATCGCCTCCGGGCGCCGCGCGAGCAGCATCGGCACGTGCATCGCGCGCGTCGCCACCGATACGCGACCGGCGCCGCATCGCAAAGCCGCCTCGCTCGCCAGCGCGATGGCCCCGCCCATGCCCGCATCACCGCCGAGCGCCAGCACATGCCCGAAGCGGCCCTTGTGCGAATCGCGGGCGCGGCGCGGCAGGCGCGGCGTCGGCATGGTTTCCGCGACGGGCACGATCTCTTCGAAACAACTGTCCGGCAGGTCCAGCGTGGCGAGCGACAGCGCACCTGCATGGTCGATGGCCGCGCCGGTCGCCAGACCCATATGCGCGGCGATGAACTGGAGCGTGTGGGTGGCGATGATGGCCACGCCGGGCACCGCGCCGTGTTCGGCATCGACGCCACTCGGCGTATCCAGCGCGAGGATCGGCGCATCCGATGCGTTGGCGGCTTCGATCAAGCGCGCGGCATCGCCCTGCGGCGCACGATCCAGCCCGATACCGAACAGCGCATCGACGATGACATGCGCATCGGGCAACGCGTCTTCGAAATGATTGATATGGCCGCCGGCTTGGCGATAGGCATCGGCCATGCTTATGCACAGCGGCGAGCGCGGCGCGTCAAGCTGCACGACGGCGACATCGAGGCCGGAATCGAGCGCGTGCTTCGCCAGTACCCAGCCATCGCCGCCGTTGTTGCCGGGCCCACACAGCACCACGATGCGTCGCGCCGAAGGCCAGTGCTGCAGCAGGCATCGCCAGGCCGCCGCGCCCGCGCGCTGCATGAGGGTGGTTTCGTCGAAGCCGTCGATGGCCGAAGCGCGATGTTCGAGTGCGCGCAACGCGGCGTTGTCGTACAGCGCGGAGGGGCTGGGCATGCGGCGATTCTATACTTCCACCATGGCCGCCCCCGCCGACATCGACACGCTGAGCGCACGGATCCGGGATGAAGCCGCGGCGCTCGGTTTCACCCGCTTCGGGATCAGCGGCGTGGCGCTGGGCGATGACGAATCCCATCTGCGCAACTGGCTGCAGGCCGGCATGCACGGCACGATGCAGTGGATGGCCGCGCATGGCGACAAGCGTTCGCGCCCGGCCGAATTGCTGCCCGGCACGCTGTCGGTCATTTCGGTCGGACTGGACTACGGCCGCGAGCACGACGAAGCCTGGGCCACGCTCGAAGATGGCGAACGCGCCTACATCGCGCGTTTCGCGCTGGGCCGCGACTATCACAAGCTGATGCGCAACCGCCTGCAGAAATTGGCGGAACGCATCGAAGGCATCGTCGGACCGATCGGCCATCGCGTCTTCGTCGATTCGGCGCCGGTGCTGGAACGCGCGCTGGCCCGCAACGCGGGACTGGGCTGGATCGGCAAGCACACCTGCCTGATCGACAAGGATGGCGGCTCGTGGTTCTTCCTCGGCGAGCTGTATCTCGACATCGCCCTGCCCGCCGCCGAACCGGCGACGAACCATTGCGGCACCTGCAGCCGCTGCATCGACATCTGCCCCACGCAGGCGATCATCGCGCCCTACCGGCTGGATGCGCGACGCTGCATCAGCTACCTCACCATCGAGCACGAGGGCGCGATTCCGCTGGAGTTCCGCGAGGCGATCGGCAACCGCATCTTCGGCTGTGATGACTGCCAGCTGGTCTGCCCGTGGAACAAGTTCGCGCAGCGCAGCGACGAACCCGACTTCCGCACCCGCAACGATCTGGACCGCGCCACGCTGGCCGAATTGTTTGCGTGGGAGGAAGACGAATTCCTGCAGCGCACCGAAGGCTCGGCGATCCGCCGCTCCGGCCACGAGCGCTGGCTGCGCAACATCGCGGTGGCGCTGGGCAATGCGCCCACGACCGATGCGGTGATCGCAGCATTGCGCTCACGCATGGAGCATCCATCGGAAATCGTGCGCGAACATGTCGCCTGGGCGCTCGCGCGCCACGGCGTGCAGGACTGACGGTCAGCGCGGGGCGCGGATCTGCGAGAGCAGTTCGCGTGTCACCGGGTCGTCGGCTTCCGCTTCACCACGCAATGCGGGCAGCAGTTTCGTCGCCATCTGCTTGCCGAGTTCGACACCGAACTGATCGAAGGCATTGATGCCCCACAGCACCGCCTGCAGGTAGGTGCTGTGCTCGTACAGCGCCAGCAGGTGGCCGAGTGCGGACGGCGTGAGCGCATCCAGCAGCAGCAGCGTGCTGGGCCGACCGCCGGGATAGCGGCGATGCGGGTCGGTGCTGGGCTGGCCATTGGCCAGTGCTTCGGTCTGCGCCAGCAGGTTGGACAACATCGCAGCGTGGCTGCCCTCATGCCCATGATCAGATCGACTGACGCCGATGAAATCCGCCGGCACCTGCTGGGTACCCTGGTGCAGCGCCTGGAAGAAGCTGTGCTGGACATCGCTGCCTACGCCGCCCCACCAGACGGGAACGGTATCGATGCCGGCATCCTCGCCATCGTGCCGCGCCTGCTTGCCCAGGCTTTCCATCACCAGCTGCTGCAGGTAGGCCGGCAGCAGGCGCAGACGTTCGTCATACGGGAATACCGCCTGTGCCGCCGCACCCAGCGCATTGCGGTTCCATACCGCGGTGAGCGCGTGCCAGACCGCGAGGTTGTCTTCCAGCGGCGACTCCACCGCGTGACGGTCGAAGGCCGCCGCGCCCGCCAGCAGTTCACGGAACGCCGGCATGCCCAATGCGAGCGCGATCGGGAAGCCGACCGCCGACCACAGCGAGTACCGGCCGCCGACCCAGTCCCACATCGGCAGCATGCGTTCGGGCGCGATGCCGAACTCGCGGCCGGCACGCTCCACGTTGGCGCTGACCGCGAACAGCCGCGTGCCGTCGCCCAGCCAGTCACGCAGGATCGCGCCGTTGAGCAGTGTTTCCTGCGTGCCGAAACTCTTGGAGATGACGATGCCTGCGGTGCGCGCGGGATCCAGCCCCACCAGCGTGCGCTCGATGGCCGAGGCATCCACGTTCGACACGAAATGCACGCATACAGGCGCGTCGGGCCTGGACAGCGCATCCACCACCAGGCGCGGCCCGAGGTCGGAGCCGCCGATGCCGACGCTGACAACATCGGTGATGCGGCTATCGGCATGAAGCCGTGCCACCAGCGCCTCCATCCGCGCCAGCGCCTCGCCGGCCTGCCGGTGAGCATCACGCGCCGCGCGGGCCGGGGACAGGTCGCCACGCAGCGCGGTATGCAGCGCGGCACGGTTTTCGGTGAAGTTGACTGGTTCGCCATCCACCAGGCGCCGCATCGCGGCGGGCAGATCGGCTTCGCGGGCGATGTCGAACAGCACGGCCAGCGCCTCGCGGTCGACATGCTGGCGCGCGAAGTTGGCGTAGAGCGGGCCGACCCGCAGCGCGAAATCGGTGGCGCGGGCCGGATCGCCCGTCACCAGTTCCCACAGGCTGCCCTGCCCGAGTCGCGCCGCCTGTTCGGCCAGCCGCTTCTGCACGGCTCAGGCGGCCTGCATGGGGATCGATTCGTTGGTGTGGGTCAGCCGGTTCTCGCGGTCCACGTAGACCAGCTTCGGCTTGTAGTTGGTCGCCTCGGCCTCGTCCATCTGGCCGTAGGCGCAGATGATGACCAGGTCGCCCGGCTGTGCGCGGTGCGCGGCGGCGCCGTTCACCGAGATGATGCCGCTGCCGGCCTCGGCACGGATCGCATAGGTGATGAAGCGGTGGCCGTTGTTGACGTTGAAGATGTGCACCTGCTCGTTCTCGCGGATGCCCGACAGCTCCAGCAGGCGGCTGTCGATGGCGCAGGACCCTTCGTAATGGAGTTCGGCGTGGGTCACCGAGGCACGATGGATCTTGGCTTTCAGCAGGGTCAGCAACATGGTTCGGCTCCGGGCCGGTCGAAACTGCGGGCAGTGTAGGCAGTGGTTTTCCGCGCCGCAACAATCGTGCCGGGGTGTTCAGGCCCGCGGCGGCAGCACGGCGCCAGGGTTTTCAGCGCAGTTCGAACTCGAGATTGTCGATGAGGCGGGTGCGGCCGAGCTTGGCGGCGATGAGGGCCACGCGCGGACCGGCCTCACCTTCGGCAGGCTCGGCGAAGGTCGGGGTGCGCAGCACCGCGTAGTCCGGCACGAAGCCAGCCAGTTCCAGCGCGCGCGTCGCGGTGCGTTCAATCTCTTCGCGCGCAAGGCCCTGTAATGCGGCATCGCGCATCGCCTCCAGCACGCGATGGATCACCGGCGCGGTCGCGCGTTCGTCCGCCGAGAGGTACTGGTTGCGCGAACTCATCGCCAGCCCGTCGGCTTCGCGTTTGATATCGGCGCCGACGATCTCGATCGGGAACGCCAGGTCGCGCACCATGTGCCGGATCACCGCCAGCTGCTGGTAGTCCTTGCGCCCGAAGATCGCGACATCCGGCAACACCTGGTTGAACAGCCGCGCCACCACCGTCGCCACGCCATCGAAATGCCCGGGGCGATGCGCACCATCCAGCACTTCGGTCACGCCCGGCACGCTGACCCTGACCGCCTGCGCGACGCCGAGCGGATACATCGCCTCCACCGAGGGCAGCCACAACAGGTCGCAGCCGACTTCATCCAGACCCGCCGCGTCGGCATCGGGCGTGCGCGGGTAACGGTCGAAATCCTCGTTCGGGCCGAACTGGGTCGGATTGACGAAGACGCTGGCGACCACGCGGTCCGCATGCTGCCTGGCCAGCGTGACCAGCGAGAAATGTCCGGCGTGCAGGTTGCCCATGGTCGGCACGAAGGCGACGCGCTGGCCGGCCTGCCGCCAGCCGCGCACCTGCGCGCGCAGGGCATCGAGCGTGGTGGCGGTGATCATGGGGAGGCTGCCTCGTCAGGCTTCATAGCTGTGTTCTGCGGCCGGGAAACTGCCGTCCTGCACGGCGTCGGCGAAGGCCCGCACCGCGCCGGCGACCGAACCGCCATCGGCCAGGAAATCGCGCACGAAGCGCGGTCGGCGATGGCCGCTCTCCAGCCCGAGCATGTCGTACAGCACCAGCACCTGGCCATCGCAACCGGCGCCGGCGCCGATGCCGATGGTGGGGATGTGCGAAGCCTGGGTGATCGCAGTCGCCAGCGCCGACGGCACCGCTTCCAGCACTAGCAACGTGGCCCCGGCTTCGGCCACGGCGAGCGCTTCCGCGCGGAGTTTTTCCGCCGCCGCATCGCCACGGCCCTGCACCTTGAAGCCGCCGAAGCGCAGCACCGACTGCGGCGTCAGCCCGAGGTGCGCGCAGACCGGAATCTCGCGCTCGACCAGATAGCGGATGGTCTCGAGTTTGTGGCCGGCGCCTTCCAGCTTGACCATGCCGGCGCCCGACTGCAGCAGCCGCGTCGCCGCCTTGAGCGCACGCAGCGGCGTGGCATCGGTCTGGAACGGCAGGTCGGCCACCACCAATGCCCGGCGCCGCGCCCGCGCCACGCAGCGCGTGTGGTAGACCATCGCGTCGAGCGTGACCGGCAGGGTCGAACCCAGCCCCATCACCACCATGCCCAGCGAGTCGCCGACCAGGATCAGGTCGACGCCGTTGGCATCCAGCGTGCGGGTAAAACCGGCGTCGTAGCAGGTCAGCATCACCAACTTGTGGCCGGCGGCGCGCATGGCGGCCAGATCGGGCACCGTCACGGGTTTGGCGGAAACGTCGGGCATGTCGGCCATCGCGTCTGGGGAGGGCGACTAGCCTAACGCTTCACAGCCGCAAGTTCCGATCATCGCCAGCGCGTCACGCGCGGGGCCGATGTCGGAGATCACCACCTCCGGCGACACCTCCAGCAGCGGCACCAGCACGAAGGCACGTTCGGCGATGCGTGGATGCGGCACCGTCAGGCCATCGGCCTCGATGCGCTCGTCGCCGTACAGCAACAGGTCGAGGTCGAGCGTGCGCGGCCCCCAACGCTGTTCGCGATGGCGGTCACGGCCATGCGCGCGTTCGATGGCGAACAGTCCGTCCAGCAATGCAGGTGCCGGCAAGCGGGTTTCGATGCGCGCCACCGCATTGATGAAATCGTCCTGCGCGATGCCGCCGACCGGTGCCGTGCGGTAGAAGCGCGAGGTGGCGATGACGCGGCTGCCTGGCAATGCGTCGATGCCGGCCAGCGCGGCGTCCAGCGTGGCGGCCACGTCGCCGACATTGCCCCCCAAGCCGATGTGGGCGATGACCGGCGTTTCAGCCAGCTCCATCATGCGAAAACTCAGCCGTTGCGACGCCGGCGGCGGCGACGACGCGGCCCACCTTCGGCGTGCTCGGCTTCCTCGGCGGCGATGTCGTCGGGCGAAGGCGCGGCATCGGCCGCTTCCTCCATCCCCCCGCGCACCTGCTCCTCATGCCAGTAGGCGATGTCGGCGGCATGCTCGTTGGAGGCGTGCTGGCGCAGCTGCAGGAAATCGAAGGCTGCGCGGAAACGCGGATGCGCCATCCAGCGCCCCACCCGCTTGCGCTGCGAGAACCGCGACTGCAGCAGCCAGATTTCCTGCATCGGGATGGAGAACCGGCGCGGCAACGCGATCATCTTGGTCTGGTGCACGGTCACGCGGTCGGCGGCGCGGCGTTGCGCTTCGGACACATGCATGCCCTGCGCCTGCAGCGCCATCAACGCGCGGCAATAGGCCGGCCACAGCAGCAGCGCGAACAGGAAGGCCGGCGACACCGGCTCATCGCGCGCGACGCGGTCATCGGTGTTGGCGAGGCCGGCGACCAGCATCCGGCGCAGCGCACCACTACGGTTGGCGCGCAGGGCCTCGGCGGTTTCCGGCAGCAGCACGGCGAGCAGGCCGTGGCGCTCCAGGCCCTCGAAACTGGCGACCGCATGGCCGGACAGGAACAGCTTCAGGCATTCCTCGAACAGGCGGGCCGGCGCGGCTTCGGCCAGCAGTCCGGCCAGGCGCGGGATCGGTTCGGCGGTGGCCGCCTCAATTTCGAAATCGAGCTTGGCCGCCAGCCGGATCGCCCGCAGCATCCGCACCGGATCCTCGCGGTAGCGGGATTCCGGGTCGCCGATCAGGCGCAGCTTGCGGGCGATGACATCGGCATGGCCGCCGGTGTAGTCGCGCACCGAGAAATCCTCGATCGCGTAATACAGCGCGTTGGCGGTGAAGTCGCGGCGCACCGCGTCTTCCTCGATGCTGCCGTAGATGTTGTCGCGCAGGACGCGGCCGTCGTCGTGGATCTCGCGGTCGCCGCTGTCGTCGTTGCCGCCAGCGGCGCGGAAGGTGGCGACCTCGATGATCTCGCGGCCAAACACCACATGCGCCAGGCGGAAACGCCGGCCGATCAGCCGGCAGTTGCGGAACAGCGACTTGACCTCTTCCGGCGTGGCGTCGGTGGCGACATCGAAGTCCTTGGGGATGACGCCGATCAGCAGGTCGCGGACGGCACCGCCGACCAGATAGGCCTGGAAACCGGCCTCGCGCAGGCGGTAGAGCACCCGCAGCGCATTGGGGCTGATGTCGCGGCGGGACACGGCGTGGGCGTCACGCGGGATGCTGAGCAGCACGGGCGAAGCGGCGTTGGAAGTGGTTTCGGACATGCGTCCCGTGGGCGTGCCAATTTGCGCGAAGCCCTCTATACTATCCTCCTCGCATTCATGCGACCAATCCGCTCCCTTCGTCTAGCGGTCCAGGACGACGCCCTCTCACGGCGTAAACACGGGTTCGAGTCCCGTAGGGAGTACCACATTCATGGGCGGGCGCGATCGCGCCCTACTCATCGCCGGTCCGCCATGCCCTTCGTCGTCACCGACAACTGCATCAAGTGCAAGTACACGGACTGTGTCGAGGTCTGCCCGGTGGACTGTTTCCACGAAGGCGCCAACTTCCTCGTCATCGACCCGATCGAGTGCATCGATTGCACCCTGTGCGAGCCGGAATGCCCGGCCAACGCGATCTATCCCGAAGACGACGTGCCGGCCGGCCAGGAAGGCTACATCGCGCTCAATGCGGAACTCTCCGCCGAGTGGCCGGTGATCACCACCCGCAAGGACCCGCTGCCGGAAGCCAAGGAATGGGACGGCAAGCCGGACAAGCTGCCCTACCTCGAGCGCTGACCCAGGCCGACATCGCATCCCAATGAAAACGGGCGCCCAAGGCGCCCGTTTCGTCATGTCGATGCCGGAAGCCGACCGGCATCGACCACCCTGCCCTTACTGGCCGCCGAGCTTGGCCTTGAGCTGGGCGATGAGGGCCAGCGGGCCTTCACGGGTTTCCGGCAGGCCGCGCGGGTCGACCGCCGAAATGTAGACGCCGTTCTGGGTCTGCGCGGTGCGGACCAGGAAGTCGGCGCCGCCGTAGCTGACGTCGTAGCTGCCGAGCAGCTGGGCCTTGCTGGCGATGGTCACGCCCTGGATACCGGCCAGCGCGTCGCCGACGCGGGCAAAGGCGGCATCGCGGTCGACGCCGGCCAGGTTGAAGCCCGAAGGCGCGGCGGCCGACTGGCCACCACGACCGGCGCTGGATGCCATCACGCTGCCGCCGCCCTGGGCCGGCACGGTCATGGCGCCATCGGTGGCCGGGCGGTCAAGGTCCGGCGGGACTTCCAGCGGGCGCGCTTCACCAGTCAGCTTGTAGGCGGCGTTGTCCTTGCGGAACCAGCTGCAGCCGGAGGTCAGCGCGACGGCGACGACAAGGCTGGCGATGACGGCGACGCGGCCGGGGGAAGCGATGCGCATGGAAATCTCCTGGGGGTTCATGTGGATGCCGGCGATGGACGGCGGCATTCGTTCTCAAGGGCAAGGATAGCCGCTGCCGCGGGCGCGAGCCGGCTTTCGTTCCCGCTGGCCAGCGAAGTCAGCGGCAGGCGCAGGCCGTCACCGAGGCCGGCATGGCGCAGCAGCGCCTTCACCGGGATGGGGTTGGGTTCGCAGCCGATGAAGTCGAACAGCGGCTGCAGCGCACCGTCGAGGGCGGCGGCGGGCTCGGTTTCGCCGGCACGGGCGTGGTCGCAGAGGCGGCGCATCGCGGCCGGCAGCACGTTGGACGCCACCGAGATCACGCCGTCGGCGCCGGCCAGCATGGCGCGGCAGGCGGTCGGGTCATCGCCCGACAGAATCGCGAAGCCGGGTGATTTCAGTTCCAGCAGCGCCGCCATGCGCGCCAACTCGGACACCGCTTCCTTGATGCCGATGATGTTGGGGTCGACGGCGAGCGCGGCGGCGGTCTCGGGCTGCATGTCGCAGCCGGTGCGGCCCGGCACGTTGTAGAGGACGACCGGCAGCCCCCCTTCGGCGGCGACCGCGCGGTAATGCGCGAGCAGACCGGCCTGGGTGGGGCGCACATAGGGCGGCGTGACGACCAATGCGGCATCGGCGCCGAGCGCGGCCACGTGGCGGGTCAGCGCGATGGTCTTGGCGGTGTTCGACAGGCCGGTGCCGGCCAGCACCGGCACGCGACCGGCGACCTGGGCCACGGCGGCGCGGAGAAGCGCGTCGAATTCGGCGTCGGTGAGCGCGGCGGCCTCGCCCGTGGAGCCGGCAACGACCAGCGCCTGGGTGCCGCCTTCGAGCTGCAGGTCGATGAGCCGGCGCCAGGCATCGAAATCCACCGAACCATCGGTGGCGAACGGCGTGGCCAGCGCGGTGATGCTGCCGGCAAGTACAAGCGGAGCGTGTGGCAAGACGGTGCCCTTGGCGTGAAGAAGCGGTGCGCGGGCGCGGAAAACACGGCACCGGGTGCCGCCGCATGTTACTTGCGGCCTGAAATGCCCGGCAAGTATCCTGCACCGAGCTTCCCGCCGCATGCGGGCTACCGTTCAGGCCTTCGCGCCTGTCACCCCGGAACCGCCTTGAACGACCAGTCCGCACGACCTTCGCAGAACGAGAACCATCTCTTCATCAACGCCTACAGCACGCACCCGGCTTCGCCGCTGCTGTCGGTCACCCGCCGCATCGCGGACAGCGGCTGCAACCTGGTCGATGCACGCCTGACCACGGTGGGGCGCGATGTCTCGGTGTCCGCGCTCGCCACGGGTTCGTGGGACGCGGTGGCCAAGCTGGAAACGATGATCGAGCGCCTGGGCCGCGATGAATCCCTGCGCATCGTCCACTACCGCACCGGCCCCAAGCCGCTGCAGTCCAACCTGATTCCCTACATCGTGGAAGTGGTGGCCGCCGACAAGCCGGGCATCCTGTTCCAGCTGGCGGATTTCTTCGACCGCCAGGGCATCACCGTCGAGAACCTGCACAGCTCGCGCTACAAGGCGATGCAGACCGGCGCCGAGATGTTCACCGCGCAGATCACCATCGGGGTGCCGGCCGACATGCACATCGCCTCGCTGCGCGATGACTTCCTCGAGTTCTGCGACCACCTGAACCTCGACGCCATCATGGATCCGATGAAGTTCTGACGATGACGACGCCCGAAGCCGGCAAAAAACTCCCCGCATCCACCCTCAAGCTGCCGCTCGCGCTGGGCGATGGCGGCAGCGTCACCCTCGGTGACTACGCGGACAGCTGGCTCGTCCTCTACTTCTACCCGAAGGACAACACGCCGGGCTGCACCACCGAGGGCCGCGACTTCCAGGCGCTTCTGAATGACTTCCGCAAGCTCGGCGCCGACGTGCTGGGCGTGTCGAAGGATTCGGTGAAGACGCATGCCAACTTCTGCACCAAGCAGGGTTTCGAGTTCCCGCTGGTCAGCGACGCCGACGAACGCCTGTGCCGCGCCTTCGGCGTGATCCAGCCGAAGAAGCTCTACGGCCGCGAGTACGAAGGCATCGTCCGCAGCACCTACCTGATCGACCCCGAAGGCCGCATCGCCCACGTCTGGCAGCCGGTGAAGGTGCCGGGCCACGCACAGGCGGTACTCGACACTCTCAAGGACGCGCGATCGCAGTGACCCGCGCACCCCGCTCCCGACGCCATCGCCCGGCCCCGCCGGACGGTGGCGTTTTCGTTTCCACGCCCCGAAGGAAGAACGCCGCATGACCGAAGGCAAGCGCCTCTACGTCCTCGACACCAATGTGTTGATGCACGACCCGACCGCGTTGTTCAAGTTCGAGGAACACGATGTGTTCCTGCCGATGCAGGTGATCGAGGAACTCGACAACGGCAAGAAGGGCACCAGCGAGGCTTCGCGCAACGCCCGCCAGGTGAGCCGCTTCATCAACGAACTGATCGAGGAACAGGGCGCCGACAAGATCGCCACCGGCCTCAAGCTGCGGCCGCCGGGTGGCCTGCAACTCAAGAGCGAGGCGGCGCGCGGCGTGCTGCGATTCCAGACCGCCGGTTTCGGCGGCGGTGGCGACGCCTTCGGCACGGTGATGCCGGACAACCACATCCTCGCGGCCATCGTCGCGTTGCAGGCGCGCGAGCCCGGCCAGCACGTGGTCTTTGTCTCCAAGGACATCAACCTGCGGATCAAGGCGGCGATCGCCGGCATCCCCAGCGAGGACTACGAGAACGACCGCGCGCTCGACGATTTCAACCTGCTGTTCACCGGCTCCACAGCCCTGCCCGCGGATTTCTGGCAGCGCAGCGGCAAGGAGCTGAAGTCGTGGACGGACAAGGGCCGCACCTATTACGAAGTGGCGACGTCGGATGACGACGACTGGTATGCCAACCAGTTCCTGTACCTGCCCGGCGACGAGCAGAGCGAGTTCCGCGTGGCCTCGGTCGGCGGCGGCAAGGCGGTGCTGCAGATCGTCGATGACTACCGCAGCCAGCAGCACGCCGTGTGGGGCATCACCGCGCGCAACCGCGAGCAGAACTTCGCGCTCAACGCGCTGATGGACCCGGACATCGACTTCGTCACCCTGCTCGGCACCGCCGGCACCGGCAAGACGCTGCTGACGCTGGCCGCCGGCCTGGCGCAGACCATGGACGCGCAGCGCTACCGCGAGATCATCATGACCCGCGCCACGGTCAGCGTGGGCGAGGACATCGGCTTCCTGCCCGGCACCGAAGAGGAAAAGATGACGCCGTGGATGGGGGCGCTCACCGACAACCTGGAAGTGCTGATGCCCAATGCCAAGGGCGGCGGCAGCTGGGAACGCGCGGCGACCAACGACCTGCTGGCATCGCGCATCAAGATCCGCTCGATGAACTTCATGCGTGGTCGCACTTTCCTCTCGCGTTATCTCATCCTGGACGAGGCGCAGAACCTCACGCCCAAGCAGATGAAGACGCTGATCACCCGCGCCGGCCCCGGCACCAAGATCGTCTGCCTGGGCAACGTAGAGCAGATCGACACGCCGTACCTGACCGAAACGACATCGGGCCTGACCTACGCCGTGGACCGCTTCAAGAACTGGGCACACAGCGCGCACATCACCCTGCGTCGCGGCGAGCGTTCGCGCCTGGCCGACCACGCGTCGGAAGTGCTGTAAGCGCCATGGCGGGAAGGGATGCCCGCGTCCGCATCCGGCCATGGGCGATGGACGATGCCGAAGCCCTGCACCGGCTGGTGCAGGCCTCGCGCGCCGAACTGTCACCGTGGCTGGCGTGGTGTCGCGCCGGCTACACGCCGGCTGATGCCGAGGCGTGGATCGCCTATTCGATGCAGGCCTGGGCCACGCGCACGGGCTTTCCGTTCGCGGTGGTCGATGAGGAAGACAGGCTCGTCGGCGGCACCGGCCTCAACCAGCTCAACCTGGAGCGGCGCAGCGCCAACCTCGGCTACTGGATCGGCAGCGCGTTCACCGGCCACGGCTTTGCGCGACAGGCCGCAACGCAGGCGGCAGGTTTCGGGTTCGACGAACTCGGCCTGGTGCGCATCGAGATCATGGCGATGCCCGGCAACGCCGCCAGCATCAAGGTCGCGGAAGCCTGCGGCGCGACGCGCGAAGGCATCGCCCGCCACGGCATCCTGGATGGCGGCACCCCGCGCGACACCGTTCTGTTTTCGCTGATCCCCGCAGACCTGGCATGAGCACCGCGCCATGAAGAACCGCGACGGCTTGCCGGCCTGGGTCATCCTCGGTGCCTGCGCACTGGCCTGCATCGCCGGCATGGTCAACGTGGTCGGCTACATGGGCTTCCAGCACCAGGGCATCACCCACCTGACCGGCACCACCACCCTGCTCGGCGAGGCGCTGTCGGGCGGCAACTGGCGTGCGAGCGGGCAACTGGCGTCGATGATTCTTGCGTTCGTGTCCGGCGCGGCGGCCGGCGGCCTCATCATCCAGGACCAGCGCCTGAAGCTGGGGCGGCGCTACGGCGTGGCCCTGGCGATGGTCTCGGCGCTGCTGTTCGCCTCCGCCATGTCGTTCAGGTCCAGCACCATGGCCGGCCCGGTTTTCGCGGCCGTGGCCTGCGGCCTGCAGAACGCCATCGCCACCACCTACAGCGACGCCCTGGTGCGTACCACGCATGTCTCCGGCCTGTTCACCGACATCGGCATCGCGCTCGGCCACGCGCTGCGCGGCATGCCGTTCGAGTTCAAGCGCATGCAGCTGTCGGTGCTGACCATCGGCGCGTTCGCCACCGGCTGCGCCATCGGCGCGCTGCTGTTCCGCCGCTTCTCCTACGATGCGCTCTACGTCCCCGCCACTTGGACCGGCGTGGTCGGCATCGGCTACGCCCTCTACCACCACCATCGTTTCAGCCGCCATGAACATTGATTCCCGCCCACCCTGCGCCATGACCATCGCCGGCAGCGATTCCGGCGGCGGCGCCGGCATCCAGGCCGACCTGCGCACCTTCGCCGCCCACGGCGTGCACGGGCTGTGCGTGCTGGCCGCTCTCACCGCGCAGAACACCCAGGGCGTCACCGCCGTCCACGTGCCGCCGACGACGTTCGTGCGCGCGCAGATCGATACCTGCTTCGCCGACTTCAACGTCGTCGCGGTCAAGCTCGGCATGCTGGCCAACGCGGAAGTGGTCGATGCGGTCGCTGCCGCGCTCGCCGCGCACGCGCCCCGCTTCATCGTGCTGGACCCGGTGATGGTCGCCACCTCCGGCGCCAAGCTGCTGGACGATGCCGCCCATATCGCCCTGCGCGAACGCCTGCTGCCGATGGCCACCGTGCTGACGCCCAACATTCCCGAAGCCGAATGGCTGCTCGGCCGCAGGATTGAAGATGCGGCTTCGGTCAGCGCCGCGCTGCGCGAACTGCATGCGCTCGGCGCGCGCCACGTGCTGCTCAAGGGCGCGCATCTCGACGAGGGCATGCTGGTCCGCGACCGCTGGTTCGATGGCGAACACGAAGCGGAATTCGTGCACGCCCGCCTCGACATCGAAGGCCATGGCACCGGCTGCACGCTGGCCTCGGCCATCGCCGCCAACCTGTGCCGCGGCCTGGCGCCCATCGAAGCCGCCCGCGAAGCCGGCGATTACGTCGCCCGCGCACTCGCGCTCGGCTACCGGCCCGGACAGGCCGGCATGGTCGTGCTGGATCACTTCGGCGCCGCCCATCGCGCATGAACATGACGATGGAACAGATCGCGCTCGCCAGCGAGGACGGCCACCGCTGGACGCTCGACGCCTGCATCCCCGGATCGCCGCGCGCCGCCCTGCTCTGGCTGCCCGCGCTCGGTGTCGCCGCGCGGCATTACCAGGCCTTCGCCGAAGCGCTGGCCGCACGCGGCATCGCCACCTTCCTGCACGAATGGCGCGGGCACGGCAGCAGTTCGCTGCGCGCCTCGCACGCCTGCAACTGGGCCTACCGCGAGCTGCTGGAACGCGACATCCCGGCCAGCCAGCGCGCCATGGCCGAGCGACTGCCCGGCCTGCCGGCGATCCTCGGCGGCCACAGCCTGGGTGGTCAGATGTCGGCCTGCCGGCTGGCATTGGCGCCGGAATCCGCCTCGCGGCTGTGGCTGGTCGGCAGTGGCGTGCCCTTCGCGCCCGCCTTCTCGGCGCGGCTGCGCTGGGGCCTGCCGCTGCTGTTCACGCTGACGCCGTGGCTGGCGAAGCGCTTCGGTGCCCTGCCCGGGCGGACCATTGGTTTTGGCGGGCGCGAGGCCGAAGGCGTGATGCGCGACTGGGCCGGCACCGGACGCGCCGAGCGCTACCTCATCCACAGCATGGGCCGCGATCTGGACCCGCTGATGCGCGACGTGCGTGTACCGGTGGAGGGCGTGCTGCTCGATGACGACTGGTACGCCCCCGAAGCCTCGATGCGCGGGCTCGCCGAACGCGTGGGTGGCGCGGTCCACCTCCAGCACATCGACCGCACGCAGACCGACGGCCACCACGGGCATTTCGGGTGGATGCGCGCACCGGCCGCCGTCGCCGATGCATTGGCCGCTTCACTCGACGCGCACGCCCCGGTCCAGCCCTGAGCGCGTACCCGGGCCGCAATACGCCCATGCGATAATCCCGCGGCTTGGCCCCGTAGCTCAGTTGGATAGAGCGGCCCCCTCCTAAGGGGCAGGTCGGACGTTCGAATCGTCTCGGGGTCGCCATATTTCTTGATCTTTCAGGAGTTCCCCCATGTCGCATCCCGTCCTCGACAAGCTCGGCCTTGGTGCCGTTGAATCCGGCAGCTACCTCGGCCAAGGCGAATGGTCGAAGACCACCGATGCCGGCGTGCTGGAACCGGTCAACCCCACCACCGGCGAGGTGCTGGGCAAGGTGCATGCCTCGTCCAAGGCCGACTACGACACCCTGATGGCACGCGCCGAAGCCGCCTTCAAGGTCTGGCGCACCACGCCCGCGCCGAAGCGCGGCGAAGCCATCCGCCTGTGCGCCGACGCGCTGCGTACCCACAAGGACGCGTTGGGCTCGCTGGTGGCGCTGGAGATGGGCAAGTCCAAGCCGGAAGGCGACGGCGAAGTGCAGGAAATGATCGACATCGGCGAGTTCGCGGTCGGTCTGTCGCGCCAGCTCTACGGCCTGACCATGCACAGCGAGCGCCCGGGCCACCGCATGTACGAGCAGTGGCACCCGATCGGCATCGTCGGGGTGATCTCGGCGTTCAACTTCCCGGTCGCGGTGTGGGCGTGGAACAGCTTCATCGCCGCCATCTGCGGTGACATCACGGTGTGGAAGCCGTCGCCGAAGACGCCGCTCTCGGCCATCGCCAGCATGAAGATCTGCAACGAGGCGCTGCGTGCCGGCGGCTTCCCCGACATCTTCTTCCTGTTCAACGATGCCGGCACCGAACTGGCACAGGAATTCGTCGATGACAGGCGCGTGGCGCTAGTCAGCTTCACCGGTTCGACCAAGGTCGGCCGCACGGTCGGTGAGCGCGTGGCGCGCCGCATGGGCCGCTCGCTGCTGGAGCTCGGCGGCAACAACGCGATCATCGTCGATGAAACCGCCGACCTGAAGCTGGCGATCCCGGCGATCGTGTTCGGCGCCGTCGGCACCTGCGGCCAGCGCTGCACCACGACGCGCCGCCTGATCGTCCACGAGTCGCGCTACGACGAAGTGTTGGCCGCGCTCATCAAGGCCTACGGGCAGGTCGAAGGCAAGATCGGCGACCCGACCGACCCGGCCAACCTGGTCGGACCGCTGAATTCCTCCGACGCGGTCGACGCCTTCCTCGACTCCATCGCCGCGGCCAAGGCGGCCGGCGGCAAGGTGCAGATCGGCGGCGAAAAGATAGAGCGCAAGGGCTTCTTCGTGAAGCCGGCCATCGTCACCGGCCTGACCAACGAAGCCGAGGTGGTGCAGCACGAGACCTTCGCGCCGATCCTCTACGTCATGAAGTACGCCGACATCGCGGACGCCATCGACATGCAGAACGCGGTGCCGCAGGGCCTGTCCTCGGCCATCTTCACCACCAACCTGAAGCGCGCCGAAGCCTTCCTGGCCGCGAGCGGCTCGGACTGCGGCATCGCCAACGTCAACATCGGCACCTCGGGTGCGGAGATCGGTGGCGCCTTCGGTGGCGAGAAGGAAACCGGCGGCGGCCGCGAATCCGGCAGCGATGCGTGGAAGGCCTACATGCGCCGCCAGACCAACACCATCAACTACTCCGACGCGCTGCCGCTGGCGCAGGGCATCAAGTTCGACTTCTGACCGATGAGCGCGCTGCCTCCCCCATCGCAAGGCCTGCCCGCCACGCGCCAGACCCACGGCTTGGCGGTGGTGAGCCTGATCAGCGGCATCCTGGCGTGGATGGTGATGCCCATCGTCGGCTCCATCATCGCCATCATCACCGGCCATCTGGCGCGGCGTGACATCCGTGCGCAGCCCGAGCGCTACGAAGGCGATGCGATGGCCGTGATCGGCCTGGTGCTGGGTTGGGGACAGGTGGTGATGGGGGTGCTTGGCATTTCCGCGCTGTTCCTGTTCATGGGCGGTCTCGCCTGGTTCGGCTGGAGCTGACGCGATGTACGGCCTGATCCGTCCCCTGCTGTTCCAGCTCGATGCCGAACGCGCGCACCGGCTTGCGCTGGCCTGGGGCGATGTCGCCGCGGCCTCGGGCCTGGGCCGGATGATGCTGCCGAAGGCACCGGCGCCGTTCCCGACCAAGCTGCTCGGGCTCACCTTCCCCAACCCGGTCGGGCTGGCGGCGGGCCTGGACAAGAACGGCGAGCACATCGCGTCGCTGTTCGCGCTGGGCTTCGGTTTCGTCGAAGTGGGCACGGTCACGCCGCGCCCGCAGGAAGGCAACCCGCGTCCGCGCCTGTTCCGCGTGCCGGAATACCGCGCCATCATCAACCGCATGGGTTTCAACAACCTCGGCGTCGATGCGCTGGTGCGCAACGTGGAGGCGCTGCCGACGCGGCTGGGCATCCTCGGCATCAACATCGGCAAGAACAAGGACACGCCCAACGAATCGGCGGCGCGTGACTACCTGCATTGCCTGGAGCGGGTCTATCCGCTGGCCGACTACGTGACGGTCAACATCTCCTCGCCCAATACCGCCGGCCTGCGCGAGCTGCAGGAAGAACAGCAGCTGCGTGCGCTGGTCGGCACCCTGCGCGAGGCGCAGGAAAAGCTGGCCGCGCAGCATGGCCGGCGCGTGCCGCTGCTGGTCAAGGTCTCGCCCGATCTCACCGATGAGGATGTCGATGCCGCCAGCCGCGTGCTGTCGGACATGGGCGTGGACGGCGTCATCGCCACCAACACCACGGTCAGCCGCGTGGCGATCAGCCAGCACCCGATGGCACAGCAGGCCGGTGGTCTGTCGGGGGCGCCGCTGCTCGGCCGCTCCACCGCCACGCTGCGCCGCCTTCGCACGCGCCTGCCGGAATCCATGCCGCTGATCGGCGTGGGCGGCATCCTGTCCGGCGCCGATGCGGTGGCGAAAACCGCCGCCGGCGCACAGCTGGTGCAGCTCTACAGCGGCCTGGTCTATCGCGGCCCGAAGCTGGTCGGCGAATGCGTAGAAGCGATCCGCCGGCGCAAGGAAGCCCCGAGCTCCGGCATGCGCATCCCCAATGACTGAAGCGGCGATCCGCACGCAGCACGACGCGCCCCTGCCGAACACCTTCGGCATCGCCGCCCGCGCCAGGCGGCTGCTCCAGGTCGATGACCTCGATGCGCTACCCGACGCGCTGGCCCAAGCCGGCCGCGATGCGTTGCTGGTCGGCGGCGGCAGCAACCTGTTGCTGGTCGCGCCGGAAGTGGATGCCGTCGTGCAACCCGTCGACGCCCGCATCGAACCGCTGGACGACGATGGCGACAGCGTGCGCGTGCGTGCCGCCGCCGGTGCGGTCTGGCACGACTTCGTCATGCAGACGTTGGCGAACGGCTGGTCCGGGCTGGAGAACCTGGCACTGATTCCGGGCACGGTCGGTGCCTCGCCGATCCAGAACATCGGCGCGTACGGCGTCGAGGTGATGCACCTGATCGAGGCGGTGCAGGTACACGACCGCGTCACCGGCGAGACCCGCTGGTGGCCGCACGCCGAATGCGGCTTCTCCTACCGCGAGAGCGCGTTCAAGGCCGACCCGCAGCGGCATGCGGTGATGCGCGTGGATTTCAGGCTGTCGCGCGTGCCGAAGCTGCAGCTCGGCTATGCCGGCATCGGCGAGGAACTGCAGGCGATGGGCATCGACTCGCCCACCGCGCGTGACGTCGCCGACGCGGTCATCGCGCTGCGCCGCCGCAAGCTGCCGGACCCGGCGCTGATCGGCAACGCGGGTAGCTTCTTCAAGAACCCCATCGTCGATGTCGCCACGGCCACCGCGATGCAGGGCGAATACCCCGCCATGCCGGTGTTCCGCGCCGGCAGCGAGGCGCAGCGCAAACTGTCCGCCGCGTGGCTGATCGACCAGTCCGGCTGGAAGGGCCATCGCGACGGCGATGCCGGCGTCTCGCCCGGCCACGCGCTGGTGCTAGTCAACCACGGCCACGCGAGCGGCGAACAACTGCTCGACCTCGCCCGGCGCATTGCCGCGAGCGTGCACGAACGCTTCCACATCGACATCGAACCCGAGCCCCGGCTGGTCGGGGCGCGCTGGTGAGCCGACCGCGCAGCGTGCAGGCACGCGCCGCCGGCCTGATGCTGGCCAGCACACTGAGCTTCGGCCTGATGGCGATCTGCATCCGGCTCGCCTCCAGGACCGAACCGACCTGGGAAATCGCCTTCTTTCGCAATCTGTTCGGCCTGGTCGCGCTGCTGCCGATCCTGGCCGTGCCGGTGCTGCGTTCGACGCAGCCACGCCAGGCACTCGCCGGCATCGTCCACACGAAACAACTTTCGCGTTACTTCATCCGCTGCGCGATTGGCGTGGTCAGCATGTTCTGCGGCTTCTGGGCGATCGCCCACCTGCCGCTGTCGCAGGCGATCTCGCTGGCGTATTCCTCACCGATCTTCGTCACCATCGCCGCCGTGCTGCTGCTCGGCGAGAAAGTGCGGATGCGCCGCTGGATGGCGGTCACCATCGGCTTCATCGGCATGCTGGTGATCGTGCGGCCGGGCTCGCATGCGTTCACGCCGGGCCTGCTGGTGGCGATCGCGGCGGCGGTGCTGTCGGCCATCGTCGCCATCCAGATCAAGCAGCTGTCGAAGGTGGATGGGCCGGACACCATCGTGCTCTGGACCTATCTGTTCTGGGTGCCGATGTCGCTGCTGCCGGCCCTGCCCGGCTGGCACTGGCCGCAGGGCGAGGCGTGGCTGTGGCTGGCGCTGTGCGGCCTGTTCGGGACCGGCGGGCAATGGCTGTGGACGCGCGCGTTGAAGCTGGGCGAAGTCTCCGCGCTCACGCCGATCAGTTTCATGCAGTTGCCGGTGGTGACGTTCGCCGGCTGGTGGCTGTTCGATGAAACGCTCGACCGCTGGACGCTGGTCGGCGCCGCCATCATCCTCACCGCCACCGCCTACATCGCGCACCGCGAGGCGCAGCTGGCCAAGCGCAACGCGACCCATGCACCCAGCGAAGCGGTCGAGCCGGGCAACTGAACCCGGCATGGATGCCGCGCGCGGCTGAGCGACCGCCCCCCCGATTCGCACCGAATTCCGACAAGTCTCCCGGCAGCCTGCAGGCAACGTCCTGGAGCCCTCCACATGGAGACCGTCGCATCCCGCGAAACCGAGGCCGCCCTCGCCAAGGTGCCGGCGATCACCCTGGGTTTCTGGATCATCAAGATCCTTGCCACCACGCTCGGCGAGACCGGCGGCGATACGTTGTCGATGTCGATGAATCTGGGCTACTTGGTCAGCACCGCGATTTTCGCTGCCGTCTTCATCGCGTTCGTGCTGGCGCAGATCCGCGCCATGCGCTTCAACGCATGGCTGTACTGGCTGACCATCATCGCCACCACCACGCTTGGCACCACCCCGGCCGACTTCGCCGACCGCTCGCTGGGCATCGGCTACAGCGGGGGCAGCCTGTTGCTGCTGGGGCTGCTGTCCGGCTCGCTGTGGTGGTGGCGGCGCACCCTGGGATCGATTTCGGTCGATTCGGTCAGCACCCCGCGCGCGGAATGGTTCTACTGGATCACCATCCTGTTCTCGCAGACGCTGGGCACCGCACTCGGCGACTGGACCGCCGATACCGCAGGACTGGGCTATACCGGCGCGGCGGCGATCTTCGGCGGCCTGCTAGCGCTGGTCGCGGCCGCCTATTACTGGACGTCGATTTCGCGCACCACGCTGTTCTGGGCGGCCTTCGTGCTAACCCGTCCGCTGGGCGCGGTGGTCGGCGACTTCCTCGACAAACCCATCGCGAAGGGCGGGCTGGAGGTCAGCCGCTACACCGCCTCGTTCGTGCTGCTGGTGGCGATCGTGATCTGCATCCTGGTCTTCCCGCAGCGTGCGGCCCGCAAGCCGCACTGATTCATTCAACCGGCTGCGGCCGCCGCCAGGGCCGGAAACTGCCGCGGAACAGGACCGCATACACACCGATCACCCAGGCGAGCGCCGCGGCCCAGCCGGCGAGGATGTCGCTCGGGTAATGCACACCCAGATAGACGCGTGACAGCCCGACCATCATCACGAAGGCCGACATCGCCACCAGCACCGGCCAACGCCAGCGCGTGCGCCAGCAGAGCAACACCAGCACCGCTGCCAGCGTCATCGAGCCCATGGCATGGCCGCTGGGGAAGCTGTAGGTGGTTTCGGGGGCCAGCGACTCCCACAGGGATGGCCGCGCGCGCCCGAAGTAATGCTTGGCCGCGACATTGAGGATGCCGGAACCCGCCAGCGCCACACCCGCGAACAACGCTTCCCGCTTCCTGCGCAGCACCGACAGCAGCATGACGAGGACGATGTCGGCGGGGACCACGCCCCGCAGGTAGCCGACCTTCGAGAACCACAGGAAGACGGCGTCCAGCGCGGGCCCGTGGATCGACTGCGCGAACTGCAGGAACGGCTGGTCGAAGCCGAACGCCTCGCCTTCGTGGACCTCTTCGGCGAGTGCGCCGAATGCCCACAGCGGCAGCAATATCGCGCCGAACAACAGGGCGATGCGCCACCAGGAGCGTCCCAGTTCGTGCGCGCCGAAGCGCGCCTGGTCGGCGATGGCCTTGACCGCGTCAGTCGATGATGGCGGCGTAGCGTCGTTCAACGTAATCGTCGATGAGGGTGATGAATTCACCGGCGATGTTGTCACCGCGCAGGGTGACGGCCTTTTCACCATCGATGAACACCGGCGCCGCCGGCGTCTCGCCCGTGCCCGGCAGCGAGATGC
Organism: Lysobacter oculi; assembly: GCF_003293695.1. Lineage (GTDB taxonomy): Bacteria > Pseudomonadota > Gammaproteobacteria > Xanthomonadales > Xanthomonadaceae > Solilutibacter > Solilutibacter oculi. Next base: position 633,431 of record NZ_CP029556.1, on the reverse strand, counting down.
CGATGTTGGCGTGGCGCGACTCGCCCGGCCCGTTGACGATGCAGCCCATCACCGCGAGCGTCATGTTCTCGGCACCGGGGCGGGTGACCTTCCACTCCGGCATCTTCTCGCGCACATGCGCCTGCACCACCTTCGCCAGCTCCTGGAAGAACTCGGACGTGGTGCGACCGCAACCCGGGCAGGCGGTGACCATCGGCGTGAACGCGCGCAGGCCCATGGTCTGCAGCAGCTCCTGCGCGACGATGACTTCCTGCGTGCGCGACTGGCCCGGCTCCGGCGTGAGCGAGATGCGGATGGTGTCGCCGATGCCTTCCTGCATCAACACCGCCAGCGCCGCGCTCGACGCCACGATGCCCTTGCTGCCGATGCCGGCCTCGGTCAGGCCGAGGTGCAGCGCGAAATCACTGCGGGCGGCCAGGTCGCGATAGACCGCGATCAGTTCCTGCACGCCGCTCACCTTCGCGCTGAGGATGATCTTTTCCGCCGGCAGGCCCAGTTCCACCGCGCGATGCGCCGAGTCCAGCGCCGAGCGGATCAACGCCTCGCGCAGCACGCGGCCGGCATCCCACGGCTCGGCGCGCAGCGCGTTCTCGTCCATCAGCGTGGCGGCGAGCGACTGGTCCAGCGAACCCCAGTTGGCGCCGATACGCACCGGCTTGCCGTACTGGATGGCGAACTCGATCAGCTGCGCGAACTGGGTGTCCTTCTTCTTGCCGAAGCCGACATTGCCGGGGTTGATGCGGTACTTCGCCAGTGCTTCGGCGCAGGCCGGCTCCTGGGTCAGCAGCGTGTGGCCGTTGTAGTGGAAGTCGCCGATCAGCGGCACGTCGATGCCCATCATCGCCAGCTTCTCGACGATGCGCGGCACCGCGGCTGCGGACTCCGCGTTGTTCACCGTGATCCGCACCAGCTCGGAGCCGGCGCGCCAGAGTTCGGCCACCTGCTTCACCGTGGATGCGACATCGGCGGTGTCGGTATTGGTCATCGACTGCACGACCACCGGCGCATCGCCACCGACCGCGACCTTGCCGACAACGACCTGGCGCGTCGGGTGGCGCGGACGGGCGCCGAATTCGGGGGGCTCGGGCAACGGGAGTTCGGGATTCATGGGCGAATTGTAGCTGCGGGTATCCTTTCCCGATGCCCATCGACGCGCCCGCCGACGAGATCCTGACGCCCAGCCAGCTCAACACGCTGGCGCGCAACCTGCTGGAGGACACCTTCCCGCTGGTGTGGATCGAAGGCGAGCTCGGCAACGTGGCGCGCCCGTCCTCCGGCCACCTCTACCTGACGCTCAAGGATGAACGCGCACAGGTGCGGGCGGCGATGTTCAAGCCGAAGGCCTCCTGGCTGCCGTTCGTGCCGCGCGAAGGCATGCGCGTGCTCGCGCGGGGCCGGCTGACCCTGTACGAGGCACGCGGCGAGTACCAGATGGTGCTCGACCACATGGAGGAAGCCGGCGAAGGCGCGCTGCGCCGGGCCTTCGAACAGCTCAAGGCGAAACTCGCGGCCGAAGGCGTGTTCGATGCCGCCCGCAAACGGCCACTGCCCGTGTTCCCGCGCCGCATCGGCGTGCTGACCTCGCCGACCGGCGCCGCCGTGCGCGACGTGCTCTCCGTGCTGTCGCGGCGTTTTCCTTTGCTTGAGGTCGATGTGCTGCCGGTGCCGGTGCAGGGCGCGACGGCGGCGGCGCAGATCCGCGGCATGCTCTCGCGCGCGATCACCGCCGGCGGCTACGACGTGCTGGTGCTGGCCCGCGGCGGCGGTTCGCTGGAAGACCTCTGGGCCTTCAATGATGAAGCATTGGCCCGCGCCATCGCCGCCTCGCCCATCCCCATCGTCAGCGCGGTCGGCCATGAGACCGACTTCACCCTGGCCGATTTCGCCGCCGACCTGCGCGCGCCCACGCCTTCCGTCGCCGCCGAGCTCATCGCGCCTGATCGCGTCGCCTTGGCGCAGCGCGTGCGCCGCCTGAACCAGCGGCTGGAAAACCAGCAGGCGCACCAGCTGCGCACGGCGATGCAGCGGCTCGATCGCGCCGCGCTGCGGCTGAACGCGCAACGCCCGCAGGCGCGGCTCGCCCTGCTCCGCGCCCGCGAACGCGACGCCCGACGCCGGCTGGACGCGGTCCTCGCCCGCCGCCTGCAGGACGCGGTGACCCGCACCCGCCATGCCGGCGCATCGCTGCGCGCACAGGCGCCGGAACGCCGCATCGCGCTGTTGTCGCAACGCCTGCGCGCGCTCGGCCCACGACCGCATGCCGCCTTGCAGGCACGGATGCAGCTGGACCAGCAGAAGCTGATCGGTCTCGCGCGTGCGCTGGCGGCGATCAGCCCGCTGGCCACCGTCGCGCGCGGCTACGCCATCCTGCGCCGCGAGGATGGCCATCTTGTGCGCAGCGCCGCCGATGCACGCCCCGGCGACGCGATCAGCGCGCAACTGGTCGATGGCGAGCTGCGGATGCGCGTCGAGCCCTGAGCCGGCCTTGCCATCGCGCTGACCTGCGCCGCGTTAGATTGGCGCTCCCGCCCCGGAGGCCGTGACCATGAAGTTGAAGAAGTCCTACCCGCTCTACCTCGCCAACCGTCCCACGGAATCGCGCGAGACGCTGGAGGTCTTCGACAAATTCAGCGGCAAGCGCGCGACACGCGTGGCCTTTGGCGATGCCGCCCTGGTGCGCAAGGCCATCGTGGCCGGACACAAGGCACGCCCGGCGATGGCTGCGTTTCCGCCGGATGCCCGCCGCGACGTGCTGGAGCATTGCGTCACGCGCTTCACTGAACGCCGCGACGAACTGGCGCAAGCGCTGTGCATCGAAGCCGGCAAGCCGATCCGCGACGCACGCGGCGAAGTCACCCGGCTGATCGACACCTTCCGCATCGCCGCGGGTGAGGCTACGCGCATCGGCGGCGAAGTCATCGAACTCGGCATCAGCGAGCGCACCCGCGGCTATCGCGGCATGACGCGGCGTTTTCCGGTGGGGCTGTGCAGCTTCATCACCCCCTTCAATTTTCCGCTCAACCTGGTCGCGCACAAGGTCGCGCCGGCCATCGCCGCCGGCTGCCCGTTCGTGCTCAAACCCGCCGCGAAGACACCGATCGGCGCGCTGATCATCGGCGAGGTGCTGGCCGAAACCGACCTGCCCAAGGGCGCGTTCTCGATCATGCCCTGCTCCAACGAGGACGCAGCGCAATTGGTGGAAGACGAACGCATCGCGCTGCTCTCGTTCACGGGCGGGCTCATCGGCTGGGACCTGAAGGCGCGTGCCGGCAAGAAGAAGGTCACGCTGGAACTCGGTGGCAATGCCGCCTGCATCATCGATGCCGACCCGGGCGCACCGCTCGACCACGTCGTCGAGCGGCTGGTCTTCGGCGCGTACTACCAGAGCGGCCAGAGCTGCATCGGCGTGCAGCGGATCTACGCCCACCGCGACATCGTCGAAAAGCTGCGGAAAAAACTGCGCGATGCGGTGAAGGCGCTGCGGATGGGCGACCCGCGCGACGAGAAGACCTTCATCGGCCCGATGATCGACGAGGATGCCGCCAAGCGCGTCGAAAGCTGGATGAGGGATGCGGTCAAGCGCGGCGCGAAAGTGCTGGCCGGCGGCCCACGCGCCGGGAACATGCTGCCCGCCCATCTGCTGGAAAAAGTGCCGCACGACTGCGATCTGTACCGCAGGGAAGCCTTCGGCCCGGTCGCCTTCATCGAGCCCTTCGATGATTTCGCGGACGCCATCCGACGCGCCAACGACAGCGATTTCGGGCTGCAGGCGGGCGTGTTCACCGGCCATCTGGCCCATGCGATGCAGGCGTGGGAACAGCTGGAAGTCGGCGGCGTGATCGTCGGCGACATCCCCAGTTTCCGCGTTGACAACATGCCTTACGGCGGCATCAAGGACTCCGGGCTGGGCCGCGAAGGCGTGCGCTGGGCCATCCACGACATGACCGAAGAACGGCTGCTGGTGCTGCGCCAGCCGTAAAAAACCACATCGTTCAACCCCGTTTGCGGAGCCCGGGCGTTTTCCGGACTGACCCCTTCGGAGTTCCGCCATGTCTTCGCAACGCCGCACCCTGCTGTTTGCCAGCGTGTTGATCCTCACCGCCTGCCAGAGCGGGCCGCGCACCACCGTCGAGAACGAAGCCGCCGCGGATCCGTCGCTGGATGCGGTGAGCGTGTCGCCCATCGCGCCGCCGCCCGCGCCACCCGCGCCGATGGCGGGCAAGGCCGTCGCCAGCCATGACATGGCCATGCGCCAGGCGCTGTATGCGCCGATGCCGCCGGTGGTGATGCCGCAGCCCGCCAATACCGAGCATTACGAGCGCCCCGACGACAACCCGGTACGGCGTGCCAGCGAAACGCCGCTGTCCACGTTCTCCATCGACGTCGATACCGGCAGCTACAGCAATGTGCGGCGGATGCTGGCTACCGGCGTACGCCCGCCGGCCGATGCGGTGCGCGCCGAGGAATTCATCAACTACTTCCACTACGGCCATCCGGCGCCGGCCACGCGCGACGTGCCGTTCCGAGTCAGCACTGAGTTCGCGCCCTCGCCGTTCAACGCCAACCGGCAGCTGTTGATGGTCGGCATCAAGGGCTACGAAGTGCCGCGCACCACGCTGCCGGCTTCCAACCTGGTGTTCCTGATCGACACCTCGGGTTCGATGATGGACGAGGACAAACTGCCGCTGGTCAAGACCGCGCTGCGCAAGCTTGTGCCGCAGATGCGCGCCAGTGATCGCGTGTCCATCGTCGCCTATGCGGGTTCGGCCGGACTGGTGTTGCCGCCTACGCCGGGTGACCGCCACGACGAGATCCTCGCCGCGCTCGACCGGCTCGAAGCCGGCGGCAGCACCAATGGCGGCGATGGCATCCAGCTGGCCTACAGGGTCGCGCGCGAGGCCTACCGGCAGGGCGGCGTGAACCGCGTGCTGCTGCTCACCGATGGCGACTTCAATGTGGGCGTGGTCGACCGCAAGGCGCTGGAAACGCTGGTGGCCGACCAGCGCAAGTCGGGCATCGCGCTCAGCACACTCGGCTTCGGCACCGGAAATTACAACGATGCGATGGCCGAGCGGCTGGCCGATGTCGGCAACGGCAACCACGCCTACATCGACAGCGTGCGCGAGGCCGAAAAGGTGCTGGTGCGCGACATGCAATCCACGCTGTTCACCATCGCCAGCGACGTCAAGATCCAGGTCGAGTTCAACCCCGCCGTGGTCGCCGAATACCGGCTGGTCGGCTACGAGAACCGGGCGCTGCGTGACGAGGATTTCGACAACGATGCGGTCGATGCCGGCGAGATCGGTGCTGGCCACGAGGTCACCGCGCTCTACGAAGTCGCCCTGGTCGGCAGCGGCGGCGAACGCCTGCCCAGGCTGCGTTACGGCGCGGCCGCCGGCGCGAAAGCGAACGGCAGCGAAGTCGCCCTGCTCAAGCTGCGCTACAAGCTGCCCGGCGGCACGCAGAGCCGGCTCATCGAGCGGCCCATCGCGCGCGCGTCGCTCAAGCCCAACGCCAGCCCGGACTTGCGCTTCGCCGCCTCGGTCGCCGGTTTCGCCGACCTGCTGCGTGGCGGCAAGAACATCGAAGGCTGGGATGCACGCCGCCTGCGCAACCTCGCATCGACCGGCATCGGAGCCGACCGCAACGGCGACCGTGCCGAATTCATCGATCTGATCGACCGCGCGGCACGGCTGGTGCGCGGCGGCAATGCGGATGGCCACAACGACTGACATCGCCATGGTCGGGGCGGCGATGCGGCTTCGTCCTTGCTTCCCGCCCCCTGCCGCACCGCGTAGTCTGTGCGGCATGGAGCTGCCCCTTGGTCAACCGGTGGACGAAGAAAGCGACGCCAGCCTGATGCTGGCGTACGCGGCCGGCGACACTGATGCCTTCGCGCGGCTCTACGCCCGCCATCGCACGCCGCTCTACCGCTTCCTGCTGCGCCAGTTGCGTGATGCGGCACTTGCCGACGAACTGTTCCAGGACATCTGGCAGCGGGTCATCGCCGCGCGTGCGCAGTGGAAGCCGGATGCGCCATTCACCGGCTGGCTGTACCGCATCGCCCACAATCGGCTCAACGACCTTTGGCGCGCGCAGAAGCATCGGCCGCCCGCCCCCGGCGATGCCGAGGAGCGCGTGGCCCGCATCGCCGACCACGACACGCCGGAACGCGCGCTGTCGGAATTCGAACAACGCCGCCGGCTGCAGCTGGCGCTGGCGGAACTGCCGGAGGAACAGCGCACCGTGCTGCTGCTGCGGCTGGAACAGGAACTGACGCTGGAGGAAATCGGCGAGGCGACCGGCGCGGGCCGGGAAACGGTGAAGTCGCGGTTGCGCTACGCGATGGACAAGCTTCGCGCGAGGTTGAACGAATGACGACGCAACGCGACCCGATGCTGGACGCCGAAGAACGCCTGCTGGCCGAACAGCTGGCGCGCATCGCGCCGCGCGGCGAACCGTCGGCGGAGTTGGATGCCCGCATCCTGGCGATGGCCGGGCGCGGCACGGTGCATGCGCCTTCATCATCTGCGCGGCGGCGCCCGAAGCGCTGGCCGGTGTGGCTGGGCGTCGCGGCATCGCTGACCGCCGTCGCCGGCCTGGTCTGGCGACTGGAGCCGATCCTGCATCCCGGCCAGCCGGTGCGTTACGAAGCGCCCGCGCCGGTGGCCGCCGACACCGATCCCAACGGCCAGCGTTCGCCCGTGGCCTATGTCGCCACCCAGGTCGCCGCGGATGCCGTGCCGCCGCCTGCCCCGCCGATGATGTCCGCGCCGCTGCCGGGCGCCGCGCAGAAACCCGCATCACCCGCGGCGAAATCGATGGCCGAGGTCGCGATGAAACCCGCCGTCGATGCCGCCAGCGAAGCCGAAGCCGTCGCCCCCGAGCCCGCACCGGCCGCGATGGCGGCAAAGAGCGCCGTGGTGGACAGCGATCTGGTGCAGGAGATGCCGCGTCGTCCCGCGCCGACTTCGGCCGATGCCGCCTATGCCCCCGCACCGCCGCCGGCAACTCCCGCCCCCGTCGCCGCCGAACGCAATCGCGCTGTGCAGGCTGCCGATGCGCCGACCGCACGCATCGCCGCGCCTGCACCGCCTGCAGCTCCGCCGCCTCCGCCCGCACCCACGGAAGACCGCGCCGGCTTCGATGCCCGCCCGCCCGCCACCGCCGATGCGCCCGAGGTCAGGCAGGCTTGGCTCTCACGCATCCGCGAACTGCGCGATGCCGGCGATACCGACGAAGCCAAGGCCAGCCTGAAAGCCTTCGTGCAGCGCTACCCGAAGGCGGAGATCCCCGCCGATCTCAAGCCCCTGCTGCCGCCGCCTTCGCCGCCCACGCCTTCGCCCTGACCGCGCGACCGGACCGACCGCATGCGCCCGGCGATTGAAAAACGCCTCCATCGCCACCATCGCTAGCGGATGGCCCGATTCTCTCCCCAAGGCGGCGACGCCGATTCCAAACCCACCAAGGCGCCGGTCGGCAGCCTGCGCGCCCTCTGGCCCTACGTCATGCGCCAGCGCGGGCTGTTCGTGGCCTGGCTGCTGGCGCTGGCCTGCTCGTCGGGCGCCACGCTGACGCTGCCGGTGGCGTTCCGGCAGATGATCGACCACGGTTTCTCCAGCGGCACCAACATCGACCGCACCTTCAGCCTAGTGTTCGGCGTGGTGGTGGTGCTGGCGCTGGCCACCGCCGCGCGTTTCTTCTTTGTCTCGCTGCTGGGCGAACGCGTGGTGGCCGACCTGCGCAACCGCCTGTACGCGCAGTTGATCGGGTTGGATGCCGAATTCCACGACCGCACCCGCAGCGGCGAGCTGGTCTCGCGCCTCACCGCCGACGCGGAACTGCTGCGCAGCGTGGTGGGTTCCAGCATGTCGGTCGCCTTGCGCAGCACGGTCACCGTGCTCGGCTCGCTGGTCATGCTGTTCATCACCGCGCCCAAGCTGGCGGCCTGGGCGATGCTCGGCATCCCGCTGGCGGTGCTGCCAATCGTGCTGGGCGGGCGCCGCCTGCAGAAGATCGCGCGCGACGGCCAGGACCGCATCGCCGATGCCAATACCCACGCCGCCGAGGCGCTGGGCGCGGTCAAGACCGTGCAGGCGCATGCCCGCGAGCCTTTCGAGCGCGAACGCTTCGGCCAGGCCATCGCCGTGGCGGTGGCGACCGCGAAAAAGCGCATCGGCTGGCAGGCGCTGGTGACCGCGCTGGCGATCGTGCTGATCTTCGGCGCGGTGACGCTGGTGCTGTGGACTGGCGCGCATGACGTCATCGCCGGGCGCATGAGCGCCGGCATGCTCGGCCAGTTCGTGTTCTACGCGCTGATCGGCGGCGGCTCGGTCGGTGCGCTGGCCGAAGTGTGGAACGAGCTGCAACGCGCGGCCGGCGGCATGGGCCGCATCAACGACCTGCTGGTGGAAGAAGCCAAGGTGCAGGCGCCCGCGCATCCCACGCCCCTGCCACGCCCGCTGCTTGGCGAGGTGCGTTTCGATGACGTCACGTTCCACTACCCGGCCCGGCCCGACCGCCCGGCGCTCGAACAGTTCAACCTGCGCGTGTCGCCCGGCGAAACCGTGGCGCTGGTCGGCCCGTCCGGCGCGGGCAAGAGCACGGTGTTCTCGCTGCTGCTGCGCTTCCACGACCCGGACAGCGGCGAGGTCGATGTCGATGGCCACGACATCCGCACGCTGGATCCGTCCGAGCTGCGTGGCGCGATCGCGCTGGTGCCGCAGTCGCCGACCATCTTCGCCACCAGTGCCGCCGACAACATCCGCTATGGCCGGCTTGAAGCCACTGATGCCGATGTCGAAGCCGCCGCACGCGCCGCCGAAGCACTCGACTTCATCCGCGCCCTGCCGGATGGCTTCGGCGAGCAGCTGGGCGAACGCGGCGCACGTCTGTCCGGTGGCCAGCAGCAACGCATCGCCATCGCGCGCGCGCTGCTGAAGGATTCGCCGATCCTGCTGCTGGACGAAGCCACATCCGCCCTCGATGCACAGAGCGAACGCGCCGTGCAGACCGCGCTGGAGCACCTGATGGAAGGCCGCACCACGCTGGTCATCGCGCACCGGCTCGCTACCATCCTCAAGGCCGACCGCATCGTGGTGATGGACCAGGGCCGCATCGTCGCCGAGGGCACGCACGAACAGCTGCTGGCGCAGGGCGGCCTGTACGCGGAGCTGGCGAAGCTGCAGTTCCTCGATTGACCCGGTTCAGTCGCGCGCACACCACGCGCGCATGAAGCCCTCGTCCAGCGCGTGCTGCCCGAACCAGCCCTGCTGGGTACCGGTGAGCACGCGCAGCATGTGGCCGCGCCCGCCGGGTAAACGCCCCATCGGGTGGAAGACGGCATCGCGCACACGGGCCAGCGTGTCGTAGCGCGACTGGAACAGCGGCGTCAGCCAGCGGCTCCAGCGGTGATACGCCGCCAGATGACGACGCCGCATCGCCGTGAACCGCGCCAGCGCTTCGCCGGTCTGCGCATGCAGGGCCAGCGATTCGGCCAGCGCGACCGCATCCATCAGCGCCATGTTCGCGCCCTGCCCCAGCTGCGGGCTCATCGCGTGCGCGGCATCGCCCACCAGCACGCTGCGGCCGCGCCACCAGCCGGGCACGACCGCATCCCGATAGGCCGCGCGGGCCAGGCAGGCGACATCGAAGCCCTCGCCCAATTGCCCATGCGCCTCGGGCCAGAGTGCGACCAGTTCTTCGCGCCAGGCTTGCGGACCGGCCTCGCGCCAGGCATCGAAGGCATTGGCCGGCAGGCTCCAGAAGAAACTCAGTTTCGGCACCGGATCACCCGGCGCGGTGCCGACCGGCAGCAGCCCGGCCATCTTCCGCGCCAGCAGGTAACGCTGGCTCAGCTCACCGATGCGCGGCCAGTCATGCGCCGGCAGCAGGCACCACAGCGCGCCCCACGGGTAGGGTTGGTTGATGGCAGGCGTGGACACGCCGTCGCGCAGTGTGGATGCCGAACCATCGGCCACGATCACCAGGTCGAAGGGGCCATGCCAGCGGCCCTGCGCGTCACGCAGGCGTCCGGCGTCGTGGTCGATGGCTTCGATGCCGCAGCCCGCATGCAACGCCACGCGCCCTGCAATCGCCGCGTGCAGCAGCGAGAACAACGCACCGCGCTGCATGCCAAGGCCGTGCAGGCGCGCGTCCAGGTCGGCATAGCGCATGTCCATGACCGTGCGCCCGCGCGGATTGGCGCCATGCAACCGATGCACCGGCGCGCCGTGCATGCGTACCGCATCGAGCAGGCCCAATCGCCATAAAGCCTGCAGGCCGGTCGGTTGCAGCAGGAAGCCGGCACCGACCGGGCCCGGATCCGGCACCCGCTCGAAGACTTCGACTTCGAAACCCGCATCGGCCAGCGCCAGCGCGCAGGCCTGCCCCGCCGTGCCGTAGCCGACGATAGCCACATGCCGTGGCATGGCTCAGCCGAGCATCGCGCGCAGGATGCGCGGCACGCCGTCCATCGCCGCCTGCACGTTGGCCAGCACCTCGTCCATCGTGATGATCTCGTCCGGATCGGGGCCCGCGCCCGCCGCCCAGTTGGCGACGATGCCGAGGCAGGCGTAGTCCAGCCCCAGTTCGCGCGCGAGTCCGGCTTCCGGCATCCCGGTCATGCCGACCAGGTCGCAGCCGTCACGCTTCATCCGAGCGATTTCCGCCTTGGTTTCAAGCCTCGGGCCCTGCGTCGCGCCATAGCAGCCCTGCTCGACGATGGCCACGCCCGCGCGCTCGGCGGCTATCGCTACCTGCGCACGCAGCGACTGCGTGTAGGGATCGCCGAAATCGACGTGCAGCACGTCGGTGCCCGGCTCTTCGCACAAGGTGGAGATGCGGCCCCAGGTGTAGTCGATGAGCTGGTCGGGCATCACCAGTGCGCGTGGCGGGCACTGCGCGGTGATGCCGCCGACGGTGTTGAGCGCCAGCACGCGCGTCGCGCCAAGCGCCTTCAACGCGGCCAGGTTGGCGCGATAGTTGATGCGATGCGGCGGCAGCGAATGACCTTCGCCGTGACGGGCGAGAAAGGCGACGCGGCGGCCTTCCAGCGTGCCGATCCGCACCGGCCCCGAAGGCGGACCGTAATGCGTGACCGGCTGGTGCGCTTCGACATCCGCCAGTTCGGCCAGCGCATATACGCCGGTACCGCCGATGATCGCGAGGTCGATGACGCCCATGTTCATTCCTTCAGCGCGTAGATGGCCGGCAGGTTGCGGCCCTGCTCGTGGTAGTCCATGCCGTAGCCGAAGACGTAACGGTCCGGCACTTCCAGTCCGATGTAGTCGGCGCAGATGCCGTCCACGCACCGGTCGTGCAGCTTCACCGCCAGCACCGCGATGCGCACGTCCTCGGCGCCCTGGTCCTCGCACCAGCGCTTGACCGCGAGCATGGTGTGGCCTTCGTCGAGGATGTCGTCGGCCAGCAGCAGGCGGCGTCCGCGCATCGAAGTGGCCGGGCGATGCAGCCACGCCAGTCTGGAGCCGCTGGTCTGGCCGCGATAACGCGTGGCGTGCAGGTAATCGAATTCAAGGTCCAGCCCGCGCGCGCCGAGCGCCATCGCCAGATCGCTGGCAAAAGGCATGCCGCCGTTCATCACGGTGACGTAGAGCGGCGGCGGCAGGCCGTTGTCGTAATCGGCGCGGATGGCGTCGGCCATGGCTTCGATGGCGGCGCGGATGGTCTCGCGGTCGTGGATGATGTCGGCGTCCACCAGTGCGGCGGAAAGGCTGGGTGTCATGCGATGTTCCCCACGTCGTAAGCACCGGAATGGCCGGTGCGGGTGTCGATGCCGCCAAGTCGATCGGCCAGCTGTTTTTGCGCGTTTTCGTAGCGGCTGTCCGCCAGCAATGCATCCCAACCCATCGGCCCGCGACCGATCAGGCCGGTGAGCGCCAGCGTGTTGAGGTCGCGATCCTCGACCGCGGCCAATGCGTCCGGCACCAGGTCCGGATGGCAGACCAGCACCACGTCGCAGCCGGCATCCAGATGCGCGTCGATGCGCGACTTCACGCCGCCGGCGGAGGTCGCGGCGGCCATGCCGATGTCGTCACTGAACACCACGCCGCGGAAATCCATTTCCTCGCGCAGGATGTCCTCGATCCACCGCTTCGAATAACCGGCCGGTTCCGGCGCGACCTGCGGATACACCACGTGCGCCATCATCACCGCGTCGGCACCGGCATCGATGCCGGCTTCGAACGGCACCAGATCGAGCGCGCGGATTTCATCGAGCGTGCGGTTGTCCACCGCCTCATCGAAATGGGTGTCTTCCAGCACCGAGCCGTGGCCGGGAAAGTGTTTGAGCGTCGCGCCCATGCCGGCGTCGTGCATGCCTTCGACATAGGCGCGGGTGAAGTCGGCGACGATGGCCGGATCGGCGGAAAAAGCGCGGTTGCCGATGGCGCGGTTGCCGCGGCCCAGGTCCACCACCGGCGCGAAGCTCAGGTCCACGCCGGTCGCGCGGATTTCGCTGGCCATCAGCCAGGCGTGTTCGCGGGCCAAGTCGAGCGCGGCGGCGCGGTCCTGTGCGTAGAGCGCATCGAAACCTTCCAGCGGCGGCAATGCGCTGAATCCTTCGCGGAAGCGCTGCACGCGACCGCCTTCCTGGTCCACGCAGATCAGCTGCGGGAAGCGCGCGGCTTCACGGACGGATCTCGACAACTCGGCGACCTGCGCCTTCGACGCGAAGTTGCGCGCGAACAGGATCACGCCGGCGCAGGCATCGTGCTGCAGCCATTCGCGCTCGCGTGCGCTCAGTTCGGTGCCGTGGATGCCGATGACCAGCATGGAAACTCCGTCGTGGGCCGGCGGAATCCGGCGCTGCGGTCATTGTCGCCGATGGCGCACGATGCTGCGCGTCAACGCCCCCGCGTGTTCAGACCGCGCAGCCGTCGGGGCCGCAGGCGCCGTCCTCGCCCACATCATTCTGTGAAGGCGCGGCAGGCAGATGCCCGCGTTGCGCGAACGCCGAACGCAGCGCCTCGGGCGGTTGCGCGCCCTGTACGGCGAGTTGGCCGTCGATGACGAAGGTCGGCACCGCGCGGATGCCGATGGCCTGCGCCTGCACGATGCCGGCGCGTGTTTCGGCCTTGCCTTCGTCGCCGTCCAGCATGGCGATGACGCGCTCACGCGGCAGGCCTCCGGCGGCACCGGCATCGGCCAGCACATCCGGATCGGCCAGGTTGCGGCCTTCTGCGAAATGCGCACGGAACAGCGCTTCGCCCACCTTCCCGGCATCCCCCTCGCGTGCGGCCAGCCACAGCAGGCGATGCGCGTCGAAGGTCGAGACCCGCACCTGCCCGCGACTGAAATCCATCGGCAGGCCTTCGGCATTCGCGGTGGATTGCGTCTGCGACAGGATCTCTTCGGTGCGCTCGGCGCTGCCGAATTTCTTCGCGTAGGCCTCGCGCAACGGCACCGGCGTGGCATCGGCGTCGGGATCCAGCTGGTAGGGATGCCAGTGGATGTCGACCGGGCCCATGCCTTCGAGCGCGGCCTGCAGGCGGTGTTTGCCGATCCAGCACCAGGGGCAGACCAGATCGGACCAGATGTCGATGCGCATGGGCTTCGTGTTCATGCCATCAAGATGCGGCCGGATCAGCCGCTTGCAAGGGCATCGAGTCCCGCGCGCTCGTCTTCATGCCATTCGGCGAATGGGCGCGCGGCGAGATTGAGGTTGTAGTAGCGCGGCAGATGGGTCACCTCCGGGCCAGCCCAGGCGGGCATGTCGATGGCCTCGTCTTCGGCATCCAGCTCGACCTCGGCGACGACCAGCCCGGCGTTGTCGCCGAGGAATTCGTCGATCTCCCACAGGTGTGCGCCCACGTTCACCAGGTGCCGGCGCTTGTGGACGCGCGCGCCCACGCACAGCGCCAGCAGCGCCCGCGCGTCATCAACCGGAATCACGTAGTCGAACTCCTGCCGCGAGGCGCCCAGTTCGCGCGACTTGATGTTGAGCCGCGCCTCGTCGCCTTCCAGCCGCACGCGCACCGAGGTGTTCTGGCGGCCGAGCGTCACCGCCTCGGCATCGTTGAGGTAGCCCTGCGCCATCTCGATCACCGCGTGCGCGGCGGAGCGCCATTCGTCGTTGGCGAGCAGGAACTTGCGTTCGATCTCGACGCCCATGGTCACGGCCTCTCGAACACGGCGATGGACTCGACGTGCGCGGTATGCGGGAACATGTCCATCACACCCGCCTGCGTGAGTTTCCAGCCGCGCTCGTTGACCAGATAGCCGGCATCGCGCGCCAGCGAGCCGGGGTGGCAGCTGACGTAGACGATGCGCTTGATGCCTTCCAGCGGCAGTTGCTTCAGCACTTCCAGCGCACCGGCGCGGGCCGGGTCCAGCAGCAGCTTGTCGAAGCCTTCGCGCATCCATGGCTCACCGCGCAGATCGGTGGCGAGATCGGCCATATGGAACTTGGCGTTGCCGATGCCGTTGTGTTCGGCGTTGAGGCGCGCACGGGCGACCAGTCCGGCATCGCCTTCCACGCCCACCACTTCGCGCGCCACGCGCGACAGCGGCAGGGTGAAGTTGCCAAGGCCGCAGAACAGGTCGAGCACGCGTTCGTCCGGCTGCACATCGAGCAGTTCCAGCGTGCGCGTGATCATCTTCTCGTTGAGGCCGCCGTTGACCTGGATGAAATCCAGCGGGCGGAACAGCAGTTCCACCTGCCAAGGCTTGAGCGCGAAGGAGAGCTTCGGCGGCTCGGCGTTGTCGAGCACATGCACCGAGTCGAGGCCCTTGGGCTGCAGGTAGATGGCGAAGCCGTGTTTGACGCCGAACGCACGCAGCTTGTCCTTGTCGCCTTCGGACAGCGGTTCAAGGTGGCGGAAGACCAGCGCACGCGCCTCGTCGCCCGCGATGAATTCGATCTGCGGCAGCACGCGACGCGCATCCATCGAATCGACCAGCGCGGAGAGCGCGGAAATCTTGAAGCCGATTTCCGGCACCACCGTGTGGCATTCGCGCAGGTCGGCGACGAAGCGCGGATCCTGCTCGCGGAAACCGACCAGCGTCTTGTCCTTCTTCTCGACGCGACGCACCGAGAAACGTCCCTTGCGTCGATAGCCCCAGGCTGCATCCACCAGCGGCGGCAGCATCGCGCCCGCCGATACATGGCCGATGCGTTCCAGGTTCTCGACCAGCACGCGTTCCTTGGCGTGGATCTGCTTGTCTTCGGCCAGATGCTGCAACACGCAGCCACCGCAGGTGCCGAAATGCGGGCAGCGCGGCTCGACGCGATCCGCCGAGGCTTCCAGCACCTCCAAGGTCTTGGCTTCGTCGAAACTGCGCGAGCGCGCGGTCTGCTGGGCCATCACCGTTTCGCCCGGCAACGCGCCGGACACGAATACGGTCTTGCCGTCATGGGCACCGCCCTCGCGGCGGGCGACACCGCGGCCGTCGTGGCTCAGGTCGAGGATGCGGGCCTGGAAAGGCGTCTGGTCGATGCGCGCCACGGCGTACTCAAAAACGAAGGGGCGGCCATTTTCGCACGCCCCTTCCGCCCACGCCCCGCCGTGCGCGGCCTACTTCCTTGCCGCATAGAACTGGTAGCGCGACTTGGCGAAGGTGTTGCAGGTATCGCGCTCCTTGGCGAGCACGGCCACGTTGATCTTGTCCTTGGCGCCGATGCGCTGCATGAAGGCACCGGCCCAGCCGTCGAACTGCTTCTGCGAAACCTTTTCGTCCTGCATGGTCCGCGACATCAACGCACCCAGCTTCTGCAGGTCGCCCTTGTGCGCGGCGTTGGCGGGTGACGCCGCGGCCATCTTGTAGAGCACGAAGCACTGGCTGGCCTGCTGACCGAGCGGCGCGGCATGGGCCGGCGTGCTGACGGCGAGCATGGCGAAGGAGAGCGCAGCCGCGCCCGCGAGATTGCGAAACATCATGGGGGAATCCTCTTGTTGCGGTTGAGCGGGTTACTTCTGCTTCCAGGCGCCGCCGGACTGGTACCACCAGCCGCTCCGCGCGCTGTCCACCCACTGCCGGGCAAACACTTCACGGATCTGCCCTTCCCACTCGGGGTGGCCATTGGCCACGGCCACTTCGCGATACAGCGCCTTGCGGTCGCGGTTGTCGTCGGCCACGGCGGTGTTGATGGCGACGCGATCCTTCAGCGGCAGCTTGGCCGCATCGCGCACGGTCACCAGGCCGTCAGCGGTGAAGCCGAGCGCGCCGGCATCGAAACCCGCACGCAGGCTTTCGTCGAAGCGTTGTTCCATCTTCGACTGGATCGCGCGGATCGAAGGCGTGTTGATGGTGATGTCGGGCCGCGACTGTGCATACGCGCTGCCCACGCCCACCAGCGACCACAGATCGACGCGACGCTCCAGCATCGCCATGCCGCCACTGCCGGGCTTGTCTGCCGGCTTCTGCTGCACGGGCTTGCCGTCTTCGCCGATGACCCTGTCGACGAATTCCTTCGCCGCTTCCTTGGCCTCGGCGGCCGGGAAATACACATTGATGGTGACGCAGGCCGCCAGCGCGATCGCGGCGGGGACCGGCATCCAGTGTTTGATCGCCATGCTGCTCTCCTGTGGCTATTCGATGACCGGCTTGACCTCGCCCTGGCCGACCGCCTTCAACCGCTCCACCAGCGTGGGCCAATCCACGAGGCGGTTGTGGCCGATGACGGTCAGGCGCGGCAGGCCGGACCCTTCGACGATAGTAAAACCGGACGAATCTGAACGCGGGGTGTTCATGTCGCTGATGCCCCCCATCAGGCAGACCGTGTTGTTCAGTTGGCAACGGATGCCGAGCCGACTGTAGCCGAAGTCGTCGAACAGCCCGATCAGCTGGCCCTGCAGGCTGCCGACGAAGCTGGCATCGCCCACGCTGGAGATGTTCTGCACCGCGCGCTGGCTGATCCGCTGGCGCACGCCCGGCTTGCGTTCGGTGTACAGCGCAGCGTCGAAACGCACCGGCGTCCAGTCGACCAGGCGCAACTGGTGGATGTGGCCGTCGAGCTTGCCGGTGATACTGCCGAAGTCGAACACCTCGGTCAGGCGAAGCAGGTCGAGATCGTTGAAGTCGATGTCCGCACTCAACGTGGGCGCGGTGCCGAAGGGCCGTTCCATCGCCAGGTTGGTGACCTGCATCGCGCCATCGAAGATGCCCATGCTCAGGCCGCCGTCGAAGGTCAGCATGTCGTCGGCGTAGCGGGCGTGCGGGATCTCGCCGTTCAACTCGCCACGGAACTCCGGCAGCCCGAACGCCTTGGCCATCGCTCCCAGGTCCACGTTGTCCAGTTCCAGTCCGAAGTCCATCTGCAGGCCCGCACCCTCGCGCGGCGGCACGATGCGCAGGTCGTGGATGTCCATGCGGCCGCCAAACAGCGGCACCTGCGCCGTGCGCTGCAGGGCCAGCACGCCGTCTCCACTGCGGAACGGCAGCGTGGTCTCGCCGAAATCCAGCCCGTACATGCGCGCCTGCCGCCACTGCAGCTGCGAATCGACCGGCGCCCCCCCGGAGAACGCCAGCGTGCCGGACAGCCCGCGCAGCGCGAAGCGGTCGCGCGGGTCGATCAGGTTGAGTCCGTGCAGCGAGGCATCGACGCGCTGCAGGCGGCCATCGCCGTAGCGCAGCGTGCCCTCCCACGCGCCGGAGATTTCGGCATCGGCCATGCCGAACTTGCCGAGCGCCGCGCTCAGGTAACGGTCGCGCAGGCCGGCGGCGTTGCGGCTGTCGAGCGCGAGATCCAACGCGGACAGGCCGGCATCCGCGTTGAACGCGGCGCTGCCCCGTGCGTGCAGGGTGTCGCCATCGCGCCAATCGATCCTGTCGAAGCGCCATCCGCTGCCAGGGGCCTTGGTCCCGTGCAATGCCAGCCGCGCGGGTTGGCCGGCCAGTCCCAGATAGGTCTCGCCGAACAGCAGTTCGCCGCCCAGACTGCCCTCCAGCGCCAGCTGTGACGTCCCTTGGCGCGTGCGGTAATCGATGCCGAAGCGGGCATCCAGGTTCTCGCCGACGATACCGCCATCGTCCGACTGCAACGCGGCGCCAGTGATCGCCAGCGGCCCCTGCACCACGACCGGCGCGCCCTTCGGTGTGTGGATGGCGAGTTGCCCATCCAGCCGGCCGCGCGTGAAGCGGCCGCCCTGCCAGGCCTGCGCGGCGAATGCCTCGGCCCATTGCACCGGCACCGCGACCAGATCGATGCGGGTGAGGTCCGGCGTCGAGGCTTGGCGATCCAGTGTCAGCCTTGAGGATCCCCGCGCCAGCGACGCATGCGTGGCGGCATCATCGAAACGCAGGGCCAGCTTCATCGGCGCGACACCCGGCGCGGCGATCGCGCCTTCGCAGGACCAGCCATTGTTTGGAACACGCCGCAGCGGGCACTGCCAGTCGAGATGGCGGAAGTGGTAGCCGAGATCCGCCGCATGCACCGCATCGGCCTGCAATCGCAGCTGGCCTTGCGTGGCGGTCGCCGGCCAGTCCAGTCGCACGCGGACGCCTTCCAGCGTGGCCACCGGCGTCGACACCCGCGCGATACGTGCATTCGCCGTGCGCGCCCACGCCGGCATGCAGGCGACGAGCCCCGCCATCGACAACAGCCAGAGAGATAGGATGCGGGGCACCATGGAAGGAGGATACGGACGATGCGCGAGAGTGGAATGAATCCACGCCTGCTGCTGGTCGAGGATGACCGCGTGAGCCGGCTGTTCCTGGCCGAGGGCGCACGTGCGCTGCCGGCCGATGTCGATTGCGCCGCCAGCGTGCGAGAGGCGCTGGCACTGGCTTCGCGGCACCTTTATGCCGCCTGGCTGATCGATGCCCGCCTGCCGGATGGCAGCGGCGCGGCCTTGTTGGAACAGTTGCGTACGACCTGCGGAAAACCGCATCCACCGGCGCTGGGGCACACCGCATCGCGCGTGCCTGTCGATCTGGATGCCCTGCGCGATGCCGGCTTCGATGCCGTGGTGTCGAAGCCGCTGTCGGTGGGCGACTGGCAGGCGGCGATCCGCCATCTACTGGATGGCGAAGGCGCGACGCACTGGGATGATGCGCTCGCGCTGCGGGCGCTCAACGGCCACATCACCAGCGTGGATGCGTTGCGCGGCCTGTTCCGCACGGAGCTTCCGAAGCAGCATCGCGCCATCATCGATGCGCTCGAAGCAGGCCGCGTGACCGATGCCCGCGACGAACTGCACAGGCTCAAGGCCAGCTGCGGCTTCGTGGGGGCGGCGCGGCTGCGCGGCATCGTGGACCGGCTGCATGCCGCACCGGAAGACCGCAGCGCCCTGCAGGCTTTCGATCAGGAAGTCGCGGCATTGCTGGAAGGCAGCCAGGCGCCCTCGCCCGGCTGAAACCACTCAGCCCGGCGGGGGGCTTTTCAGCTTCGCCAGCTGCCCGGCCATCTCCCACGATTTCAGCGGCCTACCCCCCAGATGGTGGGCGATAAGGCCGCGCATCGGGCGACGCAGGCTCAGCAGGTCCTGGCTCGCGGGCGCGTGATCGGCAGCCAATGCCAGCAAGGCCGCGCCGGTCGCGGTCTGGTTCCGTTCCTCGCTGCCACGATCACGCAGCAACCGGCGCGGACCGTGTTCGGGATCCAGCCGGTAACGCGCGGCGGGGTCGATCGCGGCGCCATCGCCATCCATGTTCCAGTCGAAGCCGAAACCGATTGCCTCCAGCAGATCGCGTTCGTAACGCCGCAGCGTCCATGCCAGCGCCGCCGCATCCGCATCCAGCGCACGGCGCGTGCGTGCGTAGGCGGCGTGCAGTTCCGGCAGCGGGTCAAGACGCGGCGCCAGCCGCAAGGTCAGTTCGTTGAGGTAGAAGCCGGCCAGTGCCGCCTCGCCGGACAGGCGCGGGGCGACATCGATGGCTTCGGCGGATTGCAACGTCGCCAGTTCGCCGCGCAGCATCGCTTCCAGTCGGATGCACTGCAGTGGCTGCAATGCGGCGCGCAGGGTATGGCGCTTGGGCGTGGAAACCCCGCGCGCGACCAGCCCGACGCGGCCATGATCGGCACAGAGCACTTCGACCAGCAGGCTGGTTTCGCGCCAGGCCCGCGCATGCAGGACGTAGGCGGCTTCGCTGCTGATGCGCATGGCGGCCTAGCGCGCCGCGGTCACTCGCTGTAGCCGAGCGCGCGCAGGGCGGCTTCGTCGTTCGACCAGCCCTGGCGCACGCGCACCCAGGTTTCCAGGAAGATCTTGCGGCCGAACAGCTTCTCCATCTGCTCGCGCGCCTTGGTGCCGATGTTGCGCAGCCGCGCCCCACCCTTGCCGATGACGATGGCCTTCTGGCTCTCGCGCTCGACCCAGATCACCGCGCCGATGCGGAACATCTGCCCGTCTTCCTCGAACTTCTCGATCTCCACCGCGCTCGCATACGGCAGTTCCGCGCCAAGCTGGCGCATCAGCTGCTCGCGCACGAACTCGGCGGCGAGGAAACGCATGCTGCGGTCGGTAACGTCGTCTTCGTCATACAGCGCGGCCTGTTCGGGCAGCAGCGGCAGCAGGGTGTCGACCAGCGCTTCCAGCCCCTGCCGCTTCAATGCGGACAAGGGATGCACGGCGGCGAACTCGCGGCCTTCGCTGACCTGGGCCAGGTAGGGCAGCAGGTCGCCCTTCTCGCGCAGCCGGTCGATCTTGTTGACCACCAGCACCACCGGGACTTTGGCTTCCTTGAGCGCATCCAGCGCCATCTGGTCCTCGGCGTCCCAGCGACCGGCTTCGACCACCAGCATCGCCGCATCGACGCCTTCCAGCGCGCCACGGGCAGCACGGTTCAGCACGCGGCTCATGGCCTTGTTCTGTGCGCCGTGGATGCCGGGCGTGTCGACCAGCACGAGCTGGCCCTTGTCGAAGCTGGCGATGCCCAGCATGCGATGACGCGTGGTCTGCGGGCGGTCGGAAGTGATGCTGACCTTGGTACCGACCAGGCCGTTGATCAGGGTGGATTTGCCGACGTTGGGACGGCCGATGACGGCGACGTGGCCGGCGCGGTAGGACTGCTCGCTCATCCGGGGATTGTAGGCGAGGCAGCCCGGCGACGCCGGTTCAGCCCTTCGCGGACTCCAGCCGGGCCAGCATCGCGGCGGCGGCCTGCTGCTCGGCGGCGCGGCGCGAGCCACCTTCGCCACAGGTCTCGGCATCGCCCACGGTGCAGGCCACGGTGAAGATGCGCGCGTGCTCCTCGCCGGATTCACCCACCAGTTCGTAGGCCGGCAGGCTGCGTGCGCGGGCCTGCAGCCATTCCTGCAGCGCGGTCTTGGGATCCTTGCCGATCCGGTTGGGTGGCGGCAGCGCTTCGATCAGCGGCGCGAACCAGGGCAGCGCGGTGCGGCGGCAGGCGTCGAGGCCGGCATCGAGATAGATCGCGCCGACTACCGCTTCGACCGCATCGGCCAGGATCGAATCACGGCGATGGCCGCCGGATTTCATTTCGCCGGGCCCCAGACGCAACTGATGGCCGAGATCGAGGGTGCGGGCGATGCCGGCCAGCGCGGATTCGCGCACCAGTTCGGCGCGCGCACGGGTCAGCGTGCCTTCGTCGGCCTTGGGCCAGGCGATGTAGAGCGCCTCGGCGGCCAGCAGATTGACGATGGCATCGCCGAGGAATTCCAGCCGCTCGTTATGCGGCTGCCCCGCACTGCGATGGGTCAGCGCCTGCGCCAGCAGCTCGCCGTCCGTGAACGCATGGGCGGTGGGGTTATTCGCCACCCGAGCGCTTGAGTTCGCTGGCCTTGAACTTGCCGACGATGTCCAGGTTGTAGATCAGCGGCCGGCGCACTTCGTAATCGGCGATCAGCATCGTGCCTTCGCCGGAGCGTTCAACCTTGATGTCGCTGGACTTGACGTCGCTGATGTAGCCCACGTCGAAATACTTGTCGAGCGAGTTGCGGACGCTGATCGCATCGGAGCCGACCGCGCTGTCGGTGGCCACGCTCTTGAGCGCCTTCTTCAGCGCCCAGTACTGCTGGTACATCGGGAACAGCTTCATGCCGATGAACAGCGCGAAGCCGACCACGGCCAGGATTATCAGGAACCCGGTGAGTGACACGCCCTGCTGCTTGTGATTCTTCATCGCCCCACCCCTTGAATGTATGGATGCCGCGCCGACACCGCGACGCCAGCCGAAGCTTACGGGATACGCTCGCCGATGCGCGAGAAGTCCTTGAAGTTCATCCAGACCAGGAACGCCTTGCCGCGCAGGTTGGCCTCCGGGAGCATGCCCCAGAAGCGCCCATCCAGGCTGTTGTCGCGGTTGTCGCCCATGACCAGGTACTGACCGGCGGGTACTTCGAATTCACCGTCGCCGGGGCCGCCGACTTCCAGCGACTGCACGTAGTTCTGCACCAGGTGACGATGCGTGCCCAGTTGCTCCCAAGCCAGCACGCCCGGCATTTCCAAGCCATCGTTGCCGCTGCCGATCGCCTGCTGGCCCTCGACCGTGTACTTGAGCGGCTCGCCGTTGACCGCCAGCACGCCGCGGCGGTAGCTGATCTTGTCGCCCGGCAGGCCGATGACGCGCTTGACGAAATCGACGCCGGCATCCGGGTCGTCCGGGCCCATGCCGGGGAACTTGAACACCGCGACGTCGCCACGCTCCGGCTCGCCGATCGCCACGATCTTGGCGTTGGTCACCGGCAGGCGCAGGCCGTAGGCGAATTTGTTGACCAGGATGAAGTCGCCGATCTTGAGCGTCGGGATCATCGAGCCGGTCGGGATGCGGAACGGTTCGGCGATGAAGCTGCGCAGGATCAGGATCGCCAGCAGCACCGGGAAGAACGCGTTCGAGTAATCGATGTACCAGGGCACGTCGCCGCCGGTCAGCCCGGCCGATGCCTCACGGCGCCTGCGCAGCGCGAGGCGATCCAGCGCCCACAGCAGGCCGGTGATCAGGGTCAGCGAGACCAGCGAGATTTCGAACCAACGCATGCGTGTTCCTTGGTTGCGGCCGGCGCGTGCCGGTTACTTGTTGTCCACCTGCAGCACGGCGAGGAAGGCCTCCTGCGGGATCTCCACGCGGCCCACCTGCTTCATGCGCTTCTTGCCTTCCTTCTGCTTCTCCAGCAGCTTCTTCTTGCGGCTGGCGTCACCACCGTAGCACTTGGCCAGGACGTTCTTGCGCAGCGCCTTGACCGTGGTGCGGGCGATGACCTGCGAACCGATGGCGGCCTGGATCGCGACATCGAACATCTGCCGCGGGATCAGGTCCTTCATCTTCTCGGTCAGTTCGCGGCCACGGCGGTCGGCGTGCTGGCGGTGCACGATGATCGACAGCGCATCCACCTTGTCGCCGTTGATCAGCGTGTCCACGCGCACGAACGGACCGGCCTCGAAACGCACGAAGTGGTAGTCCAGCGACGCATAACCGCGCGACACCGACTTCAGCTTGTCGAAGAAATCCAGCACCACTTCCGCCATCGGCAGCTCGTAGCTGATCTGCACCTGGTTGCCCAGGTAGGTCATCCCGATCTGGCTGCCGCGCTTCTCTTCGCACAGCTTGATGACGTTGCCGACGTAATCCGGCGGGGTGAGGATGTTGGCGCGGATGATCGGCTCGCGGATCTCATCGACATGGTTGGCCGGCGGCAGCTTGGCCGGGTTGTCGAGCGGCATCACGCTGCCGTCGGTCTTCAGCACTTCGTAGACCACGGTCGGCGCGGTGCTGATGAGGTTGAGGTTGTATTCGCGCTCCAGACGCTCCTGCACGATCTCCATGTGCAGCATGCCCAGGAAGCCGCAGCGGAAGCCGAAGCCCATCGCCTCCGAGCTTTCCGGCTCGAAGCGCAGCGCGGCATCGTTGAGGCGCAGCTTGTCGAGCGCTTCGCGCAGGTCCGGATAGTCCTCGGCATCGACCGGGAACAGGCCGGCGAACACGCGCGGCTGCATCTCCTGGAAACCCGGCAGCGGCGCCGGCGCGGGATCACCGGCCAGGGTCAGGGTGTCGCCGACCGGCGCGCCGTGCACGTCCTTGATCGACGCGGTGACCCAGCCGACCTCGCCCGCCCGCAGCGCCGGCAGCACCTTGCGCTTGGGGGTGAACACGCCAACGTTGTCGACCTGGTGGGTGCGGCCGGTGGACATCACCAGCAGCTTGTCGCCCGGCTTGATCTCGCCCTGCATGACGCGCACCAGCGAGACCACGCCCAGGTAGTTGTCGAACCAGGAGTCGATGATGAGCGCCTGCAGCTTGTCGGTATCGCGCGGGCGCGGCGGCGGAATGCGCAACACAATGGCTTCAAGCACATCGCGCACGTTCAGGCCGGTCTTGGCGCTGATGGCCACGGCGTCCTCGGCGTCGATGCCGATCACCGCCTCGATCTCGCCCTTGGCGCGGTCGATATCGGCGGTCGGCAGGTCGATCTTGTTCAGCACCGGCACCACTTCCAGCCCCTGCTCCACCGCGGTGTAGCAGTTGGCGACGGACTGCGCTTCCACGCCCTGCGCGGCATCGACCACCAGCAACGCGCCTTCGCAGGCGGCCAGCGAGCGGCTGACTTCGTAGCTGAAGTCGACGTGGCCCGGGGTGTCGATGAAATTGAGCTGGTAGACCTGCCCGTCCAGCGCGGTATACGGCAGCGAGACCGACTGCGCCTTGATGGTGATGCCGCGCTCGCGCTCGATCGGGTTGGAGTCGAGCACCTGCGCTTCCATTTCGCGCTCCTGCAGGCCGCCGCAGAGTTGGATGATGCGGTCGGCCAGCGTCGACTTGCCGTGGTCGACGTGGGCGATGATGGAAAAGTTGCGGATGTTCCGCATGCTGGCGGGGATTTCAGGCGACATTCGGGCGGTTCAGCCGCCAATGCGGCCCTGCGGACAATAAGCCTGGGATTATCGCATGGCCGCGACGGGCGAGCCGCCGGGGCCATGGACGCGCCCGGCACGAAGCCGGACGCCGCCGTTCATCCTCACTTTCCGGTCTTCAGGCTGACGAAACGCGCACCGCCGCGACCGGCCAGCCGCAGCATCACCGTATCGCCCGGCTTGGCCCCGGCCAGCGCCGATTGCAGCGCCGCCGCCGAGCCCACCGCCGTGCGCCCGACCGCGAGGATCACGTCGCCCGGCACCAGCCCGGCTTCGCGGGCGGCCATCGATTCCACGCCGATCACGCCCACGCCCTCGCCGGCCTTCAGGCCCAGCTGGCGGCGGTCGTCGGCATCGAGTTCGGCGATGCGCAGACCCAGCAGGCCGCGCGTCGGCTGGCTGGCGGCATCGTCGCGGGCACCGGGCATCGTGCGTTCGCCGAAGCCGACGGTCTTCTCCGCTTCCGCCTCGCCCAGCACCACCTCGATGGCGCGCTCGCGGCCATCGCGCCAGACGCCCAGCTTCACCTTCGTGCCCGGCGGCAATGCGCCGACCATCGGGGCCAGGTCGCCGGGATCGTTCACCGCGGTGCCGTTGAAGCTGCGGATCACGTCGCCCGGCTGGATGCCGGCCTTGTCCGCGCCGCTGCCGGCCTGCACGTTGCTGACCAGCGCGCCACGGCTGTCGGGCAGTTTCATGCCGGCGGCCAGGCCGCTGTCGATCTGCTGCATGTTCACGCCGAGCAGGCCGCGCCGCACCTGGCCGGTCGCCTTGAGCTGCTTGACCGCGTTCATCGCCGTGTCGATCGGGATGGCGAAGCTGATGCCCTGGTAGCCGCCGGACACGCTGAAAATCTGCGAGTTGATGCCGACCACCTCGCCGCGCGTGTTGAGCAGCGGGCCGCCGGAATTGCCGCGGTTGATGGCGACGTCGGTCTGGATGAAGGGCACGTACTGCTGGCCGCCGCCGGTGTTGCGGCCGATGGCGCTGACGATGCCCGCCGTAACCGAATGATCCAGCCCGTACGGCGAGCCGATCGCCACCACCCACTGGCCCGGGCGCACGCCGGCGGAATCGCCGAGGCGCAGCGCCGGCAGCCCGCTCGCCTCGACCTTGAGCAGCGCGACATCCGACTGCGCATCGCTGCCGACCACCTTGGCCTTCAATTCACGGCGGTCGTCCAGCTTCACCGTGACCTCGTCGGCGTTGTCGACGACGTGGTGGTTGGTCAGCACATAGCCATCGGCGGAAATCAGGAAGCCGGTGCCCAGCGAAATGCCGCGCGGCGACTGCGGCATCGCGCCCCGCGGGCCCTGCATGCCGGGCGGCATCGGCATCCCGAAGCGGCGCAGCATCTCGGCCAGGTCGTCATCGCCCATCCCGCCGCCACGCGACTGGCGCGGCGCGATGCGCGCTTCCACGCTCACCACGCCGGGCCCGACCTGATCGACCAGCCGGGTGAAATCCGGCAACCCGGTCACCAGCTGCGGCGCGGGTGCGGCGGGCGCCACCGTCTGCTGGGCATCGGCGGCGGGCAACGCCAGCACGCCGGCGGTGGCCACGGCGGTCAGCGGAACGAGGAGAAAAGGCGACAGGAATTTCTTCATCGAAGGGGGCCTCGAAGGTCGTGGGTGTCGGATGGGGGCGCGCGATGCGCCGATGGATCACTCGTCGGCGCGGGCCGCATCGCTGCGCGGGACGAAGGGGTAATACGGCGAATCGGACTGCAGGCTGACGTTGAAGGTGCCGGCGCCGGTACCGGGCACGGCGGCTTTCGGCCAGGCGCGCACGGCCGGCGGCTGGAAGGGATCGGCGGCCGGCTGCGTGGCGTGCGCGGCGACAGCGCTGTCGTCGAAGGCGACGCGCGGCGTTTCCTCGGCAGGCGCCGGGCGGATCGCTGCCGGTTCAGGGCGCGGGGCCGGCGTGCTGGCACGGGCGATGCGCACCGGTGACGCGTCATCACGCACGCGCGGGCTGGGCGATGCCGGCTTCGGGGTCGGCGCGATTTGCAGGGGGGATGCGGCTTCGGCAGCGACGTCGGTCTGCGCGATGGCCGGCGAAGTGTCCACCGGCGCCGCGACGACCGGCTGCGCGACGCGCGGCGCCAAAGCGACTTCCACATCCCCACCCACCGGCAGGCCCGGGCGCAGCACCAGCAGGCTGGCGAAGGCCAGCGACGCCGCGATCGCGCCACCACCGAACCAGCGCCAGCGCGCGGCGCCGGTCGAAGGCGTGCGCGAAACCGGAGGCGAAGATGCAGCCGTCACCGCCTGCGATGCGGGCGGAAGCGGCGCGTCCATCACCGGCACCAGCTCGCCGGCGATGCGCGCGGCCACGGCTTCGGCAAAACCGGCCGGCGCGGGCGCTTCGGGCTGGCCACGCAGCACGTCGCCGGCCAGCTGCCAGCGCGACAGGTCGCCGGCCAGTTCACCGTCATGCTGCAGGCGGCGCAGCAGGAAGCGCGCGCGGTCGGCGTCGAGCGCACCGTCGATCAGGGCGGAAAGATCTTCGCGATGGGTGTCGTTGGGGTTCATGCGCGTCCTCGTTCGCGTGAGGTGGCGTTGGCGTCCAGCAGCGGACGCAACTCGCGGTCGATGGCCTCGCGGGCACGGAAGATGCGCGAACGCACCGTGCCGATGGGGCAGTCGAGCCGCCGCGCGATTTCGTCGTAGGGCAGGCCCTCGACCTCGCGCAGGGTGATGGCCTGGCGCAGCTCCTTCGGCAACGCGTTGACCGTGCGCATCACCGACTGTTCCACCTCATGGCGCAGCAGTTCGCGCTCGGGGGTGTCGGTGTCACGCATCTGCAGGGCGCCGTCGTAGTGCTCGGCGTCGCCGGCGTCGATGTCGGCGGTGGGCGGCCGCCGCTTCATCGCCACCAGATGGTTCTTGGCGGTGTTGATGGCGATGCGGTGCATCCACGTATAGAACTGTGCGTCGCCACGGAAATTGCCGATGGCGCGGTAGGCGCGGATGAAGGCGTCCTGCGCCACGTCCTGCGCCTCGGCCCAGTCGTTCACGTAGCGGCCCACCAGCGCGACGATGCGGTGCTGGTAGCGGCGCACCAGCAGGTCGAACGCGGCCGTCTCGCCCTGCTGCACGCGGCGCACCAGTTCGCTGTCGAGCGCGTCGTCGGCGCCGGGGGATGTGCTGTCGATGTCGTTGCCGGCTGTCAAAGCCGCCGCTCCGCGATGCATGGGTGCCGCCTCGGATGACTGCGGGGTCTGACCGGGGCACGCCGCGAAAAGTTCCCCGCCGCGGGCCGGGGCCGTTGTCGGGGGCGAGGTCGGATGATGCGCGATTTGACGGGATGTCAACGCCCGCCGGATCATAACGGGCTTCCATACTCCATCGGATGTGTCCCATGATCGCTGCGCTGGACGGCCTGAAACCGCGCCACTGGCAAACCCGCATGCGCGATGACGGCGTGCTGGTCCTCGCTTTCGACCGCGCCGGGGAGAAGGTCAACGCGTTCTCGCAGGACGCGCTGATCGAACTGGACACGCTGCTCGAACGCATCGCGCTGGAGCCGCCAAAGGCGGTGATCGTCGCCTCGGCGAAGGAAAGCGGCTTCATCGCCGGCGCGGACATCAAGGAGTTCGCCGAGTTCGACAAGAAAGGCACGGTCGGCGATGCGATCGCGCGCGGCCAGCGGGTGTTCCAGAAACTCTCGAAGCTGCCCTGCCCGACCGTCGCCGCGATCCACGGCTTCTGCATGGGCGGCGGCGCGGAAATCGCACTGGCCTGCCGCTACCGCGTGGCGTCCACCGATCCTTCCACCCGCATCGGCCTGCCGGAAGTGAAGCTCGGCATCTTCCCGGGCTGGGGCGGCAGCGTGCGCCTGCCGCGCCTGATCGGCGCACCCGCCGCCTTCGACCTGATGCTCAGCGGCCGCACCGTCTCCGCCAGCGCCGCCAAGGCGATGGGCCTGGTCGACCGCACCGCCGAGCCGGCCACGCTGGAAGACACCGCCGCCCAGCTCGCCCTGCGCGGCTATGAGCGCCCGTTCAAGCAGCGTGCGCTGGCCCGGGTCACCAACCTGTGGCCGGTCCGCCAGCTGCTGGCGCCGATGCTGGTCAAGCAGGTCGCGCGCAAGGCTCCCAAGGCGCACTACCCCGCGCCCTACGTGCTGATCGACAGTTGGAAGAACGCCCGCGGCGGCATCGAATCGCAGCTCGCCAGCGAGCGTCGCGGCGTGGTCAAGCTGTCCTCCACGCCGACCGCGCGCAACCTGATCCGCGTGTACTTCCTGCAGGAACGCATGAAGGCGATGGGCGCGGGCGATTCCGGCATCCGCAAGGTGCACGTGGTCGGCGCCGGCGTGATGGGCGGCGACATCGCCGCGTGGAGCGCCTACAAGGGCTTCGAGGTCACGCTGCAGGACCGCGAGCAGAAGTTCATCGATGGCGCGCTGGCCCGGGCCGGCGAACTCTTCGCCAAGAAGGTGAAGGACGAAGCCAAGCGCCCCGCCGTGATCGCGCGGCTGAAGGGCGACCTGGCCGGCGACGGCGTGGCCGATGCGGACCTCGTCATCGAAGCCATCATCGAAAAGCCCGAAGCCAAGCGCGACCTGTACGCGCAGGTCGAGCCGAAGATGAAAGCCGGTGCGCTGCTCACCACCAACACCTCGTCGATCCCGCTGACCGAGCTGCGCGAGCACATCCAGCGCCCGGCGCAGTTCGCCGGCCTGCACTACTTCAACCCGGTCGCGCTGATGCCGCTGGTCGAGATCATCCACCACGACCAGATGGCGCCGGAGACCCAGCAGCGCTTGGCCGCGTTCTGCAAGAAGCTGGACAAGCTGCCGGTGCCGGTCGCCGGCACGCCGGGTTTCCTGGTCAACCGCGTGCTGTTCCCCTACATGTTGGAGGCGATGACCGCCTACGCCGAGGGCATCCCCGGCCCGGTCATCGACAAGGCCGCGGTGAAGTTCGGCATGCCGATGGGCCCGGTCGAACTGGTCGATACCGTGGGTCTGGATGTCGCCGCGGGCGTGGGCGCGGAGCTGGCGCCGTTCCTGGGCCTGTCGATTCCCGCCGCGCTGTCCGCCCCACCCGAAGCCGGCAAGCGCGGCAAGAAGGACGGCCAGGGCATCTATAAATGGGAGAACGGCAAGGCGGTCAAACCCGAAGTGCCGGGCGACTACAAAGCGCCGGACGACCTGCAGGACCGCCTGATCCTGCCGATGATCAACGAGGCCGTGGCCTGCCTGCACGATGGCGTGGTCAGCGATGCCGACCTGCTGGATGCCGGCGTGATCTTCGGTACCGGCTTCGCGCCGTTCCGCGGCGGCCCCATCCAGTACGTGCGCGAAACCGGCGTCGACGTGCTGCTGGGCAAGCTCAAGGCGCTGCAGGCCGCGCATGGCGACCGTTTCGCCCCGCGTCCGGGCTGGGACAATCCCGCGCTGCGCGGCTGACCGAAGCCACATCGCACATCGCACATGCAAACGCCGGGCAGGAGCCCGGCGTTTCCGTTTGAGCGGCGATGTCGCCTGCCCGCTTACATCGTGAACGTCGCCTTGTCGCTTTCCAGCCGGCCGGCCAGCAGCGATTCGATCTTGCTCTTGAGCTGGTAGCCCTGCGGGCTGTCGTCGAACTGCACGCCGACGCCAGCCGGGCGGTTGCCCTGCGCGCCCACCGGCGTGACCCAGCAGACCTTGCCGGAGACCGGCATCTTTTCTGACGAATCCGGCAGCGTGACCATCATGAAGACCGGCTGGCCCAGCGGCAGTCGGTTGGGTGTCTGCGCGAACAGCCCGCCGCCCTTGATGAAGGGCATGTAGGCGTTGTAGAGCGCGCCGTCGTCGCCCAGCGTGACGTTGAGGATGCTCTGGCGCGCCGCGCCGAGACCGGGGTTGGCCATGGTGGAGGTCCGATTCGGGCAGCGCCCGGATGCCGACAAGCCTGCGGATTCAGGCGGGCGCGGTCAAGTCGTGGGCGGGATGGCCGGTCGATGTAGCCGCGGAGGCGTGCCGGCGGCGGTCAGCCGCGTGATTCGTTCCAGCCGAGCAGCAGGTCCAGCACGGCCAGGTCGGCACGCACCTGCGTGCGCAGCAGCGCGTGGGTGCGGTTGGCGCGGTCGAACCAGCCGGCGAGATGACGGATGACCGCCGGCGACGTCCCCGGCGCGCGGGCCTGCTCGGCGGCGTGGTCGGCGGCGAAGCGCAGGCGCAATGCGGCATGGTCATCGCCCACCCAGCGTTGTGCGATGGACTGCGCGGCACCTGGTTCGCGCTGCAGCCGCGCCAGATCCTTCGCCACCTCCGCGCGGACAGCCAGGCCACCGTCTTCGAGCCACTCATGCGCGAGCCCCGGATGGCCGCGCGCGATGTCCAAAGCCTCGCCGGCCTGTTTCGCCGGGTGGCCCTGCGCGATCAGCCAGGCCAGTGCCTCGTCCTCCGGCGGCAGGCGGAATTCCAGCACCTGCACGCGGCTGCGGATGGTCGCCGACAGGCGTGCCGGCTGCGAGGTGATGAGCCACAAAAAGCGGCCGGACTGCGGCTCTTCCAGCGTCTTCAGCAGCGCGTTGCTGGCATGAGTGTTCATGGCTTCCGCCGGCTCGATGACGACGACCTGGTTCCCGCCGTACTGCGGAGTCAGCGCGAGCTTCTCGCCCATCTCGCGCATCTGCTCGATGACGATCTCGCCGCGCATCTTCTTGGTCTTGTCGTTCCACGCGTAGCCGATGAAACGCGCATCCGGATGCGAAGGATGGCCATCGGGGTGCGCCAGGCTGCCATCGGGCCGGGTTTCCGGCGGATCGGCCTGGCTGCGCGCGGCGTAGAGCTGGCAACTGCGGCATTGCCCGCACGCCTCTTCGCCCGGCGCACGGTTCAGGCACAGCGCCCGCATCGCCAGTTTTTCCGCGACCGCGCGCTTGCCCAGCCGCGCCGGACCGGCGAACAGGAGGCCATGCGGCAGGCGGCCGGCATCCAACGCTTCCGCCGCCTGCGCGTAGACGCGCTGCTGCCAGGCAGCGAGCGTGTTCATCGGCGATGCGCGTCCAGTGCCTGCAATGCCTGCGCGGCGACGGCATCGGCGGGTTGCGCGGCATCGAGCACGCGGAAGCGCGCCGGGTCGGCTTCGGCGCGGCGCAGGAAACCGGCCCGCACGCGCTGGAAGAATTCATCGCGCTCGCGTTCGATGCGGTCGGGGGCGCCACCGCGTGACTGCGTGCGTGCGCGGCCCGCCGCGACATCGATATCCAGCAGGAAGGTCAGCCCCGGCACGATGCCCACGCAGTCGCGTTCCAGTGTGGCGATGAGCGCTTCGTCCACGCCGCGACCGGCGCCCTGGTAGGCGTAGCTGGAATCGGTGAAGCGGTCGCACAGCACCCATGCGCCCGCATCCAGCGCCGGGGCGATGACCTCGCGGACATGCTGGGCGCGCGCGGCGAACATCAGCAGCAGTTCGGTCTCCGGCGAGGCCGGCTCGTGCGCCGGGTCCAGCAGCAGGCCGCGGATCATCTCCGCCAGCGGCGTGCCGCCCGGTTCACGGGTGGCGATGACGCGCTCGCCCGCCGCTTCCAGCGCGGTGCGCAGGGCATTGATGACGGTGCTTTTGCCCGCGCCCTCGCCGCCTTCGATGCTGACGAGGCGCGGCTGGCTGACCCGTGGACTCATCGCGCCGGTACGGGCGTGGCGGTGGGCAGCGGCTTTTCCGCCGGCAACGCGGGGACCGGTGCATTGCCCGTGGGCGCGGCGGCGGGCGCTGCCGCATCGGTGGCGGTGCCGCGCACCGGCTCGTTGGCATCGGCACGGCTGGCATCGGCGCGGCGGTTGGCCAGATAGGCGGCCACGTTGCGCTGGTGCTCGGGATAGGTCGCGGCGAAACGGCTGCGGCCACTTCCATCACCCATCGCCACGAAGAACAGCGCGTCGCCCGGCGCGGGATGCGCCGTCGCATTGATCGCGGCGCGGCCCGGCATCGCGATCGGCGTCGGCGGCAGGCCGGAACGGGTGCGGGTGTTGTACGGGCCGTCGGTGCGCAGGTGCGCCCAGGTGATGTTGCCTTTGTAGGCATCGCCCAGGCCGTAGATGATGGTCGGGTCGGTTTCCAGCCGCATGCCCAGCTTGAGGCGGCGGTCGAACACGCCGGCGATCTGCGCGCGTTCGTCGGGGATGCCGGTTTCCTTCTCGACGATCGAGGCCATGGTCAGCAGTTCATACGGCGTCTTGAACGGCAGTTCGGTGTCGCGGCCCTGCCAGGTCGCCTCCAGCACTTTTTCCATCGCGGCATAGGCGCGTTTCAGCACGCCGAGGTCGCTGTCGGTGCGGTTGTACTGGTAGGTGTCGGGCAGGAAGCGGCCTTCCGGGTGCTGCCCGGCATGTCCCAGCGCCTTCATCAGGGCGGCATCGTCCAGCCCGGTGGTTTCCTGCTTGAGGTTCGTCGCCTTCGCCAGTGCACGGCGCAGGTCGCGGATGGTCCAGCCTTCGACCAGGGTGAAGCGGTAGCTCACCACCTTGCCGTCGCGCATGTCGATCAGCAGCTGGCGCGGGGTGATGCCGGGGCGCAGCGCGTACTCGCCCACCTGCACCTTGCCGGCCGCGCCGGTCAGCCGCGCCAAGGCCTGCCATTCGATGTCGTGGCCGCCGCCGACGCCGATGCCGCGCAGCTTGCCGAGCACCTTGCGGAACGAATCACCCGGGTCCACAACCACGCTGGCATCGGGCTTGAGGCCGGTGATCGGCGCATCCGCGAAGCTCTTCTGGCGCTGCCAGAACACACCCAGCACCAGCGCGATGCAGACCAGGAACAGGAACGCGGTGGTCAGGGCGCTGCGGCAGCCTCTTTTCTTCACGATGCCTCCGTTGGCGTGGCGAAACCGGGATGCGCCTGCGCCAGCATCGACTGCAGCGCGCGGACCTCCGGCTGGATCTGCGGCCAGGCGCGCGCGCCCAACCGCTGGACCGGCAGGATACCCCGCACCGAATTGCACAGGAACACGGCGCCTGCACGCTCGACTTCATCGACGCGGATCCTGCGCACCGCTGCGCCGGTCTGTTCGATGACCCAGCCCCGGCAGATGCCGGCCACGCCCGCGTGGTCCAGTTCCGGCGTGTGCCAGCCTTCGCCATCGAGCATGAACAGGTTGGAAGCGGTACCGGAGGTGACCCGGCCCGCGACATCGCGCACCACGCCTTCGTCCGCACCGGCCTGCGCCACTTCGGCACGCGCCAGCACCTGCTCCAGCCGGTTGCCGTGCTTCATGGCGGCCAGCAACGGCTGCCGCGCCAGCCGCGTCTCGCACCAGATCGCGTCCAGCGCGACGGCTTGCGCGGGCAGCGGATGTATCGACAGCAGCCACAGCGGTTCAGGCTTCGATGGCGGTGCGTAACCGCGCCCGCCACTGCCGCGCGTGAGTTGCAGCTTGAGCACGGCATCGCGGCCGGCGATGAGGTCGCGTGCTTCGCGCAACGCCTGCGAGGCATCGGGAAGCGGCATCTGCAATCGCGTCGCGCTGTCGTGCAGGCGCGCCCAGTGGCGATCCCACCACGGCAGCTCGCCGCGATGGGCACGCATCGTCTCGAACAGCGCATCGCCATAGGCCAGGCCGCGATCATCCGGCGGCACCGCCTGCACGCGCTGCCCCCCGACGAAGATGCGGAATTCCGTCATCACCCTTCCACGCCCAGCGCACGCAACATGCCGCGCGCCTTGGCCTGGGTTTCCGCCAGCTCCTTGTCGGGATCGGAGTCGATGACGATGCCGGCGCCGGTGCGGAAACGCAGCGTGTCGCCCTGCACTTCCGCGCTGCGGATCAGGATGTTGAGGTCGAGGTCGCCATCGCGGTTGAGCCAGCCCATCGCCCCGGTATACGCGCCGCGGCCGGCGCCTTCCAGCTCGGCGATGATCTGCATGCAGCGCACCTTGGGCGCGCCGGTAATGGTGCCGCCCGGGAACACCGCGCGGATCACGTCGACAGGCGACGCGTCATCGCGCAGTACCCCGCGCACGTTGCTGACGATGTGGTGGACGTGCGCGTAGCTTTCCACCGTCATCATCTCGTCCACCTCCACGCTGCCACCGATGCAGACGCGGCCCAGGTCATTACGCTCAAGATCGACCAGCATCACGTGCTCGGCGCGCTCCTTGGGGTGGCCGACCAGCTCGCGGATGCGCCCGGCATCGTCGTCGCCCGCCACGCGCGGACGGGTGCCGGCGATGGGTCGCGCCTCGACCACATCACCACGCACCGAGACCAGCCGCTCCGGCGACGCGCTGACCACCGCCCAGTCGGCATGCGCGAACACGCCGGCGAACGGCGCGGGGTTGGCGCGGGTGAGTTGTCGATGCAGCAACGCGGGGTCCAACGGCGCATCGAAACGCGCCTGCCAGCCACGCGACAGGTTGACCTGGAACACATCGCCGGCGGCCAGGTAATCCAGCACGCGGCGCACGCCCTCGGTGAAGCGCGCGGGCACGTCTTCTTCGACCGCCGCCGGCACGCGCCATCCGGGCAATGCCGGCTGCGATGCGAGCGCGGCGACATCCGCCAGCACCGCATCGCGCAATGATTCCGCACCGGGTTCGCTGACCAGCAGCGTCTCGCCGCTCGCGTGATCCTGCAGCAGCGCGACCGGGCAACGCAGCGCGGCGGCCATCGGCACCTCACCTGCAGCACGCGGCAGTTGCAGCACCGGCTCGACTTCCGCCGCGATTTCGTAACCCATGAAGACGGCCCAGCCACCCCGGAACGGCAGCGCGCCGGCATCCTCGTGCTTCGGGGTGCGCACGGCGTTCCATTGCGTTTGCAGAAGGTCGAGGAAGCCGCCTTCCAGCGTCTCGCCATCGGTTCCGCGCAACGCGCCATCGGCATTGCGCAGGAAGCCTTCGCCATTGCCGACCAGCAGCATGTCCCAGCGCGCGTGCTTGCGTGCCGAGGCGTCCAGCGCCGAAGCGGACGACGCCAGCAGCAGCGGATAGCGCGACGCCGACACCCGCCGCAGATCGGCGAGGTCGGGCGAGGAATCGAGCCGTTCGATCAGCATGCGATGCCGATGCGGCGCCGGCATCGCACAGCGCCGCGCGTGCTCAGACGCGCTTGAAGATCAGCGTGCCGTTGGTGCCGCCGAAGCCGAACGAGTTCGACATCGCGACTTCCACCCTGGCATCGCGCGCGGTGTGCGGCACGTAGTCCAGGTCACAGCCTTCGGACGGGTTGTCCAGGTTGATCGTCGGCGGGATCACGCCGTCGAACAGCGCCATCGTCGAATACACCGCTTCCACGCCGCCCGCCGCGCCCAGCAGGTGGCCGGTCATCGA
This sequence comes from Lysobacter oculi, assembly GCF_003293695.1. Taxonomy (GTDB): domain Bacteria; phylum Pseudomonadota; class Gammaproteobacteria; order Xanthomonadales; family Xanthomonadaceae; genus Solilutibacter; species Solilutibacter oculi. Next base: position 597,398 of record NZ_CP029556.1, on the reverse strand, counting down.
CTTGGTCGAACTGACCATCACCGACTTCGCGGCATCGCCCATCGCGGCCTTGACCGCCATGGTCTCGGCCAGGTCACCGGCCGGCGTGGAGGTGCCGTGCGCGTTGATGTAGCCGATGTCACCGGCGTTGATGCCGGCGTCGCGCATCGCGTTGACCATGCAGCGCGCCGCGCCCTCGCCGCTCTCGCTCGGCGCGGTCATGTGGTACGCATCGCCGCTCATGCCGAAGCCGACGATCTCCGCGTAGATGCGTGCGCCGCGTGCCTTCGCGCGTTCGTAGTCCTCGATCACCAGCACGCCGGCACCATCGCCCATCACGAAGCCATCGCGGCCTTCGTCCCACGGGCGCGAGGCCTGTTCGGGCTCGTCGTTGCGGGTGGACAGCGCCTTCATCGAACAGAAGCCGCCCACCGCGGTCGGCGTGGTCGCGTATTCGGCGCCACCGCAGATCATCGCGTCGGCCTCGCCGTACTGGATCATGCGATAGGCCAGCCCGATGTTGTGCGTGGCCGTGGTGCAGGCGGTGACGGCGGCGATGTTCGGGCCCTTCGCGCCGGTCATGATCGACAGCTGGCCCGAGACCATGTTGACGATGGTGCTGGGGATGTAGAACGGCGAAATCTTGCGCGGGCCGCCGTTGGCGACCTTGAGCGTGGTTTCCTCGATGCCCGACAGCCCGCCGATGCCGGCGCCGACCGCCACGCCGATGCGTTCGGCATCCTCGCCCTCGATGACCAGGCCGGCGTCGCGGATCGCCATCAGGCCCGCCGCCACGCCGTAGTGCACGAACGGGTCCATCTTCTTGACCTCCTTCGCGCCGATGAAGGCGGCCGGGTCGAAGCCACGCACTTCGCCGGCGATGCGCGTCGGATAGGCGGACGCATCGAAATGGGTGATCGGGCCGATGCCGGAACGGCCGGCCTTGATCGCGGCCCAGTTGCTTTCCAGATCGTTGCCGAGCGGCGAGAGGATGCCGAGGCCGGTGATGACGACGCGACGTTTGGACATGCGGGCTCCGATGTATCGGGTGTTGCGTGTGTGCGGGGGATTTGCGGCTTCCAACATGCGCGAGGCCGCACTAAGCGGCCCCGGCATCAATCCTGCGCGTGCAGGATCACTCCTTGACGTGGGCCTTCACGTAATCGATGGCCTGCTGCACGTTGGTGATCTTCTCGGCTTCTTCGTCCGGGATCTCGCACTCGAACTCTTCTTCCAGCGCCATGACGAGTTCGACGGTGTCGAGCGAGTCCGCGCCCAGATCGTCCACGAACGACGCACTGTTGGTGACGTCTTCTTCCTTCACGCCCAGCTGTTCGACCACGATCTTCTTGACGCGTTCTTCGATGTTGCTCATGTGTGACCCCTCCGGGGAATTGGCTCAGATAAAAGCAGGTGGCTAGTGTACGGGAATCCGGCGAAATGCAAGACACGCCGGCGCATGGTCGCATTCAGGCCTTGGGTGGCGGCGATAACGCATGCGGACGCGCGATCAGGGCATGTACATCCCGCCGTTGACGTGCAGCGTTTCGCCGGTGATGTAGTTGGCATCCGGCCCGGCGAGGAACGCCACGGCACGCGCGATGTCGGCGGGCTCGCCCAGGCGGCCGAGCGCGATCTGTTCGGCCATCGCGGCCTTCGCGTCTTCCGGCAGGTCGGCGGTCATGTCGGTGGCGATGAAGCCCGGCGCGACCACGTTCACGGTGATGCCGCGGCTGCCGATCTCCTTCGCCAGCGATTTGCTGAAAGCGATGATCCCGGCCTTCGCCGCCGCGTAATTGGACTGCCCCGCATTGCCAGTCACGCCGATGACGGAGGCGATATTGATGATGCGGCCACGGCGTGCCTTCATCATCCCGCGCATCACCGCCTTAGAGCTGCGATAGACGCTGGTGAGGTTGGTGTCGAGGATGGCCTGCCAGTCCTCGTCCTTCATCCGCATCAGCAGGTTGTCGCGGGTGATGCCGGCGTTGTTGACCAGGATCGACAGGCCGCCGAATTCCTTCTGGATGCTTTCGATGAGGGCTTCGATGCTGCCCGCCTCGTTGACCTGCAGCACGCGGCCGTGGCCGCCCTGCGCCTTCAGGCGTTCGCCGATGGCATTCGCGCCGGATTCGCTGGTCGCGGTGCCGATCACCGTCGCGCCGCGCGCAGCCAGTTCGTCGGCGATGGCGGCGCCGATGCCGCGCGATGCGCCGGTCACCAGCGCGATTTCGTTGTCGAGCGGCTTGCTCATCGTCATTTCCATTCTGCGAGGGCGGATTCGAAATCGGGCACGCTGCCCAATGCGCGTGCATCCAGCGACTTGTCGATGCGCTTGGCGAGGCCCGCCAGCACCTTGCCCGACCCGCATTCTCCGATGCGCGTCGCACCGCGTGCGGCCAGCGCTTCGACGCAGCGCGTCCATTGCACCGGCAGGTATAGCTGGCTCACCAGCGCGTCACGGATGGCATCGACTTCATCGGCCACCGCGGCATCCACGTTCTGGATCACCGGGATCGCCGGCAGCGCCCATTGCAGGCCAGCCATCGTTTCGGCCAGGCGGTTGGCCGCTTCGCGCATCAACGGCGTGTGCGAAGGCACGCTCACCGCGAGCTTGACCGCCTTGCGCACACCGCGCTCGGCCAGCATCGCCAGCGCCTTGTCCACCGCCGCCGCATCGCCACCGATCACGATCTGGCCGGGCGAGTTGTAGTTCGCCGGCACCACCACCTGCGTGCCGGAGGCGGCTTCGCAGACTTCCGCCACCAGCGCATCGTCGGCGCCGATGACGGCGGCCATCGCACCGGTCCCGGCCGGCGCCGCATCCTGCATCAACTGTCCACGGATGCGCACCAGATGCGCGCCATCCTTCAACGACAACGCACCCGCCGCGACCAGCGCGCTGTATTCGCCCAGGCTGTGGCCGGCCAGCTGCGCCGGCATCGCGCCACCCGCTTCCTGCCACGCGCGCCACACCGCCACGCCCGCCGCGAGCAACGCCGGCTGGGTGTATTCGGTGCGGTTGAGCATCTCTTCCGGCCCCTGCTGGGACAGCGCCCACAGGTCGACACCGGCCCCGTCGGAAGCTTCTTCGAAAGCATTGCGGATGACGGGATGCAGTTCGGACAATTCGGCCAGCATGCCGAGGCTCTGCGAGCCCTGCCCGGGGAAAACGAAAGCCAGCTGTGGATCAGGCGAGTGTTCGCTCACGCGACGGTTCCCATGCGGAAACGCCCGAGTTTAACGACTGGCCGTGCGCACCGTCTGTACGCACGTGGATGGCGCGGCGGCGACCGCGCGCGTGTCCGGTCAGTAGCGCAGCAGCACCGAGCCCCAGGTGAAACCGCCACCGAAGGCTTCCAGCAGCAGCAGCTGGCCGCGCGCCACCTTGCCGGAACGCACCGCATGATCGAGCGCCAGCGGCACTGAACCGGACGAGGTGTTGCCGTGCTGGTCGATGGTCACGATGACGCGTTCCATCGGCATGTCGAGGCGCTTGGCGGTGGCCTCGATGATGCGCAGATTGGCCTGGTGCGGGATCAGCCAGTCGATGTCGTGGCGGTCGAGTCCGTTGGCTTCGAGGGTTTCCTCGACCACCGCGTCGAGCGCCTTGACCGCATGCTTGAATACGTCGTTGCCGGTCATCAGCACGCGCACGCCGGCATTTTCCTCGCCGGGCTTGAAGCCCTCGGACACGCCCACCGGGTTCCACAGCAGCTCCTTCTTGCTGCCATCGGCATGCAGGTGGGTGCTGAGGATGCCGGTGTCGGCATCGGCCTTGAGCACGACCGCGCCGGCACCGTCACCGAACAGCACGCAGGTGCCACGGTCGTTCCAGTCGATCATGCGGGTCAGCGTTTCCGAGCCGACGACCAGCGCCGTCTTCGCATCGCCCGAACGGATGAACTTGTCGGCCACGCTCATCGCGTAGATGAAGCCGGAGCAGGCCGCGTTGACGTCGAACGCCGGGCAGCCGCTAATCCCGAGTTCCGCCTGCAGCAGGCACGCCGACGACGGGAAGATCAGGTTGGGCGTGGTGGTGCCGAGCACGATCATGTCGATGTCGGCGGCGGTGACGCCCGCGGCTTCCATCGCCTTCAACGCGGCATCACGCGCCAGCGAAACCGTGGTCTCGCCCTCGCCGGCCACGTAGCGCTGGCGGATGCCGGTGCGCGCGGCGATCCATTCGTCGCTGGTATCGACCGTCTTCGCCAGTTCGTCGTTGGTGACGACGCGCGTCGGCAAGGCGCTGCCGGTGCCGGCGATGCGGGAATGGATGCGCGGTGTGGCGGTCATGGGGCGACTCCGGAAGCTACGCGGATGGTGCGGCGTTCAATCAGCGGGGAGATGCTGTTTCTCGCACGCACGAAAAGACGATACCGGCTTGCACCGGCATCGTCATGTGCTGGATTCCTGCGCGGAAGGCGCGGGGATCAATCTTCGTCGACGACCTTGGACTTGGTCTCGATGACCTTCTTGCCGCGGTAGTAGCCGTCGGCGGTCACGTGGTGGCGGATGTGGGTCTCGCCGCTGGTGGGGTCGGTCGACAGCTGCTTCGCCGTCAGGGAATCATGCGCGCGGCGCATGCCACGCTTGGACGGGGAAACGCGGGACTTCTGGACTGCCATGGTTCAAACTCCAATGAAACCGTGATGTTGCGTGAAATCAGTTGTCTTTGCCGGTTTTGAGCGTCTTCAGCGCGGCGAACGGGTTGGCGGCATCGGCCTCTTCCTCCGGCACCGGCCAGTCGCGATCGACCACCGGTGCTTCGGGTGAAACCGGCACCACCGGCACCGCCAGGATCAGCTCGTCCTCGACCAGTTCGACGGGGACGATGCGGCCATCCTCGGGGACCAGCAGCGGCTCATAGCCCGGCGGCAGGGCCGCTTCGTCCGATTCGTCGCGGATCAGGCCGAGCGACTGCTCGACCACCACCGGCTGCACGAACGCCTGCAGGCTGCGCTGGCACGTCAACGGCAAGCCGGCTTCGATCCAGACCTTGGCGAATGGCACCTGCAGCACATCGCGCCCGAACTCGACGCGGTACCGCACGACGCCTTCAGCATCCGCCAGCAGGTCGCGCAGACGCGACAGGCTGGCCAGCGGAAGCTCGCCTTCCAGCACCCGCCGGGCCGAAACCATGCGCCATGCGTCGACAGCAGGTAACGAATCGGCAGACATAAGCCGGAGAATGGTAGAGATCGCCCCCCGCCCTGTCAAACCGCGCCGGGGCTTATTCCAGCCGGACCGGCTGTTCGGACCAGTCCATGACGGCGCCATCGCGGCCGGTCAGCCGCAGCCCCAGCCAGTGCAGGCCCGGCGCCAGCGCGGAGGCGTCCACTTCGGCCTCGAAACCCACATTGGGATGGTGGGGGTCGTTGCTGATCCTCCAGTACTGCGCGACCTGCGGCTGCGGCAGGCCGTAGCGCGCCCGGGCGACCGGCTGGCCATCCAGCAGCACGTCGATCGAGGCGAGCCCGACGCCGTCGCGGAAGGCCCAGCCGCGCACGGTGAAACGGCGCGGACTCTTGGCACCGACCAGGGGCGCATCGACATAGGCCAGCGAAGGCGCCTTGCACGCGCCGGGCGTGCCCGGCTGGACGCCCTGCGGGTAGCGCGCCAGCACGAAACGCTGGGCGCCATGGTCGACATTGATGATGCGCGCCGGAATGATCGGCCCGACCTTGGCGCAGATGGCGTGGTATTGCGCCAGCAGGTCGCGGAAGCGCACTTCGTTGGTGCCGATGGCGAGCAGCACCGGCTGGCCGGGCGCGGGCATGGCGCGTTCGCCTTCCAGGCCCCACAGGCGCAATTGCGGCGCGCGGCCGTGCTTGTGGTTGAGCGGATGGTCGAGGACGCGGATGCCGGCATCCTCCAGCTTGAAGCCGAGCTCGGCGCCCAGCTTGAAGTTGTCGGCCAGCAGCACCGTGCCTTCGGGCATCGTCGCGAGTTCGGCACGCACGCCTTCGGCCACCTCATCCCAGCCGGAGAAATTGGCCGGGTACGACTTCTCGGCGGCGAGGCGCTGGCGCAGCGAAGGGATCGACACCATCGCGTACCAGCCGAGCACCGCGACCAGCCCGATGCCGAGCAGACTCCACATCGCCTTGCGCCAGCCCGGCCGCCACGTCGCCAACACCACCGGCACGGCGGCGAGCAGCGCCAGGTAGCCCGGCAGCGTCCAGTGGAAGCTCACCCGCTCGTTGTCGGCGAAGAAACCAAGCACGAAGAAACCCAGCGTCGAGACCCCGCCCAGCAGCCCGAAATAGCGCCATTGCGCGCCTTCCGGGCTGTGCTCGCGCAGGGTGAGCAGGAAGGTCTGGATCAGCGCGATGAACAGCAGCGGCGTGACCAGCAGGGCCTGGATGAGGATGAAGTTGCCGCCATCGGCATGGAAACGCCACGGGTGGCGGTCGAGCAGCTGGAAGCGCAGGCCGGCATCGGCGTTGTCGAAATTCCACGCCAAGAGCGGCAGCCAGGCGAGCGCACCGATGGTGACGGCGATCAGCACGCGTGGGTCGCGCAGCAGCTGGCGTCCACGCGACAGCAGCATCAGCGCGATGAAGCCGACCACGATCACGCCGAGGAAGCGGTAGTGGCTGAGCGCACCGATCGACAGGCCCAGCGCGAGTTCCAGCGCGCGGCCGGCGTTCACCTTGTCTAGCAGGCGGGCACCGGCATCCAGACAGAGCGCGGTGGCCAGCGCCATCGGCACATCGGGCAGCGCCAGCAGGCCGAGCGTGCCGGACAGCGGCATCAGCAACGTGAGCAGACCGGCCTGCCAGCCGGCGCTGTCACCGAACCAGCGCGCCGCCACCTTCGCCACCAGCCACGGCAGCACGGCCGCCATCAGCAGGAAGGGCATCCGCAGCGCCAGCACGTGGTGGCCGCCGAGGGTCACGCCGAGCCGGGTCAGCCACGCGGTCAGGCCGGGGAGATCGGAGTACGCCAGCGCGAGATGCTGGCCTTCCTGCCAATAGAAAGCTTCATCGACGAACAGCGGCAGGCGCCACGCGACCAGCAGCTTGGCCAGCAACAGCACGCACCATGCGATGAGGAATCGCGTGCGCCAGCGCGTGGGGTTGTCGTCGCGGATCGGTAGACTCATGCCATCGATGGAAAATCGTGAACGCGAAGGGTACCCGAGTTGGATATGAGCCCCGATGACAGACTGAACGAACGACTGCGTGCGGCACAGGCGCAGGTCAACACGCTGGTGCTGGGCAAACCGCTGGAGGTGCGGCTGGCGTTCGTCGCGCTGCTGGCCGGCGGGCATCTGCTGATCGAGGACCTGCCCGGGCTCGGCAAGACCACGCTGGCGCATGCGCTGGCGGCCACGCTGGGGCTCGGTTTCCAGCGCGTGCAGTTCACCTCCGACCTGCTGCCGGCCGACGTGGTGGGCGTGTCGATCTACGACACCGGCAACCGCGGTTTCGAGTTCCATCCGGGGCCGGTCTTCACCAACATCCTGCTGGCCGACGAGATCAACCGCGCGCCGCCGCGCACCCAGAGCGCCCTGCTCGAAGCGATGGCCGAGCACCAGGTCACCATCGATGGCACCACGCGGCCGTTGCCGGCGCCGTTCTTCGTCATCGCCACCCAGAACCCGGTGGATCTGTCGGGCACCTATCCGCTGCCGGATTCACAGCTCGACCGCTTCCTGCTGAGGTTGTCGATGGGCTATCCCTCGGCCGATGCGGAACGCGCGCTGCTGACCGGCGAAGACCGCCGCGCATTGATCGCGCAGGCCAAGCCGCTGCTGGACGAAGCCGAAGTGCTGTCGCTGCAGCAGGCGGTGTCGAATGTGCATGCCAGCGAGGCCCTGATCGGCTACGTGCAGGCGCTGCTGGCCCGCAGCCGCCAGCATCCGGGCGTGCGCATCGGGCTGTCGCCGCGTGCCGGCCTTGCGTTGCTGCGTGCGGCGCGGGCGCATGCGCTGCTACTCGGGCGTGGCCATGCATTGCCGGAAGACGTGCAGGCGCTGTTCCTGCCGCTCGCGGCGCACCGGTTGGTGGGGGATGGCGATGCCGGCGACGGCGCGCAACTCGCCAAGTCGGTCCTGCTGGCGGTGCCGGTCGATTGAGCGAAACCCGGCGCCACCGGCTGGCCGATGCCCTGTCGCGCTGGACGCGGCCACGCACGCGCGAAACGCTGCCGATCCACATCGATCGCAGTCGCGTGTACGTGCTGCCGACGCGCTTCGGCATGTTCTACCTGCTGCTGGTGGCGACGATGGGCATCGGCGCACTGAACTACAACAACAACCCGGCGTTGTTGCTCGGGCTGCTGCTGGCCGGCGCCGGCCTCGCCAGTCTGGTCGCCGCGCACCTGCAGCTGTCCGGCCTCAATGCCGATGCCATCGCCGCGCAGCCGGTGCATGCGGGCCAGCCGATGCCGCTTCGGCTCGCCTTCTCCGCCAGCGACACCCGCGCGCGCGACGGCATCCGCGTGCGCATCGACGACACCGAAGGCACGCTATCGCTGGCACCCGGCACGGGCGGCATCGCCGAACTGGCGCTTCCCACCGCGCAACGCGGCTGGCTGGAAGCCGAGCGCATCGTCCTGTCCACCACGCGCCCGCTCGGACTGGCGCGCGCCTGGGCCATCCTGCGACCGGACGAACCGTGGCTGGTCTATCCGGCCACCGAAAGCGACGGCCCCGCCCTGCCCGACGCCGCCGATGCCGGCGACCAGCGCCGCCCGCATTTCGCCGGCGACGACCTGCATCTGCTGCGCAATTACCAGGTCGGCGATCCGCTGCGCAGCATCGCGTGGAAGGCCAGCGCACGCCGCGACCAGTTGATGGCGCGCACCTGGGAACAGCCCCATGGCGATGACGTGGAGCTGGACTGGTTCGCGCTTGGCCTGCCGCACGAAGCCCGCATCCGCCGGCTCGCGCACTGGGTGGAGCTGGCCGAACGCGAAGGCCGGCGCTGGCGCATGACCCTGCCCGGGCAGGCGGCCATCGGGCCCGGCAGCGGCAGTGCGCATCGCCACGAATGCCTGCGTGCGCTGGCGCTGATGCCGGAGGCGCACGGCTTCTGACATGAGCTTCGACCTCGCCACCCGCCGCCTGTTGCTGCTGACGCTGGCCATCGCGCTGGCGCCGCTGCTGTTGCAGCTGCCGGGACAGGTCGCGCTGGCCGTCATCGCCACCGCCGTGTTGATGGTCGCGGCCAACTGGAAGCGCACCCTGCCCGGCGTGTTGAAGCTGGGCACCGCCATCGCCGCGGTCTTCGCGGTGTTCAGCGCTTTCGATTTCCAGCTCGGCCGCGATACCGGCTGCGCGTTGCTGGCGGCGATGCTGGCAATCAAGCCGGCGGAAACCCGCAGCCTGCGCGATGCCCGCAGCCTGGTCGGCTTTTCGCTGTTCGCGCCCTTCGCCGCCTTCCTGCTGGATCAGGGGCCGGTATCGCTGCTGCTCGGCCTTGCCGCGGTGGTGGCGGGGCTGCTGGCGCTGCAGCGGCTTGCGGATGTGGAAAGCGGCATCGACACCCCGGCGTTCGGGCGCGGACTGCTCGGCATCGGCAAGCTCGTCGCGCTCGGCCTGCCACTGACGCTGGCCGCGTTCTGGCTGTTTCCGCGCATGGCCAGCCCGCTCTGGGGCGTGCCCGATCGCGCCAGCGCCAAGATCGGCCTGTCGGATTCGATGGCCCCCGGCGACTGGCTGGATTTGATGGTCGATGACAGCCCGGCCTTGCGGGTCCGTTTCGATGGCCCGGTGCCCGCGCGTGAGCAGCTGTACTGGCGCGGCCCGGTGCTGTGGGATTTCGATGGCCGCGAATGGACGATGTCAAAACCGGCGCCGGCCGCGCGCCCGGCCCGCATCGAAACCGCCGGCCCGGGCTGGCATTACCAGCTGGAAGTGGAACCGAGCGAACGCCGCTTCCTGACCGCGCTCGATGTGCCGATGGCCGCGCCCACCGGCAGCACGCCCAGCCCCGATGGCAACCTGCTGGCCACCGAACGCCTGCAGGCGGTGACGCGCTGGCAGCTGCATTCCGCGCCGGCCCGCACCTTCGATGCGGTGCTCGACGACGCGGACCGCCGCCGTGCGCTGGCTTTCCCGCGCGCCTTCAACCCGCGTGCGCAACACCTCGCGCTGCAATGGCGCAGCGAAACCGGCGGCAATGCCGTCGCCATCGTCGGCAAGGCGATGACGATGGTGAACGACGAACTGGCCTACTCGCTCGCCGCGCCCGCGCTGGGCCGCGACACCGTCGACGAATTCCTGTTCCAGACCAAGACCGGCTACTGCGAGCATTTCAGCTCGGCCTTCGTGTTCCTGATGCGTGCCGCCGGCGTGCCCGCGCGCGTAGTCACCGGCTATGCGGGCGGCTACCGCAACCCGGTCGGCGATTACTGGATCGTGCGCAATTCCGACGCGCATGCCTGGGCGGAGGTCTGGCTGGCCGGGCGTGGCTGGGTGCGCGTGGACCCGACCGGCGCCGTCGCGCCCGAGCGCATCTACGACACCGCCGCCGATCGCGTCCCCGGCCGCATCGGCAGTTTCGATGGCCTGACGCCGGTGTGGAACGCCGCCGATTTCCTGCGTCGCGGCTGGAACGATTTCGTGCTCGGCTTCAACGCCGACCGCCAGTCGCGCATGTTCCGCTGGCTGGGCGTGCGCAAGCTCTCGCCTGAAGCGCTGGCTGGCCTGTTCGCCGTCGCCGCGCTGCTCACCTTGGGCTGGATGCTGTGGTGGCTGCGCCGTGGCACCCGCGACCGCGACCCGCTGCTGCGCGCCTGGCACCGCCTGTCATCGCGATACCAGCGCCTCGGCCTCGCCCGCGAAGCCAGCGAACCCGCGCTGGACTGGGCCACGCGCATCGCCCGCGCACGACCGCAGGATGCCGATGCGATCAACGCATTGGCGACGCGTTTCAGCCAGCGCCGCTATGCACGCGCCGAAGCCACATCGACCCTGATCCGCGACCTCGACGCCTTCCGCCCGAAGCGCTGATTCAATCGACCGCACTCAGCCCGGCGTGCCGAAGCGTCCGAGCGGCGCGCCCGCCAGCAGATGCAGGTGGATCTGGAAGACGGTCTGCCCGCCGTCGCCATTGCAGTTCATGACGATGCGGTAGCCGTCCTGGTCGAAACCCTGTGCCTTGGCGTAATTCGCCGCCGCCAGCGCCAGCCGGCCGATGATCTCGGGCTGCGAATCGGGCACGTCGTTGAGCGTGGCGAAATCCTGCTTCGGCACGAACAACACGTGCACCGGCGCCTGCGGCGCGATGTCACGGAAGGCGAACAGATGTTCGTCCTCGTAAACCAGTTCGGCGGGGATTTCGCGGTCGCGGATCTTGTGGAAGATCGTGCTCATCATCGGCACCTCATGCGGGGATTCCGCGATGGTAACCGCGCGTCAGCTCATCTCGCTGCGGCTGCCGAACGCATGCGAGAGCGTGCCGCGATCGACGTATTCCAGTTCGCCGCCCAGCGGTACGCCGTGCGCCAGCCGGCTCGGACGCACGCCAGCCTGCCGCGCCAGCTGCGCCAGATAGTGCGCGGTCGCCTCGCCTTCCACGGTGGGATTGGTGGCGATGATGAGCTCGCGCACCTCGCCTTCGCCCAGCCGTTTCGACAACTGGTCCAGCCCGAGTTCGGCCGGGCCGATGCCGTCGAGCGGGCTCAGGCGCCCCTGCAGCACGAAGTACAGCCCGCGATAGCCGGTCGCCTGCTCGATGGCCAGGCGGTCGGCCGGCGATTCCACCACGCACAGTTCCGCCGCCTCGCGCGAGGCGTTGGCGCAGGTCGGGCAGGTCTCGGTTTCGCTGAAATCGCGGCAGCGCACGCAGTGGCCGATCTTCGCCATCGCGTCCGCCATCACCGCGGCCAGCTTTTCGCCGCCGCCGCGCTCGCGTTCAAGCAGGTGGTAGGCCATGCGCTGTGCCGACTTCTGCCCGACACCGGGCAATACGCGCAGCGCCTCGATCAGCTGTTCGAGCAGGGACACGCTCACTGGCGCTTACTCGCGGGCGTGCCGCTCAGAACATCCCCGGCAGCTTCATGCCCGGCGGCATCGGCATGCCGGCGGTGGCCGCGCCCATCTTTTCCTGGCTCGCGGCATTGGCCTTGTTCACCGCGTCGTTGAAGGCGGCGGCGATCAGGTCCTCGGCCATTTCGGCATCGGAGAACACGCTCGGGTCGATGCGCACCTTGCGGCATTCCATCTTGCCGCTCAGCGTCACCGTGACCATGCCGCCGCCGGCGTTGCCGGTGACTTCCAGGCTGGCCAGTTCTTCCTGCGCGCGCTGCAGGTTTTCCTGCATCTTCTGCGCCTGCTGCATCAATTGCGCGATGTTGCCTCGCATGGGGGTGCTCCTTGTTGCGTGATGTCAGTCTTCGAGCGGGCGGATGGAATCGGGCACCAGCTTGGCGCCCTGCTGCATCAGCCGCTGTACGTCGGGATCGTTGAGGAAGGCGTCTTCCGCCGCGCTGTGGCGGGCGTCGCGCTCGCGGGCGTTGCGCTTGCTGAGCGTCTCGCCGGCCGCCTTCGCCACCTCGAGGCGGATCTGCGGCGCCACGCCGAACGCGCCGGCCAGCGATTCGCCGAGTTGCTTGACGGCCATCGGCGTCTTCAGGAATTCGTCATCGCCCGAGAGCGAAAGCGTCAGCACACCCGCCTCGTAACCGATGAAGCCGACATGCGCGGCGAGCTCCTTCGCCAAGCCCTTGAGCTGCACGCCGGCCAGCAGTTCCAGCCAGCTGTCGGCATCCAGCGACAGGGCGCGCGGCGTCGCCGGCAGCGGCGGGTCTTCGCGCATCGGGGCGACCGGCGCGGCTTCGCGCTCACGCTGCGGCACGGGCGCGGGTTCCGGCTGCGCGGTCGCTTCGGCCATCGCCGCACGGGCGGCCTCGCGTCCGCTGACGGCGGGTTTGGGGGATGTGGCGGCGGCGGGCCTTGATCCGGTCGATGCCGCAGCGCCTTCGCCCGCCGGCCGGAACGCCAGCATCCGCAGCAGGCTCATTTCGAAGCCGACGCGCGGCGACGGCGCGATCGGCAGGTCACGCCCGCCATTGACCGCCATCTGGTACCAGAGCTGCACCAGTTCCGGGCGCAGGCGTTCGGCCAGCCCGACGATGTCGATGCCGCCGTCATCCTGCACCTGCATCGCCGGCACCAGCTGGCGCAGCTGCACGCGATGCAGCGTTTCAGCGAACGCTTCCAGCACATGGCCCCAGTCCGGCGAGAGTTCCGCCAGGCCTTCGACTTCGGCCATCAGCCTGCTGCCATCGGCTTCGGCCAGCGCGTCGATCAGCGCACCGATGCGGGCGCGGTCCACGGTGCCGAGCATCGCCGCCACCGCCGCATCGCCCACCTCGCCACCGCCATAGGCGATGGCCTGGTCGAGCAGGGACAGGCCATCGCGCAGGCTGCCATCGGCGGCGCGCGAGAGCTGGCGCAGCGCGCCATCCTCGAACCCGATGCCTTCCGCGCCCAGGATGCGACGCATCTGGCCCTCGATCTGGCCCAGGTCCAGCCGCTTCAGGTTGAACTGCAGGCAGCGCGAGAGCACGGTCACCGGCAGCTTCTGCGGGTCGGTGGTCGCGAGCAGGAACTTGACGTGTCCCGGCGGCTCCTCGAGCGTCTTCAACAAGGCGTTGAAGGCGTTCTTCGACAGCATGTGCACTTCGTCGATCAGGTAGACCTTCACCCGGCCGCGGCTCGGCATGTACTGCGCGTTGTCGATCAGCTCACGCACATCGTCCACGCCGGTGTTGGAGGCGGCGTCGATTTCCAGCAGGTCGATGAAGCGGCCGGCGTCGATGTCCAGGCACGTCCGGCACTCGCCACAGGGTTCCGCCGAGGTGCCCTGTTCGCAGTTCAGCGACTTGGCGAAGATGCGCGCGATGGTGGTCTTGCCGACGCCACGCGTGCCGGTGAACAGGAAGGCGTGGTGGACGCGGCCGGTGCCGAGCGCGTTGGTGAGCGCGCGGACCACGTGCTCCTGCCCCACCAGTTCGGCGAATTTCTTCGGGCGCCACTTGCGGGCGAGGACGAGGTAGCTCATGCGGTCATTCTGCCACGCCGGGCTGCCCCGCCCGGCCCCGCCAAGCGGCTGTTTTGCCTTGTGGCAGGCACGCGCTTAGAATGGCCGGCTCGCGCGCCGTCCCCGGACGACCGCACGACACGGAGAGGTGTCCGAGTGGTTGAAGGAGCACGCCTGGAAAGTGTGTAAGCGTCTAAACCGCGCTTCGGGGGTTCGAATCCCCCTCTCTCCGCCAATTCCAGTCATCGCGCATGGCGCGGTGCACGTCCATGGTGGCCCTGTCGGCCCCCCGCGACGCTAGCTCGAAAATCCCGCCAGGGCCGGAAGGCAGCAACGGTATCGGGCGATGCGGGTGCCGGGGAAAGTCGGCAGGGCCGCCACCTTTTTCAGCCCTGCTTGAAGACGTCCGGCGCGGGCTCGACCAGTTCCAGCACCTCGCCCGGGACGGCCACGCGCATGCCGCGACCGCGCAGCGCCGCGATCTCCTCGTCCGATCCGTAGTGATACAGGTGACAGCGCGCCAGCAGCGCCTTGTCGTATTCGCGCTCAAGGTCCTCGATGCCGCTGTGCGACGGGTTGCCGACCAGCGCGCAGTCGTGGGCGATCAGTTCGCCGGCATCGGCGAAACGCGCCAGCGCTTCGGGAATCGGGCGGGTGTCGCCGGTCCACACCAGGCTGCCCTTGAGGCGCAGGCCGTGGGCGGCGTCAGGCCAGTGGTGGCGCACCGGCACGGTTTCGATGCGCACATCGTCATGCCAGAAATGATCGCCGACGATGATCAGCTGGAAGGCATCCCAGAAGTTCGCGCCGCCTTCGGCCAAGGTGTTCGGGTACTCCGCCACGCGCCGCTGCAGCCACGGCAGCACGCCGGTCGGGCAGTAGACGCGCACGCGACCGCGACGCTCGGGGTTGAAGATGGTGTCGACGAACAGCCGCTCGAAGCCGCTGACGTGATCAAGATGGGCATGGGTGATGTAGAGCGCCCACGGATATTCGCCGTAATGCTCGACGTAGCGGGTCAGGCCTTCGGAGCCGCAGTCGATGGCAAGCCACGGCCGGCCGTCGCGCTCGATGCAGGCCATCGCGCTGCCGAATTCGGCCACCGCCATCGCGCCACCCGTCCCGAGAAACCGCAGGCTCCAGCTCATGTCGATCCTCCCGCCATGGCTTGATCATACGCATGGAGCAGATGGGCGAAGCCGGCTTCGATCGCCCTGGCCTGGCCTCCGCCGGTGATCTTGTCCAGCGATCGGCGCAGGCGCGAAAGGTTGGCCTGCCGCCAGCCCGAAGCCGCATCGGCACGGATGCGGCCCTTGTCGAAATCGATCATCCAGCCTGCGTTGCCGGCATCGAACAGCAGGTTGTGCGCGTTGAGGTCGGGGTGGTCCAGCCCGGCACGGTGGAAGCGCGCGATCAGGGCCCCGCATTCGCGCCAAGGGGCCGAAGCCGCATCGTCCAACACCCGGTGGCCGAAGGAATGCACGCCGACGATGCGTTGTAGCAGGATGGCGGCGCGATAGCGGCGGCCCGAACGCCAGTAGGCGGCGGCCAGCGGCATCGGGACCGGCAGGCCTTGCACATGCAGCGCCTGCAGCAGGCGGAACTCGGCGAAGCTGCGCACGGCGTCCTGCCCGCGCCAGACAAAGCTGTCGTGGCTCAACTTGGCCATCAACCCGCCACGCAGGTAACGCCGCAGCACCATCGCGCCCGACGGCGCATCGATGAACCAGGCGGCGCCACGGCCACCGCTGCCGACCGGCTGCGCATCGGCGCCCCAGTGCGCGGCATCGAACCATTCCGGCGCCGGCGTTTGCGGCAACGCGCGGGCGTCGAACACAATGGCGCCATCCCCGCGCGCATGGTGTAACGGCAGCATGGTTTCGCTGGATTCGCGCATCGACATGACCCGAGTCTAACAATCCACGTGCACATCCCCGCGCCCGCTCCTGCATCCATCTGCCTGCTGCGCCTGTCGGCACTGGGCGATGTCACCCATGTGCTGCCGTTGATCCGCACCTTGCGCGCGGCGTGGCCCGAAGTGGAACTGACCTGGGTCATCGGCAAGGGCGAGCGCCGGTTGCTGGACGGGCTGCCCGGCGTGCATTTCGTCGAATACGACAAGAAGAGCGGCCTGCGCGGGATGTGGGCGCTGCGCAAGGCATTGAAGGCGCATCTGGGGCCGCGCAAGCGTTTCGATGTGCTGCTGCAGATGCAGGTAGCCGCCCGCGCCAACCTGCTGTCGGCGTTCATTCCGGCGCGCCGGCGCATCGGCTACGACAAGGCGCGTTCGAAGGACCTGCATGGCGTCTTCATCAACGAGCGCATTCCCGACCGGCCCGGCATCCATGTGCTCGACGCCCTTGGCAGCTTCTGCGAGCCGCTCGGGCTGGTGCAGCGCGATGTCGCTTGGGACATGCCCGTGCCCGAGGCCGCGTTCGAATGGGCGCGCGCGCAATGGGTGGACGACGGCCACCCGGTGCTGATGATTTCACCGGCCTCCAGCCACGCGCGCCGCAACTGGCGGCCTGAGCGTTACGCCGCGCTGGCCAACCACGCCGCCGCCGAAGGCTGGCGGGTGGTGCTGTGCGGCGGTCGCAGCCCGCTGGAACGCGAACTGGGCGACGCGATCATCGCGCAGATGGAATTGGCGCCGCTCGACCTGATCGGGAAAGACACCCTGAAGCAGCTGCCCGCCCTGCTCGCCCGCGCCGACCTGCTGGTGACGCCGGATTCCGGCCCCATGCACATCGCCAACGCCATGGGCACCCGGGTGCTGGGCCTGCATGCCGCCAGCAATCCACGCCGCAGCGGGCCGTATTCGGATGTGCGTTTCTGCGTGGACCGTTACGACGATGCCGCGCGGAAATTCCTCGGCAAGCCGGCCAGCGAACTCAAGTGGGGCGCCAAGATCGAGTTCGACGGCGTGATGGACCTGGTGACGGTGGACGATGCCATCGCCGCCTTCGAACGGTTCCGCGCGTTTCAGGCCGAAGGCGCGCGGTAGTCCTCGTACGACTTCTCTTCGATGTAGCTGGAACCCAGCGCCAGGTTGATGTCCTTCTTGATGCGCGCGCGCTCGTCGTTCTCGAAATAGACGCTGCGGGCCAGCTGGACGAAGCCGTCATCGAAGGCCTGCGCTTTTTCCTTGACGCGGATGTCGTCCTCGATCACCCACAGCCGCTCGTTGACGGCCTTCAGCGCCTGGCGCAGTTGGGCGATGTCGTGGCCGGCGGCGGGATGCGCCATCCACGTCTTCTCCAGCGCGGACAGCTCGTTGCGGACATTGGCCAGCTTGGCCTCGTCCTTCATCCGCTCGGACTTGATCTGCAGGATGGCGATCTTGTCCAGCAGCTCACCGAAGGACACCGGCACCAGGATCTCGGACATCGACACGCTCCCGTGGAAAGGCCCAGTTTACCGTCACTTGTGGCGGCCCCGCGCCGTCCGTATCATGTGCGGCTCGCTGCACGCCGGAGAGGTGGCAGAGTGGTTGAATGTACCTGACTCGAAATCAGGCATACGTTAATAGCGTATCGGGGGTTCGAATCCCCCCCTCTCCGCCAGATAACGAAAAACGCCCCCTCGCGGGGCGTTTTTTGTTGTCCGTCTTCCATCCCCACCTTGCCGCGCGCACCCACCGCCGCGATGATGCTGCATCGTCCCCCGCGCCCTGACCGCATGATCGAATTCGGCCACATCACCCATCCCGGCCTGCGTCGCGCCCTCAACGAGGACACCTACCACGGCGATGGCGGGCTCGGCTTGTGGCTGGTGGCCGACGGCATGGGCGGCCACGAATACGGCGAAGTCGCCAGCGCCATCGCGCGCGAAACCGTGGTGCGCGAGGTCCGCGACGGCACGCCGCTGGCGCAGGCCATCCGCATCGCCGGCGAAGACATCCTGCGCAGTCCGCGCAACCGCCGCGACGCGCTGCCGATGGGCACCACCGTGGTCGCAGCCCGCGTGCAGGGACCGCGCTTCGAAGTGGCCTGGGTCGGCGACAGCCGCGCCTACCTGTGGCAGGACGGCAAGCTGGTGCAGCTCTCGCACGACCACAGCTACGTGCAGGAGCTCATCGCGCAGGGCACGCTGGGCGCGGAGGAAGCGCGGCGCCACCCGCAGCGCAAGGTGGTGACGCAGGCGCTGGGCGTGACCGACCCGGCGCAGCTCGACATCGAACGGCTCACCGGCACGTTTGCCGGCGGCATGCAGCTGCTGCTGTGCAGCGACGGGCTGACCGAGGAAGTGGACGATGCGGCGATCGCGGAGATCCTCGCCCGCCCCGGCCTGACCGCGCAGGAATGCGCCGACACGCTGGTGGCCGCCGCGCTCGACAACGGCGGCAGCGACAACATCACGGTGCTGGTCCTGCGCTGCCGCTGAGGCGACGTCGCGGCTTCAGCCCGCCAGCGCGCGCCAGAGCACGACCGGCGCGGGTTTCTCCGGCACGGCGGCCTTGTCGAGCTTCTTCTGGATGGCGTCGAGGCGGGCTTCGTGGGCGCCGCGCTCGTCATCGCCCACCACCACGCGCGGACGCGGCCCCAGGCTGCCGGCCTGCGCCAGCAACGCCTGCGCCGCGGCGTGGGCGGACGCGACATCGACGGCATCGGCTGCCGCATCGAAACCGATCTCGCCCTGCCCGGCGGTCATCGCCAGATAGACATCGGCCAGGATCTCGGCATCGAGCAAGGCGCCGTGCAGCGTGCGGTGGCCGTTCTCGACATCCAGCCGCCGGCACAGCGCGTCCAGCGAGTTGCGCTGCCCGGGCCAGCGCAGCCGCGCCATCTCCAGCGTGTCGAGCACGCCGGCATGGTCGGCCATGCTGCCCAGGTGCGGACCGACGCCACGCAGTTCGTTGTCAAGGAAGCCGATGTCGAACTTGGCGTTGTGGATGATGAGCTCGGCGCCACGGATGAAGTCGAGGAACTCCTCGGCCACTTCCTCGAACTTGGGCTTGTCGGCCAGGAACTCGAGCGTGAGGCCGGTGACCTCCTGTGCGCCTTCCTCGAACGCGCAGTCGGGCTTGAGGTAGCGGTGGAAGGTGCGGCCGGTGGGCCGGCGCTCGACCAGTTCCACGCAGCCGATCTCGACCACACGGTTGCCCTTGCGCCATTCCAGCCCGGTGGTTTCGGTATCCAGCACGATCTGCCGCATCAAGCCTGTCCTTCCTGTTTCACTTTGATCGCCGCGTCGCGGGCCAGCGCGTCCACGCGTTCATTGTCCGGGTGGCCGGCATGGCCCTTGACCCACTTCCATTCGATGCGATGCCGCCGCGCCGCCGCGTCCAGGCGCTGCCACAGGTCCTGGTTCTTGACCGGCGCGCCGGCGGCGGTTTTCCAGCCGCGGCGCACCCAGTTGGGCAGCCATTCGGAGATGCCCTGCTGGACGTAGCGCGAATCGGTATGCAGCGCGACCTGGCAGGGCTCGGTCAGCGCTTCGAGCGCGGCGATGGCCGCCATCAGCTCCATCCGGTTGTTGGTGGTGTCGGGCTCGCCGCCGGCCAGTTCGCGCTCCTTGGCGCCGTAGCGCAGCAACGCGCCCCAGCCGCCGGGGCCGGGATTGCCGAGGCAGGCGCCATCGGTATGCGCCTCGATCGCCTTCATCGCCGCCGTCACGCCACGTCGCCCATCGCCGGCACGAACGCCGGCAGGCGCCTCATCGTCAACGGCATGCGGCGTTTCTCGGCGGCCAACAGGTAGGCGGCACGTGCGCCAGCCCCGAGCTGGAGCTGGGGTTCGATGCGGCTTCGCCAGCGCGGCCCGAGCCCCTGCGCCACCGGCTCCGGCACCAGCCCGGCGCGTTTCAGGCGGCGACGCCAGGTCACCGGCTCGCGCCCGGACACGCCTTCGCCGAACCAGTGCCCGCGATACGGCGACAACGGATTGAGCGAGAAGACCGTCAGCCGCCCGCCCGGCACCAGCACGCGCTCGCATTCGGCCAGCCAGGCCTCGACCGGCGCGCCTTTAACATGCTGCAGCACGATGGCGCCGACCGACTCGCTTGCCAGCGGCAAGGCATCCGCACAGGCGACATCGCCCATCCAACCCGACGGGCCGGGGCAGAGCCACAGCCCATGCGGCTGGTCGATGGATGCCGGCCTTGGCACCGCGCTGAACGCCAGCCACGGCAGCCCCGGACGCGCCGACAGCGCCTCGTACAGGCTGGGCAACTCGCTGGCCAACAGGGCCAGGCCGGCCTCGCTGGCGTACCAGCGGGCGGCGGCATCGGGTTGACGGGCAACGGTCAGGGCGGGCATCGTCGCCCATTCTACGTGCCGCACCCATCTCATTTGACCCTGATATCGCCGCCCGCGCCCCTGCCCGCCTTCGACGACAACTACCTCTGGTGGCTACCGTCCGCGCATGGCCCGGTGCTGGTGGATCCGGGCGATGCGGCCCCGCTCCTGCAGCGTTTCGGCGACGCACCGGCGCTGGCCGGGATCCTGCTGACCCATCACCACGATGACCACATCGGCGGCGTCCCGGCCCTGCTGCAACGCTGGCCGGGCACGCCGGTCTTCGCGCCGGACGAGCCGCGCATCCCGTTCGCCACCCGCCGCGTGGTGGAGGGGGATGAGGTCGATGTCGGCGGCTTCCGGTTCAAGGTGATCGAAGTCCCCGGCCATACCCGCAGCCACATCGCCTATCACGGCCACGGCCTGCTGTTCTGCGGCGATGCGCTCTTCAGCCTGGGCTGCGGGCGGATGTTCGAAGGCGACGCGCCGACGATGCGCGCCTCGCTCGACCGGCTGGCCGCACTGCCCGGCGACACGCAGGTTTGCTGCGGCCACGAATACACGCTTGCCAACGCCGCCTTCGCCCGCCAGGTGATGCCGAGGAACCCGGCGCTGGCCGAACGCGCCGCCCGGGCCCGCGCGCAGCGGCAGGCCGGCCAGCCCACCCTGCCCGCCGTACTGGCCGACGAACGCGCCTGCAACCCCTTCCTGCGTCTGGACGATGACGAGGTGCAGGCCGCGCTCACCGCCCACCTGGGCCACGCGCCCGCCGACCCCGACGCCGCCTTCGCCGCGCTGCGCGGCTGGAAGGACGGGTTCCGCGCATGAACCGACGGATCCGGCTTGTATTCGCCGCCGCGATGGCGGCTTCGCTCATCGCGCCCCCGGCCTTCGCCGCCGATGCCAGCGACGCCACCGACACCCGCCTGGGCGGCCGCAACCCCGGCATCGCCACCCGCAGCGGGCTGGAGATCCACAAGCGCTTCCGCCAGCACCTGGCCGAGCCCGACTGCCGCAACGCCAGCCCGCGCTGGCGCGCCCATTACGCCCACGCGCCCAAGCGCCTGGCCACGCGCGACGACGAGCTGCTGGCGGTGTTCGGTTACGTCGTCGACGAGCTGATCAAGGCCGGCCTGCCCACCGAATACGCGCTCATTCCCTTCATCGAGAGCGGCTACAAGCCAGGCGCGAAGAGCGGCGCCGGCCCGGCCGGGCTGTGGCAGTTCATCGCACTCACCGCCCGCAACCAGGGCATCCCGATCCGCGGCGGCTACGACGGCCGCTATTCGGTGGTGGATTCGACCAAGGCCGCGGTGCGCTACCTCAAGATCCTGCACAGCATGTTCGGGCGCGACTGGCGGGTGGCGATCATGGGCTACAACGCCGGCGAGTACCGGCTGATCGGCGCGATCAAGCGCAGCGGCATGACCCAGCGCAACGCCGACGCCGAACGCATCCAGGGCGTGCCGGCGCTGACCCGCGCGTATGTCGAAAAGCTGCACGCCATCTCCTGCCTGATCGAGCAGGCCGACGACCGCGAGTCCTGGCTCAAGGCGATCGACCGCCCGGTGCCGCTCTTGGTCGCCGAGGTGGTGGATGAAGATGCGGCCAACCTCGACGCCTGGGCGCGCGCGCGCCAGCTCGACCCCGCGCTGCTCAAGCGGCTCAACCCGGCGCTCGCCAGCGGCGGGCTCGGTGGCGGCAAGCAGGCGCCGATGCTGCTGGCACCGATGCGCGGGGATCGTGCCGCGGTGGTGAATGTCGATGCGCCGCCGGCGAAGGCATCGGCATCGGAAGCCCCGGTGCTCGCGAGTGCCGAGCCTTCACCGAAAGCGGGCACAGCGGCTGCCGCATCCGCATCGACATCCGCACCCGCATCGACATCCACATCACCCAGCGAGCCCACCGCCAGCGGCACCCACGTCGTCGCCAAGGGCGAATCCTGGTGGACCATCGCGCGCCGCCACAAACTCACGCTCGCGGAGCTGCTGCGCCGCAACGGCCTGAAAACCGGCACGCCACTACGGCCCGGTATGGTGCTGAAGCTCGACGCCGCCCGCCCCTGACGGGCAAACTGTACGGATCACCCCCCAACAGAACGGAAAGCAGCATGGGTTTCCTGCAAGGCAAGCGCGCACTCATCACCGGCATCGCCAGCGAACGCTCGATCGCCAGCGGCATCGCCGAAGCGATGCATCGCGAAGGCGCGGAACTCGCCTTCACCTACCAGAACGACAAGCTGAAATCGCGCGTGGAATCGGCGGCGAAGGAATTCGGCAGCGACATCGTCATTCCACTCGACGTCACCTCCGACGCGCAGATCGCCGAATGCTTCGCCGAACTCGGCAAGCACTGGGACGGCTTCGACATCCTCATCCATGCCATCGCCTATGCCCCGCGCGAAGCGATCGCCGGCCAGTTCCTCGACGGTCTGACCCGCGAGAACTTCGCCATCGCCCATGACATCTCGGCGTATTCGCTGGCGGCGCTGTCGTCAGCCGCGCGCCCGATGATGGCCGGCCGCAACGGCGCCATCCTCACCCTGTCCTACCTTGGCGCCGAGCGCGCGCTGCAGGGCTACAACGTGATGGGCGTGGCCAAGGCCAGCCTTGAGGCCACGGTACGTTACCTCGCCTACAACCTCGGCCCGGAAGGCATCCGCGTCAACGCGGTCTCCGCCGGCCCGATCAAGACGCTGGCCGCGGCCGGCATCGGCGGCTTCCGCAAGATCCTCGGCCATGTCGAGGAGAACGCCCCGCTGCGCCGCACGGTGACCATCGAGGAAGTCGGCAACGTCGCCGCGTTCCTGTGCTCGGATCTCGCCAGCGCGGTCACCGGCGAAGTCACCTACGTCGATTCCGGATACAACATCCTCGGCATGACCGGCCTCAACGACTGACGTCCGACGCGTCATCGACTGAAACGGAAACGCCCGGCAATGCCGGGCGTTTCCATATGCGGGATGTGGCTTCCGCCCGGCTTACAGCTGGTTCTCGACGACGCGGATCTTGTGCTGCTTGCGCAGCTCGGCGAGGAAGGCCTTGGCGGTCTGTTCCGCCGCCGCCTGCGACACCTGCTGGCGCATGCCCAGGCGCTGCGCCTCCGGCACTTCGGCCGGGTTGGCCGGCGTGGCCGCATCGATGCGGAACACCATCCAGCTGCCATCGGGCAGCAGCACGCTGCCGGCCGACGCCTTGCCGGCCTGCGGGCGCGCCGCGGCAAAGATCGCCTTGGTCGCATCCGGCGTCGGTGCCGGCTGCACACGGGTGACACCCTTGAACGGCTCCACGCTCAGGCCACGCGCCTGCGCCAGCGTGGCGAAATCCTCGCCCTTGCCGATGGCCGCGGCCATCGCCTTGGCGGCATCGGCGGCGGTCTTGCTGGCGCGCTCGGCACGCACATCGGCGATCACGCGCTCGCGCACCTGGGCGAGCGGAATGGCCTTTTCCGGCGTATGCGCGACCACGCGCAGCAGGATGCTGTGGTCTTCACCCACCTCGATCGGGTCGCTGGCCGAGCCGTCCTGGATGCGGGTCTCGGAGAACGCATCGCGTTGCACCGCCGGTACCGCCGTGACGCCTTCGCCGCCGCCCTTCGGCACCGGAGCGGTCTTCTGCACGGTCAGGCCGTGCTTGGCAGCGGCTTCCGCGAAGCCCGACGGATTCTTCATCAGATCATCGACCAGCGCCGACAGCAGGTCGTTGTAGGCGCGGTCACGGGCGCCGGCCGCGGCTTCGGCTTCCAGCTGCGCGCGCACTTCCTCGAACGGCTTCTGGGTGCCGGCCTTGACCTCGACCAGCCTGATGACGTGCCAGCCGAACTCGGTCTTGACCGCATCGCTGGTGGTACCCGGCTGCATCGCGAACACGGCGTCCTCGAACGGCTTGACCATGCCGCTGCCGCGCGCGATCCAGCCCAGGTCGCCGCCATTGGCCTTGGAGCCCGGGTCGCCGGAATTGGCTTTCGCCAGCGCGGCGAAATCGGCACCGGCACGCGCCTGCTGGGCAAGCGCGGTCGCCTTGTCCTGCGCCGCCTTCCGGGCAGCGGCATCGGCGGAGGCATCGACCGGAATCAGGATGTGCGCCACACGGCGCTGCTCGGCCGCGCCCAGCTTGTCCTTCTCCGCGGCGTAGCGCGCACGCAGGTCGGCCTCGCTGGCGACGGCGGGCACCAGCTTGGCGGCATCGACATCGATGTATTCGAGCGTCACCGCTTCCGGCGCGCGGTATTCGCGCTCGTGCGACTTGTAGCGGGCGGCGATGTCGGCCTCGGACACCGGCGCGGTATCCACGGCGGACGGGATGCGCACCACGCTCACGTCGCGCTGCTCGAACCACAGCGCGAGCATGCGGTCACCCTCGGCGCGGGTGGTGAAGGCAGACAGCGCGGTCTTGCCGACCAGCGCGTTGCGCATCAGGTCGTCGCGGATGCTCTGCTGGAACTGCATCGGGGTCAGCGGCGGGTTCAGGCTGGCCAGCAGCGACTGGTACTTCTGTGCGTTGAAGCGGCCATCGACCTTGAACTCGTCGACCTTCTCGATCTCGCGGCGCACAGCGGCGTCGGACACCAGGATGCCGGCGTCACGCGCGGCGATGCGCATCAGGCGCTCGTCGATCAGCGTCTCCAGCACCTTGCGCTTGTTGTCGGCGGACTCGAACGCCTTGTTGTCGAAGGCATCGCCCTGCTGCTGGCGCTGCTGCTGGCGCGCACGCTCCAGCTGCTGGCGGTATTCCTGCACGCTGATCTCTTCCTTCTCCCACAGCATGGAGGCCGGCCAGAACGAAGGCGCGGACTTCCACCAGGTCGGAGGCGCCTGGATCAGCGCGGCGTAGTTCTCGGCGCCACGGCTCATGTAGTCGTTGATGCCGAAGAAGGCGAACGGCACGATCAGCAGCCCGAGGATGACGGTGGCCACCCAGCCACTGGATTTGTCGCGAAGCGCTTGCAGCATGTGTCAGGCCCCTGGCCGTCCGTGTTGTCAGCCCGGCAGTTTAGCGTGCATCGCGGCGCACGGCCCGGCCCCGGGCGCAGGCAACAAAAAACCCCGCCACAAGGACGGGGTTTCATGTGAATCGATGGCGGAGCGGACGGGACTCGAACCCGCGACCTCCGGCGTGACAGGCCAGCATTCTAACCAGCTGAACTACCGCTCCGCGAAGCCGGCAAGTCTAAAGACCTCGCCGGCACTTTGCAACACGTCCGTGCGTTTTCCCGATGGTGGGAGCTGAGGGGATCGAACCCCCGACCCTCTCCGTGTAAAGGAGACGCTCTACCGCTGAGCTAAGCTCCCGTCGGGGGCGCGATGATAACGCATGCCCATCGCCCACGAAAAAGCCCGGCACATGGCCGGGCTTTCGCGTGACGCCGGGAACGACGGATCAGTTCACCGCATCCTTGAGCGCCTTGCCGGCCTTGAAGCCCGGGGCCTTGGAAGCGGCGATCTGCAGCGCTTCGCCGGTCTTCGGGTTGCGGCCGGTGCGGGCAGCGCGCGAACGCACTTCGAAGGTGCCGAAGCCGGTCAGCGCGACCGAGTCACCCGACTTCAGCGCGCCGGTCACGCCACCGATCACCGCGTCCACCGCACGGCCGGCATCGGCCTTGGAGAGGCCGGCAGCCTGGGCGACGTGGTCGATCAATTCGGACTTGTTCATTCTCTTTGACTCCTTGGTCTCGCGGCTCTGCGCCGCAGGGGATGGAAACCGCAACGGCGTCCGCCATTGCCGTGAACTGCTTGCAGCGATGCCGCAACCCTGTCGTTATACCAGCGCCCGCAAGCGCCGGGCAAGAAAAACGCCGTGAAATACGGCGTTTTTCCACGTTGCAGCGCGTCATCTCAGTGCTTGACTTCACCCTTGCGCTTGCGCTTGTCATCGCCGGCCTTGGCCGGCAGCACGGATTCCTCCGCCGTTTCCGGCACTTCCACGTTGGCCGGCGTCAGCGGGCGCTCCAGCGCGAGATCGAGCACTTCGTCGATCCACTTCACCGGCACTATCTTCATGTGCTTGGTGACGTTGGCGGGGATATCGGCCAGATCCTTGCGGTTTTCCTCGGGGATGATGACGGTCTTGATGCCGCCGCGCAGCGCGGCCAGCAGCTTCTCCTTCAACCCGCCGATCGCCGACACGCGGCCACGCAGGGTGATCTCGCCGGTCATCGCCACATCCGCGCGCACCGGAATCTTGGTCAGCATCGACACCAGCGCCGTGGTCATGGCGATGCCGGCGCTCGGGCCGTCCTTCGGCGTGGCGCCGTCCGGCACGTGCACGTGCACATCGAATTTCTGCAGGAAGTCGAGGTCGATGCCGAAGCGCTCGGTGCGCGAACGCACCACGCTCAGCGCCGCCGAAGCCGATTCCTTCATCACATCGCCCAGCTGGCCGGTCAGGATCAGCTGGCCCTTGCCCGGCACCAGCGTCGATTCGATCTGCAGCAGGTCGCCGCCCACTTCCGTCCACGCCAGCCCGGTGACCAGGCCGACCTCGTTGTCGGCTTCCGCGCGGCCGAAGTCGAAACGTTGCACGCCAAGATATTTTTCGAGGTTCTTGTCGGTGACCTTGACGGTCTTCTGCGGCTTCTTCTGCGGGCCGGCCAGCGCGATTTCCTTCACCACCTTGCGCGCGATCTTGGCGATCTCGCGCTCCAGGTTGCGCACGCCGGATTCGCGCGTGTAGTAGCGCACGATGTCGCGGATCGCGCTTTCGGCGATCTCGATCTCGCCGTCGCGCAGGCCATTGGCCTTGATCTGCTTCGGCGCCAGGTAGCGCATCGCGATGTTGAGCTTCTCCTCCTCGGTGTAACCGGGGATGCGGATGACTTCCATGCGGTCGAGCAGCGGGCCGGGAATGTTCATCGAGTTGGAGGTAGCGATGAACATTACCTCCGACAGGTCCAGATCGACCTCGAGGTAATGGTCGTTGAAGCTGTGGTTCTGCTCGGGATCGAGCACTTCCAGCAGCGCCGCGGACGGATCGCCACGGAAGTCCATCGCCATCTTGTCGATTTCGTCGAGCACGAACAGCGGATTCTTGGTGCCGACCTTGTTGAGGTTCTGCACGATGCGGCCCGGCATCGAGCCGACATAGGTGCGGCGATGGCCACGGATCTCGGCTTCGTCGCGCACGCCGCCGAGCGCCATGCGCACGAACTTGCGGTTGGTCGCCTTGGCGATGCTCTGGCCGAGCGAAGTCTTGCCCACGCCCGGCGGCCCGACCAGGCAGAGGATCGGCCCCTTCATCTTCGACACGCGCGACTGCACCGCGAGGTATTCGAGGATGCGGTCCTTCACTTTCTCAAGACCGAAGTGGTCGGCATCCAGCACGTCCTGTGCGGCACGCAGATCCTTGCGCACCTTGCTTCGCTTCTTCCACGGCACGCCGAGCAGCCAGTCCAGGTAATTGCGCACCACGCCGGCCTCGGCCGACATCGGCGACATCTGCTTGAGCTTGTTGTACTCGGCCTTGGCCTTGGTCTCGACCGGCTTCGGCATGCCGGCCTCGGCGATCTTGCGGGCCAACTCGTCCAGCTCGTTGCTGCCGTCCTCGCCCTCGCCCAGCTCCTTCTGGATCGCCTTCATCTGCTCGTTGAGGTAGTACTCGCGCTGGCTCTTCTCCATCTGCGACTTCACCCGGCCGCGGATTTTCTTCTCCAGCTGCTGCACATCCAATTCGCCATCGACGAAGCCGACCAGCATTTCCAGCCGCTCGCCGGTATCCAGCGTCTCCAGCAGCTTCTGCTTGTCGGCCAGGCGCACGCCGAGATGCGCGGCCACCGTGTCGGCGAAGC
Source organism: Lysobacter oculi (assembly GCF_003293695.1). Lineage (GTDB taxonomy): Bacteria > Pseudomonadota > Gammaproteobacteria > Xanthomonadales > Xanthomonadaceae > Solilutibacter > Solilutibacter oculi. Next base: position 569,405 of record NZ_CP029556.1, on the reverse strand, counting down.
GCTCGGGCTCCTCGATGCCCGACAGCGTCTGGATCAGCTCAGGCGGCAGCTTGCGGTTGGACTTGACGTACTCCTCGAACAGGCCGAGCAGCGAACGCGCGATCGCGTCCAGCTCGCGGCCATCGCGCGTCGTGGTCTCGCGCAGTTCGTCGATGTCGGCCACCAATGCGCCATCGCGCTCGGTCACGTTCGACACGCGCGCACGGCCCACGCCTTCGACCAGCACCTTGATGGTGCCGTCTGGCAGCTTGAGCAGCTGCAGCACGTTGGCGAGCGCGCCGATGTCGTAGATGTCGTCGGCGCCAGGATCATCGGTCTCGGCGGATTTCTGCGCGGCCAGCACGATGCGCTTGTCGGCTTCCATCGCCATTTCCAGCGCGCGGATCGACTTGTCGCGGCCGACGAACAGCGGGATCACCATGTGCGGGAACACCACCACGTCGCGCAACGGCAACACCGGCAACTGGGCGCGTGGGATGAGGGTGTCCTGTTCGGTCATTGTCTGCTCCGGTTCTGCGGGGGCGATACGCCCATGCGTTCCTTTATGGGGGCCGCGCCGGGATGACGCAAGCGCCTGAAACGAAAACCCCGGCGGCGGCCGGGGTTTCGTTCAATCTCATTCACCCGATGCCTTGGGCATCGCCGCTTCCGCGGGTAGGTTCTCGTAGATGACGAAAGGCTCGGTCTTGTGTTCGATGACCGATTCGTCCACCACCACCTTGCTGACGTTCTCCATCGAAGGCAGGTCATACATGGTGTCGAGCAGCACGGACTCCACGATCGTGCGCAGGCCGCGTGCGCCGGTCTTGCGCTTCAGCGCCTTGCGCGCGATGGCGGCCAGTGCGTCCGGGCGGAACTCCAGCTCCACGTCCTCCATCTCGAACAGCTTGCGGAACTGCTTGGTGATGGCGTTCTTCGGCTCGGTGAGGATGGAGACCAGCGCGGCCTCGTCCAGCTCCTCCAGCGTGGCGACCACCGGCAGGCGGCCGACGAACTCGGGGATCAGGCCGAACTTCACCAAGTCTTCCGGCTCCACGTCGGCCAGCACCTTGCCGACCTCGGCCTTGCGCTCGGACGACTTCACCTTGGCGCCGAAGCCGATGCCGCCGGCTTCCGTGCTGCGCTGCTGGATGATCTTCTCCAGCCCGGCGAACGCGCCGCCGACGATGAACAGGATGTTGCGGGTGTCGACCTGCAGGAACTCCTGCTGCGGATGCTTGCGCCCGCCCTGCGGCGGCACGCTGGCGACGGTCCCTTCGATCAGCTTGAGCAGCGCCTGCTGCACGCCCTCGCCCGACACGTCGCGGGTGATGGACGGGTTCTCGCTCTTGCGGCTGATCTTGTCGATCTCGTCGATGTAGACGATGCCGTGCTGCGCCTTGTCGACGTCGTAGTCGCACTTCTGCAGCAGCTTCTGGATGATGTTCTCGACATCCTCACCGACGTAACCGGCTTCGGTCAGCGTGGTCGCATCGGCCATGGTGAACGGCACGTTGAGCATGCGCGCCAGCGTTTCCGCCAGCAGCGTCTTGCCCGAACCGGTCGGCCCGACCAGCAGGATGTTGGACTTGGCCAACTCCACATCGTCCGACTTCTGCCGGCTTTCGATGCGCTTGTAGTGGTTGTACACCGCGACCGCGAGCGTCTTCTTCGCGCGCTGCTGGCCGATGACGTACTGGTCCAGGACCTCGAGGATTTCCTTCGGCTTCGGCAACGCGCTGCGCGAGGTCTGCGACTTCTCGGTCAGCTCCTCGCGGATGATGTCGTTGCACAGGTCCACGCACTCGTCGCAGATGAACACGCTGGGGCCCGCGATCAGCTTCCGGACCTCGTGCTGGCTCTTCCCGCAGAACGAGCAGTACAGGATCTTGGTGCTGTCGCCGGAACGGCCCGTGCGGTCTTCGGTCATGCGTCGTGTACCCGTATTGCGGTGTGGTGCGATGTGAAGGCTTCGTTAAACGCGGCCTCCACCCGAGAATAGCACAGGCCCGGCGGGGTGCCGGGCCTGCGGATTTGGACAGGATTTCCGCCGATTAGTTCGGCTGGATGCTGTCTTCGGGGCGGCGTTCCAGCACCCGGTCGACCAGGCCGTAATCGCGCGCGGCCTCGGCGGACTTGAAGTTGTCGCGCTCGGTGTCGCGGGCGATGGTCTCCAGCGACTGGCCGGTGTGCTTGGCGAGGATCTCGTTCAGGCGTTGGCGCAGGGTCAGGATCTCGCGGGCATGGATGTCGATGTCGGTCGCCTGACCCTGGAAGCCGCCCAAGGGCTGGTGGATCATCACCCGCGAGTTGGGCAGCGCGTAACGCTTGCCCGGCGCGCCCGCGGCCAGCAGCAGGGCGCCCATCGAGGCGGCCTGGCCGATGCAGGTGGTGGAGACGTCCGGCTTGATGAACTGCATCGTGTCGTAGATCGCCATGCCGGCGGTGACGATGCCGCCCGGCGAGTTGATGTAGATGCTGATCTCCTTCTCCGGGTTTTCGGCCTCGAGGAACAGCAGCTGGGCCACAATGACATTGGCCATGTGGTCGTCGATCGGCCCGACCATGAAGATCAGCCGCTCCTTGAGCAGGCGCGAATAGATGTCGTACGCGCGTTCGCCGCGGCTGGTCTGCTCGACCACCATCGGCACCAGGTTCAGGGCTTTCGTCTCAAGGCTCATGCGGGCTCCGGGGTTGGGACGCCGTCACTCGGGGCGGATGGCGTCCTGGAAGGGTAGCGGCCGTTCCGTGTGCTGGGCCTGCTCGGCGATCCAATCGGTCACCTGCTCTTCCATCACGCGGTTCTGCAGTCCCTGCAGGAGTTGGGGGTCGTTGCGGTACAACTCAATGACCTGCTCCGGTTCCTCGTAGGTCGAGGCGATCAGGCGCATCGTCTCCATCAGGCGGCCGCGGTCGAGCTGCAGCTTGTTGCGACGGGCCACTTCGCCCGTGAACAGCGCCACCAGCGCGCGCTTGCCGGCCGCTTCCATGAACTGCGACGCATCGACATCGAGCGCCTGGCCCTGCTCGCGGGCCTGCTGGACGGCGGCTTCCGCCATGGCCTTGGCCTCGGCTTCGACCAGCTTCGGCGGCATGGCGACATGGCCGTAGCTGGAGATGATCTCCTCACCCACCGCACGACGCAGGCGGTACATCAGCGCACCCTTGAGCTCGCGCTCCAGGTTGTTGCGGATCTCGTCGCGGAACTGGTCGGCCTCGCCACTCTTCACGCCGAAGCTGCGGATGAAGGCGTGGTTGACTTCAGGCAGCTGCGCCTCGGCGACCTGCACGGCCTTGAGGTGGACGTTGGCGGTCTTGCCGGCCAGCGCCGGGACCGGCCACTCGGCCGGGAACGCCACCGAAGCGACCTTCTCGTCGCCGGTCTTCAGGCCGACCAGCTCGGACTCGATGGTCGGGTACAGCATGCCGCTGCCGATCACCGTGGAGCCACGCTCGCTGCCTTCGGCGGGCAGGCGCACGCCGTCGGTCTCGGTCCACATTTCGACGTCGACCAGGTCGCCTTCCTTCGCTTCCACCTGCACCGGCGACCAGCTGCGACGCTGCTCGCGCAGGTTCTCGATCATGCGGTCGATGTCGGCTTCTTCGACAGCCGAGGTGTGGCGGGTGACATTGAGCTTGGCGAGGTCGATCTCGCCGAATTCCGGCACCACTTCGAAGTCGGCGACGTAGGCCAGCTCGCCCTCGGCGGCGGCCTCATCGGAAGGCTCGATGCGCGGGCTGCCGGCGATCTGGAAGGTCTCGCCCTTCAGCGCGTCGCCAAAGCCCTGGCGCAGCAGGCCATCGAGGATTTCCGCGCGCACCTGCGGGCCATAGCGCTTCTCGATCACGCTGGTCGGCACCTTGCCGGGGCGGAAGCCCTTGATGCGGGCGTCGCGCGCGATCTCGCGCAGGCGGCTGCCGACACGGTTCTCGAGATCGACGGACGGAACGCGGAACACCACCCGACGGCCAAGGTCACCGGTGGATTCGATCGAAACCTGCATAAGAACTCCTGCCACCTGCTCGCCGGTGGTCTTTATCCGTGGTTGCATTTGGAGCACCGCGCGTAAACGGGTGCCGAACGCACTAGTTTGGCGGATTTCGCCGCCCTGCGCCAGCGGAATGCAGTTCGGCCGCGCCATGCCGCGGGCGTTGCGGTCAGGCGGGTGCGTGTCTTTGCGAAGAATGAAGAACCGATGCTTCGGTCTGGTGCGAAAGGGGGGACTCGAACCCCCACGCCTTGCGGCACTGGAACCTAAATCCAGGGCGTCTACCAATTCCGCCACTTTCGCGTTCGCACCGCGACGTGCGTCCCATCGCGGCCGGCAAGTCTAGCGCTTCGCCCATCGTGCGCACAAAGAAAAAGCCCGGCTTGCGCCGGGCTTTTCGGGGTTTGGTGGGCCGTCAAGGATTCGAACCTTGGACCTATTGATTAAGAGTCAACTGCTCTACCAACTGAGCTAACGGCCCCGAGCCGGCAATTCTAGCAAAGCGCCGGGATCTTGCAAGAGTGGGGTGGCTGAGGGGATTCGAACCCCCGACCACTGGAATCACAATCCAGTACTCTAACCAACTGAGCTACAGCCACCACTGAAACGTTTTGCCCCGCCGGTCCGCCGATGGCGCGCCCGGCAGGAATCGAACCTGCAACCACCGGCTTAGAAGGCCGGTGCTCTATCCGATTGAGCTACGGGCGCCCGGTTCGGATCGTCGCATCATCGGTACTGTGCGGGAGCGGTGATGGTCGGGGTAGAGGGATTCGAACCCCCGACATCCTGCTCCCAAAGCAGGCGCGCTACCAGACTGCGCTATACCCCGCCGGAGTACCGGTTCCGCGGCCGCATCGCACCGATGCTGCGAAGGCCGTGCATTGTCGGGGTCCGGCATATCCCTGTCAAACCGAATTTTCCGGCGCGCATCCGGCCATCGACCGGGTTGCGCCCTGCCCCACACTCAGCCCGCGCGACGCGGCCACAGCATGAAACCGATGGCGACGATGCCCAGCAGCCAGCAGTAATAGACCTGCCCGGCGATCGCCAGCGGCGACACCTTGGCGAGTGATGCCGCCAGCAGGATCTGCGCGCCCCACGGGATCAGGCCCTGCGCCACGCAGCTGAAGATGTCGAGGATGCTGGCCGCGCGTCGCGGGGTGACGCCATGGCGTTCGGCGACATCGCGGGCCAGGCGGCCGCTGATCAGGATGGCGACGGTGTTGTTGGCGGTGACGATGTCGGTGGCGGCCGACAGCGCCGCGATGCTGGCTTCGCCGCTGCGCGGCCCGGCATGGCCACGTGCGAACTTCGCCACCTTCGCCGACAGCCAGGCCAGCCCGCCACTGGCGCGCACCAGTTCGGCCAGCCCGCCGATCAGCACGGTGAGCAGCAGGATTTCCGTCATCCCATCGAAACCCGACCAGATGTCACTGGCGGCGCGGACCCAGCCGTAGCCGTCGTGGGCGAACACCGCGCCGAACAGCGCCGCCAGCACGATGCCGATGCCGAGCACCAGCAGCACGTCGAGCCCGATCAGCGCCAGCACCAGCACGATGACGTAGGGCAGCGCCAGCCACGGCGAAGCGGCGGTGGGAGCCACGGGCTGCGCGTGCGCACCCGCGCCGAGCCAGCCCAGGAGCAGCAGCGTGGCGAGCGCCGCCGGCAGCGCGATCCTGAAGTTCTCGCGGAACTTGTCACGCATCTCCGCGCCCTGGGTGCGGGTGGCGGCGATGGTGGTGTCCGAGATCACCGACAGGTTATCGCCGAACATCGCGCCGCCGACCGTGCTCGCCATCACCAGTGGCATCGACAGGCCGGAGGCTTCGGCCACGCCGACCGCGATCGGCACCACCGCCGCCAGCGTGCCCATGGAACTGCCGATGGCCAGCGAAATGAAGCCCGCCAGCACGAACAGACCGGGCAGCAGCAACGGCGGCGGCAGCCAGCCCAGGCCCAGGGCGACCACCGCATCGACCGCCCCGATGGCCTGGCCGATCGCGGCGAACGCCCCCGCCAGCAGGAAGATCAGGCACATCAGCATGACGTTGGGGTCGCCCATGCCGGCCAGCAGCCGGGAGGACACGTCGATGCCGCGCCGCCGCGCGATCCACGCGCCGAGTGCCAGCGCCGGCAGGATCGCCACCGGTGCCCGCAGCGTGTAGAAGCCCATCGCCTCGCCCTGCAGGGTGAACCAGACGCCGGCCCCGAAGAACAGCGCCAGGAACAGCAGGAGCGGCGTCAGCGCCGCGGCATTCGGACGAATATCCATCGCTATATTCGAATAAAGAGATTTAATGAATGGGCATATTGTGCAACGCAGCACCGGAACTGTCGAGCGTTTGCATGTGATGGGCCCTCAGGCGATATGCTTCGACCTGCGTCGATGGCGATGGAAGTGCTCCAACCGTCGTGCGCACCCGCCTCGCTTCGCCCATCCCGAAACGAAAACGGGACGCCGAAGCGCCCCGTTCCGTCTGACCGATGTCGCGTGCGCTTACAGGCGCGAGGCGATCGCCTCGGCGAAGCTCGTGGTGGTGCCGGTGCCGCCCAGGTCGGGGGTCAGCGAGTCCTTGGCTTCCAGCGTGCCGATGATGGCGTTGCGCAGGCGCTCGGCTTCCTGCGGCATGCCCAGGTGGTCGAGCATCTGGCCGGCGCCGAGCAGCAGCGCACAGGGGTTGGCGATGCCCTTGCCGGCGATGTCCGGCGCGGAGCCGTGCACGGCTTCGAAGATCGCCACGTTGTCACCGATATTGGCGCCCGGTGCCAGACCGAGGCCGCCGACCAGGCCGGCGCAGAGGTCGGAGATGATGTCGCCGAACAGGTTGGTGGTGACGATGATGTCGAACTGCTCCGGCTTCATCACCAGCTGCATGCAGGTGTTGTCCACGATCATCTCGTTGCACTGGATGTCGGGATAGTGCGAGGCCACTTCGCGCGCGGTGCGCAGGAACAGGCCGCTGGTGGACTTGAGGATGTTGGCCTTGTGCACCACCGTCACCTTCTTGCGGCCGGTGCGGCGGGCCAGCTCGAACGCGTAGCGGACCACGCGCTCGGCGCCGTCCTGGGTGATGCGCGAGGTCGCGGTCGCCACTTCGCCGTCATCCGACAGCGCCTGCCCGTCGCCGATGTACAGGCCTTCGGTGTTCTCGCGGACGGTGATCAGGTCCACGCCGCTCGGGAAGCGCGACTTGGTGTTGGGGAAGCTCTTGGCCGGACGCACGTTGGCGTACAGGTCGAAGGTCTTGCGCAGGGTCACGTTGATAGAGGCGAAGCCCTCGCCCACCGGCGTGGTCAGCGGCGACTTCAGCGCCACCTTGTTCTTCGCGATGGAATCCAGCGTCGCCTTCGGCAGCAGTTCGCCGTGCTTTTCCATCGCCGCCAGGCCCGCGTCGGCTTCCTCGTACTGGAGGCCAAGGTTCATCTTGTCGAGGACGTGCAGCGTGGCGGCCATGATTTCCGGGCCGATGCCGTCGCCGCGGATCACGGTGATGGTGTGGGACATGCGGGTTTCCTGCGGTCGGGCCGGCGCGTGCCGGCATGGGGAGCGATATCAGCCCCCTATTATGCCGCGTATGGTGCGCCCGGGCATTGGCCCTTGGTCGCAGAACGCCTCAGCCGTGGTCGTGTCCGGCGGGTGCCTGGGCCGCGCCGGCTTCGAGCTGGTCGAGGAAATCCACCGCCCGGCGCAGGTGCGGGATGACGATGCTGCCGCCCACCACCAGTCCGATCGAAAACGCCTCGAACATCTCGTCGCGGGTCACGCCGGCCTCGCGGCACTGGGCCACGTGGTAGCTGATGCAGTCGTCGCAGCGCAGCACCATCGAAGCGACCAGGCCGCACAGTTCCTTGGTCTTTACGTCGAGCGCGCCGGCCTGGTAGGTCTGCGTGTCGAGCGCGAAGAAGCGGCGGACGACCTGGTTGGGCTCGGCCAGGATGCGCTCGTTCATCCGCTGGCGGAACGCGGTGAACGCGGCGACGCGGTCGGCTTCGGTTTCGCCGGCGGCCATCAGGCGTCGCCGGCCAGCAGGGGTTCGAAGCGGCCTTCGCGGTGCATCGCCATCATGTCGTCGTAGCCACCGACATGCACATCGCCCACGAATATCTGCGGGACGCTGGTGCGCTTCGCCTTCGCCACCATTTTCTCGCGCTCGACCGGGTCGAGATCGATGCGGACCTCGTTCCAGTCGAGCCCCTTGCTCTTGAGGAAGTTCTTGGCGGCCACGCAATACGGGCAGACCAAGGTGCTGTAGATGGTGATGACGGGCTGGGCCATGAACGGCTCCGTGCGGCGGGACAGGCGCCCACCTTAAGCACCGCCCGATTAACCTGCAATTCACGCCTTGCGCGATGCGCGCGGGCATCCTTGCCGCATGCATACCTTTCCCCGGCTTCGCCCCGCCCTGCTCTCCCTCGCGTGCGTGATCGCGCTGGCCGGCATCACCGCCCCCGCACTCGCGCAGGACGGCCGCCTGCCGGACATGGGTTCCTCCGCCGGCCGCGTGCTGAGCCCCACGCAGCAACAGGGCTATGGCGCGATGATGCTGGCCCAGCTCCGGCACTACGGCTACACGCTGGACGACCCGCTGCTCAACCAGTGGGTGCAGGGGATGGGACAGCGGCTCGGCGCGGCCAGCGACAAGCCCGACCAGCCCTTCACCTTTTTCATGTTGAAGGACCGGCAGATCAACGCCTTCGCCACGCTCGGCGGCTACATCGGCATGAACGCCGGCCTGGTGCTCAACGCCGAGCGCGAGGACGAAGTCGCCAGCGTGCTGGGCCATGAGATCGCCCATGTCACCCAGACCCATGTGCTGCGTGCGGTCGAACGGGCGCAGCGCGACAGCGTGCCGATCCTGCTCGGGATGCTCGGCGCGATCCTGGTCGCGCAGAAGGCCGGCGGCAATTCCAGCGGCAACGCGACGATGGCCGCGGTGATGGGCGCGCAGGGCCTGATGGCGCAGCGCCAGATCGACTACACCCGCAGCAACGAATCCGAAGCCGACCGCCTCGGCATCCGTACGCTGGCGCGCAGCGGCTACGACCCGAAGGCGATGGCCGGTTTCTTCGAGCGGATGCAGGCGGCGACGCGCGCCAACCGCGGCGGCGAGGAAACCCGCACGCCGGACTACCTGCTCACCCACCCGGTCACCACCACCCGCATCGCCGAAGCCAAGGACCGCGCGTCGCGCGTCGCCGTGTCGCCGGTCGGCGGCGGTGCGCTGGGACGCAGCGACAACCCGCTGCTGCCGGGCAACCTGCAGGTCGCCATCGCGCGCAGCGGCGGGCCCACGGGAGATTTCGACTGGGCGAAGGAGCGCCTGCGCGCCCTCTCCGCCAACACGCCGAAGGCCGCCATCGCCGAATACGAGCAGATGGCGCGACGCAGCAGCCTGACCGACGCGCAGAAATACGGCCTCGCCGTGGCCCAGCTGCGTGACAGCCAGGGCAGCGCCGCCGGCAAGACGCTGGCGCCGCTGCTGGCTTCGCACGGCAATGATCGCTGGCTCCAGCTGGCGATGGCCGAAGCCGAGGCCCGGTCGGGCGACCGAGTCGCCGCCGACCAGCGCTTCGCCGCGCTCAATGCCCGGCTGCCGAACGACCGCGCCGTCGCCATCACCTGGGCGCAGCTGCTGTCGGAGCGCAACAACGCCGAATCGGGCCGCCGTGCGCTGACCATCCTGCGCCCGCTGCTGGGCACGGCCGGCGACGACCCGAGCTTCCAGCTGGTCTTCGCACGGGCCAGTGAGATCGCCGGCGACCCGGTCCGCGCCGGCGAGGCCTATGCCGAAGCCGAATACCTGAACGGCAATCCGGAAAAAGCCCTGCTGCAGCTCAACACCCTGCGCAAGCGGGCCGACCTGGACTATTACGCCCGCGCCCGCATCGACGCCCGCATCGCCGCCATCACCCCGACGGTGGAGGAGCTGCGCCGCCAGGGCATCCGCGACATGGACGACGACCGCCAGGCCCGCAGATACTGAAATCCCGCCCCGACATGCGCGGTACTTGCGCATGTCACCAAACAGTCACGAAACTGTCGTTTACTGCCACGCAGCCCTACAAGGACTGTGACCGCCGTGCAGAAACGCATCCTCATCGTTGACGACGAACCCGCGATCCGCGACATGGTGGCTTTCGCCTTGCGCAAGGGCGAGTACGAGCCCATCCATGCCGGCGACGCCCGCGAGGCGCAGACCGCCATCGCCGACCTGTCGCCCGACCTCATCCTGCTGGACTGGATGCTCCCGGGCACCAGCGGACTGGACCTCGCCCGGCGCTGGCGCAAGGACGGCATGACCCGCGACATCCCGATCATCATGCTCACCGCCCGCGGCGAGGAGAACGACCGCGTCAGCGGGCTGGAAGCCGGCGTGGACGACTACGTGGTCAAGCCGTTCTCGGCACGCGAGCTGCTGGCCCGCATCCGTGCGGTGATGCGCCGCACCCGCGAGGACGACGAGGAAGGCAACGTGGCCGTCGGCGGCCTGCGCATCGACGGCGCCGCGCACCGGGTCTTCGCGCAGAATGGCGATGTCCAGTCCCCGGTTGCCATCGGGCCCACCGAATACCGCCTGCTGCACTTCTTCATGACCCATCCCGAACGCGTCTACACCCGCTCGCAGCTGCTGGACCACGTCTGGGGCGGCAATGTGTATGTCGAGGAACGCACGGTGGACGTGCACATCCGCCGCCTGCGCAAGACGCTGGAACCGTACGGGCTGGAGCACATGGTGCAGACCGTGCGCGGTGCCGGCTACCGCTTCTCGGCGGCCATCTAGGCCATCGCGATGGCCTTCCACACCCGCCAGGCCTGGCGACGCACGCTCGCCGCCCTGGCCGGGGTGCTGCTGGTGGCCGCTGTCGCCGGATTGCTCAGCGGGCATTTCTGGATGCTGCTGGCGCTGGCCGCGCTCGGCATCCTGGTCTGGCACTACTGGCGGCTGCGCGGGATCCTGCGGCAGCTGACCCGCCGCCGCCACGTGCAGAAGCCGGAAGGCAGCGGCATCTGGAATGAACTCGACCGCCTGCTTTCGCGCTCGCAGACCGAGACCCGCGCCCGTAAGAAGCGTTTGGTGGCGATGTTGCGCGCCTATCGCGCCGCCGCCGCCGCGCTGCCCGATGCCGTGGTTGTGGTGGACCGCAACAGCCAGCGCGCGCTGTGGTTCAACAAGGCCGCCGAACGCCTGCTGGGCCTGACCTATCCGCGCGATGCCGGCACCCCGCTCGGCCCGCGCCTGTCCGGCCTGTCGGTGCCCAACTGGCTCGCCAGCGGCCGCCATGCGGAAGTGTTGATCGATGAAGCATCACCGGTGGATGCGTCGGTCCGGCTCAGCCTGCGCCTGATCCCGTATTCCGAGGAGCTGTGGCTGCTTGTCGCGCGCGATGTCAGCAAGATGATGCGGCTGGAGCAGATGCGCCGCGATTTCGTCGCCAACGTCTCGCACGAACTGCGCACGCCGCTGACCGTGCTGCACGGCTACCTGGACATGCTCGACCCGGAAGACAACCCGGAGTGGGCCGCGATCCTCGTCGAGATGCGCCGACAGTCCGCGCGCATGAACCAGCTGGTGGAAGACCTGTTGGCGCTTTCACGGCTGGACGCACACGAACGCTCGCCGGACGAACTGGTGTCGATGCGCTCCATGCTGCCCACCCTGCGCCGCGAAGCCGAAGCGCTGAGCCAGGGCCGCCACGCCATCACCCTGCACGACGAAGCCGGGCTGGACCTGTGGGGCTCGACCAAGGAACTGCACAGCGCCTTCTCCAACCTGGTCAGCAACGCGGTGCGCTACACGCCGGCCGGCGGGCGCATCGACATCCGCTTCGAACGCGCGGGCGATGGTGCCGCGCTGCGCGTGGCCGACAGCGGCTACGGCATTCCTTCCAGTCACCTGCCGCGCATCACCGAGCGCTTCTACCGCGTGTCCAACAGCCGTTCGCGCGAAACCGGCGGCACCGGGCTGGGCCTGGCCATCGCCAAGCATGTGCTCGGCCTGCACGGCGCGCGGCTGGAAATCGCCAGCGAAGTCGGCGCCGGCAGCACCTTCTCCTGCGTGTTCCCGCACGAACGTTGCCGGATGCGCGCCCTCCCCCTTGTACACAGCTGACATGCCCACCAAGAAAAAGCCCGCCCTGGACGACGCCGCGCTGTACCTCAACCGCGAGCTGTCGCAACTCGACTTCAACTTCCGCGTGCTGGCGCAGGCGCGCAGCACCGACGTGCCGCTGCTGGAACGGCTGCGCTACCTGTGCATCTCCTGCACCAACCTGGACGAGTTCTTCGAGATCCGAGCCGCCACCGTGCGCCACGCGCATGACCTGGGGCTGGCACGCGGTGCCGACGGGCTGTCGCACGAGAACATCCTGACCCGCATCCACGACCGCGCCGCCGAGCTGGTCGATGCGCAGTACCGCTGTTTCTACGACGAGCTGCGCCCGGCGCTGGAAGGCGAAGGCATCCGCCTGCTCGACCGCCCGGAATGGACGCCGGCGCAGACCGCGTGGCTGCGCGAATACTTCCGCCGCGAAATCATGCCGGTGCTGTCGCCGCTGGGCCTCGACCCGGCGCATCCCTTCCCCAAGATCCTCAACAAGTCGCTGAACATCGTGGTGCAGCTGGAAGGCCGCGACGCGTTCGGGCGCGAGGCGCACCTGGCCATCGTGCGGGCGCCGCGCTCGCTGCCGCGCATCATCCGCATGCCCGACGCGGATGGCGATGGCGACCGCTTCCACGACTTCGTCTTCCTGTCCTCCCTGCTGTCCGAGTTCATGGACGAGCTGTTCCCGGGGATGAAGGTGAAGGGCGCGTACCAGTTCCGGGTGACGCGCAATTCCGAGCTGATCGTGGATGAGGAGGAAGTCGACAACCTCGCGCTCGCGCTGCGCGACGAGCTGATCGGGCGCGGCTACCTGCGCGCGATGCGGCTGGAGATTTCCGCGCAATGCCCGAACGACATCGTGAAGCTGCTGCTGGACAACTTCGAGTTGACCGAGAACGCGGTGTACCGCATCAACGGGCCGGTCAACCTCAACCGCGTCATCCAGGTCTATGACGCCGTGCGCCGGCCGGAGCTCAAGTTCCCGCCGATGCTGCCGCGCCAGCTGGACGATGCCGAGACCATGTTCGCCCGCGTCGCGCGGGGCGACGTGCTGCTGCACCACCCCTTCGACGCCTTCACCCCGGTGCTGGAACTGATCCGCCAGGCCGCCGAAGACCCGAGCGTGCTGGCGATCAAGCAGACGCTCTACCGCACCGGCCGCGAGTCGCAGATCGTCGAGCACCTGGTGCAGGCGGCGCGCAACGGCAAGGACGTGACCGTGGTGGTCGAACTGCGCGCGCGTTTCGACGAGGAAGCCAACCTGGGCCTGGCCGACCGCCTGCAGGAAGCCGGCGTGCAGGTGGTGTACGGCGTGGTGGGCTACAAGACGCACGCTAAGATGCTGCTGATCGTGCGCCGCGAAGGCGACGCGCTGCGGCGTTACGTGCACCTGGGCACCGGCAATTACCACAGCGGCACGGCGCGGGTGTACACCGACATCGGGCTGATCACCGCCGACGCCGACATCGGCAGCGACGTCCACCAGATCTTCCAGCAGCTGTCGGGCCTGGCGCCGGAAGTGCGCCTGCACCGGCTGCTGCAATCGCCGTTCACCCTGCACAGCGGGATGCTGGAACGCATCAAGCGCGAGGCCGAACACGCCCGCGCCGGCAAGCCCGCACGCATCATCGCCAAGATGAATGCCTTGAACGAGCCGAGCGTGGTGCGTGCGCTGTATGCGGCATCGCAGGCGGGCGTGGAAATCGACCTGATCGTGCGCGGCGCCTGCACGCTGCGGCCGGGCGTGCCGGGCGTGTCGGACAACATCCGCGTGCGTTCGATCGTCGGCCGCTTCCTCGAACACCACCGCATCTACTGGTTCGCCAACGACGGCACGCCGGAGCTGTTCTGCTCCAGCGCCGACTGGCTGGAGCGCAACCTGCTGCGCCGCGTCGAAACCTGCTTCCCGATCATCGACCCGCAGCTGGCCGAACGGGTCAAGGCCGAGGCGCTGGACAACTACCTGGCCGACAACCAGAACGCGTGGGCGCTGGCCGCCGATGGCAGCTATGCCAAGGTGGAACCGGCCCCGGGCGAGCCCCCCCATTCCGCGCAGGCCACTTTGCTTGCGAAAATCTGCGGATGAGCCCAGCCCGCCGCACCCCGTTCAGCACCCCGCTCCCGCTCGCCGATGGCGACCTGATCGCGGCCATCGACCTCGGTTCCAACAGCTTCCACATGATGGTGGCGCGTTATTCGCAGGGGCAGTTCCGGGTGGTTGACCGGATCCGCGAGATGGTGCGGATGGCGGAAGGCTTGGACGGTCGCGGCGGCCTGTCGTCACCGGCGCGCGAACGGGCGCTGGACTGCCTGTCACGCTTCGGCGAGCGCATCCGTGACATCCCGCCGCAACGCGTACGCGCCATCGCCACCAATACCGTGCGTGCGCTGCGCGAGCCGCAGGCCTTCCTGGTGCTGGCCGAAAGCGCGCTGGGCCATGCCATCGAAATCGTCTCGGGCCGCGAGGAAGCGCGTCTGGTCTATCTGGGCGTGGCGCATGCGCAGCCTTCCGAGCCGGGCGAACTTCGATTGGTGATGGATGTGGGCGGCGGCTCCACCGAATGCATCATCGGCAGCGGGCTGGAGGCGATCGAGCGCGAAAGCCTGCAGATGGGTTGCGTGGCCACGACCCGCCGCTTCTTCGACAACGGCAAGCTCTCGCGCAAGAAGTGGAAGTCCGCGCTGGACGAACTGGGCGCGGAGTTCCAGCAGTTCGGCCACCGTTACCGCGAACTGGGCTGGAGCGATGTGCTCGGCTCGTCCGGCACGATCAAGGCGATCGGCAAGATCTGCGAGGAAATGAAGCTGACCAAGGGTGCGATCACCGCCGCGGCATTGCCGGGCGTGCGTGACCGCCTGCTGGAAGCCGAGACACTCGACCGCATCGACCTGCCCGGCCTGTCGCAGGACCGCAAGCCGGTGATCGCCGGTGGTTTGTTGATCGTCGAAGCGGCGTTCGACGCGCTCGGCATCGAGCGGATGACGGTGAGCCGCGCGGCGATGCGCGAAGGCATCCTCTACGACATGATCGGGCTGGGTGGCGACGAGGATCCGCGCGACGCCGCCATCGACATGCTGATGCACCGCTACGACGTGGACGAGGCGCAGGCCACGCGCGTCGAGGCGACCGCGATGCATCTGTTCGACCAGGTGGCCAAGCCCTGGGGGCTGGAACCCGAGGACCGCGCCAAGCTGGGTTGGGCGGCGTGGCTGCACGAGATCGGCCTGGCCATCGCGCACAGCCAGTACCACGTGCATGGCGCCTACTTGCTGGAGCACGCGGACATTTCCGGCTTCACCCGCCAGCAGCAGCAGGTGCTGGCCGTGCTGGTGCGCTGCCAGCGTCGCGGCATCCCCAAGAACGCGTTCGAGGACATCCCCGACCGCCTGTTGCTGCGTACCCAGCGCATCGCCGCGCTGCTGCGGCTCGCGGTGCTGCTCAACCGTTCGCATGGCGAGGTCGACCTGCCCACGCTCAAGCTGCGTGCGGATGGCCCGCGTCTGGCGCTCACCCTGCCGCGCATCTGGCTGGCGGCGCGCCCGCTGCTGCGCAGTGACCTGTCCGGCGAGCCCGACGACATGAAGGCGCTCGGCATCGCGCTGGAATACGTCGACTGACATCGCGCGGCGTGGCCGCGAGGGCGATGGCGCGATGTCATCGCCCTGTCACGCCACCGCCATCCGCTTGCAACCGGGGCTTCGCATCCTGAGCCTGTCGACCTGCAGCTGGAGCCCGCGATGCGCTACTGCATCGTCACCGAAACCTACCCGCCCGAGGTCAATGGCGTCGCCCTGACCGTGCAGGGGCTGGAACGCGGCCTGCGCGCTCGTGGCCATGATGTCGATGTGGTGCGACCGCGCCAGGCCAGCGACACGGCCGCCGCCGAGCCACACGAAACCCTGGTCTCCGGCGCGCAGATTCCCCGCTATCCCGGCATGCGCTTCGGCTTCCCCGCCGCACGGATGCTGCGCAGGCTGTGGAAGGAGAAGCGCCCGGATGCGATCTACGTCGCCACCGAAGGCCCGCTGGGCTGGTCGGCGATGAAGGTGGCGGCGGAACTCGGCATCCCCAGCTCGTCCGGCTTCCACACCCGTTTCGACGAATACATGCGCGATTACGGCGTCGGTTTCCTGCAGCCGCTGGCGGTGCGCTGGATGCGCCGCTTCCACAACACCTCGTCGGCGACCATCGTGCCGACCTGCGAGCTGATGGAATTCCTGCAGGGCATCGGCTTCGACAAGGTCACCCACATGCCGCGCGCGGTGGACACGCAGATGTTCAATCCCGGGCGGCGCGATGACGCGCTGCGTGCCGAATGGGGCGTGGGCTCGGACGATCTCGCGGTGATCTACGTCGGCCGCATCGCCGCCGAGAAAAACCTGCCGCTGTCGGTGCGTGCCTTCCGCGAACTGCAGAAGCTGCGCCCGGACGCGAAATACATCTGGGTCGGCGACGGCCCGGAACGCGCGGCCCTGGCGCGCGACAACCCGGACTTCATCTTCCGCGGCATCCAGCGCGGCGAGGACTGCGCGCGGCATTACGCCAGCGCCGACCTGTTCCCGTTCTCCAGCCATTCCGAGACCTTCGGCAACGTCACCATCGAGGCGATGGCCAGCGGCATCGCCACCGTCGCCTTCCGCTATGGCGCGGCGAAGGAGCACCTGAAAGACGGCGTGCATGGCGCCTGCATCGAAGGCCGCGACGACGATGCCTTCGTCCGCGCGGTCTGCCGCATCGGCAGCGATAACGACGCACGACGCGACATGGGCCGCAACGCGCGCGAGGCGATCTCGCGCCTGCAGCCGGAGCGCGTGGCCGCCGACTTTGACGAAATCCTGCAACGGATAGCCGGCATCGAGGTGAACCACTATGCGAGCGCTGCCTGACCCGCGACATCCCACGCTTCCCCGCGCCGGTACGCTGCCGCGCCGCCGCCGCCGCTTCACCCGCCACGAAGGCCGCTGGTGCCGACGCGCCAACGGGCTTGGCGCATTCCGTGGCTCGCGCGCCTATTTCGCCGCGATCAGCCGGCTCGGCGATGGCGTGTTCTGGTATGTGCTGATGGCCGCGATGGTGGTGTTCGACGGCTTCGACGGCCTGCGTGCATCGGCGCACCTGGCCGCGGTCGGCGTGGCCTCACTGCTGCTCTACAAGGGCCTGAAACGCTGGACGCGGCGCCCACGCCCGTTCGCCGCCGACCGCCACATCCGGGCCTGGGTCGCGCCGCTGGACGAGTTCAGTTTCCCCTCCGGCCACACGCTGCACGCGGTCGCGTTCACGCTGGTGGCGCTGGCCTACTACCCGCAGCTGGCCTGGCTGCTGATTCCGTTCACCGCCAGCGTCGCGCTCTCGCGCGTGGTGCTGGGCCTGCACTACCCCAGCGACGTGCTGGCGGCGACCGGCATTGGCAGCGTGCTGGCGCTGGCCTCGCTGTGGCTGGTGCCGGGCGCATCACTGCTGGTGTAGGCGCTCGCCGCGCGGTTTTACGCCACGCGCTTCACTTCCGCATCCGGGCCTGCTTCCAGCCGCGCGCGCTGGATGGTGGGGAAGTATTGCGATGCCCAGTCGCGGTCATTCGCCACCTCCGCCACGGCGCGGCTCGCTTCCAGTGCCGCGAAATCCAGATCGGCGATGGCCCAATGCCGGCGCGGGCCGGTCTCCACGATCATCCCGTCCTGCGGCAGGCCCACATCCATCGGCGCGATGAGCGCGGCTTCGCCCACGCCTTCGCCCAGCCACGGTGACCACGACGCATCGCCCGACAGCGCGGCCTGCGCGACGAAGCACCGGTTCTCCAGCGCCCGCGCCAGGCAACCGACGCGCAGGCGGCTGGCATCGGCCACGC
This sequence comes from Lysobacter oculi, assembly GCF_003293695.1. Classification (GTDB taxonomy): domain Bacteria; phylum Pseudomonadota; class Gammaproteobacteria; order Xanthomonadales; family Xanthomonadaceae; genus Solilutibacter; species Solilutibacter oculi. The sequence continues at coordinate 551,489 of NZ_CP029556.1, read as the reverse complement.
TGCCGCCCGCACCAGGCACCAGCAGCAGCCGCGCGCCGGCTTCGCATTGCGCCCGCACCGGCAGCGGGAATTCGCAGTCGTAGCCCACCGCGATGCCGGCCCGCACGCCTTCGACATCGAACACCTTGAGCGCATCGCCGGACGCGATCACGCCGAGCCGCTTCTCGAACGCGGTCAGCCGCAGCTTGTCCTGCCAGAGATGCCGGCCATCCGGCGCGAACAGATGGCTGCGGTTGCGGAAGCGCCCGCCGCCCACATCGACCATGAAGCTGCCGGCGTTGATGTGCAGCCGCAGCGACATCGCCAGCTGCGAGAACAGCGCTATCCAGTCCTCGTGGAAGGCCTGCAGCACGAGGAGTGATGCATGCGGATCGCCGCGGGTCGCGTCATCCAGCATCCCCGCCAGTTCCAGCGACAGGTATTCCGGCAGCACCACGAGGTCGGCACCGGCGGACTGGGCTTCGGCGAGCAATGCGTATTGCTTGTCGGCGAAAGCGCTGAAATCGCGCGGCGCGGTGAGCGGGTAACGACAGGCGGCGACTTTCATCGCGGACACTCCGGAATAGGTGGAAGAAGGAAGCGGGCGGCATGGCACCACCCGCTGCATGCATCAGTCCGCCTGCGGGCGCGGCAGCGGTGGCGCGATGCGAGTGCCGCCCAGCGCGTACCAGTCCACCTTGCGCGTCGCCACCATGATCGCGGCGAGGATGGCGAACAGCAGCCCGGCACCGACCGCGAGCGCGTTGTCCTCCAGCACCAGCAGGCCGTAGAGCGCGGCGTAGAGCATCGCCAACATGCCGGCGAAGGCCATGCCGCGCGCGCGACTCTTCAGCACCGCGCTCAGATAGAAGCCGATCAGCCCGATGCAGGCCACCGCCGCGATGACGTAGGACCAGCCGAACGCGATGTGCTCCGACAGGCTCACCAGCAGCAGGAAGAAGATGGCGATCGCCAAGCCGACCAGCGCGTACTGGATGGGATGCACCGCGACCTGCTTGATCAGTTCGAACATGAAGAAGCCGACGAAGGTCAGCACCACGAACAGCACGCCGTACTTGGTGGCGCGGTCGGCCTGCAGATAGGGGTTGATCGGGTCGAGCAGCGAGACCTGCGCGATATCGCTGCCGTTGGCCATCCACTCGCCCTGCGTCCACAGCTGCTGCGCGTTGGTCGCCAGCGCATCCACCTGCCAGTGCGCTTCGAAGCCATCCGGGCGGATGTCATGGCGCGGCAGCAGGCCGCTGAAGCTCGGGTGCGGCCACGCGGAGCGCAGGCGCAGATCGTTGCTCGCGCCCACCGGCAGCACCGCGAAGCGCTCGGTGCCGGCCAGGTTCAGCGCCAACCGGGTGTCGAACTTCAGCACCTGGCCCGCCTGCGCCTGTTCCAGCCGCACGTGCAGGCCGGGACCGTTGGCGGTGTTGACCATCGCACCGGCAGGCACCGCACTCACCCGGTCCGTGTCGGAGGGCGTGTCCACCTTGATCATCGTCGCTGACACGCCACTGCCCTGTTCGGCCCGCACGCGCTGCCCGGCGACCTCGATCACCGGCGTGCCGCGCAGGCCGCGCACGTCGCTGATGCCCCACGACAGGAACGGCTTCCCGACCACCCGCTCGCTGCCGGCCGGCGCGTCATCGGGAATGCGCGCGTTGAACGCGGCCTTCAACTCGCCCTGCCATTCGTAGATGCGCACCGCGTGCAGGCCGCGCTTGCGCACGTCCGGCGCCAGCTTGCCGTCCGCCTGCAGCGTGGACGGGAATAAATTCCAGTGCCCTTCGCGCCGCTCGCTCACCGCACGCGTGCCGCCCGCGCCGTCCTGCACCTGCCGCACCAGCACTTCGGTGTACGGCACCACCAGCACCGGCCCGGCCAGCACCTGCGCGCGCCCGATGTTGGCAGCGATGTCGGCCACCGCCTCGTCGCGATAACGCTGGCGCTCGGAAATCACCCCGCGCACCATCATCAACGGCACCAGGATGGCCAGCGTCATCGCCCCGACCATCGCGATCTTCAACCACAGCTTCATGCTCCGCTCCCACTTTTCCTTGAGGACGCGGCCAGCGTGGCGTGCGGATGTGGGAGGACGATGCGGCTTCGGTGAAGCGGCGGTGAAGCGTGGCGTTTCTCAGGCCGCCGGCAGCGACAACGTGGCGAGCGCACCGCCCGCATCGATGTTGCGAAGCGCGGCCTCGCCGCCGTGCAGGGCCGCGACTTCCGCCACGAACGAGAGCCCCAGCCCGCTGCTGCGGCTGCCGCCATCCGGGCGCGCCAGCGAATAGAAACGCTCGAACACGCGGTCGCGTGCGTAGTCCGGCACGCCGCGGCCGTGGTCACGGATGTCGATGTCGATGCGGTCGCTCTCGCGTCGCGCGGCGATCTCCACTTCGCCGCCCACCGGCGAGAACGCAATGGCGTTGTCGATGAAGTTGCCCAGCGCCTGCCGCAGCAGGAAGCCGTCGCCTTCCACCATCAGGGCGTCATCGACCGGGCGCAGCTGCAGCCGCACGTTCGCCGCCTGCGCCCGCGATGCGGCATCACCCGCCGCCTCGCCCAGCAGATCCGCAACGGCCAGGCGGCGTGGCGATTCGATCCGCTGCCGGTGCTCCACCGCCGCCAGCGCCAGCAGCTTGTCGACCATCTGCGCCAGCCGGTCACCCTGCTCGCGGATGATCCCGACGAAGCGCGCGCGTTCGTCCTCGCGCATGGTGCCGGCATCGTCATCCAAGAGTTCCGCGCTGCCGCGGATCGCCGCCAGTGGCGACTTCAATTCATGCGTCAGCGCGTGGACGTATTCCTCCACGTACTGCTTGCCTTCCAGCTTCTCGCGCATCGTCGCCAGCGCACGGCCCAGTTCGCCGAATTCGCCATGCGCCTTCGGCGGCGTGGCACGCTCGCCGCGCGTCACCGCATCGGCATAGCGGCGCAGGCGCCCGAGCTGGCTGCTGATCCACCACGCCACCGCGATGCCCACCACCAGCGCCGCCACCAGCAGGCCGATGCCGGCATCGCGCACCTTGCGCTGGCTGCGCTCGATGAACGGCGCCACGGTACGGTTGGGCTTGGCCACGGTCAGCACGCCAATGATCCGGCCACCGTCCAGGATCGGCGCCGCCACATGCATCACCGAGTGCTGCGTGTCACCCGGCGTCTCCGGGCTGGAACGCGCGCCGTATTCGCCGGCTAGCGTGCGCGCCACATCGTTCCATCTGGAATTGTCGCGGCCGATGTCGCGGCCCTCGCTGTCGTAGACCACGATGCCGCGCGCGTCGGTCACGCTGATGCGGTAAGCGGTGCGCCGCTTGTCGAAGCCGTAGATCGCCGCGCCCACGTCGCGGTGCTGGTTGGAGGCGACGGCGGCGGCGAAGCGCCCGTCGGCCAGCCGCCCGGCTTTCATGTCGTCGGCGGCCAGTTCCGCCAGCAGGTTGGCGGTGTCGATGAGCGTGTCTTCCATCGCCTGCCGCACACCCGGCTTGATCTGCTGCACGAAGACCTGGGCCAGCAGCACGCCGATCAGCGCGACGATGGCGAAGTAGCCCAGCAGGACGCGCAGCCCGACCCTCATCCGCCGACGTCCAGCGAATAGCCCAGCCCACGATGGGTGTGGATGGGATCCGCCGCCGCATCCACCTCGCGCAGCTTGGCGCGCACCGTCTTGACGTGGGTGTCCACGGTGCGGTCGCCGCTGTCCAGCGCATCGCCCCAGACGCGGTCCATCAACTGCGCGCGGGTCAGCACCGCGCCGGGCCGCAGCAGCAGCGCTGCGAGCAGGCCATATTCGTAACGGGTCAGGTCGAGCACATGCTGGTCGAAGCGGATGCGGTGGCCGGCTTCGTCCACGCCGAAGCGTCCGTGCACGCGCCAGCCTTCCGCCACCGGCGCCGAGACCCGACGCAGCCGCGCACGCACCCGCGCCACCAGCTCGCGCGGCGAGAACGGCTTCGGCACATAGTCATCGCCGCCCAGCTCCAGGCCGAGCACGCGATCGACCTCGCCATCGCGCGCGGTCAGAAAGATCACCGGCACTTCCGACTCCGCACGCAGCGCGCGACAGACTTCGAAGCCGCTGGCATCGGGCAATCCCACATCCAGAATCAGCAGGTCGATGCCGCCGCGCCGCAGCCTCGGCAGCACTTCGCCGCCCAGCATCACGTGTTCGGCCTGCCAGCCTTCCGCACGCAGCGCGTACAGCACGGTCTGGGCGATGGCTGACTCGTCTTCGGCAAGCAGGATCGTCGGCATGGCCGCATCCTAACCGCGCCATCGGGCCCGCATGTGTGGCCAATGCGAAGTCGGTGCGAGAATGCGGCGATGAACTATCGCCACGGTTTCCATGCCGGCAACCACGCCGACGTGCTCAAGCATGTCGTGCTGCTCGCTCTCTGCGACGCGCTGACCAGCAAGCCCGCGCCCTGTTTCGCGCTGGACACACATGCCGGTCGCGGCCTGTACGCGCTCTCAGGCGACGAGGCCACGCGCACCGGCGAGTCCGAAGGCGGCATCGCCAGGCTGGCGCCGGGGCTGGACCCGCTGCTCGACCGTTACCTGGCCGCCGTGGCCGCCTGCCGCGCGCAGCATGGGGATGATGCCTATCCCGGCTCGCCCTGGCTGCTGGCCCATGCGCTGCGTGCCGAAGACCGCATCGCCGCCTGCGAACTGCAGCCGGGCGAAGCCGAAGCATTGAAGGCCGTCCTGACGCGTGATCCCCGCATCGCCGTGCACGAACGCGATGGCTACGCGGCGATGAAGGCGCTGCTGCCGCCCAAGGCCGGCGCCACCCGGCTCAATCGCGGCCTCGTCCTCATCGACCCGCCGTACGAGGCGCAGCTGGCCGAATTCGACACCGCGCTCGCCGCCATCCGCGATGGCCTGACCCGCTGGCCGCAGGGCATGGTCGCACTCTGGTACCCGATCAAGCTGGGCCGTGCGCTGGCGTCGTTCCATCGTCGTGCCGCCACGGTGCCGGCCAGGTCGGCGCTGCGCATCGAGCTGATGGTGCGGCGGGACGACTCGCCGCTGCGCATGAACGGCAGCGGCCTGCTGGTCTTGAACGCGCCCTGGCAGTTCGATGCGGCGCTGGCGCAACCGCTGCGCATCCTCGCCCGGATGCTGGGCGAAGACGGCCACGGCCGCGCCCACGTCGAGTGGCTGCGCGCGCCGGCCTGAGCCGCGCCACCACGCGCCCATCGCGCGGCCGCGTGCGAGAATCGCCCACCTTCCGCGCAGATCGCACTCCCATGGCTTCGAGCTTCTTCGCCCTCTTCGACGACATCGCCACCCTGCTCGACGACATCTCGGTGATGACCAAGGTCGCCACCAAGAAGACCGCCGGCGTGCTGGGCGACGACCTTGCCCTGAACGCGCAACAGGTCAGCGGCATCCAGGCCGACCGCGAGCTACCGGTGGTCTGGGCGGTGGCCAAGGGCTCGATGGTGAACAAGGCGATCCTGGTGCCGGCGGCTCTGGCCATCGCCGCGCTGGAGAAGTGGTTGCACGGCCAGGGCATCAACATCCCGCTGATCACGCCGCTGCTGATGATCGGCGGCGCATTCCTCTGCTATGAAGGCGTGGAGAAGCTGGCTCACCGCTTCCTGCACCGCCCGGCCGACGACGAGGCGCACCACGCCGAGCGTATCCACGCCGTGCAGGACGAAAACGTGGACATGGTTGCCTTCGAAAAGGACAAGATCAAAGGCGCCATCCGCACCGATTTCATCCTGTCGGCCGAAATCATCGTGATTTCGCTCGGCACCGTGGCCAACGTGCCGTTCATGAAGCAGCTCGCGGTGCTGGTGGCGATCGCGCTGATCATGACGGTCGGCGTGTACGGACTGGTCGCCGGCATCGTCAAGCTCGACGACCTGGGCCTGCGCCTCAACCGCGAAGGCGCCGGCAATTTCACCCGCGCGCTCGGCCGCGGCATCCTGGCCTTCGCGCCCAAGCTGATGAAGTTCCTGTCCTGGGCGGGTACCGCGGCCATGTTCCTGGTCGGTGGCGGCATCCTGGTCCACGGCATCCCGGCCCTGCACCACATGGCCGAGGCGGCGCACCGCATGACCCCGGGCTGGCTGTGGCAAAACCTGTTCAACGCCGGCGTCGGCATCGCCGCGGGCGCGGTGATCGTGGCCGTGGTGACCGGCATCCGCAGAATGCGCGGGCTGCCGGCCATCGCCCACTGACCGTCATCCACCCAAACGCGGTCAGGCGCTGTCGATGTCGCGCTGGGTCTTCTTCGGCAGCTTGGCCTTGATTAATGCGTAACTGGTGCGGATGGCGGCCATCAGCTCGGCGTCCGGCAGGGCCTTCAGGTCGTTCAGCAACACCCAGCGGGCCCGGGCCAGGTAGGGTGCCGGCTTGATCCCGGGGCGGTGGGTCAGGGCGAGGAAGTCCTCGTCCGGCACCTTGAAGCACGGGCCGGTGCTGGCATCGTCGGGCAACACGCAGAGCATCTTGCCGCCCATCTACCAGACCCGGTCATGGCCATTTAATGTCTTCGGTCACGCCGGATCACGCCAGCAGGGCCTTGCGCAGTTTCGCGGCGGTCATGTGCAACGCCCTGTTCACGGATTTCGTGGCAGGATAAATGCATGGTTGCCCGTAATCGACTCCCCCCCTGGCATGAATCCATCCAGCTGGCCAATGGCCGCGAGGTGCTGATCCGACCGATCCGCCCCGAGGACGCCGCGCCGCTGCAGGCCTCATTCGTGCTGCTGGAGCCGGACGAGATCCGCAACCGCTACCTGCACACCGTGCAGGAGCTCTCCGACGAGGAAGTCGAACGCCTCACCCACCCCGATCCGCGCACCGAATTCGCGCTGGTCGCAGCCGAACCCTATCCGGCCGGCGAAGCGCTGATCGGCGCGGTCGGCCGCGTCTTCCTGATCGAAGGGACGTCGGATGCCGAATTCTCGATCCTTGTCAGCAAATACATCCGCGCCATGGGCCTGGGCCGCCACCTGATCCTGCGCCTGGTGCGCTGGGCCCGCGGCCAGAAGGTCGAACGGCTCTTCGGCGACGTACTCGACCAGAACCAGCCGATGCTCTCGCTCTGCGAATCCCTGGGCTTCATCCGCCAGCAGGACCAGGACACGCCGGGCCTGTTCCGGGTGATGCTGGACCTGCGCGAGAAACACCCGGACGAAGACACCGAGGCCTGAGCCATCCGGTCGCTGCTTTAAACTGGGCGGCTCATGTCGTTGCCCACCCCCGATTTCCGCCCCTTCCTGCCCCGCGCCGGCCATGCCCGCGCCTGGTGGCGTGCGCCCGGCACCCGTTCCGGCCTGGCCTGGGCCATCCTGCAAGCGGCCCGCGCGCATGACGGCCCGCTGCTGGTGGTCGCGGCCGACAGCCCGCAGGCGCACCAGCTGGAATCCGACCTCCGCACCCTGCTCGGCGCCACGCCCGCGCTGCCGCTGCTGCCCTTCCCGGACTGGGAAACCCTGCCCTACGACAGTTTCAGCCCGCATCCGGACATCGTCTCGCAGCGGCTGGCCACGCTCCACGCCCTGCCCGCGCAACGCCGCGGCATCGTCATCGTGCCGGTGCAGACCCTGCTGCAGCGGCTGGCGCCGGTCTCGCACGTGGTCGGTGGCAGCTTCGACTACCGCACCGGCGCACGGCTGGATTTCGATGCCGAGAAGCGGCGGCTGGAGTCCGCCGGCTACCGCAACTTGCCGCAGGTGCTCGACCCCGGCGATTTCGCGGTGCGCGGCGGGCTGCTCGACGTCTATCCGATGGGCACCGACACGCCTTACCGCATCGAACTGTTCGATGAGGAAATCGACTCGATCCGCGCCTTCGATCCGGAAAGCCAGCGCTCCGGCGAACGCGTCGATGCCGTCCGCCTGCTGCCCGGCCGCGAAGTGCCGATGGACGAGGCCTCGCGCGAACGGGCGATGGCCGCGCTGCGCGACGACGCCGGCATCGACACCCGCCGCTCCGCCCTCTACCAGGACCTGAAGAACGGCCACGCGCCGGCCGGCATCGAAGCCTGGCTGCCGCTGTTCTTCGCGCCCGACCGCAACGGCCAGCGCACCGCGACCCTGTTCGACTACCTGCCCGAGCGCGCCCTGCCGCTGCTCTGCGAAGGCGTCAACGAGGCCGCCGACAAGTTCTGGCTGCAGACCGGCGAGCGCTACGAGCAGCGCCGCCACGATCCCGAACGCCCGCTGCTGCCGCCCGATGCGCTCTACCTGACGCCGGTCGCGCTGCGCGAACGCCTCAACGAAGGCCAGCGTGTCGAAGTCTGCGGCAGCGGCCACCCGCGACATGGCGATGCGTCGATGCTCGGCGTGCAGGCGGTGCCCAACCTGCCGCTGGCCGAGCACCACGCGGAACCGGCTTCCGCGCTGAAGTCGTTCCTGCGCAGCTTCGGGGGCCAGGTGGTCATCGCCGCCGAATCCGCCGGCCGCCGCGAGGCGCTGCTGGAAGTGCTCTCCGCCGCCGCACTCAAGCCGCAGGTGGCGCCCGCGCTGGATGACGCCGCCGACACCTTCGCCATCACCGTCGCCCCGCTCGATGACGGCTTCGCCACCGATGTGCCGCTGCGCGCCATCCTCACCGAACGCCAGCTCTTCCCCGAACGCGCCGCGCAGCCACGCCGCCGCAAGCGCGCCGGCCGCGAGCCGGAAGCGATCATCCGCGACCTCGGTGAACTCACCGAAGGCGCGCCGATCGTCCACGAGGATCACGGCGTCGGTCGCTACCGCGGCCTGATCACGCTCGAAGCCGGCGGCGAGAAGGGCGAGTACCTCGACATCGAATACGCCAAGGGCGACCGCCTGTACGTGCCGGTCGCGCAGCTGCAACTGGTGTCGCGCTACTCCGGCGCGTCGCCCGAGACCGCGCCGCTGCATTCGCTCGGCGGCGAGCAATGGACCAAGGCGAAGAAGAAGGCCGCCGAGAAGGTCCGCGATGTCGCCGCCGAACTGCTGGAAATCCAGGCCAAGCGACGCGCCCGCGCCGGCATCGCCATCGATGTCGACCGCGCGATGTACGAGCCCTTCGCCGCCAGCTTCCCGTTCGAGGAAACGCCGGACCAGCACGCGGCGATCGAAGCCGTCATCCGCGACCTGTCGTCATCGCAACCGATGGACCGCGTGGTCTGCGGCGATGTCGGCTTCGGCAAGACCGAGGTCGCCGTGCGCGCCGCCTTCGTCACCGCCACCGCCGGCAAGCAGGTCGCCGTGCTGGTGCCGACCACGTTGCTCGCCGAGCAGCATTACCGCACGCTTCGCGACCGCTTCGCCGACTGGCCATTGAAGGTGGAAGTGCTGTCGCGCTTCAAGTCGAAGAAGGACACGCTCGCGGCATTGGAGAAAGTCGAGCGCGGCGAGATCGACGTCATCGTCGGTACCCACAAGCTGCTGCAGCCCGACGTGCGCTTCAAGGACCTCGGCCTGGTCATCGTCGACGAGGAACAACGCTTCGGCGTGCGCCACAAGGAAGCGCTGAAAGCGCTGCGCGCCAACGTGCACCTGCTCACGCTCACCGCCACGCCGATCCCGCGCACCTTGAACATGGCGATGGCCGGCCTGCGCGATCTCTCGATCATCGCCACGCCGCCGGCCAACCGCCTCGCGGTGCAGACCTTCGTCACCCCGTGGGATGGCGCCTTGCTGCGCGAAGCCTTCCAGCGCGAACTCTCGCGCGGCGGCCAGCTCTACTTCCTGCACAACGACCTTGAAAGCATCGTGCGGATGAAGCGCGAGCTGGAAGAGATGGTGCCCGAGGCACGCATCGGCATCGCCCACGGCCAGATGCCCGAGCGCGAGCTGGAACAGGTGATGCTCGACTTCCACCGCCAGCGCTACAACGTGCTGCTGGCATCGACCATCATCGAATCCGGCATCGACATCCCCAACGCCAACACCATCATCATCAACCGCGCTGACAAATTCGGCCTGGCCCAGCTGCACCAGCTGCGCGGACGCGTCGGCCGCTCGCACCATCGCGCCTACGCCTACCTCGTCATCCCCGACCGCCGCTCGATCACCGAGGATGCGCGGAAGCGGCTGGACGCAATCAGTTCGATGGACGAACTCGGCGCCGGCTTCACCCTCGCCACCCATGATCTGGAGATCCGCGGTGCCGGCGAACTGCTCGGCGAGGAACAGAGCGGGCAGATGACCGAAGTCGGTTTCTCGCTCTATACCGAGCTGCTGGAACGCGCGGTCAAGTCGATCAGGCAGGGCAAGCTGCCCGATGCCGATGGCCAGTCGCAGCGTGGTGCCGAAGTCGAGCTGCACGCGCCGGCGCTGATCCCCGACGATTACCTGCCCGACGTCCACACGCGGCTCACGCTTTACAAGCGCATCAGCGCCGCCCGCGACGTCGATGCCCTGCGCGAACTGCAGGTGGAGATGATCGACCGCTTCGGCCTGCTGCCCGACGCGACGAAGAACCTGTTCGCCATCGCCGAACTCAAGCAGGAAGCGACCGCGCTCGGCATCCGCAAGCTGGAAATCGGCGAGAAGAACGGCCGGCTGCAGTTCGTCGCCCAACCCGACATCGACCCGATGGCGATCATCCGTATGATCCAGAGCCAGCCCAAGCGCTACCAGATGGATGGCGGCGACAAGTTGCGGCTCAACAACCTGGATCTGCCGGATGTCGCTTCGCGCATGCAACTCGCGCGTGGCGTGTTCGCGCTGCTGAAGATTTCGTCCTGATCAGAGCCGGTCGAAGGGACTGAGGATGCCACCCGCCCCACGCCCAAGGACGTGCGTGTAGATCTGCGTGGTCGACAGGTCCTTGTGGCCGAGCAGTTCCTGCACAGTACGGATGTCGTGCCCGGCTTCGAGCAGATGCGTCGCGAAGGAATGGCGCAAGGTGTGGCAGGTCGCGGGCTTGAGGATCCCGGCCCTGGTGCGCGCATTCTTCACCGCGCGTTGCAAGATCCCCTCGTCCACGTGATGACGCCGCACCATCCCCGAAGCCGGATCGCGCGACGGCTTGGCCGCCGGAAACACGTACTGCCAACCGAGCTCGCGATCGGCGTTGAGATACTTCCGCGCCAACGCCATCGGCAACCACACCCGGCCCAGTCCGCGCGCCAGATCATGCGCATGCAGCAAGCGCGCGCGCTCGATGGCGTGCTCCAGCGGCTCACGCAGCTTCTGCGGCAAGGGCACGCGACGATCCTTCGCACCCTTGCCATCGCGCACCAGGATTTCCTTGCGATCGAAATCCACATCCTTGATGCGCAGGCGCACGCACTCCATCAAGCGCATACCGGTGCCGTACATCAGCGCCGCCATCAACCACGGCTGGCCATCCATCATCATCAACAGGCGCTGCAGCTCGTCCATCGACAGCACCACCGGGATGCGCCGCGAACGCTTGGCCCGCACGATCTTGTCCATCCACGGCAGGTCCTGCTTGAGGATGTCGCGATAGAGGAACAGCAGCGCCGCCAACGCCTGGTTCTGGGTCGATGCGGAAACCTGGGCCTTCGACGCCAGCCGCGTGAGATAGGCCTCGACCTCGTCACCCCCCAGATGCCGCGGATGCCGACGCCCATTGGCGATGACGAACCGGCGTATCCACCCGACATAGGCCTGCTCGGTGCGCTTGCTGTAGTGCAGCGCGTGCAGGCGGGCACGTACCTGATCGAGGAGACCGGTTTGGAATTCCTCGGCTTCGCGCATCAACCGGCCGTGATCTGCGTTGCGGGCGGGGAGGAAGTCGGCTCCACTTTGTGCGTTCATCGTGGCCTTCCGGCCTGGAGGTGACCCTGCAGCCTCCGGGGCCCTCACAGGCGAACGGCCTGTCTTGCTCAAAGATCCGGGAGGAGCGGCGCCGTAATCCTCTTCGTCTTCCTTCAAAACGCCGGCACCCGTAGCACTACGAGACGGATACCTGATGGTTACAGCCCTGCTTTTGGGTCCCAATTCCATTACATCCGCTCCATGACGCATAACGCGGAGCATCACATCTTGAGATGGAACGAAATTTAGGGAAAACTCCCGGCGTCGGATAGGATTCAGTGCGATAGGTGGATCGTCGCTGCTGCGCTATCCCGTCCATTTAAAATATATTAGGCGTTAGACCGGCGTTGATAGGTCAACGGTTTAATGCCGCAGAGCGATAAATCGCACCGCTCTAATGCGCACCTGCTTCGCACGTGCAGAGCCAAAAGCCCAAACCACAGATCATCGCACTCGACAATGTTCGCGCCCGCCTCTTCGCTCGCGGTTCCGGACGCTAGACCGGGTCAATGCGATCTTTAGCTGCACAACGGCAAAGGCCGCCGCGATGCGGAAAAGCACGAGAATTCAAGACTGCAATGCACACGCTCGCCGGTCTAACAATTCGTTCAAGCCGACGCCGCTTCGTGGCCCGGCCTTTTGTGCTAGCTTCTAGCACAACGCCGTGCCACTACGCAGCGCGGCTTAACTCAGGCGTTAGGGCGCAGAAGTGAGGATGCCGCGATCCATAGTTCTTACTGCCGGGGCGCTACTCGCGGTTGAAGGCGTAGTTGGAATTGCGGCTCCTGAGCAATTTCGTTCCCTGGTTGGCTGGCTACAAAGCCCTCCTGCTTGGCCAATGAGCGTAGTAGCACGTGCAATTCTTGGCATGCTTTTTCTGACTGCTCCATCAACGGTTCGCTCGCCTAACACGATACGGCTCGTCGGCGCTGTTACTTTGGCAGGTGCGGGAGTTGGTCTCTTTGTGACCGGAATCCCGTCTTTGCCACACATATCATTGTGGCGCTTACCAGCGGCGGCGTTAGCGGTCGCGGGTATTCTTGTCATGTGGGCGTGCGGGTCTAAACGTCTTGCGCCCTAACAATTCGTTCAAGCCGACGCTGCTTCGTGGCAAGGCCTTTTTGTGCTAGCTTCTAGCACAACGCCGTGCCACTACGCAGCGCGGCTTAACTCAGGCGTTAGGCTGCAGTGCCGATTATCTCGGCCTCTCATTAAACAGCCACAGCGAAAGCCGTGAGGGTTTGCCCACGGCAATTCCGGATCAAGAGCAATCGACTGAATTGAGCGCGACCTGCTACAAAAGCGTTGCTGCGCTGCGGTCAAGCGCGCTTGGACGCGAGCTTGCAGCGCTTTTGTAGTCGCGCGTTCCTTCAGACTCTGCGTCGGCAGCAAGCGCGGCCAGCATCGCGCGGTGAACGGGGAACAGCGTCATCAGCGCCTAACAGGTCGTTCAAGCCGACGTTGCTTCGTGGCCGCGCTTGCGGGTAGGCTTGCAGCCTAACCCGCCGCTTGCCACTACGCACCGCGGCTTAACTCCAGGCGTTAGACCGCTATGACAGTCGCCCTCGACGAAGTATCTGAACTAAAGAATTTGCTTTCACCCTTGTTGGATGAATGCACTTTTGAAGAAGTTGAGTATGGTCAGTCAGATGCTCGAGTGATTCGAGTTCTATTTCCTGATCGCAATACCGCGTATCTAAAGTACGCCTCCGGATCTTCTGCTCAAGAAATTCATCAAGAGCATCAGCGCACTAGATGGCTCAGAACACGAGCTCTCGTACCGGAAGTGATCTCATATGTCTCGACTTCAACTGTCACCATCCTGTTGACAAAAGCATTGATTGGCCACAATGCCGCTGACGCCGCAGATGCAGATCCAGTTATTGTTGTTGCAGAGATGGCACGAGCGTTACGCGACCTCCATTCGATCTCGCCTGACGATTGCCCATTCGACGAAAGGCTCCACCTGCGACTGAAGCTGGCTTCGGGCCGTTTGGAAGCCGGGTTAGTTGATGAGGAGGACTTTGATCACGCAAGGCAAGGCATGCTGGCGCGGGATGTTTACGAGCAACTTTTTATACAAATGCCTGGAGCGGAGCAGCTGGTAGTCACACATGGCGACGCCTGTCCCGAGAACTTCATCTTCCAAGGTAATGCCTTCGTCGGCTTCATAGACTGCGGTCGGGTCGGGCTTGCCGATAAGTATCAAGACCTGGCGCTTGCATCGAGAAACATTGACGCGGTATTTGGACCAGAACTCACTAACCAGTTCTTCATCGAGTATGGAGAGCCAAATCCGAACATAGCTAAGATTGAGTACTACCGGATCTTGGATGAGTTCTTCTAAGCGCGGTCTAACAATTCGTTCAAGCCGAGATCGCTTCGCGGCCGCGGAGTTGTTCTGTAAATTGTCACAACGCCGCGGCCGCAAAGCGCTCCGGCTTAACTCAGGCGTTAGGCGCTCACAGCATGGTCAAGTTCATCGCTGCACTTTTCGCAACACTGACGCTCTCTGCTTGCACCTGGGCACCATCCGATGAGCAAAAGTTCGCCGAGCTCTCTAAGCGCTGCAGTTCCGCCTCAGAAAGAATTTTGGACAATTCAGCGGACGCCGCAGTTCTTCTGATGAGGAGCTATGGATCCATTCGAGGCACAAAGCCAGATCCGTCACAGATTGAGCCCTTCACATATACCGCATTTGATAGTGAGGGCGGGCGCGGCGAACCAGTCGGCAAGGCAAAAATTTCGACGCTGGATTTGGAGTACGCACCTGGCTATCTGCTGGAGGCCCTTTTCACAGGCAATGATCACTTGGATGCTGCTGTTTGGCCATCGAATAAGAAAGGTCCTAAGTTCGGAGCCTGCCCTGAAAATAAGTACATACTTGTTCGCTCACTTGATGAAGCCACGAAAGCTTTTCGCGGTGTTTGCAATGCAGAGCAGGTACTAAACTTCGAAGAGATGCAAGTACAAGCGAGGTACGTGGTTGACTATGCATATGGCGCGCCGGACAGATATGACATTCGGCCTTTCATATTTCGTGTTAGAGACAGGAAAAACTCCAGAGTACTTGCGACTCAACTGAGCTACCAGTTGCTGCGGGGCGCCATGCATGAGCCAAAGAACCGTTCGTTTACTGCATGGGGCGGAGCCCAAGGCGTTGAGAATTGTCCGCTGACCCCTCCTGATCAGGTCATAAAACGCGTCTTCCGTTAACCACGCGCCTAACAATTCGTTCAAGCCGACGCCGCTTCGTGGCCCGGCCTTTTGTGCTAGCGTGTAGCACAACGCCGTGCCACTACGCAGCGCGGCTTAACTCAGGTGTTAGATGCGCAGGAGCCATCCATGAAGCTCATTAAGTTCTTACTCACGGCAATAGTCCTCTTGCTCCCGGTATGCGGCTCAGCATCACCACGGACGAGCGACCATCACACCGATCAGACCGTAACACTGGAAATAGACAGGTCACAGCCTTTCGAGCTTGGCGTCATCATCGTATTCGATAGCGAACCCAAACAATTTGAGGCGCTAGCAAGGCGACTGTTGGAAAATGGTTTCGACCCAAGCCTAGATGTCATTCAATCTGACACTGGTCACATTCAGTACATTCTCATGGCTCAGAAAACCATGATGTTCAACGCCGATACGTTCAATGCTTTGAGCTCTACTCTGACTAAGGCGGCGAACGAAAGCGGCGGAAAGCTGTCCTGGAAGTTTGCCCAGATTAAAAAGTAGCGGCTGCGCATCTAACAATTCGTTCAAGCCGACGCCGCTTCGTGGCCCGGCCTTTTGTGCTAACTTCAAGCACAACGCCGTGCCACTACGCAGCGCGGCTTAACTCAGGTGTTAGGCCGCACAGCAAATGACCAATCCGTATCAACCACCCGCATCCGAGTTGGCAAGCGCCACCGCACAGCGCCGATGGTTCCCACGCTCTCTGGTTGCATTTGGTTCTGGGGTTGTGCTGATTCCTCTACTCTTGTTTTTGTTCTTTCGGCTGCTTTTCCCAGTGGAGGCGCGCGGATACGGCAATACTGGTTTCTCGGTAGCAGTTTTGCTAGGTGGTTCTCTGGCCGCATATCTGGCGGCAGCGCTCAGGCGCATGCCATTCTGGCTTGTGGTATTACTAGGGCCGTTAACGGTATTTGGCACCGTCGTCGTGTGGATCGCTTGGGTGGTGACCACCGGCGCGGCCTAACCATTCATTCAAGCCGAACGGGCTTCGCCCGTCGGCTTAATTCAAGTGTTAGGCGGCGTGCGGATGGCGTGGCAAGATTGTAGTGAGTACATAACCGAGTTTTTGCATGATTATTCTGCTTAATGGACCGCTCGGAATCGGTAAATCCACGCTATCTGAGGCATTGACGGAACGGGTTGATTGGTGCGCCATGCTTGACGGCGACCACCTCATCGAACTCAATCCACCTCCTGCCAATGAGCAGGAAACGCTTCTTTCTGTGAGCACACTGCTCATTGCTCACTATCAGAGCGTCGGCTACCGCAACTTCGTTCTCAATCACCTGTGGACCGTTCCCGCCGACCTCAGTCAGTTTCGCGCCAAGCTTTCGGAGCTTGACTCAGACGTTCATTGCTTCCGTTTGACATTGCCGGTTGAGGAGAACCTCCGACGTATTGAGCGTAGAGCAAGTGCAACCGGACTTGACCGATCGTACGAGTTGGAGGTGTTTGCCGAGGAGCACACAGTTTTCTCTGGATGTTACGGACACGAACTTGGCGTTCCACTAGATGCATCGAGTTCGCCAGGCGAGCTTGCGAGCCAAGTTCTGGCGTTGCTTGGACTTCATTAGGCAAGGCTTGGTCGGAGCGCCGCCTAACATTTCGCTCAAGCGGACCAATCAATCGCTACGCGATTGATGTGGCCGCTTAGCTCCAGCGTTAGGTGCCATTGGAAAGTATGTCGTTAGCCAAAGCACAAATCGGCAAGTGCGGCGAGCTTCTGGTGCAGTACCAGCTACTACTGCGTGGCATTGAGTCAGCTCCAATGAGCACCGACACAGGCATTGACCTTGTCACTTACTCTCCCAAGCTACCTCACCCCATCACAGTTCAAGTCAAGACCAACCTTCAATCAAAACCCGGTGGCGGCAAGGGCAAGCTCGCGCTTGACTGGTGGGTTCCAAATGACACACCCGCTCATTACGTGGCGCTCGTTGACCTTTCCAGTGAGAGCATCTGGTTCATGTCGCCTGCCGAGCTGCGTATTCACGCACAGCAGCAGCCCGCTGGCCGGCTTCACATTTACATGTACACGGACACATCTGCTCGGCCTCGCCGCTCAGACCGTCTGGCACACTTGTATGAGTTCGAGCATTTCAAGCTTGCCAACCGGGTGTCCGCCGTCTATGGCACCTAACAATTCATTCAAGCCGACGCCGCTTCGCGGCGCGGCTTAATTCAGGCGTTAGGCCACTCATGCAAATTGCAGGTGAACCGACTCACAGTTTTTTCGGAACGCGACTATCGGAGTGGCTTCTCCGCATACCGAACGAACTTCACGTAGATGCAGTCGGGCTCTGGCAAGTCATGCCAACACTCACTCATGAATTCGGTTTGTCCGGCTCTGGACTTGAAGACGCAGTACGAGCTGCAGTTCGTGGTTTACTCACTGCTGGAGCACTTCCAGTACAAGGTTCCAGAGACCCAGACCGCTGGAACTTTCGCACGGACCTTATCGCTCCCGGAGAGACCGGAGTGGATCGTGTCATAGAGTATTGGTATAGCTTGGGCCGCGAGCCTAGCGTTGGAGATATATGGTTCGCACTCCCGTCGCAAGTGGCCTAACAATTCGTTCAAGCCGATGGCGCTTCACGGCCACAATTTTTTAGGATAAGTTCTTACCTTATTGTGGCCGTGCAGCACCACGGCTTAACTCAGGCGTTAGGCCTTGGCCGCACCTCAGCTTTCTTCCAACTTGTCTTTCAGTAAGATAAACAGCCACACAAATATTCAGGAGAAACGCCATGTCTCAGCTCGCGATCACCAAAGAACAATTTTTCAATTTTGATTTCGAGGTGAAAAATGTCCAAATGGATCGAGGAATACGCCAAACACGCTGCTCTTAATTTTGGTCAAGCATCACAAGGGCTGCGCTACTTGTTGACACACCCAAAAGCGGATCGCATCGCTAAGCGAGGCACCGTACGACACATGCTTCTTTCGCTAAAATTGCGGAGCAAGCTGGTGGTCAATGACTTGTTTTTCGCAATCTTGCCGCCGCACTGGCATCATACAAAAGAGCAACTAGCAAGCTTGCACGCAGTCTCTCTTAAGCGTTGGTTCCAAGCAGGTTATGGGCCATATCGGTTCGCGGAAACTGGAGAATTACTGCCTCTGCACGAGGTTTTCCGTGAACCACGGTGGGATCCTCGCTGCGATGACGCATGAGAGGCCTAACAATTCGTTCAAGCCGACGCCGCTTCGCGGCGCGGCTTAACTCAGGCGTTAGGCCGCAGAAAAGCGAAACGCATATAACCGCTCGCCTTTCCGCTGGTCTTTCGCGTCGTTTGCACTCGACGCTCCCTGTATCGCCTTCGGTGCCACGGTGGGTTGGGCTCCGGGAACTTTCCGGCGTGGCGGGCCACGGTGAAGCACTCATCAGGCTCCAGAACGTCCCTCGCCCGTTGGCCCGCCGCTTCATGCTCGCTCGCACTCGACGCATGCTTCGGACACATCTTCAAGCCAGGCCGTCGGCTCCGGCTACACCTCCTGGTCGCGGCGGTTGCACTCTCGGCTTGCGGAACCTATCTTGCAGCCTAACTATTCGTTCAAGCCGAACCTACTTCGCTACAGCGACCGCATGGCAGAAAAAGCTTGCCATGCAGCCGCCTACGCTACGCAGGTCGGCTTAACTCAGGTGTTAGACGGCAAAGTCACAGACCGCGGGATCTCTTATGACCAACTACTTTGATAGCCCCTTCAAAGGCAAGCTGCTTTCTGAGCAAGTGAAGAACCCCAATATCAAAGTTGGGCGGTACAGCTATTACTCTGGCTACTATCATGGGCACTCATTCGATGACTGCGCACGGTATCTGTTTCCGGACCGTGATGACGTTGATAAGTTGATCATCGGTAGTTTCTGCTCTATCGGGAGTGGGGCTTCCTTTATCATGGCTGGCAATCAGGGGCATCGGTACGACTGGGCATCATCTTTCC
This sequence comes from Lysobacter oculi, assembly GCF_003293695.1. GTDB lineage: Bacteria > Pseudomonadota > Gammaproteobacteria > Xanthomonadales > Xanthomonadaceae > Solilutibacter > Solilutibacter oculi. The sequence continues at coordinate 532,611 of NZ_CP029556.1, read as the reverse complement.
CGTTCTTTTATATGCAGGAAGAACCTGCATTCTCAAGCGCACTCGATGCCTTCCAAAAAGCAGGTAATACTGTCATTGGCAATGACGTTTGGATCGGCTCTGAGGCAATGGTCATGCCCGGAATCAAGATCGGGCACGGTGCGGTGATAGGCAGCCGCTCGTTGGTGACAAAAGATGTGGAGCCTTACGCTATCGTTGGCGGCAATCCCGCTAAGAAGATTAAGAAACGCTTCACCGATGAGGAAATTTCATTGCTTCTGGAGATGGAGTGGTGGAATTGGTCACTGGAGAAGATCAAAGCGGCAATGCCCATGCTGTGCTCGTCTAATATTGTTGGCCTGCACAAGTATTGGCTCGAGTTTGCCGTCTAACAATTCAATCAAGCCGATGCCGCTTCGCGGCACGGCTTATTTCAGGCGTTAGACCAGAAAAACAACGTTCCGATGTTGCTTTAGCCAAAAAAGACAGACACAATGATTGCGCTTCACAAATAACTTCACCGAAACAGGGGGAAACATGCGTCACATTATCGCTGCAGGATTTATTACTTGCTTTCTCACCGCTTGTGGCGGCCCATCGACTTGCGCCAATTCTAGCGGGAAAAGTCTGCTGAAAGATGCTATTGAACAGACTTTTGACGAGATGCATCCTAACTTCAAGGCTAATTTCCCGGGCCAGGACGGCGCAGATTTCGTAGATAATGTCAAATTAGGACTCTTCGAAACCCTAGATTCTGATGAAGAGTCGGGTGTCTATCATTGTAGCGTTCAGATTGACAATGACAGAAATCCACTTCTTAGTAGCAGACATGAGTACATTATCGAAAATACAGATGATGGCCCTCAAATAAGATTTAATGAATCTGCACTTATTAGGGGTATCGTAAATTCTATCTGAAGGAATTTTGAGGCCAATCTGGTCTAACAATTCGTTCAAGCCGATGGCGCTTCACGGCCACAATCTTTTAGGGTAAGTTCTTGCCCTATTGTGGCCGTGCAGCACCACGGCTTAACTCAGGCGTTAGCACCCACATGGCACAACGATCGCGTCTGACAACAGGTTTATCCGGCGTAGCTGGCGAGTACTTCGTCGGCGCCGAGCTTTCGCGTCGTGGCTACATAGCTTCGCTCACTCTAAAGAACACTCGCGGAATAGATATTCTTGCGTCAAACGCAGATGCAACAAAGAGCGTTGGGATTCAGGTCAAGACCAACCAGAGTCGCGGCAAGGAGTGGATGCTCAACCAGAAAATTGAGACCGAGCTTGCCACCAACCTGTTCTTTGTCTTTGTCCGCTTAAATGACCTCGACGCACCTGAGTACTACATAGTTCCACGCAGCCATGTCTCGGAGTTCGCTCGTACAAATCATGCAAAGTGGCTCGCCTCGCCAGGTAAAAATGGTCAGAAGCGCAACGACACCCCTATGCGCAAGTTCCGCGACACGGAGAACAAGTACTTGAGCAGGTGGGATCTGCTTGGGCTTGACTGAGGTGAGTGCTAACAATTCATTCAAGCCGACGCCGCTTCGCGGCGCGGCTTAATTCAGGCGTTAGGGCGCATGTCGGACATCCAGATGCGATTTGAAGAAGGAGCCAGCGACGTCGATCCGTCGCGCCCTCTCATCTATCTCTGGGAGATCATCGGATCCGATGGAACGGTGTGCTGTCGCTACGTGGGAAAGGCATCTGGTGGAGCACAAAGGCCGCGCACGCAATACCGACGGAACGTGAACAACATCCTGCAAGGGCGTCCCTACCGTAAAGGAAAGCCCGATCAGTTCCGTGCAATTCACCGCAGAATGGCTCAGGCGGTCCGTGTGGGGGAAACCATGCGTCTCACACTTGTTTGCAACGTTGCCCCCGACCAAAACATCAATCAGGTTGAGCGCTTCTGGCAGGATCACTACGGCGCTGCAAATGGGCATGCGCCCTAACAATTCGTTCAAGCCGAGCCCGCTTCGCGGTCTCGGCGCTGGCGCTATGATTGAACCATCGCCGCGCCCGCTCAGCGGGCCGGCTTAACTCAGGCGTTAGGCCGCAGAAAAGCGAAACGCATATAACCACTCGCCTTTCTGCTGGTCTTTCGCGTCATTTGCACTCGACGCTTCGTGTCTCGCCTTCGGTGCCACGGTGGGTTGGGCTCCGGGAACTTTCCGGCGTGGCGGGCCACGGTGAAGCACTCATCAGGCTCCAGAACGTCCCTCGCCCGTTGGCCCGCCGCTTCATGCTCGCTAGCACTCGACGCATGCTTCAGACACATCTTCAAGCCAGGTCGTCGGCTCCGGCCACATCTCCTGGTCGCGGCGGGTGCACTCTCGGCTTGCGGAAGCTACCTTGCAGCCTAACTATTCGTTCAAGCCGAACCTACTTCGCTACAGCGACCGCATGGCAAAAAAAGCTTGCCATGCAGCCGCCTCCGCTACGCAGGTCGGCTTAACTCAGGCGTTAGGCCGCAGACAAGCGAAACGCATATAACCACTCTGTAAAGCGGCGAATGGTTTGCTAAATAGCGTCACATGGCTTGATAAATGCGCTTGAAGGGGCTTAAACGCGCCGTCTATCACCCTTCACAGCCTGCCAAATGACACCCTTTCTGAGGGCGCCTACGATAGCCCCATGCCTGCCTGCGACGCCGCCTACTTCGTAATCCTGTCCGACGGCGACCTGGGGTCATGGGCCAGGTCCCGAAGCCCCACGACCGCCCTCCTTGGATACGTGGAGGAGCGCCTGCCGGACGAGTTCCGAGACCCGGGCCGGCTGGTCAGTGCCAAGTTCGCGCGCGGTGAAACGACCAAGGGAGAGGCAGTCACTGAGATCCGGCCCAAGCCCCACGCGCGGTTCCGGGTGGGCCATAGGGGTGGGCTGCATTGGGTGACGACACGGCCAGAACGTCCGGCAAATGCCTCGACATAAGTGCTGTGCGGGTTGGCAGAGAGCAGGGGCAGCAGGTGCGGAAGAAGCCGGGTCTTACCGCCTGGCCAGGGGAACAACGTATTCAATTTCGGCATGTCTCAACTCGTGCGATGGGTGTTGGCCAGACTGACCCTGCTCTCGCGGGAGCAGCAGGGCCAAGGCCAGAATCACGCGGTCAAGACGCGTTGGTGATGGCGGCGGCTGGGCACTTGCCGGTGCCTGGCCGTCGCCCTGTTCTTAGTAGGCGGGCACCTCCTCGATAGAGCAGCTGCTGCGGTACCAATCGCCAGACACATGCTGCGCCGTACCGACACGCCCCTTGCCGTAGATGGCCGAGGCATTCAGCTCTGCTTTGTCGACCCCGCCGGCTGGCGTGCGATAGCGAGGCACGAACAGGCAGCGCCGGCCACCTGCCGTGACGGCGGCGAGACGCTCCAGGTCCATACCTCCCGGCAAGCCGCCATGACGTACAGCGGCCTTCCCCACGGCGGCCAATCGCGCATCGAGGCGGCGATAAGGGACGCGCTGCAGCGTGGAGAGACTCGAACCGCGAGTGCGGCCGATCTCCGAGGGGTCTACTACCTCCACGCTCCAGTCGGCCTCATGCTCGATGTCAGTGATCGGCAGCGCCACCAGCTCGCCCACGTCAACCGTCCCAGCCGGCAGCGCGAACTGCACGGTGTTGGATGCCGCGGCACCCATCACCAGAACGAACACGCCCAACGTGCCATCAGCGAATTCCTGCACCTCGCCTGGGACAACCTGGCCTCCAGCGGTGACCGTGACACCGGCGCCGGGGACCACGCCTTTCAGTCCCAGCACAGCCGCCACGCCGACCGGCACCGCGCTCGGTAGCGTCAGCGTCACGGTGGCGACGCCGGCTGCCTGATAGCGTGCGACGCGCGATGGCTCCCCGTCCACGCACGCGGCGCCGCCATCGACTGTCAGCCATGCGCCACCTGCGATAGCCACGGTAGGCGACGTGTTCCACTCTCGCGGCGTGTATCCGATCTTCATTCCGTCATCCCCACAAGGTCAACACGGTCGCGCCGGTGATTTCGTTTCGTTGAACACCACGAACCAGCAGCTTTCGGCCGCTGGCCAGCGCCATGTAACGCGAATATTTCGCCCTCACTGCATCGCCCGGAGTGAGGTTGATTTTGAGATCGCGGATCTCCCAGCGGTAACTGGCGCGCGCCACTGCATATATCCCCAGCACCCGATCGAGCTCCGCATAGGCGTCTTGCTCTCGCCAGAACAGCGATGTACGTGCCGGCGCAGTGTCGGCGTGACGATAGATCGGCGAGATGGCCCGATCGCTGTAGACCTGCCCCCAATGCGGCGACATCAGCCGCTCTCGCATCGCGGGCGGCACATCCTCAAGGTCGGTGACCAGATCAGCCGGGCCGTGGATGTAGGCATTGGGCCGATAGCCCATGCGGCGTGAAAGGGCGGGCGCGCCATCGTTCACGCGCACCACATCTCGCAGCAGCTGGCTTTCCTCAAGCTCAAGGACGATATCGGCATCGGCCACTGCCTCCGGCGCCACCACGCGCGCAATACGCAGCACGCCGTCGCCGTCACGCCACAACCAGGCCCCGTAGCTGGCCAGCGCGGCCGTAACGGCGGTCCAGGCGTCCACAGCGTCCCGACTGGAATAGCCGATGCCTGCATAACCTGTGGCCGCGTCGATCGCCGCTGCGTCCCCGCTGGCCCACGCCGACTTGCCAATGCGCCGGAAGCACTCGCCGAGGAATTGCTGGAGCGTGGCCGGCGTCGGCTCGCCTGAAGTCAGCCCGAGGCTGCTGCCATCGGCGGTCACCGGGCCGATGCTGGGCGAAGCCATCAGCAGCTGGTGCTTGTCGGCCGACTGCACCCATGTGCCGGCTTCCATCGCATCCCCGCGGTCGCGCACGACGCTGATGCCGTGCACCGGCGCATCCGCGAGAAAGAGTGCAGTGGCGTCACCGTTCGCCGGCAACGCTGGGATGTTGGCCACTGCACCGATCACCAGCGGCTGTGGCTGCCAGGCGAGCTGCGGAATGTTGGGCAGGAAAACCGCCGGGTTGAGCAATTCACCCAAGTCATCGTGAGCATCCGCCAGCGTCAGCGTGCGGCGCATGTCGTCCTCGACTTCTGCACCCGCCAACACATAGCGGCCCACGCCTTGCGCGTCCGCGAGCGAACCTGCCCGCGGCGCGGCGCTGACCTTGACTGGGAGCCCATCCGCCGAGCCTGTCAGCAGACCATCGACTCGACCCTCCGGGTCCATCACCCGAAGCGTGGCCATGCTGACAGCGATCGGCGCATCACCCCAGGGCCAGAAGTGCAGGGCCGAGAAGGTGTCGAACCCACCATCCGCAATCAGACCTTCGTAACGCGCGTTCGGCAGGACATCGCCAGGTGCGCTCAGCCAGTGCATGTCAGCCAGTCGCACAGGCGCTGCGGCCGCTGGCGCCGGCGCCCACGTCCCGGCCGGCGTTGCTGCTGGCCATTGGCCCGCGCTGATCGCCGCGACCAGCGTGCCGGGCTCGACGGCCGCCAGCGCGACGGCCGGATACCAGGTCACGCCGCCGGCCGGAAGGTCCCTCTCGTGGACCATGTTCGAACCGCGGTAGAAGCGCACTTTCCCGGCGGTGAAATCCACCTGCAGACCGACGATCTCCTGCTTGCCGATGACAGGCAGGCCGCTGGCCACCACCGCGCCGCCGGCGAATACCTGCCCGGTGTCCAGTCGCCAGCCGATGCCAGCCGCATCCGCGCCGATGAAGGTATCCAGAGATGCGCCAGGCTGCACCAGCCCTACCATCGCGACCAACGCGGCGTCACCCCACAGCGCCACTTCGAAGCCGACCACGCCACTACTGCGGCCGATATCGCCGCGCGCGGTACGCGGCGTGGACAACCCGGCTACGTTGCTGGCCAGCAGCAGTCCGCCATTGCCGGCGACCAGGCCCGTCCCGATCGGCACCGTTGCGAAGCGCGCAAAGGTCTTCATCGGTGGTAGCTCCCCAGGGCGACGTGCGCCACCTCGTGGCCGAGCGTGAGCGTGGCGGCGTCATCGACGCGCGTGGGCGGAAGGGTGTAGATCACCATGCGACCATCCGGCAGACGCCCCGCGAAGCCATGAAGCCGATCCCCTTGGTTCAAAGGCATGCCCGCGTCCCGGTAGACGCGCTCCAGCTCCGCGCGATCAACCACGCGCCACTCAATCGGCGGCAGATGGTAGACCTGACCGGCGGCGGGCTGCGGGTCGATGCGTTCGCCGCACCCCGCAAGCAGGACCACGGTGGCTATGGCAGCTGTCATTTTCATTGCTCGACCACCTCGATGGCGATCATGCGGGTTGTCGTGCCGCCGGGAACGGCTTGCATAATTCCACTGTTCTGCCGAACGCGGTAGCTGAAAGTCGTGCCACCGGCGTTGTGGATCAGCACCACCTTGCCGTTGGCGTAGGAAACGTAGGGCGTAAAGCCGGGTTCGCCATACTTCCCGTTGACGCCGTTGATGCCAGCGGTCTGTATCGTCGTCCATGCGCCGCCATCGATCGACACCTCGACCACGAACGATCCGCCATAGCGCACCTCGCTAAAGCCATCGTTGATGTTCGCGGTCTTATTGCTGTTGAAGCTGAACTCGGCGGTGATCTTGCGCTGCGTGGATGCCGGGTCTTTGGTGAACGTGGCGACGGTCGCGGTTATCGTGTCGCTATCCGTCGTGGCGCTGGCAGTCTTGACGTTGCTCGCCTTGATGACGCTGCCGCCGTAGCCCGACTTGCCGGTGTTGTCCATCCACATCGTCGCGTTGGCTTTCGTCGCGGCGGACTTTGCGGTGCTGGCCGGGCCGATCCACATTACGAGACTGTCGCTCCCCCAAGGGTCACCCTCGTAGAACGCGGCGCTGCCGAACACGCGATCCATCTTGTTGCGAGTGATCGTGACGCCCGTGCTTGCGCCGGTCATCAACTCGATCGAATCCGCCACCAACTCGAAGTTGGTCGCCAGCCCATCGTTGCCGATCCGGTAGCCGGTGACCTTGTTGCCGACCTTCAGGAACTCGACCTTGCTGGCCTCCATCACGCCCGTGCGGTAGGTCAGCGAGGTACTGCTGACTGCCGCACCGTTGACACCGCCAACTGCGAGATTGAGCGCGCTGGTCTGTGACACGGTTGCGGCAACCGTCGCCGCATCGTTGAAGCCAGTGAAGCGGCTGCCAACCTCTAGCTTGAACTTCGTCGCGCCGACCAAGTTGTCGGTATCCGCGATGATTAGGCGCGGCCAAAGGACGGTGATTCCAGCGGGCTTGGTGAAAGTCACCATCCTTCGGGTGAAGAAGTCGCCTGCCACAATGCCTGCATCCGGGCCATCGTAGCTTGGGGCAACCCCTTCGCCCGTCGCCCCGAGAACGTCAATCCATGCCACACCTGCGGCCCCGAACTTAATGACTTCAGCCGAAAGGGTCATGACCAATTCGGCTGCGGGTACGATAAAGCTAGGGCCTCCAGTGACGCTGGTTCCGCTGACAGGCCCAGCGGCGATGTACGTTCCGTTGTCGTCAGACCCCCGCCCAACGCCCGGTCCCAACGCCCAACCGTTCGTGTCTTTAAGGAAAGCGCCATTCGGGATCAGGTTCGGATTCGACTTTTCAAGCGCCTCGATGTCTACCAGCACTTGCTCGACCACACTACCTTCCGCCTTGCCTGCAACCTCGGCTGTCAACGCCGTTAACTTTCCGGCCTGCGAATGAATGGCACCATCTTCGCTGTATACAGTGGCGATGCCTCCCACCTCGAGCTTCACGCGGCGAAAAGCAACCCAGTTATTCGTGTTATCAGCAAGGAGTTGGAAGTAAAAGCGGTCAGCGCCAGCAGGGAGTGTGAAAGTGATTGATCGGCGCTGGTTATATAACTCACCCGACGGAATTACAGCGGGGGCAATCCAGTTTCCCGCTGTGTTGCCAGCCGCATCTTGAGCAACACCGTTTACATAGACTAGCCCGGTGTTCGAGTTATTCTCGCCCTCGAACGAAATCGTGTACGTGCTACCCGGATTCAAGCCCACTAACACTTTGGAGACAGTCATGGTGGCGCCGGAGTTCGGCGGAAATGCAGCGCGCGGCCCCCAGATGTCATTGGGTGAGGTACCACCTATGAGAGCCGTCGTGCCGTTAGAACTCCACGTGTTCCAGCCTTCAAATCCGAATGCAAACGTCGGGTTTGGAAGCATGTTCGGGTTCGGCTTTTCAACTCGCGCCCTGGTTTCCTCAAGGGCTCCCGCCGTAGCCTCGACCCCAGTTTCCGGGTTGTTGACTGTCGCTTCAATGGCAGAGGTTCGCACCCCCAAAGCGTTATCGCGCCCAACCGATGCGTTCTCCGCAACGACCACGCGCGCTTCGTTCGCAAGCGTGTCTGTGCCAGTGGGCATCCGCGCTTCGATCACGCTGGTACGCGAACCCAATGCGCCGTCCGCGTTGGCGCGTGCAGTGGCTTCGTCAACGACTTGGGCGCTGGTGGCAAGCGCGCCCGAACCGGCTGGCATCCGGGCTTCCACAGTGGTCACTCTTGACCCGAGTGCATTGTCCCGCCCGACCGACGCATCTTCCGCAGCGACCACGCGGGCTTCGTTGGCCAGCTTGTCGGTGCCCGTAGGCATCCGTGCTTCCACCCCGGACACTCGACCGCTGATCGCGCTGTCGCGGGTAGCGGATGCGTTTTCAGCGTCAATCACGCGGGCTTCGCTGGCGAGCGAACCCGTTCCAGTAGGCATACGGGCTTCGATCAAGCTCGTGCGTGAAGACAGCGCGCCGTCTGCATTCGCCCGCGCCGCTGCCTCATCCGCCACCATTGCCTCAGATGCCAGACCGCCCGTACCAACCGGGAACCGCGCAAGCATCCCATCCACGCGCGAGGATTCCGTTTCGATGTCGCTGGCGTTCTGCACGCCCATGCTGACAGCCGCAGCAACTGCCTCGCCGACGCTGGCGTAATTTCCAATGTCCTGCCAGTAGGTCTCGTTGGGCGGCGGCGTGTTGCCGGGCACCGCGGTCTTGGCGCGGTACAGATGGCCGCTGTAGCGCACGGAGTCGCCGGCGGGATACGGGTTCGCGTTGGTCCAGTCGTCGGCCGTGCCGACCACGTCGTTGATCTGCGCCTGCAGCGCGTTCGCGCGGGCCGTGGCCTCAGCCTTCGCGGCGTTCGCCTTGGCGGTTGCGTCGGCGGCCGCCTCGGCCAGCATGTCCGCGGTGACTTCCGTCAGCAGGTTGGGCGTGACGGTGCCTAGGTTGACCGGAGCAGAATCGATGCCGGCCTTGACGCGCACCACGCGCGCCTCGGTGGCGCCTGCCGGCAGCGTGACGAGGTACTGGGTGCCTTCATGCACCTCGGCCAGCGGCGTCCACGGCCCTGCAGGTGCCGGTGCGATCTCGACGCGGATGTGCTCGTAGGGGCCAAGTCCCGTCCACTGCAGCAGCACGCCATCGGCGACCGGCGTGCTCACCACGCCGGTGGGCGGCGCGAGGCCGGCGGGCGGCGCGACCACCGGAAGCCAGCTGGCATAGACCGGCACCACGGGTGTCATCGCCGGCAGTTCGCCGGCGCCGATATCGACCAGGAGCACGCGCTCGGTCATCGCACGAACACGCCGCCGGAGACCGATTCGCGGATGGTGCCGGTCGCTTCATCCGTGGCCAGCTCGACCAGGCGCTCAAGCAACCGCTCGACGCGACCGCCACGGTCCGGGTCACCCGGCATGTAAAGTCCGCCACCGCCATCGCCCCCGATCGGGCCGCCACTGACTGGCGGCGGCGCGGGCAACGGAGCGGCGATCGGCGGTCCGGGCGGCACCACGACCGGCGCCGTATCCTGACGCCAGCCGGCCGCCAGCTCGAACATCTCCTGGGCGATCCTGTGCGGGAGGTCCATCAGGATCTGCGCCAGCTCGCCCATCGTGGTGCCGTCCTCAAGGGCGAGGCCTGGCATTGCAATCGACTTCAACAGGCCCGTGACCTGGCCATAAAGAGCGTTGTAATCCGCACCGGATGCATACAGGTTGCGGCCGAAGCCAAGCGCTGACTGCGCCATGCTGTTGGCCGTGTTGATGTCGCCCTCGCTCACTGCCTTGCGGAGCTGGCTCAGCGACTCCTGCAGCTTCTGGGAATCGGTCAGCGGCGACAGGTCGGATAGGCTGAAATCACGCAGCAGGGCGTCTCGCTGCGCCTCCATCTGTTTTTGAAGATCGGCCATGCTCTTGGCACGCAGCAGCTCAATCTTCGCCAGATCCTCGGACCGCGCACCCGAAAGCCCGAGCGCCTTGGCCAGGTCGTTGGCCTGCTTCACCTGGTTGCGGTACTGGGTTTCGATGTTGAGCGCCGCACGCTGCCATTCGTTGAGGCCAGTGGTGCGCAGCTCGGCATCGATGCCACCCATGAACTCTCCGTACTGGCGGGCGGCGTCGGTGACACGCTGATAGGTTTCGGCCAGGGTCTCCGCGCCGCGCGACATGCGCTCAAGCGCTTCGGTCACGGCCGTGATGCTCCCAGGCCCGGTGTTGGTCCACAGCTGGGTGGCGTTCTTGACATCGCTCTGGACCGCCAGCATCAACGTCGCGTATTCGGTGATCGCCTCGGGCGTGCCGCGGTAGCGATCCGCCAAGGTTTCAATCTCGCTGGCCGCCCCGACCTGCTTGGCCACGTTGAGCAGGTTCTCCGCCACCAGGCGCTTCGAGAAAGCCTCCTGTGCTTCGTTGTACACACGGCCGGCGATGGTGCCGAACTCGCGCTGCAGGTTGCCCTTGGCGTCGAACTCGCGACGGAAGCTGGCCGAGATCAGATCTGGCATCTCCACTCTGAGCCCTGCGGCCGCCTTGCTCACCGAGCTCTGCAGGCCGTCGAAGTACTCGTTGAGGCCCTTCTGCGTCTCTTCGTCCAGACCAGAGGTGACTGTGCGCCACTTGCGGCCACGGAACAGACTCTGGTTCCGGACATCGGTTCGGGTGTTGTAGCCGCTCGCGCCGTCGCTGTTGAAGTCGAACTGCTGGGCAGCGGACTGAGTCTTGAACTTGGTGCCGAACAGCTTGCCGCCGGACAACGCGTCGACAGCGATCGCCGCCAGCGCGATCCAGCCGACCACGGGAATAGCGGCAAGACCAGCAGCCGCGGCACCCGTGATTGCAGCGCCACCGGCGGCCGCCGTCACCGCCGCACCACCGGCCACCATCGCGCTGTAACCCACTGCGCCATAGGCCGCCGCGCCCATCACCTTGCCGGGCGTGTCGCCACCCTTCTGCCAGCCGTAGTACGCGCCGGCGGCCGCACCCAACCAGGGCGCAGCGGACGAGGTGAGGAACTTCGACATCGTGCCCTTGTTGAGGACCACTCCGCCGATCTGCCCGAGCGAACCGAGCGCGCCACCACCCCCAGCTCCGTTTCCCGTGCCGAACGTATCTGCTCCGCCGATGGCGCCCAGCGTTCCGAACGAACCGCGGCTCGCGCCACCGACCGCACCAACCAGGCCGGCCATCTGCCTGGCCATGCTCGCCATCGAGCCCCAATTGTCCGTGCCGGCAGAGCCGCCGAATCCACTGCCGCCCCCCCGGCCCGTGATCGCACCGAGTACCGACTGCCAGAAGCCGCCGCCATTGCCGCGCGCCTGCTGATAGGCACCAAACATGCGCTGCAGGCCTTCCATCCAACCACCCGAGCCGCCACCCTGACCGCCGACCAGGCTGCCCCAGCCACCGGTGCCGGCGCCGAGATCCACCTGCAGCCACTTGCCCAGCTGGGCCTTGGCGAACATGGCACCCATGTCGGCGATCCATCGCTTGAACGCGTCGCGCGTCTGCGACAGAAAATCCTTCGTGTTGCGGAACCCGTTGGCAAACCACTGCCCCCAGGCATCGGCCACGCTGGTGATGGCGCCGCGCCACTGCTCCCGGTAGCGCTCGGCCAGATCGGTCTGCTCGCGCATCACCACGAGCGCGCGCCCGCGGGCGCGAGCTTCGTTCTCAAGATCCTGGACTTCCTGCTCGCTGAACTTGCGGCCTGCGTCGCGGGCGTCATCAATCGCGCGGCGCAGCTCTTCCTCGGCGCGCAGCTCTTCGTTGGCGATCTCGCGCTCGCGGCCCGTGAGGCCGATCAGCTGGCGCTCGCGCTCCATGTCGGCGAGCATTTTTTCGGGTGCGCCCTGGCGGCGCTTGATTTCTTCGTTGGCCTTGCGCGCGGCCTCGGTCTCTTCCTCATAGACGCGCTTCGCATCCTTGACCAGGGTGTTGTAGGCGGCCTGCTCGATACGACCCTTGCCCAGCGCATCAGACAGCTCGGCCAGACGCTGGTCACGCTTGACCTCAGCCTCCTTGAGCGGTCCCTCCATCGTCGCGGCGGCGCGGGCAGCCTCTTCGCGCCAGTTCTTCATGTCCTCCAGGCGCTGCTTTGCGTCGTCCTTCACCTTTTTCGGCTTCGGCGTCTTCGTGTCCGTGGTCGGGATGTCGAGTTCAGCGGGTTTTTTCTCCAACCCTATGTCAAGCACGTTGGTGAAAATCTTGTCCCAGTTGGATTCAAGCTGTGAATCAACCGTCGCAAGCGCACGCGCGTTCTTCGCGAGACGAGCGCGTACTTCGCTGGGCGTGACCACGAAGTTTTCGCCCTCCTTTGGAAACAAGTTGATGCCACCGCCCTGCCGCTGCAGAGAGTTCAACCTTTCGCGCTCCTTTAGAAGAGCGCTGCGTGTTTCTTTCAGTTCGGTGTTGGACTGGTTCAGCGCTTTGCGATCCATCGACTCGCGTGCATACGCAGCGTTTTCAACCACACTCCCTATGCTGCTGTAGGCAGCATCAGCCGCCGTCTTAACTGCCATAAGCTTGCCGACAACCAAGCCAAGTGCGATCAATATCGCGCCCACCGGGCCACCCACGAAAGCCAGCATCCCGCTGCCAAGCCCAGCGATTGCTGCGCGCGAAGCCGCCGTGGCTGCAGCCAATCTCCCCTGGGCGGCAGCAAGTGCTGTTGATGCCGCCGCCGCCCCGCCAGTCACTTGTGCATAGCGCAACTGCGCTTGCGCCGCTTCAACTGCTGCTGCTGCCGCTCGCCGCTCTGCTACTGCGCCGGCAACGGTAGCGATTGTCTTTTTGACCGCAGCTGCCGTGGCCGCGACAAACGCGCCTACCACGCGCCCCATGTATATCACCGCCAGGGCAGCCCCGACCTTGATCAGCATGTCGATGTTCTTGGCCAGCCCGCCGATGACAGCCGCAATCTGCGCCGACGCACCCTGCGCCTGATCAACCTCACCAATGGCCTTCAGTGCTTCGTTCTTGAACTGCACCCACGCGCGGCTCATAGTCAGCGGTACGGCGGCCGCTTCCTCGGCCAGCTTCTTGGCCTGTGGCCCGGTGAACGCCTTCAGCAGAACATCGACGGTCAGCTTGCCGTCCTCGGCCAGTTTCTTGAGTGCGCCACGCGTGACGCCCATCGAATTCGCCAGCAGTTGCATCAGCCGTGGGGCGGCCTCGTTGACCGCATTGAATTCCTCACCGCGGAGCGCGCCAGCGCCCATTGCCTGGGAGAGCTGCAGGATGGCGCTGGCCGATTCGGCCGCCGTAGCGCGTGAGACCAGCAGGCCACGGTTGACCGTTTCGGTCAGCGCGGCCACCTGCTGTTGCCCCACGCCGTACTGCTTGAGCGCACCGTAGGCGCGGCTGTAGAGGGTGACCGTCGCGTCGAGCTGCTGATATGTCTGCTGGGCGATGCGGAAGGTGTCCGCCTTGGCCTGGGCCAGCTCGCGCTCGCTGCCCGCCGTCTGCCGCAGCTTGCCGATGATGTCGCTGTAGCTGTCAGCCATGCCAGCCAGCTGGCGGATCGTCTGCACGCCCACCACGCCGGCCAGCATCGTCTTCAGACCGCCCAAGGAACCGCGCAGGGTGTTGACCTGACGCTCAGTGCGCTGGGCTGCGTCACCAATGCCGCGCACCTGGCGCGCACCGGCCGCCGCCTGGTTGCCGGTGTCGCGCGCCTGGGCACCGAGCTTGCCCAGCTCCGCGTTCGAGGTCCGCACGGCCGCCACCAGTTGGCCGTTCTCGCCGACGATTCGCAGGGTGACGGTTTGCTCGCTCATCGGTTCCTTTCGTTCAACGCCTGGGCCGCGTGGCGCCCCATGTCGATGACCTGGTCGAAGGTGTCGGGATGCGCTTCCAGGTCGATTCGCATCCCGGTGATGGCGGCCATCGCCTCAGTGGCGGTGATGCCGGTGGCCATCGGGGCCGCCATGCCGCCGGCGATGTACTGCGGGGAGCAACGCATGAAGACGTGCGTGGCCACCCAGTTTTCTTCCAACACCTCCAGCTCGATCTCGTTGGTGGTATCGCCGGCCTGCTCTGTGCCGATGGCGAGGAACTCAGCGGCGGTGAGGTCTTGCTCGTCGTCCAGCACCGGGCGGTCGGCGCTGGGCGGGATCTGACCGAGGGTCAGCGCCCGCGCGAGCGTTTCGCGTTTTTTGCGGCAGCCCCGCTCATCAGCTCCCAGAACTGGCCGACGATCTGTGCCGACAGGGACAGGTCGTTGCGGATGGCGGCACGGGCATCGTCCTCGCCCAGCTTCTCGCCATCGGCGCCCTGCACGTCGTCCTCGATCTTGTTGACCACCACGTCGTATATCAGCCGATCGTCGTCGTCTTCCGCGTTGGCCATGCGGTCCAGCTCGGCGCGATCGATGACGTTGAAACGCACTCGCAACGTGGCCTCGTTGACGCTGCCGTCTTCGTTGGCCTGCCGCAGACGGCAAGGGTGGAGGATGGTGTTGACCTTCTTGAGCTGGAACATGTGGGCTTCCTCGAATCGGGTTTTAAGTGGGTGTGAAGCGCCTTCACCTGCGGCACCAGGTGAAGGCATGGCCTTGGTGTGCCGGGCCTGCTCGCTCTCGCGTCAATCCGTTACGGCGTGGTGTCGCCGAACTCGATGTAGAACTCGTCGCCGCCGGCATCGCTGGCGATGCACGGACCGGACAGTTCCCAGCCGTAATCGCCGTCGATGTCGACTTCGTTGATCTGCTCGATCTGGCCGCGGATGCCCAGCTCGCTGTACTTGTTCGCGGCTTCGGTCAGGCGCAACGTGGCGGTGATCAGCGTGCCGGCGTCGCGCACGGTCCAGGGGTTGAACTCGGCGAGGTCGGTCTTGGCCAAGCGCAGCGACCAGGTCGCCTTGCGGTCATCGATGCCGGTTTCCTCGTGCGAGGTGTATTCCTTGGT
The DNA here is from genome assembly GCF_003293695.1 of Lysobacter oculi. Classification (GTDB taxonomy): domain Bacteria; phylum Pseudomonadota; class Gammaproteobacteria; order Xanthomonadales; family Xanthomonadaceae; genus Solilutibacter; species Solilutibacter oculi. The sequence continues at coordinate 517,466 of NZ_CP029556.1, read as the reverse complement.
CTTGATCGAGTTGTTGAAATCGACCTGCAGGGACTTCGCCCAGACCACCAGGTCGGCGCCGCCGGGCAGCAGCTTCAGCGTGGTCTCGGTGTTCTCGGCACGGGCCACGGTGGGCACCACGCCCGGCACCGTGATGGCCGGCAATGCCTGGGCCTCGACGTTGTCGTAGGTGCCCTGCACGCGGATCTGGCCCTTGAAGCGATCGCCTACCGCCAGGGAGAGGCGGCTGACGTTGTGGCGGGCGGCCTCGACCTTCTTGAGGGTGCCGGCATGCCAGAAGTAGGCATCCGACAGCGGGATGCCCTGGCTGATCGGGTTGTAGCGGGTGGTCTTGGCCACGGCATCCTTCACCGCGGTCATGCCAGCGGGCAGCAGCAGGACGCCGCAGTCGGCATCGCTGGTGGCGGCCGCACCCGGCGTGGCCGGCGGATAGAGCTCGAACTCGCCTTCGATGAAGGCGCGCTTCAAGCCGACCACGAACGGGTCGCTGGTGAAGTGCGGGCGGTCCACCGGGCGCTCGACCTTGTCGAACTCGGTGCCGGAGCTGCCGTTGAACAGCATCACGCCGTTGGCGGCGGCGGTCGGCACCACGGCTGTATCAGCGGTGACGCGCAAGGCGAGTGCCAGGGCGCGGCGCTTGAAGGATTCCAGGTTCGGCTGGGCCATGACTTACTCCTTGATGGAAGTGGTGCGGCGGCGGAACATCCGGCCGGCGGGCCGTTCGGCCTCCGGGTCGGTTTCGTCGTCGCGGGATTCGGGGGCGGCTTCAGGCGCTGCGGCCGGCGCCGGCGCGGCGTCCAGGTCGACCAGCTGGCCGTTGACCATGTGCCAGTTGCCGTGGCGGGTCGGGGTCGGGTTGCTCATGGCAGCACCTCGTTGTGGATGCGAAAGGCGGTGTCGAATACCTGCTGGCCGGCGTACCAACCGGCCAAGTAGTTGTCGTCGCGGCCGGCGCGGAAGCTGATCGCTTCGAAGGCATCGGCTGGCGCCCAGCCCACGAGTGCGCCGCGCACCTGGGCGATCACGTCATCAGCCAACTTGCGCGCACCCGCGCCCACGCGCTCGCCCGCGGAATGCCGGACCAACAGGACCACCTGCAGCTGCGTGTTGACGTTCTGCACGGACACGTTGGGGCCGGAATACTTGATCTCGCCACCGCGATCGAAGGCCAGCACATACAGCGCGACCTTGACGCTCGGCGGGGTCTTGAGCACCGCCTGCAGGTCAGCAGCCGCACCTACGGTCTTGGCCAGCGGCACCTTGGCGGCCAGGCGCGCGATGACGTCTGCCACCGGGAATGCCAAGACGCTCACAGGCCACCCAGCGAATCGCGGCTGAAGCGACGCGGGTTGCTGATCACCTGGGCGCCGGCGTTCTCGTCTTGCGCTAGCGTCGGGTCATTGGCGCCGAGCGACAGCTTGCCATCGGCGATCTGGTCAAGCGCGCGGATGGCGTCGCGGTAGTCGCGCTCGATGCGCCCCGTGGTTTCGGTCGTCCCCTCGCGCTGCGGGTGCAGGTGGTAACGCGCGATCGCGCGGGTCCAGGTAACCAGGACGGGGAAGTGAGCCGGGTCCAGCGGGAGCACGTAGCCGCGCTTGGCCAACCTCACATCAACCTCGGCGGTCGCCTGGACGATGCGGTCATCGATCGCCTGCAGGGCTTCGAGCGCCGAGAGCTGGTCTTCGGCATCCCACCCCGACAGGTTCTCGCCAGCGATCGCTGCCTTCAGCAACGCCGGTAGCACGCCGAACAGCTCGGAGAGCTCATTCAAGCTCTCCGGGCCATCGATCAACTGCGCGGGCGCGAGGTAAACCATCGGTTACTTCTTCGCGTCCGCCTTCTTGCCGGCAGCGGCGGCCTTCTCGGCAGCGGCGGCCTTCTCGGCAGCGGCCTTCTCGGCAGCGGCCTTCTCGGCGGCGGCCTTCTCGGCTGCAGCCGCTTCGGCGGAGGCCTTCTCGGCTGCAGCCGCTTCGGCGGAGGCCTTGCGTGCGGCCTCGTTGTCCTCGGCCACGAATGCCACCAGCAGGTTCGGCTCATTCGCGATTGCTTCGAACTCGGCGTCGGTCAGTTCGGAGACCGCGATCTCTACCGGCTCACGACCGAATTGGCGGCCGGCACGGAAGAACTTTTCTGCGGTCTTGGTCTGGACGATGATGGCTTGAGCGGCCAGGCCATCGGCGATGGGTTTGTTCGACATATCAGGCTCCAGCGAAGCCGGCGACAGGCGCCGGCTTCGCATTAGGTGGATCAGGCCAGCCAGGAGGTGGTGACCAGCTCGGCGCTGCCACCCCATTCGTTGCCGCCGTTCTCGTCCTTGACGAGCAGCTTGCGCGCCGCGCCTTCCAAGGCAGGCGGAACCACCAGCAGATTCGGGCGGACCCCCAGCGGGCGGCCACCGTCGCCCTTGAACGACTGCATGGCGGCGCGGGCGGCGGCGTAGTTGGCGGCCGTCAGCGGCTGGTTGCTGGCATAGGCCATCTGCCAGAAGCCGAAGCCCACGTTCGAGCGCATGTCCGCGCCGAACTCGATCTCGTTGCGGGTGAAGACGTTCTCGTCCTTGTCACCGCTGCGCATCAGCAGGACCGGCTTCTTGCGCTCCTGGTAGATCACCGGCTTGATCGCGCGACTGGTGTCCATCAGGTACCAGATCGGGTTGCCCGCACAGCCGACCAGGTCGATATCCGAGTTGGCCACCGTGGTCACGGCACCGGTGCCATCGACATTGGCGTACACCGGGTGATCGGTGTCGAAGTAGTTCTGGCCGTCGAAACACAGGGTCGTGTGGCCGACTTTCAGCAGCGGGAACACCAGCTCATCCGGGTGCGACGCGGCGGCGCGGCCCATTTCCTGGAACAGCGGGTTGTAGACGCCGACTTCGTCGTCCTCGATGTCGGTGCGCTTGACGCCGACGGTCGACTCCCAGTCCTTGTTGACCAGGGAATAGCCGTGTTCCTTCATCGAGTTGATCGTGCGGTTGCCGATCCACTCGCGGAACTTCGGAAACTGGCCCAGCCAGCCGTAGGTATTGCTCTTGGTGGTGCTCGGCACCACCGTGGCGACCTTCAAGTAGTCGCTCGGGGTGGCGCCCAGGGCCTGCTGGAACTCGCGGCGGAAGCCGACGAACAGCGCCTGGACGAGCGCATGGGTCACGAGGGCCATTACTTGGTCTCCTTGTCGCCGTCGAGTTCGGCGATGAAATCGGCTTCGGAAATGCCCAGCAGGCGGCACGCGTCCTTCTGCTCGGCGTTGAGGGCGGTGGACTGACCGGCCGGCTTGCGGCCACCCAGCTTGGTGTCATCACCGACGGCGACCGCCGCGCCCACGAACGCCTTGAAGCGCTCCAGGCCTTCGGCATCGCTGCAGGCAGCGCGGTGGTAGTCCTCGGTGGCGGGCGTGATCTTGCCGGCCTTGAGGGCGCCGTCGATCGCGTCGTCCACGGCCTTCTTGTGGTCGGCCGTATCGCGGTCCTTGAGCGCCTGCTCGGCGTTCTGGGCGCGCGTCACCAGGTTGTCGTAGTCGCCACGCGGCACGTAACGGTCCAGCGAGGGCTGCTCGCCGTTGGCGGCTTGGGCGGTCTTGAGATCGTCCTGCATCTTGTTGATGCCTTGGGCGATCGCGTCATCGGTGGCGTCGGCACCCAGGCCGAGCACGGCCGAGATCGCCGCTGCCAGCATGGCGGAACGGTTCATTGCGGTTTCCTCTTCGGAGTTGAGCGCTTGCAGGCGCAGGTTCGGGGTGTTGGTGAGCCCTACGCTCACCATCCGCACGATGCGGAGCGTGTCCTTGGCGTAGTCGAAGACGGGGGACAGGAAGCGGTATTCGCGGTTCTCCACCTGCGCCTTGGCACGCGGCGTCCAGTTGGTGCGGGCCAGCAAGGCGCCATCGCGGATCTCCAACTCGGGATGCCAGGCGGCGGCTGGCGCGTCATCGCCGTTCTGGGCGCGACGCTGCGTGGCGTGCTCCCAGTCCATGACCAGCTCGATGCCGCGCTCGTTGAAGGCGGCCATGACGGAGTTCTGCGCTTCGGCGTCCCACCGCCAGCGACGGCCATCGCGGCCGGCGACGTAGCCGTCAGCGTCCGGCGCGGGAATGACCTCGACCCATTCGGGGGCTTGGCCATTCTCGAGGGTCAATTCGGCGTTGAGGGCGATGCGCGGCATGGACCCATCGTCGGGGTCGCGCGGGATCGCTTGGGAGTGGCGCGCGCCACTCTAGAAAGCAGAAGCCCCGCGCTGGGCGGGGCTTTCAGATCTATTTGATAGACGCTGCGAACTTTAACAACCGATCCACACGTCCCAGGTGAAGTACAACCATGCGCGGATCATAGTCACCAGAGCTAGTAGTGTCGTAGTCAGCCAAATGACGCGCCGACATGATCGACTCGTAATGGTTCACCATCTTCAGCGCCTCTGCACCCTTTGCCATGCGTTGACGCTTGTCCGGATATTTGGCAGCAAAAGTCCGCAAGGCATACGGGATGAAGCCGTGCGTGACACAACCCATGTCTCCCAGCGTGCCCGGGTCAGCCATGCACTGCAGTTTGGCGCCAAGTGAATGGAACGCCGCATAGTAGGCACGATTGACAGCTGTGCGCCGAGCTAACTGGGTTGCAGTCGGGGTGATGCCCTCGTTTGCCGCTTCTCGAAACTCCGCCGGACTGACAGCCATCAGACGTAGCTCATCTGGACGTTGATATGGCCATTGACGAACGCGCCGACTTCTTCCCGGATCAGGGTATCGATCATCTCGTCTTCAAGATCGAGCATCGCTTCAGGCTCCGCCTCGATCCCGAATTGCAGCGTAGCAACAGGCATGCCGCGCTCAGCACAGCGCGGACCGTTGTCGACAGAAATCACGGCAGAGTCCCAGCCATGAGCGCGCAGCACATCCGTACAAGCCATGAAGACCTTGCTGAAATCAGCTGGGTTGATCTCGTACTTCTGCACGTCATCTACGAGCTTTTCAAGCATCCCTCGTTCCGAGTTCGAGCTGGAGTGCTCAAGCAAAGAGTCACCCAGAAAACGCTGGAGATCGTCTATGAGACCGAGTGGCACCAAGATTGAAAGCGCCTCGTAGATGTCCCACCCGACGGCACGCTCCGCGAATAGATACGAGAGCTGGTCGAGAACACGTTCCGGCTGGCGCGCACACAGGTAAGCCTTGGCCACGTTGGCTTGCGCAATGGCGTGGTCGGGAAACTCTTTTCTCAACTGATCGCGCGCAACATCAATCGCATCCACGTCATCACGCAGCGACGCGATGCCCGCCTGCAGGAACAGGTAGGCTGCGCGGTCCGAGCTCCGGACTCGCTGTGATGTGAATTCCAACTGCCTGAGTGGGAGCTCCCGCTCATCATTTCGGAGCTGTCGCACACGATTAAGCTGATCAATAAGATCGTGCGAAGCAGGCTGAGGACGCCCGTTCATGCCATGCCTTCCTAGCTAACGCCTGAGTTAAGCCGTCGAACCTGAACAGGCCGAGTGGCTACATGTGGCGAACAGTAGCACACACCCCCTGACCCCCTCCCTGCCGCCCGTCACCGTTTTAAACCCGTTTAAATCGCTCCAGGCGCCCCGAGCACCCCGCCCCGGCTCCGCTGGTTGCTCCCCAGGGCCTGGAGGCCCGCACAGGCGCTCCCACGCGCTTGCCCCTCAGCCGCCCGCCGGGGTCAGATCCAGCCAGCTCTGCGCCAAGGTATCGATGGCCTCTTCGTCCGCGGCGGACAGGCCCATGAACGGACGCGCCGGCAATCCTGGGTGGGTCACCTTCTTCACTACGTGCGCGGCACCTTCGCGGGCATTCACCGGCCCTTCTTTCCCGCGTCCCGGCCCGGATAGATGCGTGGCCCGGGCGCCGAACGCCAGCGCCTTGCCGTTCTTGGGCTCGATGACATAGGGACCATCCGTGCCCTCCTGGTGCCAGCGGGCCTGCTTGGCCGTGGCGCTCAGCTCCACCCACGTGCTGCCGTGGCTCGGGTAAATCTGGTCGCGCATGGTGCCGGTGTCCAGGAGCGGCGTACGGCCGCTGCCATCCCGCAGCGGCGCCCAGACAGTGCCATCAGGGGCGATGCCGGTTGTAAATCGCGCCTGCGTGCTTTCCAGGAGCGTTTCACCTATGTCGGCCATCAGGCCGGTCAGGTCCGCGCTACGCCGCAGCAGCTCGCCGAACCAACGCTCAGCGCGTTCAGCCTCGACCTGGATCAGGATGGTGTCGGTCATGGTATGGTCCGCTCAGGCCCGGTAGAGACCACTTCAGGCAGCTGGGAGGGTGGTGCCAAACCACCTGTTAGTGTGGGTTCGAATCCCACCCCGGGCCGTTTCATTCCCCACCCTTGAGCAGTGCGTAATCCGCCATCTGCTGAGGCGTGCGCACAGCCGCGGTGATCACCCAATTGCTGGCAATGCGGCCCACCGGCGGCATCCTGGCTGGCTGCGTATCGATGCGCACGTAGACGGCCACATAGCGCCCATCATCGAGCGGACGCGCATAGACCAGGTTGTCGGGTGAGGCTTGGCGATACACCCGGGTCGACGGGGTATAGATCCAGGACTGCAGCTCCTGAAGCGCCAGCAAGATCAACGGCAGTTCTTCGCCTTTCGCCTCACGCATCGCGTGAACCAGCTGCCGATCGGTCATGGCGAGCAATGCGCTCACCGGCTGCAGGCCGGGTGTAGTTGTATGCCGCCGCTCCACTGGGGCCGCCAATGCCTGGAGCACGTCGTCGGAGATGAAGCCAACAGGCGTGGCCGCGCCCACGGAATGGTGGCTCGACGCTGTCTCGGCAATAAAGCCCGGCCAGTCCGCCATCCAATCGACTTGGCGCCGCTGCGCATCATCCAGCGCGATCTTCCGCCAGTCCGGCGGCAGCCCCATGACCTTCTTGCCGAACTGCTCGGCGGCCGCCATCGAGCGAGCCTGCTTGCCGACGTGGTACGCCCATTCCGGCGGCGGCTCGTCGCGCTCAGAAAAACCCGGCGCGCCATCGGCACCGGCGTCGCCGCGCAGCGCACGCAGCCGCGCCTCTGAAACGCCTGTCACCGTGCAGCGGCATCCCCAGCCATTCGGCGGGTAATGCGTATCCCACCACGGGTCGCTGGTGGCGATGATCCGGCCATTCCACGCCTTGTGGTCCTCGCGGGGGTTGGCAAGCGTGTTGTGCTGGTAGCGCAGGTACGGGAAGTTCTTCAGCGTCTCCCAGCGCCCCGCCATGTAGCTGGTGCGCAGGTTGGTCTGGTAGATGATGCGCGTGCGCCAGGCGCGCCCCTTCGGTGTGCCGTCGCCGGTAAAGCCAGACCACTTGCCGGCCACCGCCGCGTCGAAGCGCTTGCGGAAATCCTCAAGGGTTTCGCCCTCGCTGATCGCCTCCTGGACCGCCTGACGGACGTCATCGAGTACATCGAGACGTGTCAGGCCCGCGACCATGAAGCCATGCGCGTGGTCGCCATGCCGCAGATCATCCCAGCGTGCCGACGGGTAGTTGATCTTGCGCCGGAAGTACGCCTCCTGCGCCGGGAACGGCTGGAACGCGAGGCGCAATTCAGGCATGGACGTCCCCGCCCTCGCCGCCCGCATCATCAATGCCGGCGCGGTTGGCCAGCGCGGATGCGTCGGCCAGCAGGTCGCCAAGGTCGTTGATGTCGAGCTCGCCCTGGAGTTCGCCCAGTCGCAGCAGCAGCTCGTCGTAGCTCTCGCAGTTCATCACCCGCTCGCGGATCTGCTGCATCCAGCCTTCGGTGATGCCGTCCGCCCGCACGGCCACCTGGGCGAGCACACCGTCCAGATACTCCGGCGCCGGCTGCGGCGGCATCTCGTCGTTGCGCGCACGCTGGATCGGTACCACCTTCGCCGGCGGCAATTCGGGCGCCTTGACCGCCGGCGGCGCCACATCAACCGCAGCCGGCTGATCCGGTGCGCGCAGCAGCTTGACGCCCTGGCCCTCGGCGGGGTCCGGGATCCCGAACTTGTCTCGCACCACCGACTGCTCGACCTCCAGCCCCATCGGCACCAGGCGTTCCAGGGCATCGAGCATCAGCTTGAGATCCTCGTCGTCCGGTACCGGAACCACCAGCGTCGGGTAGCGTCCGTGGCCGTAGTTGAGATCCACGAACGGCCGGATCAGATCGCGGTTGAGGGTGGCTTGAAGTGCCTTCGCATCGGCCTTCAACAGATCCCCGCGGACCTCGTTGTGCACCTTGGCCTGGCTCATCGAGGAGCCGTCGTCGGCCGTCATCGTCTGGCCGAGGATGCCCTTGCTGACCTGCTTGTCCCAGAAGTTGGCCAGGCGCTCGAAGAAGTCCGCGGCGCCGGCGGTGTTGGGCGCGGCCTGGAATTCGATCTTGGTGCCCTCGGCGATGACCGCCGCCGCGTCGCTGCCCAGGTTGGCGACCGCCGACATCAGCTTGGCGATCTCGCCGTCAGAGGCGTTCTGCCCATAGGTGCCCACGCGCATCGGCATGCCGAATACGTCGGCAAAGGCCATCCAGTCCTTCCAGCTCCAGGCCTTGCACATGTAGGCCGGGGCCGCGAGGCGCGCGAGGCCACCACGGATCGGTAGGCCCGTGCGGATCCGGGGCCGGTGCACGATGAACTTGTAGGGCGGCAGTGCCAGGCCATCCACCGGCGCCGTGTCATCGAGCAGGCGCAGCTCCTGGCCGGTTTCGCGGTCGTAGCGGAAGAAGCGCGGGTCGCGATGGATGATCTTGACCGGCCGCCACGGCTTGGCCGTGCGATCCCAGACGATCTCGGCGGCGGCGTAGCCCTTGCCGAATGCATCGGTCAGGTCGAACACCGCCTCGTAGAACATCGGGTCCGCCACCAGCTCGCGAATGGCGTCGGCCAGCTTCACGTCCTCGGCGGCGTCGCTGTACGCGTCGACGCGGATCTCGAGGCCGGCCAGCGCCAGGCGGCGCGTGCCCAACACCGAGGCGTAGTGCATGTCGCGCTCTTCCATCTCCTCGGCGAGCGTCAGGTAGTCCTCGGGGCTGCCGTCGGTGGCTCCCGACAGCACAGTGGCCAGCCGCTGCGGCGTCAGGTTGTTGGCGACGCTGCCGGTCCAGATCTGGCGGATACCGGTCATGCCGCCGCGCGAGATCTCCTCCTCGAGCACGTCATAGGTGATGGGCTGGCCGTCAGGGCCGAGGATGCGTGAGGTTTTCGTCGCCATCACCAGATACCTTTCTTCGAGCGCCAGCCCGCACCGATGCGGATGTCGCGGTGGATGTCGTTGTCGTCCAGGCGGACCCGCCGGTAGTCGATCGGACCGGCATCGGCGCCGGCCGCGTGCAGGGCGAGAGCCAGCGCCCAGAAGTGGTCGGCGTGGCCGTTGACGGTGCGCTCGGCGGTGAAGCGCACGTTGCCGGCCGCCGTCACCTGCTTGGTGACCATGCGCAGGTCGGCGCGGATCTTCGGGTCATGCGGGATGCGGAGCTTCCGGTCCTCCATCGCGCTGCGCACTGGGTAAGCCAGGGCCTCCTTGGTGGCAGCGGTGAAAGTCACCCCCTCTACGCGGTATTCGCCGAACTTGTCCTGGGCGTCGTCCACCCAGCCGATACCGAGGCCCGTCTTGTCCCAGCAGCTGCGGTTGCAGCGCTCGATCCACGGCCACAGGATCTTCTCCTGCTCCGACTTCCGCATCTTGTGCATGCGCTCGACGTGGCGCGTGTAGAGCACGTCGCCCAGGCGCTCAAGCACCCAGATCACGGTCAGGTCGCTGGTGCGGCCGATGTCGATGCCCACGTAGAGGTTGCGGCCCTCGATCGCCGTCCAGTCGAACTCGCGCGGGTATTCCGCCGCGCCGATCAGGTCGTATTCCAGGAAAGCCGCGTCGTCGTCGGCCGGGTTGCACATGTACTCCTGCTGGAACGACTCCTCGTCGGCCGCCCCAGCCCGTACCCAGCTGAAATAGGCCGCCTCGTCCATCTCCTGGCGCTCGTCGTCGGCCGGCAGCGACTGCTGCAGCTTCCACAGGAAGCCTTGGTCGAGCGCGTCCTGGAGCGTGACGCGGTGATGGCTGATCTTCTTCGGGTTGCCGCTCTCCACTACCTCGCGGATCAACTGGTTGAAGAAGTTGTGGCTGCCGCGGTGGGTGGAGATCACCTCCATGTTGCCGCCCCAGGTGATGCCGGGGTAAGCGATGGACCACAGCTTGCGCGGATCCGGGTGCAGCGCGAATTCGTCCAGCACGCGGCCACCGCGCTTGCCCGCCTGGGCGTCTGGGTTGCTGGACATGCTGTGGATGCGGCGGTCGTTGGCGAAGCGCAGCACGTATGCCGTCTGCTTGCTGTCCTTGTCGATCACCTGCTCGCCGAGATCCTCGGCGGCCATGTCGAGGATCTTGGCGAAGAGCTTGCAGTCCTCCACGAAAAGCCGCGCCTGCAGGTCATCGCGGCTCGACACCCACTGGTCACGCCGGGCGCCCTGGGCGGCCGTGCGCTCGACCGCGGCATAGGCTGTCGACCAGCTGATGCCGATCTGGCGCGACTTCTCCATCAGCTTCAGGCGGCTGGTGTCCTCCACCCACTTCGCCTGGAACGGCAGGAAGAGCGCGTCGCGGTTGGCCGGGATGATCTTGGCGTTGCCCATCAGCCGATCCCGAGTACTGCCCGGACCTTCTCGATGGTCAGGCCGCCGGCACCGGCTTCCTTGGCCTCGGCGTCAAGCTTCTCGCGCTGTTCGCGCAACAGCTCCTCGCGGGCCTCTGCGCGGATGGCCTTGCGCACATTGACGCTGATCCGCTTCGTGTCGATCGAGTTCTTGGCCGCGATCGCCAGCTTGCGGATGGTGTCGATGTCGATCTCGTCCTGCTCCTGGGCGCGCAGCGCGGCGTTGGCGGTCAGGGTGACCACCGCCTGGGAAAGCAGATCGCCCGCCTTGTCGCCGATCGATTCGCCGAATTCACCCACCAGTACGTTGGACGCGGCCTCGATCTCGCGCATGCGCTCGCCCAGCTCGCGCACGCCCTTGCTGTAGCGCCCCAGCCCGGTCCGCGAGATCTCCGCGGCGGGCTCACCCGGGAACTGGGCGCGGATCGCCTCCAGCATCTCGTCCAAGCCCAGCTGGTCCTCCCGCAGCAGGCGCTCGATGTAGGCACGCTGCTCGGCCGGCAGGCGGCTGATCTTGGACCGGGCGTGGCGCTTCCTGGCCATCGCCTTACTTCGGGCTCGGCCGGCTCACGCCGGGGACCAGGCAATGGCCGTCGGCAACCTCGGAGCCGCGGCTGGCCAGCGCGTACACCTCGATGCCGGGCGCCGCCTCGGTGATCGAGATCAGCCCCTGGTCACGCAGCCAGTGCGCATCGGTGCGCACGTCGTCGCGGCTGGCCACCACGCCCAGGTGCTGCAGGCCGGCGTGCATGATCGAGCTGTTGGCCCGGTAGCCGGGCTGCTCGGCCAGGATGCGCAGCATCACCAGGCGGCGATCCTCGCGCAGTCGTTCGGCGAAGCTCTTCATTTCTTCTCCTTGTCCAATAGGTGCTGCTGCACGGACCGCGTCAGCTGCGACAGCGTGTTGACCTGGCCTTCCATGCTCGACAGCCGCTCGAAGATCATTCGGGCGTCGGCGTGGTTGAGCAGGTGCTTCTGGGTGGACTCGATCGCGGCGACGCGCGCCGCCAGACCGTTGTGCTGCCACCACAGCAGCCCCACCAGCAGGATCGTGACCAGCGACAGCGCAACCAGCACCGTCAGCATCGGAACGACTAGATGCTCCATGTGCGTTCCTTCGCGGTTCCGCACTGCACGCAGCGGGTAGCTGTGGGGACCGCCATCAGACGCGCTGCGGGGATCTCCGCCCCGCAGTCCAGGCAATGCAGCGCCACGCGCTTCAGCACCGTGCGCATCTCTGCGTCACGCGCCGCCTTGCGCTGCCGGTCGAACAGATCCCAGGCGCGCTCGTCGTCCGCGGTGACTTTGTCGGCGTCATCGCTCATTTCACTTCCCGGCCGGGCATTCCCCGACCTTCAGCCCCGCCCGTTTCACCGCGTCGCAGTACCACTGCCACGCGGTCTTCTCCCACTCCTTCACCGCGCTGATCAGGCTGTTCTTGCCATCGCGGCAGTCGTGGTACATCTGGGCCGTGTTGTCGCCGTCCGCGATCAGCGCCGCCGCGCTGCTGTCGCGCAGGAACGGCAGCGCCGGGCACGACTGCATCAGGCTGGCAGCCGGGGACGGCGGTGGCGGGGTTGGCGGCGGGTCCGGCTTTCGCACGGTTGAGGTGGCACAGGACGTCATCGCCAAGCTGGCGCTGCAGATCAGGCCGATGGCGAAGCAGCGTTTGAAGCGCCTGCGACTGGCCTTCGAAGAAGGTACGGATTTCCTCACGGTCCAACTCCCGTTGATGTGCGATCGCGTCCATGCGCCCGGCGGCCTGATGCATGGCCAGGGCGGTGTCCACGTTGATCTGGAACTGACGTTCGGCGATGTCCTCCCACGCCTTCACGTCCTTGCGCAGCTGCGCGTTCTGCGCGATGGCCGTGGCGCCCTTGTGCCAGCGGTAGCCAAACCAGGTCCCGCCCGCACCCGCCAGCACTGCGACCACCAACATTGCAATGCCGGCATACGGAAGAAGCCCCGCCGAGCGCGACAGGGCGAAAACCTGCTTCACGGACATGTCGGGCCTCCCGGCCAGCCGGCCGCGATGTAGGCCGGTTCCAACACCAGCAGGATTCGTCGCGGGTAGCCGATGTTTTCCTTGTGCGCCCACTTCGCGCGGGCGCGATAGGGCTCTACGGCGAGCCAGTCGTTGGCGTTGCTGCCGTTGTTCCAGGCCAGCATGCGCTCACGGCGCAGCATGCCCGGGCCGCCGTTGTACGCCCGGAGCGCGAACGCCCAGCGGCTGCAGAACGTGAACTGGCCCTGGCCGATGCGGCGGGCGTCGTCGTACAGGTGCTTGTCGTAAAGCGCGGCGGCCATGATGGCCTGCTGCGGATTGAACGGATCGAAATCGCCTAGCTCCGCGCGCCAGAATTCCCCGGCCCATGCGGCTGTCGAAGGAATGAACTGGGCGATGCCAAGCGCCCCCGCATGCGATCGCGCATCAGCGCGCCAAGTGGACTCCTGGTGCAGCTGGGCCGCCAGCAGCGACGGCGAGCCACGCACACCCCAAGCCCGCGCCACCGCCTGTTCAACCCGGTGGCGGTACAACGCCGAGGCGGGCGGGATGCGAACACTGGCCGCCTTCTGCGGCGCGGCCGCAGCCGGTGTCGGCAGGCAGCTGGCCACCGCGAACGCCATCAGCAGCGCGGCCAGCGCATAGCGCACTGTGCTGCCCAGCAGCCCCAGCGCGGCGCGTCGGCGGATGTAGCAGTCGAAATCGACGCCGGCCATATTGATCAGCCGATCAGGCCGACCGCGATCAACGCGCAGCCGATCAACGTCGCGCGCCGGTTGCGCGCCATCGACATCTCGATCCCGTCCAGGTTGTCCGGGTCGTTGTGGCGGAAGGCAACCCAGTCGAAGACGTAGCCGCCGGCGGCCGCCATCGCGATCTTGCTCGCCGCCCACACGTAGCTGGCCAGCAGCTGCGGATTGAGCGGGGCGATCACAGCCAGCAACAACAGGCTGACCAGCAGCAGCGCCCAGACGTAACCGACGCGGTCGAAGAACGCGTCCAGGTGCTGCAGCGCATTCTTGGCTTTTTCGAACTTCATGGCGGCTCCTTGATAGGGTGGCCGCCGGCGAAGGGGTGACGCCGGCGGCCGGAAGGGCGGGCGTCCCACGCCGCCCGCCTTCGGAGCCTTCAAGATGCCGATCTGGTGCTGGTCATCGGGAGTGGCGCGCGCCACTCAAGCCAACAAAAAAGCCCCGCAGGTGCGGGGCTTCGCGTGTTAACGCCAGAGATCAGTTGTGGCCATCGGCTTCCACTATGTACCTCAACTGTTCGTTCGAAGCTTCGATTACTTTGATCCGGACATCGCGGAACCTGATGTACTGAGAATTTCGAGCGTATGTAAGATTCTGCGTGAAAGCGGGCCGCGCCATGTTATCTGGCGTGAACTCACGATACATCATCGTGATCGCATCGCTGCTCGCGCCCGTATAGACAATCTCATAGTTGGTGAAACCGCTATCGCTAAGAACGGTGGTGCTCGTTTCCGACTTCAGCCTGATGCTAGACGGATTAGGAGTGTAGGTGAATCCCATGTAGGCGCCGCCTATCCCAACCGCACGCCCGTCGAAACTCCCATCCTCTTTAATCAAGAACCCAAGAGCATTCATTGATGGGCGTGGTGCTTGCGCGATTCGATAGGTCCGGCCTTCCCGCTCAATCGTCCCTTCCACGCGAAAACGCTCGCCACGCCGGAACGTCTCATCCGGAACCAACATGGGCATGTCCAGCACGAAATCATTGTCGGCCACCAGTTCTTGCTGGGATGCAGTGCTTACCCAGTAGTCCTTCACACGAACCACCGATCCACCCACGTAAGACGAAGCGGGCTGTCCAATCGTGTAATTTCGGTCGATTACATGCTGCGGCGCACTTACTTCGAAGGGCACTTTCGAAACGGTGGCGCAGCTCGTCAGCGCAACCATTACTAGCGCAAGAAATATCTTGGACATCCTCACTCCCCCTTAAAAGGCAGCTCGCGCTGCGTACGTTTGATGTGCAGCTTCTGCTGCTGGCGGACGATCCGGTAGATCTGGCTGACCGTCAGCCCGTACTCCGCAGCGAGCGCCTCGATGTTATCGCGGTTGGCGCGGCGGTAGATTTCCTCGTGCTTGAGCACGCTGTCCAGCGCGTCACCTGTGGGCAGGTAGAACGGCCGGCCACCGAAGTGCCGCGCCAGCGCTACCGTCACCTCGCGCGCCCAACGGAACGCGGCCGCGTCGTCCATACCGTTGCGCTTGAAGCGGGCCTCGGCCACCTCGATCATCTCGATCAGGTTCTTGGGCCATTTGTGGCGCGGCACGTCCGCGTAGCGACCGCTATCGCCGTCGCCCGGGTCATCCGGAAGCATGCCGAGCTGCTCTTCAGCCATTGCCCGCTCCATGCTTCGCCCGCGCCTTCGCGCGCTCGTCTTCCGCCTGCTCGGGCGTCATGCCGCCCATATCCACCATCCGCGCGATCCACGCCAGCTGCGCCTGTAGCGGTGTCTCGCTGACACGCCGCTCGGACTTGCCCGACGCGGTGGCCAAGTGCGTTCCGGCACGGGCTTGGGCCTCGCGCTGACGCTCCGCCGCTGCGTCCTGCTTGTCAGCCAAGTCGAACACGACCTTGCGCAGGTAGTTGTGGTTGGCCAGCGGCAGGCTCAAGCCGGTGCGCTGGTCCAGCATCAGTTCCATGCCCTCCGCCCAGTGGGCGGGCGTGGCCGGGCGCCGAACCCCGCCGCGATCGTCCGCGCAGACAGCGCCGGCCTGGATCAGCGCCAGCAGCTCGCGCGAGAGCTTCACCGCACGCGCCGCTCGAAGCCCCGTTTTAGCCGGCTTGAACAGGCGCAGATAGCGCATCAAAGCCCGGCCGCACTCCGGCGGCAGCTCAGCCACAACCGCCACCAGGCGCTTCCACTCGTCGTCCGAGAAGAAGGCCTCGATGTCGCCCTGGAAGGCGCAGGCGGGGCAGTTGCCTTGGATCAACGCACCTTCCTCCTGGCATCCACCGCCAGCGCCGCCACCAACTTGTGCAGCTGCTCGTCGTTGCACCACTCCACGCGCTTCACGCCGGCCATGCGCTCGGCCATCGCGTGCGCGTAGCTCCACGGCTTGCTGCCGTCGGCCAGCAACGCCCGCACCTTGCCCAGCAGCGGCCGGCTGTCGCAGTCCTTGGGCTCGCCTGGCCAGCGGCGCCGCTTGTTCGCGGCCACCCGCTCCACCCGGAAACCCTGCGCCGCCATCGCCGCCAGCACCTGCTGGTGCTGCTGCGGGCTCATGTTGGCCGCGCTGTCGAAACCACCCACGCCATGCGCGTCCGCGCTGTGGCGCAGCAGGAACGCGCGGTACTCGCGCTCGGCCAGGCCCAGCGCCTTCTTGCCCATGTGGATGCGGGCCAGGCGCTGCCGGCGCGGATCGGCTTGCGCGGCCATCACAGGCCCCACAGCCACTGGCCGGCCGGCGTCTCGCCCAAGGCGATCGCCAGGCAGATGACCAGCAAGGCGCCGCCGACGATGGCGGCACTGATGCGCTGTTCGCGGAGGGAGGCTTTCATCGGGTCACTCCTTGTCGGTGAACCAGACGCGGTTCGGGTTGGCGGGGTCGCGGTGCATCGTGTACGGCAGGTGCGGCATGCGCAGGTCGATGTAGCGGGCAGCGCGCTGGGCAATGGCCAGCTCCTCAGCGCCCTGCCCATCGCGATCGGAATTCTCCTGGGGCACGCTCAGGTCGAAGACCCCCAGCACTTGGAAATCCACGCAGTGCGCGTAGCACTCGACGTCGCTCCGGGCAGCTTCATCGGCGATCTGCAGCGCCAGATTCAGCGTGGCCAGGCTGTGCTCCTTGTGGGTCATGCCGTCCGGGCGCACGCCTTCAGCCTTCTTCTTCATTCCTCGGCTCCGGTGCAGAGCGCGACGCGGGCGGCGCCGGCAAGCAGCTGCAGGCGCCGTTCGGCCTCCAGCTGGTCCAGCACCGAAAGCTCACGCGCGGGGTGGATGGCGGCCGACGCGCCGGAGATCCGGCGCATGGGGCTGCGGTTGTCGGTCGGCGTGACCGCGTGGGCGGGCAGCACGTCCATCAGCGGCCCTCCCGCTTGATCCACAGGCGTGTGTGGTTGGCTTCCAGCTGCTGCTCGCCGCGCACGCTGTAGCCGCCGTACCAGCCCAGTTTCTGCACCAGCCCGACCACCGCGTTGTCGCCACCGGCCGTGCTGCTGCAGGACTTGCCACCGCCGCGCGCGACGTACGTGCCCGCGGTGTAGCGCACGTTGACCTCGGTTTCTCCGGCGCGCATCACTGCACCTCCTCGATCTTGGTCTCGAAGGGCTTGATCACGAAGTCCTCGCCTTGGCTGATCGACAGGCCCTGCACGCCCTCGACCAGCGCGGCGGCCTCGGGGTCGGCCAGGATGGCGTTCTTGTCCAGCTCTTCCTTGGTGCGGATCCAGCGGTCCAGCCCCAGCTTCTTGAGCGTGGCGATGACGATGCCCTCGCCGCGCACGTTGACCTTCGGCGGCCGGGTGCGCCAGGACACCTCGCCCGCCGCGAAGGCATAGGTCTTCTTGCCGCCCTTGGTCAGGTCGGCGCGGTTGCCTTCGCAGTAGACCTGCACGGCCTGGCGCAGCACCTTGATCACCTCGGCGTGCGGCGCGGCCTGGTCCTCGAAGCGGGCGCGGATCTCGGCCAGCTCCGCGTTCATGGCCGTCTCGATGCGCTCGCGCTCACGCTGGGCGTGGCCGATGCGCTCGATGGCCGCATTGGCCTCGAAGGGGTTGGAGAAGGTGACGGCGACGGCCTCCGCCTTCAGTCGGGTTTTCTTGCTCATTTCGGTTCTCTCGTGGTGGTGCCGGTTGCCGCCGGGCTTGTGGATCGCGGGGGGTGTCGTTTTGCGTCGCGCTCGCAGCCCTTGCACCAGCTACGGGGCGTGCCTTCGGTGCGGGCGTTGAAGAATTCGGTATCGGCCGGCCACCACTCGCCGCAGCGATTGCATCGCGCCTCCAGACCCAGCTCGCCCACGCGATAGCGGTCGTGGCCTCTGGTCGGAACGCGAAGTGGCTTGAAGGCCGGGTGCATGTCAGCACTCCAGCTCCCGGCGCAGCCGCGTTGCGCCGCGCAGCAGGCTGCCGATGCCCATGCTGATGTCCTCGCAGACGCCGGCGTTGGCTGCCTCGAGCTGCATCTCCTGCAGGTCCTCGACCAGGGCACTAACGCGCATCGCCAGGGTGGGCTTGGGCCTGGATGACCGCGGCGCCGGCAGCTTCCGGTCGGGATGGATCCAGTCGGGATTCGCGGTGAAGGTGCCGGGGCGCGACTTGGGCTGCAGGAACTCGCCCCGCTTCACACCCATGCTCAGAATCGAGCGGATGGTGCCGTAGGGTGTGTAGCAGTCGCGGGCGACCAGGGCGTCCCACACCTCTACCGCCGTCATGGGCGTCGTGGCCTTGGCCAGCACGTCGCGGATCTCGGCGGTCACGTTCGTATCACGCATGGCCGACCTCGCGTGCGATCGGCGTGACGATCGTCCACTGCAGCTGCACGCCGTGGAACGGGGCGGCATAGGTGGCGGCCAAGTCGTTGTTAATCGCCATGCGACGGATCAGCGCGCCCGTCACGAAACGCGGCGGCTTTTCGATCTCGATCACCGGCTTCTGGCCCCCGTAGTAAACGGCCAGCACCTTGCCGGCGCGCATGGCCAACAGCTTGTCCAGTGCGATCAACGCCAGCTCGAACGCCGCGCGGGCGGCGTCGTTGTTGCGGATGGTCATGCTTCTTCCCCTTGCGGCAGCTCAAGGCCGAGCTGCCCGTAGATGTCTGGCAGGGCGATCCGCTTCATCGCGGCCACCTGCTTGAGTGAAGTGATGGCGCGGCGCGTCAGATAGACGCAGGTGCGGTTCAAGTCCGCGGCGTCGCCCATGTAGTGGTAGCCCTCTTCGGGCGTGGCGCAGACGGGATGTCCGTCGTTGCGCAGCTTCTCGATCACCTGGCGCAGCCGGCGCTCGTCGGCGCCGCCTGCGTCCACGCCGAGCACTTCGCTGGCCAGCGTGTGCGCATCGGCGCCGTTGGCCGGGCCGACGCGCAGCAGCAGCGCGGCCAGCACGGCGTCCGGGGTGAGTTCGCGTGCGAAGAGGGCCGGCTGCATGTCAGGTGCCCTCGCCCACGCGGCACCAGACTTCAGCGATCAGCAAGCCAAGCACACCGGAGACCAACACGAGCACCCATATCGGGCAATCTCGCGCTGTAATCACGGCGCCGAACTGTGCTGCCAGCACCCAGCTGACGGCGAGCAGGCCCAGCGTCTTCGTCTTGTTCATCGTGCGTCTCCCTTTGAGGTCGCCCCGGAGCCTATGGACGCCGGCGCGCACGCGCGGCCCGTCCCGTGCGCTTTGAGTTGATCGGTCTGCTGTTCCCGCAGCCCACGCATCACCCGGTCCATCTGCGCCTGCAGCTGCTGCAACGCCTGCAGGCGCGCGGTCACGTCCACGCCCGGCGCGGCGCCGATGCCGTTGACCAGTTGGAAGGCCTTGGCCAGGTCGTCGTTCAGGCGTGACATAGCGCCCCCCCTGCTTCCGACCGCACCAAAACCCTGTCGTGCGTGATCACCTTGAAATACAGCGCGCCACAATCCGGGCAGGTGGTGAGCGAATCCCACACATGGCCAAATGCCTTCGGCGCCAGCGTCTCTATCTGGCCGCAGCCGCAGGGGCGGGTGTAGGTGAGGACGTGACTGCCGTTCGCCTTCGCCTTCTTCATGTAGGCCTCGAACTCGACCTTCATCCGCTTCAACTGGGCCTTGTTCATTCCGCACCCCGCCGGTTCGGGCACTTCGGGCACGCGCTGGTGAAGCGCACGCGCAGTGGATTGCTGGCGGCGAACGGCAGGCGCTGGTATTCCAGGCAGCGGTTGCGCGGCAGCTCGCCGATCACCGGGCAGTCCACGGTCGCGCCCATCAAGGCCCCTTCGACCTTCTGTTGAACGGCCTTCATGTCGCCCTTGTAGGTCCCGGACAGCACCTGGCTGACCACCGTGGCGCTGTAACCGATCACCTCAGCCGTCTTCTTGCCGCCGTGCGTCTGGCGGTGCGTGCGCAGCACCTCCAGCCACGCGTCATCGTCATGCGCGCTGTGCATGGATCGCGTACTCCTTCTCGGTGTTGAAATCCCACACGCTGGTGCGGGCGCGGACGATGGCCGGGCAGACCGGGCCGGAGTCGCGGATCAGCGTCCAGATCGCCTCGTCGTTGCCGTTGCGGCTGGTCCGGAAATAACCGGCGTGGCGCAGCTTGTTGAGCCAGGCCTGCGCAGACTTGCGGTTGGGGTAGTCGGCCACCGCGACCAGGTCGCTGGCGGTGAAGCGGCGCAGCACGCGCGCGGCGTACCACAGCTTTCCGCAGCGGTGATCGTTGCGGCGCGCCTTGTTGGTGGCGCGCCGCCAGGCATTCCCGCGGGTGGTGGGAGGCGCCATGTCAGGCCACCGCCTTCGCGCGTGCGTCGTCGCCCAGGAAGAACGCCTCGCCGCGCGGCCAGTCGGCCAGCTCCATGCGAGCCTTGCCGTGCTTGCGGCCGAACTGCTCGACCTTGGCCAGCCCGTTGGTGACCAAGCGCACGCTGCCGCTGGCGCGGCGGCGCAGGTCCTCGAGCAGATCGGGGGCGACCTCGATGTCGATCAGCTGCTTGGCCAGCATCGCGGCGTCCTGCGCGGTGCAGGGCCGGAACTCGACGCGGTGAGCGATGCGGCCGGCCAGCTGCGGGAAGCGGTGGATCTTCTTGTGGATGCCCGCCATGCCCACCAGCACCACCGGCACGTCGGACAGGTCGTGCAGGTCGCGGATCGCGCCTTGGAGGCGGTTCTCGTGGCCGTCCCGGCCGATGATGTAGTCGGCCTCGTCGATGAAAAGCGGGCGCTGCGTGCGCACCAGCTCGGCCACGATCGCCTGCACCTTGCCCGCCAGCGTGCGGCCCGGCTCGATGTTGAGCTCGAAGGCGATCGCATCCATCAGGCTGGTGGCCGTCGTGGTCGAGAGCGCGCGGACGAACACCGCGTGCTTGCGCGTGGCCAGCCAGCCGATGGCGACCGTCTTGCCCAGGCCGGCCGGTCCGTCGCAGAGCGCCATGCCGGGCGTGCCGGGTGCGCGGTTGAGCAGCGTCTCGCAGGCTTCCGCCAGGCGCTGCACGTTGGAGATGGGAACAACCTTGTTCTGCATGTCAGAAAGCCCCTTGCTTGTTGAAAGGCGCGTCGGTGGGAAGCAACGCGTTGAAATCGGCGGAGAGACCGAACATCTCCGCCCCGAACTCGGTGAGCAATTCCCAGCGGCTGGTGAACTCCGCGCTGGACTGGTAGGTCTTGAGGCGCATGCGCTCCAGGTCGTTTCGCTCGGCCTCGGGCTTGAGCAACGTGGCCAGCGCGGTGGCGAAGCGCTGCTCAGCACTGTCGTCGGCGCGCTGCTCGTCGCGCACCAGCTCGATCACGTCGGCCAGCTTCGCCAGCTCCTCTTCCTGCGTGGGCGCGCCGCTGTCGTAGCGCGCCAGGGCGTCTGCGGCCTCGCTCGCCGCCTCGATCGCCGGCGTCATGTAGGCCACATTCGGCGCCGGGAACGGCGTGAGGCTGGCGTTCTGCTCGGCCTTGCGACGCAGGATGTCCTCGGCCAGCTCGGCGGTCTTCGCCTTCTTGCCCAGGGCCTTCATCTCGCGCTTCAGGCGCTGCATCTCGGCGGTCGCCTGGCGGCGGCCCTCGATCGCGATCTCCTTCATGGAGACGCCCGTGACCTCGGGGCATTCAGCGATGCAGAGGAAGGCGTCGCGGTGGTAGACCACGATGCGGCCGATGTCGCCTTCGTCGCGGCGCACCAGCACCTGCTCGCCGACCAGCGCGCCCAGGTCCTCGGCGATGTAGGTCAGCTTGTCCAGGCGCACGCCCTTCTTCTGCACCTTCACCACCTGGCCGGCGCCCATCAGCACGTCCAGCGCACGCACGTCCTGCACCATGCGGACCACGTCGCGCTGCTGCGCCAGCTTCAGCGCCGGCGTCAGGCCATCCATCCCCTCGCCGCTGTGCGGCTCGTGCATGTAGACCTGCTCGCACCAGCGGTCGGCGAACGCCTGCAGCTCGGCAGCCGTCAGGTTCATGTCGACCACTTCGTTCTTCTTGAAGAGGCGATCGCTGAAGGCTTCCCGTGCGCGGATCGCCTGCGCTTCGGCCACGTCGTGGCCGATGTAGCCCGGCAGCAGCGTCAACAGGCCGTGGCTGAAGGTGCGGAAGGCGCGCTCGATGTGCGGCTTTTCCCAGGGCGAGAACGGCGTGGAGAAGCGCGCTTCGATGCCAAGCCCGGTCAGCAGCGCGCCCACGCGCTCGCTGGCGTAGTCGCGGCCGTTGTCCATCTTGATGGCCTCGGCCACGCCCCAGGCAATGATCGTGCGCCGCGTGAGCTGGCACACCGCGTCCGCGCTGCTGGTCTTGCTGACGTGCAACTTGAAGCGGCGCGTGGCCACGTCGATCACGCCGATCAGCGAATGGCGCCCGTCCTTGAGCATCACGTCGGCCGGCGTGGAGTCCGCCATCCACAGCTGGTTCACCCGGACGATGCCGTCCGAGTAGCTGCCGAAGGCCGGCATGTGCCGGTTCTTCCACGCGTCGGGGTTGCTGATCGCCATGAACAGCGCCGGGTTCTCGGCCTTCCAGCGCAGCAGGAAACGCTCGAGCGTCCGCTTCTTCGGCAGGTGCTGCGGCATCCGCGCGTCGATCGCGTCATGCAGCAACTTGGCGCTGATCGTCGGCTTCTCGGCGATGACGCCCTTGATGAAATCCAGCAGCTCCGGCCGGGACTCGATGAAGCCCGAGCCGCGCCGGTTGCCGTAGGCGCCGGCCAGCGCGGCCGTGCCTGCCTGTTTGATTGCCCGCGCCCAGCGGCGCAGCGTCTGCGGGTGCAGGTCGGCACCGGTGTGGTGGCGCACGTAGTGCGGCACCTCCATTGCCCCGCTGTTGTAGGCGTCGCAGAACTCGTCCATCGCGGCGCACTTGCCGACGCCGCGCGCGGCGGCGAACGCCGTCAGCCGCGCCAGCAGCTCGGTCTTCGCCTCCATCCGCTCGCGGGCCTTGCCCGTCAGCGCCGCGGCGGCGGCCTGGCCGCGCTCGCGTTCGCGCTGCGCGCTGGCGGCGTCCACGGTCTCGGCGATCTTGAGGCCCCGCGCGGTCACCCGCCCGGCGGCTTCGGCGGGCGTTTTCGGGGCGTTCGAAGCGGCCTGCAACGCGCGGTGGCGTGCCAGCGCGGCGCGCACGTCTTCCGGCAGCGTGGCCAGCGGATAGACCTTCGTCTTACCGCCCACGCCGGTACGGGTTTCGGTCGGCCAGCCTTCCTTCTCGGCGCGCATCCGCACGCCGCGGGGCGAGATCTTCAGCGCGTCGCCGAGGGCGCGTGCCTCCAGGTATTCGGAGCGGCTACCGTCGGCCATCACTTCTGCCTCCGCACGCACTCGCGCAGCTGCCGGCGCTGGGCCTGCAGCGCCTGGATCTGGCTTTCCACGTTGCCCAGCTCGGCTTGCAGCACTTGGCTGCCCCACAGCACGCGGCCGCCGTGGATCCCGACCAGCCACTCCGTCACCGCCCGGCTGTTGCAGGCGATCTCGACCGCCGGCACCTTCCACAGCGGTAGGTTGCATTCCTCACGGCTCGGCGCGGTGTAGCTGTCGAGCAGCGCCTTGCTGGTTTCGTGGTCACACAGGCGGCTGATGCGGGCGGCCACGTCGTAGCGGTCGCGCTTGGCATTGGCCAGCAAGCCGGCCACCAGCTCGGCCACCGGCTTGCGGAAATCCATCGCGCCCGGCACCGCCGGCATTGGCGAAGGAATGGCGCTGAAGAGCTCCCCGGTGAGGGCGTCGTTGCGCGCTCGCGTCATGACGACACCCCCACCGGATCAGGCCGCTGCGCGTTCGCGCCGGCCAGGTCTTCCCGGCCCTTCCGGGCCAGAGCCGCTACGCGGCGTGCCGACTCACGCACTGCCGGGGTTTTCGCGCTATGACTCGCGGGGCACTGGCCGGCTGATCCCCACCCGTTGACCCGGGCCAGGCTGAAGAAGGAGCGCCACCAAGGGCGGGCGATGCGCTGGTGTTCGTCGTAGACGGCATCCCAGATCCCGGCCCACTCGCTGAAGGCGCAGGTGTCGGCGCGGCGCAGTAGCAGCTGCTCGGTGCTGGCCAGCAGCAGCGCGGCCAGGGCATCGAGCCGGGCGAGCCGCCGGCGGGGCCGCAGCGCGGCCCAGAGGTGGACAACCGGGTTGTTCATGCGGCTGCCGCCTTTTGCGGATTGCCCGCCAGCACGTGGGTGGTAGCCTTGCGGGGTGGCGTTCCCTTCCTCGGCGCAGGCCCGCGGCGACGGTTCGGATTGCCATGTGCGTCATAGCGGCTCGGCCAGATCACCATCGGGTGATCGATCCCGGCGTAGGCGGCCAGAATGGCTTCGGCCTTCGGGTACGCGCGGCGGGCGGTTTCGCCCAGCGCTGACCCATCCGGGTAGCCCTCGGCCAGGCCGATCTGACGCAGGCTCCAACCCCGCTTGGCCAGCGCCGCCAAGAGGTCTTTCCAGTGCCAGTCCTTGTTGACTGGTTTTTTCGTGCTGGGGGCAGTTGCCATGTGCGCTTCCAAACAAGGGACTTGTATGGGGCACAACCATAGACCCGTTCGGGATAGTCGTCAACCCCTTTCGGGCTTCCGACTCTTTCGACGAACCCCGATCGGACGAAATGCATGAAAACTCTTGAAAACAAGGGGTTTAGCGAAGTCGGAAGCGTTGAAAGCACTTCCGACTCCGCTTCCGACTCAAGTCGGAAGGCGATAGGAGCCAGGTTGCTAGTAGCCCGAGGGGGTGACACGCAGGAAGGCATGGCCCTCCGAATGGGTGTCTACAAGAACACCTACTCCCGCTGGGAGCGCGGTGAGCGAGAGCCTTCAGCGAGCGATCTGATCCACTTATGCCGTGAAGGCTGGAACATCAATTGGCTGCTCACTGGCAAAGGCCCGGAGCGCATCGATGCTGAAAAACAAGGCAGTTCCGGTGCAAAGCTGGACCCGGAGATGATGCAGAAGGCGGTGGAATCGGCCATAGGCGTCTTCCAGCGGTTCAACAAGCTGCCCTCGGCCAACCAGCTCGCCAGGGCCAGCGTGCTGCTCTACCTGCTGTTCACCGACAACGAGCCGGAGACCGCCCAGCCGGTGGACCAGCTGCTAGCCAGGATCATGGGTGAGCCGGTGAACGCTGACATGCCTGAACCGTCCAATTTCCCCGGTTTTAAAGGCTTCTAGGCCGTCTCAATCTGTGAGAGATCAGCCCGGCAGCATGTCGTCCCAGCACCCCAGGACGACGAAATGCCGGTCTTCACCCTCGACGAATTGACCACCATGCTGGCGGACGCTGGCGCCACGCCCAGCCCGCCGGTGGCCATGCCGGGCTACGGCGACCAGTTGCTCGATCAGACGCCCCGCGCCCGCAAATGCCGGGAAATCACGCGCATCGCCAACATGTACCGCTGGCAGGAGGCAATCACGCTCTTCCTGGACAGCCGCGGCGCCGAGCACCTCTCCGACCTCACCGATCCCCAGGTGGACGACCTCCTGGACCGGATGTATGGGTACGTCGATGCCGCCGAGACCGGTTGCAGCCTGGTGACGGACCTGCCGGCCTGTTGAGCAGACCATGTGTCGCAAAATGGCGGCGGGGCGGCGCCGCGCACAAACCATGTGACGCAACCCGCCCCGCTAGTTCCGGCGTCAAATGGGCCTCAAACCCTTATTTCATTTGAGTTTCGGCCCAATTTTTCCCGGCTTATCCCGCCTAGTCCCTCTTATACAAACCATGTGGCGGGGAACACACTCGCCTTTCTGCTGGTCTTTCGTGTCGTTTGCACTCGACGCTTCCTGTCTCGCCTTCGGTGCCACGGTGTGTTGGGCTCCGGGAGCTTCCCGGCGTGGCGGGCCACGGTGAAGCTCGTGTCAGGCTCCAGAACGTCCCTCGCCCGCTGGTCCGCCGCTGCACGCTCGCTCGCACTCGACGCATGCTTCGGACACATCTTCAAGCCAGCTCGTCGGCTCCGGCCACATCTCCTGGTCGCGGCGGTTGCACTCTCGGCTTGCGGAACCTATCTTGCAGCCTAACTATTCGTTCAAGCCGAACCTACTTCGCTACAGCGACCGCATGGCAGAGAAAGCTTGCCATGCAGCCGCCTCCGCTACGCAGGTCGGCTTAACTCAGGTGTTAGGTGTCATGAAGAATTCCTATGCAATCTTCTTGGTATTGGCACTAACGGCGTGCAGTCAGACAACGGCTGAGCGTGCACAACAAGAACATTGGGCAGCTGTAATACCCCAACATTTAAAGCCAGGAATCTCGGAAGTCACGGCGCTAAAGTGGGCGCATTCAAACGAATTTAGCGTAGTAAACACCGGAGAGGATAGAAGTATTGTCCTTTTCGCCCGAGAAGGAATTGATACTCGTTGGCCTCACTTCCCATGTGCAAAAACGTTCACAAGCGTCAACCTGCAACTCAACGAGAGGAGAGTTGTTCAGAACGTAACGATAGGCAGAACAGGTGTTTGTTTGTAACGCCATGACACCTAACAATTCGTTCAAGCCGATCCTGCTTCGCGGCATCGGCTTATGTGCTAACTTTTAGCACAACGCCGTACCGCTACGCAGGCCGGCTTAACTCAGGCGTTAGGCAACAGAGAAAGTTATGTCGCTAGCAAAGTTCTTTGACAGCATTGGCGCGCCATTGGCGAATACTCGCTGGTCATGGGGCGCTGTCCGTAATGATGGGGCTGTTGCGCTGCGTGTCTGGCAAGACGGAACCGCACGCAAAGATGGCAAGCTTCTTGTGCAGATCACGCACTTGGAAAAGTATGGTGATGGTCGGGGGCGTGACAACCTTGGATACGCTGAGCGCCTCGCTCACGTTGAGTTGATACGCAATGGTGCAAAGACCTACTTTGTCATGTGCCGGGCAAAAGACCCATCAGTGCATGATGCTCCGCGTCAGATCGCCAGTTTCAACGACAAGGAAATTTTTATCGGTGGGCCCGTCCTGACAATTGATGGGGAGACGTGGGTAGAGATTGTTGATCGGGTGCCAGCCTCGGCTGTTGCCTAACAATTCATTCAAGCCGACGCCGCTTCGCGGCGCGGCTTAACTCAGGTGTTAGATGCCAGATTTGGCGTTGCGTATGCTCACAGAAAATCGACAGCCGCAAGACTGTTTTTGGCAACTCATAGCCACCACTATTTATCCTTCATACCGTAGAGGAGATTGCACGTGAAGAACTGGCTCTTTCTGGCTATTGCAATATTTGGTGAGGTCGTCGCAACTTCCGCACTGAAGTCCAGCCATGGATTCACCAAGTTAGTTCCTTCTGTTGTAGTTGTGGCTGGCTACGGGCTTGCGTTCTATTTCCTCTCTCTCGCAATCAAGTCCATCCCGGTCGGCATTGCTTATGCTGTTTGGGCTGGCCTCGGCATCGTACTTGTGGCAGCTATCGCTTGGATCTTCCATGGCCAGAAACTAGACTTGTGGGCGTTCGTTGGCATGGGACTTATCGTTAGTGGCGTCGCCGTTCTAAATCTGCTATCCAAGGTCAGCGCACATTGATCGGGCTGGCATCTAACAATTCATTCAAGCCGACGCCGCTTCGCGGCGCGGCTTAATTCAGGTGTTAGGCCTCATGAACAAGCGCCACGGCATCTTGACCACGGCGACTGCATTCATTGCCGCAGTCGTTGTCGCGCTCCTCGCTGTACCGGCGACTCATTGCGTAGCGCTTGCTGTCGGCCTTAGTAGTCGCGGCACTTGCGCCGGCACTTTTGTTGGCTACTTCGCCTTCGGTTCAATCATCGCCTTCCCGGCCGCCCTTGTGTTTGGCGTCCCGCTTTATCTAGCATTGCGCAAGCTTGGCTGGCTGTCTTGGTGGCAAGTGCCGATTGGCGCTGGCCTTGCTGGCGCCCTTGCAGCGGTCGCATTCCACGCAATGGACAGGACAACCAATTTGCTGGGTATGCTTGGTTTATGCGGTGGGCTTGGGGCACTTGCTGGCATTGCCTTCTGGTACTTCAGCCTTCGTCGGCATGAGGCCTAACAATGCGTTCAAGCCGAACCCGCTTCGTTACGCAAACCACATGGCAGGTACAGCTTGCCATGTGGTTCACTCCACTACGCGGGTCGGCTTAACTTAGGTGTTAGACGGCAAAGTCACAGACCGCGGGATCTCTTATGACCAACTACTTTGATAGCCCCTTCAAAGGCAAGCTGCTTTCTGAGCAAGTGAAGAACCCCAATATCAAAGTTGGGCGGTACAGCTATTAC
This sequence comes from Lysobacter oculi, assembly GCF_003293695.1. Lineage (GTDB taxonomy): Bacteria > Pseudomonadota > Gammaproteobacteria > Xanthomonadales > Xanthomonadaceae > Solilutibacter > Solilutibacter oculi. The sequence goes on along the minus strand of NZ_CP029556.1, from coordinate 489,550 downwards.
TCTGGCTACTATCATGGGCACTCATTCGATGACTGCGCACGGTATCTGTTTCCGGACCGTGATGACGTTGATAAGTTGATCATCGGTAGTTTCTGCTCTATCGGGAGTGGGGCTTCCTTTATCATGGCTGGCAATCAGGGGCATCGGTACGACTGGGCATCATCTTTCCCGTTCTTTTATATGCAGGAAGAACCTGCATTCTCAAGCGCACTCGATGCCTTCCAAAAAGCAGGTAATACTGTCATTGGCAATGACGTTTGGATCGGCTCTGAGGCAATGGTCATGCCCGGAATCAAGATCGGGCACGGTGCGGTGATAGGCAGCCGCTCGTTGGTGACAAAAGATGTGGAGCCTTACGCTATCGTTGGCGGCAATCCCGCTAAGAAGATTAAGAAACGCTTCACCGATGAGGAAATTTCATTGCTTCTGGAGATGGAGTGGTGGAATTGGTCACTGGAGAAGATCAAAGCGGCAATGCCCATGCTGTGCTCGTCTAATATTGTTGGCCTGCACAAGTATTGGCTCGAGTTTGCCGTCTAACAATTCAATCAAGCCGATGCCGCTTCGCGGCACGGCTTATTTCAGGCGTTAGGCGCCGGAACAAATTTTCTGAGGTCCTTCTTTGAACTCTTTAGCCACAGCAGCCTTACTTATCGCGCTCATCCTTGTCGTTCATTTCGTGATCGCAAAGATCATGCAACGGCCTACTGAGTGGTACAGGGCCGCAACGTTCGGCATTGGATTCGCTATCGCTTACTTGATCAATGAGTATTTTCAGAACACTGGGGCAGTGAAATACTTGGTTCTGATTGCCATAGCACTCCCGTCTTTTTACCTCGGGCAGTTTCTTCAGCAACGGAAGCGACCGGCCGCCTAACAATTCGTTCAAGCCGAGCCCGCTTCGCGGCCTCGCTTGTGCGGTATGGTTTACCACACCGTTCGGCCGCTACGCAGGCCGGCTTAACTCAGGCGTTAGGCCTTTGCACAAATATGGTTGCTAATGACCCAATAGCAAAAGCTTCTTCCAACTTTGACCAAGCCATTCGCGCACTCGACTCGCACTACTTCGCAGACACGCCGAGTGATGTAAAAGAAATCTGGGCAATGGCAAATTGGCTGCATCTCGATATGGGCAGAACGTTGATGGCCATGTCAATGTCTCAGCCCGGACCGGTAAAGCTGCTCTGGATGGCAGACTCCGTTTCTCGACTCTTTGAGGCGAAGCGATGGTACTTCGAGAAAGGCATACCGCTTATCCTTTCCATTGCCAGCCGCACTTCCCAGTCGTTGCTAGCTGAAACGCAGACACGCATTACTCAATTAAAGACCCAAGAGCCAATTGGCAAGATTGAGCGCTACGCTAATTATCGGAACAAGATTAGCTTTCACTACGACAGAAATGCTTTGCAACACCTCCAAGAATTTGGAAAATTGGATTCAGGAGAGTTCACCTCAATAGTGACGAGCTTCCTTTACTTCTCTCGCTCTTTCGCTGAGGTCGTGCGGGACGTTCTCGGCAACCCGCCAAAGGCCTAACAAATCGTTCAAGCCGACGTTGCTTCGTGGCCGCGCTTGCGGTGTAAGCTAACGCTACACCGCCGCTCGGCCACTGCGCACCGCGGCTTAACTCAGGCGTTAGGCGCACTTACAGAGAACACCGTGACTCAGACAATCACTTTCGCGTTGGCCGTCTCTATTCTGGTCACAGGGCAGCCCTTATCCGCTCAATCGCACACACAATCGCTCAAGGCTGGAATTGTTATGGCACGTTGTGCCGCCATGAATCATAGCCTGCTAACCACTTCTCGAACTTCCGATCCGCGCCTCAAAACCCTAGAAACGCAGCGAGACAGGCTTTTGAAAGCATCCAGTATCGCAGTTCAAGCAGGCAGCAATTCTAAGAGCGCGAGCGACGTGGCACTTCTTCTCTATTCTGATTGGCTTTCATATTTCAAGAGCGTCTATGACAATGATGCAACTGAAAAAAGGTCCTACAAGGCGAGCGTTGCCGCCATGCTCATTGAATGTAGCGAACATGATCAGCTAGCGAAAAAATTGGTAGCAAAGTCACGGTGACGTGCGCCTAACAATTCGTTCAAGCCGACGTTGCTTCGTGGCCGTCGCGGCGGTACGCTTATCAGCGTACACCGCCGCTCGTCACTTCGCAGCGCGGCTTAACTCAGGCGTTAGGTCTCTGCAATGAGCTCACAGAATCTGGTAACGATCGCAAACGATTGGATCAGTCTTTGGTGCACACCTGTTAACTGGGAATTATTTGATCGACTTCATTCCGACGTCTTCCAGGACTGTGCTTCGGCAGGACGGGAATCAACAAAATCTGGATTCGCAGCCGGTCTTGCCGAGCTTACGCAGGCCTTCCCTGACCTAATGACGATGGTCGACGATTTGATCGTGGATTTGTCCGCTAACAAGGTCGCAGTGCGCTGGACTGCACACGGCACCAATGCACTGCGCTACATGAATGTTGGACCAACGCATAAGCCCACCGTCATTCGTGGAATTGAAATAATTGAGATCGATTCTGGTCAGATCATCCGCCGGTGGGGCGAGTGGGACATATCAGATCACGCAGAGACCTAACAATTCGTTCAAGCCGAGCCCGCTTCGCGGCCTCGTTTTTGCGGTAAGGTTTACCACAACGCTCGGCCGCTACGCAGGCCGGCTTAACTCAGGCGTTAGAGTGCAGTGAAAGGGTATGGCGTCGTGTACAACTTTAAAGACAAGACATATTTGATCACCGGCGGTACAAGTGGCATGGGCCTGTCTGCCGCCAAACAAATCTCCAATAGTGGCGGCCGCGTCATCATTACCGGCTTAGACCCGGAACGTCTGCACGCTGCGCGGCAAGAGCTGGGTAGTAGCTCTGTCGTGCTGGAGAATGATTCGGGCAGCCCAACAACCGGAACTGACCTTGCTCGCCATGTAAAGAAGATTGGCAGATTGGATGGCCTTTGGCTCAATGCAGCGATTGCGAGAATCGGGCCGCTTGAGGAGATCACTGTCCCCACGTACAACCAGATCATGGATGTAAATGTACGTGGCCCCATCCTGCAACTTGCTGCTTTGTCCACACTGCTCAAGGACAATGGCTCTGTTGTCGTCACTGCATCCAGTTCAATCTATGAGGGAGCGGCTGCAACGAGTCTGTACGCTGCATCAAAAGGAGCGCTGCTGGCTGCTGCCCGTTCCTGGGCAAGCGCCCTTGCTCCTCGCGGGATTCGAGTAAATACGCTTGTGCCTGGGCCAATCGCAACAAACTTTAGAAATTTTCTCCCGGATGAGGCACGCGAAGGCTTCGAGAGCTTTGTAGTCAATCAGGTTCCCTTGCAACGAGTTGGCACACCGGAGGAGGCAGCAGCAGTGGCAATGTTCCTTCTGTCCAATGCCTCATCCTATGTAACGGGCAGTCAGTATGCAGTCGATGGTGGTTTAATCATGCAGTAATCGGGCTGCACTCTAACAATTCATTCAAGCCGATACCGCTTCGCGGCACGGCTTAATTCAGGCGTTAGCCCTCAAAGGAAAGATTGTGGCAAGTTGGACACTCAGGGACTCGTCTGAGACTGCTCGCGAGTTCAAATACACATTCTTCAAGCCATCTGAGGCAGACATCGCCCAGATAAAGCCAGGCGAAAACGTCAAGCTCGTGTTTGATTTCAGCTCCCTTGATCCAGAGGCTCCAGAAGCCGAGCGCATGTGGGTAATTGTTGAGCAGATCCGGCCAGATGGAACATTTGTCGGCAGCCTAGACAACACACCTCGCTGGATTAAAGACCTACAACCCGGCGACACCATTGAGTTTGACGCACGCCATATCATCAACACCGAGCATGACAACCCTGACAATATCGTCAATCGCTACAAGGATCGCTGCTTCGTTACAAACAGAATTCTGTGTGACGGCCACCCTATCGGCTATCTCTATCGCGAGGAACCTGACACAGAGCAAGACAGCGGCTGGCGGTTTCTAGCTGGAGACGAATCAGACGACTACATGAATGACGCAGAGAATCTTGCATTTGTCTCTATTGGTGCAGTTCTCAACAAAGATGATTCCGCACTTGATCTCCTAGAGGAGCCGGTAGGATCGGCCTTCGAGAGAAATGCAGCATCAGGCCGGTTTCATCGCGTTGAGGGCTAACAATTCATTCAAGCCGACACCGCTTCGCGGTGCGGCTTAATTCAGGCGTTAGGTTGCGGGCCTGAAAAGCGTTTTCAAAAGTAAAAGCCTTACGGAAGCAAAATCGCTCTTCCGCGTTCGAGTTTCCGCACTCGTCTTCGGTAAAAGGTTGGGTGGCGCATCCGGAAACTGCCAGCGTGCGCCGGGCCGCGGTGATCGCGTCTCGATCCAGATCGTTCTTCGTCCGCGTGCCTTGCCCGGCGCTTTCATGCACTCTTGCGTTCGACGCTCGCCTTCGGTTGCATCTACAGCTCGCACTACATGCTCCGGCATGTAGAGCACCAGCCGCATCTTTCACCCGGCTCCGTCCGGCTCGTCGCGAAACCTAACCATTCGTTCAAGCCGATGGTGCTTCACGGCCACAATTTTTTAGGGTAAGTTCTTGCCCTATTGTGGCCGTGCAGCACCACGGCTTAACTCAGGCGTTAGACCACTCTTCAAATCATGTCGCATCTCGAACAGCTGATCGTCGAGTACTTGGATTGGCAAGGCTATCTCGTTCGCCGGAACGTCAAAGTCGGGCGACTCAAACATGGCGGCTGGGAGATGGAGCTAGACGTCCTCGCTTACAACCCAAAGACTCAAGACCTCGTTCACTACGAGCCGTCGCTTGACGCACACACCTGGGAAACACGGGAAGCGCGATTCGCCAAGAAGTTCTCTGCCGCAAAGAAGTACGTCTTCTCGGAAGTCTTCGGTTGGCTCCCACCAGAGACTCCCGTGCGTCATATCGCAGTTCTGCCGTCTCATCCCAAAGGACGGGACACGCTCGGAGAAGCGTCACTAGTCTCCATTGACGAGCTTCTCGCAGAGATTCGCTCGGCTGTAGCGACTTGCGGACCAGCCCGCAGCAACGCCATTCCAGAGATCTATCCGCTGCTGCGCACTATCCAGCTGACTTTCAACGGCTATCACAGAGTGGTCTAACAATTCGTTCAAGCCGACGCCGTTTCGTTGCGCCGCCTGCGTGCGTTCGCTACGCTCGCACGCGTCGCCGCACCGTTCACGGCGCGGCTTAACTCAGGCGTTAGGCTGCAGCAGGAAACATCGGGAATTAATGAGCGGTAAAGCGCCGCTATCTGCAAGCCCGTTGTGAGTACACACGATGCTTCGGCCAGGCGCTCTTCCCCGACTTGCCTACGTTCTCCGACGCGCGATGCTCGTCAAGCTGCGCTCGCGCTGCTCTCGTGGTGCGACTTCTACGTTCTGGGCTATGCTGCAACCTAACCAATCGTTCAAGGCGATGCCGCTTCGCAGCACGCCTTAACTCAGGCGTTAGGCAAGGCAAAAGGATCATGGGCGACTGGGACTTTCTTTACGAAATGAATGCGCGCGGCTACAGCGCCAAAGATATCGCCGATGCTGCGGGATGTGGCGTAGCACCTTGGCAATGGGAGTACATCGATCAGGAATGGGTTGACTCCCAACTCAAAGATACGCCGGAAGATGATATTCATTCCATAGAGCCATGCGAACCGTTTGAGAGCAGAGAAGGTTTTCCCTACAGCGTCCTGGAACAAACAGAAATCTTCCACGACCTAGTAGAGTGCGCTATGCGGCACTTCGAAAACACAGGCAGGTATTTGCAAGTTTGGGGGGAGCTTGGAGAAATCTACGCTGAGATCAAGTTCGGGCTTCGTCGTCACGGAACTCACACCGCTGGATCTGACGGCACAATTGGCGGCAAGCTGGTTGAGGTAAAAACCATTTCACCCGAGAAATCAAACGATCGAGTGATGGTCAAGAGTCAAGGCGACTTTGAGCAATTGCTAATCGTACGGATTGATCAAGACTTCCAATTTCAGGGCAAGCTCTTTAACAGGTGCGAACTCAAGGGTGCCGCTGGCAAGTTCCTCAGAGGGCGCCTCAAGGTATGACGGGAGCCTTGCCTAACAATTCGTTCAAGCCGACGCCGCTTCGTGGCCCGGCCTTTTGTGCTAGCTTCTAGCACAACGCCGTGCCACTACGCAGCGCGGCTTAACTCAGGCGTTAGGCAACACACCGATTATCAGGGGATTCACAAATGGGTTTTGATCCGGAATGGATATCTGCTGCTGCAAATGTAGTCACGGCGGGGGCGGTCGCGTTAGCTTATAAGCAATTTAGAGGTGATCACGAGCGGTCGAGGAGACAGCTGTCCGTAGAACTGATGCAAGAATGGGTTCGCAATCTAACTCAGCACTCAACTGCGGCGAGAAAATTGGTCGACACTTTCTCAGACGAGCAAGCTAAGAGGCTCTATGCCCAAGAGCCATTTGAAGTCGAGAAGAAAAATGTTCCATTACTTGACGCCGCCCTCAGCGATACCTTGAATTGCGCGGGCGACAGCTACAAGTTGACTGTCGAACAGTCGTCCACCCTTCGCTGGGAAGTGATCAATTACCTGAACGCGTTAGAGGTAATTTTGAGTGCATGGAACAATAACATTGCAGATCGCGACATGCTCGAAGAGCAATTCCGTGATCTCGTTTCACCAGAAAAGGATGTTTACTTACTCAAGAACTTCCGTAAGGCTACGGGAGGGGCGGCGACGTACCCTTGTATTGAAGAGTTTGTGAAACACCTTGAGGCTGTTAAAACTCCATCAACGACCGGCAAAGGCCGTGTTGCCTAACAGTTCGTTCAAGCCGATGGTGCTTCACGGCCACAATCTTTTAGGGTAAGTTCTTGCCCTATTGTGGCCGTGCAGCACCACGGCTTAACTCAGGCGTTAGGCAACACACCGATTATCAGGGGATTCACAAATGGGTTTTGATCCGGAATGGATATCTGCTGCTGCAAATGTAGTCACGGCGGGGGCGGTCGCGTTAGCTTATAAGCAATTTAGAGGTGATCACGAGCGGTCGAGGAGACAGCTGTCCGTAGAACTGATGCAAGAATGGGTTCGCAATCTAACTCAGCACTCAACTGCGGCGAGAAAATTGGTCGACACTTTCTCAGACGAGCAAGCTAAGAGGCTCTATGCCCAAGAGCCATTTGAAGTCGAGAAGAAAAATGTTCCATTACTTGACGCCGCCCTCAGCGATACCTTGAATTGCGCGGGCGACAGCTACAAGTTGACTGTCGAACAGTCGTCCACCACCCTTCGCTGGGAAGTGATCAATTACCTGAACGCGTTAGAGGTAATTTTGAGTGCATGGAACAATAACATTGCAGATCGCGACATGCTCGAAGAGCAATTCCGTGATCTCGTTTCACCAGAAAAGGATGTTTACTTACTCAAGAACTTCCGTAAGGCTACGGGAGGGGCGGCGACGTACCCTTGTATTGAAGAGTTTGTGAAACACCTTGAGGCTGTTAAAACTCCATCAACGACCGGCAAAGGCCGTGTTGCCTAACAGTTCGTTCAAGCCGATGGTGCTTCACGGCCACAATCTTTTAGGGTAAGTTCTTGCCCTATTGTGGCCGTGCAGCACCACGGCTTAACTCAGGCGTTAGATGCCACTGGAGAGATTCGCATGGCGAAGACAAAAGAAATTTCCATTCGCTGCCTTCACTGCAATCAATGGTTTCCTTCTCCGATTTTTTTCGGTGACAGTGAATCCTTTGACACGGCAACACTCTTCGGTAACCTCGCTCAGTGCAGACACTGCGGCAAGATGACTGGCTGCAACAAGGAGAATTTCCGGGCCACCTTTGAGGACGGCGGATTTCTTGGGGTAGACGCCTCATCGCGTGGCATCTAACAATTCATTCAAGCCGACGCCGCTTCGCGGCGCGGCTTAATTCAGGCGTTAGACCGCAGGAGACACTTTGAGTCGTCGTGTCCAAGAAGCCTTGGTGGTCATACTCGCGCTAGCCACGACTATCGCGAGCAGCTGGGTTCCGCGCAAAGCCTACGTCACACTCGGTGACATCATGGGCTGCGAAGATGGCTGTTACGTAGCTGCAGGTGGCTGGCCATTTGTATACGCGGTTGATGGGATGGCGAGCTCCCCTGTTGGATCTGCCGATGCGTTGGGTATTTTGCTGGGCTTGGATAAAATTCGTTGGGAAATGTTCGCATTGAACTTCGGCGTCTGGATCGTGGCGTTTTCCTTGGTTGCCATTGCCTTCTCTAAGCGAAATTGAATGGCCAGCGGTCTAACAGTTCGTTCAAGCCGAGCCCGCTTCGCGGCCTCGTTTATGCGGTAACGTATACCGCAACGCTCGGCCGCTACGCAGGCCGGCTTAACTCAGGCGTTAGGCCGGTGTTGAAAGGCCAAGGTTTGCAGTTGAAGAGCAAACAGCAGAGCAATAGGCGCACCGCGCAACAACTGAGAAATCTTCGCACTCGACAATGTTCGCGCTCACCTACTCGCTCGCGGTTCCGGACGCCAAACCTGGCCATTGCGATCTGATGCTTGAGAATTCTTTGATCCGCCGCGGCGCGAAAGATCAATAAGCGAAGCGCCGTAAAGCCAATGGATCACCGTCCTAACAATTCGTTCAAGCCGAGCCCGCTTCGCGGCCTCGACTTATGTGCTAGCGTTTAGCACATCGCTCGGCCGCAAAGCGGCCCGGCTTAACTCAGGCGTTAGGCCGCATGGGTAGAACCTCAGATCTTTCACACAATCGAAGAGCGCTTGCTTCTAGCGAGATCGCCGCATGCGTTTACTGTTTAATGGAATTCAGCCCTAGTAAAATTATTGAGTGGATTGACGGAGAGCCTCTGGGCATAACGGCGTTATGTCCACTTTGCGGTGTAGATGCTGTCGTAGGTTTCAACGGCCCCATAGACGCGCTGTGGTTATCTGAAGAACACCGCAAACGTTTTAGCTAGGCATGCGCCCTAACAGTTCGTTCAAGCCGATGGCGCTTCACGGCCACAATCTTTTACGGTAAGTTCTTGTTCTATTGTGGCCGTGCAGCACCACGGCTTAACTCAGGCGTTAGACCGCGGGTGCAGGATTTGAACCGATCTATCGAAGGAACACTTTCGGTCATCGTCGCGCTAGGCGCGACCATTTGCAGCAGCTGGCTTCCGCGCGAGACACTTGAGACTCATCCGAGCATCATGGGGTGTGAAAACGGGTGTGACGTCGCTGCTGGGGGATGGCCATTCATTTATGTCGTGGATGGAATGACCAGCTCCCCTGTTGGATCTGCGGACTTGCTGGGTGCACTCATAGGATTGGATGACATCCGCTGGGACATGTTCGCGTTGAACTTTGTTGTCTGGCTATCGGCAATTGCTATCGTTGCATTTGCGTTCTCAAAGCGCAGATAGTCGCTAGCGGTCTAACAATTCGTTCAAGCCGAGATCGCTTCGCGGCCGCGGAGTTGTTCGGTAAATTGTCACAACGCCGCGGCCGCAAAGCGCTCCGGCTTAACTCAGGCGTTAGACCGCAGGAGACACTTTGAGTCGTCGTGTCCAAGAAGCCTTGGTGGTCATACTCGCGCTAGCCACGACTATCGCGAGCAGCTGGGTTCCGCGCAAAGCCTACGTCACACTCGGTGACATCATGGGCTGCGAAGATGGCTGTTACGTAGCTGCAGGTGGCTGGCCATTTGTATACGCGGTTGATGGGATGGCGAGCTCCCCTGTTGGATCTGCCGATGCGTTGGGTATTTTGCTGGGCTTGGATAAAATTCGTTGGGAAATGTTCGCATTGAACTTCGGCGTCTGGATCGTGGCGTTTTCCTTGGTTGCCATTGCCTTCTCTAAGCGAAATTGAATGGCCAGCGGTCTAACAGTTCGTTCAAGCCGAGCCCGCTTCGCGGCCTCGTTTATGCGGTAACGTATACCGCAACGCTCGGCCGCTACGCAGGCCGGCTTAACTCAGGCGTTAGGCTGCAAGAAAGCGCTCTTAAAGTCAGGTTGAAAGATTCCGGGAAATTGCTCTCATCGCTTGCATAGTTCGCAGCGCGGCTTTGCCGCCCTGCTTTCATCTGTTCGGTTCGCACGCGTCTGGTGACGCATGCTCCAGGATTGCGTCGGACTTTTCTCCGTGGTCCTTCCGCCCCAGAACTTCTTCGTTCGCTGACTTGTCCGTATCAGCTCAATCAATCACGACAAGTCGTAACGGTTGCAGCCTAACAATTCGTTCAAGCCGATGGCGCTTCACGGCCACAATTTTTCAAGGTATGGTCCGTGTTCAATTGTGGCCGTGCAGCACCACGGCTTAACTCAGGCGTTAGGCATCACATGAGCCGTTCCCAACGTGACAGTGATATCCGCAAGCTGCGACAGCTCTCGCAGGCCAAGAGCGCGCTTATTCCTGTGCCATGCCTTGCCGTAGAAGTTGAACGTATAAGGCGGTCGCCCGCCTACACTAAGTTGCAAGCCGATTTCGATCGCCTATTTGCCAAGTACGGGTCAAACCCGGACATATTCAAGGAAAATGAGCGTGCTGGCTCCAAACGTGGCGTCACCCGCAAGATCAAGGACTCCCTCAGGCGTAGCCAGAAGCGCTCGGAGAAACAGACACTGCGCCTTGAGGCTGGTCCGTCTTCTGACATCTCGGGTGATGCCTAACAATTCATTCAAGCCGACGCCGCTTCGCGGCGCGGCTTAATTCAGGCGTTAGACCGGCGTTGAATGGTCAAAGGGTTAATGTCGTAGAGCGATAAATCGCGCTGCTCTAAAGCGCACCTGCTTCGCACGTGCAAAGCGAAAAGCCAGGCCACAGATCATCGCACTCGACAATGTTCGCCCCACCTCTTCGCTCGTGGTTCCGGACGCTAAGCCTGGTCCATGCGATCTGTGGTTGCACAACGGCAAAGGCCGCCGCGGTGCGGAAAAGAACAAGAATTCAAGACTGCAAAGCACATGCTCGCCGGTCTAACAATTCGTTCAAGCCGATCCCGCTTCGCGGCATCGGCTTATGTGCTAACTTTTCGCACAACGCCGTGCCGCTACGCAGGCCGGCTTAACTCAGGCGTTAGGCCATGAACCCAACAGACTCGCAAGTTGAAGAGTGGCTGTCTCAGATTCTCGATAGAGACCCTCATGCCTTTGAAAATGCATACTGGGGAAACCGTCCAGATTCAAAAAAAGTAGTGCCGCGACTTATCGAGTTGCTTCCCACAGTCCACGACGCATACACTCGCGGAAAGATTCTTGAATTACTCGGCGAATCCGGTGATCCCTCTGTGGCCGCTGTGATTTCCCTCGACTTAGATCACCCTGATCAAGAAGTTCGGAAATGGGCTGGACTCGCGCTTTCTGCACTAGACAAAGGCACCCATTGGCAGCAGAAAGAGTGGCAATAATCATGGCCTAACAATTCGTTCAAGCCGACGCCGCTTCGTGGCCCGGACTTTTGTGCTAGCTTCTAGCACAACGCCGTGCCACTACGCAGCGCGGCTTAACTCAGGCGTTAGGCCGGCGTTGAAAGGCTAAGGTTTGCAGTTGAAGAGCAAACAGCAAAGAAATAAGCGCACCGCGTAGAGCTGAGAAATCTTCGCACTCGACAATGTTCGCGCCCGCCTACTCGCTCGCGGTTCCGGATGCTAAACCTGGACATTGCGATCTGGCGCTGGAGAATTCTTTGATCCGCCGCGGCGCGAAAGATCAAGAAACAAAGCGCCGTAAAGCAGGTGGATCACCGTCCTAACAATTCGTTCAAGCCGAGCCCGCTTCGCGGCCTCGACTTATGTGCTAGCGTTTAGCACATCGCTCGGCCGCAAAGCGGCCCGGCTTAACTCAGGCGTTAGGTTGCGGGTTGGAAAAGCGAATACAAAAGTGAAAAGCTTTTCGGAAGCATGATCACTCTGCCGCGTTCGATTTTTTGTACACGTCTTCGGTTGGTCGGTTGGTTGCGAATCCGGCAACATCATCGAGGGCGCCGGGCCGCGACTTCCTAACGTGTGCTCCAGTTACACCGTCGGCCGCGTGCCATGCCCGTCGCCGTCGAACATGATCGCGTTCGAGTTGTCGCTTCGGCAGCAACGAAAGCTTCGTCTCCGGAATCCGGTGACACAAACCACGGGCCGCATCATTGTCGTTGCCAAACCAAGCACACTCGCTCAACCTAACAACTCGTTCAAGCCGAGCCCGCTTCGCGGCCTCGTTTTTGCGGTAACGTTTACCACAACGCTCGGCCGCTACGCAGGCCGGCTTAACTCAGGCGTTAGGCCGCTATGAGCGACTACAAGGTATTTGCCGGAAAAACCATGATTGGGCACTCCGCGCTCGAAACGGGTGACCCGCCCATGGGAGTTGCTTCCGGCAGGTTCCTCCCGCTTCCGGCGTACTCGATTGTCCAGCCACAGTGCATTGCCAGCCGCGACTTGCCTCAAGCACACCTGGAGCTGTCCGTAGTTTGTCCTAGCGGCGAGCTGCTTCCAACGGCGCACGGGGTGTCTATCCTCGACTACTCAGTAGAGCTTGGAGAGATTGAGGTACATGCTGTTGGTATTAGTTATCCGCTCTATGAGCAGTTGTTTCCGCAACAGGTCGCTGAGTATGCCGACCAGTTCGGGTAAGCGGCCTAACAATTCGTCCAAGCCGATGGCGCTTCACGGCCACAATCTTTTAGGGTAAGTTCTTTCCCTATTGTGGCCGTGCAGCACCACGGCTTAACTCAGGCGTTAGGCTGCAGCAGGAAACATCGGGAATTAATGAGCGGCAAAGCGCCGCTATCTGCAAGCCCGTTGTGAGTACACACGATGCTTCGGCCAGACGCCCTACCCCGACTTCCCTACGTTCTCCGACGCGCGATGCTCGTCAAGCTGCGCTCGCGCTGCTCTCGTGGTGCGGCTGCGCCGTTCTGGGCTATGCTGCAACCTAACCAATCGTTCAAGCCGATGTCGCTTCGCGCCACGGCTTAACTCAGGCGTTAGGCTGCAGTGCCGATTATCTCGGCCTCTCATTAAACAGCCACAGCGAAATCCGTGAGGGTTTGCCCACGGCAATTCCGGATCAAGAGCAATCGACTGAATTGAGCGCGACCTGCTACAAAAGCGTTGCTGCGCTGCGGTCAAGCGCGCTTGGACGCGAGCTTGCAGCGCTTTTGTAGTCGCGCGTTCCTTCAGACTCTGCGTCGGCAGCAAGGGCGGCCAGCATCGCGCGGTGAACGGGGAACAGCGTCATCAGCGCCTAACAGGTCGTTCAAGCCGACGTTGCTTCGTGGCCGCGCTTGCGGGTAGGCTTACAGCCTAACCCGCCGCTTGCCACTACGCACCGCGGCTTAACTCCAGGCGTTAGATGCGCAGGAGCCATCCATGAAGCTCATTAAGTTATTACTCACGGCAATAGTCCTCTTGCTCCCGGTATGCGGCTCAGCATCACCACGGACGAGCGACCATCACACCGCTCAGACCGTAACCCTGGAAATAGACAGGTCACAGCCTTTCGAGCTTGGCGTCATCATCGTATTCGATAGCGAACCCAAACAATTTGAGGCGCTAGCAAGGCGACTGTTGGAAAATGGTTTCGACCCAAGCCTAGATGTCATTCAATCTGACACTGGTCACATTCAGTACATTCTCATGGCTCAGAAAACCATGATGTTCAACGCCGATACGTTCAATGCTTTGAGCTCGACTCTGACTAAGGCGGCGAACGAAAGCGGCGGAAATCTTTCCTGGAAGTTTGCCCAGATTAAAAAGTAGCGGCTGCGCATCTAACAATTCGTTCAAGCCGACGCCGCTTCGTGGCCCGGCCTTTTGTGCTAACTTCTAGCACAACGCCGTGCCACTACGCAGCGCGGCTTAACTCAGGCGTTAGGCGCCATATGGAGATTTCGATGACTGAAGCAGGATGGGCCTTACTTGGCGTTGTCGTCGGCGCTATCGCCACGGGATTCTTCAACTGGCTGCTTCAGTCTCGACAGTTCGCGCACGACAAAGAAATGTTCCTGCTTCAGAACAAGAGCGGCGTGATGGTCAAGTCCGTTCTTCAAGAAATGCTCAACCATAAGAGCTATACAGATAGATCGTTCTTTGCGCTCAAAGAGAGAGTTGGCGGCTTCTCGGATGATCAGATCAGGCAATTCCTGCATGAGATCGGAGCCAAGAAAACCTCTCGCTCGGACGGCTCGGAAGAGTGGTGGTATTTGGCATCCCGTCAGGAGGAGCGCAATGCTAAGCGCGCTTCACGGCGTGGCGCCTAACAATTCATTCAAGCCGACGCCGCTTCGCGGCGCGGCTTAATTCAGGCGTTAGCTGCCAAAGGGGAGATCATGGAGGCTCTTGCTGTTGGGATCATCGCAGGCCTCATCGCCAGCGGCCTTGCTCTTTTCTTCCACAAGATCTATCTCCGCATCATTCGTCCCTGGTACGAGGAGCGTGTCTATAAAGATACGGAGATTGAAGGGCGTTGGAAGATCACGTATCAAAACGTGGAGGACCTAACAGAGGAGATAGTGACTCTATCGAGGGTTGCGCATGCTGTATCCGGAACTATTCTGGTGACAAAAGGACCAGACAATGGAAAGACCTACTCATTGTCAGGAGAGTTCAAGAACTCTCTACTTACAGCCGTATACAGCTCAGCCGACAAACTTGCATTAGATCGTGGTGCGTTCGTACTTCAACTCATAAGCAATGGCTATGGCTTCAAGGGGCAATGCTCGTACTACCATGACGATCATCAGATCATCAGCCGTGAAGTCACTTGGACCCGTGTTGGCAGCTAACATTTCATTCAAGCCGACGCCGCTTCGCGGCGCGGCTTAACTCCGGCGTTAGGTCGTGCCAGAGAAGGTTCAGTGCCAAAGAGCGACTGAACCAGGCAACTCGCAATATTCCGCGCCGCTTCGCTCGCGCTTCACCCACTTCCCTCGCCCACCGCTCGCCTTCGGGAAGCTTCACGCGGGCACGCCAGATTTCATCAGGCGTTGCCAGTGCGGACTCTCGCTCCGTTCCTTGGCTTCTCGCGGTTCGCACGCAGGCGCACGCGGCAACAAGCCCTGCCGCGCTTACCTGCGTGCGAGTGTGAGATTTTTACGGGGACAAGGCCGGCTTTGCAGGTAAGAGCAAAGGCTGGTCACGACCTAACAATTCGTTCAAGCCGAGTCCGCTTCGCGGCCTCGACGGCGGCCCGCTATGATTGAGCCACCGTCGTGGCCGCTACGCTGCCCGGCTTAACTCAGGCGTTAGGCTGCGGAAATAAATCATGACAAGACTTCAAAAAAGCCTATCGACCACCTGGGTGAACTTTAGGCGACTTGTACTTTTTCTATTCGGCACCCTTCTAGTCCTAGGGGCTGCTCGAAATCTATGGTTAGTCGTAACGGGTCAAGCCCGCTGGTATTTTCTTTTGATCGCTATCGGCACACTAACCTTTGCATATTTCATCTTTAGGGTGGGAGTGTATGGAGCAGTGTCCCGTTTCGCGCCCATGGCGATGGACCTTGCTTCATCCAGACAGATGCACGCAATTCGCAAGCGGAAATTCAGATGGAAGTGGTAGACCGCACCCTAACAATTCGTTCAAGCCGAACCTGCTTCGCGGCCCGGCTTGTTGTGCTAGCGTGTAGCACACCGCCGTGCCGCTACGCAGGTCGGCTTAACTCAGGCGTTAGACCTCACTGAAAAAACACATGGAGGATCTTGTATGAAGCGCACACTCACAACACTGGCCGCCCTAGCTGCAATGTGCATGTCTTCTGCATCGATGGCCTGCAACTGGGAGACGGGCGAGCGAGAGCAGCTAGTCTTCCTCTCATGGGATGGTAAGCCTGTCACTGACTGGACCGTGCAACATGGGGCTATGAAAGTTGTTGATCTGCCAAATGGCGTCAAGCTTGGTGTTGAGATTGACCATCCAGAGCAGGATAAGGTGCAAGAACAATCCACCAAAACTCGCTACGTACCAGAGATGGTAAAGATCAGCCTGTTCAATCTTGCTGGGGACACTCCGGAGCAACTGACTTACACATACGGCGGAACCAACTCACTTCAAGGCTACGGCGCTAGTGGTGGAGCTGATCGCGTGGACTTGCTAGGAGACCCTGGCATAGAACTTACTCTGCTGAAGCCAGTATGTTTGACTATGAGGCAGTGAGGTCTAACAACTCGTTCAAGCCGACGCCGATTCGTGGCTTGCCCGTGGCTTTGCGCTACGCTAAGCCACGGCCCACGCCACTGCCCGGCGCGGCTTAACTCAGGCGTTAGGGGGCAGCATGAATTCGTGGCAATGGAGAACCCTGGGAGTTCTCGGTATTGGCGGCGGGTGCGTGGGAGTGGTAGCGATTTTTATGACCGCTATTTCAAACCTTGAATTTGCGTCTTGGCTCATTCTTGCCCCCTTTTGCTTGCTATACATGTACGCGATCTATGCAGGAATTCTCGCATTGGAGCGTTCTAAGCTCGCGCTGAAAGCGAATATCTGGCTTTGGGCATTGCAAGTTCCGATCTTTAAGTCATCCACTGTGTCGTACTTGTTCACTTGCGGCTTTTTTGCCGCAATTTCGGCTAGTAAAGTTCCACCAAATCTCAATTTCAATTGGCAGCTAGGGAGTCAATTCAATTTCACCATAAATCAGCCTAACCCCCTGCTGGTCGGAATCAACATATTTGCTGTTGGCATCTTGGCTTTCTTACTTAATGAAAAGCGCCGGACTGCCCCCTAACAATTCGTTCAAGCCGACGCCGCTTCGTGGCCCGGCCTTTTGTGCTAGCGTGTAGCACAACGCCGTGCCACTACGCAGCGCGGCTTAACTCAGGCGTTAGGCCTCACATGCAGATTCCCGTTGAGTCAGGTCAAATCATTCACTCGCGCGGGGCGATTCCCGCGACCTTCCCGGTACTTGATGCCCGTGAGATTGACGACCTCGTTGTCGTCGTTTACGACTACATGGTTTTCCCAAGCAACGAGCCATCTAGAAATCTTTTTGCCTATTCCAGCGCCACAGGCAAGGAGCTATGGCGGGCGGATGACATTGGGGCTGGAGCAACAGATGGCTACACTGGTGTCATCTCAGAGTCACCCCTTGTCGTTGGAAACTTCGCCTGCTTTGACTGCCACATCGACATCCAAACAGGAAAAGTGGTTAGCAAGGTCTTTACCAAGTGAGGCCTAACAATTCGTTCAAGCCGATGGCGCTTCACGGCCACAATTTTTGAAGGTAAGGATCGTATTTAATTGTGGCCGTGCAGCACCACGGCTTAACTCAGGCGTTAGACCGCACGTCACACAATCTCAACACTCTAGGGGGAGAGCATGAAATTACTCGTCGGTATTACTTTGGCTTTTATTTTAACTGGCTGCGCGACCAAAGGTATCCCCGCTGCTAGCGCAGCTCCAGTTGGACCAGAGGGAAAAATAGTCGCAGATGCCTTCATGGCGGCACCAGGACGCGAGCTGGTCACTGTTGTAAGAGACGAGGGTTTTTCCGGCAGCGGGTGCTCTGCTGAAATTCTTATCGACGGCAATCATGTTGCATCACTTCGTGCTGGCCAAAAAGCAGAACTTTACTTGGCCGTTGGTCGCAGGATACTAGGCGCCCGTCCTGGCGGAATGGCCATCTGCCGTGCACAATCCAGCCGCG
Organism: Lysobacter oculi; assembly: GCF_003293695.1. Classification (GTDB taxonomy): domain Bacteria; phylum Pseudomonadota; class Gammaproteobacteria; order Xanthomonadales; family Xanthomonadaceae; genus Solilutibacter; species Solilutibacter oculi. The sequence goes on along the minus strand of NZ_CP029556.1, from coordinate 471,931 downwards.
CACAGCGCGAAGTGGACATTGTTGTTGAGGCCGGAAAGCCAATGACATATAGGCTCGCCTTGGCCGGCGAACTTTCAATAACACCCAGCACGCTCTAACCAGTGCGCGGTCTAACAATTCGTTCAAGCCGAGCCCGCTTCGCGGCCTCGTTTTTTGCGGTAAGTTGTACCGCAACGCTCGGCCGCTCCGCAGGCCGGCTTAACTCAGGCGTTAGCCACCGCCCGGAGGACATTGTGTCTCCAACTAAAGCCACGGAAGTTGTTCGCGAGTTCTGGCGCCTCATGGCGACGAACGACTTTCATTCGGTCACATCCGTTTTGTCCCCGGAATTCGTTCTTGAGTGGCCCCAATCCAAAGAACTCATTTCTGGCCCCCTGCGGTTTGCCCAAATGAATCATGAGTACCCAGCCCACGGACGCTGGCACTTCACCATTCATCGGCTCTTTGGCGACGACTCAGAAATTGTTTCAGACGTATCGGTCACAGATGGGGTGCAGTCTGCCCGCGCGATCTCACTATTCACCGTTTCCAAAAGCAAGATCGTGCGATTGGTAGAGTTCTGGCCGGAACCATACGAGGCACCAAGCTGGCGCTCACACCTCATCGAGCTTATGGCTTGAACTGCTTGGACGCGGTGGCTAACAATTCATTCAAGCCGACGCCGCTTCGCGGCGCGGCTTAATTCAGGCGTTAGGTGCGCAATGGGGTCTCCGGTTCGTCCCACGATTTCTATTGGCTGTGAAGCTGGCGGCCCAGAGGCTCGTCTTCCATGCGAGTTAAAGGTTGCTCTCTACCAAGCACTCGCTAAGCACGTTATATCTACTCATTGTGCGTCTATCGACGAATACGCGCTCGTGCTGCGAATTGATGGATCTCTAGCAAAGTACGGCCAGGAAGGCGTCCATCGCGTCAGGCTGCTTAAGAGTCGTCGCTACATGTCGGCGGACATTCATGTGCCGGAGTTGAGATGGAAGCAGGCCACACACGAGCACCTGAAGGCCTACTTGTGTGACCAGATACGTGCAGCCCTTGAGGCATGTGTTCAAAGACTCCAGAAAGATCGGATTGCTGTAGCAGAAATCCCCTTCTTCTCCCAGGTAGACGCCGCAATGCAGGAATACACAGCTCAAGGCAGCGCACCTAACAATTCGTTCAAGCCGACACCGCTTCGCGGCGTCGGCAAAGTCCCGTAGGATTGTGACTCTGCCGCCGCCGCAAAGCGGTGCGGCTTAACTCAAGCGTTAGGCTGCAGTAGGCAACAGAACGGTAGAACGGTGTAGCAAAGCGTACTGCCCACAGACCGTGTTGACCTCTCGGCCATGCTTCAGCCAGGTCTTTCGCTCAGATCGTCTTTCGTTCTCCGACGCGCCTGCTCGTCAAGCTGCGCGGGCGCTGCTCTCGTAACGCTGCTGACTCTTTCGTGGCACACTGCAACCTAACCACTCGTTCAAGCCGACGTTGCTTCGCGGCCGCACACTTGGCAGCAACGGCTTGTCCAATCTGCGGCCGCGCTGCAACGCGGCTTAACTCAGGCGTTAGGCGAACCATTTAGATTCATGTCAAATCCATAAGATCATGTCAACAGAGTCATCTAGCAGCGTTACTTGGCAAAAACTGGCAGTGATTATCGCCATCCTCACGCTGGCCTTACCCGTTTTCGCAAGATTTGCATTTAGAGTTGTTTTTCCAGATAACTATTTGCTCTACGAAACTACCTCGGTAATAAAAACAGAACGATCTCAAGTTGGCGCTGTCATAGTGATTAATGGCGGGACAGCGGCGCAAAAGGAAGTCGCCTTATATTTACCGTCCGGCGCAGCAGATGCGAAAAGCACCTTTGTAGAAATTTCTGCGCCGAGACGAAGTTCTCTGCGTTCACTCTTTGAGGCAGATCCATCGACCCCTCTTTCAAAATTTTCTCAAGGCACTGGATTCAAAATACCCTTAGGCACAATAGAAAAAGACGAAGAAGTTAGAGTAACACTTAAAACCATTCAACCGGGAGACCTCCCCACTTCCTCGCTTCTTCTTAGCGAAGTTCGCGCTGAATCTGCTGCTATGACAGCAATTGAAGCTGATGGCCTGCGACGCCCAGAGTTTCATGAGGATTGGCATACGTTTTACATGGATGTCTCTCCATATCTCTTAGCCTTAGTTCTGGCCGTTATATGCTTGGGTGTTTTGGTAAGTTTTATTCATGACGTGTTTTTTGATACGCCACGCAAGAAAATGGCTCGACTGTGGCGACAAATGGATCAACTTCAAGAGCAAATTGATAAGGATCGGCGCTACGAATAGCTCGCCTAACAATTCGTTCAAGCCGACGTTGCTTCGTGGCCGCGCTTGCGGTGTAAGCTAACGCTACACCGCCGCTCGGCCACTGCGCACCGCGGCTTAACTCAGGCGTTAGACCGCAGGAGACACTTTGAGTCGTCGTGTCCAAGAAGCCTTGGTGGTCATACTCGCGCTAGCCACGACTATCGCGAGCAGCTGGGTTCCGCGCAAAGCCTACGTCACACTCGGTGACATCATGGGCTGCGAAGATGGCTGTTACGTAGCTGCAGGTGGCTGGCCATTTGTATACGCGGTTGATGGGATGGCGAGCTCCCCTGTTGGATTTGCCGATGCGTTGGGTATTTTGCTGGGCTTGGATAAAATTCGTTGGGAAATGTTCGCATTGAACTTCGGCGTCTGGATCGTGGCGTTTTCCTTGGTTGCCATTGCCTTCTCTAAGCGAAATTGAATGGCCAGCGGTCTAACAGTTCGTTCAAGCCGAGCCCGCTTCGCGGCCTCGTTTATGCGGTAACGTATACCGCAACGCTCGGCCGCTACGCAGGCCGGCTTAACTCAGGCGTTAGGGCGCACAGGGGGGAATCATGAGCTCAGGTAAGTCGAGCCACTTTGAAAAATTCTTTACTCTGCTTTTCTGGGGTGCAGTAATTTTTGGTGGCTATAAATTTATCAGCTACACAAAGCAGAACAACAAGAGCAGTTCCGACTCATTAGCTGCTGACCCAAGACTCGTGCAGATATCAAAGGAAATGAATAAACAACTTCCAATGATGGTAGATGAGCACACCCGGCTAGATTCAACTTTCCCGGGACCGAGCATGCAAATTGCTTATTATTATACGCTGGTTAAAATGCCCGGCAAAGCAATGGATCAACGCGCCATTCGCGATTTTTCAGACACGATTATTAAGGGCGTATGCGCAACTCCGACAAGTACAAAGGTATTAGATGCTGGCGTAATCATGGAATATATTTACAAGCTTAATGACGGCACAGAATTGACTCGATTCGAAATTAGAAAGAGTGACTGCGGTGCGCCCTAACCAATCGTTCAAGCCGAGCCCGCTTCGCGGCCTCGACTTATGTGCTAGCGTGTAGCACATCGCTCGGCCGCAAAGCGGCCCGGCTTAACTCAGGCGTTAGGCTGCATTCGAGAGTTCACAATGATCCAAAGAAATCGCCCAGGAACAATATTTGGTCCGGCAATGATTGCACTAGTCATCGCTCTACTAGTTGGCGGATTTGTTCTTAGGCTTATGCAAAATGGCAACATCGATAAGCTTACCGGTATAGCCATCGTAATTCTTGGTGCGCTCTTCCCAATTGGGATAGCTCCACTAGCTGTGCACTACAGCAGCAAACGATCCAAATGACTATCTGCAGCCTAACAATTCGTTCAAGCCGAACCTGCTTCGTTCCACCGGCGCCATGGCAGGTTAAGCTTGCCATGTCGCCGGCTCCTCTACGCAGGTCGGCTTAACTCAGGCGTTAGCCCGTACTCAAACAATGTCGCTCGTCAAGATCATTGCCGCCTTCTACGTGCTGTTCGGCACCTTTGGCCTTCTGGTGGTGTCTGTCCCCACCAACTATGGCGGCATGTTTCATGAGCCTGGACGTCCTGCCGTTGGCTTGGCTCGCCTCGCTCATGCCTATGTGACCTTGATCTTCGTTGTAGTCTGCGGCGCCTCGGCTTGGCTCTTTCCTGGCTACACAGCCTTTCTAGCCGTTTGCGTCCTTGCATTCGTGCTACTCGGCAAGCTGCTCAGTGTCATCACTGGGCGCAAAGCTAAGTGCCTGTCCTGCTTTATTGGCGGAACAGCCGTCGCAATAATGCTTACATGGACGCTCGTGGCCGCCAGTTCTCAGGCTGGTACGGGCTAACAATTCGTTCAAGCCGAGACCGCTTCGCGGTCTCGCGCGTGATTCACTCGCCGGCTGCGGTCCGGCTTAACTCAGGCGTTAGGCAGCACCCACACAACAAGGGGGATTTATGTTCAAAGCATTGCTCGTTTCATTTCTTCTCGCCACCGTGTCGTTCAGTACGTTCGCTCAAACCCGTTGCCGAACCGATTCGTTCGGAAACACCACGTGCCGTGACAGTGATGGCAATACCACTCGCGGCCGCACGGACTCCTTCGGCAACACTACTTGGCGGGATGACGACGGCAACACCGTTCGCAGCCGGACCGATTCTTTCGGAAACACCACTTACCGTGACGATAGCGGCAATACTGTCCGTAGTCGCACCGACTCGTTCGGCAATACCACCTACCGTGATGACAACGGCAATACCATTCGTAGTCGCACAGACTCTTTTGGCAACACCACTTTCCGCGACGACAATGGCAACACGGTCAAGTGCCGCACTGACAGCTTTGGCAACACTACGTGCCGGTAGTGCTGCCTAACAATTCATTCAAGCCGAACCCGCTTCGCGGGTCGGCTTAATTCAGGCGTTAGGCCTCATGACAGAAATTTTCGTGGTCCAAGTAGAAGCAATTCCAGACGGCGTTCTACAGTCGGCGGACGAATTTGGTGGCGCTTACATCAATGTGTATACAACAGAGCTCAATATTCGTAGTGCCATTGATATCGCAGAGAAAGAGACCACTGAAGCTGGCTGGCGTACCGAGAGAATCGTATCCGCGTCTCTAGCTAGTGCTACAGACTTCCCAGATGAAGACTCAGGGAAGCAATACTACGAACAGGCGCTTCAGGATGGAGTTGTGATTGTTGTGCACATCTTTCCGCCCGAGCACGCTGAGAATGATTTCCTTCATTGAAGGGCTTGCAGCCTAACAATTCGTTCAAGCCGAGCTTGCTTCGCGGCCCGGCTTATGCGGTAACGTGTACCACAACGCCGGTGCCGCTTCGCAAGCCGGCTTAACTCAGGCGTTAGACCGCAGCCAGAATGACCGCATGGGACGCCATGCACCTGATGTTCTCGGCAAAACCCAGCCTCCAGATCCCTTCTCGCTAGAACGCCGCGCTGCGCTCCGGCGTTCACCAAGTTTCTCCAGATTGTTCGTCGGCTCGCGCGCTCGCGTTCGGCCAACGCGCATCTGGCAATGGTTCGCGGAGTCGCACGCAGGCGCGCACGCCCCACCCTGCGGTTCGCCACGCGCCTGCGTGCAATCGGTTTTCGCGGGCTTGCGGTCACGGTGCCTGACTTGCGCTTTCAACAACAGGCTGGTGCGGTCTAACAACTCGTTCAAGCCGACGCCGTTTCGTTGCGTCGCCTGCGTGCGTTCGCTACGCTCGCACGCGTCGCCGCACCGCTCACGGCGCGGCTTAACTCAGGCGTTAGGTTGCGGCTTGAAAAGCGTTTTCAACTAAACCCGCCCTTCGGAAAGAACATCGCATTCCTGCGTTAGAACTTCCACACTCGGCTTCGGTTAGTGGTTGGGTGGCGCATCCGGAAACTGCAGGGGGCGCCGAGCCGCGGTGATCGCCACTCGCTCCAGGTCGTTCTTCACCCGCGTGCCCTGCCCGGCGCTTTCATGCACACATGCGTTCGACGCTCGGCATCGGTTGCATCTAAAGCGCGCACTACAGGCTCCGGCATGTAGAGCACCAGCCGCATCTTTCGCCGGGCTCCGTCCGGCCTGTCGCGAAACCTAACCATTCGTTCAAGCCGATGGCGCTTCACGGCCACAATCTTTTAGGGTAAGTTCTTGCCCTATTGTGGCCGTGCAGCACCACGGCTTAACTCAGGCGTTAGGCGGCACTCCGAGCCTTCATAGTGGCTTCACAATGGGCACATCGTGATTTCACAGGCACGCCAGATCCTATGCCTCCACTAGGAGGAAGGTTCAATGAACACGATAGCCAAAAGATTCATCATGCGTAACAGTGCTTTCGCTTGGATTGCGCTAGCGACAGGGGCACTTTTGTTCATCCCTTTTGTCGCAATGCGGGTCACCACTGCCGTCAATTGGGGCATAGAAGACTTCGTCGTTATGGGCATCCTTCTTTTTGCTGCCGGCTCGATATTTGTGCTCGTCGCGCGAAAGGTCTCTCCGAAGAACAGACTGGTGACCGGTGTGCTGGTTTTGGCTGCGTTTCTTTACGTGTGGGCAGAGCTAGCGGTGGGTATCTTCACAAATCTGGGTAGCTGAGCGACGCGGCATTATTTCCGATCGAGCAGTGTCGCCTAACAATTCGTTCAAGCCGAACCTGCTTCGCGGCCCGGCTTGTTGTGCTAGCGTGTAGCACACCGCCGTGCCGCTACGCAGGTCGGCTTAACTCAGGCGTTAGGCCGCTAGTAAAAATTTCACGCTCATCAAAAGGCAGCACATGGAACGCAACCAGCCCTCCAAGCTATCCGGATATCTGCTCATTGCAGCAGGGCTTTCATTCTTTGCAGCAGCGTTCAATAACGGGCAGAACGCATTTACGGCACTTGGAGTTGTGTTCGTTGTCCTCGGTATCGGTGCATTGCGCAAGGCATCTAGCCGCAGCAACGATTCCTCTGGACCCGCGGCCTAACAATTCGTTCAAGCCGAGCCCGCTTCGCGGTCTCGTCGCGGTCTCACTCGCCGGACGCGGGCCGGCTTAACTCAGGCGTTAGGCAGCAGTCGCAAGCTGTGAGATTTAGGAGCGCTCTACTTTGCCGGCATCCGGCAATCCGGCTCGGGGCTTATATGAGGGTCTAGTAATGGCTGGCGTTTCCTACTTCTACATCTACAAAGACAACTCCGGCGAGTGGCGCTGGAACTTCACTTCCAGCAATGGCCGCACAATTGCCGTTAGCTCCGAGAGCTACAAGAACCTTGGTGACTGCGAGCATTCGGTAAGCCTTATCAAGACCGAGTCTCCGGCGGCGCCCGTCATTGGCGATGACAACTACAAGAAGCTCCGCTAGTGGCAGAGCTGCTGCCTAACAATTCATTCAAGCCGAACCCGCTTCGCGGGTCGGCTTAATTCAGGCGTTAGGCTGCGCGAGAACGTTTGATCGGTTCTCTGCTGCTGACGCCTCGCAACTTCCGTTCTGTGCGTTCGCAAGATCACAAGCGGCGTTCGACTTGTCTGGTGTTGCGCCCAGGCAATCAGACTTGTTGATCCGCCCTCGGAGTTACCCGAACCGTCGCCGCGTGGGACCGCGTGCGTTCTTCTCGCTTCGCTCGGCGGCTTGCGGGCTTGATACGGGCTGAAAGACCGCGGGCCTGCGCCCCAGCCCTTCGGCTCCGTAGGCTCTGAAACTAACGCGAACGCGCACCCTAACAATTCGTTCAAGCCGAACTTGCTTCGTTACACCAGCGCCGTGGCAGGTTAAGCTTGCCACGTCGCCGGCTACACTTCGCAAGTCGGCTTAACTCAGGCGTTAGGCCGACGTCCCCCCACCTTTGAGTAGCGCCGCGATCTGGAGTCCAATCCCCAACGACAAGGAGATTGGACGTGAAGAAGCGTTTTACCGAAGAACAGATCATCGGCTTCCTGCGTGAGGCCGAGGCCGGCCTGCCGGTCAAGGACCTGTGCCGCCGGCACGGCTTCAGCGAAGCCTCGTATTACTTGTGGCGCAGCAAGTTCGGCGGCATGAGCGTGCCCGACGCCAAGCGCCTCAAGGAGCTGGAGGCGGAGAACACCCGGCTGAAGAAGCTGCTGGCCGAGCAGATGTTCGAGAACGACGTGATCAAGGACGCCCTGCGAAAAAAGTGGTGACCGCACCGGCTCGACGCGAGCTGGTGCGGCATCTGGTGGACAAGGGGCTGAGCGAGCGACGATCGCTGGCGGTGGTGCGCATGAGCGCCAGCGCCTACCGCTATGCGCCGCGTCCGGACCGCAACGTCGAGCTGCGGGCGCGGATCTTGGCGCTGGCGCGGCGGCACAAGCGCTACGGCGTCGGGATGATCCACCTCAAGCTCAGGCAAGCGGGGCTGCTCGTGAACTACAAGCGCGTTGAACGGCTGTACCAGGAGGCGAAGCTGCAGGTGCGGCGCCGCAAGCGCAAGAAGGTGTTGCCGGGCGAGCGCCAGCCGCTGATCCGGCCGCTGGCGGCCAATCAGGTGTGGTCGATGGACTTCGTGTTCGACCGCACCGCCGAAGGTCGGGTCATCAAGTGCCTGACGATCGTCGACGACGCCACCCACGAGGCCATCGTGATCGAGGTCGAGCGCGCGATCTCCGGACTGGGCGTGACGCGCGTGCTCGACCGTCTGGCGCTCACCCGCGGCCTACCGCAGGTGATCCGCACCGACAACGGCAAGGAGTTCTGCGGCAAGGCTATGGTCACCTGGGCGTACGAGCGCGGCGTGCAACTGCGCCTGATCCAACCCGGCAAGCCGAACCAGAACGCCTACGTCGAATCCTTCAACGGGCGCCTGCGCGACGAGTGCCTCAACGAACACTGGTTCACCCACCTGCTGCACGCCCGGACCGTCATCGGAACCTGGCGCCGGGAATACAACGAGGATCGGCCGAAGAAGGCATTGGGCGGACTGACACCGAGCGCCTACGCAAAACAACTGGCATCCACTACCATCAACCCCGGACTCTAAATCGCCCCGCTACTGAAAGCGGGGGGACGTCGAGGCTTGCAAGAGAACATCGCGTATCGTGATGTCGTTTTAACAACAGGAGACATGCCATGGTCAAAGTAGCCTTGTTCGTTCGCCTTGAAGCGAAACCTGGAAAAGAGAAAGAGGTTGAGAGCTTCCTTGTGAGTGGCCTTCCCATCGTCAATGAGGAGCCTGCCACCACTGCGTGGTTTGGCATTCGCCTTGGACCAAGCACTTTCGGAATCTTTGATGCTTTCCCGGATGAAGCGGGTCGGCAGGCCCATCTCTCCGGCAAGGTCGCAGCCGCGTTGATGGCAAAGGCAGGTGAGTTGTTGTCCGAGCCCCCGTCCATCGAAAACGTTGATGTACTTGCGGCAAAGCTACCCGGCGAGCAAGCCTAACAATTCGTTCAAGCCGAACTTGCTTCGTTACAGCAAAAGCGTGGCAGAAAAAGCTTGCCACGCTTTTGCCTCCACTACGCAAGTCGGCTTAACTCAGGCGTTAGGTTTGCAGTGGATGGTTCATGAGCGCTCCCCCCGCGATCAAATGCAGCGTTCAGCTCCCTTAGAGATAAAAATGCACGCCGCCCCTTCATCGGACAAGCCCGTAGTCCCTTCTTCTGGCAACGGAATCCCACAGCTATCGCCGCTCGGTGTATTTCTACGTTTTTTGCGCTTCGGCGCTATAGCTTGGGGTGGCCCTGTCGCGCAAATCGGCATGCTTCGAGAGGAGCTTGTAGATCAAGAGGGCTGGATCGACCGAGATAAATTCAATCGCGTACTTGCCGTCTATCAAGTTCTCCCCGGCCCAGAGGCACATGAACTCTGCGTCTATTTCGGCACGCTTGCTCGCGGACGCTTGGGCGGAATAATGGCTGGGCTGGGCTTCATGCTGCCTGGATTCGCACTGATGCTATTGCTGTCCTGGTTGTACGCTAGGTATGGGCTCATGATCGAAAGTTGGAGCGGCGTACTGGTCGCTGCGCAAGCAGCAGTTGCAGCGCTGATTGTGCGCGCCATTTTCCGTATTGGCGGACACGTCCTAGAAAACCGCTGGCTTTGGCTTATCGGTGCGGTTGCCGTCCTAGCTCAACTGGCAAATATTCATTTCGCTGTAGTAATCGCTGCAGGTGGATTGATTTACCTTCTCGCGCACGAGCATCGCAATTTACTGGCGTCGTGGTCACTCGCCATTATGGCTGCTCTGATCACAGCCAAGATCTGGAACGATGGCGGCCTCACTGGCCTAGAGGCTCTCGTTAACCGATCAGAAATAAGTACTGTCGCAGCAACTGGAACTATGGGAGCACTTGCCCTCTTCTGGTCAGGGCTAAAGGCAGGACTGCTCACTTTCGGAGGGGCGTACACCGTTATCCCATTTTTGCAGCGAGACGCTGTGAGTCATGGTGCGTGGATGAGCAATGGCCAGTTCCTTGACGGTTTAGCACTTTCTGGCCTTCTACCCGCCCCTCTTGTCATATTCGCGACCTTCGTCGGCTACATGGGCGGGGGACTCGTTGGTGCCTTGGTAATGACTGCCGGCGTATTTCTCCCAGCATTCTCATTCACGCTACTCGGCCACGACGCAATGGAGCGCTGGGTGCACAGACCCCGCGTCGCTGAGTTTTTGGCTGGCGTCACAGCAGCCGTGGTTGGCCTCATCACAGGCACAACCCTTGCCATCCTCTTCAGCAGCATCAAAGACCTGCATGGCGTACTGGTGTTTTCAGCAGCGCTAGTTGTACTTTTCCTGTCCAAAGCACGCTGGCTAATCCCTGCAGTGATTCTGGTAGCAGCCTCATATGGCTTGATTATCAGCGCACTGAGTTCCGGTTGATTCACCAATTTAAGATTGCTTCTTTCACACCATCAGCAGCAAAGGCCGCAAACCTAACAATTCGTTCAAGCCGAACTTGCTTCGTTACACCGGCGCCGTGGCAGGTTAAGCTTGCCACGTCGCCGGCTACACTACGCAAGTCGGCTTAACTCAGGCGTTAGGCGTTAGGGGGCGCAATGTCCGTCGAACTAATCACCGCTCTCGCGATCTCAGGCTCCATCGCTTCCGTCGTCGCTAGCCTCTTCGAAGTATTTGTTCTTAAGAAGTACCGTCGCCCCGAGACATTAGAGAATCGCATAAACAAGCTTTCGGGCGCACTGAAAGAATCGAGTCGACTCGTTGCACAAGTTGAGGACGAGATTCAGAAACGACAAACCCTTGTTACCGAACTGCAACAAGACGCTGACCGGTATCAGAAACTAGTCTCGCTCAACCGTGAGCAAGTAGATGCGGTGGCCCAACTTCTACAGGGCGAGCTGAGAAAGGAAGGTCGAAAGTCGTTCTGGAGCGGCGTCATCGTCAACTTCATCTTCTTCTGTCTTGGCGCTCTCGTGTCTTGGTATTTAGCAACGTAGCGCCTAACAATTCGTTCAAGCCGACGCCGCTTCGTGGCCCGGCCTTTTGTGCTAGCTTCTAGCACAACGCCGTGCCACTACGCAGCGCGGCTTAACTCAGGCGTTAGCCGTCACAGGAGAGCGTTATGCGCATTTGGTCAAAAATCATCGCCACCCTCGTGTTGTGTCTGCCTGCCAGCCTTTCCTTTGCAAGTCCGCCCGGCTCCTATGAGGTCTCGGCAAAGCTGACGCACGGCGGACAAGCCTTTGCCGCACCAAGCGCTGTTGTTCTCGCCAACAAACCTGCGAGCATTGAGGTTACTGGCCCAGACGGATACAAGCTCACGCTCACCGTCACAGACCTAGCGCCGGACAAGATTCAGGTTGCTGCGCACTTGGACTCGGCGTATGGCTCAATGGCACCGACAGTTGTAGTTCGCCCGGACAAGTCCGCCAGCGTTTCCGTTGGTGATCTTGGTCTTGAGCTGACCGTGAGCCGGGGTGACGGCTAACAATTCGTTCAAGCCGAACGCGCTTCGCTACACCAACAACATGGCAGAACAGCTTGCCATGTTGTTGGCTCCGCTACGCACGTCGGCTTAACTCAAGCGTTAGCTGCTCACACACATGGCTGCAATCTTCGCATTCACTTGCTCATGCTGCGGGAAGCTCCACGCAGGCTCACCGAGCTTCGGCTACAAAGCGCCAATGCACTACGACTCTCTGTCTGATCACGACAAAGAATCGATCGCTACGATCAATGATGATCTTTGCAAGATTGAGCATCCGGAAGGAACCGATTACTTCGCGCGCGCCATCCTAGAACTGCCAATTCACGGCGTTGACGAGCCGTTCCTTTGGGGTGTCTGGGTTTCACTCAGCAAAGAGAGCTTCGAGAAGTACACATCCGCATGGGGCAAGCACGACGAGACAGATAGCTACTTTGGCTGGTTTAGCAATCGCCTCCCCCATTATCCTGATACTGTAAATCTCAAGACCAACGTACGCCCGCGGAACGGTGGGGCCAGACCGATTCTTGAGCTACAACCAAGCGACCATCCCCTTGCTTGTCACTACCATAACGGAATGACTATCAAGGAAGCTCAAGTGATTGCAGAAGACGCAATGCATGGAAGCAGCTAACAATTCGTTCAAGCCGAACCTGCTTCGCGGCCTGGCTTGCGTGGTAGCGTGTACCACACCGCCCGGCCGCTACGCAGGTCGGCTTAACTCAGGCGTTAGGCTTGCTTGGATAGATCCATGAGCACACAAAGCAAAATCATCGACTCCCGGAAAGCAATTAGGATAATTGCCGGCATTCTTGCACTAGCTGGACTCATAGCGATCCCATTTAATTTGTCGGAAGACATTGCAAATAATAGAAACTTCCGTGCATTCGACCTTCTGAAATTAGCGGGCGTTCTTTACGGTATATATCTGTTCGGAAAGTTCGCAATCACGGGGAAGCTTGAGTTGTTGAGTAACGTCCGCTTGACGAACAACTCGAGCCAAGTCTCAGCTGAACAGAAGAAGGATTCATAAGCCCGCAAGCCTAACAGTTCGTTCAAGCCGACGCTGCTTCGTGGCCCGGCCTTTTGTGCTAGCTTCTAGCACAACGCCGTGCCACTACGCAGCGCGGCTTAACTCAGGCGTTAGGCTGCAAGAAAGCGCTCTTAAAGTCAGGCTGAAAGATTCCCGAGAATTGGTCTCATCGCTTGCATAGTTCGCAGCGCGGCTTTGCCGCCCTGCTTTCATCTGTTCGGTTCGCACGCGTCTGGTGACGCATGCTCCAGGATTGCGTCGGACTGCTCTACGCGATCCTTCCGCCCCAGAACTTCTTCGTTCACTGGCTTGTCCGTATCAGCTCAATCAATCACGACAAGTCGGAACGGTTGCAGCCTAACAATTCGTTCAAGCCGATGGCGCTTCACGGCCACAATTTTCTAAGGTAAGGTTCTTGTCCAATTGTGGCCGTGCAGCACCACGGCTTAACTCAGGCGTTAGGCTGCAGGAAAAGACCAAATGGGGCCTCTAGCAACATCCATCCTTTCTTCAACGATCTTGGTCGTTATAGTTCTAGCCGTTCATGTCTTCATCTACAAGATCATGAATCGTCCCAGAGAATGGATTCGGGCGCTATTCTTCGCGCTCGGTTTTGGCACAGCGAATTTCATCAATGAGTTTTTTGGAATTACTGGTTTGACCAAGTACGCGGTTCTGGTCGGTATAGCGCTACCATTTTTCTATGTCGGGCAATATTTTCAGAACCGCATAAACAGGCCAGCAGCCTAACAATTCGTTCAAGCCGAGCCCGCTTCGCGGCCTCGACTTACGTGCTAGTGTTTAGCACATCGCTCGGCCGCAAAGCGGCCCGGCTTAACTCAGGCGTTAGGTTGCGGCCTGAAAAGCGTTTTCAAAAGTAAAAGCCTTGCGGAAGCAAAATCGCTCTTCCGCGTTCGATTTTCCGCACTCGCCTTCGGTAAGTGGTTGGGTGGCGCATCCGGAAGCGGCTCGCATGCGCCGGGCCGCGGTGATCGCCTCTCGCTCCAGATGGTTCTTCGTCCGCGTGCCCTGCCCGGCGCTTTCATGCGCTCAGGCATTCGACGCTCGCCTTCGGTTGCATCTACAGCTTGCAATTCGGGCTCCGGAACGTAGAGCACCAACCGCATCCTTGTCCTGGCTCCGCCTTGATTCACGGCGTAACCTAACCATTCGTTTAAGCCGAGCCCGCTTCGCGGCCTCGACTTATGTGCTAGCGTTTAGCACATCGCTCGGCCGCAAAGCGGCCCGGCTTAACTCAGGCGTTAGGCCGGTGTTGAAAGGCCAAGGTTTGCAGTTGAAGAGCAAACCCCAGAGCAATAAGCGCACCGCGCAGAGCTGAGAAATCTTCGCACTCGACTATGTTCGCGCCCACCTACTCGCTCGCGGTTCCGGACGCCAAACCTAGCCATTGCGATCTGATGCTTGAGAATTCTTTGATCCGTCGCGGCGCGAAAGATCTACAAGCAAAGCGCCGTAAAGCCAACGGATCACCGTCCTAACAATTCGTTCAAGCCGAGCCCGCTTCGCGGCCTCGACTTATGTGCTAGCGTTTAGCACATCGCTCGGCCGCAAAGCGGCCCGGCTTAACTCAGGCGTTAGGCAAGGCAAAAGGATCATGGGCGACTGGGACTTTCTTTACGAAATGAATGCGCGCGGCTACAGCGCCAAAGATATCGCCGATGCTGCGGGATGTGGCGTAGCACCTTGGCAATGGGAGTACATCGATCAGGAATGGGTTGACTCCCAACTCAAAGATACGCCGGAAGATGATATTCATTCCATAGAGCCATGCGAACCGTTTGAGAGCAGAGAAGGTTTTCCCTACAGCGTCCTGGAACAAACAGAAATCTTCCACGACCTAGTAGAGTGCGCTATGCGGCACTTCGAAAACACAGGCAGGTATTTGCAAGTTTGGGGGGAGCTTGGAGAAATCTACGCTGAGATCAAGTTCGGGCTTCGTCGTCACGGAACTCACACCGCTGGATCTGACGGCACAATTGGCGGCAAGCTGGTTGAGGTAAAAACCATTTCACCCGAGAAATCAAACGATCGAGTGATGGTCAAGAGTCAAGGCGACTTTGAGCAATTGCTAATCGTACGGATTGATCAAGACTTCCAATTTCAGGGCAAGCTCTTTAACAGGTGCGAACTCAAGGGTGCCGCTGGCAAGTTCCTCAGAGGGCGCCTCAAGGTATGACGGAAGCCTTGCCTAACAATTCGTTCAAGCCGACGCCGCTTCGTGGCCCGGCCTTTTGTGCTAGCTTCTAGCACAACGCCGTGCCACTACGCAGCGCGGCTTAACTCAGGCGTTAGGTGTTACAGCAAACTCTATTCGCTGCTCGAAAATATGATCTTCATATCCGCACTGCTCCTCGCCGTCACAGCATTTTTTTCGGCAGCATATCTAGCCAACAGACTTAAAAGCCTGTCTCCTGACTTGCACAGGTCGGTAGGTGAGCCAAGTAGTGGAGAATGGTGGCCATTCTGGATTCTTAAATTGACCTTCTCTGCCAAGCGTGGGCTGCTCACGACCAAGCTAAGACCATGGGCTTATATTTCAACAGGGTCATTGATGGCTTCGATTGCACTTCTAGCAATTCAAGCCCTGCATTTCGCTGCTAGTGGTGGCCACCTTTAAGTCACACCTAACAGTTCGTTCAAGCCGAGCCCGCTTCGCGGCCTCGCTTGTTGCGGTATCGTTTACCACAATGCTCGGCCGCTACGCAGGCCGGCTTAACTCAGGCGTTAGGGCCCACATGCCAAGCAATCAAGAGATCATTGAACACTTAGAACGACTTCTGGCCGAATTTCCCGATCTATCGGAAAAATTCAACGGGAGATATGGGTGCTCTGATAGAGTGAAATTCAATAGTGTCGTAACTCAAATTGAAGCTATCCTCTACCACATCTACGAAGATGGCAATCCGCAAAGCACGCGAATCATGGGTGCTTTGTTCAGTAACGACATTAGAGGCCTGGAGCGCGCAGAGGGGCTAATTAGGGGTACCCTAGAAGTAATTCGACACGGCTTGCTTGACACGATCCGGTCGCAGGCCATTTTAGAGGTTAAATCTGATTTCATTGAGGCAGCCCGCATAGCGCTCGAAGCGGGCTATAAAGATACCGCTGCAGCGTTGTTAGCTGTAACGCTCGAAGATTCGGTTAAGAGACTTGCTGACAAATCAGGACACCCTGACCTCTTGGGGTCGGAGTTCTCAGTTGTAGTGGCACAGTTGTTCACGCGAGGCGTCATTGAACGCTCCACAAAAGGAAATCTGCTTGCGTTCAAAGATTTGCGTAACGCTGCTTTACACGCTCAATGGGGAGAAGTTTCGCAAGAGAGCACTCAGGGTCTGCTTTTCTTCTTGCCTGCTTTTAACGAGAGACATCACGTTTAGTGGCCCCTAACAATTCGTTCAAGCCGAACCTGCTTCGTGGCATCGGCTTATGTGCTAGCTTGTAGCACAACGCCGTACCACTACGCAGGTCGGCTTAACTCAGGCGTTAGGCCGGTGTTGAAAGGCCAAGGTTTGCAGTTGAAGAGCAAACAGCAGAGCAATAGGCGCACCGCGCAAGAACTGAGAAATCTTCGCACTCGACAATGTTCGCGCTCACCTACTCGCTCGCGGTCCCGGACGCCAAACCTGACCATTGCGATCTGATGTTTGAGAATTCTTTGATCCGCCGCGGCGCGAAAGATCAATAAGCGAAGCGCCGTAAAGCCAATGGATCACCGTCCTAACAATTCGTTCAAGCCGAGCCCGCTTCGCGGCCTCGACTTATGTGCTAGCGTTTAGCACATCGCTCGGCCGCAAAGCGGTCCGGCTTAACTCAGGCGTTAGGCCTCATGGAGAGTAATCCGCAGTACTTGCATCTTGTCGCCGGCTCCGGCTTGCCCGCTCTGGCGCGTCAGCCTACTCGCGCGGTACTGGTTCTCGACCAACCAGTTGACCCAATTTGGCAGCGCATTGTGAGCTCATGGCTCATTGAGATCGGCTGTCTGTACATGCTGGCTTGGGGTGACAACTGCAGCTCGTGGGATGATTCGGTTGATATTGCCAATCACGAGCCGTTTGGCTCGTCTGACATCCCCGAAGAGGCTGATGCAATGACTACTTGGCATGCCGATGAGCCACTGTCTGAGTGCATGTGGTTCGCAAAGAACTGCGCCACGCATTCGCTTGTTGATCTAGAACGCACCATCATTCTTCACATAGGCCCAGCGCCCCGCGAACGAGAGCTCGTGCAAGCGTATGCTGAGGCCTAACAATTCATTCAAGCCGACGCCGCTTCGCGGCGCGGCTTAATTCAGGCGTTATGCGGGGGACACAGAAGAGCTTCTTTGTGTTGGCAGAGCAATGCTCGACCTCGTCCCGAACGTCGACCACGCTGAGAGCCTGGCTCGCCCGGTCTTAGACCTTTGAGCCATAGCTTCGACGTCCCCCCGCTTTCAGTAGCGGGGCGATTTAGAGTCCGGGGTTGATGGTAGTGGATGCCAGTTGTTTTGCGTAGGCGCTCGGTGTCAGTCCGCCCAATGCCTTCTTCGGCCGATCCTCGTTGTATTCCCGGCGCCAGGTTCCGATGACGGTCCGGGCGTGCAGCAGGTGGGTGAACCAGTGTTCGTTGAGGCACTCGTCGCGCAGGCGCCCGTTGAAGGATTCGACGTAGGCGTTCTGGTTCGGCTTGCCGGGTTGGATCAGGCGCAGTTGCACGCCGCGCTCGTACGCCCAGGTGACCATAGCCTTGCCGCAGAACTCCTTGCCGTTGTCGGTGCGGATCCGACGTCCCCCCGCTTTCAGTAGCGGGGCGATTTAGAGTCCGGGGTTGATGGTAGTGGATGCCAGTTGTTTTGCGTAGGCGCTCGGTGTCAGTCCGCCCAATGCCTTCTTCGGCCGATCCTCGTTGTATTCCCGGCGCCAGGTTCCGATGACGGTCCGGGCGTGCAGCAGGTGGGTGAACCAGTGTTCGTTGAGGCACTCGTCGCGCAGGCGCCC
Source organism: Lysobacter oculi (assembly GCF_003293695.1). GTDB lineage: Bacteria > Pseudomonadota > Gammaproteobacteria > Xanthomonadales > Xanthomonadaceae > Solilutibacter > Solilutibacter oculi. The sequence continues at coordinate 454,216 of NZ_CP029556.1, read as the reverse complement.
GTTGAAGGATTCGACGTAGGCGTTCTGGTTCGGCTTGCCGGGTTGGATCAGGCGCAGTTGCACGCCGCGCTCGTACGCCCAGGTGACCATAGCCTTGCCGCAGAACTCCTTGCCGTTGTCGGTGCGGATCACCTGCGGCAGGCCGCGGGTGAGCGCCAGACGGTCGAGCACGCGCGTCACGCCCAGTCCGGAGATCGCGCGCTCGACCTCGATCACGATGGCCTCGTGGGTGGCGTCGTCGACGATCGTCAGGCACTTGATGACCCGACCTTCGGCGGTGCGGTCGAACACGAAGTCCATCGACCACACCTGATTGGCCGCCAGCGGCCGGATCAGCGGCTGGCGCTCGCCCGGCAACACCTTCTTGCGCTTGCGGCGCCGCACCTGCAGCTTCGCCTCCTGGTACAGCCGTTCAACGCGCTTGTAGTTCACGAGCAGCCCCGCTTGCCTGAGCTTGAGGTGGATCATCCCGACGCCGTAGCGCTTGTGCCGCCGCGCCAGCGCCAAGATCCGCGCCCGCAGCTCGACGTTGCGGTCCGGACGCGGCGCATAGCGGTAGGCGCTGGCGCTCATGCGCACCACCGCCAGCGATCGTCGCTCGCTCAGCCCCTTGTCCACCAGATGCCGCACCAGCTCGCGTCGAGCCGGTGCGGTCACCACTTTTTTCGCAGGGCGTCCTTGATCACGTCGTTCTCGAACATCTGCTCGGCCAGCAGCTTCTTCAGCCGGGTGTTCTCCGCCTCCAGCTCCTTGAGGCGCTTGGCGTCGGGCACGCTCATGCCGCCGAACTTGCTGCGCCACAGGTAATACGAGGCTTCGCTGAAGCCGTGCCGGCGGCACAGGTCCTTGACCGGCAGGCCGGCCTCGGCCTCACGCAGGAAGCCGATGATCTGTTCTTCGGTAAAACGCTTCTTCACGTCCAATCTCCTTGTCGTTGGGGATTGGACTCCAGATCGCGGCGCTACTCAAAGGTGGGGGGACGTCGGAACCATCGAGCGGCTTGTTGCCTAACAATTCGTTCAAGCCGAACCTGCTTCGCGGTCCGGCTCATGCGGTAACGTGTACCACACCGCCGGTCCGCTACGCAGGTCGGCTTAACTCAGGCGTTAGGTTGCGGCCTGAAAAGCGTTTTCAAAAGTAAAAGCCTTGCGGAAGCAAAATCGCTCTTCCGCGTTCGATTTTCCGCACTCGCCTTCGGTAAGTGGTTGGGTGGCGCATCCGGAAGCGGCTCGCATGCGCCGGGCCGCGGTGATCGCCTCTCGCTCCAGATGGTTCTTCGTCCGCGTGCCCTGCCCGGCGCTTTCATGCGCTCAGGCATTCGACGCTCGCCTTCGGTTGCATCTACAGCTTGCAATTCGGGCTCCGGAACGTAGAGCACCAACCGCATCCTTGTCCTGGCTCCGCCTTGATTCACGGCGTAACCTAACCATTCGTTTAAGCCGAGCCCGCTTCGCGTCCTCGACTTATGTGCTAGCGTTTAGCACATCGCTCGGCCGCAAAGCGGCCCGGCTTAACTCAGGCGTTAGGCCGGTGTTGAAAGGCCAAGGTTTGCAGTTGAAGAGCAAACCCCAGAGCAATAAGCGCACCGCGCAGAGCTGAGAAATCTTCGCACTCGACTATGTTCGCGCCCACCTACTCGCTCGCGGTTCCGGACGCCAAACCTAGCCATTGCGATCTGATGCTTGAGAATTCTTTGATCCGTCGCGGCGCGAAAGATCTACAAGCAAAGCGCCGTAAAGCCAACGGATCACCGTCCTAACAATTCGTTCAAGCCGAGCCCGCTTCGCGGCCTCGACTTATGTGCTAGCGTTTAGCACATCGCTCGGCCGCAAAGCGGCCCGGCTTAACTCAGGCGTTAGGCGGCGGAAGTGAGTCAACCGCAGTTGACATCACGTAAACCGTGGTTTACTCTATGCGCCATGTACGAAATCCTCAAGAGCAGCACGTTCGACAGCTGGCTTCGCGGCCTGCGCGACCGTGACGCCAAGGCTAAAGTTGAGGTTCGTATCAGACGCCTTTCCCTCGGGAATCCCGGCCAGTTCCGCTCGCTCAAAGATGGCATCAACGAGCTCAAGATCGACTACGGCCCTGGCTACCGCGTCTACTACACATTCAAGGGCAAGACCTTGATTCTTCTGCTCTGTGGCGGAGACAAATCCACTCAAAGCAAAGACATCCGGCTCGCCACTGAGATTGCCGCATCTTGGGAGACATGATCATGGCCAAGTCCAAAGAGACCTTCACTCGCTACGACACCGCCGACTACCTCGAGACCGAAGAAGACATTGCGGCCTATCTGACCGCTTGCGCGGATGAAGACGACCCTGCTCTCTTCCTCGCAGCTCTCGGTGACGTGGCTCGCGCACGCAACATCACGCAACTCGCTGCCCAAACTGGCCTGACCCGCATGGGGCTATACAAGGCATTTTCAGGTGCAGGCAATCCGAGCTTTGCCACCGTTAGCAAAGTTGCGCACGCCCTTGGCCTAAAGATCACAGTAGCCGCTGCCTAACAATTCGTTCAAGCCGAACGCACTTCGTGGCATCGTCTGCGTGCCTGCGCTACGCTAGCACGCAGCCGTTGCCACTACGCGCGTCGGCTTAACTCAGGCGTTAGGCCCGTGTTGAAAAGCCAAGGTTTGCAGTTGAAGAGCAAACAGCAGAGCAATAGGCGCACCGCGCAAGAACTGAGAAATTTTCGCACTCGACAATGTTTGCGCCCGCCTACTCGCTTACGGTTCCGGATGCTAAACCTGGACATTGCGATCTGGCGCTTGAGAATTCTTTGATCCGTCGCTGCGCGAAAGATCTACAAGCAAAGCGCCGTAAAGCCAACGGATCACCGTCCTAACAATTCGTTCAAGCCGAGCCCGCTTCGCGGCCTCGACTTATGTGCTAGTGTTTAGCACATCGCTCGGCCGCAAAGCGGCCCGGCTTAACTCAGGCGTTAGGCCGGTGTTGAAAGGCCAAGGTTTGCAGTTGAAGAGCAAACAGCAAAGCAACAAGCGCACCGCCAAGAGCTGAGAAATCTTCGCACTCGACAATGTTCGCGCCCGCCTACTCGCTCGCGGTTCCGGACGCCAAACCTGGCCATTGCGATCTGATGCTTTAGAACTCTTTGATCCGCCGCGGCGCAAAAGATCTAGAAGCAAAGCACCGTAAGCCAACTGATCACCGTCCTAACAGTTCGTTCAAGCCGAGCCCGCTTCGCGGCCTCGACTTATGTGCTAGCGTTTAGCACATCGCTCGGCCGCAAAGCGGCCCGGCTTAACTCAGGCGTTAGGCCGCATGGGAAGAACCTCAGATCTTTCACACAATCGAAGAGCGCTTGCTTCTAGCGAGATCGCCGCATGCGTTTACTGTTTAACGGAATTCAGCCCTAATAAAATTATTGAGTGGATTGACGGAGAGCCTCTGGGCGTAACGGCGTTATGTCCACTTTGCGGTGTAGATGCTGTCGTAGGTTTCAACGGCCCCATAGACGCGCTGTGGTTATCTGAAGAACACCGCAAACGTTTTAGCTAGGCATGCGCCCTAACAGTTCGTTCAAGCCGATGGCGCTTCACGGCCACAATCTTTTAAGGTAAGTTCTTGTTCTATTGTGGCCGTGCAGCACCACGGCTTAACTCAGGCGTTAGACCAATGGAAAAACCCCCTCAGTTCCCTCAAAACCGTGCTGAGGTTGTGGCCTCGATTCGCAAGATTCAGAAGAGCATTAAGGATCTTCCGCCGGATTACGACTTCATACTCCCTGTGATGATTTCACATGCCAAAGATCATGCAAGCGACTCCACCCGCCTGCAAAGTTATGCGCGCCAGACAATCAATGCACGAATTATGCAGTTCGGCCACATCAGTCTGTACAAGACCTACTATTTCTTAGAGATGTTTCTTCGTGGTTATGAAGAAAAGAATCCCTATGAGTTGATTTTTTCCTCCAGGGCGCTCATCGAAGTTTATACAGTTGTGCGCGATACCTTCTCGATAGTGCACGCTAACGCGGGCGAGGATGGCAATGATTTTCTAAATCGCGTCATTCGCATCGATGAGGCACTAATCAATGCTACTTACGGCTCCCGATCGGAAGCGTTTAAGAAGTCTCTGCCAATGGTGGCTCCATCCCGACGTCCCCCCGCTTTCAGTAGCGGGGCGATTTAGAGTCCGGGGTTGATGGTAGTGGATGCCAGTTGTTTTGCGTAGGCGCTCGGTGTCAGTCCGCCCAATGCCTTCTTCGGCCGATCCTCGTTGTATTCCCGGCGCCAGGTTCCGATGACGGTCCGGGCGTGCAGCAGGTGGGTGAACCAGTGTTCGTTGAGGCACTCGTCGCGCAGGCGCCCGTTGAAGGATTCGACGTAGGCGTTCTGGTTCGGCTTGCCGGGTTGGATCAGGCGCAGTTGCACGCCGCGCTCGTACGCCCAGGTGACCATAGCCTTGCCGCAGAACTCCTTGCCGTTGTCGGTGCGGATCACCTGCGGTAGGCCGCGGGTGAGCGCCAGACGGTCGAGCACGCGCGTCACGCCCAGTCCGGAGATCGCGCGCTCGACCTCGATCACGATGGCCTCGTGGGTGGCGTCGTCGACGATCGTCAGGCACTTGATGACCCGACCTTCGGCGGTGCGGTCGAACACGAAGTCCATCGACCACACCTGATTGGCCGCCAGCGGCCGGATCAGCGGCTGGCGCTCGCCCGGCAACACCTTCTTGCGCTTGCGGCGCCGCACCTGCAGCTTCGCCTCCTGGTACAGCCGTTCAACGCGCTTGTAGTTCACGAGCAGCCCCGCTTGCCTGAGCTTGAGGTGGATCATCCCGACGCCGTAGCGCTTGTGCCGCCGCGCCAGCGCCAAGATCCGCGCCCGCAGCTCGACGTTGCGGTCCGGACGCGGCGCATAGCGGTAGGCGCTGGCGCTCATGCGCACCACCGCCAGCGATCGTCGCTCGCTCAGCCCCTTGTCCACCAGATGCCGCACCAGCTCGCGTCGAGCCGGTGCGGTCACCACTTTTTTCGCAGGGCGTCCTTGATCACGTCGTTCTCGAACATCTGCTCGGCCAGCAGCTTCTTCAGCCGGGTGTTCTCCGCCTCCAGCTCCTTGAGGCGCTTGGCGTCGGGCACGCTCATGCCGCCGAACTTGCTGCGCCACAAGTAATACGAGGCTTCGCTGAAGCCGTGCCGGCGGCACAGGTCCTTGACCGGCAGGCCGGCCTCGGCCTCACGCAGGAAGCCGATGATCTGTTCTTCGGTAAAACGCTTCTTCACGTCCAATCTCCTTGTCGTTGGGGATTGGACTCCAGATCGCGGCGCTACTCAAAGGTGGGGGGACGTCGCTCGACAACCCGCGGGCGATCAGCCAACGGTCGCGCGGTAGGCCATCTTGCGCCCTACCCTGTGTTCGTAACGCTCACGGACTTGTGCCCTAACAATTCGTTCAAGCCGACGCCGCTTCGTGGCCCGGCTCATTGTGCTAGCGTGTAGCACAACGCCGTGCCACTACGCAGCGCGGCTTAACTCAGGCGTTAGGTCTTGCAAAAGCGTCGATCATCCATACAATGTACAGATGATCAAGTTTGAGTGGAACCCGGCCAAAGCCGCCTCAAACCTCAAGAAACACGGCGTTTCCTTCGAGGAAGCCCAGACCGTGTTCTACGACGAATTCGCCGTTCAGTTCTACGACGAACCGAACTCGGAAGATGAAGACCGCTTTCTCATGCTCGGAATGAGCAGCGGAGCACATCTTCTCCTCGTTTGCCACTGTGCGCTTGACGGTGGCGACATCATTCGCATCATCTCTGCACGCAAAGCAACGAAGCAAGAAAGCTCCCACTACGAGCAGTGACCGCCATGAAAACTGAATACGATCTCTCCAAAATGAAATCCCGCAAGAACCCTTATGCGGCCAAGCTCAAGAAGCCCGTTTCTATGCGTCTCTCGGAAGACGTAGTTGACTACTTCAAAGGCATGGCAAATGAGGCGGGCGTTCCTTACCAAAGCCTAATCAATCTGTACTTGCGCGACTGCGTAATGAAGCACCGCAAAGTGCAGATTGCCTGGCCGAGTAGCAAGACCTAACAATTCGTTCAAGCCGAAACCGCTTCGTTCCAGCAAGGGCATGGCAGAAAAAGCTTGCCACGCCCTTGCCTCCACTATGCGTTTCGGCTTAACTCAGGCGTTAGGGCCCAATGACAAACTCATCGCTGCGGACACAAATATTTCTTGCTGTGTGCGGATTATTTATCGCCGGAACGGCTGCATTCGGCATCAAATACAACTCGCCACAGTTCGACTCCACGTTTAAAAGTTTTGGTGTCGAGACATCAGGCATTACAAAATTCTTGATCGCAAACCCAAACTTCGGCCTCATCGCTCCGGCTCTTGTTATTCTGGTTGTCGCATTGCTCAGAAAGCGTAGCTATTTCGGCTGGATGGCTTTGACTACTGGCATTGCATCTATGCTTGTTGCGACAGCCGCTTTCTATCTTCCTGTTTTTCAGTTGTCATCGGTCGTGTAATGCTGACCTGGCCCTAACAATTCGTTCAAGCCGATGGCGCTTCACGGCCACAATTTTCTAAGGTAAGGTTCTTGTCCAATTGTGGCCGTGCAGCACCACGGCTTAACTCAGGCGTTAGGCGCGTCATCATGACCAATCGCTATCTCCCATACGTGGTTGCGCTTCTCCAAGCGCTTATCCTTTTCGCAGCCATTCGGGATCTGAGATTCGTGGCTATCTTCATGATTGGGACGATCGCCACGCTTATCTGGATGCAAATGCGTCAACCTCATCTAGGGCGCAATGCTATCTGCATCATCATTGTCTTGCTGCCATCCATCGCACTTACTGCCGCGGTTACTATTTCGATTTTTCTAGGCCACCTAGGCAGTACGGCATCGCTCGGTATTGCTTTGTGGCTCTTTTTAAGTTGGGTTGTGCAGCCTGTATTTTGGGGCTTTTCCCGTCTCTACCATCGACGTCCCCCCACCTTTGAGTAGCGCCGCGATCTGGAGTCCAATCCCCAACGACAAGGAGATTGGACGTGAAGAAGCGTTTTACCGAAGAACAGATCATCGGCTTCCTGCGTGAGGCCGAGGCCGGCCTGCCGGTCAAGGACCTGTGCCGCCGGCACGGCTTCAGCGAAGCCTCGTATTACCTGTGGCGCAGCAAGTTCGGCGGCATGAGCGTGCCCGACGCCAAGCGCCTCAAGGAGCTGGAGGCGGAGAACACCCGGCTGAAGAAGCTGCTGGCCGAGCAGATGTTCGAGAACGACGTGATCAAGGACGCCCTGCGAAAAAAGTGGTGACCGCACCGGCTCGACGCGAGCTGGTGCGGCATCTGGTGGACAAGGGGCTGAGCGAGCGACGATCGCTGGCGGTGGTGCGCATGAGCGCCAGCGCCTACCGCTATGCGCCGCGTCCGGACCGCAACGTCGAGCTGCGGGCGCGGATCTTGGCGCTGGCGCGGCGGCACAAGCGCTACGGCGTCGGGATGATCCACCTCAAGCTCAGGCAAGCGGGGCTGCTCGTGAACTACAAGCGCGTTGAACGGCTGTACCAGGAGGCGAAGCTGCAGGTGCGGCGCCGCAAGCGCAAGAAGGTGTTGCCGGGCGAGCGCCAGCCGCTGATCCGGCCGCTGGCGGCCAATCAGGTGTGGTCGATGGACTTCGTGTTCGACCGCACCGCCGAAGGTCGGGTCATCAAGTGCCTGACGATCGTCGACGACGCCACCCACGAGGCCATCGTGATCGAGGTCGAGCGCGCGATCTCCGGACTGGGCGTGACGCGCGTGCTCGACCGTCTGGCGCTCACCCGCGGCCTACCGCAGGTGATCCGCACCGACAACGGCAAGGAGTTCTGCGGCAAGGCTATGGTCACCTGGGCGTACGAGCGCGGCGTGCAACTGCGCCTGATCCAACCCGGCAAGCCGAACCAGAACGCCTACGTCGAATCCTTCAACGGGCGCCTGCGCGACGAGTGCCTCAACGAACACTGGTTCACCCACCTGCTGCACGCCCGGACCGTCATCGGAACCTGGCGCCGGGAATACAACGAGGATCGGCCGAAGAAGGCATTGGGCGGACTGACACCGAGCGCCTACGCAAAACAACTGGCATCCACTACCATCAACCCCGGACTCTAAATCGCCCCGCTACTGAAAGCGGGGGGACGTCGCCATGACAACTATGTCGGTAGACACGCCTAACAATTCGTTCAAGCCGATGGCGCTTCACGGCCACAATTTTCTAAGGTAAGGTTCTTGTCCAATTGTGGCCGAGCAGCACCACGGCTTAACTCAGGCGTTAGGCCTCACTATCGAGTTTCTCGCCAAATGAACACATGCATGACGATCACTTGCTCAACTTGCGAGCAAGATACGGACTGTCGAATCGGCTATTCGAATCGCCTTATTCAACCACTTCAGTTCTCATGTCCTCATTGCCATTCATCAATTGAGGTGACTTTAGATACGTCCAATGCTCCCCAGTCGGGGTTCTCGTTCAACGGATGCCATCCATCAAACAATCAACCAGACGGGCCATTCGATGGCGCAAATCCGTTCGTTGATCTTCACCTCGACTTCCCGGTGATGTTTGGTGCTTATGTGCCTGGCCTAACTCCGTGGTTTGCATCTCTCAATCAACTGGATGAGGTGACTGGCGACCGCAATAAGTCGCTTCAACTCTCCATGTTTCATTCCGCAAGGCTCAACATCCTCAATGAGCTTTATCCAAAAGCTGAAGAATTAAAGAGAATCATCAATCTCTATCATGGAGCGAACAAGCAACTCTTCCAGAAGCGAGCAGCCGAGTTCCTTGGCGAAGAGCAAGAGAAATCCATACTGCAGCAGGATCTTAACGCCACGCTCTATCGAGTGATTGCGAAGGCTTTTTTTCCTTTCGTGGTGCATGAACACGGCAAGGAGATATCCGAGGAGCTACCGAAACTTCTGTATGAACTTGACCGAGAGCAACTCGATTCGTTCATTGAAGACATCTTCAGCTCTGGATTCCTTACATCTCTGCAAAGAGACTGCTTGCGCATATACCCGCGCGTATTTGATGCGGAGATCCCGTTTAGACCAGCGCTCTTCCTAGATTTTTTCGAAGGCGAACAGTCTGATTTGGTAGCGGGAAGAGTCTCCTCTCAGGACTTTTTCAGCCTGAAAGATCTTTACAAGGACATCCTAGAAATAATTGCGCGGCAGATCGTATTGGTCGCTGGAATCAACAATCTTTACCACAGAGGAAATTTCAATTCCTTCAAGGCTATTGACGGCGGCGCTCTTAGTAGCCTGCAAAAGCTTTCAGAGAAAACGCTGTCTGACAAATTTAAGTACCTTGACGACTGTTGGTACAACTTGGCCACAACTGATTTGAATCTCGGCCTACGCAATGCAGTTGCCCACAACAACATCAACTACAACAGTGAAACACAGACCGTCACATACTACCCAGAAGGCGGCAGGCTGGCAGCCACTGAGGGGAAAGAAATCAGCTTTCTAGCATTCATGCGATCCCTCCTTCTGGCTTTCAGAGAAATGCACAATTTGCACCACGTCATCAAATCTCTGTACTACTACAAGCTCCTTGTCCAGGATCGTGGCGCTCATGAAAAGCGTGAGGCCTAACAATTCGTTCAAGCCGAGCCCGCTTCGCGGCCTCGACTTATGTGCTAGCGTTTAGCACATCGCTCGGCCGCAAAGCGGCCCGGCTTAACTCAGGCGTTAGGCTGCAGAAATGAAAGGCTATTCGACTTGTAGTAAGTGCTCTCTCTCATACCGGCAAGACCTCACTTATTGTCCACGTTGCCGTTATCGCAATTGGCTGAAAATTTCACTACTCGGAGTTGCAGTTGCAGCAGTTGGAGTTGCGTTCGGCTTCAGCATAAATTACGGCCCTGACGAACCCCTTTCATGGCTGGCCTTTGGCACTGTTCTCTTTGGAATCTTGCTGGGGTTTGTCGGAATTTTGGGTGGATGGGTTTCTCTGTTTCGATCCTACAGAGTTAAACGACCTTCAAGGTCAGCTTCTTGATGCTTTCGGTCTGAAGCCTAACATTTCGTTCAAGCCGAGCCCGCTTCGCGGCCTCGACTTATGTGCTAGCGTTTAGCACATCGCTCGGCCGCAAAGCGGCCCGGCTTAACTCAGGCGTTAGGCCGCTGCGACAGATCATGGATAACCCGTACGAAAGCTCGAACACCGACTTGCCGCCGCAGCAGCGCGCCCAGCCAATGTCCGCGTTTTCCGTTGGCGCGATTGCGTTTGCCGCCGGCTATCTGGCAACAATCGCGCTTTGGTACTTCACGCTTCCGAGCCCGGGCGAATGCCCTCCGCCCTGCGACGGCCCGGGTATGGTTCTCGCGGGCATCATCATCTTTGGCGGCCCGCTCGTGGGGATTGTCTTCGCCGGCGTCGCTCTCTCAGTGCGGGCGTTTGCCATGTGGCGGAATCGAAGGCATGCGGCCTAACAATTCGTCCAAGCCGACGCCGCTTCGCGGCGCGGCTTAACTCAGGTGTTAGGTTGCAGATCATGGTCCCTCGCAGCGTCCTTCTCGTTTCCCTCATCACCTTTGCTGCTTGCAATGTCTTGCCTAGACAAGATGTTAAAACAGATAAGCAGCTTCTCGACATCTATTTTCAGACTTTACGAAGAGAAGCGCCAAGGAAATTCGCCATCGAGGATACAGTTCCAGACAAATATTTGGCTGCTCTAAGAATGATCGCCCCTGTTGTGGACAGATCTAATCTGTCAGACGACAAGTATGAGATTGCACCTACGGGCGCAATCGTTCGGAAAATTGATATCTCAGGCGATCAGGCCAAGGTCACAATGACTTTCGGGCCGATGTACAAGAACGCAAATTTAGACTGTGGCACTACGGACTCAATTCAGTTCACTTTCAAATCCGGCAAATGGATTCCAGGCGACAGTATCGAATCTGTGGTCTGCTAGCCTGCAACCTAACAGTTCGTTCAAGCCGACGCCGCTTCGTGGCTCGGCCTTATGTGCTAGCTTCTAGCACAACGCCGTGCCACTACGCAACGCGGCTTAACTCAGGCGTTAGGCGGCATGCCCGATATCATCGCTACCCTCTACCAGATCTGCGTTCGTTCAAAGCCAGATGACGCGTTCATCCATGAGTTCAACAGCATAGTTTCACTGTGCCATGAAAATGAAATAGGACCACTTATTGATCGACTGGCTGTTCATATAGCCAAAAAAGCTATTAATCAAGATGCCCCTTTTGAAGAACTCGATAAGGCCATAAATAACTTGGCTGGGTATGCCATATCCAAAGACAGGGTTTCAAATAATATGTGGGAAATCTATCTCGTGTTTGACGACGCAGAACTTGGAGATGACGGCTGGCAGCGGTTAGTACCAAACTTGAAGAAAATTATGTGAGTGCCGCCTAACAATTCGTTCAAGCCGAACCTGCTTCGTGGCCCGGCTAACGTGGTAGCGTGTACCACATCGCCGTGCCACTACGCAGGTCGGCTTAACTCAGGCGTTAGGCTGCGCGGTGTTGCGCATCGCGCAACACGCTGCTAGACTAGGCCATGATCAAGTCGATCCGACACAAAGGTCTGGCCAAGCTCTACGAAAGTGGCAGCACCGCTGGCGTCCAAGCAGCCCACGCTAAACGGCTTCGACTTCAGCTTTCTGCCCTGGACACAGCCCAAGTCATCGACGACTTGAACATTCCCGGATTCGGCCTCCACCCGCTCAAGGGCAAATTGAAAGGGCGCTGGTCAATCTGGGTCAACGGCAATTGGCGCCTAACCTTTGAGTTCAAAGACGGACACGTCTACGTTCTCGACTATGAGGACTATCACTAATGAGCATGCACAATCCTCCCCACCCCGGTGAGTTCATCACTGGCATCTACCTGGAGCCGAACGGGATTAGTGGTCGTGAACTTGCGGCTAAGCTGGACGTCGCTGCGTCTACCTTGAGCCGCGTGCTCAATGGCTCCAGCCGGATCACTCCAGAAATGGCTCTGCGCCTATCCAAGACGCTTGGACGTACGCCGGAAAGCTGGCTCGCCATGCAAGACAATCACGACCTTTGGACTGCTCGTAAGACTGTCAATCTCAATCGGGTTGTCAAACTCGAAATGCACGCAGCCTAACAATTCGTTCAAGCCGAGCCCGCTTCGCGGCCTCGACTTATGTGCTAGCGTTTAGCACATCGCTCGGCCGCAAAGCGGCGCGGCTTAATTCAGGCGTTAGGTGGCTTGTGAAGACTCTCGCTATCTTGCTGGCAGTTCTCATATCTCCAGCAATTGCCTCCGAGCCCCAGTTCAAGATCATCCCCGCAGAGCCGTTACAACAATTCATGGCTTTCGGGCGTATCACTGATGGATTCGAGGCTGAAATGCGCAAAGCAATCGCCAGAAGTCCGAACCTAAAACGTGTTTACATCGAGAGCACTGGCGGCAAGACCCTGGAGGCCAAGCGCACAGCGCAACTGTTAAATACGCACGGAATCACTATTCGCGTCGCTGGGAGATGCGCCAGCGCATGCGTCGGCCTGTGGGCTGCCACTGATCGGCGAGAGCTCACAGCAACTGCTCGCCTTGGGTTACATGCCGGCATTCCCGTCAAAAAGGCACCTGGCGCATTTGAAGCCATCGCATCTCCCGCCCGCATGAAATTGGCAGATGACATGCTGCGCCACGCGGGGTTCTCCGAACGCTTGCTCGCTAAAGCCCGCAAGGTTCCACCCAACTCCATTCTCTGGCTCACCCCAACAGAACTGGCAGCAGATGGCGTCAGGTTCACGTTAACGAGCCCGCCACCTAACAATTCGTTCAAGCCGAGCCCGCTTCGCGGCCTCGGCAGAGCGCCGTAAGATGGTCACTCAGCCGTGGCCGCAAATCGGGCCGGCTTAACTCAGGCGTTAGACGTTGGGATGTCGTTCAGTAGAGAGCATGCACCAATGAAAATCATGGGGCTGTGAACCTAGCGCGCTCGCGTTAAAGAAATAATCACCAGAATACATCAGCTCTTGGAAGCTTCACATGCAAAATCATCTAAAACTAGCGGCGCAATTCAACATTATTTTGGGCTGGATCGGCATTGGATTGACCGTACTGGCATGCTCATTGATTTTTATATTTTACGCCGCATCCGGCGGGAGCATAAAAGACTTGACGGCCGGAGACACCGCTGGAGACTGGATCAGATCACTAGGCCTTTTGGCGTTCGTGTTGGCAGCTCTACAACTTACTTTCTCAATAACTCAAATATCAGGAGGAAAGAAATTACTTGCGGGAGAGAAAGATATGACTGGACTAATGATAGTCAGCATCATCTCACTATTGGCATTTCCAATAGGAACGATTGTCGGCGCATACACTCTTTGGGTCGTCTCCGCGAGTAAAGAATTACTGGTAGATCCATCGACAGTTAAACATCCACACGCAGAGCTGATGGCACAAGAAGGGATCGCGTACAACGGCCGATATTATGCCGTCGGCGAAATGCACTTTGACAAAGCAGAAGACGCTTTCGCTTACGCCCGCCACCTTAAACAGCGAAATATAAAAATGTAAACGTCTAACAATTCGTTCAAGCCGAGCCCGCTTCGCGGCCTCGACTTATGTGCTAGCGTTTAGCACATCGCTCGGCCGCAAAGCGGCCCGGCTTAACTCAGGCGTTAAATCGCATTAATTCAACTATCGCTAACGTAAAGACTCCACACACGGAGTCTCGCAATGACGAAACCACGCTTGTTGATTCAACTTGTCGACAAAATCACAACTCGTGGCTTGTCCAGATCAACGAAAAGTGTGTACGCGTATTGGGTGCGAAGTTTTATCGTGTTTCATCGAATGCGCCATCCAAATGAGATGGGAAGAGCGGAGGTTGCAGCCTACCTCACCTTTTTAGCCAAGAGTCAAAAGGTATCCGCGTCGACCCAGAACCAAGCCCTCGCTGCAATACAGTTTCTCTATCGACATGTGCTCGAAAAAGAACTCGGGACCGTCGACGCGATCCGGGCGAAGCGCTACAACCGCATACCCGTGGTGCTTAGCAAAGCGGAGATCACCACGCTTTTCAGCCAACTTTCTCAGCCAGCGCGCCTGATCTGTGAATTGACTTATGGTGCCGGGCTGAGAATATCCGAAGCACTTTCTTTGCGGGTGAAGGACATCGACTTCGGAGCATCAAGGGTGATGGTGCGGGACGGAAAAGGCCGTAAGGATCGACTCACGCTACTTCCGATCAATCTCAAGCACTCACTTCGAAATCAATTGATGCTGGCCAAACGATTGCATACCGACGATCTCAGAAACGGACTTGGGAGTTGCGTAATGCCAGAGTCCTACGGCCGTCGTAAGCAGAAGATGAGCAGGGATTTCATTTGGCAGTTCGTATTTCCGTCTCGTGCCACATTCCGCGACAGCATCTCCGGTATCAGCGGCCGCTGGCATGTCAACATTTCGACCATTCAGAGATCCGTACAGCTGGCCGCCAAGAATGCAGGGATATTGAAGCGTGTAACACCACACGTACTCAGGCACTCGTTTGCCACGCATCTATTGAAGGCCGGCACTGACATTCGGACGATTCAGAAACTCCTGGGACATAAAGATTTGAATACCACCATGATCTATGCCCATATCAACGATAACGAGGCAATCTCTGCCGTGAGCCCGTTCGATTCCCTCATGCGCGCGTAGTCCCTATCAAAGACGACATTGCTTCACTACGCCGGTTCATGTGATTGCGTGCAGCGCAGAGCCGCATCTGAAGACAGGGAAATGTCCGCCCCAGTGTTGAATTACACGCTCAAGATCCCTTCGCAATCTCAAGGGAAGACGTCAAACGCCTGGGCCTCGCTTACTCATCTGCGGCGGTATCGCAGCTGCCTTGCTGTGCCACAAGGACCGCCGAAAGGACGCAGGCTGCGTAATAGCCCAAGCAGATCAACGACAAAGCGGCACGCGTCCCTCAACAGCCGAATGCAGCAGCAGATACAGGACCAACTGCAGGCTCATGAACAATTACTGATAGAACGTGCCGGTTGCAGGCCCTGCGTTGATCTGCTCCGAACGAAGGAGACTGCACCAGCACAAGGATGGCCGGCGCAGTCACATCGCATCGATATCCCCCAGCGCCCGAATCAGTCGCCTGGCACGCTTGTCGGGCTTGGTTTCCGGTGGGCTGTAACCCGCCCTCGCCGCCCGCATCTCGGCCTTCTGGCTTTCGCGCAGTGCGCGGGAGGCCTCGCTTTCTTCATACAGCTTCTGTGCCTCGCGGGCAGGGCCTCGGGTGGGCGCCAAGTCCGCGATCTTCACCTCGAAGACTTCATCACCTTTACGGATTTTCAGCCCCAAACCCGGCTTGACGAGTCGCGAAGGTTTCGCCGCCTGCCCTTCAACCTGCACGCGCCCGTGCTCGATCGCTTCCTTCGCCAGGCCACGCGTCTTGAAGAAGCGCGCTACCCAAAGCCACGCATCCAGTCGCATTTCCGTGGGTGGTGATGCTGACTGCATCGCAGGCCCAAATGCAAACGGCCGCGCGAGGCGGCCGTTGCAGGATCGATATCCGATCGGATTACTCGGCGGAAGCCTTGGCTTCGGCCTTGGCCTTGGCGACGGCAGCCAGATCCTCGCGGATACGGGCAGCCTTGCCTTCCAGACCACGCAGGTAGTACAGCTTGCCGGCGCGGACGGCACCACGGCGCTTGACCGTGACCGAATCAATGGCGGCGCTGTGGCTCTGGAAAACGCGCTCGACGCCATAGCCGTGCGAGATCTTGCGCACGGTGAAGGCGGAGTTGAGGCCGGCGTTCTTCTTGGCGATGACCACGCCTTCGTAAGCCTGGACGCGCTCGCGGTTGCCTTCCTTCACCTTGACGTTGACCACGACGGTGTCGCCGGGGCCGAATTCGGGGAGCTTGCGCTCGGCCTGGGCCGATTCGAACTCGTTGATGAGGTTGTGCAGAGAGGGCTTGCTCATGGGATTTGCCTGTGTATTTGTGGTTTGTCAGCGCGAGTGCACGTGGACCCGCGTCTGGGCTGGTGGAACGAAGCCGCCAAGTATAGCGGAATTTCTCTATTGCAACAGGGGGTTAGGTGGATTCCCCACTGTCTTTCAGGGCAGCGGGTGAAGCCGGGCTGGCCGGGGCCGCCCCAAGCAGGTCCGGCCGGCGCTCGCGGGTACGCGCCAGCGATTGCGCATGCCGCCAGCGGGCGATGTCGGCATGGTTGCCGGACAGCAGCACCTCGGGCACCTCGCCATAGGGGTGCTGGAGCGGCCGCGTGTAGTGCGGGCAGTCCAGCAGGCCGTCTTCGAAACTGTCCTGGGCGGCCGATTCCGCGTCATTCAGCGCGCCATCCTGCAGGCGGGCGATCGCATCCACCAGCACCGCCGCACCCAACTCGCCGCCGGAAATGACGTAGTCACCCAGCGAAATTTCTTCGTCCACCTCGCGCTCGATGAAGCGCTCATCCACGCCTTCGTAGCGGCTGCAGACCAGCACCAGGCGCGGCATCGCGGCCAGTTCGCGGACCCGCGCCTGCGTCAGCGGCGCACCTTGCGGGCTCAGGTGGATGACATGGGCCGGCCGTTCGTCCGCGGCGCGGGCAGCCGCCAGCGCACGCGCCAGCGGGTCGATCATCATCACCATGCCGGGACCGCCACCGAACGGACGGTCATCGACGCGCCGATAGCCGCCTTCCGCATAATCACGCGGGTTCCAGGCCTCGATGTCGATCAGGCCGCGCTCGCAGGCACGCCCGAGCACGCCGAATGCCACGACCTGGCGGATGAAATCAGGAAACAGGGTGAGGATGTCGAAGCGCATGGCGCCTCAGAACTCCGGATCCCAGTCGACAACGACGAGGCCGGCATCGAAATCTACGCGGGTGACGACGTCGGGCTGGACGAAGGGAATCATCCGCTCGCGCTCACCCTGCACGGTCAGCACATCGTTCGCGCCGGTCGAGAACACATAGGCGACGTGGCCCAGCGGCAGGCCTTCGACCGTTTCCACGCGCAGGCCTTCCAGATCGACCCAGTAGTATTCGCCGGGCTTCGGGGGCGGCAGTGCATCGCGCGGCACGTAGATTTCGGTGCCCCGCAGGGCCTCGGCGGCATCGCGATCCTCCACGCCGGGCAGTTGCGCGACGACGCCCTTGGCGCCGCTGCGGCCACGCGCACCGCTGAGTTCACGCTCAATGCCTCGCGCATCGCGCAGCAGCCACGGCTGGTAGCGGAACATCGCCGTTTCCGGCTCGGTGTGGGACTGGATTTTCACTTCCCCACGCACGCCAAACGCACCCATGACCGTGCCGATCAGGATGCGTTTGGAGTGGGTTTCGACGGGAGCGGACATGCGGGCTGCCGTCTCTGCGATGGGCCGCCGGAGCGGCCGCAGGCTCAGGCGGCGGCCTGGGCCTTGGTGGCTTCCTTGTACAGGGCGCCGACTTTGTCGGTCATCTGGGCGCCGTGGCCAACCCAGTGCTTGACGCGCTCGAGGTCCATTTCGACGCGCTTCTCGTTGCCCTGGGCAACGGGATTGAAGTAACCGACGCGCTCGATGTTGCGGCCGTCGCGGGCGCTGCGGCTGTCGGTGACGATGATGTGGTAGAAGGGGCGCTTCTTGGCGCCGCCACGGGTAAGGCGGATCTTGACCATTGCTTTGACTCGTGTTGCCCAGCTGCCGGGATGGCAGGGTAAGCCCGCAAGTATAGCCAAAGCCTGTCCGCCCAGCCAATCCCCCATACGCCTCCGCGTAGTTGCATCGACTGATCACCCGGCGTATTTTGCGTTCCATCACAATTTGCTTGTGATATGAATCACAATTCAGGACGAAGCAGGGGGGAGCATGATGGACGGAATCTCGTATCCGAAATGGCTGGCGCTGGCTGTATTGATCGTCGGCATGGTGCTGGCGCCCGAGGGTCAGGCCGACCCCGGCAAGCATAAGGGTCCCGCGCTCAAGGGCGAACGCTCCAGCACGATGCTGCGCGACCTGCCCGCGCCGCCACGGGCGAAGGAATCCCGCCTGCCCAAGTCCAAGCTGCAGAAGGCCAGGCCCGACAACGTCCGCAAGCTCAAGCTCGGTCAGGACCAGTCGCTGTTGCGCCCCGCCGCAGGCAGCAGCCTGGCGCTGGCCGCCGCGACATCCCGACTCTATTTCGGTGCACCCGGTTCGCCGGCCGATCGCAGCACGCTGGTGCTGTACGACGACGGCGGCAGCTGGGGCTGGCTGGGTGAGGCCTACGCGCTGCAGAGCGCGCAACTGGCATCGCATGGCGGTGCGTACACCTTCCACCCGGTGCGCACCTACACCGCCGGCGAGATGACCGGCTACAGCGCGGTGGTCTACGTCGGTTCCACCTACGACGAACCGATTCCCGTCGCCTTCCTCGATGACGTGCTCGCCGGCGGCCGCCCGGTGCTGTGGATGAACTTCAACATCTGGCAGCTGGTGGCGCGCGCGCCGGACTTCGCCGCCCGCTTCGGCTTCCAGCCCCAGTTCATCGATTTCTCCAGCCAGGTCGCGGTGGCCTACAAGGGCGCCGAGCTGACCCGTTCGCCGGAAGCCTGGAACAACGGCCTGCTGCAGATCAGCGTGACCGACCCGCTGCTGGCCACCGTGCTGGCGCAGGCCAAGCGCGACGATGGCGTGTATTCGCCGTGGGCGGTGCGCGGCGGCAACCTGACCTACATCGGCGAGATTCCGTTTTCCTATGTCGGTCCGGATGATCGCTATCTGGCCGCCGCCGATCTCATCGCGCAGCAGGCCAACCCGAACGGCCCCGACCGCAAGCGCGCGCTGGTCCGCATCGAGGACGTGGGCCCGGATGCCGACCCCGCCGAGCTTCGCGCCATCGCCGATCTTCTCTACGCGCGTCGCATCCCGTTCTCGGTGGCGGTGTACCCGGTCTACAAGGACCCGAACGGCGCCTACAACGGCGGCGTGCCGGTGACGGTCAAGATGTCGCGCGCACCGGCGGTGGTGTCGGCGCTGCGCTACATGCAGGCGCGGGGCGGTACGCTGATCATGCACGGCTACACGCACCAGTACGAAGCCCGCCTCAACCCCTACACCGGGACCAGTGCGGACGACTTCGAGTTCTACCTGTCGCATGTCGATGCCGATGACTACGTCCGCTACGACGGCGCCGTGCCGCTGGACAGCGCACGCTGGGCCGACCAGCGCCTGGCCAACGGGCTCAACGAGTTCACCGCCGCCGGGCTGGGCAAGCCGACGATCTTCGAGTTCCCGCACTACGCCGGCTCGGCGCTCGACTACCAGCGCGTGCGCCTGAAGTTCACCACCCGCTACGACCGTGGCCTGTACGCGGCCAACTGGTGCCCGGGCGGCAACTGCGGCACCGGCACGCCGGACTACACCCGCATCCACGGCCAGTACTTCCCGTTCCTGGTGCGCGACATCTTCGACACCATCGTGATCCCGGAATCGCTCGGCAACATTGAGCTGGAAGCGGCCAACCACCATCCGCCGCGCTACCCCGCCGACATCCTGGCGACCGCGCAGCGCAATGCCGTGGTGAAGGACGGCGTGCTCAGCTTCTTCTTCCACCCCTATGTGCCGGTCAGCTATCTGGGCCAGGTGGTGGATGGCATCCGCGGACAGGGCTACCAGTTCGTCAGCGCCAACCAGGTGCGCGCGCCCTGAAGTGACAACGGGAGGGGGGATGGGCGGCGAAGCCGATGATCAGGGCTTCGCCGCCGCGGCCTCGGCGGCCTGGACGCGTTCGCGGCTCGGCGGATGCGTGGACATGTAACCGATGATGCCGTCGTCTTCCCCGTCCATGCCGTGCGCTTCCATGAGCCGCTTCATCATCGTGGCGAAGTCGTGCGGCGAACGGCCATGGCGCTTGAGCAGCGCGAAAGCGTAACGGTCGGCCTCGCGTTCGTGCTCGCGCGAGAAGCCATTGCTGAGCAACGTGGCCGGCAACGACACCGCCAGCGACGAACCCGACGCATCGCCCAGCATCAACCCGGCCAGCACGAACACCGACGAACTTTCGATCGCCCCGCGCATGCCGTGGCGATGGACGTGATGACCGGCTTCGTGGGCGAGCACGGCGAGCAGTTCGTCATCGGATTTCGCCAGCGCCGCCAGCTGGTCGGTCATGTAGATGCGGCCATCGGGCAGCGCGAAGGCATTCGGCCCGATGCCCGGCGCATCCACCAGGTTGAGCCGCATGTCGCCGGCGCGCGGCTCGTTCGCGATCAACGCGCGGAACTTGCTCTGCAACGCCTGCTGGCGTGCGGCGGGCAGGCGCGAAGGGTTGAGATGGAAGCGCTCCAGCACCTTCACCACCTGGTCGCTGGCGTTGCGTTCGACCGCCGGCGGGATGTGGTCGGCGATGCGCTGCGCGACCCACGGCAGGCCGAAGCGCCAGAAGCCGAGGATCACCGCCACCGTCATCACCGCCGCCACCGCGATGGCGTATTTGCGGCGCTCCAGCCAGTCGGCGATGGCTTCCACCCGGCTCGGCGGCCGCGGGAACCAGTCGTCCATCAGCGGGCCGTCGGCGACTTCGATGCGCCCGCCATCCGGCAAGGTCAGCGTGCGCGGCGTGCGGCCCAGTCGCGGACTGATGCGGATGTCGGCCAGCGGCCATTCCGGCGAACCATCGGCGCCCGACTCGATGCGCAGAACCTCGCCCACGCGTGCAAGCCGCACCTGCCGGACGCGGCTGCTGCGTCCATCCGACCACTGCGCATCCATGTCAGATCCCGAAGTCGAGGCCGGCATCGAGCGCATCGACCAGCTCTGCGCCGGTCGCGCCCGCGTGCATGTCGGAGGCCGCGGCGAAGTCGTCCAGGTCGCCCAACGACAACAACATGAAATGGTCGGCGCGATAGCGGGCCAGCCGGATCATCGCCCACGGCACCGCCAGCCCCACCGTGCAGATGATCGCGACGGTATTGCTGAAGTAGAGCCAGAACACGTCGCGCACGCGTAGGGTGGAGTCGAAGGTGTGCGGCCCGAGCGAGGCGTTGCGCCACATCAGGTTGGTGTAGCGGACCTTGAGGAAGGTCATGGCGAAGAACACGCCGCCGTAGAACAGCGCCAGGAACGCGATCATCGCCGCGCCGAAGGCGTCCTTGTCGGCACCGGCATCCGAGCCCTTGGCGGTCACGGCGAGCAGGATCACCACCGCGATCACCCCGGCGATGCCCATGCCGACCGCCAGCAGGTAGGACGGGTAGTACTGGCCGGCATAGGCACGGAAGGTGAAGCGCTTGACGCCGTAACGATGGCCTTCGACCACGAATTCCTGCTGCTTCACCTTGGCCACCGGGTACAGCAGCGTGCCGCTCATGCTGACCAGGATCTGCCAGAGGAAGAACGGCATGTAGGCCTCGCTGACCGGCTGGTCGAAGCGGAACGACAGCCCGCGCCAGACCGAGTTGCGCGCGCGGAAGCGCAGGCTGAGCACGATGAAAGCCGGCATCGCCACCATCACCAGCATGATCAGCCCGAAGTACAGCAGCGGCATGAACTTGGAGGCGAGGCCCAGGGTGATGACGACCGCGTAGGCGATCAGCCGGCCCTTGAGGATGGCGATGGGATCGGCGGTGTATTCGAACGACGCGCCGGCCAGCCGGGTGTTGCTGTAGAAGTAGCGCTCGGTGCGCACCTTGGCCCAGGCCGAATAGATGCCGAGCGTCAGGATGCTGAGGATGACGTTGACGATCCAGATGCCGAAGTATTCGCCGGCCTGACCCGAGAACTGCGGGCGGTGCCGGCTTTCCGGCAGCGGTGGCGGGCCACCGGGCCCAGGCTGCGCGTCCGGCCAGATGCGGTATTCCATGCAGCGTCCCCTTTCGTCCTTGCCGGCCACCCCTGGCCGGTTCACCCGCGCACGTTATCGCATCCCCCGCGCCCGCCGAAGCCGCGGCGGATGCGCCGCGATCAACGGAACGGCATGCCGCCGCCCATCATCCCGCGCATGCCCCGCATCATGCCCTTCATGCCGCCACGGCCCAGCTTGCCCATCATCTTTTCCATCTGCTGGTATTGCTTGAGCAGGCGGTTGACGTCGGCGGGCTGCATGCCGGCACCGCGCGCGATGCGGGCGCGGCGCGAGCCGTTGAGCAGGTCCGGGTTGCGGCGTTCCTTCAGCGTCATCGAATTGATGATGGCGATCATCCGCGGCACTTCCTTGCCGGTGACCTGGCTCTTCACGTTCTCCGGGATCTGGCCCATGCCCGGCAGCTTGTCCATCAGGCCGGTCAGCCCGCCCATGTTCTGCATCTGCTCAAGCTGGTCGCGCATGTCGTTGAGGTCGAAGCGCTTGCCCTTCTGCACCTTCTCGGCGAGCTTGGCGGCCTTTTCCTTATCGACGCCGGCTTCCACCTGCTCGACCAGCGACAGCACGTCGCCCATGTCGAGGATGCGGCTGGCGACGCGATCCGGGTGGAAGACATCCAGCCCGTCGGGCTTTTCGCCGACGCCGATGAACTTGATCGGCTTGCCGGTGATGTAGCGCACCGAGAGCGCCGCGCCGCCGCGTGCATCGCCATCGGTCTTGGTCAACACCACGCCGGTCAGCGGAAGCGCCTCGCTGAAGGCCTTCGCCGTGTTGGCGGCGTCCTGGCCGGTCATGGAGTCGACGACGAACAGGGTCTCGACCGGATTCACCGCGGCGTGCAGCGCCTTGATCTCGGCCATCATCGCCTCGTCGATGGCGAGGCGGCCGGCGGTATCGACGATCAGCACGTCGGCGAAGGACTTGCGCGCGGCATCGATGGCGGCGCGGACGATGGCTTCCGGCTGCTGCCCGGCATCGGACGGGAAGAATTCCGCGCCGGTCTGGCCGGCCAACGTCTTCAACTGCTCGATGGCGGCCGGACGATAGACGTCCGCCGACACCACCATCACCTTCTTCTTGCGCTTCTCGCGCAGGTGCTTCGCCAGCTTGCCGACCGTGGTGGTCTTGCCCGCGCCCTGCAGGCCGGCCATCAGGATCACCGCCGGCGCCGGCACGTTGAGGTTGAGGTCGCTGGCCTGCGCGCCCATCACGTTGGTCAGCTCGTCGCGGACCACCTTGACCAGCTGCTGGCCGGGGGTGAGCGACTTCATCACTTCCTGGCCGAGCGCGCGCACCTTGATGCGCTGGATCAGCGCCTGCACCACCGGCAGCGCGACATCGGCCTCGAGCAGCGCGATGCGGACTTCGCGCATGGCTTCGGTGATGTTGGACTCGGTCAGGCGGCCACGGCCGCGCAGGCGGTTGATGGTGCCGGACAGGCGTTCGGTCAGCGATTCGAACATGGGAAAGCGGCCTTCAAATACAGCGCGCAAGTATAGCCGTCGCTGACTTGGGCCCGCCGCGCATGCGACACTGGCGCGATGCTCGCCGCCCTTGCCGCCGTTGCGCTGTACCTGGTCGCCGCCGCCCTGCTCGGGCTGTCGCTGCGGCGCACCGAGGCGTCCGAAAACCGTACCTGGCTGCCGGTGGCCATCGTGGCGATGCTCTTCCACGGCGAGATCCACGCCGAAGCCTGGCGCGCCGGCCAGGGCCCGGACATGCATTTCTTCGCCGCCCTGTCGCTGTCGGCGCTGGGCATGGCCGCACTGACCAGCCTGTTCGCGATGCGTGGGCGGATGTCGGCGCTGGGCGTGATCGTCTTCCCGCTGGCCGCCGCCTTCGGCCTGGCCTACGAACTGCACGGCCACGCCCGGCCGATGCCGATGGACTGGCGCCTGCAGCTGCATGCCTGGTGTGCGCTGCTGGCCTACGCCACGCTGGCGATCGCCGCCCTGCTCGCCATCCTGCTGTGGGTGCAGGAACGTGCCCTGCGCCGCCGCGATTTCCACCGCTGGCTGCGCGTGCTGCCGCCACTGACCGAGCTGGAAACCCTGCTCTTCCGCACCATCACGGTCGGTTTCGTGCTGCTCACCGCGACCCTGCTGACCGGCATGCTGTTCGTCCACGACCTGTTCGGCCAGCACCTGGCGCACAAGACCGTGCTGTCGATCATTTCGTGGCTG
This sequence comes from Lysobacter oculi, assembly GCF_003293695.1. Taxonomy (GTDB): domain Bacteria; phylum Pseudomonadota; class Gammaproteobacteria; order Xanthomonadales; family Xanthomonadaceae; genus Solilutibacter; species Solilutibacter oculi. The sequence goes on along the minus strand of NZ_CP029556.1, from coordinate 430,233 downwards.
ATCTTCGGCGTGCTGCTGTTCGGCCGCTGGCGCTACGGCTGGCGCGGCCGCACCGCCGTCTTCGCCACGCTCTGGGCGATGCTGCTGCTGTTCCTGGCCTTCTTCGGCAGCCAGTTCGTCTACGACTTCCTCCTGCACCGGCGCTGATCCGGGCCCGTCCGGCAGCGCGCTTCCTGTTGGCTAGATATTTGCCTTGACAAATATTGCGCGGGCTATATGATGCCGGCCTCATGAACAAGCCCCTCCCCACCTGCTCCGGTTCCTCGCTTGGCCTGCTGCTGCGCCAGGTGCGCGATGCCACCCGTGCCGCGCTCGAAGCCGAACTGGCCCGCGACGGCCACAACATCACCCTGAGCCAGTACATCACCCTGAAAAAGCTGGCCGAGGGCGAGGCCAGCCCGGGCGAACTGGCGCGCGCCGCCGAACTCAACCCCGGCGCGATGACCCGCCTGCTCGACCAGCTGGAAAAGAAAGACCTGCTGCGCCGCGTGCCCGACCCCACCGACCGCCGTGCGTTGCGCATCGAGCTGGCCGAAGACGCCCGCGCCCTGATCCCCGCGATGCTGGCCTGCGCCGACCGCGTCCGCGCCCGTGCGCTAGCCGGCATGAGCGAGGCCGAACAAGACCATTTCGTGCGCCTGCTCGAGCAGGTACGGCACAACCTGACCGACGAGGCCTGAGATGCCGCTTCCCCATTCCCTTCCCGCCGGCCGCCATGCGCTGGCCGCCCTGGCGATGACGCTCGCCGTGGCCGGCTGCGCCAGCACCCACGGCATGGCGCCGCAGTCCACGATGCGCGACAGCGACCGGCTGCAGGCCGGCGAATCGCTGGCACAGGTCGATGTCACCCCGGCCGCCTGGCCGGATGCCCGCTGGTGGCAGTCGCTGGGTGATGCGCAGCTGGACGCGCTGATCACCCGCGCGCTGGCAGACTCCCCCGGTATCGAGGCCGCCGACGCCCGCCTGCGCAAGGCGCTGGCCCAGGCCGGCCTGGCCGAAGCCGGCCTGCTGCCGACGCTCGGCGCATCGGCCCAACACACCCACATCGACCTGCCCGATTCGCTGCCTTCTCCGCTCGGCGGGATGACGGTCGGCTCCAACATGCTGTCGCTGCGCTTCGACTGGTCGCCCGACCTGTGGGGCGGCAAGCGCGCGCGTTACCAGGCCGCACTGGGCAGCGACCGCGCCACCGAGGCCGAGACCCAGGCCGCCCATGCCACCCTGGCCGGCAACATCGCCCACGCCTATGCCGCGCTGTCGCAGGCGCATGCGATGCAGGATGTCGCCGCCGCCGAGGCCGCCCGCAACGCCGGGCTGCGCAAGCTGTCGGAACAGCGCGTGCGCGCCGGCATCGACAACCGCATCGCGCTGGAACAGATCGTCAGCGCCGAAGCCGCCGCGCAGGCACAGGCGAAAGCCGCCGGCCAGCAGATCGACGCGCTGCGCAACACCTTGGCGATGCTGGTCGGCCAGGGCCCGGACTTCGGGCTGACCATCGCGCGGCCCAGGCTCGACACGCCGGCCATCGCCGTGCCGTCGGTGCTGCCGAGCGATCTGCTGTCGCGCCGCGCAGACGTCACCGCCGCGCGCTGGCGCGTCGAAGCCGCATCGAACGGCATCAAGGCTTCGAAGGCCGACTTCTATCCCACCATCAACCTGGCCGCGATGGCCGGTCTGGTCGGCCCGCTGTCGAGCCTCTTCCAGCGCCAGTCGGCGTTCGATTACGTCGCCCCGGCCATCACCCTGCCGATCTTCGACGGCGGCCGCCTGCGCAACCAGCTGGCCAGCAGCAACGCGGATTTCGATCTGGCCATCGCCAACTACGACCAGACCGTGCTGGCCGCGCTGCGCGAGGTGGTGGATGCCACGCAGTCGGCGCGCACGCTGGAGGCGCAGATCAGCGAAACCCGCATCGCCCGTGACGCGGCGGCCAAGTCCGCCACGCTGATGCGCCAGCGCCGGCAGGCGGGACTCGCCAACCAGCTCGACGTGCTCAACGCCGAAAAGCCGCTGCTGCAGCTCGACCAGCAACTCGCCACGTTGCGCGCGCGCCGGATCGACGCCGCCATCAACCTCGACATCGCGCTCGGCGGCGGCCTGCCCGTCACCGCGCCCACCGCACACCAATAAGAAGCGTCCATCGCCATGACCACCGAACCGAATTCCCACGCTGACACCCCGGCGCAGCCGCCTGTCTCCACGCCGCTGCCGCCGAGCAACCCCAACAACACGCCGCAGCAACGCAAGCGCAAGAAGGCGCTGATGCTGCTGGCCGGCGTGATCGTGCTGGCAGCCCTCGGCTGGCTGGCCTACCACTTCATGATCGGGCGATGGTCGGAGGAAACCGACGACGCCTACGTGCAGGGTAACGTGGTCACAGTGACGCCGCAGACCGGCGGCACGGTGGTCGCCATCGGCGCCGAGGACGGCGAGAAGGTCGTCGCCGGGCAGGTGCTGGTGCGCTTCGATGCCGCCGATGCCGATGCCGCCTACGCCCAGGCCGAAGCCGGCCTCGCCAATGCCGTGCGCCAGGTGCGCGGGCTCTACAGCGCGGTCGGCGCCGGCCAGGCCGATGTGCAGGCGCGTGCCGCCGCGGTGCGCCAGGCGCAGGCCGCCGTCGCTTCCGCACAGGCCGATGTCGCGCGTCGCGGTGGACTGGTCTCCAGCGGTGCGGTCTCCGCCGAGGAGCTCGCCCACGCCCGCACCCAGCTCGCCACCGCGCAGGCCACGCTGGCTTCGGCGCAGGCCGCGCTGGCCGGTTCGCGCGAGAACGTGGAACGCAGCCGCGTGCTGATCGACAACGCCAGCATGCGCGACAACCCGCAGGTCGCCGCCGCCGCCGCGCAGCTGCGCCAGGCCTGGCTCAACAGGCAGCGCACCGAAGTGATCGCGCCGATCGACGGCTTCGTCGCCAAGCGCACCGTGCAGCTGGGCCAGCGCATCGCGCCGGGCACGCCGCTGATGGCCGTCATCCCGCTGCAGGACGTGTGGGTGGATGCCAACTTCAAGGAAACCCAGTTGCAGAAGCTGCGCCTGGGCCAGCGCGTCGAACTCACGTCCGAGCTGTATGGCGAGGATGTCGTCTACCACGGCACCCTGCAGAGAGCCTGGGCCTCGGCACCGGTGCCGCGTTCTCGCTTCCCGCGCAGAACGCCAGCGGCAACTGGATCAAGATCGTGCAGCGCGTGCCGGTGCGCGTGGCGCTGGACCCGAAGGAACTGCGCGAGCACCCGCTGCGCCTGGGCCTGTCGATGTCGGCCAAGGTCAACCTGCACGACAAGGGCGACGGCCTGCTGCCGACCGCGCCCTCCTCCGCGCCGGCCACCGGCACTGATGCCTACGCCAGGCTGATGCACGACGCCGACGCGAAAGTCGATGCGGTGATCGACGCCAACCTCGGCCACGCGCGCGGCTGATCCCATGTCCGCCGCTTCCACCGAGGCCGCACCTGCGGCACCGCAGCCGGCCGCCAACACCGCGGCCGGGATGCCGGGCTTCGCGCCGCCCAACCGCGCGTTGACGACGATCGGGCTGGCGCTGGCCAGCTTCATGCAGGTGCTTGACACCACCATCGCCAACGTCTCCTTGCCGGCGATCTCCGGCAACCTCGGCGGCAGCGCCAACCAGGCGACGTGGGTCATCACCTCGTTCGCGGTTTCGACCGCCATCGCGCTGCCGCTGACCGGTTGGCTCACCCGCCGCTTCGGCGAACGCAAGCTGTTCATGTGGTCGACGATGGCCTTCGTCATCGCCTCCTTCCTCTGCGGGCTCGCGCATTCGATGGGCCTGCTGGTTGCCGCGCGCGCCCTGCAGGGCCTGGTCGCCGGGCCGATGTATCCGGTCACGCAGGCCTTGCTGCTGTCGATCTATCCACCGGCCAAACGCGGGCAGGCCATCGCGTTGCTGGCGATGGTGACCGTGGTCGCGCCGATCGCCGGGCCGATCCTCGGCGGCTGGATCACCGACAACTACAGCTGGGAATGGATCTTCTTCATCAACATCCCGCTTGGCATCTTCGCCAGCCTCGTGGTCGGTGCGCAGCTGAAGGGCCGCCCGGAGCGGCTCGAAAAGCCGAAGATGGATTACGTCGGCCTGCTCACACTGGTGCTCGGCGTCGGTGCGCTGCAGGTGCTGCTGGACCTGGGCAATGACGAGGACTGGTTCCGCTCCACCACCATCGTCATCCTGGCGATCGTCGCGGCGATCTCGCTGGCGGTGTTCGTGATCTGGGAACTCACCGACGACGATCCCATCGTCAACCTGCGCCTGTTCCGCCATCGCAATTTCACCGCCGGCACGCTGGCGATGGTGATGGCCTACTCGGCATTCTTCGCGGTCGGCATCCTGGTGCCGCTGTGGCTGCAGCGAAGCATGGGCTACAGCGCGATCTGGGCCGGCCTGGCCACCGCGCCGATCGGCATCCTGCCGGTGTTGATCGCGCCGATCATCGGCAAGTACGGCAACAAGGTGGACCTGCGCTATCTGGCCAGCGGCGCGTTCATCGTCATGTCGACCACCAGCTTCCTGCGCTCCGGCTTCAACCTCGATGTCGACTTCAACCACGTCGCCTGGATCCAGCTGATGCAGGGTCTCGGCGTGGCGCTGTTCTTCATGCCGGTGCTGCAGATCCTGCTCTCCGACCTGGAACCGCACGAGATCGCCGCCGGCTCGGGCCTCTCGACCTTCCTGCGCACGCTGGGAGGCAGCTTCGCCGCCTCCCTCACCACCTACTTCTGGTCGCAGCGCACCAGCATCCACCACGCGCAACTGACCGAACACATCAGCGCGACCGACCCGTCCATGACGCAGGCGCTGGCGCAGTACGGCATGGGCGATGTGCAGCGCGGCGCCTTCGTGATGGACCGGATCATCTCGCAGCAGGCCTTGCAGATCGGCTTCAACGAAATCTTCCACGCGCTGGGCTGGATCTTTCTCGGCGTGATCCTGCTGGTGTGGATCGCCAAGCCGCCGTTCGCGGCCAAGATGGGCGGCGCGGCCGCCGGCGGGCACTGATCAGCGCAGGAGTTGGAGGACGATGCCGGTCGCGAGGCCGAGCATCGTCCCGCCCACCACTTCCGGCCAGGTGTGACGCGCCATCCGCAGCCGCGACCAGCCGAGCAGCGGCAACAGCGCGAACGCGACGAGGGCGATGTCGCGGTTGATCGGCCACAGCGCCATCGCGCAGAACGCCAGGCTCGCCATGTGCAGCGACAGCTTGATCCAGCGGTTGGCGATGCCGGCGATGCACAGCATGGCCATGACCGCGATGATGCCGCCGGCCAGCGGCGAGGCGCGGCTCACCCACGCCGCATAGGCGAGCATCAACGCCAGCACCACGACGTAGAGCAGCGGGCGTTCGTGTTTCGATGACGCATCCACCGTGCCCCAGTGGCCGCCGCGATGCCGCTGCCAGACGAAGGCCCAGACCGCCGCGACCACCACCGCCATGCCGAGCGCGACGCGCGGCAGCGATGCGGGATCGAGCCGCCACGCGGCCAGCAGCGTGAGCATCGCGAACACCGCGAACGGATGCAGCGCGATGGAAACGAAGCGCGCGAAGCGTGGTGCGCTGATGCCTGTTGCCGAAGCCGGATCGCTCACGCCTGCGCCAGTGCGTCGGCCAGTCGCTCGACGGCGATCACTTCCATGCCCTTGATGCTGCCGGCCTTCGGCGCGTTCGCCTTCGACACGATGGCGCGCTTGAAACCGTGCGTCGCGGCTTCCTTCAGGCGCTCCTCGCCATTCGGCACCGGGCGGATCTCGCCGGACAGGCCGACTTCGCCGAAGGCGATGGTTTTCTCCGGCAAGGGTTGGTCACGCAACGACGACAGCACGGCCAGCAGCACCGGCAAATCCGCTGCGGTTTCCTGCACGCGGATGCCACCGACCACGTTCACGAACACATCCTGGTCGCCGACCATGATCCCGCCGTGTCGATGCAGCACCGCCAACAGCATCGCAAGGCGGTTGCCTTCCAGCCCCACCGCGACGCGACGCGGGTTGGACAGCGGCGAGGCATCGACCAGCGCCTGCACCTCGACCAGCAGCGGGCGCGTGCCTTCGCGCGTCACCATCACACAACTACCGGGTTGGTGCGTGCTGCCACCGGACAGGAAGATCGCCGACGGATTCGGCACTTCGCGCAGGCCACGGTCGCCCATCGCGAACACGCCCAGCTCGTTGACCGCACCGAAGCGGTTCTTGAAGGCGCGCAGCACGCGGAAACGGCTGCCGGAATCGCCTTCGAAATACAGCACCGCATCCACCATGTGCTCGAGCACGCGCGGGCCGGCGATGCCGCCTTCCTTGGTCACGTGGCCGACCAGGAACACCGCGGTGCCGGTTTCCTTGGCGTAGCGCACCAGCCGCGCGGCGGCCTCACGGACCTGGCTGACCGAACCGGGCGCGGCGGTCAGGGTCTCGGTCCAGAGGGTCTGGATCGAGTCGGCGATGATGAAGCGCGGCTTGGCGACGATAGCCTGCTCCAGGATGCGCTCCACGCAGGTCTCGGCCAGCGCGTGCATGCCCTCCAGCGGCAGCCCGAGCCGCGACGCTCGCCCGGCCACCTGCCCCAGCGATTCCTCGCCGGTGACGTAGAGCCCGTGCAGGCTGCCGGCCATCGACGCCAACGCCTGCGTCAGCAACGTGGATTTGCCGATGCCGGGGTCACCACCGATCAGTACCACTGCGCCTTCCACCAACCCGCCGCCCAGCACGCGGTCGAACTCGCCGATGCCGGTGGACACGCGCGCTGACTCGCCGTGCTGCACATCCTTGAGCGCGGTGATCTTCGGCGCATCCAGCTTGCCGGCCCAGCCACTGCGACGCCCGGCCGGGGATTTCGCCGCCGCCGCGCTTTCCAGCACGATTTCCGCCAGCGTGTCCCACGCCCCGCAGGCCGAGCATTGCCCCTGCCATTTCGGATAGTCGGCGCCGCATTCGCTGCAGACGTACGCGGTGCGGGCTTTGGCGGCGGGCTTGGCCATTCGGAACTCCATGAGGATGCGCGAAGCTTAGCCGCCGCGCGTCTCGGCACGCGAGATCATCCGGCTCATCGGCGCCGGACACGCAAAAGCCCGCTTGCGCGGGCTTTTTGCATCTGGTGCCGAAGAGAGGAATCGAACCTCCGACCTACTGATTACGAATCAGTTGCTCTACCGACTGAGCTACTTCGGCGAATTGGATCTGGCGGGTTGGGCTGGGTGCCGTCCGGCCAAGGGGGGCGATTATAGGCCCCGGACGCCGGCAGCATCAATCAACCAGCCGCAGGCGCAGTTCCTTGGGCAGCGCGAACACCATGTCCTCGGGTTCGCCGTGCAGTTCGCGGAAGCGGTTGCCGGCACCCAGTTCGGCCAATCGCGCCAGCACGCCCTGCACCAGCACATCTGGCGCCGAGGCACCGGCGGTGACGCCCACCTGGCGCTTGCCGGCCACCCAGGCCGGGTCGATCTCGTGGGCGCCATCGATGAGATAGGCCTCAACGCCTTCGCGCTCGGCCAGCTCGCGCAGGCGGTTGGAGTTGGAGCTGTTGGGTGAGCCGACCACCAGGATCAGGTCGCATTCGGCGGCGAGTTCACGCACTGCATCCTGCCGGTTCTGGGTGGCGTAGCAGATGTCGTCGTTGCGCGGCCCCTGCATCTTCGGAAAGCGCTCGCGCAGGGTAGCGATGATCTCGCGGGTGTCATCGACCGAGAGGGTCGTCTGCGTCGTGTAGGCGAGGTCGTCCGGCTGCCCGATCTCCAGCGTGCGGGCATCCTCCAGGTTCTCGACCAGGTACATCCGCCCGGTCGCGCCTTCGCGCTTCCACTGCCCCATCGTGCCTTCGACCTCGGGGTGGCCGGCGTGGCCGATCAGGATCATGTCGCGCCCGTTGCGGCAATGGCGCGCGACTTCCAGATGCACCTTGGTCACCAACGGGCAGGTCGCGTCGAAGACCTTCAATCCGCGGCGGTCGGCTTCGTTCCTGACCGCCTGCGAGACACCGTGCGCGGAGAAGATCACCGTCGCGCCATCGGGGACTTCGTCGAGCTCCTCCACGAACACCGCGCCGCGCTGCTTCAGGTCATCGACCACGAATTTGTTGTGGACCACTTCGTGGCGCACGTAGATCGGCACGCCGAGGGTCTCGATGGCGCGCTTGACGATCTCGATGGCGCGGTCGACGCCGGCGCAGAAACCACGCGGGTTGGCGAGCAGGATTTCCATGCGTGCAGCCTACTTCCCTTCCACTGAATCTTTCTTGCCGCCGACCAGGTTGAACAGCACCAGCCCGACCGCGCCGCCGACGATCGCCGCATCGGCCAGATTGAAGGCCGGCCAGACATGGTCGCCGACGTACCACTTGATGAAGTCGATGACGTGGCCGTGGATCAAGCGGTCGATCACGTTGCCCAGCGCGCCGCCGATGATCAGCGCATACGGCAGCGCCGTATTCCAGTCGCCGCGCCGCGTCCTGTACAGCCACCACCCCAGCAGGCCGCTGATGCCGAAGGCGAGGATGCTGAAGAACCAGATCTGCCAGCCGCCGCTGTTGGCCAGGAAGCTGAAGGCCGCGCCGGTGTTGTAGGTACGGAACCAGTTCCAGAAACCGGGAATCACCACGATGTCGGTGTATTCGGGCAGGGCGCGCAGCACCCAGGCCTTGCTCCACTGGTCCAGCACGATGACCAGCGCGGACAGCGCCAGCCACGGCAGCGCATTCGGTTTGGGTGCACGCATCAGAACCACCTCCGGTCTTCGCCCTGTCCTTCGATGTTGTCGATGCAGCGGCCGCAGAGTTCCGGGTGTTCCGCATGCGTGCCGACGTCGGCGCGGTGATGCCAGCAACGCACGCACTTGGCCTTGGTGGTCGGCGTGGCGAGGATGGGCGGCGCGATGCCGGCAGCCTGCACGCTCACGTCGCCGCTGATGAAGAAGAAGCGCAGTTCGTCGGCGAGCGGCTCCAGCCACGCGCGTTTTTCGTCATCGGCGGAGAGGATGATCTCGGCTTCCAGCGCCGCGCCGATCTCGCCGGCGGCACGCATCGGCTCCAGCGTCTTCGCCACCTGTTCGCGCAGGTCGAGCAGTTCATCGAAGCGGGCCGCGAACAGCGGCGCGTCGGCTTCGATTTCGGCCAGTCCGTCGTACCAGGTCACCAGCATCACGTTGCCGGCATGCTCGCCCGGCAGGTGGCGCCACAGCTCGTCGGCAGTGAACGACAGGATCGGCGCGATCCAGCGCGTGAATGCTTCGGCGATGCGATACATCGCGGACTGCGCGCTGCGACGGCCACGCGAGTCTTCGCGCATCGTGTAGAGGCGATCCTTGGTGACATCGAGATACAGCGAACCCAGATCGACGCTGCAGAAATTCATCAGCGCCTGCACCACCGCGGCGAAGTCGTAGCGCGCATACGCCTCGGTGATTTCCTGCTGCAGCAAGGCGGCGCGGTGCACGATCCAGCGGTCCAGCGCTACCATGTCGCCGAGGGGGCGCAGGTCACGCGCGGGGTCGAAACCGTGCAGGTTGCCGAGCAGGAAGCGCGCGGTGTTGCGGATGCGGCGGTAGGCGTCGGCGTTGCGCTTGAGGATCTCCTGCGACAGCGACATTTCCTGCGAGTAATCGGCTGACGCCACCCACAGGCGCAGGATGTCGGCGCCGTACTGCTTGATGATTTCCTGCGGCTCGATGCCGTTGCCCAGCGACTTGGAGAACTTGCGGCCTTCGGCATCGACCACGAAACCGTGGGTCAGGCACTCGCGGTACGGCGCGGCCTTGTCGATCGCCACAGCCGTCAGCAGCGATGACTGGAACCAGCCGCGATGCTGGTCGGAGCCTTCCAGATACAGGTCGGCCGGCAGCTCGTAGCCACGCGCTTTCAGCACGCACTGGTGGGTCACACCGGAATCGAACCAGACATCCAGGATGTCCTGCACCTTGTCGTACTGCGCGGCTTCGTCGCCCAGCAGTTCGGCGGCGTCGAGCGCGTACCAGGCGTCGATGCCGCCCTGCTCCACCTTCAACGCGACCTGCTCCAGCAGCTCAACCGTGCGCGGATGCGGCTCGCCGGTTTCCTTGTGGACGAACAATGCGATCGGCACGCCCCAGGTGCGCTGGCGCGAGATGGTCCAGTCCGGGCGACCTTCGATCATGCCGGCGATGCGGGCTTCGCCCCAACCCGGGTACCACTTCACGCCCGGGATCGTGGCGAGCGCATCGCGACGCAGGTTCGCCTGCTCCATCGAAATGAACCACTGCGGCGTGGCACGGAACGCGATCGGCGTCTTGTGGCGCCAGCAATGCGGATAGCTGTGGCGGATGTCGCGATGGGCGAGCAGCGCGCCGCTCTCGCGCAGCGCGTCGACGATCAACCCGTTCGCCTTCCAGATGTGCACGCCGGCCAGCGCGACGTCGCCGATGGGTGGCGTCGATGCGAGATACACGCCGCGCCCGTCGACCGGGTTGAGCTGGCCGAGCGAATACGCATCGAGCAGGCCGGTGCCCTGCGCCACCGCGAAGTCTTCCTGGCCGTGGCCGGGCGCGGTATGGACGGCGCCGGTGCCGTCCTCGTCGCTGACATGCGCACCCAGCAGCACCGGGATGTCGCGCTCGGCGTAGAACGGATGCGCGAACACCGCGCCGGCGAGCGCCTCGCCCTTGGCATGGCCGTGGGCCACCACTTCCTCCACGCCATAGCGCTTGAGCGCCGCATCGGCCAGCGCCGACGCCAGCATCAGCCAGCGGCGACGGCCGCCATGCGCCGGGCCTTCGACCAGCGCGTATTCGATGTCCGGGCCCAGCGACACGGCCAGCGATGCCGGCAGCGTCCACGGCGTCGTCGTCCAGATCGGCACGGCGACTTCAACGCCTTCGGGCAAGGCCACGCCGAAGCGACGGGCGATGTCGGCGGCGTCGCGCGCGGCATAGGCCACATCCACCGCCGGCGAAGTCTTGTCGGCGTATTCGATCTCGGCTTCCGCCAGCGCCGAACCGCAGTCGAAGCACCAGTGCACAGGCTTCACGCCACGCGCCAGATGACCGTTGCCGATGATGGTCGCGAGTGCGCGCAGTTCGTTCGCCTCGTACCTGAAATCGAGCGTCTTGTACGGGTCGCCCCACTCGCCAAGCACGCCGAGGCGCTTGAAATCCGCGCGCTGCAGGTCGATCTGGCTGTTGGCGTATTCGCGGCATTTCTGCCGGAACGCGGCGGCGTCGAGCTTGTCGCCGACCTTGCCGAATTTCTTCTCGATGGCGATTTCGATCGGCAGCCCGTGGCAATCCCAGCCCGGGATGTAGGGCGCATCGAAACCGGACAGCGTCTTCGACTTGACGATGATGTCCTTCAGCACCTTGTTGACCGCGTGGCCCAGGTGGATCTGGCCGTTCGCGTACGGCGGGCCGTCGTGCAGCATGAAACGCGGGCGGCCGGCCGCCGCATCGCGGATGCGCGCGTACAGGTCTTCGGCTTCCCAGCGCGCCAGCGTGTCGGGCTCGCGCTTGGGCAGGTCGCCGCGCATCGGGAAATCCGTCGCGGGCAGCAGGATGGTGGATTTGTAGCGCTGGCTTTCGGCGTCGCTCATCGTCGTGTCATGTCAGGCGCAGGCGGCAGCCGGGCGCGGGGATTCAAGAAGGGTACGGGCGTTGTCGGCATCCTGCCGCATCTGCGCGGTGAGCGCGTCGAGGGAATCGAACTTCTCCTCGTCACGCAGCTTGGCGACAAACTCCACCCGGATGTGGCGACCGTACAGATCGCCGTCGAAATCGAACAGGTGCGCTTCCAGCAATGGCTCGACGCCATCGACCGTGGGCCGGGTGCCGAAGCTCGACACCGACGGCATCGGCGCATCACCAATGCCATGCACCCAGGTTGCGTAGATGCCCTGCAATGCAGGCTTTTTCGGGAAGCGCAGGTTGGCGGTGGGAAAGCCCAGCGTGCGCCCGAGTTGCCGGCCACGCACCACCCGCCCGCCGATCACATAAGGGCGACCGAGCAGGCGTTCGGCCGTGGCGAAGTCACCCGCCGACAGCGCGGCGCGGATCGCCGAACTCGACACCCGTTCGCCGTCCAGCAGGAAGGGTTCGATGGCATGCGCACTGAAGCCGCGGTGTTGGCCTTCGGCCTGCAGCATCGCCACATCGCCCAGGCGCTTGTGGCCGAAGCGGAAGTCCGGGCCCACCCAGACCTCGCTCGCGGCAAGGCGCTGGACCAGCACTTTTTCGATGAAGTCGTTGGCCGGCATCGCCGCCATCCGCGCATTGAAGCGCAGCAGGCCGATGCCGTGGATGCCGGCTTCACGCATCCCCCGCACCTTGTCGCGCGGCAGCATCAGACGCGGCGGCGGATCACCGGCAGCGAAGAACTCGCGCGGCAGCGGTTCGAAGGCGACCGCGACTGCCGGCACGCCGAGCAGATGCGCACGCGTGGCGGCGTGGCGCAGCAGCGACTGATGACCCCGATGCAGGCCGTCGAACGCACCGATGCAGACCACGCTTCCTTCGGGGCACAGGGGCCCGCCTTCAGCGTCGCGAAACAGGAATTCCATGGAGGCGGCAAGTATAACGGCCGCCCCTCAATGCTCGCGGAGATCGCGCGGGCGGAAGCCGAACGCCAGCATCGCCACGCCATAGACCGCCGCGCCGCCGCCGACCAGCACCGCCAGCCAACCGACGCGCGTCCATTCGCCCATCGAAGTGAAATCGGGGATGTAGCGCAGCGCGACCCACAGCGCCACGCCCATCAGCAGGTTGGCGATGCCGACCCGCAGCAGGAACATGCGCCAGCCCGGTTGCGCGTCGTACACATCGGCCTTGCGCAGCCAGTAATAGAGCAGCCCCAGGTTGAGGTAGCCCGACAGCGCGCTGGCGATGCCGAGCGCGAAGTGGATGCCCGGCGTGCTGGCCAGCGCGTGCATCACGCCCTGCGTCTTGGCCGCATCCGGCACCCACAGCACGTAGAGCAGCGCGATCAGCGCCACGTTGAACACCATGTTGGCGACCAGCGCGGCCACGCCGGCACGCATCGGGGTCATGGTGTCTTGGCGCGCATAGAAAGCCGGCAGCACCGTCTTCACCAGCGCCACCGCCGGCAGCCCGAAGCTCAGGCCGAACACCGACAACGCGGTCATCCGGGTGGCGGTTTCGTCGAATTGGCCGGTCTGGAACATCGTCGAGACCAGCGGCGTGGCCAGCAGCATCAGGCCCACCATCGCCGGCACGATCAGCAGGAAGGTCGCGCGCAGTCCCCAGTCCAGCGATTTTGAGAAGCCGACGCGGTCGGTGTTGACGTGGTGACGGGACAGCGTCGGCAGCACCACCGTGCCCAGCGCGATGGCGAAGACGCCCATCGGCAGTTCTAGGAAACGGTCGGCCGTGGTCAGCCAGCTCTGCGAGCCGGGCGCCAGCTGCGAGGCGATGAAGGTGTCGAACAACAAATTGATCTGCGCCACCGACGAACCGAGCAGCGTCGGCACCATCAGCTTCATCACCCGGCGCACGTCCGGGTGGTGCCAGCCCCAGCTGGGCAGCACCAGCAGGTCGATCCTGGCCAGCTGCGGAAACTGGAACAGCAGCTGCAGCAGGCCGCCCGCCAGCACCGCCCAGCCCAGCGCCATGATCGGCGGCTCGGCCAGTTTCGAGCCCCAGACCGCGCCCGCGATCAGGCACAGGTTGAGGATGATCGGGGTGAAGGCCGGCAACCCGAAGCGCTGGTAGCTGTTGAGCGCGCCGGCTGCCAGCGCCGTCAGCGACACGAACAGCAGGAACGGGAAGGTCAGCAGCAGCAGCTTGACGATGAGCGCGTGCTGGCCGGGGATCGGCTGCGCGTTGTTGGTGAAGGCGTCCGCCAGCCACGGCGCGGCCAGCATGCCCAACGCGGTCACCACCAGCAGCACGCCGCCGAGGGTGCCTGCGGTGCGCGCCATCAGCACCTTCAGCTCCTCGTGGCTGCGCTTTTCCTTGATCTCGGTGAAGACCGGCACGAAGGCGGTCGAGAACGAGCCTTCGGCGAACAGCCGGCGCATGAAATTGGGGATGCGGAAGGCGACCCAGAACGCGTCGGTCATCGCGTTGGCGCCGAAATAGTGGCCGATCAGCCGGTCGCGCAGCAGCCCGAAGACGCGACTGAGCATCGTCATCCCCCCGAACGAGAGTATGCCGCGGGTCATGCTGCGGCCACGCGGGGCCGGCACCTGCCCGCCGCTCAACGCGGATCCGCCCGGTTGACGCAAGCCGTTGAATGGCCCATACTTTTCTGTCTCGCGTCCCGCGACCTCATTCTCTCCAGATTCCTCGAAGGTTCCATCGTGGCCAATATCAAGTCCGCCAAGAAGCGCGCCAAGCAGACCATTGTGCGCAATGCGCGCAACAACAGCCAGCGTTCCATGCTGCGCACGTCCGTGAAGAAGGTGCTCAAGGCCCTGCATTCCAATGATGCCGACGGCGCTGTCGCCGCCATGGCCGTGGCCCAGCCGCTGCTCGACCGTTTCGCGTCGCGCGGCCTGATCCACAAGAACAAGGCTGCCCGCCACAAGAGCCGCTTGAACGCCCGCATCAAGGCGCTCAAGGCTGCCTGAGCTTCGTAGGCCCCCGCCTCGCGCGCGGGCCTGCAACTCAAGCCGATAAAAAAGCCTCGCGATCACCCGCGAGGCTTTTTCGTGGCCGGTCGGAAACCGGCTGGATCGTCAGTCCAGCGAGTGCCGGGCAGCCTCTTCGGCCTCGTCTTCCAGCAGGCGCTGCTCGTCCAGGAAAGCCTGCACTTTCAGCATCACCTCACGGGTGTTCTCGCGCGCCAGGCCGGACACGATGAACCACGGGCCCTGCCATCCCAGTTCGGCGATGGTCATCTCGGCCTGCACGCGGGCGTCCTCCGGCGTCAGCAGGTCGGCCTTGTTAAACAGCAACCAGCGCGGCTTGTCCATGAGGCCGGCATCGAACTTGGCCAGCTCGTGCTCGATGGCGCGGACCTGGCTGGCGGCATCGCTGCCGTCGAGCGGCTCGATCTCCACCAGGTGCAGCAGCAGGCGCGTGCGCTGGATGTGGCGGAGGAACAGCGCACCGAGACCGGCGCCATCCGCCGCGCCTTCGATCAGGCCCGGGATGTCGGCGATCACGAAGCTGCGGTGCGGCTCCACGCTGACCACGCCCAGGTTCGGGTAGAGCGTGGTGAACGGGTAGTCGGCCACCTTCGGCGTCGCCGCGGACACCGCGCGGATCAGGGTCGACTTGCCGGCATTGGGGAAGCCGAGCAGGCCCACATCCGCCAGCAGTTTCAGCTCCAGACGCAGCTCGCGCTCCTCGCCCGCCGTACCCGGCGTGGACTGGCGCGGCGAACGGTTCACCGAGCTTTTGAAGTGCATGTTGCCGAGGCCGCCCTTGCCGCCCTGCGCGACCAGCAGGCGATCGCCGCTGCGGGTCAGGTCGCCAATGACTTCATCGGTGGCGATATTGGTGATGACGGTACCGACCGGCACGGTGATGATGAGGTTCTCGCCGGCCTTGCCATACATCTGGCGGCCCATGCCGTTCTCGCCGCGCTGGGCGCGGAAGATCTTCTCGTGGCGGAAATCCACCAGCGTGTTGAGGTTGCCGTCGGCGACCAGCCAGACGCTGCCGCCATCGCCACCATCGCCGCCGTCCGGCCCCCCGAGCGGGATGAACTTCTCGCGACGGAAGCCCACGCAGCCATTGCCGCCCTTGCCGGCGAACACGGTGATTTCGGCTTCATCGACCAGTTTCATGGCGGCGGATCCCGTTGTGTTGATGGAAGTGTAACGAGGCGGCAGATGGCCGGCCCCTGAAACGAAAAACCCCGCCGGAGCGGGGCTTTCCGCGGTGACGCGGCGGGCCGATTACTCGGCGGCCACCACGCTCACGGTGCGGCGCTTGGCCGGACCCTTGACCGAGAACTGCACGGTGCCGTCCAGCAGCGCGTACAGGGTGTGGTCACGGCCGAGGCCGACGCCCGGACCCGGATGGAACTGGGTGCCGCGCTGGCGAACGATGATGTTGCCAGCGTCGATGGCCTGGCCACCGTAGATCTTGACGCCCAGGTACTTCGGGTTGGAGTCGCGGCCGTTGCGCGAGGAACCTACGCCCTTTTTATGTGCCATGACTGCTTCTCCTTACTTGCTGCCACCGGCGATGCCGGTGATCTCGATTTCGGTGTAGTGCTGACGGTGACCCATCTGCTTGCGGTGGTGCTTGCGGCGACGGAACTTGACGATCCGCACCTTGTCGGCGCGGCCGTGGCCGATCACCTTGGCGGAGACGGTGGCGCCCTTGAGCGCATCGCCGATCTTCACGCCATCGCTGCCGCCCAGCATCAGGACGTCGTCGAACTTGATCTCGCTGCCGGCTTCGACCTCGAGCTTCTCCACACGCAGGGTTTCGCCCTGCATGACGCGGTATTGCTTACCGCCGGTTACCAGTACTGCGTACATTGCCATCTTCCTTTGTCGTTATTGTGGCTGCATCCAGCCGGCTCTTTGGCCGGACTGAACCCGCGATTATAGCGATTTCCGGGCTGATGTGCAGTGGTGGCCGGCCCGGCTTCCCATAACCAATTCCTCACGCCGGCCATGGACGATGGGCCGGACTGTCGCCATGCGTTCGCGCATGGGGGCAGTTGTCCATCCACCAAGCGCGGGGATTCCCATGTTCGACACCCTACTCAGCAATACGGCCGCCCGGTTGGGCATTCCGGCCGAGAAGGCCAAGCAGCTGCTCGGCCTGCTCATCGCATTGATTTTCAACGAAAAACGTGGCGGCGTCGCGGGTTTCGTGGACATGTTCCGGAGCCGCGGCCTGGGCGGGCTGGTGGATTCGTGGATCGGTGGCGGTCCCAACCAGCCGATCGACGCGGCCCAGCTTGAACATGCGCTCGGCGCCAGCGAACTCGACACCCTCGCCCGCCAGACCGGCGTGGAGCGTGGCGTGGCGGCCTCGGCACTGGCGGCGATGCTTCCGGACGCCTTCAATTCCCTGACCGAAGACGGCCGCATCCCGGTCGGCATCCCGGACCGCATCCGCGGCTTCATGGACGACTTGGGCGACTTCTTCCGCAACCTGGGCGTCGGCGCGCTGGGTCTGGGCGCGGCAGCGGTCGGCGGGGTGGCGCATGCCGCCGATCGCGCCGGCGATGCCATCGGCCATGCCGCAGACAACACCGTGGATGCCATCGGCGATGCCGGGCGTGCCGCGGCCCGCACCGTGGACCGCGCGGCCGACCGCGTCGGTGACGTGGCCCGCGACGCCGGCGGCGGCATCGGCAAATGGCTGCCGTGGCTGCTGCTGGCAGGCCTGCTGGTCGCCGCGCTGTTCTGGTTCAAGGGCTGCAGCAAGCACGAAGCCGCTCCGGTACCGGCCCCGGTGACCGAACCCGCCGCGACCACCCCGGCCGCCACCAGCGCCAATTCCACCTTCAACTTCGAGAACGTGGACGGCACCAAGGTGAACGTCAGCGGCAGCGTGCCGAGCGACGCCGAGAAGACCCGCCTGTGGGATGCGTTGAAGGCGACCTTCGGCGACGGCAACGTCAACGGCGACATCACCGTCAACGCGAGCGCGGCCCCGGCCGGCTGGCTGGACAAGCTGGTGGGCCTGCTGCCCGACCTGAAGGCGAAGGGCCTGAAGTTCGGCCTGGACGGCGACAGGCTCAACATCGACACCTCGGGCATGAGCGACGAGGAGCGTTTCGCCCTCTCCGACAAGCTGCGCCGCGCGTTCGCGGGCTACGAGATCTCCGGTCTGTGGGACAAGGCGATGGCCGCTTTCGCCGGCCTGAAGGCGGGTTTCAGCGGCGATGACCTGGTCAAGGCGCTCGATCTGTCGAACGTGTATTTCGATACCGCCAAGGCCACCATCACCCGCGACAGCCTGGAAACGCTGACCAAGGCCGCCGAGTACATCAAGCAGGTCCCGGCCGGCACCAAGATCGAAGTTTCCGGCCACACCGACAGCGATGGCGACGATGCCGCCAACATGACCCTTTCGCAGCAGCGCGCCGACGCCGTGGTGGCCAAGCTGCAGGAACTGGGCGTGCCGGCCGGCATCCTGACCGCCAAGGGCTATGGCGAAACCAAGCCGGTCGGCGACAACGCCACCGAGGACGGCAAGGCGCTGAACCGCCGCATCGACTACGCGATCAGCAAGTAAATCTGCATCGCGACCCGACGGACGGGGCGCTTCGGCGCCCCGTTTCCTTTGCGGCGCACGGTTGCGATGGGGCCGCCGCGCCCCCACTTCCCCCTACACTGGACGACTGGCCCAAGGATCCCGCCCCCGCATGGCGCTCGACACCATCCGCATCCGTGGCGCACGGACGCACAACCTCAAGAATTTCGATCTCGACCTGCCGCGCGACAAGCTGATCGTGATCACCGGGCTGTCGGGTTCCGGCAAGTCCTCGCTCGCCTTCGACACGATCTATGCCGAAGGCCAGCGCCGCTACGTGGAGTCGCTCTCGGCCTACGCGCGGCAGTTCCTGTCGGTGATGGAAAAGCCCGATGTCGACCACATCGAAGGCCTGTCGCCGGCGATTTCCATCGAACAGAAATCGACATCGCACAACCCGCGTTCGACCGTGGGCACGATCACCGAGGTCTACGACTACCTGCGCCTGCTGTACGCGCGCGTGGGCATTCCGCGCTGCCCGGACCACCACTTCCCGCTGGAAGCGCAGACGGTCAGCCAGATGGTCGACCAGGTGCTGGCGCTCGGCAACGACGCGAAAACCGCCGAGCAGCGCTGGATGCTGCTGGCGCCGGTGATCCGCGAGCGCAAGGGCGAGCATGCGCAGGTGTTCGAACAGCTGCGTGCGCAGGGTTATGTGCGCGTGCGGGTGGATGGCGTGCTGCACGAGATCGACGCGGTGCCGCCGCTGGGTCTGCGCCAGAAGCACACCATCGAAGCCGTGATCGACCGCTTCAAGGTACGCGATGACATCAAGCAGCGCCTCGCCGAATCCTTCGAGACCGCGCTGAAGCTGGGCGAAGGCATGGCGATCGTGCAGTCCATCGACGACGCCGAAGCCGCGCCGCTGCTGTTCTCATCCAAATACTCCTGCCCGGTCTGCGATTACGCGCTGCCGGAGCTGGAGCCGCGCCTGTTCTCGTTCAACTCACCGGTCGGTGCCTGCGAGACCTGCGACGGCCTGGGCGTGGCGCAGTTCTTCGACCCCGCGCGCGTGGTCGTGCATCCGGAGTTGTCGCTGGCATCCGGCGCGGTGCGCGGCTGGGACCGCCGCAACACCTACTACTTCCAGATGCTGCAGTCGCTGGCCAAGCACTATGGCTTCAAGGTGGATACCGCCTGGCACGCGCTGCCGGACGATGTGCAGGAAGCGGTGCTGCAGGGCAGCGGGCGCGAAAGCATCGCCTTCACCTACGTCAACGATGCGGGCAGCCGCTCGACGCGCAGGCATCCCTTCGAAGGCATCATCCCCAACCTGGAACGCCGCTACCGCGACACCGAATCCTCGGCGGTGCGCGAGGAGCTGTCGAAGTACATCAGCGAGCGCCCCTGCCCCGACTGCGGCGGTGCGCGCCTGAACCGCGCCGCCCGCAACGTCTTCGTGGCCGACCGGCCGATCTACCAGATCAGCCAGCAACCCATCGACCAGGCGCTGGCGTTCTTCGCCGGCATGGACCTGCCGGGCTGGCGCGGCGAGATCGCGGCCAAGATCGTCAAGGAGATCGCCGAGCGGCTGGGCTTCCTGGTGGATGTCGGCCTCGACTACCTGACGCTGGAGCGCAAGGCCGACACGCTTTCCGGTGGCGAAGCGCAGCGCATCCGGCTGGCTTCGCAGATCGGCGCCGGCCTGGTGGGCGTGATGTACGTGCTGGACGAGCCGTCCATCGGCCTGCACCAGCGCGACAACGAGCGCCTGCTCGGGACACTGACGCGCCTGCGCGACCTCGGCAACACGGTGATCGTGGTCGAGCATGACGAGGACGCGATCCGCTTGGCCGACCACGTGGTGGACATCGGCCCCGGTGCCGGCGTGCATGGTGGCGAAGTCATCGCCCAGGGCAGCGTGGACGATGTGATGAAGGCGCCGCGTTCGCTGACCGGCGATTACCTGTCGGGCCGCAGGGAAATCGAGCTGCCGAAGAAGCGTCACGCGCCGAACAAAAAGTTCATGCTCAAGCTCAAGGGCGCGCGCGGCAACAACCTGCAGAACGTGGATCTGGAGATTCCCGCCGGGCTGATGACGGCGATCACCGGCGTGTCGGGTTCCGGCAAGTCCACGCTGATCAACGACACGCTGTACGCGCTGGCCGCCAACGAGATCAACGGCGCCTCGCATACGCCGGCGGCCCATCGGGACATCACCGGGCTCGACCTGTTCGACAAGGTGGTGGACATCGACCAGTCGCCGATCGGGCGCACGCCGCGTTCCAACCCGGCGACCTACACCGGCCTGTTCACGCCCTTGCGCGAGCTGTACGCGCAGGTGCCGGAATCGCGCGCACGCGGCTACGCGCCGGGACGTTTCAGTTTCAACGTGCGCGGCGGCCGCTGCGAGGCCTGCCAGGGCGACGGCCTGATCAAGGTGGAGATGCACTTCCTGCCCGACGTCTACGTGCCCTGCGACGTCTGCGCCGGCAAGCGCTACAACCGCGAGACGCTGGAAATCCTCTACAAGGGTCACAGCATCCACGATGTGCTGGAGATGACGGTCGAGGACGCGGCCAAGCTGTTCGAGAACGTGCCCGCGATCAGCCGCAAGCTGGATACGTTGATCGATGTCGGCCTGTCGTACATCAAGCTGGGCCAGTCGGCGACGACGCTCTCGGGCGGCGAGGCGCAGCGCGTCAAGCTGTCGAAGGAGCTCTCGCGCCGCGACACCGGACGCACGCTCTACATCCTCGACGAGCCGACCACCGGCCTGCACTTCGCCGACATCGAGCACCTGCTCTCGGTGCTGCACCGCCTGCGCGACGACGGCAATACCGTGGTCGTCATCGAACACAACCTGGACGTCATCAAGACCGCCGACTGGGTGGTGGACCTGGGCCCGGAAGGCGGCCATCGCGGCGGCCAGATCATCGCGCAGGGCACGCCGGAGGATGTCGCGGGGATGCCGCAGTCGCACACCGGCCGCTTCCTCGCCAAATTGCTCGACGACCAGGCCAGCCGCGCCAAAAAGAAGAAGAAGTCATGACCGACACCGCCGCCGAAGCCTTCCGTTTCCGCATCGCCCCGCGCTGGGGCGATCTGGACGCGATGAACCACGTCAACAACGCCACCTACCTGCGTTATCTGGAAGAGTCGCGCATCCAGTGGCTGACCGCGCTGGACACGCCGTGGTTCGACGACGACCACGCGCCGGTGCTGGCCTCGGCCACGGTCAACTACCGGATGCCGATCGAATACCCGTCGCAGGTGGATGTGGAACTGTTCGCCACCCGCATCGGCAGCAGCAGCCTGACCATCGGCCATCGCATCGTGGATGCCGGCAACGGCACCCTGCACAGCGACGGCCAGGTGGTCGTGGTCTGGGTGGACCGCCGCAGCGGCAAGCCGGTACCGCTGCCGGAGGGCATCCGCGCCGCCGCCGGGCGCATCGCCCAGCCCGCCTGACGTAGCCCGCCTGACGTAACCCGCACGGGCCGCCCGCCCGTGCCGTCGGTCATGTTGTCCGGGCGGCGGAGATGCCTCAGGCTGGCCGTTTCCGCATGGATTCGCGCCGATGTCGCCCCGCTTCCTTTCCGGTCTCCTGCTCGCGGCCTGCCTGATTCCCCTGGCGATGTCGGCGAAACCGCCGGCCCCGCCCGCCGCGAAGCCCACCGCCCCCGTCGCGCCCCCCGTCGCTGACAGCCGCTGCGCCCCCATCCCCTTCGCCGCGGCCGATGCCGCCGCAGTCAGCGTGCCCAGCGCGGCGAATGCCTGGGGCGGGCCGCGCACCGGCCACGAGCCCACGCTGTCCGAGCGCATCGCCAGCTACCGCATCCAGGCCACGCTGGACCCGGACAAACACACCATCGGCGGCCGCCAGCAGCTGACGTGGAAAAACCGCAGCGGCCAGCCGGTCTGCGCGGTCTATCTGCATCTCTATCTCAACGGCTTCGAGTCCAGCGGCAGCACCTTCATGTCGGAGCAGCGCACGCGCGGCTTCCAGTTCCGTTCCGACGTGGAAACCAAGGATGGCGACTGGGGCTACATCCGGCTCAATCGCGTGGTGCAGGGCGGGCAGGCGGTGAAGTGGGCCTTCGTGCAGCCCGATGGCGGCCCGGCCACCGACCGCACCGTGGTCCGGCTGGACCTGCCGACGCCGGTCGCCGCCGGTGGCACCACCACGCTCGACATCGACTTCTTCAACCAGCTGCCGCGCGTGGTCGCACGCACCGGTTATTTCGGCAGCTTCCATCTGGTCGCGCAGTGGTTCCCCAAGATCGGCGTGCTGGAACTGCCGGGCGAACGCGGGGCCACCGCGCCGCGCTGGAACGTGCACGAATTCCACCTGCACAGCGAGTTCTACGCCGACTTCGGCGAGTACGACGTCAGCCTGACCGTACCCTCCGACTACGTGGTCGGCGCCACCGGCGAACTCACCGGCACGCCGGTCAAGAGCAACGGCAAGACCACCTACCGCTACCTGCAGGGCGACGTGCATGACTTCGCCTGGACCGCCGACAAGCGCAGCGCCAAGCCGCTCGAAACCACCTGGACCCACCCCGGCGGCGAGCCGGTCAAGGTGCGCGTGCTGTTCCCGCCGGAATACGCCGACAACGCGCCGGTGGTGATGAAGGCGACGCTGGATTCGCTGACCTATTTCTCCGACACGCTCGGCCGCTACCCGTACCGCACGGTGACCGCGGTGATCCCGCCGTACAACGCGGGCGAAGCCGGCGGCATGGAGTACCCGACCTTCTTCACCGCCGACAGCGTGCTGGATTTCAAGCCCGGCGGCATCGAGCAGTACCTGCTCGACTTCGTGACCATCCACGAGTTCGGCCACGGCTACTTCTACGGCATCCTCGCCAGCAACGAGTTCGAGGAACCGATGCTCGACGAAGGCGTGAACCAGTACTGGAACGGCCGGATGCTGGTCGACCGCCGCCAGCGCATCGTGCCGCTGCCGGGCCGGATGACCCGCATGGCACCGAAGGCCAGCATCGACGCCCTCATGGCCGACCGCCTGACCGCCCGGCTGGACTATCCCGCCGACCCGCTCGGCAACAACAGCTGGGACCGCCGCTCCAGCGGCAGCTACAACACGGTGTACTCGCGCACCTCGACCATGCTGGCCGGCATCGAGAAACAGGTCGGCCGCGAGGCGATGGCGCGGGCGATGAAGCTCTATTACGAACGCTGGAAGTTCCGCCATCCCTCCATCGCCGATTTCCGCGAGGCGCTGGCCGAAGGCACCGGCCGCCGCGACATCATCGAGCGCGAGTTCGCGATGGCGGTGTACGGCACGCAGGTGGTGGATGACGCCATCGACGCCTTCAGCAGCGACGAGGAACTGCCGAAGCTCGGCTACAACGACGAGCAGGGCAAGCCCGTCGGCACCGAAGCGCGCGGCAAGGTGATCAGCCAGGCGCGCGAGGCGTGGAAGAAGGCGCATCCCGATGCGAAAAACGGCACCGGCCCCTACCCGTTCCGCACCCGCGTGGTGGTCAAGCGCCAGGGCGCGGACGTGCCGCAGACGCTGAAGGTCACCTTCGATGACGGCAGCAGCGAGACCGTGCGCTTCGCCGGCCGGCAGCGCTGGTTCCGCTGGGACTGGGTGCGCCCGTCGAAGGCGGTGAAGGTGGAACTCGACCCCGCCGGCCAGTACACGATGGACCGCTCGCTGACCGACAACGTCCGCGCACTTGAATCGAATACCGATGCCGGCGATTTCTACGGCAGCCGCGCCTTGGCGTGGATGCAGGTCGCGCTGGCCTGGCTGATGGGGGCATGAGCATGACGAAGACGAATCCCGCTTCCCGCACCGGCCTGCTGGCTGCGCTGCCCGGTGGCTTCCGCGCCGGCCTCCGCCACTGGCGCGTGATCGTGCTCGGCTGGCTGGCCGGGCTGCTGACGGCGACGCTGGCCGCGCTGCCGGTCTTCGCGCTGTTCAACCGCGCGCTGGGCGAACACCCGGATGCATCGGGCATCGTGCGCGGCAGCGACATCGCGCCCTTGGCCGATGCGCTGATGACCCTGCCGGACGGCGGCCTGACCGCCGCGCTGGCGCCGCTCAGCGAAGGCATCAGCTCGGCGGTCATCGTCAGCCTGCTGCTGGCGCCGTGGCTGGCCGGCATGCTGGTCGCCAGCCTGCGCGAAGGCCGCGTGCTGCGTTTCGGTGAGCTGTGGGCCGGCGGCTGGCGCGAATACGGCCGCCAGTTCCGCCTGCTGCTGGTGTCGCTGATCCCGTGGATCGGCGTGGGCCTGGTAGCCGCCATCGCCAGCTTCTGGGCACGCCATGGCGATGACACGCGCATCCTGCAATCGGTCGGCGAGCAGCGCCAGCAGATCGCGATGTGGCTGATGCTGGCGGCCGGCTTCCTGACCTGGACCAGCATCGAGTCCGCCCGCGCCGCCTTCGCCGCCGACACCACCCTGCGCTCGGCCTTCCACGCCTGGCTGCGCGGCCTGAAGTTGATGGCGCGCCGCCCGCTCGCGGTCCTGCTGGTCATGTTGGTGACCACGGCGCTCGGGTTGGCCGTCGCCATGGCGCTGCAGCGGCCGGCCATCAACCCGCGGATCGCCACCGGGCTGGTCCTGGGGCTGGCCCAGCTGACGGTCGTGGTGCTGTGGTGGACGCGCATCGCCCGCCTGCATGCGCTGGCCGCGATCAGCCCGGCCCCGACGCCCGCACCGGCCATCGACGCGCCACTACCGGCCGCACCCGTGGCCGCACCGGCATCGAACATCGCGCCGCCGCTTCCCTCATCCTATTGATCCGCGCCTGACCGGAGTTCCCATGCGTCCATCCCTGCTCGCCCTCGCCCTCGCCACCTCGCTGGTCACCGCCTGCGCCCACGCGCCCGCCGAAGCACCGGCCCCGGTTCCCGCCGGCAGCACCGAAACCCCGGCCACCACGCCGGACGCCGCCTTCGCCACGCTGTCCAAGCAGTGGCTGGACGGAATGCTGGCGCTGTCGCCGGTCTCGGCCACCTCCATCGGCGACCACCGTTTCGATGGCGAGCTGGATGACCTGTCGCCGGCCGGCATGGCGAAGGGCGCGGCGTTCTCGCGCGACATGCTGGCGCGGCTCGATGCCATCGACATCGCCGCGCTCGGCCGCGAAAACCAGGTCGATGCGCTGATCCTGCGCAACCAGCTGCAGGCCGACATCTGGTACACCGAGACGCTGCAGAGCTGGGCCTGGGATCCGCAGGTCTACAACGGCGTGGCCGGTGGCGCGATCTACGGGCTGATGGCGCGCGAGTTCGCGCCGATGCCCGAGCGCCTGAAGTCCGCCACCCTGCGCATGGAGAAGCTGCCCGCGCTCTACGCACAGATGCGCGCCAACCTGGACCCCGCGCGCGTGCCGCGGATCCACGCCGAAACCGTGTCCAAGCAGAACGGCGGCGTGCTGGCGCTGATCGACCAGTTCATCACGCCCAATGCCGGCCAGCTCAAGGGCGCCGACCGCCAGCGGCTGGATGCGGCCATCGCCGGCGTGCGCGCCGCCGTTGCCGAGAACCAGCAGTGGCTGGACAAGACGCTGGTGCCGAACGCCAAGGGCGACTTCCGCCTGGGTGCCGCGCTGTACGACCAGAAGCTGAAGTTCTCGCTCAACTCGGCGCTGTCGCGCGGCGAGATCAAGCAGCGTGCGGAAGCCGAACTCAAGCGCGCGCGTGGCGAGATGTACGGCATCGCGCGGCAGGTATTGAAGGGCAAGCGCGGCGCCCCGGCGCTGCCGGCCTCGCCCACACCGGCGCAGCAGCAGAAGGCCATCGAGGCGGCGCTTGAACTCGCCTACGCCGAACGCCCCGCGCGCGACCAGGTGGTGCCCTTCGCCAAGCAGACGCTGGCCATGGCCACCGACTTCGTCCGCAAGCACGACCTCGTCACCGTGCCCGCCGATCCGGTCAAGGTGATCCTGATGCCGGAATTCCAGCGCGGCGTCGCGGTCGCCTACTGCGATTCGCCCGGCCCGCTCGACAAGGGCCTGGACACCTACTACGCCATCTCGCCGATCCCCGACGACTGGTCCGCGCAGCAGACCGAATCGTTCCTGCGCGAATACAACGACCGCATGATCCACCTGCTGTCGATCCACGAGGCGATGCCCGGCCACTACCTGGAAGGCGCGCACTCCGCGCAGTTCCCCTCCACCCTGCGCGCGGTGCTGCGCTCCGGCATGTTCGCCGAAGGCTGGGCGGTCTATACCGAAAAAATGATGGCCGACGCCGGCTACCTCGACAACGACCCGCTGTTCCGGCTGGTCCAGCTCAAGTTCTACCTGCGCACCATCGGCAACGCGATCCTCGACCAGGGCGTGCATGTCGATGGCTGGAGCCGCGCGCAGGCGATGGACTTCATGACCCGCCAGACCTTCCAGCAGGAGCGCGAGGCCGCCGGCAAATGGGTCCGCGCCCAGCTCACCTCGGCGCAGCTGCCCACCTACTTCGTCGGCGTGCAGGAGCATTTCGACACCCGCCGCGCGGCGGAAGCGAAGGAAGGCGCCGCCTTCGACCAGAAGCGCTACCACGACCGCGTGCTGTCCTACGGCGCGCCGCCGGTCCGCTTCGTCCGCCAGCTGATGTTGGACGAGCCGATCCGCTGATACATTGACACCAAGTTCCGGGGGGATCCCACATGTCGTTGTTCGAAAAGCTGCGCGGTTGGCGCACTCCGGCCCGGCCCGAAAGCGGGTCGGTGGATGGCAGCTGGGCCGGCGGCGAACGTCGCGGCAAGGCCCGCGTCAACGCGCGTGCCGGTACCCGCGTGCTGGTGGTGGATGACTCGGCGACCATCGTCGCGCTGCTGCGCAAGATGCTGCGGCAGAACGGCTACGAGGTGATCGAGGCGGTGGATGTCGCCAGCGCATTGGCACGGGTCGCGGAAAACGAACCGGAGCTGATCTTCCTCGATATCGTCCTGCCCGATGGCGACGGCTTCCAGGTGCTGCGCGGCCTGCGCCGCCAGCCCGCCACCCGCGACGTGCCGGTGATCATGATGAGCGG
Organism: Lysobacter oculi; assembly: GCF_003293695.1. GTDB lineage: Bacteria > Pseudomonadota > Gammaproteobacteria > Xanthomonadales > Xanthomonadaceae > Solilutibacter > Solilutibacter oculi. Next base: position 403,132 of record NZ_CP029556.1, on the reverse strand, counting down.
CAACGCGCAGGCCACCGAGCAGTTCTACGTGCAGCGCATCGGCGCCGACGATTTCATGAAGAAGCCGTTCTCGCGCGCCGAAGTGTTCTCGCGCATCGAGGCGTTGCTGGATGCGGAGCGCCGCCCGCGTCGTGCCGGCCAGCGCATCGGCATCCCCGAAGAACTGGCCTGAGCCAACTCAGATCGGCAGGGTGGCCGGGTCCAGCCCGTAGCTGCCCGGCGGCAGGCTGCGGACGATGTGCACCTCGGCCAGCGCCGGGTGCGCTTCCACATCCACCAGATTGACCGGGATGAAGTGCGCGCGCAGCTGCTTGCCGGCATTGGTGAGCATCATCACCCGCGGGCGCAGGCGCTGTTCGCGGTTCTGCGCCATCACCAGCCCCACTTCGCCGGTATTGAGTTCGACCAGGGTGCCGACCGGATACACGCCCAGGCAGCGGACGAACTGTTCGACCAGGTCGGCATCACGCAGGGAATCGCGCTGCTTGACCAGCTGCTGCAACGCGTCGGCGCGGCTGAAGGCCTGCCGGTACGGGCGCTGGCTGGTCATCGCGTCGAAGGTGTCGATGAGCCCGGCGATCCGGCCCATCAGCGGGATGAAATCCCCCGCCTTGCCTTCGGGATAGCCGCTGCCGTCGCTGTGCTCGTGGTGGTTCAGCACCATCTCCAGCACCTGCGGGTCGTCCACGCCGCTTTCCTTCAGGCGCTCGACGCCCTCGGTGACGTGGCGCTCCACGAAGGCGCGGCCCATGCGGTCCAGCGGGCCCTGGTGGTTGATGATTTCCGGCGGCACCGCGCCCATGCCGATGTCCAGCAGCAAGGCGCCGGTCGCCAGCGACTTGACGTCGTCCTCGCCCAAGCCGAGATGGCGCCCGAAGGCCGCCGCCAGCGCGCAGCAGTTCACCGCGTGGGTGTAGGTGTAGTGGTGGCGGCTGCGCAGGGACTCCAGCCAGAAATAGGCATCGGGGTTGCGCACCAGGCTGCGCACGATCGGCTCGACCACCTGGTCGATCTCGACCTGGCTGACCGCACCGCCGTCGCGGAGCTTGTTGAGCAGCGTTTCGGCGCGCACCGACAGGCTGTCGAGCAGGTCGCCGGCACGCACGACCTCTTCCTCGAAACTGCTCGGCGCGTCATCGATGCGCGTGCTGGCCTGGCGCGTGGCCGTGGTGGCGGAAGCCGGGCGCGGCGACAGCGTGCGCAGCTGCTTGATCGACGCGTCGTGGCTCTTCTCCAGATCCACCCAGACGGTGCGCGCGTAACGGGCGATTTCCTCGATGTCGTCGGCGGAGCGCACCATCACGCCCTGCAGCGGGAACGGCGTGTCGTTCCAGTCGCGGTCGAGCCGGCAGACGTACATGCCGATCCGCAGGTCGGCGACGTTGAGGGGATGTTCGAGCAGTTCCATGCCGGCCTCAGTGCCCCGCCTGCGCGCTAGCGGCGGGCTTGACCGGCTTGAGCCGCAGGTCCTGGAAATCGAAGCTGAAATCGGTGAGCGGCGAGATCGCCTGCATCCGCATTTCGCTGATCTGGCCGTCGGCGTCGAGCGCGAAGGTGACGAAGGCATCGGCATTCATCGCGCGGTCGTTCCAGCGCACGATGAAGCTGTCGTGCTGCCAGTGCTCCATGCGGCCGGCCAGCTCGCGGGTGCGCGAAAACTGCATCGCCAACCCCTTGCCCGACTGCGTCACCCGCACGTCGCCGTACCACGGGTCGCGATAGGTGCCGGCGTATTTGGCCAGCGGCAGCGAAGGGGTCGATGTCGCATCGCGGGCGGCCAGGTGCTGCTTCCAGCTGTCGTCGGATTTGGCACCGGCCTTGGCGACGGACTTGGCATAGGCGTCGACCCAGTCGTAGTCCGCCTCGCCCAGCATCATGTCCAGCGCCGACCAGGTGACGGCGTTGAAGGCGGCGCCGACTTCCTGGTTGGTCAACACCACGACGCCGATGCCCTTGTCCGGCACCAGGGTCAGGCGCGAAACCATGCCCGGCCAGCCGCCGGTATGCCAGGCCAGCCGCTGGCCGCGATAGTCGGAAAGGATCCAGCCCTGCCCGTAGCCGAGGAAATTGGGCGTGGCGCGCGCCAGCTCCGGCACCGAGGGCTCGGCGATCGGCATCGGCGTCAGCACCGTCCACATCTCGCGCTGGCGCTTTTCCGGAAACAGCACGCGGTCGCTGCCGGGAATGCGGCCGTGCGCCAGCTGCAGGTTCATCCACTTCGCCATGTCGTGCGCGCTGCTGTAGAGCCCGCCGGCGCCGGACACGTTGCGCCAGGTAAGCGTGCCGACCGGCTTGAGGTCCTTGAAGTCGAACTTGGCATGGCCGGTCGCGGCGTTGTCGCCGGGCTTCAGGTCATCGGCGTTGTAGCGCGTTTCGTCCATGCCGAGCGGGGTGAACACCCGCGTCTGCAGGAACTGTTTGAAGGGCATGCCGCTCGCCTCTTCGACCACCAGCTGGGCCACGCCGAACAGGATGTTGTCGTAGGCGTACTGCCCGCGGAACTGGCCGGTCAGCGGCACGTCCTTCAGGCGCTCGGCCACTTCGCGCGTACTGTAGTCGGTGGTGGGCCAGTACAGCAGGTCGCCGGCGCCGAGCGAGAGCCCGCTGCGGTGCGCCAGCAGGTCGCGGATGCGCATGTCGTGGGTGACGTAGGGATCGGACATGCGGAACCACGGCAGGTGGTCGATGACGCGATCGTTCATGTCCAGCTTGCCGTCCTCGGCCAGCATCTGCAGCGCCGCGGCGGTGAACGCCTTGGTGTTGCTGGCGATGGCGAACATGGTGTGCGCATCGACCTTGTCCGGCTTGCCGACCTCGCGCAGCCCGTAGCCGCGTTCCAGCACGATGCGCCCGTCCTTGACGATGGCCACCGCGATGCCCGGTACGTCGAACTGCCTGCGCACGGCTTCCACCCGCGCATCGAAGGCGGCGATGTCGGGCGTGGCGGCTTGCCCGGCAGGCATCGCGGCCGGCGCCTGGGCGTGTACGACAAAGGGAACACAGCCCAGCACGGACGCGAGCAACAAGCCGGCAAGGCGGCGGTCAGGGGACATGCACACTCCGGGGGAAGAGGTCCTGAAAGTTTAACGCGCGCCCGCGAACGACGCCCCCTTGGACGATTGGACGCTGGCGAGATAGTCGGCCAGGGGTTCCGGCAGGTGCAGCCCGAACCCCTGCATGTAATCGGCACCGAGCGCGCACATGCGCGGCGCGTCTTCGCGGCGCTCCACCCACTCCAGCACGGTGCGTTTGCCGAGCACATGGCTCATCTGGCAGATGGAACGGATCAGCACTTCGCTGGTGGCGTCGCGGTCGATGTCGCGGACGAAGCTGCCATCCAGCTTGACGATGTCCACCGGCAGCACGCGCAGGTGCGCCAGCGAGGAATGCCCGGTCCCGAAGTCGTCCAGCGCCATCCGGCAGCCGCGCTGGCGGACCATGTCCATGAAGGCGGTCGCCTGCGCCAGGTTGGCCATCACCCCGGTTTCGGTGATTTCCAGGCAGAGCATCTGGGCCAGGCCGGGCTCGCCGTCCAGCAGGTGGCGCACGAACAGACCGAACTCCGGTTCGCCCACCGAACTGGCGGAGATGTTGACGAACAGCAGCAGCGGCGGCCCGCCGGCCTTGCGGTGCGCGCGGATGGCCTCGGTGGCGAGCAGCAGCACCTGGCGGTCGATGTCGACGTTCAGGCCGTACATCTCGGCGACCGGCATGAAGTCCGCCGGCATGAACTCCACGCCCTCGCTGTCGCGCATGCGCAGCAGCAGTTCGGCCTGCTCGCTGCGGCCACCCGGGTGGCAGGGCACGATGCGTTGCGCGTGCATCTCCAGCCGGCCGTGGGCGATCGCCGCGCGGATCTCGCGCACGCATTCCGCCGCACTGCGACCGCCGCTTTCGGCCACGTCGTCGCGGGTGAGCAGGCGCACGCGGTTGCGCCCGGCCTGCTTGGCACGCTCGCAGACGGTGTCGGCGGCGGCCAGCACTTCGCTGGCATTGGCATGGCGGCGGTCCACTGCGACGACACCGATCGACGCGGTCGGCGTCATCGTGCTGTCGGAGAGTTCCTTGTCGGGGCGCGAAATGGCTTCGGCGATGCGCGCCGCGAACTCCATCGCCTGCCCGGACTCCATGCCCGGCAGCACCAGCACGAACTGGTCGCCACCGAGCCGCCCCACTTCGCCGGCATCGCCCACCGCTTCGTGCAGCCGGTGCGCGATGACCTGCAGGATGCGATCGCCGACCCGCTGGCCGGCGCTGTGGTTGATGTGGCCGAAGCGGTCCAGGTCGATCAGGCAGACCGACAGGTCGGCGATGCGGCCTTCGCGCAGGTCGCGCAATGCGGCATCGATGCGCAGCTTGAGTTCGCCGCGGTTGAGCAGGCCGGTCAGGTGGTCGAAACGCGCGCGCTGCGACAGCTCGGCGCGCATGGCATGGGCCTCGGTGACATCCTCGATCATCGCGAAGTGGGTGCCGTGGCGCCCCAAGGCGTGATCGGCATCGACCTCGCTGATGCTCGCCCGCACGATCTGGTGGCGGCCGCTGGCGGATTCCAGCATGTAGGTGTCGCCTTCCACGCCACCGCCGACCGACACCCCGCGCTCCAGCTGGTCCATGAAACGCGCCTGCTCGCCATCGACGATGAAATCCTGCAGGCGCCGCTGCCGGCATTCGTCCACGCCCAGCCCGAGCAGGCGGCTGGCCGCGGAGTTGGCGTGCTGGATGGCGCCCTTGGCGTCGAGCTGGAGCATGCCGACGTTGGCCTGCTCGAAGGACGCGCGCAGCCAGCCCTCGCTGCTGCGGATGCGCCCGACCACCTTGCTCAGGATCACCCCGAACAGCAGGGTCAGCGCCCCGAGCAGCAGCACGGTGGAGGCGATCAGCACCACCCGCAGCGTGCGCAGGCCGCTCACCAGCATGTTGGAGAAATCCCACGTATAGCCGTCGATGCGCGTGCGGATATGCGCGATCTCCTTGCGGTAGGCGGCGGCACGCACGGGCGTGAGCCGGCCGGCCTTGTTGTCGGCTTCCATCGCGGTGCCGATGGCGGCCAGCCGGTCGATGTCGGGGTCCACCTTCAACCAGATGGCGATGGAGTCGCGCAGATACGGCCAGCGGCCCATGTTGAAGTAGAGCCAGGCCATGCCGTCGATGTCGGCTTCGTTCATCCCCATTTCGAGCAGGCCGGCGCGTACCGTCTTCATGTCCACCGGGTCGCGCTCGGCGGCGATGCGGGCGTTGCGCGCGGCCATGGGCACCTGCATCGACTCCCGCGCGCGGTCCATGAAATGCGGGTCACGGTTGACCGCGTAGATCTCCAGCGCGTCGATCATGGTGGTCTGCGCATGCACCCAGCGGTGATTCGCCAGCAGCCAGGCCTGCACATTGGTCTGCAGCATCAGCGCGCCGAGCATCAGCCCGACCAGCAGCAGCCCGGCCGCGACCAGCGCGGCGATCTGCAGGGTCAGGACCCGATCCTTGTTGGCGCCGCGAATCGCCACGTCATCCCCTGAGAGGTAGCACCCTTCCGCCCGTGACCACGATCACGGTACGGCACGAAAGCGTGCGGGGGATCACGCCATGGGCAATCTTAACCCCTGTTCGCGGGCACATTCGCGGGCGATGTCATATCCGGCATCGGCATGGCGCATCACCCCGGTCGCCGGGTCGTTCCAGAGCACCCGGGCGATGCGGGGGTCGGCGTCCTCGCTGCCATCGCAGACGATGACCACGCCGGAGTGCTGGGAGAAGCCCATGCCCACCCCGCCGCCGTGGTGCAGGCTGACCCAGGTCGCGCCGCCGGCCACGTTGAGCATGGCGTTGAGCAGCGGCCAGTCGGAGACCGCATCCGACCCGTCCTGCATCGACTCGGTCTCGCGGTTGGGCGAGGCCACGCTGCCGGAATCCAGATGGTCGCGGCCGATCACCACCGGCGCCTTCAGCTCGCCGTTGCGGACCATTTCGTTGAAAGCCAGGCCCAGTTTGTGGCGCAGGCCCAGCCCGACCCAGCAGATGCGCGCCGGCAGGCCCTGGAAGCTGATGCGCTCACGGGCCATGTCCAGCCAGCGGTGCAGGTGGGCGTCGTCCGGGATCAGTTCCTTGACCTTGGCATCGGTCTTGTAGATGTCTTCCGGGTCGCCCGACAGCGCCACCCAGCGGAATGGGCCGATGCCACGGCAGAACAGCGGGCGCACGTAGGCCGGCACGAATCCGGGGAAATCGAAGGCGTTCGCGCAGCCGACATCAAACGCCATCTGGCGGATGTTGTTGCCGTAGTCGACGGTCGGGATGCCCTGCGCGTGGAAGGCCAGCATCGCCTCCACATGGGTGCGCATCGACTGTTTGGCGGCGTCGCGGACCTTGTCGGGGTCGGCCTTCTGTTCGGCTTCCCATTGCTCGACGGTCCAGCCGATGGGCAGATAGCCGTGCACCGGATCGTGCGCGGAAGTCTGGTCGGTCACGCAATCCGGGCGTACGCCGCGCTTCACCAGTTCGGGCAGGATGTCGGCGGCGTTGCCGAGCAGCGCGATCGACTTGGCCTCGCCAGCGGCGGTGTACTTGGCGATGCGGGCCAGCGCGTCGTCGAGGTCGGACGCCTGCTCATCGACATATTTCGTGCGCAGGCGGAAGTCGATGCTGGACTGCCGGCATTCGATGTTGAGGCTGCTCATGCCCGCCAGCGACGCCGCCAGCGGCTGCGCGCCGCCCATTCCGCCCAGGCCGGCGGTCAGCAGCCACTTGCCGGTGAGGTCACCGCCGTAATGCTGGCGCCCCATCTCCACGAAGGTCTCGTAGGTGCCCTGCACGATGCCCTGCGAGCCGATGTAGATCCAACTGCCGGCGGTCATCTGGCCGTACATCATCAGACCCTTGCGGTCGAGTTCGTTGAAGTGCTCCCAGGTCGCCCAATGCGGCACCAGGTTGGAATTGGCGATGAGCACGCGCGGCGCGTCCGCATGCGTTGGGAACACGCCGACCGGCTTGCCCGACTGGACCAGCAGGGTCTCGTCGTCGCCGAGGATCTTGAGCGTGTCGAGGATTTTGTCGTAGCAGTCCCAGTCACGCGCCGCACGGCCGATGCCGCCGTACACCACCAGGTCCTCGGGCTTCTCCGCCACTTCCGCATCCAGATTGTTCTGCAGCATGCGGAACGGGGCTTCGGTCAGCCAGCTGCGGCAGTTGAGCTGGTTGCCGCGCGGGGCGCGGATGCTGCGGGAAGGATCGTGGCGGTTGTTCTGCGACATCGGTGCGGGCTCGCGTTTGGCAAGCCCGCATTATCGCAGCTTGGATCGGACCGCCCTGCGCCCGCGTGTGGTGCGGGACGGCGCGAAGCTGTCAGTGGACGGCCGGGTCCAGCATCCGCAGCGCGGTGCCGAGGTCGGTCACGCCGGTGCGTTCGATGTCCTCGCGGCTCCAGCTGCGGCCGGCGACCGGCGCGCAACGCGGCTTGACCGGCTTGCCGCGCGCATGGGTTTCATCGCGCTGGTTGCGGCTGGCGGTGATGATCGAACCGGTATGGCGCAGGCAACGGAAATCGTCCGGCTGCGTGCCTGCCTTGTCGGTCGATGTGGCGGCCTGACCGGGCACCGGCGCCGGGTCGGTCGGCGCTTCCTGCGCGTACGTCGCGGAGGCGAAGAACAGGGCCGAAGCCATCAGCAGAAGTTTCATCGCGGGTCTCCCGGTCGGGCGTTCCACACTACGCCGCCGGCAGCGCTGCGGCCAGCCACGCGGCACGGAGGTTCATCCGCGATTCCGGCCCGGCCGTCGCGTCATCCGCCCTGACTACAATGCGGCCATGACCCGCCGAAGCCTCCTCCTTACCGCCCTCGTCCTGTCGATTCTGCTGGCCGGCTGCGCCAGTACGCCCGTGCCGGCGCCCGCACGCGTGCCGCTGCTGCTGGTCTCCATCGACGGTCTGCGCCCGACCGACATCACCGATGCGGCCATGCCCACGCTGTCGCGCCTCGGCCGCGAGGGCGCGCGCGCGGAGGGCATGCGTCCGCCCTATCCGTCGCTCACCTTCCCCAACCACTACACCCTGGTCACCGGCCTGCGCCCGGACCGCCACGGCATCACCCACAACAGCATGTGGGACCGCGAGCTGGGCGAGTTCCGCTTGTCCAAGCGCGACGCGGTTGGCGATGGCCGCTGGTGGGGCGGCGAACCGGTGTGGATCGGCGCCGGAAAAGCCGGTCTGCGCACCGCCACGCTGTTCTGGCCGGGCAGCGAGGCGGAAATCGACGGCATCCGCCCGCAGCGCTGGACGCCGTATGATGAAGCCGTGCCCGCCGCCGCCCGCGCCGACACCGTCGCCGGCTGGCTGCTGGAACCGGCATCGACCCGGCCCGACTTCGCCACCGTGTATTTCGACCGCGTGGACAAGGCCTCGCACGAACACGGCCCGGCCTCGCCCGAAGCCGACGCCGCCCGCCGCGACACCGACGCCGCCCTCGGCCGGCTGGTCGATGCGCTCAAGGCACGCGGCGAACTGCACCGCATCAACATCGTCATCGTCTCCGACCACGGTTTCGCCGAGGTGCCGGCCGGCCACGCCATCGCGGTCGAGGACATGGTCCCGGTCGAGGAAGCCCGCGCCGATTCGATCGGCCAGGTGGTGACCTTCACCCCGAAGCCCGGCTTCGAAACCCGCGCCGAAGCGCGGCTGCTCGGCCGCCATGACCATTACCAGTGCTGGCGCAGGGGCGAACTGCCCGCCCGCTGGCATTACGGCGCCAACCCGCGCGTGCCGCCGATCGTCTGCCAGATGGATATCGGCTGGGATGCCTTGCCGCGCGACCAGGTGGAGAAGCGCCGCACGCAGGGCGACCGCGGCTCGCACGGCTTCGACCCCGCGCTGCCGGCGATGCGCGCCAGCTTCATCGCGCATGGCCCGGCGTTCCGCGCCGGCAGCCGGTTGCCGGTGTTCGACAACGTGGATGTCTATCCCTTGTTGATGCGGCTTCTGCACGTGCCCGCCGCACCAAACGATGGCAATGCCCGCACCTTCGACGGCGTGATGGACCACTGAAACCGCGCCGCGCAGTGATGTCCGAAAATGGCGAGTATGCTGGCGCTGCGATGGCCAGACTGGCCGCATCCCGCATCGGACACCCGCCATGTGTCGCCTCCACGCCCCGCCCGCCCATGACTTCGCGCCACTGTTCGCGGGGCATGACGATGCCGGCTCCGTCCACGGCTCCCGCGCCTGACCGTGCTTCCCGGACTCGCCAACTGCGAACAGGCGCGCCTCTCGCGTGATGCACGCTTCGACGGCCTGTTCTTCACCGCGGTGAAAACCACCGGCATCTACTGCCGCCCGGTCTGCCCGGCACCGGCGCCGAAATCCGCAAATGTCGAATATTTCGCCAACGCCGCAAGCGCCGAAGCCGCAGGCTACCGGCCCTGCCTGCGTTGCCGGCCCGAGCTTTCGCCCGCCGATGGCCGCTGGCGTCGCGGCGATGACGTGGTCGCGCGCGCCTCGCGGCTGATCGAAGACGGCTGGCTGGATGAAGCGACCGTGCCCACGTTGGCCGAACGCCTGCATGTCGGCGACCGCCACCTGCGTCGTCTGTTCGTCGATGCCCTCGGCACCACGCCGCAGCAGGTGCAGGCCACGCGTCGGCTGCTGTTCACCAAGCAGTTGCTGACTGAAACCGCGCTGCCCGTGACCGATATCGCGCTGGCCGCCGGCTTCCGCAGCCTGCGCCGCTTCAGCGACGCCTTCCTCGCCGCGTATGGTCTGGCACCGACGCGCCTGCGCAAATCGGTGGACAACGCGGGCACGCCCGGCCCGCTGGTCTTGAAGCTCGCATACCGGCCGCCGTTCGATTTCCGCGCGACACTCGACTTCCTGCGCACGCGCGCCTTGCCCGGCATCGAACACGTGGGCGATGCCGACTACGCACGCACGCTGGATGCTTCCGGCGGCTGTTTGCATCTCGCCGAATGGGGGAAGGATGAAGCCGCGTTGCGACTCTCGCTGCACGGCGCACGTGCCGCGGCGTTGCCCGGCATCGTGCGACGCGTGCGGCGGATGTTCGACCTCGATGCCGATCCGCAGGCGATCCACGACCACCTGCGCGCGGACCCATCGCTCGCGCCGATGCTCACGGGCCACCCCGGCCTGCGACTGCCCGGCGGCTGGGACGGTTTCGAGATCGCCATCCGCGCGGTGCTGGGCCAGCAGGTCAGCGTGGCCGCGGCCACGACACTCGCTGCGCGCGTGGTGGCAAAACATGGCCGCCCGTTGGCCGCGCCCGCCAGCGCCGCGCTGCATAGCCTGTTTCCCGCGCCCGAGATGTTGGCCGAAGCCGACCTCGCCGGCATCGGCTTGACCACGCGCCGCGCCGAGACCGTGCGCGCGGTGTCGCGTGCCGTAGCGGAGAGCCACATCGGTTTCCACGGCGACCAACCGCTGGAAGATTTCATCGCCGGCTGGCGCGCCCTGCCCGGCATCGGTGACTGGACCGCGCACTACATCGCGATGCGCGCGCTCGGGCATCCCGATGCCTTCCCCGCCGGCGACCTGGTGCTGCGCAAACAGGCCGGTGGTGACTGCGCCCTCACCGAGAAAACGCTGCTGCAACGCGCGGAAGCCTGGCGGCCATGGCGCGCCTACGCCGCCCGCCATCTCTGGCACGCCGCTTCGTCATCGAACAAGGAATCTTCGCCATGAACATCGTGCACACCCACTACGACAGCCCGGTCGGCACGTTGATGCTCGCCGCCACAGATACAGGCATCCACGCCGTCGAATTCCCCGAGAACCGTCACCCCGTGAAGCGCGACGGCGACTGGCGGGAAGGCGTGCACGCGCTGCTCGATGCCGCCATGCGCCAGCTCGACGACTATTTCGCAGGCAAACGCCGCGATTTCGATCTGCCGCTCGCGCCGCGCGGCACCCCGTTCCAGTTGCAGGTGTGGCAGGCGCTCCGTTCCATTCCGTTCGGCCAGACGTGGAGCTACGCGCGGCTGGCACAGGCCATCGACAATCCGTCGGCGATGCGCGCGGTCGGTGCGGCGAATGGCCGCAACCCGATTCCGATCATCGTACCCTGCCATCGCGTGATCGGTGCCAACGGCACGCTCACCGGTTTCGGTGGCGGCCTGCCCACCAAGGAATTCCTGCTGCGGCTGGAAGGTGCGCTGCCCGCCGAGCTGCTGTGAGGTTTTTCAGCGCGCCAGCAGCGTATTGATGGCGCTGAGGTAAGCGCGCAGGGTTTCATCGCGCCGCCTGTGGCGACCATCGGCCACCACGCGCTGCCCGGCCACCGTCACCTCGCGCACCACGTTGCGGTTGCCGGCGAACAGCCAACGGTCGGCGATGTCGGCTTCGGTCGCGCCGGTCAGGGTCGCGGCCTCCGCGTCCAGCACGACCTCGTCGCGCACATCGAAACCGGTCGAATCCGCCGCGCTCGTCCATGCACCTTGCAACAAGGTGTCGCCGACGCTCGGCATCGTGATCGAACTGGCGATGTTGCGACGCTGCGTGACCAGCCGTTGCCCGTATTCCAGCCAGCGCAGTTCTTCCACCGGCGACACGCTGATGTGCGAATCCGAACCGATGCCCCAGCGACCGCCGGCATCCAGGTAGTCGCGCAGCGGGAACAGTCCGTCGCCGAGATTCGCCTCGGTCGTGGTGCAGATGGCGACCGTCGCTTGTGATGCGGCGACATCGCGCACCTCGCCTGCGTCCAGATGCGTCGCGTGCACCAGCGTCCAGTGCGCATCGACATTCGCGTGGTCCAGCAGCCAGCGCACCGGGCGCGCGCCGCGCAGCGCGATGCATTCCTCCACCTCCGCCACCTGTTCGGCGATGTGGATGTGGATGCGGCTGTCGGCCGGCAACGCGGCCAGCACCTCGCGCATCGCCGCCGCCGGCACCGCGCGCAGGCTGTGCAGCGCGCAGCCGATCTGCAGCGTGTCGCTCGCCGATGCACGCAAGGTGTCGAGCAGGCGCAGATAGCCATCGATGTCGTGCCCGAAGCGGCGCTGGCGCTCGGACAGCGCACGGCCGTCGAAACCGCCGGTCATGTACAGCACCGGCAGCAAGGTCAATCGGATGCCTGTGTCGCGCGCGGCTTCGATCAACGCATTCGACATCGCCGCGGCATCGGGATGCGGCGTGCCATCGGCGCGGTGATGCAGGTAGTGGAATTCGCACACCGTGGTGTAGCCGGCTTCCAGCATCTCCACGTAGAGCTGCGCGGCGACATCGCGCAGCAGCTCGGGCGTGAAGCGCGCGGCCATCGCGTACATGGTTTCGCGCCAGGTCCAGAACGAATCATTGGGGTCGCCCTGGCGTTCGGCCATGCCGGCCATCGCGCGCTGGAAGGCATGCGAATGCAGGTTGGCGATGCCGGGAAGCTGCCAGCCCGCGTCGGTATGTGGGATTGCGTGCATGCCGCCATTCTGGCGCAAAGCCATAGAATGCGGGCATGACGGATGAACGCAGCGGACTGATCCTCGGCGCCACCCTGGCGACCCTCGATGGCGACACCGGCTACGCGCTGGTCGAAGACGCCGCCCTCGCCTGGCGCGAAGGCGTGATCACCTACGCCGGCCCGCGCACGGGATTGCCGGCGGAATTCGCGGGCGGCGGCATCGAGATCGATGGCCTGGTGACGCCCGGGCTGGTCGATTGCCACACGCACGTGGTGTTCGCCGGCGACCGCGCGCATGAATTCGAGATGCGGCTGGAAGGCGCGACCTACGAAGAGATCGCACGCGCCGGTGGCGGCATCGCCTCCAGCGTCAAGGCGGTGCGCGCCGCCAGCGAAGACGCGCTGTTCGCCGAATCATTGCCGCGCGTGCAAGCGCTGATCGCCGATGGCGTGACCACGCTGGAGATCAAATCCGGCTACGGGCTGGACCTCGACAACGAACGCAAGATGCTGCGGGTCGCGCGACGCATCGGCGAACACTGCGGCGTCACCGTTCGCACGACCTACCTCGCGGCACACGCATTGCCGCCGGAATACGCAGGCCGCGCCGATGACTACATCGATGCCGTCATCCAATGGCTGCCGAAGTTGCACGCGGAAGGATTGGTCGATGCGGTTGACGCGTTCTGCGAAGGCATCGGCTTTTCGCCCGCGCAGACGCGTCTCGTGTTCGAAGCGGCACGTGCGCTCGGCCTGCCGGTCAAGCTGCACGCCGACCAGTTGAGCGATCTCAATGGCGCCGCACTCGCGGCGGAATTCGGCGGACTGTCGGCCGACCACATCGAATACACCAACGCGCGCGGCGTGATCGCGATGCGCGATGCCGGCACCGTCGCGGTGCTGTTGCCCGGCGCCTTCCACGTGTTGCGCGAAACCAAGTTTCCGCCACTCGATGCCCTGCGCGAAGCCGGCGTGCCGATGGCCGTCGCCACCGACTGCAATCCCGGCACCTCGCCGCTGCTCTCGCTGCGACAAGCCATGCAACTGGCCTGCACGCATTTCAAACTCACGCCGGAAGAAGCCCTGCGCGGCGCCACCACGCATGGCGCGCGTGCGCTCGGACTGCATGCGGATCGCGGCGTGCTGCGCGCGGGCATGCGCGCCGACTTCGTTCACTGGTCGGTGCCGCGACCGGCCGCACTCTGCTACTGGCTGGGCGGGCGGCTCGCGCGTTCGGTCTATGCTGGCGGCCACTGCATCCACCGGGAACCGCCATGCGCCGATTGAGCCTCGCTGCCGCTCTTTTCCTGTGTGTCGGTATCGCGCAGGCACAGGCCACCGACGCTTCGCGCAAACTGGCGCAGAGCGCCGTGATCGTCGATACCCATATCGACGCCCCCGGCGAATTGATGGATGCCTGGCGCGACCTCGCCACCGATACCGACCGCGAGTTCGACTGGCCGAAGGCACGGGCCGGCGGTCTGGATATCGCCTTCATGTCGGTCTACACCTCACCCAAGCAGGACGCCGACGGCAGCGCCTTCCACATCGCCAACCAGCAGATCGATGCGGTGATGGCGCTGGCCGCACGTGCGCCCGAAAAGTTCGCGGTGCTGACATCGCCGCGCGACATCAAGCGTCTGTCCAAGCCCGGCCGCGTCCTGCTGCCGATGGGCATGGAGAACGGCGCGCCGATCGGCGACGACCTCAAGCGCCTCGCGTTTTTCCATGCGCGTGGCGTGCGCTACATCACCCTCGCGCACAGCGCCGCCAACCGCATCGCCGACTCCTCCTACGGCGTCGAGCGCAAGTGGAACGGGCTGTCGCCGTTCGGCCGCGAGGTGGTGGCCGAGATGAACCGCCTCGGCATCATGGTCGATGTCTCGCACCTGTCGGATGCCTCGGCGCTGGAAGCGATCCGCCTCAGCCGCGTGCCGGTCGTCGCCACGCATTCCGGCATGCGCCACTTCACGCCCGGCTTCGAGCGCAACGCCAGCGATGAAGTGGCGAAGGCCATCGCGGCGAAGGATGGCGTGGTGCAGATCACCTTCGGCACCGGCTTCGTCAACCCGAAAGCCGCCGCCGACATGCAGGAAAAATTCCGCGAATCCGCTGCATTGCAGGCCCGCAACGCCGCCGCCCGCGCGGCCGGCCAACCTACGCAGGACGAAGCCGCCTGGAGCAAGGCCTGGGACGCCGCACACGCGGTGCCGCCGACCGGCATCGATGCGGTCGTCGCGCAGATCGTCTACGCGGTGAAGCTGATCGGCGCCGACCACGTCGGCATCGGCTCGGATTTCGATGGCGTCGGCGGCGCCCTGCCCGATGGCCTGCGCACCGTCGCCGACTATCCCAACCTGATCGCCGCCCTGCAGGAAGCGGGCCTGTCCGATGCCGACATCCGCAAAGTCATGGGCGCCAACCTGCTGCGCGTCTGGACCGCCGTCGAAGCCGGCGCGAAACCCTGACCCAAACGAAAAACCCCGCCGGAAGGCGGGGTTTCTGCTGAGGCGGTGTCGCTGGCTGCGGGTCAGGCGGCCTTGGCGGCCTTCTTCGCCACCACCTTCTTGGTCGCGGTCTTGGTGGCCTTCTTCGCCACCGGCGCGGCAGCGGTGCCGGCCGACTTGATCACGGCCTTGGCACGGGCATTGCCGTAGCTGCAGTTGTAACGCTTGCCCTTGGCGGTCTTGCGGTCGCCCTTGCCCATGGTGATGCTCCTGATCGGTCTGTGGCCGCGGGAAACCACGGCATACGGGGAAACGTCCAGTCTAGCAGACTCAAGCGCGTTCCGGCCCGGCGCGGTGGGTGAGCCGCATGTTGGTCAGGTGGGCCGCCGCCAGCAGCAGGCCACCGGCCACCATCAGCCCGGCATGCAACCAGGCGTGCGTGTCCCCGGCATGGGAGTGGAACGGCCCGAAGGTGGCGAACCAGAGCAGGCCCAGCGCCGGCAGCAACAGGCCCCAGGCGTGGTAGGCGCGATGACGGCGCCAGCCCAATGTCAGCGTGGTGGCGGCCAGCAAGGTGGCGAAGACCACGATGGCCTGGTCGATGTCGATCCAGCCGCCCGCCCCCAGCCCCAGCGTCGGCAGGAAAGCCAGCACCAGCGGCATCGCGGCGCAGTGGATCGCGCACAGCATCGAGGCCGCGAAACCCACGCGGTCGGCGTGCTGCAGGCGGGGAGCCGGGGTGGGCATGACTTTGGGCCTATCGCGCATCGAATTGAAATAATATAACGTAAAGAAATCCCGAACGCTCACTTTACTCCAAACATGCCCCCACGCCTTCACGTTGCACGTCCTGCCCGCCACCCCTTGAGCCTTGCGCTGACGCTCGCCCTGGCCCTTCCCGCTGCCCAGGCGCTGGCGCAGGACGCCCGGCCCGCCGACCCGCACCGCCAGGACGCCCATCAACTCGACCGCGTGGTGGTGAAGGCCTCGCCGCTGCACCAGACCGCCGATGAACTGGTCCGCCCGGTCAACGTGCTGGCCGGCGAAAAACTGGACGAGGAGAAGAGCACCACGCTCGGTCGGACGCTGGAACGCACGCCGGGCATCCAGAGTTCGTCGTTCGGGCCCGGCGTGGGCCGGCCGATCATCCGCGGGCTGGAGGGCGCGCGCGTGCAGGTCACCAGCGGCGGCATGGGCAGCGGCGATGTCTCCACGCTCAGCGCCGACCACGCGGTCAGCGTCGAGCCCTTCCTCGCCAACCAGATCGAGGTGATGAAGGGCCCGGCCACCCTGCTCTACGGCAGCGGCGCGATCGGCGGCGCGGTGAACGTGATCGACGGCCGCACGCCGGATGCGCTCAGCGCCGATCCCTTCAGTGGCCGCGTCGAGCTGCGTGCCGGCAGCGTGGACCGCGAGCGCACAGGCATGTTCCGCATCGACGGCAGCACCCACGCCACCGGCAGCGGCCTGGTCTTCCACGCCGACGGCCTGATGCGCGACAGCGGCGACATCCGCATCCCCGGTGATGCCGAAAGCGCCGCGCATCTCGCCGCCGAAGGCGAAACGCCCGACCCGGCCACCCGCGGCACCTTGCCCAACAGCGCGGTGAGCACGCGCAGTGGCGCGCTGGGGATGACGTGGGTCGGCGAACGCGGCCATCTCGGTATCAGCAGCAGCCTGTTCGAAACCCGATATGGGGTGCCCGGCCATTCGCACGAAGGCCACGATCACGGTCACGGCACGCCCACCCCCGATGCGCATGATGGAGAGGAAGCCGGCGTCCACATCGGCCTGTCGCAGAGGCGGCACGAACTGCATGGCGGGCTGGACGATGTCGGCCTCTTCCAGACCCTGCGTTTCAAGCTGGCGCGCACCAATTACACGCACACCGAATTCGAAGGCGCGGCGGTTGGCACGGTGTTCGACAACCGCAGCACCGAAGGCCGGCTGGAGCTGGTGCATCGCCCGCTGGCCGGCTGGAACGGCGCGTTCGGACTGCAGGCATCGACGCGCGATTTCAACGCGGTCGGCGACGAGGCCTTCGTGCCGCCGACGCAGGGCCGCGACGTCGGCATGTTCTGGTTGGGCCAGCGCGATTTCGGCGCGGTGAAGCTTGAACTCGGCGCGCGCCACGACCGCAACCGCATCGACAGCACCCCGCAACCGCTGTTGCCGACGCGCGTGCCCGAACGCGATTTCTCCACCAACCACCTGTCCGGCGCGTTGCGCTGGGATGTCGATGACGCGTTGCATCTGCGGCTCGGCATCGACCGCGCACAGCGGGCGCCGGGCGCGGAGGAGCTGTATTCCAACGGCCACCACGTCGCCACCGGCAACATCGAAGTCGGCGATGACCGGCTGCGGCCCGAGACCGCGAACCGTGTCGAACTGGGCGCGGGCTGGCAGGCGGGGCGTCTGAAACTCGGCGCGACCGCCTACGCCGTGCGCTACAACGACTACCTCTATCTCGCGCCGCTGTTGAAGCGCGACACAAGCGGCGGCTTCGTCGCCGTGACCGATGGCGGCACGCCGGTGCAGGCCTGGACGCAGTCCGATGCGCGCTTCCACGGACTGGAACTGGAAGGCACGTTCACGGCTTTCGACAGCGATGCCGGCCACCTCGACGTGCGGCTGTTCGGCGATGCCGTGCGCGGACGTCTGACCGGCGACGGCATGCGTGCCGCCGACCTGCGCATCATGCATGGCGACCACACGCATCGCCGCGTCGGTGAACTGGCACAAAGCGGCCATCTGCCGCGTATCGCGCCTGATCGCGTCGGTGGCGAACTGCGTTGGGAAGCGGATGCCTGGCGCGCTTCAGTCGGCGCCATCCGCACCATGAAACAGGGCCGCACCGCCCTCGGCGAAAGCGCCACGCCGGGCTACACGCTGGTCGATGCGCACTTCGCCTGGCATGGCGACACGGCCGCCGGCAACGGCTGGGAAGTCTTCATGGACGGCCACAACCTGCTGGACGCGGAAGCGCGCCCGCATACCTCGTTCCTGAAGGATGTCGCGCCGCAGGCCGGGCGCGGCTTTGTAGGCGGCGTGCGCTACTACTTCTGACAACGACAGCGCGGCATTGCGACCGCGCCTTCCTCCCCCACTTCGGGCCGCCCATGCGGCCCTTCTTTTTGCGAAGGAATCAGCCGGCGCAACGCGCGCAGAGGCCGTGGACTTCCAGCGTCTGCGCCTGCGGCAGGAAACCAAGTTCACGCGCGCGGGCGTCGAGCGCGGCGACGACGCCTTCATCCTCCAATTCCACCGCCGCATGGCAGCGGTTGCAGATGAGGAAGGGCACCGAGTGCTGCGCGGCGTTGGGGTGGTGGCAGGCGACGAAGGCGTTGACCGACTCCAGCTTGTGCACGAAGCCGTTGGCCATGAGGAAGTCGAGCGCGCGATAGACCGTGGGCGGCGCGGCGGCGCCGGGGCCATCGCCGCTGCGGACGCGGTCGAGCAGGTCGTAGGCCTTGATCGGCTGGCCGGCGTCGGCGATCAGCTGCAGCACGTGGGCGCGGATCGGCGTGAGGCGCAGGCCGCGCTCGCCACAGGCCCGCTCGACCGCCGCGACGAAGGCCGCCGCGTCATCGACGTGGTGGTCCGGGTCGGTGCAGTGGTGGGCGCTGCCGCTCATGTCCTGATGATGGGGGCGCGATGCGGCCGGCTCAAGCCGCGGGGATTTTCGCCAGCGCGGCATCGATACGCGCCAGCGCTTCGTCGCGACCGGCCAGATAGACGGTATGCGAGATGTCCGGACTGACCTGGGTGCCGGTGATCGCGACGCGCATCGGCTGCGCCAGCTTGCCCATGCCGATGCCGAGTGCCTCGACCGTCGCCTTCAGCGCCTCGCCGATGGCCTCGGCATTCCACGCCGGCAACGCGGCCAGCCGTTCGCGGGCATCGGCCAGCGGCGCACGCGCGGCCTCGGTGAGATGTTTGGCCACGGCGGCATCGTCATAGGCATCGAGCGCGGTGAACCAGACCGCCGACTTCTCCGCCATCTCCTTCAACGTCTGCACGCGGTCACGCAGGGCGATGACGATGTCGGCGGCGGCGGGGCCACGCGCGAGGTCATAGCCGGCCTGTTCGAGATGCCACACCAGGTGCTTCGCCACATCCTCCGGCGCGTCGTTCTTCAGGTACTGCTGGTTGAGCCAGCCGAGCTTGGCCGAATCCAACCGCGACGCCTTGGCGTTGACGTCCTTCAGGTCGAACAGCGCGGTCATCTCGGCGATCGAGAAGATCTCCTGGTCACCATGCGACCAGCCCAGCCGCACCAGGTAGTTGAGCAGCGCGTGCGGCAGGTAGCCGGCATCGCGGTACTGCATGACGTCCGCCGCGCCGGTGCGCTTGCTGAGCTTTGCGCCCTGCTCGTCGAGGATCATCGGCAGGTGCGCGAACAGCGGCGGCTGCTTGCCGAGCGCGTGGTACAGGTTGATCTGGCGTGGCGTGTTGTTGACGTGGTCGTCGCCGCGTACGACATGCGAAATGGCCATGTCGATGTCATCCACCACCACCGCAAAGTTGTAGGTGGCGTAACCGTCCGGGCGGAAGATCACCAGGTCGTCCAGCTCGCCGTTCTGCCACTCGATGCGGCCCTTGACCAGATCGTCGAACACCACGCTGCCTTCGTCCGGGTTGCGGAAGCGGATCACGCGGTTCGGGTCGTCGCGCCAGCCGGCGTTCTCGTCGCGGTACTTGCCGCGATAGCGCGGCTTGTCGCCGGCCGCCATCGCCGCCTCGCGCATCGCATCGAGTTCCTCGCGGCTCTCGTAGGCGTAGTAGGCCTTGCCCTCCGCCACCAGCTGCTCGGCGACTTCGCGGTAGCGGTCGAGGCGATGGGTCTGGTAGATCGGGCCTTCGTCATAGCCCAGGCCAAGCCAGTCCATCGCTTCGAGGATGGCGTCGATGGCGGCCTGGGTGCTGCGCTCGCGGTCGGTGTCCTCGATGCGCAGCACGAACTGCCCGCCCGCGCGACGCGCCGCCAGCCAGCAGTACAGCGCGGTGCGCGCGCCGCCGATGTGCAGGTAACCGGTGGGACTGGGGGCGAAACGGGTGCGGACGGTCATGACGGGCGCGTTCGTGGAAAACCGCCATTTTAGTGCAGCGGCCGGCGCATCCCCGCGCGGCCCTAGAATATCGGCATGACCACGCTCTTCATCGCCGACCTGCATCTGGAAGATGCGCGCCCCGAAACCACCGATGCCTTCATCCGCTTCCTGCGCGATGAAGCCCGCGGCGCGGACGCGCTTTACATCCTCGGCGACCTGTTCGAGGCCTGGGTGGGCGATGACGACCCGTCAGACACCGGCGCGCGCACGGCGGAAGCACTCGCAACTCTGGCCGCCAAAGGCACCCAGATCGCCTTCATCCACGGCAACCGCGATTTCCTGCTCGGCCACGATTACGCCGCGCGCTGCCGGATGCGCCTGCTGCCCGACCCGGCGATGATCGTGATCGATGGCACGCCGACGCTGATCGGCCACGGCGACCTGTACTGCACCAGCGATGCCGGCTACCAGCAGTTCCGCGCGATGACCCGCAACCCGCAGTGGCGCGCGCAGTTCCTGTCGCAGCCGCTGGCCGCACGCCTGACCTTCGCGCAGCAGGCGCGCGAGGCCAGCAAGGCGCGTTACGGCGAACTGCAGCAGGCCGGCACCGCCGAAACTGTCACCGATGTCACCCCGGCCGCCGTCGATGGCGCGTTCGAGCGCTACGGCATCCGCCGCATCATCCACGGCCACACGCATCGACCTGCCGTACACGACCATGGCGCGGGCCGCGAGCGCATCGTGCTGGGCGACTGGTACCAAGGCCCGGCGCGTTTCCTCCGCGCCAACGAAAAAGACCTGCAATTGCAGGCCTTCCCGCTGGATCCCTGACGGATCCGATCACTTCACCGCGTCGGCGCAGCCCTTGTAGGTGGTCTTGCCGTACTGCAGGGTGGCGCTGAACTCGCGGCCCATCTTGCCGTTCTCGTCGCTCGCCTTGTCGCAGCGCGCGCGACCATCGATGTTGAGCGTGAAGTCCACGCCCGCATCCTTGCCCGAGAACTCCACACCCTTCGAATAGGCCGAACGCTCAGCGGACACGGTGGTGAAACCCGGATCGACGCGGCCATGCTCGGGCACATCCAGCTTGACGGTCTTGCCATCCACTTCCGCACGCCATGCAGGCGAGAAGCCGTTGGCCTTGAAGCGCGTGACCGCGCCTTCTTCGCCGGCCGCCGCGGCTGCCGTCGCGCCTTCAGCCACGCCGCCATCTTCCGCCGGCATGACCGCGCTGGCGGGCGCGGCGCAGCCCTTGTAGGTCGTGCCCTTGAGCACCATGGTCGCGGTGAAGGCGTGGACGGCATCGGACATGCCGTCGCTGCAGTCCTGCTTGGCGATGTCGAGTTTCACCTCGTTGCCGGCGTAGTGGATGCCGCTCGCGTCATCGCTGCGCGTGACGGCGAAACTTCCGCCATCGGGTTTGTCGGGCGTGCTGAATTCCAGCGTGCCGTCGCCCTTGTCGGTCATTTCCCAGAACGGCTCGTTGCCGAAGGCACGCATGGCCATCAACTTTTCGGTGGCGGATGCAGGCGTCGCGCCTTCAGCCGTGCTGGCCGCGTCAGTGGCGGGGGTCGCTTCGGCCGGGGTGTTGACGGCGGGCTTGCAGGCCGCCAGTGACAGCGTCATCGCGACGGCGAGCAGGGAAAGGGACAACCTGTGCATGGAAGGACTCCGAGGGATGGACAGCCTGCAATCTAACCGGGGCACGTTAAGTATTCATGGTCGGCGGGTGCGCTTCTTCAGCGCGAATTCGCCTGCAGACGCCCGGTCGGTCCGGCGATCAATCCGCGAGCGACTGCAGGCTCGCCAGTTCGTCTTCGTCGAAGCCGGCCATCAGCCGCGCTTCCAGATTGAACGGCCCGTGCAACACGCCGCCGGCATATTCGCGCAGCAGTTCGTGGAAGCGTGCACGCGGCTCCACGCCCGCGCGTTCGCAGAACCAGCGATACCAGCGCGAACCCGCGGCCACATGTCCGATCTCCTCGCGCAGGATCACTTCGAGGATGTCGGCGGTCGCGTCATCGCCGAGGGCACGCAGCTTGGTAATCATCCCCGGCGTCACATCCAGCCCGCGCGCTTCCAGCACGCGCGGCACCAGCGCCATCCGCGCCAACCCATCGTGGGCGGTGTTGACGGCCATTTCCCAGAGCCCGTTATGCGCGTCGAAGTCGCCGTAGTCGCGGCCGAAAGCCTGCAGGCGCTTGCGCAGCATTTCGAAGTGGCGTGCCTCGTCATCGGCCACGGACACCCAATCGGCATAGAACGCTTCCGGCATGCCACGGAAGCGCCAGACCGCGTCGCAGGCCAGGTCGATGGCATTGAATTCGATGTGGGCGACGGCGTGGATGAAGGCGGCCCGGCCTTCATCGCTGCCGAAACCACGACGCGGCAGCTCGCGTGGATGCACGAGGCGCGGCTTCAGCGGACGCGCGCAGTGGCATTCGGCGGAAGGCGGCGGTGCATCGTCCGGCACGACCAGCTGGCCGGAACGGAAGCCCTGCGCCATCGCGCGCGCGAGGCCGGGCTTGCGCGACACGTCATCGCAATCGAGCACCATCCGCGCCGCATCGAACAGTGACGACCCGCCACGCGGCAGCGGGAACGGCGCCACCTGCAGCGTCAGGCAGCCGCGGATCACGCGCGTCGCTTGGCCTTGGCCTCGTCGGAGCGCTGCGCCTGCAGCTGCTCGAAATAACCCGCGCCCACGCCGGTCACGTATTCGCCGGAGAAGCACGACGTATCGAACTTCATGCCCGGATGCTTCGGCCCGGCCACCGCGTCTTCCAGATCGGACAGGTCCTGGTAGACTAGCCAGTCACAGCCGATCAGCTGCTCGATCTCGCGCTCGTCGCGGTCGTGCGCGATGAGTTCCTGCGGGGTCGGCATGTCGATGCCGTAGATGTTGGGATAGCGCACCGGCGGCGCGGCGGAGGCGAGATAGACCTTCTTGGCGCCGGCATCGCGGGCCATCTGCACGATCTGCTGGCTGGTGGTGCCACG
This sequence comes from Lysobacter oculi, assembly GCF_003293695.1. GTDB lineage: Bacteria > Pseudomonadota > Gammaproteobacteria > Xanthomonadales > Xanthomonadaceae > Solilutibacter > Solilutibacter oculi. The sequence continues at coordinate 380,254 of NZ_CP029556.1, read as the reverse complement.
CACGATGGAGTCGTCGACCAGCAGCACCACGCGGTTGCGGAACTCCAGCGGGATCGGGTTCAACTTGCGGCGCACCGACTTCGCGCGCTCGCCCTGCCCCGGCATGATGAAGGTGCGGCCGACGTAACGGTTCTTGATGAAACCCTCGCGGTATTTCACGCCGAGCACGTTGGCGATTTCCAGCGCGGCGTCGCGGCTGGTGTCGGGGATCGGGATCACCACGTCGATGTCGTGGTCGGGCCGCTCGCGCAGGATCTTCTCGCCCAGCGCCACGCCCATCCGCATCCGTGCCTTGTGCACCGAGATGTTGTCCATCATCGAATCGGGGCGCGCGAAGTACACGTATTCGAAGATGCACGGCCGCGACAGCACCGCCTCGGCGCAGATGCGATGGTGTAGCACGCCGTCATTGGTCACCACGATGGCCTCGCCCGGCGCGACATCGCGCAACCGCTCGAAACCGAGCAGGTCGAGCGCCACCGATTCCGAAGCCAGCGCGTATTCGTCGCCCTGCGGCGTGGCGCGGCGGCCGATCACCAGCGGGCGGATCGCGTTCGGGTCACGGAAGGCGACCAGGCCCAGGCCCATCACCATGCAGATCACCGCGTAGCCACCCTTGGCGCGGCGCATCACGCCTTCGACGGCGGTGAACGCGTCATCGGGGTCCAGCCCGGGCTGGTTGGCGAGCTCGTGCGCGAACACGTTGAGCAGCACTTCGGAATCCGACTGCGTGTTGACGCTGCGGCGGTCCTGTTCGAAGACCTCGCGACGCAGTTCTTCGGTATTGATCAGGTTGCCGTTGTGCGCCAGCGCGATGCCGTAGGGCGAGTTGACGTAGAACGGCTGGGCTTCGTCGCTGCCCTCGCTGCCGGCGGTCGGGTAGCGGCAATGCGCGATGCCGATGTGGCCCTGCAGCTGCGACATCATCCCCGCGTCGAACACGTCGCTGACCAGCCCGTTGCCCTTTTCCACGCGCAACTGGCGGCCGTTGCTGGTGGCGATGCCGGCGGCGTCCTGGCCGCGGTGCTGCAGGACGGTCAGGCCGTCATAGAGGCGCGCGGCCACTTCGGTGTGGCTGACGATGCCGACGATGCCGCACATGGGAACTCCGGGGTGAAATAAGGAAGCGGGTGTTGCTCAGGGATGCGGGCGCACCATGCCACCGACGCCCAGCTTGGCCTGCGCCTGCGCGCGCAGCTTTTCGGCATCGGCGCGGTCGGCGACCGGCCCGACGCGCACGCGGGTGCGTGGGCCTTCGGCGGTCTTGATGGTTTCGGTGAAGGCGGACAGGCCGGCGGCACGCGCCTTGTCGCGCAACGCGGTGGCGGCGGCCGGGTCGGCGAAGGCGCCCAGCTGCACCGCGAACCCGACATTCGACGCAGCCGGCTTGGGCGCGGGTTTCGGCGCGGCTTCGGCGGGCTTGGGTTCCGGCTTCGGCGCGGCGGCGACCGGTGTGGCCGGCTTGGGCGCGGCGACCGGCGCGGCGGGCTTCGGTTCGGGCTTGGCGGGTGCCGGCGTCGGGGCCGGCTTGGCTTCGGCCACCTGCACCGGCTTCGGCGTGGGTGCGGCGGATTCGGCGGTGCGCGGGGCCGGCGGCAGCGGCGCGGTGGTGACGGCGGCTGGCGGCGTGGCGGCGGTGGTAGCGGCCGGGGCGACATCGGGACCGGCATTTAAGGCGACCACGCTGGCGTTGACCTTGTCGCTCACGTGCAACGCACGCAGGCGGGCGGCCTCGGCTTCGGCACGCCCGGCATACGGGCCCAGGCGCACGCGCCACGCGCTGCGGCCGTTCAACGTGGCCGGTTCGGCATAGGCCTTCAACTGCGACTGGGCGAGCGCGGCGACCATGCGGTCGGCGTCGGCCGAGGTGCCGTAGTGGCCGAAATTCACCGCGAAATCGCCGGCGGCGGTCGCGGGCGTGGAAGCGGGTTCGATGGCGGCGGCGGCAGGCTGCGATGCACCGGTGACGGGGGCATCGCTCATGCCGGCCACGCCGCCTGCGGGCACCTGGCCGGGCGCCCCCAAGGGCAGGTCACGGGTTTCGAAGCCGTCCTGCGGCGGGGTCGGCACATCCAGCGAGACATCGGCGGCGCCACTGACCGGCGCGGGGCCCTTGACCAGCATGGGCAGGAAGATGACCGCGATGGCCACCAGCACGGCTGCGCCGATCAGACGCTGTTTGAGGGCTCGATCCATCAGAAGGCGCGCGACGCTTGGGGGGCCGTGATTATAGCCCGGCCGCTCCGGCTGACCCGCCGGCGGCGAGCTGCTTCAGCGCCTGTTCCGCCACGTGGAAACCGCCGAAGACCAGTACGCGGTCGCCTTGCCAGGCGTCGCGCAGGGCAGCGTTGATGGCTTCGCGGACGCTGTCCAGGGCAGCGGAGACCGGCAAATCCTTCGGCATTCGCGCGACCAGTTCTGCGGCGTCGATGCCGCGCGCCCCGGCTTCGCGGGTGCCGGCGAGATACCAGGCATCGACCGTATCGGCCAACGCCGCGACGACCCCCGCCACATCTTTGTCGCCGAGCGCCGCATATACCGCCAGCGTGCGGCCTTCGACGGGTGCCGCGTTCAGCGCCTGCGCCAGCGCGCGCGCCGCCTGCGGGTTGTGGCCGACGTCGATCTGGATGTCGATGCCGTCGCGCTCGATCCGCTGCAGCCGCGCATCCATACGCGCATTCGCGATGCCCGCCGCGAACACCTCGGGCGCAGCTTCGAAACCGATGGCCCGCAGCGCGGCAATGGCGCAGGCGGCATTGCGCAGTTGCACCGGGGCCGACAGCGCCGGCATCGGCAGGTCCATCTCGAAGCCGACTTCGCGCCACCGCCAGTGCGTGGCGTCCAACGGCTCGGCGAAGAAATCGTTGGCGATGCGCCAGCTCGACGCGCCGATGGCATACACATGCCGCAGCACGCTGGCCGGCGGATCGTCATCGCCCACCACCAGCGGCTTCCACGCCCGCGCAATGCCGGCCTTCTCGAAGCCGATTTTCTCGATGTCATCGCCCAGCCAGTCCTGGTGGTCGAGATCGACGGTGGTGATCACAGCGCAGTCGGCATCGACGAGATTGACGGCATCCAGCCGCCCGCCCAGCCCGACTTCGAGCACCGCGAGATCCAGTTCCGCGCGTTCGAACAGCCACAGCGCGGCGAGCGTGCCGGCTTCAAAATAGGTCAGCGAGGTGTCGCCGCGTGCGGCTTCCACCGCATCGAAGGCGGTGACGAGGTCGTCATCCCCCACATCCACGCCATCGATGCGCACGCGCTCGTTGTAGCGCAGCAGGTGCGGCGATGTGTACGCGCCGACTTTCCAGCCCGCTTCACGCGCGATGGTCTCGATGAAGGCGACGGTCGAGCCCTTGCCGTTGGTGCCGGCGACGCTGATCACCTGCCGCGCCGGGTGGCCGAGGCCCATCCGCGTCGCGACTTCGCGCACACGTTCTAGGCCGAGGTCGATGGCCTTGGGATGCTGCGTTTCCAGCCTTGCCAGCCAGCCTTGCAGCGTCGTCGGGTTGGCCGCCATCACAGCGCCCGGTGCACCGCTTCGCCGAACAGCGCGGTGTGATGCGCGCAGTCGTTGAGGCGGACCACGTCGAGGTGGTCGGCATCGACACCTTCCAGCAGGTTGAGCGTGGTCGGTGCCTGCCGGAAGCGCCAGAAATTCGCCAGCGTCATTCCCAGCACGCGACAGAGCAGCGCACGGTTGACCGCGTCGTGGGCGACCACCAGCACCGTGGCGTCATCGCCCAAGCCCTCGCAGGCACGCGCGAACGCCGGCCATGCGCGGTCCAGCACCTGCTGCAGCGATTCGCCGCCCGGCATCAGCACGGTATGCGGCGCATCGCGCCAGGCCTGCATGCGTTCGCCATCGCGGGCGTGGATCTCGCTGGCCAGCAGGCCTTCCCACTCGCCGTGGGCGATCTCGGCCAGACCGGCATCCAGCGCGAGCATCGGCGCACGCGCTTCGCCCAAGGCCAGCTCGCCGGTGCGTCGCGCGCGAGCCAGCGGCGATGCCACGGCGCGATCGATCCGCACCTCGCGCAAGCGTTCGCCCAGCGCACGCGCCTGCGCTTCACCCACCGGCGAGAGCGGAATGTCCGCCTGCCCCTGGTAGCGGCCTTCGGCGTTCCAGGGTGTTTCACCATGGCGGGCAAGCAGGATGCGCATCGTTCGGCGGGGTTCTGCGGGTGGGCGCGCAGCGTAGCACCCGCATCGCGTGGCCTTCAAAAGGAAAGAGGCCGGACGGGCCGGCCTCTTCCTCGACACGCGTGGCGCGGATCAGCGCTTGGCCGGCACGCCCATTTCCTGCAGCAGCTGCGGCGCCGGGTAGACCTCCTGCATGATCCAGCGCATGTAGCGCTCGTCCAGCGAGATCATGCGGGTCATCTTCGGATCGAACACCCAGTTGGAGCTGACCGACTCCCAGTTGCCATCGAAGGCCAGGCCGACCAGCTTGCCGTGGCCATCGAGCACCGGCGAACCGGAGTTGCCGCCGGTGATGTCGAGGTCGGAAAGGAAGTTCACCGGCACCGTGCCGAGGCGCCTGTCTTCCAGCCCGCCGTAACGCTTGGCCTTGATCGCATCCAGCAGGGCCTGCGGCGCGGCGAAGGGCTCCTGGCCGGTGGCCTTGGCCGCGACTTCCTCCAGGCGCGTGAACGGCACCTGCTTGCTGCCGTCGAGCTTGGTGTAGCCGGTCACGTTGCCGAAGGTGATGCGCAGCGAGGAATTGGCATCCGGATACACCGCCTCCCCCTTCGACTTGCGGTAGTCCATCACCGCCTGCAGATAGGCCGGGCGCGCAACCAGCACTTCGCCGGACCGGGTCTTGCCCTCTTCCTCCAGCTTCATGAGGGTCGGCATCACCGCGACCGCGTACTGGATCGCCGGGTCCTTGCTCTTCTCGAACGCGGCCTTGTCGGCGGCGAACCACTTCAGGCGTGCATCGGCGTTCTTCAGCTCGCTCTTGCCCATGCGGTCGAGCGCGCGATCCACCGCCGCGGCGTCGTTGCCACCGAGCCAGCTGTCGATGGCGGCGACGCGCTGCGCGGCCGGCAGCTTCAGGTATTCCATCAGCCAGTAACGCTGCAGCTGGCGATCCATCGACGCCTCATAGCGGCGCTCCATCTGCTTCAGACCACCTTCGATGCCGGCGTAGTCACGCTGCTGGTAACCGGATTCGCGCTGCGCATCGGGCTTGGCGCGCTCGATGGCCGTGCGGTAGAGCGTGGTCGCCGTCCCGCCCAGCGCACCGCCGGTCTGGCGCATCACCAGATCACGCTCGCGGGTGGCGCGGGCCTGCGCGTTGAGCTTGAGCAGCTGGTCGTGCGCGGCCAGCGCGGCCTCGCCCTTGCTGCCCTGCTTGCGCAGCCATTCCAGCACCGCCGCTTCCTCGCGGTTCTTGGTCTCGGCGGCACCGATGCGCTTGAAACCTTCCAGCTGGCCGTCGTAGTTCTTCAGCACGTTTTCCCAGCCACGCACGGTGCTGGCGTACTTGACCTCGATGTCCTTGTTCTTCGCGCCTGCCGCATCGACCATCGCCACCAGCTTCTTGTAGTGCGCGGCGATCGTCGGGTAGGCCCAGTTCGAGGTGTTGTCGAACTCGTCGGCCAGCGCGTAACGGCTGGTGCTGCCGGGGTAGCCCGCCACCATCACGAAGTCGCCCACGCCCAACGGCTTGTCGGCGATCTTCAGCCAGTGCTTCGGCTGGAACGGCACGTTGTCCTGACTGAAGGCGGCGGGCTTGCCGTCCTTGCCGACATAGGCGCGGTAGAACGAGAAGTCGCCGGTGTGGCGCGGCCACATCCAGTTGTCGATCTCGCCGCCGTAATTGCCGATGGACGAAGGCGGCGCATAGACCAGGCGCACGTCCTTGATCTCGATGTTCTTGAACAGGCGATAGGTGTTGCCACCGAAAAAGCTGTACAGGCGGCAGCGATAGCCACCACCGGCCTCGCACTGCGAAATCAGCTGCTTTTCGAGGGCTTCCACCGCCTTGGTGCGGTCGATGGGCGATGCGGCAGCGGCGATGGCCTGCTTGACCTGCGCGGTGACGTCGGTGATTTCATCGAGCACGTAGATGCGCGCGTTGGGGCCGGCGGAGAGTTCGTCACCCGGCTGCGCGGCATTGAAGCCATCGGCGATGAGGTTGCGCTCCGGCGTGGAATTGAGCTGGATCGCGCCGTACGCGCAGTGGTGATTGGTCACCACCAGGCCATGCGGCGACACGAAGCTGGCCGTGCAGCCACCCAGCGACACCACCGCGCCCAGCGGGTCGCCGGTGAGGTTGGCCAGCTGTTTCGGGTCGAGCTTCAGCCCGGCCTTCTTCAGCGATTTGGAAATCTCCGGCAGCTGCTGCGGCACCCACATGCCCTCGCCGGCCTGCGCCGACGTCGCCATTCCCATCGATGCCACGGCGATCGCCGTGGCCAGCATCTTCATTCGCATCGTGTTTCCCTTGTATTGAACCTGTCGAGTCTAGCCCGCGCATCCGCCACGACCCGTGTGACAAAGGTCATGGCTCGCGCGTCCGGCGGCACGCGCTCAGCGGCGCGGCAGCTTCATTTCATCGAGCAACCAGTGCGCCGGATAGACCTTGTCCATCAGCCAGCGCATGTAGCGCGCATCCACGTGCACCGCACGCTTGTAGCGCGGGTCGAACATCCAGCTGGCGCTCACCGACTCCCAGTTGCTGTCGAAGTTGATGCCGATCAGCTTGCCTTCCGCATCCATCACCGGCGAACCGGAATTGCCGCCGGTGGTGTCGAGGTTGGTGAGGAAGTCGACCGTCTGCGTCTTCAGCACCGGGTCGGCGGTGTTGCCGAAGTCGCCTTTCGCGATCGCCGCACGCAGCGCTTTCGGCGCATTGAACGGATCCACGCCGGTGTGCTTCTGCAGGATACCGGCGACGGTGGTGACCGGCGTGTACTCCACCGCATCGCGCGGGGCCAGCGACTGCACGCGCCCGAAGCTCACCCGCAACGTGGAGTTGGCATCCGGATACACCGCCTTGCCCTGCGATTCGCGATAACCGATCAGCGCACGCATGTAAGCCGGGCGCAGGCGCAGCAGTTCGCCGTCGCGTGCCTTGCCCTCATCCTCGATGCGCAGGATCGCCGGCATCAACGTGGCCGCCGCCTTGAGCAGCGGGTCGGTGTCGGCGGACTGGGCCAGGTTGGCGGCGTCGGCGGCGATATCACCACTGCTGCGCATCAGGGCCAGACGTTCGGCTTCGTCGCCCAGCTTGGTGCCGGCATACATCGCATCGAGTGCTTTGGTGGCCGCCGCCGCATCCCCACCGAACACCGCATCCACCTCGGCGATGCGCTGGTTCTTCGGCAGCGCGTAATAGCGCTTCAACAGGTCGGCGAGCAGCGCCTTCTCCACTTCCGGCGCATAACGGCGCTGCACCTGCTTGAGGCGGCCTTCGATCAGCGCTTCGTCGCGCTGCTGGTAGCCGGACTCGCGTTCCGCATCCGGCTTGCCGCGCTCGATGACGAGGCGCTGCAGCGTCACCGCCGAATTGAGCAATTGCGTGGTGCTGCGCATCGCCGAAAACAGCTGGTCGCGCTCGCGCGTGGCCTGCCCCTGCGCCAACAGCTGCTGCATGCGGTCGATGTCGCTGCGGGTCGCCTTCGCATCAGGCTGCTTGCCGAGCCAGGCCAGCATCGCGGCTTCGTCGGCGTTGCGCACGCGCACGGCGTCGCTACGCTTCAGGCCTTCCAGTTCGCCCTGCGCACGCTTCAACGTGTTCTTGAACGACTGCACCTGCGAGGCGTATTTCACCGCGGCATCGCTGCCTTCGGGCGCGCTGGCGGCGATGTCCTTCAACAGGCTGTCGTACAGCGCCACGCGCGAAGGCAGCTGCCAGTCGATCTGGTTGGCGAATTCCGCGGCACTGCGATGGCGGTAGGTGGTGCCCGGATAGCCGGCGAGCATCGCGTAGTCACCATCCTTCACCGCCGCCGTGCTGACCTGCAGGTGCGCGGGCGGCGCGTACGGCACGTTGTCCGGACTGTAGACCGCCGGCTTGCCGTCCTTGCCGACATAGGCGCGCAGGAAGGTGAAGTCGCCGGTGTGGCGCGGCCACATGAAGTTGTCGATCTCGTCTCCGTAGTTGCCGATGTCGCGCGGCGGCGCATAGACAAGGCGGATGTCCTTCAGCTCCAGCTGCTTGACCCGGTAGAAATCGGTGCCGTAGTACATGTTGACCACGCTGCAGCGATAGCCGGCATCGGCCTCGCAGGCCTTGACCTCGGCCTTGCTGGCGGCTTCCACGGCGTCGTAGTAGGCGCGCCCGGTCTTGCCGCGCGCGTCCTTGAGGATGCGGTCGGTGATGCGGTCGAAGCCGGTCGTCACCAGCACGCGGAAGTCCGGGTTGGCCGGTAGTTCACCCGCCATGTCGGGTGCGACGAAGCCGTTGCCGATGAGGTCGTGTTCCTTCGAGCTGTTGTACTGGATCACCCCGAAGGCGACATGGTGGTTGGTGACGATGAGCCCCTGGCCGGACACGAAGGCGCCGGTCGCGCCGCCCACCTTCACCACCGCGGCCAGCGGCGGACGGGTGACATCGGCCAGCTTCGCGACTTCGCCACGGTAGCCGGCGGCCTTCATCTTCGCGGCGATGTCAGGCAGCTGCATCGGCAGCCACATGCCCTCGTCCGCGCGCGCCTTGCCGTTCGCACCTACGCCGCCCACCAGCGCGGCACCTGCCGCCATCGCCCACATCGTCCTGCGCATTCCACCCATCCTGTCGTCTGGTCGAAGGTCCATTATCGATGCCGCGGCCGGTCGGGCATGTGCAGGCGGTCACGGCTGAGGCGGTAAAATGCGCTATTGCACCGCACAACGGACCCCCAATGACGCAGCAGACGATGAAGGCGCTGGTGAAGCGCGAGGCCGCGAAAGGCATCTGGATGGAAGAGGTGCCGGTGCCGGTCGCCGGCCCCAACGAGGTGCTGATCAAGCTGGAGAAGACCGCGATCTGCGGCACCGACCTGCACATCTACCTGTGGGACGAGTGGAGCCAGCGCACCATCAAGCCGGGGCTGGTGATCGGCCACGAGTTCGTCGGGCGCATCGCCGCGATCGGCCCGGGCGTGGCGGGGTATTCGGTCGGCCAGCGCGTGTCCGCGGAAGGCCACATCGTCTGCGGGCACTGTCGCAACTGCCGGGCCGGCAAGCAGCACCTGTGCCCGAACACGGTGGGCATCGGGGTGAACCGCGACGGCGCCTTCGCCGAATACATCGTGATGCCGGCCACCAACCTGTGGCCGATCCCCGACCAGATCCCGGGCGAGCTGGCCGCGTTCTTCGACCCCTACGGCAACGCCGCGCACTGCGCGCTGGAGTTCGATGTGGTGGGCGAAGACGTGCTGATCACCGGCGCGGGCCCGATCGGCATCATCGCCGCCGGCATCTGCAAGCACATCGGCGCGCGCAACGTGGTGGTCACCGACGTCAACGACTACCGCCTCAAGCTCGCCGCCGACATGGGCGCGACGCGCGTGGTCAACGTCGCCAACACGCCGCTCAAGTCGGTGATGGCCGACCTGCACATGGAAGGTTTCGACGTGGGCCTGGAGATGAGCGGCAACCCGCGCGCCTTCGGCGACATGCTCGACTGCATGTACCACGGCGGCAAGATCGCGATGCTCGGCATCATGCCCAACGGCGCCGGCATCGACTGGGACAAGGTGATCTTCAAGGGCCTGACGCTGCAGGGCATCTACGGCCGCAAGATGTACGAGACCTGGTACAAGATGACGCAGCTGGTGCTGTCCGGCTTTCCGCTTGGCAAGGCGCTCACGCACCAGCTGCCGATCGATGAATTCCAGAAGGGCTTCGAACTGATGGAATCCGGCAAGTCCGGCAAGGTCGTGCTGAGCTGGAATTGAAACCAGCCAGTCACGAAATCTCTCCCGCGATGGTCGGAGATGCCGCTGCGCGACACGCCGTGAATACGTCCATGTAGGCTCATACGCGGCATCCATGCCGCGTAAGGTCGCGCTTCGGCACGCTCCGACCACTGCCAAATACCACCAGAGGCCGCAATCCATGTCCCTCACCGACCGCTACGCCACCACCCTCGACGAAATCCGCGACGCCGGCCTGTTCAAGTCCGAACGCATCATCGCCAGCCCGCAGTCGGCGGAAATCACGCTGGAAGACGGCCGCACCGTGCTGAACTTCTGCGCGAACAACTACCTGGGGCTGGCCGACCATCCGGACATCATCGCGGCGGCGAAAGATGCGTTGGACAGCCACGGCTTCGGCATGGCGTCGGTGCGCTTCATCTGCGGCACGCAGGACCTGCACAAGCAGCTGGAGAAGACCATCGCGGACTTCTTCGGCACCGAGGACACCATCCTCTACGCCGCCTGCTTCGATGCCAACGGCGGTCTGTTCGAGCCGCTGCTGGACGAGAACGACGCGATCATCTCCGACGCGCTCAACCACGCCTCCATCATCGACGGCGTGCGCCTGTGCAAGGCCAAGCGCTACCGCTACGCCAACTGCGACATGGCCGATCTGGAAACGCAGCTCAAGCAGGCCAAGGCCGATGGCGCGCGCACGATCATGATCACCACCGACGGCGTGTTCTCGATGGATGGCTTCATCGCCCCGCTCGATGAAATCACCACGCTCGCGCGCAAGTACGGCGCGCTGGTCCACATCGACGAATGCCATGCCACCGGCTTCCTCGGCGCCAGCGGCCGCGGCAGCGCCGAGGTGAAAGGCCTGATGGACAGGATCGACATCTTCACCGGCACGCTCGGCAAGGCGATGGGCGGCGCACTCGGCGGCTTCACCACCGCGAAGAAGGAAGTGATCGAACTGCTGCGCCAGCGTTCGCGTCCCTACCTCTTCTCCAATTCACTGCCGCCGCATGTGGTGGCCGCCGGCATCAAGGCATTCGAGATGCTCTCCTCGGCCGGCGAACTGCGCGAGCAACTGGCCGAAAACACCGCCTACTTCCGCGAGGAAATGGGCAAGCGCGGTTTCGACATCAAGCCCGGCGTGCATCCGATCAGCCCGGTGATGCTCTACGACGCGCCGCTGGCACAGAAGTTCGCCTCGCGCCTGCTTGAGGAAGGCATCTACGCCATCGGCTTCTTCTTCCCCGTCGTGCCCAAGGGCCAGGCGCGCATCCGCACGCAGATGAGCGCGGCGCATACGCGCGAACACCTGGACCGCTGCATCGACGCGTTCACCCGCATCGGCAAGGAACTGGGCGTCATCCAGTAATCGATGCGCCTACATGGGCGGGCGCATCACGACCCGCCCTGTCCTTGATGCTTCGATGGCTCAGCGATTGAGCATCGCGAGCTCCGCGGCATCGAGCTCACGCCAGGCGCCCTTGGCGAGATCACCCAGCACCACCCCTCCGATCGCCACGCGCACCAGCCGCAGCACCTCGAAATCCAACGCCGACAGAATGCGGCGGATCTGGCGGTTGCGTCCTTCGTCCAAGGCGATCTCGAGCCAAGCGTTGCGTTCGCCAGCGCGCAGCAGGCTCACCGCCCGCACGGCCAGATGCTCGCCTGCCTCCACTACGCCTTCGCGCATCCGCTGCAGCGTGTCGGTATCGGGTAAACCGGCGACCTGCACGTGATAGGTCTTGGCGGGCCCGGTGGCGGGGTCGGTGATCGACGCCGCCCATTGCGGATCGTTTGAAAACAGCAGCAACCCTTCGCTCGCCTTGTCGAGCCGCCCGACCGGCGCGATCCAGCCTAGGTCATGGCCGTCGAAGCAGCGATAGACCGTGTCACGCGCACGTTCGTCCTGCGCGGTGGTGAGCAGCCCGCGCGGCTTGTTGAGCATGAGGTAGCGACGCGCCGGCGACGCCGCGGGCTGGCCGTCGATGAAAATCCCGCCTTCGTCTTCGGGCGTCGGCGCTTCGGGATCGGTGATGATGCGGCCGCCAAGCCCCACCCTGCCGGCCCGGATCATCCGTTCGGCTTCCGCGCGCGAGCACAGCCCACGCTTCGACATCACCCGCGCCAAGCCCATCCTGCGCGGGGCGCCGGCTTTCCTCACGGATGTACGAAGGCGAGGCTTACGGCTTGGTCGGCGGTGGCGTGACCTGCGGCAGCTGGGGTGCAGCACCGGTCGTCGGCGCCGACGCGGACTGCGCCGGGCGCGCCGGCACAACGCGTACACCCTTGGCCTTCATCCACGCATCGAATTCGTCGGCGGTCATGCGCCTGCCGTTCTGCGTCATGTCGAAGCGCCACGGCGTGTTGTCCCACTGCGTCTGCGGCTTGTAGGCCGCCTGGTCGTTCGGGTTCACCGGACGCGGCGCCGGGATCGCGTTGGCAAAGCTGTGGCAGCTTTCGATCTTCATGCGCAGCAGCACCTGGTCGGCCGACACCGCCTGGTCGTAGGCGCGCGACAGCACGCCGGTCGGCGCACCCAGGTCGGAATACGGGGAAGCCAATTCCTGCGACACCGCCGGCAGCACATCGGGTGACGAAGGCAGCGCGCGCGGCACGCCTGCGCAATTCGGTGACTGTGCATTCGCCCATCCGGCGACCAGCAGGAGGGGAAGCATCATCAGGCGTTGGGACATCGCGCGCTCCATCGTTGCATAGGAAACAGGCATGCGTGTTTGCATCCCCGACCCCGGGAAATGTAGGCGAAAACGCTTCGTCTTGAAACCCTGCGCGTCACGCATCACGACTGCTTTCACTTAATGCGTTGTCATCGCGCAAAAAAAGAAACCCGGCCGAAGCCGGGTTTCTTTGTCTTGCTGCTGTGCGCCAGATCAGTTCTGGACGTTCAGCTCGGTGCGACGGTTGCGCTCGTTCTTGCAATCCGGCAGCGTCTGCGGGGTGTTCTCCAGCGGACGGCTCTCGCCGTAGCCGACCGGGCCCGACAGACGACCGGCGTCAATGCCGTTCGAGGTCAGGTAGTCGTACACGGCGCGGGCGCGACGCTCGGACAGGGCCTGGTTGTAGGCATCGGAACCGCAGAGGTCGGTGTGACCGGCCACTTCAGCGCGGATGTCGGGGTAACGCTTCAGGATCTCGATGCCTTCGTTCAGGATGGCGATCGCGTCCGGACGCAGCTTGGACTTGTCGAAGTCGAAGTTGACGCCCTTCAGATCGAAGGTCACCGGAACCGGGCAGCCGTCCGGACCGATGGTCTGGCCAGCCTGCGAACCCGGGCACTTGTCGTTGCAGTCGTTGACACCGTCACCGTCGCTGTCCATGTCGGCGCAGTTCGGGGTGGCCGGCGGCGGGGCGACCGGGGCCATCGGCTCCGGGCCAAGCGCCACGGTCAGGCCGACCGAAGCCAGCATGTCGATGAACTTGTCTTCCTGGGCGGCAGCCGGACGGGCCTGGATTTCGTCGAAATCGGCGCGGGCAGCCAGCTCGGTGCGGAGGTCGACGCGACCGAAGTCAGCCTGCAGACCCACACCGACCTTGGCGGCGACGTTGTTGTCTTCATGCTGGGCCGGGCAGGAAGCCTGCATCGGGATACCCGAAGCCGGACCGCAGATGGCGGCGAACTCTTCCTCGTGACGCTGCATGCCGACACCGAACAGCAGGTACGGCCACCACTTGCGATCCGCATTGCGGAAGTGGTAACGCGCATCAACCGAAGCGCCGTACTGGCTCCACCACAGGTTCGGGTTGGCCGACTTGTCCGGGTTCTGGTAGTTCAGCTCCAGATCCACCGACCAGTTCGGGGTCCAGAACTTGCCGAAGCCCAGCGTGCCGAAGATGGCGTCTTCAGTACCGCGGTCGTTGTCCTGGAAGTTAACGCCGGTGGAGGCGGAGACGTACCAGCGGTCGTCAAACTCCTGGGCGACTGCGGAATGTGCAACACCCATGCCGCACAACAACGCGGCGCAGAGGAGTTTCTTGTTCATGTCGAGCTCCTTGATCAAAAGGTCAAACAGGGTAGGTAAAACGATGAAACGGAATCTCTGGTCATGACGGCCAGCTGCTCGTCACCGCGATGAAGCCTACGGTTGCGCATGTGAAAGCCGCGTTAACAATAGCATAACAGTTCCCTTGACAAGCCCTTTGTTCAGCTGCGGGTCGAGTAGCGGGAAAAGCGTATGTAGGGATATTTCGCCAGGCATGGATAACCGGCTGGAATACCGGCTTTGATTCTAGCCTGAATATCGGCTTCTCATTCTTCAACCTATTATCGGGATCCGGCTGGCGCGCCTTCCACATCCCCACCACAAACCGGGCCTGGAAATGTAAATCCCCATTCAGCTGGGGTTAGGACTCGCGTTCGTACCGTGCGCCCACTTTCACCAAGCCGCCATTCACATTGATTGAGCGGCACCCGGCGGATCCTCCGCCTTGGGCAGAAGGTGTGCCATAGAGCCGCCGCCCTCCCCTGACGCCATGTCGAAGCAATGCCGCTCCCGGATGACCGGAAGCAGCCGCGCTTCGACGCAACGAGCAAGGAGTACGACGATGAAGCTTGCCTGGATCCTTTGGCTTGCCTCGATTCTTCCGCCGCAGGCCGCGGATTCCCTGTGCCTGTCGGCCACGCTGTATCTGGAGGCCCGTGACCAGTCGGTGCGTGGCCAGCAGGCCGTCGCCGAAGTGGCGCTGCGCCGCGAGGACAGCGGCCTGTGGGGCGATTCCATGTGCAAGGTGGTCACCGCCCGCAAGCAGTTCGCACCGACCCTGGTCTCGCCGCAGACCCGCCTCAGCAACACCGAGGCCTGGGCGCAGGCGGTCACCATCGCCATCGAGTCCGAGCGCAACTGGGCGTTGCCGGACGGCCAGCGCAAGGAAATCGTGCCGGGCGCCAGCCACTTCATGGCGCACGACATCGCCAGCCCGAGCTGGCGCAACGCCTATCAGGTCGCCACCATCGGCGATCACACCTTCCTGAAGGTGCAGCCGCTGCGCGCCAAGCGCGGCTGATCGAGCCACCCACGCAACGGAGCGTTTGCCGCTCACGTCATGGGTTTTTAGCGCCGGCGCCCCCATCATGGCGATTCCCCTTATCCCGGAGTCGCCATGAAGCTCTATTCCAAGCCCGGTGCCTGCTCGACCGCCGACCACATCGCCCTGCAGTGGACCGGCCAGCCGTTCGAGGTCGAAGTGGTCACGGCCACGCAGATCAAGGAGCCCGGCTTCCTGGCCCTGAACCCGGCCGGTTCGGTGCCGGTCATCGTCGATGGCGACTTCGTGCTGACCCAGAACGCGGCGATCATGGGCTACATCGCCGACAGCTATCCGGATGCCGGGCTCGCCGGTGACAACAGCCCGCGCCAGCGCGCCGAGGCGACCCGCTGGCTGGCCTTCTGCAACTCCGACCTGCACCCGTCCTTCCTGCCGCTGTTCGCGCCCGGGCTGTTCATGTCCGGCGCCGACAACTACGACACGGTCAAGGAACTGGCCGCCAAGCGCGTCCGCAAGCATTTCGAGACCGCGGACAAGCGGCTGGGCGAGGCCGGCGGCTGGCTGGCCGGCTTCCGCAGCTTTGCCGACCCTTATCTATATGTGACGATGGGATGGGCGAAGAAGCTCGGCATCGACCTGACCGGCCTCGACCATCTGGCTGCCTTCCACCAGCGCATGTCCGCCGATCCGGGCGTGCAGGCGGCGCTGAAGGCCGAAGGCTTGATGTAAGCCCCGCTTCGTCGCATCGCCCAACAAAAACCCCGCCTCGGCGGGGTTTTCCGTTTCCGGTGGCTGCCGGCATCAAGCGTCCTGCGGGTCCGGCACCCGGACCGTACCTTCCATCAACACACGGGCGCTGCGGCTCATCACCGCCTTGCGGACCACCCACTGCCCATCGACCTGCTCCGCCGCGGCACCGACCCGCAAGGTGCCGGAAGGGTGGCCGAAGCGGACCACGTCGCGGGTGCCGCCGCCGGCCGCTTCGTTCACCAGCGTGCCGGGCACCGCAGCCGCCGAGGCGATGGCGACCGACGCCGTGCCCATCATCGCGTGGTGCATCTTGCCCATGGAGATGGCGCGGACATTCAGGTCGATGTCGCCCGCCTTCACCGCCGCGCCGCTGGAGGAGAGGTAATCCCGGGCCGGCGCGACAAAGGCCACCTTCGGCGTCAGCGGGCGCTGCGCGGCCTTCGCCACGTCATCGACCAACCCCATGCGCAACGCGGCCTGCGCGCGGATGGCCTCGAGCCGGGCGAGTGCCGGCTTGTCCTCGTTGATGGCGCCCTGCAGTTCGGTGCCGTCGTAGCCGAGCGCGGCGGCATCGACGAACACGGTCGGCACGCCGGCATTGATCAGCGTGGCGCGGAAGCTGCCGTGGCCGGGGACTTCAAGGTCCTCGACCAGATGCCCGGTCGGGAACATCGCCCCGCCGTCCTCGCCTTCATCGGAAGGATCGAGGAACTCCAGCTGGATCTCCGCCGCCGGGAAGGTCACGCCGTCCAGTTCGAAATCGCCGGTTTCCTGCACTTGGCCGCCGGTCACCGGCACGTGGGCGACGATGGTCTTGCCGATGTTGGCCTGCCAGATGCGCACGGTGCAGAGGCCGTCTTCGGCGAAACGCGCGGCATCGATGAAACCGTTGGCGATCGCGAACGGACCCACCGCCGACGACAGGTTGCCGCAGTTGCCGCTCCAGTCGATGAAGGGCTGGTCGAGCGGCACCTGGCCGTAGAGGTAGTCGACATCGTGATCGGGCTCGGACGAGCGCGCGATGATCACCACCTTGCTGGTGCTGGAGGTGGCGCCACCCATGCCATCGGTGTGCTTGCCGTAGGGGTCGGGACTGCCGATCACCCGCATCAGCAACGCATCGCGCGCCGGGCCCGATGCACGCGCGAATTCCGGCAGGTCTTCCAGGCGGAAGAACACGCCCTTGCTGGTGCCGCCGCGCATGTAGGTGGCGGGGATGCGGAGTTGCGGGGCATTTTTCATCGGATCGGCCTGTTGGAGGGTGGTTACGGCGTGTGTGCGTGCGTGGGTGCGGCGCTGCGGGCGCACTCAGAACATGCCGAACTGCTGCTGCGGGGGATCGATTTCCGGCAGCAGCGGCCAGCGCCCGATGACCTCGTAGCGGTAAGGCTGGCCAGCGCCGATCACCAGCATGATTTCATCGAGCGTCCAGTCGATGGCCGGCGACACATCGATCTTCTCCAGCATCTCCGGCGCGCCATAGCTCAAGGTCACATGCGGGGTCACGCCGGTCGCGATGTCGGGGTGTCCGGCTTGCTTCAACGCCGCCTGCACGACGGCTTTCAGGTCCTCGAAGGCCTTGGGCTTGCCGCGTGCGCGCAACGTCCATTGGATCTTGCCGGCCTGGGTCAGCTGCGAATCGATGCGGTTGAACGACAACGTGCAGGCGTGGGCGCGAATCGCATCGCCCACCGTCATCAGGGATTCGATGTCTGCATCGGATGGATCGAAGATGCGCTCGGACAACGATTGATGCCAGTTCTCCGGCGCAAACAGGTCACGCCCGAGGCGCAGGTCCAGCTTGTGCGCATGGACCACGGCCTGCATCGCCGCCACGACAGATGGCGATGGCAACGCGGCGAAGAACAGCCGCGGCTTGCTCACGGAGCGATGGCTTTCGGCGCGGCCGCCAGGAAGTCCTGCGCAAACCGCTGCAGCACGCCACCCGCTTCGTATACCGAAACATCTTCATCACTGTCGAGGCGGCACAGCACCGGAATCTGCACCGCCTCGCCGTTCCTGCGATGCATCAGCACCATCAACTTCGCGCCCGCCGCGATGATGCCGCGCACGTCGAACGTCTCGGTGCCATCAATGCCGTAGGTCTTGCGCGTCTCGCCCGGCATGAATTCCAGCGGCAGCACGCCCATGCCGATCAAATTCGTGCGATGGATGCGCTCGAAGCCTTCCGCCACGATCGCTTCCACGCCCGCGAGTCGCACGCCCTTCGCCGCCCAGTCGCGCGACGAACCTTGCCCGTAATCCGCGCCGGCGATGATGATCAACGGCTGGTCGCGCTGCATATAGGTTTCGATCGCTTCCCACATGCGCATGGTGTCGCCTTCCGGCTCGACGCGTGCGAGTGATCCCTGCCGCACGCTGCCATCGTCGTTGCACACCATTTCGTTGAACAGCTTCGGGTTGGCGAAGGTGGCGCGTTGTGCGGTGAGGTGATCGCCGCGATGCGTCGCGTACGAATTGAAGTCCTCTTCGGCCACGGCCATCTTGAACAGGTATTCGCCGGCCGCGCTGTCGCCCATGATCGCGTTCGACGGCGAGAGATGATCGGTGGTGATGTTGTCGCCCAGCACCGCGAGCGGACGCAAACCAGTGAGGCCACGCGGCTTGGCCAGCGCGCCTTCCCAATACGGCGGGCGGCGGATGTACGTGGACATCTCGCGCCAGTCGTACAACGGCGACACCTTCAGGCGCGTGCTGCCGCTGCGGTCGAACATCGGGTCGTAGACGGCGGTGAAATGTTCCGGCTTCACCGCCTGCTTCACCAGCGCGTCGATCTCGGCGTCGCTCGGCCAGATATCTTTCAGGTACACGGCGTTGCCATCCGCATCGGTGCCAAGCGCATCCTTCTCGATGTCGAAGCGCACCGTGCCGGCAATCGCGTACGCGACCACCAACGGCGGCGATGCGAGGAACGCCTGCTTCGCGTACGGATGGATGCGGCCGTCGAAGTTGCGATTTCCGGACAACACAGCGGTCGCGTACAGATCGCGGTCGATGATCTCCTTCTGGATCGCCGGATCCAGCGCGCCGCTCATGCCGTTGCAGGTGGTGCAGGCGAAGGCGACGATGCCGAAGCCGAGTTGTTCCAGCTCCGACTTCAATCCGGCTTCTTCCAGATACAGCTGCACGGCCTTCGAACCCGGCGCGAGTGACGACTTCACCCACGGCTTGCGAAGCAGTCCCTTCGCATTCGCGTTGCGCGCGAGCAGACCGGCGGCGATGACGTTGCGCGGGGATTCGACGTGTTGGTGCACGAGGTGATCGCGGCGATGATCACCGCGCCATCCGGCATCAGGCCTTCGGCCTGCTGTGCGTGTCCTGCCGCGAGTTTCGCTTCATCGGCGATGCCGCGCGATGCCAGCTCTTCCACCGGCAATTTCGCGTGCGGATTCGACGGACCGGCCATCGTGCGCTCGACGCCGGACAGGTCGAACGTCAGCACGCGTTCGTATTCGGCAGTCGCGAGCGCGTCGGCCCACAGGCCCGCGGTCTTCGCGTAGGTTTCGACCAGCGCGACCTGCGCATCGCCGCGCCCGGTCAGGCGCAGGTAGTCCAGCGTGTTCTGGTCGATGTAGAACATCGCGGCGGTCGCGCCGTATTCGGGCGCCATGTTGGAAATCGTCGCGCGGTCACCGACCGTCAATGCCGATGCGCCTTCGCCGAAGAATTCGAGGAAGCCACCGACCACGCGCTCCTTGCGCAGGAACGCGGTGAGCGAGAGCACGATATCTGTCGCGGTGATGCCTTCGCGCGGCTTGCCCGTGAGTTCAACGCCGACGATGTCCGGCAGGCGCATCCACGATGCACGCCCCAGCATCACGTTCTCGGCTTCCAGGCCACCGACGCCGACCGCGATCACGCCGAGTGCATCCACGTGCGGCGTGTGCGAATCGGTGCCGACGCAGGTGTCGGGATAGGCGACATCATCAAGCACACCGATCACCGGCGACATCCGCTCCAAGTTGATCTGGTGCATGATCCCGTTGCCCGGCGGCACCACGTCCATGTTCTCGAAGGCGTGGCGCGTCCATTCGATGAAATGGAAGCGATCGTCGTTGCGGCGGTCCTCGATGGCGCGGTTGCGCGCGAAGGCATCGCGGTGCGTGCCATCCACCTCCACCGCCAGCGAGTGGTCCACGATCAGCTGCACCGGCACCACCGGGTTCACCTGCGCCGGGTCGCCGCCCTGCTCGGCAATCGCATCGCGCAGGCCGGCCAGGTCCACCAGCGCGGTCTGGCCGAGGATGTCGTGGCAGACCACCCGCGCAGGGAACCACGGGAAGTCGAGTTCGCGCCTGCGTTCGATCAGCTGCGTCAGGTAGGCGTCGCGCATCTGCGGATCGGCCTTGCGCACGATGTTCTCGGCGAACACGCGGCTTGAGTACGGCAGGCCCGCGTAAGCGCCTCGCTTGATCGCATCGACCGCCTCACGGGCATCGAACCATTCAAGGGCGGTGCCGGGGAGCGGCTTCCGGTGTGCGGTGTTCATGAGCGTACTCGCTTGAAGGGGCTTCGGTTCGCGAAACGCACAGAGGCTGCGTTCGCGCCATCCCGCCATTTTGCCAGAGCGCGACATCCCGGCCGGCCGTCACCCCGTCCCGCCGCAGGTTCCTCCATGCCCGTACGCCCCTGTATCTTTGCCCGATGGACACCACCACCACGCCCTACCCGCACCTCTTCGCCGCGCTCGACCTGGGCTTCACCACCCTGCGCAATCGCGTCCTGATGGGCTCGATGCATACCGGGCTGGAAGACCGCGCCCGCGACTTCCCCAAGCTCGCGCGCTATTTCGGTGAACGCGCGGCCGGCGGTGTCGGGCTGATCGTCACCGGTGGTTTCTCGCCGACGATCAGCGGCTGGGTCGCGCCCTTCTCCGGCACGATGCAATGGCCGTGGCAACGCGCGCGCCACCGCACCGTCACCGATGCCGTGCACGCGCAGGGCGGCAAGATCTGCCTGCAGCTGCTGCATTCCGGGCGCTACGGCTTCCACCCGCTGATCGTCGGCGCGACCAACAAGAAGTCCCCGATCACACCGTTCAAGCCACGCGCGTTGTCGGCGCGCGGCATCGACAGGACCATCGACGCCTTTGCCCGCAGCGCCAGGCTGGCGCGCGAGGCCGGCTACGACGGCGTCGAGATCATGGGCAGCGAAGGCTATCTGCTGAACCAGTTCACCGTGCCACGCACCAACACCCGCGCCGATGCCTACGGCGGCGACATCGAGAACCGCATGCGTTTTGCGGTGGAAACGGTGCGCCGCGTGCGCGAGGCCTGCGGACCGGACTTCATCATCGTGTACCGGCTGTCGATGCTTGATCTGGTCGAAGGCGGCAACGACTGGCCGGCGATCGTCGCCCAGGCCAAGGCGGTCGAAGCCGCAGGCGCGACGCTCATCAACACCGGCATCGGCTGGCACGAGGCGCGCGTTCCCACCATCGCCACCAGCGTGCCGCGCGCCGCGTTCACCGGCGTCACCGCCAAGCTGCGTGGCGAGGTCGCCCTGCCGCTCATCACCACCAACCGCATCAACATGCCCGAAGTCGCGGAAGCCGTGCTCGCGCGTGGCGATGCCGACATGGTGTCGATGGCGCGACCGCTGCTGGCCGATCCGCACTGGGTCAACAAGGCCGCGCGCGGCGATGCACAGCGCATCAACACCTGCATCGCCTGCAACCAGGCCTGCCTCGACCATGTGTTCGAAAACAAGGCCGCGACCTGCCTGGTCAACCCGAGTGCGTGCCGCGAGGACGAATTCACTGCAACGCCCGCGTCAACCGTGCGGCGCATCGCGGTGGTCGGCGCCGGCCCGGCCGGATTGGCCTGCGCGACGACGGCGGCCGAACGCGGCCACCACGTCACTCTGTTCGATGCGGCGGCTGAAATCGGTGGTCAGTTCAACCTGGCCAAGCGCATCCCGGGCAAGGAGGAGTTCCACGAAACCCTGCGCTATTTCGGCACCAAGCTGGAAGACAGCGGCGTCGAACTGCAGCTTGGTACGCGTGTCGATGCGGCGATGCTGCAGGGCTTCGATGCAGTGGTGGTGGCGACCGGCGTGAGCCCGCGCAAAGTGGCTTTCCCGGGTGCCGACCATCCGAAGGTCGTCAGTTATCTGGATGTCCTGCAGGGGCGCGTGCAGGTCGGCGCGAAGGCGGCGTTGATCGGCGCGGGCGGCATCGGGTTTGATGTCGCCGAGTACCTGGCCCAGGGTGATGTGCCTTCGCCCAGCCTTGATCCCCATCACTGGATGCGCGAATGGGGCGTGGATGCGGCATTCGACAGCGCCGGTTCGCTCGTCGCCGCGCAGCCCGATGCTTCAGCGCGCGAGCTGTGGCTGCTGCAACGCAGCCCCGGCAAGCCGGGCAAGCGCCTCGGCAAGACCACCGGCTGGATCCATCGCGCATCGCTGAAGGCGAAGGCGGTGACGATGCTGGGCGGCGTGGAATATCTTGGTGTCGATGACAGCGGCCTGCGCATCAGTGTGGATGGCCAGACGCAGACCCTGCCGGTCGACCATGTGGTGATCTGCGCCGGGCAGGAACCGCGCCGCGAACTGGCCGACCAACTGGCCGGCAGCGGCATCGACATCCACATCATCGGCGGCGCCGATGTCGCGGCGGAGCTGGATGCCAAGCGCGCCATCGAGCAAGGCACGCGGGTCGGCCTGCAGCTGTAATTGCAGGCTGCGCGGGACCGGGCTCAACCTTCCTCGCGCGGGCGCCAGAGGCGCGACATCTCCAGATAGGTGAACGACGCCGACCAGGTGATCAGCAGCAGGCCGGTCAGCGATTCAAGCCCGGCCAGCAGGCGGATCGCCCCGACCGGGGCCAGGTCGCCGAAACCGAGCGTGCTGTAGGTGGTGGCCGAGAGATAGATCGCGTCGAACAAGGTGTCCATGTCGTGTTCGCCGTGCACGAAGCCGGTGTCCGGCAGCTGCACCAGGAACCAGTACGCCACGCCGTAGCACCAGATTTCGGCCACGTGCAGGCCCAGCAGCACGAAGATGATGCGCAACATCACCCGCCGGTCATGCCGCGCCGGGCGCGTCACGTAGCGCATCGCCAGCCAATGCACGCCTTCGTAGTGGATCAACACCACCAGCGCGGTGACCAGGCCGGCGGCCAACGCCACCAGCCCGTACTCACCCCAGAGCTCGCCCGGGATCAGCCAGTCCATCGACCGCGCCTCAGCGCGCGGCAAGCTCCACGTAATCTCGGTCTTCCGGCCCGGTGTAGTTGGCGCTCGGGCGGATGATCTTGCCGTCCTCGCGCTGTTCGATGACGTGCGCCGACCAGCCGGTGGTGCG
The DNA here is from genome assembly GCF_003293695.1 of Lysobacter oculi. Taxonomy (GTDB): domain Bacteria; phylum Pseudomonadota; class Gammaproteobacteria; order Xanthomonadales; family Xanthomonadaceae; genus Solilutibacter; species Solilutibacter oculi. Next base: position 357,302 of record NZ_CP029556.1, on the reverse strand, counting down.
CGCGATGACGAACAGCGGCGTGAACATCGGCGTCGGCACGCCCATCATGTGATACGCCGATGCGCTGTACCAGTCGAGGTTCGGGAACATCTTCTTGGTGTCCATCATCAGGTTCTCGATGCGCTCGCTGACATCGAACAGCACCGGGTTGCCGCCCTCGCCGCAGAGCGAACGCGAGATATCCTTGATGATGGGATTGCGCGGATCGCCGATGGTGTACACCGGGTGGCCGAAGCCGATGATGATTTCCTTCTTCTCCATCCGCGCCTTGATGTCGGACTCCGCGCCATCCGCGCTGTCGTAGCGGCTGATGATGTCCATCGCCACTTCGTTCGCGCCGCCATGCTTGGGGCCACGCAGCGCGCCGATGGCACCGGTGATGCACGAGTACATGTCGGAACCGGTGCCGGCGATGACACGCGCGGTGAAGGTGGAGGCGTTGAATTCGTGCTCGGCGTAGAGGATCAGCGACTTGTCGAGCGCGTCGGCATGCAGTTCGCTGGGCACTTCGCCATGCAGCAGGTGGAGGAAGTGCGCGGCCACGGAATCGTCATCGGTTTCGACGTCGATGCGGCGGCCATTGCGGGTGAAGTGCCACCAGTACAGCAGCATCGAACCGAAGCTCGCGATCAGCCGGTCGGCGATGTCGCGCGCCTCGGACGCGGGATGGCCTTCGCGCTCCGGCAGCACTGTGCCCAGCACCGAGCAACCGGTACGCATCACGTCCATGGGGTGCGCGTTGGCGGGCACAAGTTCCAGCGCATCGGTGACGATGGCGGGTAGGCCACGCAGGCGCTTCAGCTTGGTCCTGTAGGCCTTCAACTGCGCGGCGGTCGGCAGGCTGCCGTGGACCAGCAGGTGCGCGACTTCCTCGAACGTGGCCTGGGTCGCCAGGTCCTTGATGTCGTAGCCGCGGTAATGCAGGTCGTTGCCGCTGCGACCGACCGTGCACAGCGCGGTGTTGCCGGCGGGCGTGCCGGAGAGCGCGACGGACTTCTTGACCTTCGGTGCCGCGGCTTCGGTGTTCTCGCTCATCGTCGTCTCCTGGTTATGGGGTGTCGTCGGTCTTGCCGGAAAACAGCGCGTCAAGCTTGTCCTCGTAGGCGTGGTAGCCGAGGAAGTCGTACAGCTCCGCGCGGGTCTGCAACTGGTCGATGGTGTTCTTCTGCGTGCCTTCGCGGCGCACGGTCTCGTAGAAACCGAGCGCGGCCTTGTTCATAGCGCGATAGGCGCCGCAGCAGTACAGCGCGATGTCGACGCCGGCTTCGCGCAGTTCGTCGGTGGTGAAGAACGGGGTCGAACCGAATTCGGTGAGGTTGGCGAGGATCGGCACCTTCACCGCGGCCTTGAAGCGGCGGTAGTCGTCCAGCGTCTTCATCGCCTCGGGGAAGATCATGTCGGCGCCGGCTTCGACATAGGCCACCGCGCGCTCGATCGCGCCATCGATGCCCTCCACCGCCGCGGCATCGGTACGCGCCATCAGCACGAAGTCCCTGTCGGTCTTCGCGTCGACGGCGGCTTTCACCCGATCGACCATCTCCGCCTTGGTCACCACTTCCTTGCCGGGGCGATGGCCGCAGCGCTTCTGCCCGACCTGGTCTTCCATATGCACCGCGGCCACGCCGATGCGCTCGAAGTTGCGGATGGTGCGCGCGATATTGAACGCCCCGCCCCAGCCGGTGTCGATGTCGACCATCAGCGGCATGCCGGTGGCATCGACGATGCGGCGCGCGTCGGTCAGCACGTCTTCCATCGTCGAGATGCCGAGGTCGGGTATGCCCAGCGAGTTGGCCGCGACGCCGCCGCCGGACAGGTACAGCGCGCGGTAGCCGACGCGCTTGGCCATCAGGCCGGCGTAGGCGGTGATGGCGCCCATCACCTGCAGCGGGGTTTCTTCGGAGAGGGCAGCGCGGAAGCGCGCGCCGGCGGAAATCGCAGTCATGCGGGACTCCTTCGAAAAGGGGATTTTACGGCAGCGCGTGTTGGCCGCGCCGGATTCAGAACGGCACTGTGGAAGCCAGCGACAGCGGCTGGCCCAGCGCGGGATGGATGAAGTCAATGCGTGACGCATGCAGGCAGGTGCGCGGCGCCGGCGTCGCGCCGTAGAACACATCGCCCACGATCGGATGACCCAGGCTGGCCAGATGCACGCGCAACTGGTGGCTCCGACCGGTGACGGGCGTCAGTTCGAGCCGCGTGCGTGCGTTGCCGGCATCACGCGCCGTCACGTTCCAGCGGGTGAGCGAAGGTTTGCCGCGCTCGTGGTCCACCACCTGGCGCGGTCGGTTGTCCCAGTCGCAGACCAGCGGCAGGTCGATCTCGCCTTCGTCATCGGCCACCACGCCTTCCACCCACGCCTCGTAGCGCTTATCGATCTCGCGGGCGGCGAAGGCGCGGCTCAGCGCGCGATGGGTGTCGGCATCACGCGCCATCACCATCAGGCCGCTGGTGACCTGGTCCAGCCGATGCACGATGAGCGCTTCGGGAAAGCGCTGCTGTACGCGCAAGGCCACGCTGTCGTGGTGTTCGGGCAGGCGGCCGGGCACGGACAGCAGGCCGGCGGGCTTGTCCATGACCAGCAGCTGCGCATCGACATACAACAGGGGGATATCGCGGATCGACAACATGGTTTCGCAAAAAACAACGGGGAGGCCTGAGCCTCCCCGCGATTCGTCACTGCATCAGAGCAGGTGGGCCACGCCGGAGCGCTCTTCCTCGAGCTCGGCCAGCGTCTTGTCCATCGCCGCACGGCTGAAATCGTCGATCGGCAGGTCCTTGACCACGGTGTACTCGCCGTTGGCGGTGATCACCGGCACGCCGTAGATCACGCCTTCCGGCACGCCGTAGCTGCCATCGCTCGGCACGCCCATCGTCACCCATTCGCCATCGCTGCCGAGCGCCCAGTCGCGCATGTGGTCGATGGCGGCGTTGGCGGCCGATGCCGCCGACGACAGGCCGCGCGCTTCGATGATCGCAGCGCCGCGCTTGCCCACGGTCGGGATGAAGGTGTTGGCGTTCCAGTCGGCGTCGTTGATCCTGTCCTTCAGCGATGCGCCATCGACGGTCGCGAAGCGGTAGTCCGGGTACATCGTCGGGCTGTGGTTGCCCCACACGACGAGCTTGCGGATGTCGGCCACCGGCACGCCGGCCTTGTTGGCCAGCTGCGACAGCGCGCGGTTGTGGTCCAGGCGCAGCATCGCGGTGAAGTTCTTCGCCGGCAGGCTGGGCGCGGACTTCATCGCGATGTAGGCGTTCGTGTTCGCCGGGTTGCCGACCACCAGCACCTTGACGTTGCGGCTGGCGACCTTGTCCAGCGCCTTGCCCTGCACGGTGAAGATCTCGGCGTTCTTCAGCAGCAGGTCCTTGCGCTCCATGCCCGGGCCGCGCGGCATCGCGCCGACCAGCAGGGCGTAGTCGGCATCCTTGAAGGCGACTTCCGGATCATCGGTGCCGACCATGCCGGCCAGCAGCGGGAAGGCGCAATCTTCAAGCTCCATCATCACGCCCTTCAGCGCGGCCTGCGCCTTCTCCAGCGGCAGTTCCAGCATCTGCAGAATTACCGGCTGGTCCTTGCCGAGCATTTCACCGGAAGCGATGCGGAACAGCAGGGCATAACCGATCTGGCCGGCAGCACCGGTGACGGCAACGCGGACGGGGGCTTTCATGGACGAGGACTCCTGATGCGTGGAATGGAACGATGAGGGACCGGCTCAGGCGAGCTCGGCGAAGAATTCCTTGAAACGGGCCAGGCCGGGCGCCAGCTGCGGCGTCGGGCAGGTGTAGCTGATGCGCAGGCTGCGCGGCTCGCCGAACGCCGAGCCCGGCACGCAGGCCACGCCCTTGGCTTCGAGCAGCGCGCTGCACAGGTCGACGTCGTTGGCGATGACCTTGCCGCCGTGCGACTTGCCGTAATACGCGCTGACATCGGGGAACACGTAGAACGCACCCTGCGGACGCGGGCAGACGATGCCGGGAATGGCGTTCATCACCTCCATCACTTGGTCGCGCTTGGCCTGGAACTCGGCGCACTTCTCCGTCGGCACGTCCTGCGGCCCGGACAACGCGGCGATGGCCGCGGCCACGGTCACTTCCGGCAGGTTGGTGATGTGGTTGGAGTTCATCGTGGTCACGGCATTCGCCACCACTTCCGGCCCGGCCATGAAGCCCACGCGCCAGCCCGGCATGCCGTAGGTCTTGGACAGCGAGTCGATGAAGATGACGCGGTCGCGCAGTTCCGGGCGCGCCTGCACGAAGTTGTGGTAGCCGATGCCGTCGAACACCATCCGGTTGTAGATGTCGTCGGTGATCACCCACGTATCGGGATATTTCGCGATGACATCGGCCAACGCGGAAATTTCCTCGCGCGTGTAGACCATGCCGGTCGGGTTGTTCGGGTTGTTGAACAGGAACACCTTGGGCTTCTTCGCCAGCGCGGCGTCGAGCTGGGCCGGGGTGATCTTGTAATCCTGCTCCGGCGGGCACGGCAGCAGGTCGATCTTCGCGTTGACGATCTCGGCGATGTCGAGATAGCTGGTCCAGTACGGAATGGCGAAGGCGATCGCGTCACCCTCGTCCAGCAGCGCTTCGGCCAGGTTGTAGATGACATGCTTGGCACCGACGCCGGTCGCGCAGTTGGCGCGCGCGTAGCCGGTCAGGCCGATCTGTTCGATGTGCTTGAGGAAGGCATCCAGCAGCGCATCCGAACCGCGGTTGCTGCCGTACTGGCCGCTGTCCTTCGACAAGGCCTCGCGCGCGGCCTCATAGACATGCGGACCGGGCAGGAAGTTCGGCACGCCGATGGAGAAGCTGACGATGTCGCGGCCTTCGGCCTTCAGTTTCTTGGCCTTTTCGGCGACCTGCATGATGGCGCTGGGCTTGGCGCGACCGATGCGCTGGGCAAGCTGGGGCATGGGGGAATCTCCGGGATTTCCTGCATGGGGGACGCGGCGGCGCCGGCCCCGGGAGCCCAAAATATTAACACGCCACCTTGGCCCGACCGCCTTCAACCAAGGTCCAACAAAGCTGGCCCGGGCCGCGGTCCGGCCAGCGGATACAACGACCCACACTATTCCGTGACGGGCTCGCCGGTCGCGTAGTTCTGGTCGATGTAGCGGATCCAGTCGCCATAGGCCTTGGCCAGGCACAGGCTGTCGTTGCAGGCATCCAGCTGCTTGATGGCGGCGGCCCGGGTCGTCGCGGCATCCACGCCCCGCTCGCCCAAGGTCTTGAAGCGCGACGCCATGTCGCGGTCCAGGCGCAGCAGGTCCTCGTTCTTGCAGACGGTGCGGGCGCGGAATTCGCTGGCGGCGTTGCAGTCCACCGTGCTGGCCCAGCCGGTGATGGGCGCCGCATTCAGCTGCCCGATGGCCGTGGACAGCATCGGTTTCTCTTCCGCTGCCTGCACCAGCGCGGTGTCCAGATCGTTCCAGTCGCGCAGGAATGTCAGCGTTTCGGTCCTGCCATCGGCATAGGTCACCCGCAGCCCCTCGCCTTCGGGCAGCAGGCGTAACGTCATCTTTTCCTTCGTCGGTGATTCGCGGAACCCGAACGTGATGCTCTGGTTCGCCAGGTTCACCTGGTCGGTCAGCACATCCATACCCACGCCGTTGCGGTTGACGAACATGGCGGTGTCCACCATGTGTCCGAGCCGGAAGATGGTTTCATCCTCTTCAGCCACGTGCTCTTGCTGCGTGCGCCAGACGCCGTCGATCATCGCCACGAATTCGTACTTCGCGCGGTCCTCGTCGACCGGCACGCCGGCCGTGCCGCCGGGCGCCTCGACCGGCTCACCGGACGCGCGTGGCTTGCAGGCCGCCAGCACCAGCAGGCACAGCGCGAGCATCGCGTACTTCAACCACTTGTCATCGGCATCCCTGCGCATCATCCCCACTCCGGATCGGTCAGAAGAACACGGTCAGCACCAGCCACGGCACCAGGAACAGCAGCAGCACGCCGATCTTGTAGACCGCCATGCCACCGTAATGCAGCGCATCGAAAGTCTCGCGCGGGAGGCGGAACCAGCGCGCGTGCAGACGGTAGAGCGCGTCACCGGCCAGCGTGAAGGCCGCGAACCAGACGATCAGCACCGCGTAGTTGAGCAGCGCGGCCCAGCCCAGGAACGCCCGGAACATGTCGATGTCGTGCATGGCGCGGCCTCCGGAAACAGAAGGGCCGGCGCAATGGCCGGCCCCGGTGGATCAGGCGGAGAGGAGCTTGTTCCACTCCTCGACACGGTCGGCCTTGGCGGCCAGCGCGGCGTCGGCATCGCCCTCGATGCGGATCGACTTGATCGCATCGCCCTGGCGGACGCTGTCGACGATGTCCTGCCCTTCCAGCACCTGGCCGAAGACGGTGTGCTTGCCGTCCAGCCAGTCGGTCTTGATGTGGGTGATGAAGAACTGGCTGCCGTTGGTGTTGGGGCCGGCATTGGCCATCGACAGCGAACCCCGCTGGTGCGGCACGCCGTTGCGGGTCTCGTCTTCGAACTTGTAGCCCGGGCCGCCGGTGCCACGGCCCTGCGGGCAGCCGCCCTGGATCATGAAGCTGTCGATCACGCGGTGGAAGTTGAGCCCGTCATAGAAGCCGCGCTTGGCCAGGTTGACGAAGTTGGCCACGGTCAGCGGTGCCTTCTCGGGGTACAGCTCCAGCTTGATCGGGCCGCGGTCGGTGTCGATGGTGGCGGTGAGGGCCATGGGGTTCTCCTTGGGAATGGATGGTCAGGGCGTGCGCGCGGCACGCGACTGGCGGATGAACAGCAGCATCGCCCATGACATGGCGATGGCGCCGACGATGATCAAGGGCCAGCCCCAGCGGGCCGGCAGGCCGATGGCGGCGGCGGTATCGGGGGCGACGAGGGCCAGCATGCCCAGCACCAGCGCGGCGGAGCCAGCCAGATCGAGGGCCAGCCAACCCCAGCGGCGGGGGCGTGAAACGGTCGTGTCCATCAGTCGGTTCCTGCCACAGTCGTGCAGTTATAATACCGCCCCTTCCCCAACTACCCTTGGCCGCAGCCCGCTGCTCGTGGCCCTTTCCCGATGTCCATCCAAAACCTCCGCAACATCGCCATTGTCGCCCACGTCGACCACGGCAAGACCACCCTCGTCGACCAGCTGCTCAAGCAATCCGATACGTTCGACGAACGCACGGTGCTGGCGGATCGCGTGATGGACAGCGGCGACATCGAAAAAGAACGCGGCATCACGATTCTTTCGAAGAACACCGCGATCAAGTGGAAGTCGCCCGAGGGCGAGGAATTCCGCATCAACATCGTCGACACCCCCGGCCACGCCGACTTCGGTGGCGAGGTGGAGCGCGTGCTGTCGATGGTGGATTCGGTGCTGATCCTGGTCGACGCGATGGACGGCCCGATGCCGCAGACGCGCTTCGTGACGCAGAAGGCGTTCGCGATGGGCTTCAAGCCGATCGTCGTCATCAACAAGGTGGACCGCCCGGGTGCGCGCCCGGCGTGGGTGCTGGACCAGACCTTCGACCTGTTCGACCGCCTCGGCGCGACCGACGAGCAGCTCGATTTCCCGGTGGTCTACGCCTCCGGCCTGAACGGTTACGCCGGCATGGACGAGTCCGTGCGCGAAGGCGACATGACCCCGCTGTTCCAGGCGATCATCCAGCACGTGTCGGTGCCGCCGGTCAGCGAGGAAGGCCCGTTCCAGATGCGCGTGACCAGCCTCGACTACAACAACTACGTCGGCGTGATCGGCGTGGGCCGCATCCAGCGCGGCAAGGTCAAGACCAACCAGCAGGTGACGGTGATCGGCACCGACGGCAAGACCCGCAACGGCAAGGTGCTGCAGGTGCTCGGCTTCATGGGCCTGGACCGCATCGAAGTGCCGGAAGCGCAGGCCGGCGACATCATCGCGTTCTCCGGCATCGAGAACCTCGGCATTTCCGAGACCGTGTGCGACCCGTCTGCCGTCGAGCAGCTCGAAGTGCTGTCGGTCGATGAGCCGACCATCTCGATGACCTTCCAGGTCAACGATTCGCCGTTCGCCGGCGTGAAGGATCGTTCGGGCGGCAAGTTCCTGACCAGCCGCCAGCTGCGTGACCGCCTGACCCGCGAAACCGCGCACAACGTGGCGCTGAAGGTCGAGGACACCAGCGACGCCGACAAGTTCAAGGTGTCCGGCCGTGGCGAACTGCACCTGTCGATCCTGATCGAGACGATGCGCCGCGAAGGCTACGAGCTCGCCGTGTCGCGCCCGGAAGTGATCATGCGCGAGATCGATGGCGCGATGCAGGAGCCGTACGAGCAGCTCGTCGTCGATCTGGAAGAGCAGTTCCAGGGCGGCGTGATGGGCCGCCTCGGCGAGCGCAAGGCGCTGCTGCAGAACATGGAACCCGACGGCAAGGGCCGCGTGCGCATGGAGTTCATCATCCCGGCGCGTGGCCTGATCGGCTTCCAGACCGAATTCCGCACGCTCACCGCCGGCACCGGCCTGCTGTTCCACGTGTTCGACCATTACGGCCCGAAGGCGGATGGCGCCATCGGCCAGCGCCAGAACGGCGTGCTGATCTCCAACGGCACCGGCCCCTCGCCGGCCTATGCGCAGATCGCGATGCAGGAACGCGGCCGCCTCTTCATCGAACCGGGCGAGGAAATCTACGAAGGCCAGATCGTCGGCATCAACGCCAAGGACAACGACCTCACCGTCAACGCCCTGCGCGGCAAGCAGCTGACCAACTTCCGCGCCTCCGGCACCGACAAGGACGAAGGCCTGATCCCGGCGATCAAGTTCTCGCTGGAACAGGCGCTGGAATTCATCGACGACGATGAACTGGTGGAAGTGACCCCGCGCCAGATCCGCCTGCGCAAGAAGTTCCGCACCGAGAACGACCGCAAGCGCGCCAGCCGCTCGGCCTGAGCTTGAAAGCGGCGGCGGGCGGCGTCATCTCCACGTGATGCACGACGAAGCCCCCGCCGACGCGCCCTACAACCCGGATCCGCACGCGCATCCGGGCCTCCATGTCATCGCCGTGGTCGAGATGGCCAAGGGCGCGCTGGCACTGGTGGCGGCGAGCGGGCTGGAGATCCTCGGCCCCGCCCCGCTGCGACGCTGGCTGCACGCGCTGATCGAGCACTTCCAGCTGGACCCGACCAGTGGCGTCACCGGCTGGCTGGCGGGCGTCATCAACCCCACCGGCATCCATGTCGCGGCCGGCATCGCCGCGCTCTACGGGCTGCTGCACCTGCTGGAAGGCTGGGGCCTGTGGCGCGCCAAGGCCTGGGCCTCGTGGCTGGGCTGCGTGTCGGCGGCGGCCTACCTGCCCTTCGACGTCACCGCCTTCCTCACCCACCGCCATTGGTTGGAAGCGGTCGCGGTGATCGTCAACGTGGTGGTGGTCTGGGTGCTGGCGCGCGACCTGTTCAAGCGGCATCGCGCCCAGGCGCACTGAGCGCTTTGCCGGGGCGCAGGTTCAGCGCTGCGCCGGTTGCCCGAGCTGCTGGTATTTGCGCCCGATCAGCATCGCCGTCTCCAGCGCCTGCTCGTAGTTGAGGCGCGGATCGACGGTCGAGTGGTAGGCGCGTTCGAGGTCGGCGTCGGTCAGGTCACGCGCGCCACCGGTGCATTCGGTGACGTCTTCGCCGGTCAGCTCCAGATGGATGCCGCCGAGTCGCGTGCCCGCCGCGGCATGCAGGTCGAACGCCTGCTCGATCTCCGAACGGATGTTGCCGAAGCGACGCGTCTTGTAGCCGTTGCTGCTGTTTTCGGTATTGCCGTGCATCGGGTCGCAGACCCAGAGCACGCGCGCGCCTTCGCGCTTCACCGCGTCCAGCAGGGGCGGCAGGTTGTCGGCGATGGTCTGCGCACCCATGCGATGGATCAACGTCAGGCGGCCGGCTTCGTTGTCGGGGTTGAGCACTTCGATCAGGCGACGCAGGTGATCGACGCCCATCGTCGGCCCCACCTTCACCGCCACCGGGTTGCGGATGCCGCGGAAGTATTCGACGTGGGCGCCATCCAGCGCCGCCGTGCGCATCCCGATCCACGGGAAATGCGTGCCGAGGTTGAACCAGCCCCACTGCCGCGGCACCTGCCGGGTCAGCGCCTGCTCGTACGGCAGCAGCAGCGCTTCGTGGGAAGTGAAGAAGTCGACGCGGTCCAGGTTGTGCGCCGGCTCGCCCGAGAGCGTTTCCATGAAGCGCATCGCATCGGCGATGCCGGCCACGATACGGTGGTATTCGTCGGCCAGCGGCGAATGCGTCACCCACGACAGGTCCCAGTTGCCGGGATGGTGGAGGTCGGCGAACCCGCCATCGATCAGCGAACGCACGAAGTTGATCGTCAGCGCCGAGCGCGAATGCGCGGCGATCATGCGTTGCGGGTCCGGCGCACGCGCGGCGGCATCGAATTCCGGCGCGTTGACGATGTCGCCGCGATAGCTCGGCAGCGTCACGCCATCGCGCGTCTCCATCTCGGACGAACGCGGCTTGGCGTACTGGCCGGCAAAGCGCCCGACCCGCAGCACCGGCATCCGCAGCGCATGCACCAGCACCAGGCTCATCTGCAGCAACACCTTGAGCCGGTTGGTGATGATGCCCGGGCGGCAATACGCGAAGTTCTCGCAGCAATCACCGCCCTGCAACAGGAAGCGGCGGCCCTCCTGCGCATCGGCCAGCTGCTGGCGCAGCGACAGGATTTCCCACGAAGTCACCAGCGGCGGCAGCGCGTGCAGTTCTTCCAGCGCGAGCGCGAGCGCCCCGGCATCGGGATAGACCGGTTGCTGTGCGGCCGGCAGCGTGCGCCAGGAACCGGGCGTCCAGTTCTCCGGCAGCTGCACGGCCTGTGGCGCGGGCTGGATGCGCATCATCGACGACCCGTCCGGCCGAACGCCGCTACCAGCGCCCATGCGCCCAGCGCCACGAACCAGATCAGCGCCCACATCGGAATGCTCATCCCAAGGAAATATTCGACATTGCTGCAGTCACCGCTGGCGGTCAGCACCTTGCGGATCGCGCCCGACCAGCCATTGACCGCGGCCAGGAATTCCAGCCCGCCGCCGCAGGTGGACAGCTCCGGCGGAAACACCTGCACCCAGACATGGCGCCCGGCGATGCCCACGCCCACCAGCGCCGCGATCGCCGCCAGCACGCCGTAGGCCTTGCGCATCGCCGTGCCCGGGCCGGGTGCATGCAGCCCGCCGATCAGGAACACCATGCCCAGCGCCGCGAACGCGATGCGCTGCAGGATGCAGAACGAACACGGCATCAAGCCACGCGCTTCCTGCAGGAATACCGCCAGCCCGATCAGGCCCGCGCAGGCCAGGAAACCCAACAGGAAACGCATGCGGAAGGACCAGCGAAGCGGATTCATCATCAAACCGGATCAGGGAAAACGGGTCACGCAAAATACCAGATGCCTGCACGGCGCGGCGTCTTCGCTGCTGCACATCATGTGGGCGATGAAACGAAAAACCCCGGCGTTGGCCGGGGTTTCCGTTGCGAAGCGGTGCCCGGAGGCAGCTTCGGAATTACTCGGCGCTCGGCGCACCCGGGCGCTCGACCAGCTCGACGTACGCCATCGGCGCGTTGTCGCCGGCGCGGAAGCCGCACTTCAGGATGCGCAGGTAGCCACCCGGACGGGCGACGTAGCGCGGGCCGAGCACGGTGAACAGCGTGCCGACGGCTTCCTTGTCACGCAGGCGGGCAAACGCCAGACGACGGTTGGCGACGGAATCGACCTTGGCCAGGGTGATCAGCGGCTCGGCGATGCGGCGCAGTTCCTTGGCCTTCGGCAGGGTGGTCTTGATGAGTTCGTGCTTGATCAGCGAGGACGTCATGTTCTTGAACATGGCTTCGCGGTGGGCACTGGTGCGGCTGAACTTGCGGCCGGCATTCTGGTGGCGCATGGCGATGGTTCCTGAAAAATGATGTGGCTATGGGGTTCGATGTCGCCTTCCCGGCGTTGGAACATGGACTGCGGTTGGTCCGTTGCCGTCCGTCCTGGACGACAGCGCCGCGGGCTTTGGGCCCGTCGGCGCGGTGGTGCGATCTGGCTTAGCCCAGCATCCCGTGCTGCGAGACACCGGTCGGCGGCCAGTTTTCCAGCTTCATGCCGAGCGAAAGACCGCGCTGGGCGAGGACTTCCTTGATCTCGGTGAGCGACTTCTTGCCGAGGTTCGGGGTCTTCAGCAGCTCGACTTCGGTCTTCTGGATCAGATCGCCGATGTAGTAGATGCTCTCGGCCTTCAGGCAGTTGGCCGAACGCACGGTCAGCTCGAGGTCGTCGATCGGACGCAGCAGGGTCGGGTCGACGCCGCTGACAGCCTGCTTGGCATTGCCGCGCTCGCGCTGGGTGAAGTCACCGAAGACCGACAGCTGGTCGGTGAGGATGTCGGCGGCGGTGCGCACGGCTTCCTCGGCATCGATCGTGCCGTTGGTTTCGATGTCCAGCACCAGCTTGTCGAGGTCGGTGCGCTGCTCGACGCGCGCGGCTTCCACCGCGTACGCGACGCGACGGACAGGCGAGAACGACGCGTCCAGCATCAGGCGGCCGATGGTGCGGGCCTCCTCGTCCGGGCGACGACGCGCGGCGGCCGGCTGGTAGCCGAAGCCACGCTCGATCTTCAGCTGCATGTCGATCGCCACGTCCTTGGTCAGGTTGGCGATGACGTGCGTCGGGTTGAGGATCTCGACGTTGTGGTCGACCTTGATGTCGGCGGCGGTGACGACGCCCGGGCCCTGCTTGGACAGGGACAGGGTGGCGCTTTCGCCGGTGCCCATGCGGATCGCGACGTCCTTGAGGTTCAGCAGGACTTCAAGCACGTCCTCCTGCAGGCCGTCGATGGTGCTGTACTCGTGCAGAACGCCGTCGATGCTGACTTCGGTGATCGCGAAGCCCGGGATCGACGACAGCAGGACGCGGCGCAACGCGTTGCCCAGCGTGTGGCCGTAGCCGCGCTCGAGCGGCTCGATCACGACGCGCGCACGGTTGGCGGTCATCTGTTCGATCTGCGGACCACGCGGACGCAGTACTTGGTTGGCGGTAACCGTCATGTATGGCGTCTCCTGGGGCATCCGGTTCATGACGCCGGATGCCGCTCGATGGGGGGATTACTTCGAGTACAACTCGACGATCAGCGCTTCGTTGATGTCGGCGGGCAGCTCGGCGCGATCAGGCACGGCCTTGAACACGCCAGCGAACTTGCCGGCATCCACATCGACCCACGACGGCGACAGGTCCATCTGCTGCGCCACGGTCAGGGCTTCCTGCACGCGGAGCTGCTTCTGGGCCTTCTCGGACAGGGCGATCGAATCGCCTGCCTTGACCGCGTAGGACGGCAGGTTCACCGGCTTGCCGTTGACCAGCACGCCACGGTGCGAAACCAGCTGGCGGGCCGAAGCGCGGGTGACCGCGAAGCCCATGCGGTAGACGACGTTGTCGAGGCGGGTCTCGAGGAGCTGCAGCAGGTTTTCACCCGTGTTGCCCTTCTTGTTCGAGGCCTTCTTGTAGTAGTTGCGGAACTGGCGTTCCAGCAGGCCGTAGATGCGCTTGACCTTCTGCTTCTCGCGAAGCTGGGTGGCGTAATCCGACAGCTTGCCCTTGCGGGCGGTGGGGCCGTGCTGGCCGGGCTTCTGCTCAAGCTTGCACTTGGAATCCAGGGCGCGGGCCGGGGACTTCAGCGACAGGTCGGCGCCTTCGCGACGCGCGAGCTTGCAGGTAGGACCAATATAGCGTGCCATGTCTGTAGCTCCTTAGACGCGACGCTTCTTCGGCGGACGGCACCCGTTGTGCGGGATAGGCGTCACGTCGATGATGTTGAGGATCTTGTAGCCGACGTTGTTCAACGAACGAACGGCCGATTCGCGGCCCGGACCCGGGCCCTTGATGCGGACTTCCAGCGCCTTCACGCCGTAGTCGAGCGCAGCCTTGCCGGCCTTCTCGGCGGCGACCTGCGCCGCGAACGGGGTCGACTTGCGCGAACCACGGAAGCCGGCGCCGCCGGACGTGGCCCACGACAGCGCGTTGCCCTGGCGGTCGGTGATGGTGATGATGGTGTTGTTGAAAGAAGCGTGGACGTGCGCGATGCCGTCGGTGACGACGCGCTTGACCTTCTTCTTGGTCTTGGTAGCGGCAGGCTTGGCCATGTCGATTCCTTACTTCTTGATCGCTTTGCGCGGACCCTTGCGGGTACGGGCATTGGTCTTGGTGCGCTGACCACGCAGCGGAAGGCCACGACGATGGCGCAGGCCACGGTAGCTGCCGAGGTCCATCAGGCGCTTGATGGCCATGCCGACTTCGCGGCGCAGGTCACCTTCGACGATGAACTTGCCGACTTCGGAACGCAGGCGCTCGACTTCGGATTCGGACAGGTCGCGGATCTTGGTGTTGGACTCGACACCAGCCGACTCGCAGACTTTCTTGGAACGGGTACGGCCAATGCCGTAGATGCTTTGCAGCCCCACCCAGACATGTTTCTGGGCAGGCAGGTTGACACCTGCAATACGCGCCATGACGCGATCTCCAAACGGTTGATGGGCCAAAAATGCCAGCTTGGCCGGGGAAACTGGAAATTTTAACAACAATCCCGGGTCTTTGGGAAGCGCGGGCCCGAAAGCGCCCGCTCCGGCATGGGGAGTGTGCCCATGCTCCGGCGAACGGACCGACGACTGGAAGCCGATGAACCGGCCACCGCGCGCGCTACTCCGGCGCTCGCATCTCGTCAATCCACCCGTGTGCGGGATGCCACCCGGGTCGCCCATCGAGGCCGATGCATGGAAGCATCGGCAATGAATTCAATGTCCGGACGATGCCACCATCCGGTCTATTGCGTGGAGCGGATCATCCGCTCCACGCTTGTCGCAACAGGTCGGTGCCGCGCCTCAGCGCCCGCGACCGCCCTTCAGGTTCGCCTTCTTCAGCAGGCTTTCGTACTGGTGGGACATCAGGTGCGCCTGCAGCTGCGCGATGAAATCCATCACCACCACCACCACGATCAACAGCGAGGTGCCGCCGAAGTAGAACTGGGTGCCCAACTCGGTGCGCATCACTTCAGGCAGCAGACAGACCAGTGCCAGGTAGAGCGAACCGGCCAGCGTCAGGCGCGTCAGCACCCCGTCGATGTAGTCGGCGGTCGCCTTGCCCGGACGGATGCCCGGAATCAGCGCGCCCGACTTCTTCAGGTTGTCGGCGGTTTCCTGCGAGTTGAACACCAGCGCCGTGTAGAAGAACGCGAAACCGATGATCAACGCGGCCAGCAGGATCATGTGCAGGGGCTGCCCCGGAGCCAACGCCGCCGCGATCCGCTGCATCCACTGGGTCGTGGACGAACCGGTGTTGCCGAACCACTGCGCGGCCGTGGCCGGGAACATGATGATCGACGATGCGAAGATCGGCGGGATGACGCCCGACATGTTGAGCTTGAGCGGCAGGAACGACGTCTGGTTCATGTAGGTGCCGCGGCCGCCTTGGCGACGCGCGTAGTTCACCGTCACCCGGCGCTGCCCGCTCTCGACGAACACCACGAACCAGGTGAAACCGAACACCAACAGCGCGATCAGGATCGCCTGGATCGCCGTCATGTCACCGTTGCGCAGCTGCTCGACCGTGTGCACGACCGCACCCGGCAAACCGGCCACGATGCCCGCAAAGATGATCAGCGACACGCCGTTGCCGATGCCACGCTCGGTGATCTGCTCACCCAGCCACATCAGGAACATGGTGCCGGCGGTCAGCGCGATCACAGCGGTGAAGACGAATGCCATACCCGGGTTGGTCACGACCGGCGTGCCATCCGGCGCCACCTGTCCCTGCAACGCCGACGCGATGCCGATCGCCTGGAAGACCGCCAGCGGCACGGCGCCGAGGCGCGACCACTGGTTGATCTTGCGACGGCCGGACTCGCCTTCCTTCTGGATCGCCTTCAGGCTCGGGAAGATCTGCGAGCAGAGCTGGATGATGATCGACGACGAGATGTACGGCATCACGTTCAGCGCGAGCAGCGACAGGCGCGAAAGCGCGCCGCCCGAGAACATGTTCAACATGTTCACGATGCCCTGCTGCTGCTCCATGAACGCCGTCATCGCGACCGGATTCACACCCGGGACCGGGATGTGGCAACCGATGCGGTAGACGATCAGCGCACCGAGCACGAACAGCAGGCGCTGGCGAAGTTCGGTGAACTTGCCGGCACCCGCCATTCCGGCCAAGGCATTCGCGCTACGCGACATCCGGCCTTACTCCTCGATCTTGCCGCCAGCGGCTTCGATCGCCGCCTTGGCGCCAGCCGTGGCCATCAGACCCTTGAGCACGAACTTCTTGGTGACGTCGCCCTTCTTGACGATCTTCGCCTTCTTGGCGGTCGACGGCACCAGCTTGGCGGCGCGCAGCGCGGCGAAATCGATCTCACCGGCTTCGAGCTTGTCCAGCTGGTACAGCAGGACCTGGGCTGTGTCGGCCTTCAGCTTGGAGCGGAAGCCGATCTTCGGCAGGCGCATGTACATGGGCATCTGGCCGCCTTCGAAGCCGGCCTTGATCTTGCCCTTGCCCGAACGCGCGAACGAACCCTTGTGGCCGCGGCCGGCGGTCTTGCCGAGGCCGGAACCGATGCCGCGACCGACGCGGGTGCGCTCGGTGCGGGCGCCCGCTGCGGGCTTCAACGTATTGAGTTTCATGCGATTACTCCTCGACCTTCACCAGGTAGTGGACCTTGTTGATCAGGCCACGGACCTGCGGGCTGTCCTTCAGTTCGCGCACGTCGTTGAGCTTGTTCAGGCCCAGAGCGCGCACCGACAGGCGATGCTTGGCCTGCGAACCGCGCAGACCCTTGACCAGACGCACCTTCACGGTGCCGGTGGTGTTAGTGCTGGACATGGAGGATCTCCTCGACCTTCTTGCCGCGCTTGGCAGCGATGTTGGCCGGCGAGTGCATCGCGGTCAGGCCCTTCAGCGTCGCGCGCACCAGGTTGATCGGGTTGCGCGAACCGACGGCCTTCGCCAGCACGTTCTTGATGCCGACGGCTTCCAGCACGGCGCGCATCGCACCACCGGCGATCACGCCGGTACCTTCGGATGCCGGCTGCATGAACACCTTGGCCGCGCCATGGTTGGCCTTGACCTGGTGCCACAGCGTGCCGTTGTTGAGGTCGACGACCTTCATGCCCTTGCGGGCCTGTTCCATCGACTTCTGAATTGCGACCGGCACTTCGCGCGCCTTGCCGTAACCGAAGCCGACGCGGCCATTGCCATCACCCACCACGGTCAGCGCGGTGAAGGTGAACTGGCGGCCACCCTTGACGGTCTTGCTGACGCGGTTGACCGCGACCAGCTTCTCGATCATGCCGTCATCGATTTCCTCGCGGGGGCCACGATCACGATCGCGACCACGCGGTTGACGTTCTTCTGCCATTGTTTGGACTCTCTATGGTTGAGTTGCTTGCGGCGTTGCCGCTTATCGTTGTGATGTGCAGCGGTACAGCAACCCGGGCGACATGTGCGCCCGAGGGTGGATCAGAACTGCAGGCCGGCCTCGCGGGCGGCATCGGCCAGGGCCTTGATGCGACCGTGGTAGCGATAGCCCGAGCGGTCGAAGGCGACGGCATCGATGCCGGCGGCCTTGGCGCGCTCGCCGATCAGGCGGCCGACCTTGGTCGCGGCTTCGATGTTCTTGCCGTTCTTCAGGCCGTCCATGACGTCCGACTGGGTGGTGGAGGCCGAAGCCAGCACCTTGGAACCGTCGGCGGAGAACAGCTGGGCGTACAGGTGCTGGCCGGTGCGCAGCACCGACAGGCGCGGGACGCCGAGCTTGCGGATGTGCGAACGGGTGCTCTTGGCACGGCGCAGGCGGGCGATTTTCTTTTCCATGGTCTTTCTCCGAAAGCTGAAGACGTGCGTTACGCCTTCTTGGCTTCCTTGCGGATGATGGTTTCGTCGGAATACTTCACGCCCTTGCCCTTGTAGGGCTCCGGCGGACGGTAACCGCGGATCTTGGCAGCCACTTCACCGACCAACTGCTTGTCGGCGCCCGCCACCAGGATTTCGGTCTGGGTCGGGGTGGTGATGGTGATGCCTTCCGGCGCGGTGAACACGACGGGGTGCGAGAACCCGAGCGACAGGTTCAGGTCCTTGCCCTGCACCGCGGCGCGGTAACCCACGCCAACCAGCTCAAGCTTGCGCTCGAAGCCGTCGGACACGCCCTTCACCATGTTGGCGAGGATCGCGCGCAGGGTGCCGGTCATGGCCATGCGCTCCGGACGGGCCGGGCTCAACTGGATCTCGTTGTTCTCGACCGCCATCTCGATGCCTTCGGGCTGGGCGATGGACAGGCTGCCCTTGCCACCCTTGACGATGATCTGGCCGTTCTCGTTCTTGATTTCAACACCCTTCGGCAGGGCGATCGGCTTCTTGGCTACGCGGGACATGCTGCTCTCCTGTTAGGCCACGAAGCACAGGACTTCGCCGCCGACGCCTTCAGTGCGCGCCTGCGAATCGGTCATGATGCCCTTGGAGGTGGAAACGATGGCGATGCCGAGGCCGCCCAGCACCTTCGGCAGGTCGTTCTTGCCGCGATACTGGCGCAGGCCCGAGCGCGAAACGCGCTTCAAGGTCTCGATGACCGGCTTGCCCTGGAAGTACTTGAGTTCGATCTCGAGCTCGGCCTTGCCGCCGCCCAGATCGTTGACGCGATGGGCACCGATGTAGCCTTCGTCCTTGAGGACGTTGGCGATGGCGACCTTGGTCTTGGAAGACGGCATCTTCACCGTCTGCTTGCCGACGGCGGCCGCATTCTTGATGCGGACCAGCATGTCGGCGATGGGATCAGTCATGCTCATGTGTATTCACCTTGAGTTAGCACCGATATCCGCTTTCGCGAAAATCTTTGGATTGTGTTCTTGGCATGGAACCGCCCGAAAGCGGTTCCGCGGAGCCAAGCCGCATATTGTGGCCCGGTTTGCACCGGGCCGCAAGTCTTACCAGGACGCCTTGCGCAGGCCGGGCACGTCGCCCTTCATGGTGTGCTCGCGCAGTTTGTTGCGGCCGAGGCCGAACTTGCTGTAGACGCCCTGCGGACGGCCGGTCAACGCGCAACGCGTGGTCTGGCGCGACGGCGAGGAATCACGCGGCAGCTTCTGCAGCTTCACCACGGCATCCATCTTGTCCTCATAGGAGGCATCCTGGCTGCTGATGATCTTCTTCAGCGCCTCGCGCTTGCCGGCGTACTTCTTGGCAAGCTTGGTCCGCTTCAGATCGCGGTTGATCATGCTGGTCTTGGCCATGGGTCTCTCTCGATCAGCGGAAGGGGAAGCGGAAGGCCTCGAGCAGCGCCTTGGCTTCCTCGTTGGTCTTCGCGGTGGTGGTGATGGCGATATCCATGCCGCGGATTGCGTCGACGGCGTCGAAGTCGATTTCCGGGAAGATGATCTGTTCCTTCACGCCCATGTTGTAGTTGCCACGGCCGTCGAACGAACGGCCCGACACGCCGCGGAAGTCGCGGACGCGCGGCAGCGAGATGTTGATCAGGCGATCAAGGAACTCGTACATGTGGGCACGGCGCAGGGTCACCTTGGCGCCGATCGGCCAGCCGTCGCGGATCTTGAACGAAGCCACCGAGACGCGCGACTTGGTCGACACCGGCTTCTGGCCGGCGATCTTGGCCATGTCGGCCAGCGCGTTCTCGAGCACCTTCTTGTTGGCGGCCGCCTCACCCACGCCCATGTTGAGCGTGATCTTGGTGATCTTCGGCACCTGCATCGGATTGGTGTAGCCAAAGCGCTTCATCAGCACCGGCACAACCTCTTCCTTGTAGATCTTTTCCAGTCGAGTGGTCATTGCTTCATTCCTCAGGCGTCAACCGCCTCGTCGCCGGAGCGGAACACGCGGATCTTGCGTCCATCCTCCAGCACCTTGGTCTTGATGCGGTCACCCTTGCCGACGGCCGGGTTGAACAGCATCACGTTGGAAATGTGGATCGAGGCTTCGCGCTCGACCACGCCGCCTGCCTGGCCGACCTGCGGGTTCGGCTTGGTGTGGCGCTTGATCATGTTGATGTTGGACACGACCACGCGGTCGCCAAGGACGCGAACGACGTCGCCCTTCTTGCCCTTGTCCTTGCCGGTGATGACGACGACCTGGTCGCCTTTCTTGATGCGATTCATGGTGTCCTCCGGCTCACAGCACTTCGGGTGCGAGCGAAACGATCTTCATGAACTTCTCGGAGCGCAGTTCGCGGGTCACAGGCCCGAAGATGCGCGTGCCGATCGGCTCATGCTTGTTGTTGAGCAGCACGGCGGCGTTGCCGTCGAAGCGGATCAGCGAACCGTCGGCACGGCGCACGCCCTTGCGGGTGCGCACGACCACGGCGTTGTAGACCTCGCCCTTCTTGACCTTGCCGCGCGGGATGGCGTCCTTCACCGACACCTTGATGATGTCGCCGATGCCGGCATAACGGCGCTTGGAACCGCCAAGCACCTTGATGCACATGACTTCCTTGGCACCGGAGTTGTCGGCGACGTCGAGGTGGCTCTGCATCTGGATCATGGTCTGGCCTCCTCGTTATTCGGCTGCGTGGGCGAGGACTTCGACCACGCGCCAGTTCTTGGTTTTGGAAATCGGCGCGCACTCGACGATGCGGACCAGGTCACCCGGCTGGCAGGCGTTGGCGTCGTCGTGGGCGTGGAGCTTGGTCGAGCGGCGAATGTACTTGCCGTACAGCGCGTGCTTGACGTGGCGCTCGACAAGAACGGTGACCGTCTTGTCCATCTTGTTGCTGACCACGCGGCCTTCGACCGTGTGCTGCTTTTTATCAGTGTTGTTCATGGTCATTCCTGGGTTCACTGCACGGCGGCGCCGAGCAGCATCTTGACGCGTGCGATCTCGCGACGGACGCGACGCACCTCGTGGGTCTTGGCGAGCTGACCGGTGGCCTTCTGCATCCGCAGGGAGAACTGCTCCTTCTGCAGGTCCAGCAGGTGGGCCTTGAGGTCAGTGGCCGACTTGTGGCGGAGTTCCTTGAGTTCCATCAGCGCACCGTCCGGGTCACGAATTGGGTGGTGACCGAAAGCTTGGCGGCGGCCAGGCGGAACGCTTCGCGCGCCGTGGCTTCGTCGACACCTTCGATCTCGTAGATCATGCGGCCGGGCTGGATCTGGGCGACCCAGTATTCGACCGCACCCTTGCCCGAGCCCATGCGGACTTCGATCGGCTTCTGGGTGATCGGCTTGTCGGGGAACACGCGGATCCACATCTTGCCGCCACGCTTGACGTAACGGCTGACGGCACGATGGGCCGCCTCGATCTGGCGTGCGGTCAGGCGGCCGGTCTGCGTCGCGCGCAGGCCGAACTCGCCGAACGACACCGCGTTGGCGCTCCACGACAGGCCCTCGTTACGGCCCTTGTGCTGCTTGCGGTACTTGGTACGTTTGGGTTGCAACATGACTTAACCCCTCGCTTCACGCTCGCCACGCGGCGGACGCGGGCCGCGGGCAGGACGCTCGCCGCCGCGCTCGTTGCGCGGTTCTTCGTTCTTTTCCTGGCCCACCTGGGAGAAGTCAAACACTTCACCCTTGTAGATCCAGACCTTGATGCCGATGATGCCGTAGGTCGTCTTGGCTTCGGCGAAGCCATAGTCGATGTCGGCACGCAGCGTGTGCAGCGGCACGCGGCCTTCGCGGTACCACTCCGAACGGGCGATTTCCGCACCGTTCAAGCGGCCGGCCACGTTGACCTTGATGCCGAGCGCGCCGAGGCGCATCGCGTTGCCGACGGCGCGCTTCATGGCGCGACGGAACATGATGCGGCGCTCGAGCTGCTGGGCGATCGACTCGGCGACCAGCTGGGCGTCGAGTTCCGGCTTGCGCACTTCGGACACGTTGATGTGGGCGGGAACGCCCATCACGTCCGAGACTTCCTTGCGCAGCTTCTCGATGTCCTCACCACGCTTGCCGATCACCACGCCCGGACGGGCGGTGTGGATCGTCACGCGCGCCGACTTGGCCGGGCGCTCGATGGTGATCTTGCTGATGCCGGCTGCTGCCAGCTTCTTGCGGAGCATGTCGCGGACCTTGAGGTCGCCCGCGAGGAATTCGGCGTATTCCTTCTTGCCCGCATACCACTTGCTGTTCCAGTCCTTGGCGATGCCAAGGCGGATGCCGACGGGATGAACTTTGTGACCCATGATTACTTGCCCTCGCCGACGACGATGGTGATGTGGCTGGTGCGCTTGACGATGCGGGTACCGCGACCCTTCGCACGCGCCATGAAGCGCTTCAGCGACGGACCTTCGTCGACCATGATGGTCTTGACCTTGAGCGCATCGGCATCGGCGCCGACGTTGTTCTCGGCGTTCGACACTGCCGACCACAGCAGCTTGTGGATCATGTGGGCGGCCTTCTTGTCGCTGAACTTCAGCAGGTCGAGGGCACGGGCGGCCGGCAGGCCACGCACCTGGTCGGCGACCAGGCGGGCTTTCTGCGGGGAGATGCGCGCGGTGCGCAGGATGGCTTTGGCTTCCATGGTCATCTCCTTACTTCGACTTCTTGTCGCCGCCGTGACCCTTGAAGGTCCGGGTCAGCGAGAATTCGCCGAGCTTGTGGCCCACCATGTTCTCGTTGACCAGCACCGGCACGTGGTTCTTGCCGTTGTGGACCGCGATGGTGAAGCCCACCATTTCCGGCAGGATCATCGAGCGACGCGACCAGGTCTTGATCGGCTTCTTGGTGTTGCTACCCGCGGCTTCCACCTTCTTGACGAGATGGTGGTCGACGAACGGGCCTTTCTTGAGTGAACGTGCCATGGCCGATTAGCTCCTGCGATCGCGCACGATGAAGTGCTGGGTGCGCTTGTTCTTGCGGGTCTTGTAACCCTTGGTCGGGACGCCCCACGGGGTGACCGGATGCGGATTGCCCTGGCCGGCCTTGGCCTCACCACCACCGTGCGGATGGTCCACCGGGTTCATGGCGGCACCGCGGACGGTCGGCTTGACGCCGCGCCAGCGCTTGGCACCGGCCTTGCCCAGCTTCTCGAGGTTGTGCTCGACGTTGCCGACTTCACCGATGGTGGCGCGGCAATCAACCGGGATGCGGCGCATCTCGCCCGAACGCAGGCGCAGCGTGGCATAGCCCTGCTCGCGTGCGATCAGCTGGACGCCGGCACCGGCGGCACGCGCCATCTGCGCGCCCTTGCCCGGCTTCATCTCGACGCAATGCACCGTGGTGCCGACCGGGATGTTGCGCAGCGGCAGGGTGTTGCCGGCGCGGATCGGCGCGGTTTCACCCGCCATCACCTGGTCGCCGGCCTTCAGGCCCTTCGGCGCGATGATGTAGCGGCGCTCACCGTCCACGTACAGCAGCAGCGCGATGTGCGCGGTGCGGTTCGGGTCGTACTCGATGCGCTCGACCTTCGCGGGGATGGTCTCCTTGTCGCGCTTGAAGTCGATGATGCGGTAGTGCTGCTTGTGGCCACCGCCGATGTGGCGGGTGGTGATGCGACCGTGGTGGTTGCGACCACCGGTCTTGCCCTGCTTCTCCAGCAACGGCGCGTACGGCGCACCCTTGTGGAGGTCGGGCGTGACCACGCGGACCGCGCTGCGGCGGCCTGCGGAAGTCGGCTTGAAAGTCATCAAAGGCATCGTGTGCTCCTTAGGCCTTCGCCGTCACGTCGATGGTCTGGCCATCGGCCAGCGTCACGTAGGCCTTGCGCCAGTCACTGCGACGACCCATGCGGTTCTTGAACGCCTTGGCCTTGCCCTTGACGTTCACCACATTCACCGCGGCGACCTTGACATCGAAAATCTGTTCGATCGCCGCCTTGACGTCCGCCTTGGTAGCGGTCGTGGCGACTTCGAACACGTACTGGTTGGACACTTCCTGCAGGCGCGCGGTCTTTTCAGACACGCGCGGCGCACGGATCACTTCATAAACGTTGGTGGTCATGCCAGCCACTCCTCGATCTTCTTGACCGCATCGGCGGTGATCACCACCGAGTCGGAACCGACCAGGGAGACCGGATCCAGGCCCTGCACGTCGCGCACTTCCACATAGGGGAGGTTGCGGGCGGACAGGAACAGGTTCTCGGAGGCTTCCTCGGTCACGATCAGCGGACGCTTGCCCAGATCCAGACCCTTCAGCTTCGTCACCAGACCGGAGGTCTTGGCGGCATCGACGTCGAACGAATCGACGATGGTGATGCGGCCCTGGCGGTTCAGCTCGGAGAGGATCGCGGCCATCGCGGCGCGAAACATCTTGCGGTTCACCTTCTGCGCGAAGCTGCGCGGCTTGGCCGCGAAGGTCACGCCGCCGCCGACGAAGATCGGAGCCGTCAACGCGCCATGACGCGCGCCGCCGCCCTTCTGCTTCTTCGACTTCTTGGTGGTGCCGTTGACTTCCGAACGCGTCTTCTGCGCCTTGGTGCCGGCACGACCCGCGTTGCGGTAGGCGACGACGACCTGGTGCACGAGGTCTTCGGAGAATTCACGGCCAAACACGGCATCGGAAACCGAGACCTTGCCGCCGTTCTTGATGGTCAGTTCCATGCTCATGCTCCCTTGCTGGCCGGACGCACGATGACGTCGCCACCCGGGGCGCCCGGCACCGCGCCGCGCACGGCGATCAGGCCGCGCTCGGCGTCGACCTTGACGACCTGCAGGTTCTGGGTGGTCTGGTTTACGGCACCCATGTGGCCGGACATCTTCTTGCCCGGGAACACGCGGCCCGGCGTCTGGCGCTGGCCGATGGAGCCCGGCGAACGGTGCGACAGCGAGTTGCCGTGCGTCGCATCGCCCATCTTGAAGTTCCAGCGCTTGATGGTGCCCTGGAAGCCCTTGCCCTTGGTGACGCCGAGGACGTCGACCATCTGGCCTTCGGCGAAGATGTCGGCCTTGATTTCGCCGCCGACCGCGAAGTCGGACAGCTTCTCGTCGGCCACGCGGAATTCCCACAGGCCGCGACCGGCTTCGACCTTGGCCTTGGCGTAATGGCCGGCGCCGGTCTTGTTGATCAACGCGGCGCGCTTGACGCCCGCGGTGACCTGCACAGCGCTGTACCCATCGGCTTCAACGGTCTTGATCTGGGTGATGCGGTTCGGGGTGGCTTCGATCAGCGTCACCGGCACGGACTTGCCGTCCTCGGTGAAGACGCGGCTCATGCCCGCCTTGCGGCCAACCAGGCCCAGTTGATGAATTTTCGTCGACATGATGGCTTCCTCAGGTCAACTTGATCTGGACGTCGACGCCAGCCGCGAGTTCGAGCTTCATCAGCGCGTCCACGGTCTTGTCGTTCGGGTCGACGATGTCAAGCACGCGCTTGTGCGTGCGGGTTTCGTACTGGTCGCGCGCGTCCTTGTCGACGTGCGGCGAGGTGAGCACGGTGTAACGCTCGGTCTTGGTCGGCAGCGGGATCGGGCCGCGCACTTGCGCGCCGGTCCGCTTGGCCGTCTCGACGATCTCGCTGGCCGAGCGATCGATCAGGCGATGATCGAAGGCCTTCAGCCGGATGCGAATCTTCTGGTCCGCCATGGGGGTGTTCCTTTAGGTCCAAAGAGCAAGAGGCCGGCAGCTGGGTGTGCCGGACCCCGGTATGTGCGACGCACCGGCACCGGAGTGCAGGCCGTATCGCGATCGAATCCTTCAAAACGACAAGGCGGCCCGGTTTCCCGGCCCGCCCAGACGAAAACAACGCGAAGCAGCACCCGGCATGCGGATGAGCCACGCGACCTGTCCTTGTCTGGCGAAGACGAGGAGCTTCCTGCCCCTCATTTCGCTGGCTGCGGAACGCGCCTGAGCGCCCATCCGCAAGTGGTCTTACATTCTAGCAGGCTAATTCAGGCACTTGCAAGCCCGATTTCGCATGGGACTGGCGGCTCGCGCCGCCTGCCCTTCGCCGACCTGGCCGAACGGCCCGAAAGAGCAACGTTCGGCCAATGGCCTCACCGGAATCCGCCCCGCGACATGCGCTTCAACGCATGTCGCAAGCCGGGCCGGCTTCCACTTACTTGATGATCTTCGCCACCACGCCGGCGCCGACCGTACGGCCGCCTTCGCGGATCGCGAAGCGCAGGCCTTCGTCCATCGCCACCGGGTTGATCAGGCTGACCGTCATCTTGATGTTGTCGCCCGGCATGACCATCTCCACGCCTTCCGGCAGGGTCACCGCACCCGTGATGTCGGTCGTGCGGAAGTAGAACTGCGGACGGTAGCCCTTGAAGAACGGCGTGTGACGGCCGCCTTCGTCCTTCGACAGCACATACACCTCGGCTTCGAAGTCGGTGTGCGGGTTGATCGAACCCGGCTTGCACAGCACCTGGCCGCGCTCGACGTCGTCACGCTTGGTGCCGCGCAGCAGCAGACCGGCGTTGTCGCCTGCCTGACCCTGGTCCAGCAGCTTGCGGAACATTTCAACGCCGGTGACGGTCGTCTTCTGGGTCGGGCGGATACCGACGATTTCGATTTCCTCGCCCACCTTGATCACGCCGCGCTCGATACGGCCGGTCACCACGGTGCCGCGGCCCGAGATCGAGAACACGTCTTCCACCGGCATCAGGAACGGCTTGTCGATGTCACGCTCCGGCTCCGGGATGAAGGTGTCGAGGGCTTCGACCAGCTTCAGGATCGCCGGCACGCCGATTTCGCTCTGGTCGCCTTCCAGCGCCAGACGGGCCGAGCCGTGGATGATCGGGGTGTCGTCGCCCGGGAAGTCGTACTTCGACAGCAGTTCACGGACTTCCATCTCGACCAGCTCGAGCAGCTCGGCGTCGTCGACCATGTCGGCCTTGTTCAGGAACACCACGATGTGCGGCACGCCGACCTGGCGCGACAGCAGGATGTGTTCGCGGGTCTGCGGCATCGGACCGTCGGCGGCCGAGCACACCAGGATCGCGCCGTCCATCTGCGCGGCACCCGTGATCATGTTCTTCACGTAGTCGGCGTGACCCGGGCAATCGACGTGCGCGTAGTGGCGCGTCGGGCTTTCATACTCGACGTGCGCCGTCGAGATCGTGATGCCGCGCGCCTTCTCTTCCGGCGCCGCGTCGATCGACGAGTAATCCTTGAATTCACCACCGAAACGCTCGGCGCCCACCTTCGTCAGCGCTGCGGTCAGCGTGGTCTTGCCGTGGTCAACGTGACCAATCGTGCCCACGTTCACGTGGGGCTTGGTGCGCTCGAACTTGCCCTTTGCCATGACTGTTTACCTCAAAGAAATGATTAGTGGGGAATGCGGGGCGCGTACGCCCCGCGGAAGCCCATCAGGCCTTCTTCATCACCGCGTCGGCGACGTTGGTCGGCGCTTCGGCGTAGTGGTCGAACTCCATCGAGAACGTGGCGCGACCCTGCGACATCGAACGCAGCGAGGTCGCGTAGCCGAACATCTCGCCCAGCGGCACCATCGCGTTGATGATCTTGCCGGACGGGCTGTCGTCCTGGCCCTGCAGCAGGCCGCGACGACGGCTGACGTCGCCCATCACGTCACCGACGTAGTCTTCCGGCGTCACGATCTCGACCTTCATCATCGGCTCCAGCAGGACCGGATCGGCCTTGCGGAAACCTTCCTTGAAGGCCATCGACGCGGCGAGCTTGAACGCCATTTCCGACGAGTCGACGTCGTGGTACGAACCGAACACCAGCTTGACCTTGGTGTTCACCACCGGGAAGCCGGCCAGCGGGCCGCTGGTGATGGTCTCGCGGATGCCCTTCTCGACCGCCGGGATGAATTCCTTCGGGATCACGCCGCCGGTGATGTCGTTGATGAACAGGAAATCGTTCTCGACGTCCGGGTTGGCGCGGTCTTCGGCGGTCATCGGCGACATCTCGATGACGACATGGCCGTACTGGCCCTTGCCGCCCGACTGCTTGGCGTGCTTGTAGTCGCTCTTGACGTCCGACTTGCGGATGGTCTCGCGGTAAGCCACCTGCGGCTTGCCGACGTTGGCTTCCACGTTGAACTCACGCTTCATGCGGTCGACGATGATGTCGAGGTGCAGCTCGCCCATGCCGGCGATGATGGTCTGGCCGGATTCCTCGTCGGTACGCACGCGGAACGACGGATCTTCCTGCGCCAAGCGGCCCAGCGCGATACCCATCTTTTCCTGGTCCGACTTGGTCTTCGGCTCGACGGCCATCGAGATCACCGGCTCCGGGAAGGTCATGCGCTCGAGCACGATCGGCGCGTCCTGCGAGCACAGGGTGTCACCGGTGGTGACGTCCTTCAGGCCCACGGCCGCGGCGATGTCGCCGGCCAGCACTTCCTTGATCTCTTCGCGGTTGTTGGAGTGCATCTGCAGCAGGCGGCCGATGCGCTCCTTCTTGCCCTTGACCGAGTTCAGCACCTGGTCGCCGGCATTGAGCGTGCCCGAATAGACGCGGAAGAAGGTCAGCGAACCCACGAACGGGTCGGTCATGATCTTGAACGCCAGCGCCGAGAACGGGGCCTTGTCGTCCGACTTGCGGGTCATCTCGACGGTCTCGTCATCGACATCCACGCCCTTCACGTCCGGCACGTCGACCGGCGACGGCAGCAGCTGGATCACGCCGTCAAGCATGGCCTGCACGCCCTTGTTCTTGAACGCCGAGCCGCAGAACATCGGCACGATCTCGGTGTTCAGGGTGCGCACGCGCAGCGCTTCGACGATCTCGGCCTCGGTCAGCTCTTCGCCGCCCAGGTACTTGTCCATCAGCTCTTCGCTGGCTTCGGCGGCGGTTTCCACCATGAAGGCGCGCGATTCGTTGGCGATCTCGACCAGGTCGGCCGGGATGTCGCGGTATTCGAACTTCATGCCCTGCGAGGCGACATCCCAATGGATCGCCTTCATCTTGAGCAGATCGACGACGCCTTCGAAGCCGTCTTCGGCACCGACCGGCACCTGCATCGGCACCGGCACCGCACCCAGGCGCGACTTCAGCTGGTCACGGACCTTGAAGAAGTTGGCGCCGGTGCGGTCCATCTTGTTGACGAACGCGATGCGCGGCACCTGGTACTTGTTGGCCTGGCGCCACACGGTCTCGGACTGCGGCTGCACGCCACCCACGGCGCAGAGCACGAACACCGCGCCGTCGAGCACGCGCAGCGAACGCTCCACTTCGATGGTGAAGTCGACGTGGCCGGGGGTATCGATGATGTTGAAGCGGTGCTCCGGCAGGGACTTGTCCATGCCCTTCCAGAACGCGGTCGTGGCCGCCGACTGGATGGTGATGCCGCGTTCCTGCTCCTGCTCCATCCAGTCCATGGTGGCGGCACCA
This sequence comes from Lysobacter oculi, assembly GCF_003293695.1. Classification (GTDB taxonomy): domain Bacteria; phylum Pseudomonadota; class Gammaproteobacteria; order Xanthomonadales; family Xanthomonadaceae; genus Solilutibacter; species Solilutibacter oculi. The sequence continues at coordinate 328,121 of NZ_CP029556.1, read as the reverse complement.
TCGTGCACTTCACCGATCTTGTGGCTCTTGCCGGTGTAGAACAGGATGCGCTCGGACGTGGTGGTCTTGCCGGCATCGATGTGGGCCATGATGCCGAAGTTGCGGTAACGCTCGATGGGGGTGGTGCGGGCCACGGTGATCTCTCTTTGTTTGCCTGGTGGAAGACCGGCGAGCCGGGCTTCAGATGGCCAGATGCCGCCATGACGGCGGCCTCTGGGCGGATCGCGGAAAGCAGGGGTTTCCGCGGCGCGGCGAACCGGACGGGCCGGTCCGCCACCGGGCGCTCAGGGCGCCCGCTTGAGGCTTACCAACGGAAGTGCGCGAAGGCCTTGTTGGCGTCGGCCATGCGGTGGGTTTCCTCGCGCTTCTTGATCGCGCCGCCACGGTTTTCCGAGGCGTCGATCAGCTCGGCGGCCAGCTTGCGCGGCATCGAGTTCTCGCCGCGCTTGCGGGCGGATTCGATCAGCCAGCGCATCGCCAGCGCCATGCGGCGGGAAGCACGCACTTCGACCGGCACCTGGTAGGTGGCGCCACCGACGCGGCGGGACTTCACCTCGACCGACGGGGACACGTTGCCCAGCGCCTTCTCGACCAGCTCGAGCGCGTTGCCGTTCTTCTCGCCGATGACGTCCATCGCGCCGTACACGATCTTCTCGGCGACCGACTTCTTGCCGCTCAGCATGACCATGTTGATGAAACGGGCGATCGTCTCGCTTCCGTGCTTGGGATCGGGCAGCACCGAACGCTGCGGGGTATTGCCTTTACGGGACATAGCGGTATCTCTGGTTTCTTGCGGACGCGGCGCTCATGCGAGCGACGCGAAGGAAGGGTGGGATCAGGCCTTCGGGCGCTTGGCGCCGTACTTGGAGCGGCGCTGGCGGCGCTTGGCGACACCGGCGGCGTCGAGCGAGCCGCGCACGGTGTGGTAGCGCACGCCCGGCAGGTCCTTGACGCGACCGCCGCGGATCAGCACCACGCTGTGCTCCTGCAGGTTGTGGCCTTCGCCGCCGATGTACGAAATGACTTCGTAACCGTTGGTCAGGCGCACCTTGGCCACCTTGCGCATCGCCGAGTTCGGCTTCTTCGGGGTGGTGGTGTACACGCGGGTGCACACGCCGCGACGCTGCGGGCAGTTCTGCAGAGCGGGCGACGTGCTCTTGTAGGTTTCCGGGTTCCGCGGCTTGCGGACCAGCTGATTGATGGTTGCCATGCGATTCCGAGTGGTTCTCTTGGCCCAGGGGCCATGCTTGGGTGGTTGCCCCCGCCCACCGTCGAAACGATTGGCGCAGACAAAAAAACTAGCCTGCGCTCGACATTTCCGTCGACGCAAGCTGCTGTTGCTGCATGGGCGCAGATTGACCTGCCCACCATGCGTCCCCGCTCGTCCATGTGCCGAATACGAAGGACTTCCTGTCCTTCCTTTCGGGTTCTGGGTGACCCTGGGGCCACCGAATTCGGGATTCTAGCCGATCTCCCGGCGCCCGGCAAGCTGCCGGGCGCGGGAGGCCGGAAGGCGGATCACTCCGCCCCGGTCTCGTTGCCGGCGGTGTCGGCACCGTCGGCTTCGATCATTACCATTTCCACCGGCAGTTCCGCCGGCTCGGCGGCCTGCGGGGTTTCCGCGGACAGCACGGCCATGTCGGCGGCGGTCAGGCCGGCGGCATTGCGGCGGCGCTGCGCGTGGTAGGCCAGGCCGGTACCGGCCGGGATCAGGCGGCCGACGATCACGTTTTCCTTCAGGCCACGCAGGCTGTCACGGGTGCCGCGGACGGCCGCTTCGGTCAGCACGCGGGTGGTCTCCTGGAAGGAGGCCGCGGAGATGAACGACTCGGTCGCCAGCGACGCCTTGGTGATGCCCAGCAGCACCGGCTGGAAGCGCGCCGGCAGTTCGTTGCGGCCTTCATGCTTGACGTTGTCCTCGATGACGCGCTGGCGCTCGGCCTGCTCGCCGTTGAGGTAGCGGGAATCGCCGCCGTCGGTGATCTCGACCTTGCGCAGCATCTGGCGGACGATCACCTCGATGTGCTTGTCGTTGATCTTCACGCCCTGCAGGCGGTAGACGTCCTGGATTTCCTTGGTCAGGTAAGCGGCCAGTTCCTCGACACCCTTCAGGCGCAGGATGTCCTGCGGGTTCGGCTCGCCGTCCACCACGGTCTCGCCCTTCTCGACGTGCTCGCCTTCGAACACGATGACCTGGCGGTACTTCGGGATCAACTCTTCGTGATCGACGCCATCCGGCCCCTTGATGATCAGGCGCTGCTTGCCCTTGGTGTCCTTGCCGAAGCTGACGATGCCGGAGATCTCGGCGAGGATCGCCGGGTCCTTCGGCTTGCGGGCTTCGAACAGATCGGCCACGCGCGGCAGACCACCGGTGATGTCGCGGGTCTTCGACGCTTCCTGCGGAATCTTGGCGACCACGTCACCCACGCCGACGGCAGCGCCGTCCTGCAGGTTGACGATGGAGCGCGGCGGCAGCAGGTACTGCGCCGGCAGGTCGGTGCCCGGGATGGTGAGGTCCTTGCCGTTCTTGTCGACGATGCGCACCAGCGGGCGCAGGTCCTTGCCCTGCGAGCCGCGACGCTTCGGATCGGTGATCTCGCGCGAGGCGAGGCCGGTCAGTTCGTCGGTCTTCTCGATGACGGTGACGCCGTCGATGAAGTCGTAGAAGCGCACGAAGCCCGCCACTTCCGAGACGATCGGGTGGTTATGCGGATCCCAGTTGGCGATGACCTGGCCGGCCTTGATCGAGGCCAGGTCCTTGACGTTGATCATCGCGCCGTAGGGCAGCTTGTAGCGCTCGCGCTCGCGGCCATGGTCGTCCAGCACCGAGATTTCGCCCGAACGCGAGACCGCGACGATGCCGCCGCTCTCGTGCGAGACCGACTTCAGGTTGTTGAACTTCACCGAGCCGGTGGTCTTGACCGTGATGTTGTCGATGGCGGCGGCACGCGACGCGGCACCACCGATGTGGAAGGTACGCATCGTCAGCTGGGTACCCGGCTCACCGATGGACTGCGCGGCGACCACGCCGACCGCCTCGCCCATGTTGACCAGGTGGCCGCGGCCGAGGTCACGGCCGTAGCAGTGCGCGCACACGCCGAACGGCGCCTCACAGGTGATCGTCGAGCGGACCTGGATGGTCTGCACGCCGGCGTCCTCGAGCTTCTGCACCCAGGCTTCGTCGAGCAGCGTGTTGCGGGTGACGATCGGATCCTCGTCGTTGCCCGGCAGGAACACGTCCTCGGCCACCACGCGGCCCAGCACGCGGTCGCGCAGCGGCTCGACCACATCGCCGCCTTCGACGATCGGGGTCATGGTGAGGCCGTTGTAGGTGCCGCAGTCGGTGTCGGTGATGACCACGTCCTGCGCCACGTCCACCAGGCGGCGGGTCAGGTAACCCGAGTTCGCCGTCTTCAGCGCGGTATCCGCGAGGCCCTTACGGGCGCCGTGGGTCGAGATGAAGTACTGGAGGACGTTCAGGCCTTCGCGGAAGTTCGCGGTGATCGGGGTCTCGATGATCGAGCCGTCCGGCTTGGCCATCAGGCCGCGCATGCCGGCCAGCTGGCGGATCTGCGCCTGCGAACCACGCGCGCCCGAGTCGGCCATGATGTAGATCGAGTTCATCGACTTCTGGTCGATGGTCTCGCCCTTGGCGTTCTCGACCTTCTCGGTGCCGATGGTGTCCATCATCGCCTTGGCCACGCGCTCGTTGGTGCGCGACCAGATGTCGACCACCTTGTTGTAGCGCTCGCCGCCGGTCACAAGACCGCTCTGGTACTGCTGCTGGATCTCCAGCACCTCAGCTTCGGCTTCCTCGAGGATGCCGGCCTTTTCCTGCGGGATGATCATGTCGTCGATGCCGATCGACACGCCCGCACGGGTGGCGTAGGAGAAGCCGGTGTACATCAGCTGGTCGGCGAACACGACCGTGTCCTTCAGGCCCAGCTCGCGGTAGCAGGTGTTAATGAGGCGGCTGATCGCCTTCTTGTTCAACTCGGTGTTGACCAAGGAGTACGACAGACCCTTCGGCAGGATGTCGGCCAGCAGCGCGCGGCCCACGGTGGTATCGACCACCGAGGTCTTGGCGGTGCGCTCGCCGTCGTCGTTCAGCACGTACTCGGTGATGCGCACCTTGACCTTGGCGTGCAACTCGACCACGCGGTTGTCGTAGGCGCGCTTCACTTCGGATACGTTGGCGAAGGCCATGCCCTCGCCCGCCTTGTTCTCCAGCGCGCGGGTCATGTAGTACAGGCCCAGCACCACGTCCTGCGACGGCACGATGATCGGCTCGCCGTTGGCCGGCGACAGGATGTTGTTGGTCGACATCATCAGCGCGCGCGCTTCCAGCTGGGCTTCCAGCGAGAGCGGCACGTGGACGGCCATCTGGTCACCGTCGAAGTCGGCGTTGAACGCGGTGCAGACCAGCGGATGCAGCTGGATCGCCTTGCCTTCGATCAGCACCGGCTCGAACGCCTGGATGCCGAGGCGGTGCAGGGTCGGCGCACGGTTCAGCATCACCGGGTGTTCGCGGATCACTTCTTCCAGGATGTCCCAGACTTCCGCCTCTTCGCGCTCCACCAGCTTCTTCGCGGCCTTGATCGTCGTGGCCAGGCCACGGCGCTGCAGCTTGGCGAAGATGAAGGGCTTGAACAGTTCAAGCGCCATCTTCTTCGGCAGGCCGCACTGGTGCAGCTTGAGGTACGGGCCGACCACGATGACCGAACGGCCCGAGTAGTCGACGCGCTTGCCGAGCAGGTTCTGGCGGAAGCGGCCCTGCTTGCCCTTGATCATGTCGGCCAGCGACTTGAGGGCGCGCTTGTTGGTGCCGGTGATGGCGCGGCCACGGCGGCCGTTGTCCATCAGCGCATCGACCGATTCCTGCAGCATGCGCTTCTCGTTGCGCACGATGATGTCCGGCGCGGCCAGCTCAAGCAGGCGGCGCAGGCGGTTGTTGCGGTTGATGACGCGGCGGTACAGGTCGTTGAGATCGGAGGTCGCGAAGCGGCCGCCATCCAGCGGGACCAGTGGGCGCAGGTCCGGCGGCAGCACCGGCAGCACGGTCATGATCATCCACTCCGGGCGGTTGCCGGAGTCGAGGAAGGCCTCGACCAGCTTGATGCGCTTGGTGAGGCGCTTGAGCTTGGTCTCGGAACCGGTGGAGGCGATCTCCTCCTTCAGCTTGACCATCTCGGCCTGCAGGTCGATGTCGCGCAGCAGGTCGAACACGGCCTCGGCGCCCATCGCGGCCTCGAAGTCGTCGCCGTGTTCCTGGCGAGCCTGCATGTACTGCTCTTCGTTGAGCAGCTGGCCTGCTTCGAGCGGGGTCAGGCCCGGCTCGGTGACGACGTAGGCTTCGAAGTACAGGATGCGCTCGATGTCACGCAGCGTCATGTCCAGCATCAGGCCGATGCGCGAGGGCAGCGACTTGAGGAACCAGATGTGCGCGACCGGCGCGGCCAGGTCGATGTGGCCCATGCGCTCGCGGCGCACCTTGGCCAGGGTGACTTCGGTGCCGCACTTCTCGCAGACCACGCCGCGGTGCTTCATGCGCTTGTACTTGCCGCACAGGCACTCGTAGTCCTTGATCGGGCCGAAGATGGCCGAGCAGAACAGGCCGTCACGTTCCGGCTTGAAGGTGCGGTAGTTGATGGTTTCCGGCTTCTTGACTTCGCCGAAGGACCAGGAGCGGATCATGTCCGGCGAGGCGAGCGCGATCTTGATCGCGTCGAAGTCCGGCACGGCGCGCTGCTGGTTGAACAGGTTGAGCAAGTCTTTCATTTCATGTCTCCGCGGAGTCTGGTGAGATCACTGGGTCGTTGCGAAGGCGGGCGCGGTTTCAAGGCCGCGCCACGCCATCGATGGCTCAGTGTTCTTCCAGCTCCATGTTGATGCCGAGCGAGCGGATTTCCTTGACCAGCACGTTGAAGGACTCCGGCATGCCCGCGACCATGTCGTAATCGCCATCCACGATGTTCTTGTACATCTGGTTGCGACCCTGCACGTCGTCGGACTTGACGGTGAGCATTTCCTGCAGCGTGTAGGCGGCGCCGTAGGCTTCCAGCGCCCAGACCTCCATTTCGCCGAAGCGCTGGCCACCGAACTGCGCCTTGCCGCCCAGCGGCTGCTGGGTGACGAGCGAGTACGGGCCGGTGGAACGCGCGTGCATCTTGTCGTCCACCAGGTGGTTCAGCTTCAGCATGTGCATGTAGCCGACGGTCGTCTTGCGGTCGAAGGCTTCGCCGGTGCGGCCGTCATACAGCTGCGCCTGGCCGCTGGTCGGCAGGTCGGCCAGGGCGAGCATCGCCTTGATCTCGGACTCCGCCGCGCCATCGAACACCGGGGTGGCCATCGGCACGCCGTCGGTCAGGTTGCCGGCCAGCGTCAGCAGTTCCTCATCGCTGAACTGCGACAGGTCGACGCGGACTTCGCCCAGTGCCTTGGCATCGTGGTTGTAGATCTGGTCGAGGAAGTCGCGCAGGTCCTTCACCTTGGCCTTGGCATCGAGCATCGCCTGGATCTTGCGCCCCAGGCCCTTCGCCGCGAGGCCCAGGTGGACTTCGAGGATCTGGCCGATGTTCATACGCGACGGCACGCCCAGCGGGTTCAGCACGATGTCGACGGTCTGGCCGTCGGCCATGTACGGCATGTCTTCCACCGGCACGATGTTGGACACCACGCCCTTGTTGCCGTGGCGGCCGGCCATCTTGTCGCCCGGCTGGATGCGGCGCTTCACGGCGAGGAACACCTTCACCATCTTCAGCACGCCCGGGGCAAGGTCGTCGCCCTGCGCGATCTTGGAGCGCTTGTCCTCGAAGCGACGCTCGAATTCCTTCTCGTGCAGCGCGATCTGCTTCTGCGCGCGGTCGATGGCCTCGGCGGCGTCCTCGTCCTTCATGTTGAAGTGGAACCAGTCACGCGGACGCGCCTGGTCGAGCACCAGCGACGTCACGGTCTCGCCCTTCTTCAGGCCGCCACCGCCGTTCGCGGTCTTGCCGATCAGCTGGCTGCGCAGGCGCGCGAAGATCGCGGCCTCGAGGATCATGCGCTGGTCGTCGAAGTCCTTCTTGACGCGGCGGACTTCCTCTTCCTGGATCTTCACCGCGCGCTTGTCCTTCTCCACGCCATCGCGGGTGAAGACCTGCACGTCGATGACCACGCCGTCCATGCCCGGCGGCACGCGCAGCGAGCTGTCCTTCACGTCGGATGCCTTCTCGCCGAAGATCGCGCGGAGCAGCTTCTCTTCCGGCGTCAGCTGGGCCTCGCCCTTCGGCGTGACCTTGCCGACCAGGATGTCGCCGGCACGCACTTCGGCGCCGATGTAGACCACGCCGGATTCGTCGAGGCGGTTGAGCGCATGCTCGGACACGTTCGGGATGTCGGCGGAGATTTCCTCGGCACCCAGCTTGGTGTCGCGCGCCTGCACGGTCAGCTCTTCGATGTGGATCGTGGTGTAACGATCCTCTTCCACCACGCGCTCGGAGAGCAAGATGGAGTCTTCGAAGTTGTAGCCGTTCCACGGCATGAACGCGACCAGCATGTTCTGGCCGAGCGCCAGTTCACCGATGTCGGTCGAGGGACCGTCGGCCAGCACGTCGCCCGCCGCCACCACGTCGCCCACGTTCACCAGCGGATTCTGGTTGATGCAGGTGTTCTGGTTGGAACGGGTGTACTTGACCAGGTTGTAGATGTCGACGCCGGCGTCGGTCTCGCCCTCGATCTCGTTCTCGTTCGCCTTGACCACGATGCGGGCCGCGTCGATCTGCTCGATCACGCCGCCACGACGGGCATTCACCGTCACGCCCGAGTCGCGCGCCACGGCGCGCTCGATGCCGGTGCCGACCAGCGGCTTCTGGCTGCGCAGCGTCGGCACGGCCTGGCGCTGCATGTTGGCGCCCATCAATGCGCGGTTGGCGTCATCGTGCTCCAGGAACGGCACCAGCGCCGCCGCGACCGACACGGTCTGCATCGGCGACACGTCCATGAAGTCGACTTCGCTCGGCGGACGCAGCTGGGTGTCACCCTGGTAGCGGCAGTTGACGAACTCGCTGGTCAGCTTGCCCTTGGTGTCCTGCGCCGCGTTGGCCTGGGCGATGACGTACTCGTTCTCTTCGATCGCCGACAGGTACTCGATCTGGTCGGTGACCTTGCCATCCACCACCTTGCGGTACGGCGTCTCCAGGAAGCCGTAGCTGTTGGTGCGGGCGAACACGGCCAGCGAGTTGATCAGGCCGATGTTCGGGCCTTCCGGCGTCTCGATGGTGCAGACGCGGCCGTAATGGGTCGGGTGCACGTCGCGCACTTCGAAGCCGGCGCGCTCGCGGGTCAGGCCGCCCGGGCCCAGTGCCGAGACGCGACGCTTGTGCGTCACTTCCGACAGCGGGTTGTTCTGGTCCATGAACTGCGACAGCTGCGAGGAACCGAAGAACTCCTTCATCGCGGCCGCGACCGGCTTGGCGTTGATCAGGTCCTGCGGCGTTAGGCCATCGGCCTCGGCCATGGTCAGGCGCTCGCGCACGGCGCGCTCGACGCGCACCAGGCCGACGCGGAAGGTGTTCTCGGCCATTTCACCGACCGAACGCACGCGACGGTTGCCCAAGTGGTCGATGTCGTCCACCACGCCACGGCCGTTGCGGATCTCGCTCAGCACGCGGATGACGTCGAGGATGTCCGAACCCTGGCCATTGGCCTCGACCAGGCGCTTGGACTCGTCGTCGCCGCGCTCGCCCAGGTACTTGTGGTCGTAGAGTACCGGCGCGCCGGTGACTTCCTTGCGGCCCAGGCGGCGGTTGAACTTCATCCGGCCCACGCTCGACAGGTCGTAGCGCTCGAAGGTGAAGAACAGGTTGTGGAAGAGGTTCTGCGCGGCGTCCTTGGTCGGCGGCTCGCCGGGACGCATCATGCGGTAGATCTCGACCAGCGCTTCGAGCTGGGTCCGCGTGTTGTCCACGCGCAGCGTGTTCGACAGGTACGGGCCACGGTCGAGGTCGTTCACCCACAGCGTGCCGACGTTGGCGATGCCCGCCTTGCGCAGCTTGCCGAGCATGTCCTCGGTGATCTCGTCGTTGGCCGAAGCCAGCAGCTCGCCGGTGGTCGGGTCGATGACGTCATGCGAGAGGATGCGGCCCACGATGTAGCTGTCCGGCACGGCCAGGGCTTCTATGCCCGACTGTTCCAGCTGCTTGACGTGGCGCGCGGTGATGCGCTTGCCGGCCTCCACGATGACCTTGTCGCCATCGGCCAGGTCGAATTCCAGCGTCTCGCCGCGCAGTCGCTCGGCGACCAGCTCCAGCTGCACGCCTTCCGACGGATCGATGTGGAAGGTGTTGATCTCGAAGAACTCGTTGAGCATCTCCTCGTTGGAGTAGCCCAGCGCACGCAGCAGCACCGAGACCGGCAGCTTGCGGCGGCGGTCGATACGGGTGTAGAGCGCGTCCTTCGGGTCGAACTCGAAGTCCAGCCACGAGCCGCGGTAGGGGATGATGCGGGCACTGTAGAGCAGCTTGCCCGAGCTGTGGGTCTTGCCACGGTCGTGGTCGAAGAACACGCCCGGCGAACGGTGCAGCTGCGAGACGATGACGCGCTCGGTGCCGTTGACGATAAAGGTGCCGTTGTCGGTCATGAGCGGCACTTCGCCCATGTAGACCTCCTGCTCCTTCACGTACTTCACGGCCTTGCTGGAGGACTCGCGGTCATAGATCACCAGGCGCACGGTCACGCGCAGCGGGGCGCCGTAGCTCAGGCCGCGGTTGCGGCACTCGCGCTCGTCGAACACCGGCTGGCCCAGCGTGTAGCCGACGTATTCCAGCGCGGCGTAGCCGTTGTAGCTGGTGATCGGGAACACGGACTTGAGCGCGGCGTGCAGGCCCTTGTCCTCGCGGTGGTTCATGGCCTTGTCGGCCTGCAGGAACTCGCGGTAGGAATCGACCTGGATCGCCAGCAGGAACGGGACTTCGAGAATCGACTTGCGCTTGCCGAAGTTCTTGCGGACGCGCTTCTTCTCGGTGAACGTGTATTGCGTGGTGGGCGCGGTGGCCATGAGAGCGGTACCTCGTGTGTCAGTGGGGCGGCGTGGGGCCGCCGGATGACCGGATCTGCCGTCCGGGGGACGGGAACCGACAGTGGGAAGTCGCTGGTATTGCCGGCACCAGCACGCCCTCTCCCGCTACTTCCGACTGTCGACTCGATATTGCTTTTCGGGTGGAACGCGGCGATGGAAAAACCACCGGCCGTTGAAACGGCCAAAGGCCGGGGGCTTCCGCCCCCAGCCTCAGGTCCTCGCCGATGTCTCGCGGCGAGGCTGCAGCACTTACTTCAGTTCGACCTGGGCGCCAGCGGCTTCCAGATCCTTCTTCATCTTCTCGGCGTCTTCCTTCGAAGCGCCTTCCTTCACGGTCTGCGGAGCGCCTTCGACCAGGTCCTTGGCTTCCTTCAGGCCCAGGCCGGTGATGGCACGCACGGCCTTGATGACCTCGACCTTCTTGTCGCCGGCAGCCTTCAGGATGACGTTGAACTCGGTCTGCTCTTCGACCGGGCCAGCGGCGGCGGCCGGGCCGGCAACCATGACCGGGGCGGCGGCGGTGACGCCGAACTTCTCTTCGATGGCCTTGACCAGCTCCATCACTTCCATCAGCGACTTGGTGGCGATCGCGTCGACGATCTGTTCGTTGGTGAGAGACATGGGATTACCTCTAGTAGTTTGTTATGGGTTGGATTCGAAACTGTCGGGCGATCAGGCCGGTTCGGCCTGGGCTTCGCCTTCGGCAGGTGCAGCGGCGGCTTCGCCACCCCCCTGCTGGTCGGCCACGGCCTTGACCACGCGGGCGAACATCGTCGCCGGCTCGGCCAGGACGCGTGCCAGCATGCCGAGCGCCTGCTCGAGCGTCGGCAGCGAGGCCAACACTTCGACATGCGCCGGGCCGTATTGCTGGCCTTCGACCACCACCAGTTTCGGTTGCAGCTTGTCGTTGCCCTTGGCGAACTCCTTGATCAGGCGACCGGCGGCGCCGGGCTCCTCGGTCGAGAACGCATACAGAAGGGGACCGACCATCGAGTCTTGGGCGACTGCGAAATCGGTGCCTTCCACGGCGCGCGCGGCCAGCGTGTTCTTGACGACTTTCAAGTACACGCCGGTTTCGCGGGCCTTCTTGCGCATCGCGGTCATCTGTTCGACCGTGGTGCCTGCGTATTCGGCTGCGATCAGGGAGTGCGCCTTGCCGGCGATTTCCGCCACTTCGGCAACGACGTCTTTCTTTTGGTTCAGATTCAGAGCCATAAGCACTCCTGTTGGGATTTCCACCGGCCGCTCCAGCGACTGGCGGGACTTGGCGATACCTTCCGTGGTACCGGGGATGACAACCATCCCGTGGTGCGCTTCTGAACCGGGGCAACAACAACCCGTGGAAACTTCCAGAAGGGCGACCATCTGCGCAGGTGGCTCTTGCGAGCTTGATTAAGCAGCCCCGCTTCCATCGACGGCGATTCCCTGCCATGCCGAGCTTCCGTGCCCGTCGTCGGTGTGCGCCGACCGCGCCTGCGGTCTTTGATGGCTCCGCGTCGCTTGCACGACGTGGCGCCTTCAAAATCGTCGATGGCGATGCGCTGCCATCGAACAAGAAACTGCCCGGCGGACCGGGCGATGCACCGCGCGGATGCGCGGCGCGGTATCGCTTACTTCAGGGCCAGCGAGGACTGGTCGACCGTGACGCCCGGACCCATGGTCGAGCTGATCGAGATCTTCTGCAGGTAGGTGCCCTTGGCGGTGGCCGGCTTGGCCTTGACCAGGTCCAGCAGCAGCGCGGTCAGGTTTTCCTTCAGCTTGTCGGCGTCGAAGTCGGCCTTGCCGATGGTGCAGTGGATGATGCCGGCCTTGTCGGTGCGGTAGCGCACCTGGCCGCCCTTGGCATTCTTCACCGCTTCGCCCGGGTTCGGGGAGACGGTGCCGACCTTCGGGTTCGGCATCAGGCCGCGCGGACCGAGCACGGTGCCGAGCTTGCCGACGACGCGCATCGCGTCCGGGGTGGCGATGACCACGTCGTAGTTCAGGTCGCCGGCCTGCATCTTCTCGGCCAGGTCGTCCATGCCAACGGCATCGGCGCCGGCGGCCAGCGCCTCGTCCGCCTTCGCGCCGGCCGGCACGAACACCGCGACGCGCACGCTCTTGCCGGTGCCCTGCGGCAGCACGGTGGAGCCGCGCACCTGCTGGTCCGACTTGCGCGCATCGACGCCCAGGCGGACGGCGACGTCCACGGCTTCGACGAACTTGGTCTTGCTGTTGTCCTTGACGATCTTCAGCGCATCGTCGATGGCGTAGGCCTTGCCCGCTTCGACGGCGGCGGCGATTGCCTTGTTTCGCTTGCTCAGTGCCATGATCTCAGCCCTCCACCGTCAGGCCCATCGAACGGGCGCTGCCCGCGATGGTCTTCACTGCTGCGTCCAGATCGGCCGCGGTCAGATCGGGTTCTTTCGCCTTCGCGATTTCTTCCAGCTGCGCGCGCGTGACCTTGCCCACCTTCTCGGTGTTCGGACGCTTGGAGCCGGACTGGATGCCCACGGCCTTCTTCAGCAGGATGGTCGCCGGCGGCGTCTTGGTGATGAAGGTGAAGGTGCGGTCGGAATAGGCGGTGATCACGGTCGGAATCGGCAGGCCCGGTTCCAGCTTCTGCGTGGCGGCGTTGAACGCCTTGCAGAATTCCATGATGTTCAGGCCGCGCTGGCCCAGGGCCGGACCGACCGGCGGCGAGGGGTTGGCCTGACCGGCCTTCACCTGCAGCTTGATGTAGCCAACAACTTTCTTTGCCACGATGTTTTCTCCTCGGGTACCGACGTCTGCACGCCTCGCGGCTGCGGGACTCCCCGTCTGGTTGAATCAGGAAGCCGTTGCCGGATGGCGCGGGCTTCCGCTTGTTGGTCAGGCCTTCTCGACCTGGCCGAATTCCAGCTCCACCGGGGTGGAGCGACCGAAGATGAGCACCGCCACGCGGACGCGGCTCTTCTCGTAGTTGACTTCCTCGACCACGCCGTTGAAGTCGTTGAACGGGCCGTCGGTGACGCGCACCATCTCGCCCGGCTCGAACAGCACCTTCGGACGCGGCTTCTCGACGCCGTCCTGGACGCGCTGCAGGATGGTGTCGGCCTCGCGGTCGGTGATCGGCAACGGCTTGTCGGCGGTGCCGCCGATGAAGCCCATCACCCGCGGCGTCTCCTTGATGAGATGCCAGGACTCGTTGTCGATGCGCGGGATGCCGGCTTCGTCGTGGGTCACGATCTGCACCAGCACGTAGCCCGGAAAGAACTTGCGCTCGCTGCGGCGTTTCTGGCCGGCGCGCATCTCCACCACTTCCTCGGTCGGCACGATCACGTCGCCGAAGCGGTCCTGCATCTCCATCCGCGCGATGCGGTCACGCAGCGCCTGCGCCACGGACTTCTCGAAGCCCGAATAGGCATGCACCACGTACCAGCGCTTGTTGTCGATCTGGTTTTCGGTCGAACTCGCTTCCACGATGTTTCCTTCTTCCTGCATCGGCATCACCGCCACAGCAGCTTGGTCAGCGACGAGATCACCAGATCGAAGCCGCCCAGCAGCAGGCTGATGATCACCACCACCAGCATCACGATCCAGGTGGTGCGCATGGTTTCCTGGCGCGTCGGCCAGACCACCTTGCGCAGCTCGAAACGGGTCTCGGAGAAGAACTCGCGCAGCTGCGGGCCCTTGCTCGAGGTCATGAAGGCCACGGCGCCCAGCACCAGACCGCCGATCACCGCCGCCACGCGCATCCAGGTGGCCCACTCGCCCTGGAACCAGTAGAACGCGAACACGCCGCCCGCCACCAGCAGGCCGGCGATCACGAATTTGGCGATGTCACCACCGGAGGTGGTGCGCTTGGCTGGAACGGTCCTGCTGTTCACGGGTCGCTTGATTCCTGTGCCCCGACCGCCAGGGCCGGATGGCACGCCAGGAGGGACTCGAACCCCCAACCTGCGGTTTTGGAGACCGCTGCTCTGCCAATTGAGCTACTGGCGTACGGATTGAAATGGCCCGACGAATCGGGTTTTCCGAAAAAGGCGACGGCGGCTCGCGCCGCCCTGCCCTGATCCGACCCTCTCCCGTTGCCGGAAGAGGGCTCGATGGATCGTCTTACTTGATGATCTTCGCCACCACGCCGGCGCCGACCGTACGGCCGCCTTCGCGGATCGCGAAGCGCAGGCCTTCGTCCATCGCCACCGGGTTGATCAGGCTGACCGTCATCTTGATGTTGTCGCCCGGCATGACCATCTCCACGCCTTCCGGCAGGGTCACCGCACCCGTGATGTCGGTCGTGCGGAAGTAGAACTGCGGACGGTAGCCCTTGAAGAACGGCGTGTGACGGCCGCCTTCGTCCTTCGACAGCACATACACCTCGGCTTCGAAGTCGGTGTGCGGGTTGATCGAACCCGGCTTGCACAGCACCTGGCCGCGCTCGACGTCGTCACGCTTGGTGCCGCGCAGCAGCAGACCGGCGTTGTCGCCTGCCTGACCCTGGTCCAGCAGCTTGCGGAACATTTCAACGCCGGTGACGGTCGTCTTCTGGGTCGGGCGGATACCGACGATTTCGATTTCCTCGCCCACCTTGATCACGCCGCGCTCGATACGGCCGGTCACCACGGTGCCGCGGCCCGAGATCGAGAACACGTCTTCCACCGGCATCAGGAACGGCTTGTCGATATCACGCTCCGGCTCCGGGATGAAGGTGTCGAGGGCTTCGACCAGCTTCAGGATCGCCGGCACGCCGATTTCGCTCTGGTCGCCTTCCAGCGCCAGACGGGCCGAGCCGTGGATGATCGGGGTGTCGTCGCCCGGGAAGTCGTACTTCGACAGCAGTTCACGGACTTCCATCTCGACCAGCTCGAGCAGCTCGGCGTCGTCGACCATGTCGGCCTTGTTCAGGAACACCACGATGTGCGGCACGCCGACCTGGCGCGACAGCAGGATGTGTTCGCGGGTCTGCGGCATCGGACCGTCGGCGGCCGAGCACACCAGGATCGCGCCGTCCATCTGCGCGGCACCCGTGATCATGTTCTTCACGTAGTCGGCGTGACCCGGGCAATCGACGTGCGCGTAGTGGCGCGTCGGGCTTTCATACTCGACGTGCGCCGTCGAGATCGTGATGCCGCGCGCCTTCTCTTCCGGCGCCGCGTCGATCGACGAGTAATCCTTGAATTCACCACCGAAACGCTCGGCGCCCACCTTCGTCAGCGCTGCGGTCAGCGTGGTCTTGCCGTGGTCAACGTGACCAATCGTGCCCACGTTCACGTGGGGCTTGGTGCGCTCGAACTTGCCCTTTGCCATGATTTTTCTCGGTTCTGGATTGCGGTGGTGGTACTTGAAATGGTGCTCACGAATGGAATCGAACCATCGACCTCCTCCTTACCAAGGAGGTGCTCTACCGACTGAGCTACGTGAGCGGAACTTCTACTGCTTCAAGGGGCGGCGTTCAGTGGAGCGGGAGACGGGAATCGAACCCGCACTAGTAGCTTGGAAGGCTACAGTTCTACCATTGAACTACTCCCGCACCGGGAAGCCGTTCGCCGCTTGACTGCTTGATGGTGGAGGGAGGTGGATTCGAACCACCGAAGGCGTGAGCCAGCAGATTTACAGTCTGCCCCCGTTGGCCGCTTGGGTATCCCTCCGCCGAAACCGTCAGGCGGTGAAACAGCCCGTTATTCTGCAGGCCGTTTCCGGGCATGTCAACGTCCTGAATGCATCAATCGCATTCAGTGCGGCGGGGTCGCCCCCGCCCCGGACTTCAGGGCCACGACATCGCCCTCCAGGGCCTCATCGGCGTACAGCGCGACATGCGGCTGGCCGGCGGCATCGATCCAGCCACGGTACATGCCTTCGGTATTGAACGGGAAGGCGAAATCGCCGTTGGCGGTCATCACGATGGCCCCGCCATCGCCACCCAGACGCGGGATTTCACCGTTCACCACCGCCGCCGCGGCCGTCGCCGCCGACTCCTTCAGGAATTCGACCCGGGCACAAACGGTGCGGGCGGCGGCACTGCGGATGTAGAACTCACCCCAGCCGGTGCCGGAGAAGGCACAACCCGCATCGGCCCAGGTACCGGCGCCGATGACCGGGCTGTCACCGACCCGGTTCCAGCGCTTGTTGCTCATGCCGCCGGTGGAGGTGCCGGCGGCCAGGCGGCCACCCGCATCCAGCGCCACGGCGCCGACGGTGCCGGTGTATTTGAGGTATTCGGGTTCGCTGGATGCCTGCTTCGGCGTGGGGCGCAGCGCCTTCTGGAGCTGGTTCCAGCGCTTTTCGGTGCGGAAGTAGGACGGCGGCACCGGCTTGAAGCCCTGCCCGCGCGCGAAGGCCTCCGCGCCGCGCCCGACTAGCATCACGTGCGGCGATTTCTCCATGACCGCACGGGCCAGCAGGATCGGGTTGCGCACGGTCTGCACGCCGGCGACCGCGCCGGCACGCCGGGTGGCGCCGTCCATGATCGAGGCATCCAGCTCGTTGCGGCCTTCGTGGGTGAACACCGCTCCCTTGCCGGCGTTGAAGTAGGGACTGTCCTCCAGCACGGTGATCGCGGCGGTCACCGCATCCAGCGCGGGCTTGCCGGCCTGCAGCTCGGCATGGCCGCGACGCAGCGCGGTTTCCAGCGCGGCCCGCACGCCGGCCTCGTCATCGGGCGACATGCCGCGGCGGATGACGCCGGCCCCGCCATGGATGACCAGCACCGGCCTGGCGCCGTTCGCCACGGGTTCGGCGGCCTGCGCGGAGGGCGCGGCGAACAGGGCAGCGAATACGCCGAGGGCGATGAGACTGCGCATCCTGATGACTCCAGCCGGAAAACCCCGATTGTAGGAAAGCGAAAGGCCGGCGCGTGAGCACCGGCCTTCGACATCCCGCACACCCGTGGAAAATCAGACGTTAAAGCGGAAATGCAGTACGTCGCCTTCGGCCACGCGGTATTCCTTGCCTTCCAGGCGCAAGCGACCGGCTTCCTTGCAGCCGGCTTCGCCCTTGTACTTGATGAAGTCGTCGTAGGCCATGGTTTCGGCGCGGATGAAGCCCTTCTCGAAATCGGTATGGATGACGCCCGCGGCCTGCGGCGCGGTGGCGCCCTTCCTGACCGTCCACGCGCGCACTTCCTTGACGCCGGCGGTGAAGTAGGTCTGCAGGCCGAGCAGCGCATAGGCCGCGCGGATCACGCGGTTCAAGCCGGGCTCGTCCAGGCCGAGATCGGCGAGGAAGGTGTCACGGTCCTCGTCTTCGAGCTGCGAGAGTTCTTCCTCGATGGCGGCGGACACCGGCACCACCTGCGAGCCTTCGGCTTCGGCGCGGGCACGCACGGCGTCGAGGTGCGGGTTGTTCTCGAAGCCGTCCTCCAGCACGTTGGCGACGTACATCACCGGCTTGCTGGTCAGCAGGAACAGGTCGCGGATCGCGACCTTGTCGTCATCGGACAGGCCCAGCGCACGCACCGGCTTGCCTTCATCCAGCCCCGCGCGCACGCGGCCCAGCACTTCGGCCTTCGCCTTCGCTTCCTTGTCGCCGCTCTTGGCGCTGCGTTCGGCGCGCTGCAGCGCCTTCTCCACCGATTCCAGATCGGCCAGCGCCAGTTCGGTGTCGATGGTCTCGATGTCGGCGATCGGGTCGACCTTGTTGTTGACGTGGATGACATCGGCGTTCTCGAAGCAGCGCACGACGTGCGCGATGGCGTCCACCTCGCGGATGTGCGCCAGAAACTTGTTGCCGAGGCCTTCGCCCTTGGCCGCGCCGGCGACGAGGCCGGCGATGTCGACGAATTCGACGGCGGTCGGGATCACCTTCTCCGGCTTGACGATTTCCGACAGCGCAGCGAGGCGCGGGTCCGGCACCGGCACCACGCCGACGTTCGGCTCGATGGTGCAGAAGGGGAAGTTGGCGGCGGCGATGCCGGCCTTGGTGAGCGCGTTGAAAAGCGTGGATTTGCCGACGTTCGGCAGGCCCACGATGCCGCATTGGATGGCCATGTGTCGCTCCGTTCGCCGCCCGTGGGCAGCGGTGTGAATCATTCGCCCTGGATCAGGGATTCGTGTTGAGGCGCTTCTGCGCCTCGTTGAAATTGTTGTCGGCGATCAGCGGCAGCGCCGCGATTGCATCGTCGATGGCGCGTGCGATCAGCACGTCGTCTTCCGCGTTCGCGCGGCCCAGCACCCAGCCGGTCACGCGGTCCTTGTGGCCGGGGTGGCCGATGCCGACCCGCAGCCGGCCGAACTTGCCGTGGCCGAGCAGCTTCATGGTGTCGCGCAGGCCGTTCTGGCCGCCGTGGCCGCCATCGAATTTGAGCCGCGCCACGCCGGGCGGCAGGTCCAGTTCGTCGTGGGCGATCAGCATCTCTTCCGGCTCGATCTTCCAGAACCGCAGCGCGGCCGTCACCGACTTGCCCGACAGGTTCATGAAGGTGGCCGGCTTGAGCAGCCAGACATCGCGGCCGCCGATCGACACCCGTGCGACCTCGCCGAACAGCTTGGATTCCACGCGCCAGCGCTCGACGGCCTTCGCCGCGAGTTCATCCACAAAACGAAAACCCGCGTTGTGGCGGGTCTTCGCGTGTTCGGGTCCGGGGTTGCCCAGCCCGACGATGAGGCGCAGTGCGTGCATCGGCTGGAAGGGCGAAGCGGCCACATCGGCCACCCCGCCCATCCGGGGCGATTACTCGCCCTTGGCCTCGCCTTCGCCCTCGCCTTCCGGCGCGGCTTCGGCCTGGTCGGCAGCAGCTTCAGCACCTTCGTCGGCGACCGGGGCTTCCTCGACCTCTTCCTTGACGAAGCGCGCCACGGCCACGGCCGGGTTGTGCTCGTCGCTGACCGGGTGGGCCAGTTCCACGCCCTTCGGCAGCTTGACGTCGGACAGGTGCACGGTGTCACCGGCCTCGATCTTGCCGAGGTCGATTTCGATGAACTCCGGCAGGTCCTTCGGCAGGCAGACGATGGCGAGGTCGTTCAGCTCGCTGGTCACCGACACGTCGGCGGCCTTGCCGGCCGGCGATTCGTCGATGTTGACGAAGTGCAGCGGCACGTTGACGTGGATCTTCTCGCCCGCCTTAACGCGCTGGAAGTCCAGGTGCATGATGATCTGCTTGTACGGATGGCGCTGCATGTCGCGCAGCAGGACCTGCTGCACCTTGCCGTCCACCGACAGGTTGATGATCGAGGAATAGAACCAGTCGTTCTGCTGCGCCAGCCAGGTGGGTTCCTGCTCAAGCTCGATGCTCACCGGATCGGCGCCACCGCCGTAGACCACGGCCGGCAGGCGGCCCGCACGACGCAGGCGGCGGCTCGCACCCTTCCCCTCGTCCTTGCGGCCGTATGCCGTCAGTTTGTGTTCGTTGTTAGCCATTTCTCTACTCACTTTCATTGATGAAAACCGCATCGCTGCGGTGGTGTGACTTCCCCGCGACCAGGGAAGCCGTGCTCGCGGCGGATGCCGCGAATGGGGTGCGCGCCCGGCGTCAGTCGACGTAGAGCGAGCTCACCGACTCGCCGAAGGCGATGCGGCGGATGGTTTCGGCCAGCAGTTCGGCGACCGAAAGCTGGCGGATCTTGCCGCAGGCCTTGGCCGCTTCGGACAGCGGGATGGTGTCGGTGACGACCAGCTCGTCCAGCGCCGACCTGGTGATATTGTCGATGGCCGCGCCCGACAGCACCGGGTGGGTGATGTAGGCGGCCACCTTGGACGCGCCGTGCTGCTTGAGCGCGGCGGCGGCAGCGCACAGCGTGCCGGCGGTATCGACGATGTCATCGACCAGCACGCAGTCCTTGCCGGCCACGTCACCGATGATGTTCATCACGGTGGCGACGTTCGCCTTGGGGCGGCGCTTGTCGATGATGGCGAGGTCGGCGTCGTCCAGGCGCTTGGCGATGGCGCGCGCGCGGACCACGCCGCCGACGTCCGGCGAGACCACGATCAGGTTGTCGGTGCCGTAGGCGCGCCAGATGTCGGCCAGCAGCAGCGGCGACGCGTACACGTTGTCCACCGGGATGTCGAAGAAGCCCTGGATCTGGTCGGCGTGCAGGTCCAGCGTCAGCACGCGGTCGGCCTTGACCGCGGTGAACATGCTGGCCGCGACCTTGGCGGTGATCGGCACGCGCGCCGAACGCGGGCGGCGGTCCTGGCGGGCGTAGCCGAAGTACGGCACCACCGCGGTGACCTTGTTGGCCGAGGCGCGCTTCAGCGCGTCGATCAGCACCAGCAGCTCGAACAGGTTCTCCGCCGAAGGCGCGCAGGTCGGCTGGATGACGAAGACATCCTGGCCGCGCACGTTCTCTTCGATCTCGACCTGCACCTCGCCGTCGGAGAAGCGCCCGACCAACGCCTTGCCCATGCGGATGCCCAACTCGTCGCAGACGGACTTGGCCAGCGCGCGGTTGGCGTTGCCGGAAAAAACCAGCAGATTGCGCTCGTCCTGCATGTGGGAACTCCGCTTCAGTTCTGACCGTGCGGTGGATGGGAAGGTTGGCAGGGGCGGAAGGATTCGAACCTACGCATGCCAGGATCAAAACCTGGTGCCTTAACCACTTGGCGACGCCCCTGTTGTTTCCACGGGGCATGAGGATGTGGCCTCAGTCCCGCCCCTGCAGTGCGTCCAGCAATGGCGATGCCGCCACCCCCGAAACAACCCGCGCGTCCAGTTGCGCAGGCAGTCGCCGCAGCGCGGCTTCGGCGTCATCGCGCGAGGCGAATTCGACGAAACAGCCGCTGCCGCTGCCGGTCAGACGCGGCGTGCCGATGGCCGACAGGGCGGAAAACACGGCGTCGACCGCCTTTTCACGCCTGCGCAGCACCGGCTCGAACGCATTGCCCGAGCACGACCCTGAAAGGAAGTCGGCTATTGTCGCGGGCGCGGAATCCCGCGTCAAATCATCGGCTTGGAAGAGCCCGGCGGTGGCCGCATGCACGCCCGGCAAGGCCAGCACGTACCACGCCGGCGACAGCGCGATGGGGGTGATGACTTCGCCCACGCCCTCGGCCCAGGCATTGCGGCCATGCACGAAGACCGGCACGTCGGCGCCCAGCGCCAGCCCGAGCGCGGCCAGCCGCTGCATCGGCCAATCCAGCCCCCACAGCCGGTTCAGCGCGACCAGCACGGTGGCGGCATCGGACGAGCCCCCGCCGAAGCCGCCACCGGCCGGAATCGATTTTTCCACCGCGATGTCGACACCTTGGCCGATGTTGGCTTCCGATTGCAGCAATTTCGCCGCACGGACCACCAGGTCATCGGCTTCGGCGACGCCGGCCACCGACTCACCGACGCGGCGGATCGCGCCGTCATCCCGGACCCGCAGGCGGATCACATCGCCCCAGTCCAGCAGCCGGAACACCGTCTGCAGCAGGTGGTAGCCATCGGCGCGGCGGCCGGTGATCTGCAGGAAAAGATTGAGCTTGGCCGGGGCCGGCCACGCGCTCCAGCCCTCGGACTCGGGGAAGGCGCCGGTCGGAACCGCCTCAGCCACCCGTCGCATCGCCCCACTGGTCGATGACGAGGCGGACCCGGCTCTCGCCGCGCTCGGCATTGATGCGGGTGGGCAGCGCATCGGCGGCGGCGCGGGTGAAATCGATCCGCCAGCCATCCTGCTCGACGCCGATCAGCGCACCCGCCGGACCGAAGACATAGCGGCTGGGCGCATTGCCCCGCGCCGGCCAGCCACGCAGCCACCACGCCATCGACGCCACCGGGATGTCCCAGCCGGTCGCTTCGCGCAGCAACAACGCCGCGTCGGGGCTGGTGCGCGGGCCGCCTTCAAGACCACGGAGCGTGGCCGTCGCGCCATCGACTTCCAGCTGCCAGCTCTGGCGGGTCACCGGCGCACTCAGGGTGACGTTGTAGCCGTCGAGCGCCTGCTGCTGCCATTCGATGCGCGCATTGCCGCTCTGCTTGCCGGTGCTGATCGCGGCCCTGCCCTGCATCGTCCACGTCGCACCCGGATCACCGGCGGCGGCGCTGGCAAGCTGGGCGGCCATGCCGGCATTGATCGCCGCGATACGGGTCTGGCACCCCGCATCGGTGTCGCGCGCGTCACAGACCCGCGCACCGGCCGGCAGGCCCGGCTTGACCGCCTGCCCGGCGCAACCGGCCAGCAGCAGGGCGCCGGCCACGGCCAGAGCGGAAAGGTGGGATGCAGCTTCGTCATTGTCCGGCTCCGGTCTCTTCCAGCGCGCGCTTCAGCGCACGGTGTTCGGGGTCGATGCGGCGGGCTTCGTCGAAGTACTTGCGCGCCTCGTCCTTGCGGCCCAGCGTCCACAGCACCTGGGCGACGTGGGCGGCCACTTCCGCATCCCGGTTGAGCGCGAAGGCGCGCTTGAGCTGGACCAGCGCCTCCTCGTTGCGGCCCAGCCGGAACAGCACCCAGCCATGACTGTCGATGATCGCGGCGTTGCCGGGATCGGCCACGCGCGCGCGGTCGATCAGTTCCAGTGCCTCGCGATAGCGCGTGGTGCGGTCGGCCAGCGTGTAGCCGAGCGCGTTGAGCGCGGCCACGTTGTCCGGCTCGACGACCAGCAGCTTGCGCAGGTCGGCTTCGGCGCGGTCGATCCTGTCCACCCGCTCCCACGCCAGCGCACGCGAATAGAGGATGGAGAGAGTTCGTCCGGCATCGCGGCCAGGCCACGCGCGTAGGCGTCGAACTCGCCCTTCTCGTCGCCGTCCTTGCGGCGCAACTCGGCTTCGGCGAGATAGGCGTCACGGGTGACTTCGCCTTCCACTTCGTCGTCGTTCTGCAGGGCACGCAGCGCGGCGAAGCTTTCATCCTTGCGGCCCATCGCGTGCAGGGTGCTGGCGCGGCGCAGGCGGGCGACATCGCGCAACGGCCCACCGGCGATGGCGTCGTACCAGCGCAGGGCGTCGTCGTATTTCTTCAGCGTTTCCGCCACCTGGCCGAGCAGCAGCTGCTGGCGCGGTTCGCGGATGTCGGCACCTTCGGCTTCCAGCTCCTTGTAGAGCTTCTCCAGCGAAGGATCGTCCTTGGCCTGCGAGAGCATCGCCGCGCGCAGGGCGCGGGTCTGGGTGTTCTGCGGGCCGCCCGCCAGCACGGCGGCGCTGGTGGCCGCATCGCCCAGGGCTTCGTATTCGCCGGCCAGTGCCAGCCGCATCTGCGGCATGGTGTCGATGCGGGCGCGGAGCGCGTCCAGCAGGCGGCGCGCGCCATCCAGGTCACCGGCTTCGCGGGCCAGGCTGGCCTGCAGCAGTTGCACGCGCGGTTCGCCCGGATGGGCCTTGACGATGTCGCCGACCAGCGCATCCACCAACGCCGGCTGTTGCAGGCGCTGGCCGAGGCCGGCAAACGCGAGCTGCGCCTCCATGTCCTTGGGCAGGGCATCGGCCTGGCGCAGGCGCTGCAGCACGGCGCCGGTGGCGCGGGTGTCTTTGCCGCCGGCCGAGAGCGCGATCAGCGCATAGCGCCAGCCGCGCGGGTCCTTGTCGCGCAGCAGGTGGTCCAGCGCGCGCACGGCCACGTCCTGCTGGCCGCGGCGCAGGGCCAGCGTGGCTTCGGAGGCCGACAGCGCCATCGACGGCTCGCCGCCGCGCTTCCAGAGCGCCAGCGCATCGGAGGCGGCGGCATCGTCGTTGGCGAGCAGGGCGATGCGGGTGGCACGTTCGGCCAGACCGATGTCGCCACTGCGGCGCGCGGCCTCCAGATAGTGCTTCGCGGCCTCGCCGAGCTTGCCGGCCTGCAGGGCGAATTCGCCGGCCAGCATCGGCTCCAGCGCGACGTTGCCGGCGGGCGCCGGAGGCGTCTTCGCCACCGCCAGCGCGGGCACGCCGGCAAGCAGCATCGACAACATGACGGCGGACAGGCGGCGGCGATGGCGGTCGGGCATGGTCGGGGGCGTAAAATGCGCGGTCACGGAAATCGCCGCCAGCTTAATCGCTCGCCCCTGAACATGCCGACCCGGCCCACCTTCCACGCCCTGGGCGTCAACCACCAGACCGCGCCGGTGTCATTGCGCGAGCGTCTGGCGTTCGATGCCGGCGCACTGCCCGACGCGCTCGCCGCGTTGCGGGCGATGCCGGGCGTGCAGGAGGCGGCGATCCTTTCCACCTGCAACCGCACCGAGATCTACGCGATCGCCGAGGGCGACGGCACGGTGCTGCGCGACTGGCTGGCCACGCATCCCGACGAGGCGATGGCGCTCGACGCCTACCTCTACTGACACCGCGATGCCGAAGCCGTGCGCCATCTGTTCCGCGTCGCCGCCGGGCTGGATTCGCTGGTGCTGGGCGAGCCGCAGATTCTCGGCCAGGTCAAGGACGCCTGGGCCGCCGCACGCGGCGCCGGCACGCTCGGCAGCCAGCTGGACCGGCTGTTCCAGCAGGCCTTCGGCACCGCCAAGCACGCCCGCACGCACACCCGCATCGGCCAGCACCCGGTATCGGTGGCGTCCACCGCGGTGCGGCTGGCGCAGGACACCTTCGCGCGGCTGGAGGACTCCACCGTGCTGCTGGTCGGCGCCGGCGAGACCATCGAACTCACCGCCAAGCACCTGTCCGAAGGCAGGGTGAAGCGGCTGCTGATCGCCAACCGCACGCTGGCCCACGCGCAGGAGATTGCCAGCCGGCACGGCGGTTTCGCGCTGCCGCTGGCCGACCTGGACCGCCACCTGGCCGAGGCCGACATCGTGTTCTCCGCCACCGCCGCCCGCGAGCCGGTCCTGCTGCGCACGCAGGTGGCCGAGGCGTTGAAGACCCGCCGCCATCGCCCGATGCTGCTGCTGGACCTGGCGGTGCCGCGCGACATCGAGTCCGCCGTGGCCGAGCTGCGCGACGTCTTCCTCTACACCGTGGACGATCTGGAACGCGCGGTGGAGGACAACCGCCGCAGCCGCCGCGAAGCCGCCGAGGAAGCCGAAGCCATCGCCACGCTGCACGCCGAGCGCTTCATGGAGCGCGTCGCCCTACTCCGCAACGACGCCCCGCTGCGCCGCCTGCGCCAGCACGGCGATGCCGCCCGCGCCGAAGCCATGCGCAAGGCCCAGCGCCTGCTGCAATCCGGCGCCGACCCGCAGGCCGCGCTCGACCTTTTGGCCCACACCCTGACCAACCGCCTGCTGCACGCGCCCACCGTGGCGCTGCGCGATGCCGCCGCGCGCGGCGACGCCGAGCTGGCCCGCGCCACCGAGCGGCTGTTCCCGGCCCCGGCCGACCACGAAGACACCGATGCAACCGACGCTCCGCCGCAAGCTTGAAGCCCTGGCCGAGCGCCGCGACGAACTGGAACGCCTGCTCTCCGACCCGTCGGTGATCGGCGACCAGAACGTCTTCCGCAAGCACTCGCGCGAGTTCGCCCGGCTGGAGCCGGTGGCCCGCGCACTGGGCGAGGAAACCCAGGCCCGCGCCGATCTCGCATCGGCCATCGAACTGCGCGCCGACCCCGAGTTCGCCGAGATGGCGGACGAGGAAATCGCCGCCGCCGAAACCCGCATCGCCGGACTGGAAGCCGAGCTGATGGCGCATCTGGTGCCGCGCGACGCCCGCGACGATGCCGGCCTGTATCTGGAAGTCCGCGCCGGCACCGGCGGCGACGAGGCGGCGATCTTCGCCGGCGACCTGTTCCGCATGTACGCGCGCTATGCCGAGCGGATGGGCTGGAAGGTGGAAGTGGAATCGGCCAACCCCGGCGAGCACGGCGGCTTCCGCGAGATCGTCGCCCGGGTCGAAGGCGACGGCGCGTATTCCAGGCTGAAGTTCGAATCCGGCACCCATCGCGTGCAGCGCGTGCCGGAGACCGAATCGCAGGGCCGCATCCACACCTCGGCGGCGACGGTGGCGATCATCGCCGAGGAAGCCGGCGACATCGACATCGAGATCAACCCCGCCGATCTCCGCATCGACACCTTCCGCTCCAGCGGCGCCGGCGGCCAGCACGTCAACAAGACCGAATCCGCCATCCGCATCACCCATGTGCCGACCGGCGTGGTGGTGGAGAACCAGACCGAGCGCAGCCAGCACGCCAACCGCGACAAGGCGATGCGCCGGCTGAAGGCGATGCTGGTGGAAGCCGAGGTCGAGCGCCGCGAGGCCGCGCAGGCCGCCGACCGCAAACTGCAGGTGGGCTCGGGCGATCGCAGCCAGCGCATCCGCACCTACAACTTCCCGCAGGGCCGGATCACCGACCACCGGGTCGAAGGCCTGACGCTCTACGACCTGCCGAACGTGCTGGAAGGCCAGCTGGACGCGCTGATCGAGCGCCTGGCCCGCGAAGCGCAGGCCGATGCGCTGGCCCGCCTGACCGACGCGCCCTGAGCCGCGCCGCGTAACGATTCCGCAACGCCGGCTGTGCTGAGCTAGCCGCCCGTCACGCCGCTGGGGGCGCGCATGAAGACCCGGGTACGCCAGGCCGAGATCGAGGATGTCGATGCGCTCGTGCCGCTGTTCGACGCCTACCGCCAGTTCTACGACCAGCCCAGCGACCTCAGGCGCGCCCGCAACTGGCTGCGCGCGCGGATCGGCGCCAACGAATCGGTGGTGCTGCTGGCCGAGCGCGAAGGCCACGCGATCGGCTTCGCCCAGCTGTATCCGATGTATTCCTCGGTGCAGACCTCGCGGATCTGGGTGCTCAACGATCTCTACGTCAGCCCGGAACAGCGCCGCCTCGGTGCCGCGAAGGCGCTGCTCAACCACGCCATCGAACACGCCCGCGACGACGGCGCCAGCCGCGTGCAGCTGGAGACCGGCCGCCGCAACGAGGCCGCGCGCGCGCTCTACCGCGCCGCCGGCTGGCGCGAAGACGACACCCAGTGGTATTCCATCCCCCTGACCTGACGCCGGGACCCGCATGTCGAAACTCAAGCGCAAGGAATACGAAGGCCTGCTGGAACCGATGCAGGTCGAACTCACCCGCATGGCGCAGTGGGCGCAGGCCAGGGGCCAACGCATCCTGGTGTTGATGGAAGGCCGCGACACCGCCGGCAAGGGCGGCGCGATCAAGGCGATCAGCGAGCATCTCAACCCGCGTCAATGCCGGGTGGTCGCCCTGCCCAAGCCGACCGAGCGCGAAGCCAGCCAGTGGTACTTCCAGCGCTATGCCGCGCACCTGCCGGCCGCGGGCGAGATCGTCCTGTTCGACCGCAGCTGGTACAACCGCGCCGGCGTGGAGAAGGTCATGGGCTTCGCCAGCGCGGCGCAGGTCAAGGCCTTCCTGCAGCAGGCGCCGGTGTTCGAGCGGCAGCTGGTCGATGACGGCATCCTGCTGTTCAAGTACTGGCTGTGCTGCGACCAGGAACAGCAGGAAAAGCGCTTCGCCGAACGCTGCGAGGACCCGCTCAAGGGCTGGAAGCTCTCGCCCATCGACCTCAAGGCGCGCGAGCTCTACGGCGACTACACCGCCGCCCGCGAGGCCATGCTCAAGGCCACGCATACCGATGTCGCGCCGTGGACGCTGGTCGATTTCAACGACCAGAAAACCGGCCGGCTCACCCTGATCCGCGACCTGCTGGACCGCCTGCCGGATACCCACGTGGACGAGCCGCCGCCGCAGCTGCCGCCACTCGACACCAAGCCGAAGAAGGAACGCTACGGCGTGGTCAAGCCGATCAAGCCGTTCAAGCCGTTCGCCGGCTGAGCCTACGCTTCATGCCCTTGATGTGGATGCTGCTGGCGCCCCTGCTGCTCGCGCTGTGGGCGTTGCTGGCGTCCCCGGCCATCGCGCTGGCGGGGTGGATGCTGCATCGGTTGCGGCGTCGCGGTGATCGCCGCCCGGGCTGGCCGCCCTTGCTCGCCGCCGTCTTCACCGCACTGGCCGCGCCGATGCCCACGCCGATCATCACCATCTTCGTACCGCACGGCCTGATGCTGCTGCAGGGCCGCTACTACCCGGAATTCGCCGGTCAGCCGGAGATGCTGGCGCGGATGTGGCCCTGGGTCTGGGGCTCGCTGGCGCTGACCTTCATCGTCACGTGGGCGCTGTTCCACCATGTGCTGCGCCGGCCTTCGCCGCGCCGGGCTTAGGGCCACCGGCCTTGGCGATGGCGTCTTCGAGGATCTTCGCGTTGACCGGGCCCATGAACTCGGCGGCCAGCTTGCCGTCGGGCGCGATCAGGAAGGTCAGCGGCAACCCGCGCGGGGCTTCGAAAGAGGCCGGCGGCGCGGTCACGTCGATGATGGCGATCGGATAGACCACCGGCTGCTTGGCCAGGAAGGCGCGCAGTTCGTCGGCGCCGATGTCCTCGTAGGCCAGCCCGATCACCGTGATGTGCTCGCGCATCGCATCGAGCGCGGACAGCTCCGGCATCTCCTCCAGGCACGGGCCGCACCAGGTCGCCCAGTAGTTCACCACCACCCACTGGTCGCGTTGTTCGGCCAGGTCGAAGGTCTTGCCGTCGAGCGTGGTGACGGCGAGCTTCGGTACCTCGCCGATCTCGGCCGGCTTGGTCGCCGAGGGTGTGGGCGTGGTTGCGGGGGTGGTGGCGGGTTTCGATGCGGCATCGGTCTCCGCTTCGCCCGCCGGCTTGCAGGCGGTGACGGTGGCGAGCAGCAACAGCGGCAACATCAGGCGGGACAGGTTCAAGGCAGGCTCTCGTTCGGCAGTTCGTCGTAGATGCTGCTGACCTTGCGCTTGAGCAGGTCGCGCAGCGGGATGCGCAGCTCGTCGATGACGCCGGAGACATGGCCGCCCAGCGCGTCGTCGCGGCAGGGCAGGTGCGCCTCGCTGATCGGGATGCGCAGGTGGCAGGCCTCGTACAGCTCGCCGAGGGTGATCTGGTCCAGGTCGCGCGAGAGCAGCCACTCGCCGGATTCGGCGCGCGCCACCAGGTCGATCGCGTCCAGCTGGCAGAGGAACTGCTGCACCAGCGCATCGGTCAGCATCGGCTCCATCCGCTGGATCTCGTCCACGTGCAGGCCGCGCCCATGCCGGCGCGCCACCTGCAGCCGGCCCAGCATCCGCAGCAGGCCGTACATCTCGTAGCCGAGCGGCAACCGCATCGACACCGGCTGGTAGCGGAACGCCGACAGGCTGGCCGCGAACGAGGCCCCCAGCAGCACCGAGGCCCAGCCCAGGTAGATCCACAGCAGGAAGATCGGCGCCAGCGCCAGTGCGCCGTACAGGTTCTTGTAGGTCTCGGAATGGCCGAAGTAGAAGCCCAGCGCCCACTTGATCAGATCGAAGGCGAGCGCGGCCAGGATCGCCCCGGCGAAGGCGTGCCGCCATTTGATGGTCCGGTGCGGCACCACCCGGTACAGCAGGGTGAAGCAGGCCACTTCGATCAGCACCGGCGTGCCGCGCAGCATCAGCTGTTCCAGCCAGCGCCCGGCGGTGGTCTCGAAGATCGCCAGCGCGAACAGCCGGGTGGACAGCGCCAGGCTGGTCGCCGCCAGGAGCGCGCCGAGCGTCATCACCGTCCAGTACACGAGGAAGCGGCTGAACTTGGGTCGCGCGGTCGGCACCCGCCAGATGCGGTTGAAGATGGATTCCACGCTGGTCAGCGTGACCAGCAGCGAGACGATCAGCGCGATCACGCCGGCGGTCGTCATCTGCAGCTTGGTCTCGCGGTTGGGCAGCAGGTAGGTCTTCACCGCCTCGGCCGCGCGCGGCACGAAGTTGTTGAAGATGTAGTCGCCCAGCGCATCGGTCCAGCGGTCGAAACCGGGGAAGGCCGACAGTACCCCGAACACCACGAACGACAGCGGCACCACGGCGAAGGCGGTGGTGTAGGCCAGCGCGCCGGCGGCCTCGAACAGGCGGTCGTCGAGGAAGCGGCGACCCACGAAACGGGCGAAGGTCAGCATCCGCGCGCGGTCGCGCACACGCTCCATCACATGGCCGATCACGCGCTGGTGCAGGGGCAATGCAGTCATGCCAACAGCCTAACAGCCGGGCCCAGCGCATACACTGTCGGCCTTTTGACGCAGGGCAGTTCGATGCCGGAAATCCTGGTGCTCTACTACAGCCGTGGTGGTTCGGTGGCGGCATTGGCGCGGCAGATCGCGCGCGGCATCGGCGAGGTCGAAGGCATGTCGGCGCGCATCCGCACGGTGCCGCCGGTCGCCCCGCAGACCGAGGTGGCGATGCCGCCCGTGCCGGAGACCGGCGCCCCCTACGTCAGCCACGCCGACCTGCGCGAATGCGCCGGACTCGCGCTCGGCAGCCCGACGCGGTTCGGCAACATGGCCGCGCCGGTCAAGCATTTCCTCGACGGCCTCGGCGGCGAATGGGCCAGCGGCACGCTGATCGGCAAGCCGGCCGGCGTGTTCACTTCCACCGCCACCATGCACGGCGGCCAGGAATCCACCCTGCTCTCGATGATGGTGCCGCTGCTGCACCACGGCTGCGTGATCACCGGCATTCCCTACAGCGAGCCGCTGCTCTCCAGCACGCGCGGCGGCGGCACGCCCTATGGGCCCAGCCACGTCGCCGGCGCACAGGACGACGCCACCCTGAGCGACGACGAAGCCGAACTCGCCCGCGCCTTCGGCCGCCGGCTGGCCACGCTGGCCCGGAAGCTCGCCGCATGAGCCGCAGCCATCGCCTGCTCGCCATCGCGCTGCTGCTGTTGGCCGCGCTGTTCGCCTGGGGCTTCCGCGCGCAGCTGGGCGTGCAGCTGTTCACCGCCCTGCCGCCGCTGATGCTGGCCGTGGCGCTGTGGCTGCGCATCGGCGCCGCCGCGTTCTGGGCCGCCGTGTTCGCGCTGGGCTGGTTCTCCTACGGGGTGATGGAAGCCTGGACCCTCACCGGCACCGGCCGCGCCTTCGCGCTCGGCATCACCGCGCTGTCGCTGGTGATCGTGGGCGCGTCCAGCTGGAGCGGCATGAAGGCCCGCTTCGGCCGCAAGGACGCTTCGGCTTAAAATCCCCGCATCGCAACCGTGGACAGCGCAATGGAAGACCTGCTCATCGTCACCACCGGCGGCACCATCGACAAGGTGTATTTCGATGCCAAGTCGGACTACCAGGTCGGCGATCCGCAGATCGGCAAGATCCTCGGCGAGCTGGGCGTGGCCTTCCGCTTCCACGTCATCCCGCTGCTGCGCAAGGACTCGCTGTTCATCGACGACGGCGACCGCGAGCTGATGCGCGCCACCATCGCCGCGCAGGCCGAGCGCTGCGTGCTGGTCACCCACGGCACCGATTCCATGGTGGAGACCGCCAAGGTGCTGGCGCAGGTGCCGGGCAAAACCATCGTGCTGACCGGCGCGCTCAACCCCGCGCGTTTCGAAGGCAGTGATGCGGAGTTCAACATCGGCTGTGCGGTCGGCGCGGTGCAGTCGCTGCCGGCCGGCGCCTACATCGCCATGAACGGGCGCATCTGGGACCCGGCCAAGGTCCGCAAGAACGTGGACGCCAACCGCTTCGAAGGGCTCTGAGCCGGGCGCCCCCCGGATAGCGGAAGCGGCCCGAAGGCCGCCGCGTTCAACTCAGTTGGTGGACCCCAGCGCGCGCCAGACGCCGCCGAGTTTCTCGTCCTCGCTGCCGATCGACAGCAGGCTGCCCGGGATGCGGGCGTCGGGGGCCGAGACCGCCTCCACCTTGAAGCCGTCGATGACCCAGCGCGGTTCCTTGACCGGGGCCAGGGTCAGCGGGTGCGCCAGGTTGCGGACATCGAGCTTGCCGACCAGCCAGACCAGCGAACGGAACGGGCCGTAGTCGTCCGGGTCGGAGGCGGCGACCGCCCACAGCGCGCCTTCGTCATCGGCATACAGGTCGGCGATGTCGCGGTGCGGCGGCACCGACAGCCAGCTGCCGGGCGCGTGCAGGTCGATCTCGGTGGCCTGCCAGTCCAGCGTTTCGCGGCCGGCGTCGAAGGTGCCGAAGCGCAGCGTGCCGCGCGGACGCACCTTGGAACCGCCGCGCTCGCCGAGCACCAGCAGGTAGCGGTCGCCGTCGATCGGGCGGCAGGCCAGGCCTTCGTAACCCATGCCGTCCTTGCCGTTGCTGCGCTCGCGCGGCAGGGCCAGCGCCTTCTTCAGCTGCACGCGGCCATCGCGCACCTGCACGTGCAAAACACGGCCGTAGTCGGCATCGCGGTAGCTGCTTTCCAGCGCCAGGAATTCGTCGTGGCGGCCGGACAGGGCGCAGACCGCTTCCAAGTCATTCGACAGGCCGCCGTGCTTGTCCCAGCCATCGACTTCAAGCGCCTGGAAGTGGCTGCCGCCCTTGGCGACCGCATCCAGCAGGCCGAAGCGCGCCTCGCTGGAATAGGACTTGGTGTCGATGACGATCAGGTAGCGGCCATCGGCCATCGGGGCCATGCCGCTGATGCCGGGGAACGGGGTGATCGATGCAGGGGCCGCTGCCGGCGCGGGCGTGGCGGGCTGAGCCGGCGCGGCGGGCGGCGGGGTCACGCTGGCACAGGCGGCCAGCGACAACGTGGTGGCGAGCGCGATCAGGCGGGAGGTCATCACAGGCATGCGGTGGGTGCGGATCGACTTCATCAAAAGGGGGATGCACGGCGCGGGCCGCGAACAGGGAGTTAAGCACGCGACGCGCGGAATCAGAACATGCCGGTTTCCAGCCGGGCGGCCTCGCTCATCATGGTGCGGTTCCACGGCGGGTCGAAGACCAGCTCGACATCGGCCTCGCTGATGGTCGGGATCATCTCCAGCTTGTCGCGCACGTCCGCGACCAGGATCTCGCCCATGCCGCAGCCGGGGGCGGTCAAAGTCATCCGCACATCCACGCGACGCTGGCCGGGACGTTCGGGGTGCGGCGACAGCGTGGCCTCGTAGACCAGGCCCAGGTCGACCACGTTGATCGGGATTTCCGGGTCGAAGCAGGTCCGCAGCTGCTGCCAGACCAGCTTCTCCACGTCTTCGTCGCCGGCGCCTTCGGGCAGCTCGATCGGCGTGGGCGGTTCCTTGCCGATGGCATCGGCGTCCACCCCGGCGATGCGCATCAGGTTGCCTTCCACGAACACCGTGAAACTGCCGCCGAGCGACTGGGTGATGTAGCCGATGCTGCCGGCCGGCATGGTCACGGCTTCGCCGGAGGGGACCAGGACAACGGGGCAGTCGCGCTCGAAGCGCACGGGTTCACTGTTGCGGGAGTACATGGCGGCGCGCAAATCGGATGCGGCATTGTACGCCGCCCCACCCGCTATGCTGTCTGACCCATGTCAGCCCCCGCCATGTCCGTCACCCCCCGCCACGGCGCGCCCGGCCGCCCTTCCCTCCGCACCCATCTGCTGTTCCTGCCCTGGCTGCTGGTGGCCGCCGCCGGCATCGCCGCGGCCTGGGTGCTGATCGCGCTGTACCTGGGCCGGCCGCTCAACGGCTTCGCCTTCCTGGTGGCCGCCGACATGTGGCTGGTGGTGCGGCTGGCCAAGCTGCCACGCGGCATCGCACGCGGGCTGTGGGCCGCCGCCGGCACCGCGCTCGGCATCGTGCTGGCGATCTGGTGGACGGTGGCCTCCCGGGTCGGCATCGAAATGGGCTTGCCGCCGTGGGAAGGCATTCCGCTGATGGGCGCGGGCTTTGCCTGGCTGCTGGCGCAGATGACCTATACCCCGCTGGAGTGGGCGATGTTCGCCACGGCCACCGTGCTGGCGGGCGTGCTGGGCCGCTGAACCCGCGGTTTCCGCGCCGGATGCGGGCGGTTGATGGATCGGGAGGGGATGACGATGTCGCGGCGGGCAGCGGCGCTGGCGGCGTTTCCTGCGCCTGAGTCGGAAAGCCCCTCGCGTGAGTCAGAAAAAGTCCCGCCGATGGGCAAAAAAGTCCCATCGATGGCGCAAAAAGCGCCACGCGATACCGAAAAAGTCCCATCGATGACCCAAAAAGCCTCACGCGATACCTGAAAAGTCCCGTGCGATACCCAAAAAGTCCCGTGCATGGGCAAAAAAGCCTCACGCGACACCTGAAAAGCCCCGTGCATGGGCGGAAAAGTCCCGCGCGACAGCGAAAAAGCCGCATCCATGGACAAAGCGCGGCACGCGACAGCCGGGAGCCGCCGCATCAACGCTCCGGCAATCCCGCGCCGGCCGCCGAAGCAGCTTCGCCCCCACCCTGTCCGGCCCGATGGCCGGCGGGCGGGCTCAGTCGAGCGCTTTCAGCCGGCGCTCGCGGGCATCCACGGCGAAGCGGCGGGTCCGGCCCATCGCGCGGACCTGGGCCGGGGCGTCGTAGAGGCGTTGCTGGCAGGCCCCGGACGGCAGTTCGAAGAAGCGCGCCTGCAGGGCATCGCCCGCGACTTCGATCAACAGATGCCCATGGCGGCGGGTCTGCACGTAACGGATGCGCGGGTCGCCGACCGGCAGCAGCGCTTCCAGCTGTTCGGTCAGGCGGATGCCGGCTTCGGCGTTGGCCGGGTCGCGTTGGGCGGTGTTGAGCATCATGTCGTGCAGCGGCGTGGAGGACACCGCCGGGGTGGTGAATTCCACCGTCTTCGCGCCGAGCTGGGTGGCGAAGCCGGAGTGGATGTCGCCCGACAGCACCAGCGCGCCGCCCGAGGCGTCCATCGCCGCGATCCAGCCGTCGCGCTCGCGCCCGAAGCCGTCCCACTGATCCAGGTTGAGGTAGAAGCGGCGCTGCATCAGCACCGGGGCGCCGATCTCCGGCCGCGACAGGTCCAGCACCATCGGCACCATCGCCACGGAACTCGCCAGCACGCGCCAGCGCGGGGCCGGCCGGGCCAGCGCGTCGCGCAGCCAGGCGGCCTGCGCGGGGCCATAGGTCGGGGCCGGCGCGGCCTCGGCGGCCCGCAGCGCCTGCAGCAGGTCGAAGGCGTCCTTGACCACGAAGTAACGGCTGCCGACCTCGCCGAACAGGGCCTGCTTGCCCAGCGCCAGCCACGGCAGGCCGCGCAGGTAGTCGCCTTCGGCGGGCGGCAGTTCGGCGTGCATGAAGCCGGGCACGGCGGCGTTGTAGCGGGTCAGGATGTTGCGGATGACGTAGACCGCGACCTTGCCGCGACTGGCGGCCTCAGCCCGTATCGCGGCGGCGCGCTTGTCCAGCCCGGCATCGGCATAGCCGCGCGTGAGTGCGCGGCGCAGCGGCTTGCGCAGCGGCTGCCACTTCGCGTCATCGAGGTCGAGGTAGGACAGCAGCTGCGAGGCGGCGATGGCGGGATCGAAGCCGCTGGCCGGCAGCAGCCGGGCGATGGCCTCGGCATCGAAGGCGAGCGCACCGGGGAAGGCGTCTTCGGGAATCGCATGGTCGGGGCGGTGGCTGCGGTGGTCGGTGAGCAGCAGCTGCAGGTCGCGGCCCCAGTGCAGTTCGCGCCAAAGCCGGGTCTGCGGGTAGAGCCGCGCCACGTCGACGCGCGACTGGCCTTCGGCATCGACCTCGCCCACCTCGACATCGACAGGCAGGTATTCGAAGTAGGCCTGCTCGGCATTGCGGCGGCGGCCCGGGTCGGCCTCGCCGGTAATGCCGTTGAGGTAGGTGGATGCGTCGCCCCAGCAGTCGTCGGCGAACTCGTGGTCGTCCCAGATGGCGACCAGCGGCGCGGACTCCAGCAGCTTCTGCAGCACTTCATCGCCACGCACGGTGCGGTGGAGCTGGCGGTAGTTGTCCAGGCTGCGGGCGGCGAGGAAGTGCGCGTCCTTCTTGCCGACCGGCAGCGCACCGGCGATGTCATCGAAGCGGATCGTGCGCGCGCCCTGCTCGGACTGGAAGCGCGGGTCGCCGATGGTCTCGTAGATGAAATCGCCGAGGTGGATGAGGAAGTCCGGGGCTTCGTCGAGCAGCGGCAGCAGGCTGTTGTACCAGCGCCCGCCGTAGTCCTGGCAGCTGAGCACGGCGAAGCGCGCCGAAGCCG
Organism: Lysobacter oculi; assembly: GCF_003293695.1. Classification (GTDB taxonomy): domain Bacteria; phylum Pseudomonadota; class Gammaproteobacteria; order Xanthomonadales; family Xanthomonadaceae; genus Solilutibacter; species Solilutibacter oculi. The sequence goes on along the minus strand of NZ_CP029556.1, from coordinate 292,401 downwards.
CATCGCCCTTTGCCGGTGCGGTGCGGGTGCGGCCCACCGGCGAGGCCTGCCAGACGCCCTCGACCTGGCGCAGGAAGCGGTAGTGGTAGGCGCGACCCGGTTCCAGCCCGGTGACGCGCACGCGCACGCAGTGGTCGGCGGCGGCCTCGGCACGCAGTTCGCGCTGCACGCGCAGGCGGGTGAAGCCGGCATCGTCGGCCACTTCCAGCCGCAGCGGCACATCGCGGCCTTCGGCGGCGGTTGCGCGGGTCCACAGCAGCACGCGGTCGGGGCGCGGATCACCGGAGGCCACCGACTGCGGGAAATGCGCCAGCGCCCGGGTACGCGCCGCATCATCCATCCCGCCCATCGCCATCGCCCGTGGCCAGCCGCCGACGAAGGGCACCGCGGCGGCGCTGACCACCAGAGTCTTGAGGAAACGGCGGCGTCCATGCTGCGTGGCGTCCAAGGGCGGGGGCTCCATGAGGGGCATGGCAGGTGTAAGGGGAAATGATGACCGTACGGTGACGTACTGGCCTGTCACAACGTCATATGAACGAAATCTTCACGCGACACCCTACGCAGCTGCACTGACCGCCGCCAGTCGCGGCGATTTCTTTATCCGGGGACTTCCATGCAACGCCACCGCTTGACCCATGCCGTGATGCTCGCCATTGCCGCCATCGCCCTTCCCGCCCATGCGCAGGAGGCCACCGCGCCTGCCGCCGCCACGCCGGAAACGCTCGACCGCGTGGTGGTCACCGCGCAGAAGCGCGAGCAGCAGGTGCAGGAAGTACCGATCGCGATGACCGCCTATTCCGGCGAATTCATCGAAAAGCTCGGCGTCACCGGCATGGGCGACCTGGCCGCCTACGTGCCCGGCCTGCAGGTGCAGGAACAGAGCCCGAACAACCCGGGCTTCGTGATCCGCGGCATCACTTCCGACAGCGGTGCGCCCAACCAGCCGGCGCGCGTGTCGGTGTTCCAGGACGGCGTGTCACTGAGCCGCTCGCGTGGCGCTTCGGTCGAGCTGTTCGACATGCAGCAGGTGGAAGTGCTGCGCGGCCCGCAGGGCACGCTGTTTGGCCGCGCGGCGGAAATCGGCGCGGTGCACCTGATCCAGAACAAGGCCAACGGCCAGAACAGTGGCCGCCTGCATGCGGGCGTCGGCAGCTTCAACCAGCGGATGATCGAGGGCTACGTCAACGGCGTGCTGCAGCCCGACGGGCTGTTTGGCCGCGTGGCGTTCTTCCATGAATCGCGCGATGGCGCCTACGACAACCTGGCCGGCGGCACGCTGGGCGGCAAGGACACCAGCGCGGTGCGCGCCAGCGTCGGCATGCTGTTCGGCGATGCCGGGCGCATGGACCTGATCGTCAACTACCAGCAGGACACGCCGCCGGGCACCAACTTCCGCAGCATGACCATCCCCACCCGCCAGGGCAGCACCGATCCCTACGGCAAGGCGGACCTCAACCGCGGCGACGCGCTGGGCCTGGACCGCAAGGTCTACGGCGCCACCCTGCTGAGCAAGTTCTACCTGGGCGAGAACTGGACCTTCAACGCCATCAACGGCTGGCGCGGCTTCCGCTCCACCGAGCAGTTCGATGCCGACGGCTCGCAGCTGCCGGCGCTGGAGTTCGCCGAAGTGGCGGACGGCAACCAGTGGAGCCATGAGTTCCGCTTCAACTTCGACAACGGCGGGCGCTTCGCCGGTTTCTTCGGCACCAGCTTGTTCCAGGAGAGTGGCACCCAGCGCGTGGACTTCACCAACGACGAGCGCAGCCTGCTGCCGCTGCTGATGCAGGACACCGGCATCCGCACCCAGATCTCGCAGCTGATGTGGCAGATGGGCGCGTTGCCGGTCGGGGTGATCTTCCCGAAGCCGCCGGTGCTGAACCCGGATGGCACGCCGTTCCTGGGCCTGGGCGCGATGCTGCCGCCGGGCATGGTGCTCAACCCGCGCCACACCGAGTCGTTCGCCATCGACGGCGGCAGCAAGGCGTGGGACGTGTTCGCCGACGGCACCTGGTCGGTCACCGACAAGCTGGACCTGACCGCCGGCCTGCGCTGGACGCGTGAGGACCTGTCCGCCGGCTACACCGGCTACGCCGGCAACGCGCCGTCGCTGCTGGGCGGGCTGGGCACCGGTCGCCCGATGCCGGGCACCCGCAACATCCTCAACCTCGCCACCAATGGCCGCCTGTCGAATGACGGCAGCTTCGATTCGGTGGTGGGCCGTTTCGCCGCGCACTACACCTTCAGCGACGCGCTGGCGGTCTATGGCACGTATGCACGCGGCCGCCGCCCGGAAGTGGTCGATGTCACCCCGGCGGGCAAGGAAACGCTGCCGGCGGAAGTGGTCAACAGCATGGAGATCGGCCTGAAGGGCGCGCTCAACCAGGGCCGCTTAGTCTACGACGTGACCGCCTTCCGCTACGACTACAGCAACTTCCAGACCCAGCGCCCCAACCCGAACGGCGCGGTGCCGCCCTTCGTGGCGACCAATGCCGGCAACGCGACCGCGCAGGGCGTGGAACTGGCGCTCAATGGCCGGTTGATGGAGCACCTGAGCGCGTTCGCCAACTTCGCCTGGCTCGACGCCCGCTTCGACGACCGCGACGACAACGGCAACCCGCAGGCCTATGCCGGCAACCGTTTCCGCCTGACCCCGGACCGCTCCGGTTCGGTCGGCCTGGACTGGGAAGTGCCGTTCGGCGGCGCCAACGCCTTCTACCTGCGCCCGTCCTACACCTGGCAGTCGAAGGTGTTCTTCGAGGACGACAACAGCGCGGCGCTGTCGCAGGATGCCTACGGCCTGTTCAACCTGCGCGCCGGCGTGCGCCTGGCCGACGGCCGCTGGGACATCGGCGTGTGGGGCAGCAACCTGACCGGCGAGAAGTACCTGATCGACGCCGGCAACACCGGCCGCCTGTTCGGCACGCCCACCGCGATCCCGGGCAACCCGCGCATGGTCGGCGTCAGCGCCAGCGTGAAGTTCTGACCATCGCCGTGACGGAATGAAGAAAGGGCCGGGATTTCCCGGCCCTTTTCTTTTGCGCGAAGTATGGCGATGCGGCTTCGGCGGGCCTGCGCCGGCTCAGTGGCCGCCGTCGAGCGCCTTGAGTTCGCTGACCAGCGCGCTGGCCATCTCCGCGCCGTCGCCGTAGAGCATGCGGGTGTTGTCTGCGTAGAACAGCGCGTTCTCGATGCCGGCAAACCCGGTGCCCTTGCCGCGCTTGATGACGATGGTGTTCTTCGAATTGACCACGTCGAGGATCGGCATGCCGTAGATCGGCGATGCCGGATCGGTCTTGGCGACGGGGTTGACCACGTCGTTCGCGCCGATCACCAGCGAGACATCGGTGTTGGCGAATTCGGGGTTGATGTCGTCCATGTCGGCGATCAGGTCATAGGGCACGCCGGCCTCGGCCAGCAGCACGTTCATGTGCCCGGGCATGCGGCCCGCGACCGGGTGGATGGCGAACTTCACCTTGACCCCGCGCTCCTGCAGGCGCTGGGTCAGCTCCCATATCTTGTGCTGTGCCTGCGCCACCGCCATGCCGTAGCCCGGCACGATCACCACACGCTCGGCATAGGCCATCAGGGCGGCGACGTCGCTGGCTTCGATCGGCTTCATGCTGCCGCCGATCGCCTGCATCTCCGCATTGCCGCCGCCGAAGTCGGAGAACAAGACATTGCTGATCTTGCGGTTCATCGCCTTCGCCATCAGCCGGGTCAGCAGCATGCCGGCCGCGCCGACCATGGTGCCGGCGATGATCAGCGCCTCGTTGCCCAGCACATAGCCCTCGAACGCCACCGCCAGGCCGGTGAACGCGTTGTAGAGCGAGATGACCACCGGCATGTCGGCACCACCGATCGGCAGCGTCATCAGCACGCCGAGCGCGAGCGCCAGCACGAAGAACGCGATGATCCACGGCATCGACAGCGTGTACAGCGCCATCGCGCCCGCCAGCACCGTGACCAGCGCGACGCAGGCGTTGAAGTACTGCTGGCCGGCGAAGGCATAACGCTTGTCCAGCCGGCCGTCGAGCTTGGCCCAGGCGATGATGCTGCCGGTCAGCGACACCGCGCCGATCAGCGCGCCGATGACGGCGAGCGCCAGGGTCAGGACTTCCCCAGGCGACATCACCATGAACCGGGTATCGCCGGCGCCGGCCGTGGCGCCCATCACGGACAGCGCATGGCTCTTGCGCACCAGCTCCACCGCGCCGATCGCCGCCGCCGAGCCGCCGCCCATGCCGTTGAACAGCGCCACCATCTGCGGCATGTCGGTGATCGCTACCTTCTTGCCCCAGACCCAGTTGAGCCCGACGCCGATCACGATCGCCGCGATCATCAGCGCGATGTTGTGCAGCCCCGGCAGGAAGAACGTGGCCAGCGTGGCCAGCAACATGCCGGCGCCGGCCCACTGGATGCCGCTGCGCGCGGTCCTGGGGCTGGCCATGCGCTGCAAGCCGAGCAGGAACAGCGTGGCCGCGACGAAGTAACTCAGCTTGACCAACAGCAGCACATTCATGCGGACTCTCCCTGCGGCGCACGGTCCAGCCGGTGGTGTTCGCGCATCTCGATCGCCGTCTTGAGCAGGCCGACCATGCCGAGCCCGAACGCAACCAGGCCCAGTGACAACTGGTTCATCACCGTGGTCTCGGCGCGATACGCACCCAGCAGGCCCACCGCCATCGCGCCCAGGGCATAGACGGCCAGCAATGCCAGCATCCAGCGGCCTTTGCGCGGGTCCTGCCAGACCTTGCGCGACATCTCGTTCTGCGTCTTGGTCGGGTCCTGCAGCGATGACAGGCCAATGCCGACGCCTGCGTACAGCAGCACGTAGTTCATCAGGTCAAAGACCGACGCCATGCCCGCCTGCGCCGCCTTGCCCAACGCCAGCCCGGCGAGCACCGCATAGACCAGGGCCACGGCCAATGCCGGGTACTGCAGGTAGCTCAACGCCTGAAAGAAATCGCGCACCGAACGATGCGGCCGCAGCGCGACGACGCTCATGCCTTGCCCCCCGGCTTGTTGCTGGCCTTGAACATCTCCAGCATCCGCTCGGTGACCACGTAGCCACCGGCCGCGTTGCCCGCGCCCAGCAGCACCGCGATGAAGCCGATCGTCTTTTCCAGTGGTGTATCGGCGTGGCCCAGCACCACCATCGCGCCGATCAGCACGATGCCGTGGATGAAGTTGCTCCCCGACATCAGCGGCGTGTGCAGGATCACCGGCACCCGCGAAATGATCACGTGGCCGGCGATCGCCGCCAGCATGAAGATGTACAGCGCCACGAATCCGTCAGACATCGTCCAGCCTCCGCCCTCGTTCGGCCGATCATAACTGGACGGTGAATCCATGCATCCAAGGTCAACGGCGGGCGGGCCGGGGCGTTCCCATTCCTGCCCGGCCGGCGCATCCCCCCGACTCGACCAAGGAAAGCCCCATGAAGAACTCCCTGTTGTTGGCGGCCTGCGTCGTCGCCTCGTTCTGGGCCGTGCAGGCTTCGGCCGCCACTGCCCGCACCCCCGACCGCGGCGACCGCGTGGAAGCCCGCATGGACCGCACCGGCGACCGCATCGACCGCCGCCTCGACCGTAAGGGCCAGCGCATCGATGCCCGCTACGACCGCCGCGCCGAACGTGCCGAAGACCACGGCAAGCCCGGCCTCGCGCACCGGCTGCACCAGCGCGGCGAGCACATCGCCCGTCAGCTGGACCAGCGCGGCGACCGCATCGACCGGCGCCTCGACCGCAAAGGCGAACGCTTCGACCGGCGCTGGGATCGCGCCCACGGGCGCTGACCGCTAACCTCGACCCATGTGCCCCGATGCCAGCCAGGAGCCGCCCTTGTCGTCCGTCGCGCCCCCCGCGTCGCTCGACGGTTTCCTGGCGGGCATCGGTTCCCGCGCGTTCCGCTTCGCCGAACTCGGCCTGCGCCACAGGGAAGACGCGCTGGACGCCGTGCAGGACGCGATGATGAAGATGCTCGCCTACCGCGACCGCCCCGCCGACGAATGGCCGCCGCTGTTCTGGCGGATCCTGCGCACGCGGATCATCGATGCGCAGCGCCGCCGGCGTTTCCGGCTGGGCTGGCTGGGATCGGCCACGCTCGACGACGGCAGCGAGATGGAATGGGCCGATGCAGGCCCCGACCCCTCGCGCAGCCACGACAGCCGCGAAGCCTGGGCGCGGATGCGCGGGGCGATGCAGGCCTTGCCCGCACGCCAGCGCGAGGCGTTCAGCCTGCGTGTACTGGAAGAACTGGACGTGGCGCAGACCGCCGCGGTGATGGGTTGCAGCGAAGGCTCGGTCAAGACGCATCTGTCCCGCGCCCGCGCCGCGCTGCAAGTGCAACTGGAGGACTGGAAATGAACGACCCCCTGCGCGACGACCGCTTTGACGCGGCGATGCGCGCCCGCTACCACGCCGCCGCCGACGCGCTGCCGATGCGCCTGCGCGTCGCCCTGCGCGAGGCCCCGGCCCCGCGTGCCGCGTGGTGGGCGCATTGGCAATGGCCGGCCGGCCTCGCCACCGCGATGGCGGTGGGCCTGGTCGCCTTCACCCTGCAGCGGGCGCCGCAGCCGGCGAAACCCCCGGTGGCGACGAACGCGGCCAACGCCGCCTCGCCATCCCCCTCTCCCGCCAGCGCCGACCCGCTGGCGCTCGACCCCGATTTCTATGCGTGGCTCGCTTCCAGCGACGCGCAGCAACTGGCGATGGAATGATGAAGAAGACGCTTCCGCGGCTCGCGCTGCTTGCCCTGGCCCTGGCCCCGTTCGGCGCTTTCGCGGAACCGCCGGCGCCCGTGCCGCCGCTGCCGGAATGGAACCAGCTCACCGCCGCCCAGCGCGAAGTGCTGATCGCGCCGATGCGCGAGCGCTGGAACGCCTCGCCCGAGGAACGCGCGCGCATGTACCGGCACGCGCAGCGCTGGCAGGCGATGACGCCCGAGCAGCGCGCACGCGCCCGCCGCGGCATGCACCGCTGGGAAGGCATGCCGCCGCAGGACCGCATCCAGGCGCGGCGCATCTTCGGCGCGGTCCGCGGCATGACGCCGGAACAGCGCAAGGCATTCCTGGAACAGTGGAAGACGATGAGCCCGGCGCAGCGCGAGGTCTGGCTGAAGGCACACGCGCCGCCGGTGCCGCCGCCCCCGCGCGACTGAAGCTCAGCCGGCCGGCGCGGCCGCTTCGCGCGGCGGCCAGGCGGTCTTGGCCAGCAGCTCGTCGTCCCAGTCGAAGGCGAGCGCGCCGTCCTTCAGCAGCAGGCTGGCGAAGTTGAAGACGTTGCGCGCGTACATCTCGCTGGCGTGCAGCGCGCCCATCGAGGCCAGCCCGAGCGGTCCGGCCACGGTGACGCCGCCGTCGGTCTCGATAGTCTGGCCGGGCACGGTCAGCGCGCAGTTGCCGCCGGTTTCCGCCGCCAGGTCCACGATCACGCTGCCGGGGCGCATCGCCTCCACCATCGCCGCGCTGATGATCTTCGGCGCCGGGCGGCCCGGCACCGCGGCGGTGCAGACGATGACATCGACATTCTTCAGGTGCTCGCCCAGCCGGCGCTGCTGCTCGGCACGCTCGTCGTCGGTCAGCGCACGCGCGTATCCGCCCTCGCCCGCCGCACTGACGCCGAGGTCGAGGAAACGGCCGCCGAGCGATTCGATCTGCTCTCGCGTTTCTGGGCGCACATCGAACCCCTCCACCTGCGCGCCCAGCCGCTTGGCGGTAGCGATTGCCTGCAACCCGGCCACGCCGGCGCCGACGATCAGCACCTTGCTCGGGCGGATGGTGCCGGCGGCGGTGGTGAGCATGGGGAAGAAGCGCGGCGCGAGTTCGGCGGCGATCAGCGTCGCCTTGTAGCCGGCCATGCCCGCCTGCGAACTGAGGATGTCCATCGCCTGCGCGCGGGTGGTGCGCGGCAGCCGTTCCAGCGGGAAGACAAGGATGTCGCGCTGGCGCAGCGCATCGGCGCGGGCCGCATCGGCCTCCGGATTCACCCCACCGATGAGCGCGACACCCGGCTTCATCAGCGCGATGCGCGAAGCGTCGGGCGGCTGCACGCAGAACACCAGGTCGGCATCGCCGAGCGCGGCGGCGGCGTCATCCACCAGTCTCGCGCCGGCGGCGGCGTAGGCGTCATCGGTGAAATGCGCGCCACGGCCGATCCCGCGCTCGACGGTCACCTCGGCGCCGGCCTTGACCAGCTTGCCGCAGGTTTCCGGGGTCAAGGCGACGCGACGTTCGCCGCCCGCCGTTTCCTTCGCCACGCCGATCTTCACCGCCATCGTCCGCTCCGGATGCCTGTTGCCGCATCCTAACCGGAGATCGCGCGTGCCGGCTTCAGTGGACCTGGCGGCCCGCCGCGCGCAGCTGTTCCCAGACCTGGCGCATGGCCTGGTCCACCGGCGCCTCGATGGCGCGGATGGTCACTTCGCCGCGCTCCACCATGTCGGCGAGTTCTTCCGGCGAGACCACCAGCTTGCGCATGCCGCGCCGGTTGACGATGAGGAAGCGCGCGGTCAGCGGGCTGATCCAGGCGATCTTCGCCGCCGATTCGCGGCCTTCCTCTTCGCGGATACGCAGGCCCTGGCCGACGCGCAGCTTGCGCAGCCGCGCGATCAGCACCGGGTCGCAGGGTTTTTCACGGGCGCTGGCCAGATGCAGCCCGGTCGCCGGGACATCGGCATGGTCATCGGCCGCCAGCGGCTGGGCCGTGCGCACGAGCCGCTCGGCATCCACATCGGCCAACCCGCTGCAGAGCCGCGCCAGCGCCTCGTCCGCCGCCTCGCCGATGCGCCCGCACAGCGACAGGCATTCGCGCAGTGCGTCGAGTTCGGCGATGAAGCCGTGGGCGAGTTTGTCGGCCTGGAGCGCGGCACCGGCGGCGTCCAGCTTGGCGAGCTTGTTGCCGAGCACGACCATCGCGCGGTAGCGGGTGGAATCCGCGCCGTAGCGCAGCCAGGTGTGGGTCAGCGCCTTCTGCCAGAACTGTTCGAGGAAATGCTGGCTGGCGCGCGACAGCGGCCCGCTGGCCAGCAGGCCGGCCAGATCCCCGTGTGCGGCCTGCCGCGCGAAGTGCAGGCGCTCGCGGCCGTGCAGGGCTTCGGCCATGCGGCGCTCGGAAATCTCGGCACGGAGCTGTTGCTGCTCCAGGTGCTCGCGCAATTCCTGCGCGGCCAGCTCGATGATCGCCTGGTCTTCCTGGAAGCGGTCGACCACCTGGTCCACCACCGCCTCGGCGCGGTCGAGCATCTCGCGGTTGGTCGCGCTCTCGCCGGCGTTGCCGTCGCAGGTCTCGGCCAGCGCATCCAGCAGGCGGCGCGCCGGGTGGCTGCGGCGGTTGAACAGCGAGTCGTCGAGCATCGCCACCTTGACGTAGGGCAGCACCAGCTTGCCGAACATGCGGGTGCCGCGCGGCATCAGGTCGTTGCCCTCGGCCAGGGTGTCGAAGAGGATCGCGACGAGATCGATGGCGTCCTCGTCGTCCTGCCCGAAATGGGTCTGCTCGCGGTCGAAGCCCAGCTGCGCCGCGGCCTTGAGCATTTCCTCGCGGATCACCACCTGCAGCGAACTGCCGCCGCGCCGCGCCAGCGCAGTGACGAACGGCGTCGGGTCCTCGCCCTGCAGGACCGAGGCCATGGTCATCACCTCGGCGCTGCGCAGCACGTGCGCGCCCTGCCCGGCCTGCTTGGGCAGGGTCCAGGTGCCGGCGGCCTGCTCACGCTCGCGCCATTGCGCGAGGTGGTCGTGGACGATGTCGCGGTAGCGGGGCATGCCGTTGTCGCGGCGCTGCACCGGCTCGGTGGCCGGGCCCGGCGGCACCGGATCCAGCGCCGGCCGCCCGCGCAGATTGGCCACGGTGTCCTGGCCGACGATGCCGGACTCGGTGTCTTCCGCCATCGTTGCGGTGTCGTGGCCGGGGGTCTTGGCTTCCACCGGCGCCTCGCGGCGCATCGGCGCGGCCGGGGTCGCACTGGCTGCCGGGAACGCCACCACGCCGCCGCCTTCCAGCAGCGTGGACAGGCGCGGCAGCACGTCGCGCATCAGCGCCGGCAGGCTGCGGCCCAGCTGGTCGAAGGTGATCGGCACCAGCGTGGCGGTGAATTCGTCCAGCGGCAGGGTTTCAGCGAAGACGCGCAGGAAGGCCTCCGGCGCCCACGGGTTGCCCACGCCCGGCCGCAGGCCGAGGCTGGCGGCCATCGCGGCGACGCGGCGGTCGGATTCCTCCAGCGGGCCGGTCAGGATGCGCTGCAGTTCGGCGGCGAGCTGCTGTGCGTACAGATGCGAGGACAGCTCGATTTCCGACATCAGGCTGAGGGTGCGGGCGCGCAGCGGCGCGACCTGCCGGCTGCGCCAGGCGAGTGCGGCGCCTTCAAGCCCGCTGCGGAGCCGCATCCCCCACGCGGATTCCTGCGCGATGAGGCTGCGGATGGCCTCCATGTCGGCCTGGTGGGTGGAATAGCCGCTGGCGACGATGCTGCGCGTGGCCAGCTCGTTGCCGAGCTTCGACCAGAAATCGGCGAACGGCGCCGACAGCCATTCCGCGCCCAGCCGGCTGGCCTGCCTGTGCAGACGCTCGGCGTCCGCGTCCACGCGGTCGCCTTCCCACAAACCCAGCCCCAACCCCTGCTCCATTCCCGATCCCCATAAATCTAGAATGCAAGGTAGCAACGCCCACCGGATGCGGCTGAGATGCCCATCGCACTTCCAGGACGCCATGAACCTCGATTGCCTGAACCAGCGCCGCTCGGTGCCTTCCCGACAGCTGGGCGCGCCCGGCCCCGACGACGCCCAGCTGGCCACCCTGCTGCAGGCCGCCAGCCGCGTGCCCGACCACGGCAAGCGGGTCCCGTTCCGCTTCCTGCGCATCCAGGGCGACGCGCGGGCGGCAATGGGCGCGCTGCTCGAAAGCCGCAAACGCGCGCTCGACCCCGAGGCCAGCGACGCCACCCTGCAGAAGGAACGCGAGCGTTTCAGCTTCGCGCCGGTCATCGTGACCGTGCTGGCCAAGCAGGGCTTCGACGAGAAGATCCCGGCCAGCGAGCGCTTCGCCACCGCCAGCTGCGTGTGTTTCGCGCTGTTGCAGGCGGCGCAGGCGGCTGGCTTCGGCGCACAGTGGCTGACCGGCTGGGCGGCCTATGACGAAGAAGTGCGCAGGCGCCTGGGTCTGGACGATGACGAGGTGGTGGCCGGCTTCATCCACATCGGCACCGCGCAGCTGGAAGCGCCCGAGCGCGACCGCCCCGACGCGGCCACCCTGCTGCGCGACTGGCAACCGTGACGCCCGATGCGCCGAAGCCGGCGCTGCATCTGGTCGATGCCTCGCTCTACGTGTTCCGCGCCTGGCATTCCATGCCGGACGAATGGCATGACGAAGACGGCTGGCCACTCAACGCGGTGCACGGCTTCGCGCGCTTCCTGATCGAACTGCTGGAACGCGAACGCCCGCGCCACATCGTGATCGCCTTCGACGAAGCGCTGGATTCCTGCTTCCGCAACCGCCTCTACCCGCAATACAAGGCCAACCGCCCGCCGGCGCCGGAAGAGCTGAAGCGCCAGTTCGCGCAATGCAAGGCACTGTGCGAAGCGCTCGGCATCATCACCCTCGCGCATGGCGAATACGAAGCCGACGACCTCATCGGCAGCGCTCTGCATGCGGCGCGCGGGCATGGCTTCCGCGGGGTGATCGTGTCCGCCGACAAGGACCTGTCACAGCTGCTCGAAGGCGAGGACGAACAGTTCGACTTCGCCCGTGGCCAGCGTTGGGGCGCGGGCGGCGTCAAGGCGCGCCACGGCGTGCACGCGCACCAGGTCGCCGATTACCTGGCGCTGTGCGGCGACGCGGTCGACAACATCCCGGGCGTCAACGGCATCGGGCAGAAGACGGCGGCGGCGTTGATCTCGCATTTCGGCGGGCTGGACGCGTTGATGGCGCGTATCGACGAAGTCGCCTTCCTGCGCCTGCGTGGTGCGGCGGCCACCGCGCGCCGCCTGCATGAGCAGCGCGAGCACGCCCTGCTGTGGCGGCAACTCACCCTGATCGCGCTGGATGCGCCGCTGGGCCCGCATGCGCCGCCGTTCACGCGCGGCCGTGCCGATGCGCAGGCGCTTGAAAGCTTCGCGCAACGCGTGCGCTTCGGGCCGCTGACGCGTCGGCGGCTGTGGCAGGCGGCGGGCTTGGACGCCTGAAGGTCGCGCTGTCATCCCGGGCCGGTTAGCATCCGGGCATGGGTGAAGACGTCGAAATCCTGCATCAGGGCGAGTGGCTGCGGCTGGTCCGCCGCGGCAAATGGGAGGCCTGCGAACGCTGCCACGGCGGCGACGGCATGGCGGTGATCGTGATCGCGGTGACGCCGGCCGACGAGGTGCTGTTCGTCGAGCAATACCGCGTGCCGTTGCAGGCCCGGACCATCGAGATGCCGGCCGGGCTTGTCGGCGACGACCACGATGACGATTCGCTGGAAGCCGCCGCCAGCCGCGAACTGATCGAGGAAACCGGCTGGAAGCCCGGTCGCGTCGATGTGCTGCTGACCGGGCCGACGTCCTCCGGCATGAGCAACGAACGCATCGCCTTCGTGCGTGCGCGCCAGTTGGAAAAGGTCGGCGAAGGCGGCGGCGTGGGCGACGAAGGCATCACGGTGCATGCCGTGCCCCGCGCCGATGCCCCGCGCTGGCTGATGCAGAAACACGCCGAAGGCTACGAGCTCGACCTGAAGCTCTGGGCCGGACTGTGGATGATCGAACACAATCCGGATGGGACGTTGGCCGGGGATTGAATCCTGCGTTGTGCAGGTTCAGCGCGTGGCCGCGAGGGCCGGGACCGATGCCTGCCCGGACACCTGTAACTGGGGTGCCGGGTCTACCTGGTTGTGTCGATGGACAATCGCTTGAGGCTGGTCCATTTGCAGTGCGGCCAGCATGGCTTCACTCCGGTGCAATGGCTGGCCCACCGCCTGCGCCACATCGACCGACGCCCAGTTGCGCGTGGATGTGCCTGCGGCCGCATCGACAACGAAAGCGCGCGTACCGGCTTCGTTGAAGAAGAAGCCCTCTGCCCGTTCGACACCATTCTTTCTGCACGCGACGGTGAGCGAACCGGCGAGGTTGTCGCTGCAGGCATCCGGCACGCGTCCGCGCCGCCCGTCTTCCGCATGCACCTTGCCGAGGATGCTGCTGTAAAGGGCGTGGTCGGGATGGGCGGGTTCCTGCAGACCGACACGATCCTTGTTCGCATCCATCCTGGATCTTTCAGGCGTTCTGTCGAAGTCGCGAAGAACGTCAGGCTCAACGGTCACCAGCACGTATTGCCAGCGCTTCTGGCCAGCCATCCCACCCACGGTGCGCAGGAATTCCGGGTAATCATCGCGATGGATCGTCTGGCATCCGGCTGAATCGGTATTGCCGCGTGAACCCCGGTGGATGAGGAAAGAGCGATCCAGATCGGCGAGCCTCAGCGGATCGCCCTCTGAAAACCGGCCGTCTCCGTTGGTGTCGCGCTGGATTCTTCCACGACCTCCAGCAACCGCCGCGACCGTGGGCCTCAGCGCAGGCGCTCCCTGGTAGATGTCCATTCCCATTTCGATGACGCCATCGCTCAGGCGCCCCGCGTCCTTGATGCGGTCACCGTTTACATCCACGCCTTGCGATCTCCGGCTCCTTGGAATCCGCCCGGCTGCATGCGCATCGTATTGCGCAGTGGGTTCGGTATTGGCCCGATCGAAAACACGGGCACGCACCCCGCCGCGTTTCTCCTTCCAGAGGACGACCATGCGATCGTTGTAGATACCTGTGCCGTCGCGCGACTCATCCCGTCGTGTCGCGGGGTTGTCCAATGCAGCGTACGTGCTGTTTTCGACCCGAAATCCGAGGATCACACGCTCGCCCCGCGCCAGTGCCGCTTTCGCGTCAGCCCCGCCTTTCGCTTCCAGCAATTCGGCATAGGGCGTGGCATCCACCTCGCGACTCATGGGCATCCCCCATCTAGCACGCCATCCACCTCGCGCGGCACACCATCAGTTGGAGTGATGAGCAGCTTTGCCGCGAAGAAACGCCGGGTGCAGCCCTCATCCGTGCTCTGCGGGTCGTACTCCTTGCGGATCACCTTTCCGATCCGCAGTTCCGCCAATTCACCCGATGCACCTGCATAGCGGCGATTCCAGCCCTCCTCAGGCCCATAGACCTCGACGGAATCGAGCGCATCGAAACTCACGACACGGCCGGCGATGCCCACGTAAAAGCTGTCGAAGCCACTGCAGTAGTCACTCGCGACCACGTTCCCGCTTGCGCTTTCGGCGAACTCATACGCGGCGGGACAGTCGCCCCCCACTTCCGAAAACGCCCAAGCCTGTGATTGATCGTTGCCAACCGCATCCGCCCCTGTGGGCAACACCGCCTGCTCTTGCGAAGGCGCCGACACGCATCCCGCCGCGCCCGCCAAGACCAGTGCCAGGAAAGTGCTTTTCGACCATGCGTCCATAACAGATGCTCCATGTCAGGTAGGCATGAAGCAGAGTCGAAACTGCCAGGCGCCGTCTATCGGAAAACCCCGCGCATCAGCGCATCAGTGCGTCGGGACGCACTGAAATTCGCCACGTCCGGCACCCAAACGCAGATGGCCGCCCGAAGGCGGCCATCTAGTCGACACCACGCCCAACCTCAAGCCTTCTTCAAAAACTCCGTGCGCAGCACCAAGCCCTTGACCTTGTCGACGTTGCATTCGATCAGCTCTTCGTCGTCGGTCAGGCGGATGTTCCTGCACATCTGTCCGCGCTTGAGGGTGACCGAAGTGCCTTTCACCTTCAGGTCCTTGATCAGGGTGACGCTGTCGCCGTCGGCCAGGCGCGTTCCGTTGCTGTCCTTGACGATGATCTCGTCGTCGTTGTCGTCGCTCATCTTTCTACCTCAGCCTGCGAATTTGTCGGTGGCGCGCACCAGCGCGTCGATGTTCTCTTCCTCGAACGCGGAATGGCCGGCGGTGGGCGAAATCATCAATTCGGCCTTTGGCCAAGCCTTGTGCAGGTCCCAGGCGTTGGCGACGGGGCAGACCACGTCGTAGCGGCCGTGCACGATCACGCCCGGGATGTCGGCAATGCGGTGCACGTCGCGCAGCAGCTGGTCGTCGGCGTCGAAGAAGCCTTTGTTGACGAAGTAGTGGTTCTCGATCCGCGCGAACGCCAGCGCGAAATGCGGATCCCCGTGGCTGTCGGCGTAATCGGCCGGCACGCGCAGGTAGCTGGTGCCGCCTTCCCAGATGCTCCAGCGGCGCGCCGCTTCCAGCCGCACCGCCTCGTCGTCGCTGGTCAGGCGCTTGTGGTACGCGGCCATCAGGTCGCCGCGCTCGGCTTCCGGGATGTAATCGCGATAGGGGTCGAACTGGTCCGGGAACACCCGCGACGCGCCTTCCTGGTAGAACCATTCCAGCTCCCAGCGCCGCAGCATGAAGATGCCGCGCAGCACCAGCTCGGTGACGCGCTCGGGATGCGTTTCGGCATAGGCCAGTGCCAGCGTGGAGCCCCAGCTGCCGCCGAACACCTGCCAGCGCTCGATGCCGAGCATTTCGCGGATCTTCTCGATGTCGGCCACCAGGTCCCACGTCGTGTTGTCGACGAGATCGGCATGCGGCGTGCTGCGCCCGGCGCCACGCTGGTCGAACAGGACGATGCGGTATTTCGACGGATCATGGAAACGGCGCATCGCGTCGCTGCAGCCGCCGCCCGGCCCGCCATGCAGCATCACCACCGGCTTGCCCGCGGGGTTGCCGCATTCTTCCCAGTACAGCGAATGGCGGTCGTCGACGGCGAGCATGCCGCTCGCGTGCGGCTCGGTCGGCGGGTACAGCGTGCGCATGGCGTGCTCCGTGCGTAAGGGGAGCGCCGATTGTAGTCGCTGGCTCAGCCGCGCCGGCCCAGCGTCACCCGGTCGCGGTCTTCCAGATCACGCGCGGTGGCCACCTCCACGAAGCCTGCCTCCACGAACAACGCACGCACCGCCGCGCCCTGGTTCCAGCCGTGTTCCACCAGCAGCCAGCCGTGTTCGATCATGTGGGATGTCGCTTCGCCGATGATCACCCGCAGGTCGTCCAGCCCATCGCCGCCGGAAGCCAGCGCGGTGATCGGCTCGAAGCGCAGGTCGCCTTCGCCCAGATGCGGATCATCCGCTTCGATGTAGGGCGGATTGCTGGCGATCACATCGAAGCACTCACCGGCCAGTGGCGCGAACCAGCTGCCGTGGCGGAACTCGATGTGGGCGATGTCATTTCCCTCTGCGTTCGCGCGGGCCACGGCGAGCGCGGCCTCGCTGGCATCGGTGGCGATGACCTGCGCGCGCGTCCGCTCCTTCGCCAGCGCCAGCGCGATGGCGCCACTGCCGGTACCGAGGTCGGCGATGCGTGCCTCCGCATCAACCGGGAGGCGCGCCAACACCAGTTCCACCAGCAGTTCGGTGTCCGCGCGCGGAATCAGCGTGGCCGGCGTGACCGCGAGATCGAGCGTCCAGAAGCCGCGTCGTCCGGTCAGGTAGGCGACCGGTTCGCCGGTCTCGCGGCGCTCGACCAAGGCGTTGAACGCGGCCAGCTGGGCAGGCGCCAGCGCATCGGTGTCATGCCCGAACAGCCAGCTGCGCGGCTGGCCCAGCACGTGCAGCAGCAGCAGTTCCGCATCGATGCGGTCGATGCGCGCGGCGGCGGCGCGCAGCACGTGATGGACGGTGACGGGCAGGATCGGCATCCGCATAGCTTACGGACGCGTCGCATCCGGTGAGACACCCGCAGTCCAGCCTCGTACGATGGCCGCGCAGATCCGCCTCGATTTCACCCCGCCCGTTCAGACCCGCCCGGCGGCAGGACCGGATAATTCCGGCATGCCCCTGCCTCCCGCGCTCGCGGCCTTCCACCCGGCGGTCTCCGGCTGGTTCGGCCAACGCTTCCCGTCGCCGACACCGGCACAGGCCGAAGCCTGGCCGGCGATCGCGCGGGGCGAGCACGTGCTGGTGGCCGCGCCGACCGGTTCGGGCAAGACGCTGACCGCCTTCCTCGCCGCCATCGACGCACTGGTACGCGAAGGCCTGGCCCACGGGCTGCCGGCGGCGACGCAGGTGCTCTACATCTCGCCGCTGAAAGCGCTGTCGAACGACATCCACCTCAATCTGGAAGCGCCGCTGGAAGGTATCCGCGAAGCGCTCGCGCGGTTCGGCCTGCCCGATGTCGACATCCGCACCGCGGTGCGCACCGGCGACACCCCGCAATCGGAACGCGCCGCCTTGCGCAAGCATCCGCCGCACATCCTCGTGACCACGCCGGAATCGCTGTACGTGCTGCTCGGTTCCGAATCCGGGCGGGCGATGCTGGCGTCGATCAGGACCGTGATCGTCGACGAGATCCACGCGCTGGTGCAGGGCAAGCGCGGCAGCCACCTGACGCTGTCGTTGCAGCGCCTGGAAGCGCTGACCGGGCGCAGGTTGCAGCGCGTCGGCCTGTCGGCCACGCAGAAACCGATCGATGCCGTCGCGCGCTTCCTCGTCGGCGCGGGTCATGTCGATGCGGAGGGCCGCGCCGACTGCCGCGTCATCGACATCGGCCACGACCGACCGCGCGATCTCGCGCTGGAAGTCCCGCCCACGCCGCTCACCGCGGTGATGTCGAACGAGCAGTGGGAACAGGTCTACGCCCGCATCGCGGAGCTGGCCGGGGAGCACCGCACCACGCTGGTCTTCGTCAACACCCGGCGCATGGCCGAGCGCGCGGCCAAGAACCTGGCCGACCTGCTCGGCAAGGAACACGTCGCCGCCCACCACGGTTCGCTGGCCAAGGAGCTGCGGCTGGACGCCGAACAGCGGCTCAAGGCCGGCCAGCTCAAGGTGCTGGTGGCGACCGCTTCGCTGGAACTCGGCATCGACATCGGCGATGTGGAACTGGTCTGCCAGCTCGGTTCGCCACGCAGCATCGCGGCGTTCCTGCAGCGCGTCGGGCGCGCCGGGCATTTCGTCGGCGGGGTGCCGAAGGGTCGCATCTTCGCCACCACCCGCGACGAGGCGATCGAATGCGCGGCATTGCTCGACTGCGTGCGCCGCGGCGAGCTGGATGCGCTGATCATGCCGCCCGCGCCGCTCGACGTGCTGGCCCAGCAGATCGTCGCCGAGGTCGCCGCGCGCGAATGGCAGGAAGACGCGCTGTTCGCCGCGCTGTCCAAGGCGTGGCCGTATGCGCAGGTCACCCGCGAGAAGTTCGGCGAAGTGGTGCGGATGCTCGCCGACGGCTTCACCACCCGGCGCGGCACGCGCGGCGCGTGGCTGCATCGCGATGCCGTACACGGCACCCTGCGCGGACGCGCCGGCGCGCGGATGACCGCGACCATGTCCGGCGGCACCATTCCCGACACCGGCGACTACGCGGTGGTGCTGGAGCCACAATCGATCCAGATCGGCACCCTCAACGAGGACTTCGCCATCGAGTCGCTGGCCGGCGACATCTTCCAGCTCGGCAATGCCAGCTACCGCATCCTGCGCGTCGAACCGGGCCGCCTGCGGGTGGAGGACGCGCAGGGCCTGCCGCCCAACATCCCGTTCTGGCTCGGCGAGGCGCCGGGCCGCACCGACGAGCTCTCGCATGGCGTGTCGCGCCTGCGCGCCGCCCTCGCCGAACGCATCGAAGCAGGCGGCGCCGAGGCCGCACTGCGCTGGCTGCGCGAAGATGTGGGCATCGATGAAGCCGCCGCCCGCCAGATCGTCGACTACTGCGCCGAGATGCTCACCGGCTTCGGCCTGCTGCCGACCCGCGAAACGATGGCGATGGAGCGATTCTTCGACGAATCCGGCGGCACCCAGCTCATCATCCATTCGCCGCACGGCTCGCGCATCAACAAGGCCTGGGGCCTCGCGCTGCGCAAGCGCTTCTGCCGCAGCTTCAATTTCGAATTGCAGGCGGCGGCGACCGAAAACGCCATCGTGCTGTCGCTGTCCACCAGCCACAGCTTTCCGCTCGATGACGTGTCCCACTTCCTGCATTCCAACACCGCGAAGGATGTGCTGGTGCAGGCGTTGCTGGATGCGCCACTGTTCCCCGCGCGCTGGCGCTGGAATGCGACCAATGCGCTGGCGCTGCCGCGCTTCCAGGGCGGCAAGAAGGTGCCGCCGCAATTGCAGCGGATGAAGTCGGAAGACCTGCTGGCCACGGTGTTTCCCGATCAGGTCGCATGCCTCGAAAACATCGTCGGCGAGCGCGAGGTACCCGACCACCCGCTGGTCGACCAGACCCTGCACGACTGCCTTGAAGAAGCCATGGACACCGAAGGCTGGCTGGCGATGTTGCGCCGGTTGGAAGCCGGCGACATCCGCATCGTCGCGCGCGACCTGACCGCGCCCTCGCCGTTCGCCGCCGAAGCACTGAACGCCGCGCCCTACGCCTTCCTCGACGACGCGCCGCTGGAGGAACGACGCACGCAGGCGGTGCAGACGCGCCGCTACACCGACCCGGAAAGCGCGCGCGACCTGGGCCGGCTGGATGCCGCCGCCATCGAACAGGTGCGCGAGGACGCCTGGCCGCAGGCCCGCAATACCGACGAGGCGCACGACGCACTGATGAGCCTGGGCGCCATCGGCGTGGACGAAGCCGACGCGAGCGGCTGGACGGCGATGTTGGAAGGCCTGGCGAAGACGCGGCGCGCCACCGTCCTGGATGCCGAAGGCGCCGCGCTCTGGGTCGCCGCCGAACGCCTGCCGATGCTCGCCGCGCTGCACCCCGAAGCCGACTCGCATCCCCCCATCGATGCGCCGGCGGAATACGCCGCTCAGGCGTGGACGCGCGAGGACGCCCTGCGCGAATGCGTGCGGATGCGGCTGGGCGGCAGCGGCCCGGTGACGGTGGCGCAACTCGCCGCGCGGCTGGCGATGCCGGTGGCCGACATCGAGATGGCACTGGCCGCGCTGGAGCGCGACGGCTACGTCATGCGCGGGCGCTTCGACGAGACCGGCGCGGCCGAACAATGGTGCGAACGCAACCTGCTCGCCCGCATCCACCGGCTCACGCTGGGCCGGCTGCGGCGCGAGATCGAGCCGGTCGCGCCGAAGGATTTCATGCGCTTCCTCTGCGACTGGCAGCACGTCGCGCCGGCGGCGCGGCTGCGCGGGCCGGATGCACTGGCGAAGGTGCTGGCGCAGCTGGAAGGCTTTGAAGCCGCCGCCACCGGCTGGGAAAGCGAACTGCTGCCGGCGCGCGTGGCCGACTATTCCATCCATTGGCTCGACGAGCTGTGCAGCGCCGGCCGCGTGCGCTGGTCGCGGCTGCGCCCGGTGGCCGAAAGCGCCGGCGGCAAGTCGCCGGTGCGCGCCACGCCGATCGTGCTGCTGCCGCGCCGCGAGCAGGCGCACTGGACGCGGCTGGCCGCCGAACCCGATGCCGATGCGCTGTCGTCACGCGCGGCGAAAGTGGCGGATGCGCTGAAACGCCACGGCGCGCTGTTCTTTGACGAACTGCTGGACGAAGCCCGCCTGCTGCAAACCGAACTGGAGGATGCGCTGGCCGAACTGGTCGCGCGCGGACTGGCCAGCTGCGACAGCTTCGCCGGGCTGCGCGCGCTGCTGCTGCCGCAGGGCAAGCGGCCCAAGGCATCCGGTCGCCGGTTGCGGCGTGGGCTGGTTTCCGGCATCCACGATGCCGGTCGCTGGTCGCTGCTGCGCCGCCCGCTGCTGCAAGGCGATGCCGACGCGCCGGACGAAGGACTCGAACACATCGCCCGGGTGCTGCTGCGCCGCTACGGCGTGGTTTGCTGGCGCCTGCTGGAGCGCGAAGCGGGCTGGCTGCCGCCGTGGCGCGACCTGCTGCGCGTGTACCGGCGGATGGAGGCGCGCGGCGAACTGCGCGGCGGGCGTTTCGTGTCCGGGCTGGTCGGCGAACAGTTCGCCCTGCCGGAAGCGGTCGCCGCCCTGCGCCAGGTCCGCAAGCGCGAACCCGATGGCGCGATGCTGGTGCTCTCGGCCACCGACCCGCTCAACCTGGCCGGCACCCTGCTGGCCGGCGACAAGGTGCCGCGCACCCCGGGCAACCGCCTGCTGCTGCGCGACGGCGTGCCGCTGGCGGCATGGGTGGCGGGCAAGCTGGTCGAGCTGCAAGCGCTCGATGCCGGGGAACGGGCCGCCGTCAGCCGCCTGCTGGCGAGCCGGCACCCGCGCCCGTATCCGGCATCAACGCCGCCACCGAGGGATCCGGCGCGCCCAGCGGCACCACCGACGGTCCCCCACACACCGCCAGCCACGTCTGCGGTTCCGGCTGCACCGGCCAGCCGCCGGTAAACGCCGAGAACGCCGGCAGCACGCACAGCGACCGGCGCAGCATGAACACCGGCTGCCGCCGCGCGAAACCCGGCAGGCGGACGACCGGATGCAGGTGCCCGCAGACCACCCGCTGGCCGGCATCCTCCCCATCGGCCGGGGCATGGCGGAACACGAACGGCCCGTCGCCGACGCCATCCGCCCGCACCTCCACGCCCGCATCCGGTGCGTGGAAGGCGCGGTCGTGGTTGCCCAGCACCACGGCCATCCCGACACCGGCATGGGCCTGCCGGAACGCCTGCCAGGCCGCATCCGCACGGGCGCTGCGCGCGGCGTGGAGAAAGTCGCCGAGCACCCACAGCGACCGCGCGCCGGTGGCGGCCAGCACCTCCGACAGGCGTTGCAGGTCCTGGCCGGTGCCGCCGGTGGGCACGGCGATGCCGGCGCTGCGGAACACCTCGCCCTTGCCCAGGTGCAGGTCGGCGATCATCAGCCGCCGCCGCGCCGGCCAGTACAGCGCGCGTTGCGGCCACAGCTGCAGGTGTTCGCCGCCGTAGTGGATGTCGAGCGCTTCGCTCATGCGCGTGCTTCCAGCTGCAACGCCGCGCGTTGGACGCGGCTGCGCCAGTCCTCCGTGCTCAGGTGGCCGCGCACCGATTCCGCCCACAGCGGGAAACCGAGCGGCGTCAGGCTGGGCGGCGAAACCAGCACCAGCTCGCGCGCCCGACAGCGCGCCAGCGTGTCCGCCAGCGCGCGCACGTCGAGCTGCGCTTCCAGCACCTCGCGCTCGGCCTGGCCCAGCAGCATGTGGCCGGGGTCATGCGTGCGCAGCACGTCGTAGAGCAGCCCACTCGACGCCTGCAGCTGGCGCAGGCTGCGGGGTGCGCGGCCCGGCAGCGAGGGCGGCAGCAGCCCCGAGATGCGCGCGATGTCGCGGAACTGGCGCCGCGCCAGTTCGGCCATGTTGAGGCTCTCCATCAGGTCCTCGACCAGATGCGTCTCCGACAGCGCCTCGGCGAGCGTTCCGGCATCCAGCGTGATCGCTTGGGTGGCGGACAGCGCCAGCCCGTAGTCGTTCACCGCGAAGGCGTAGCTGTTGGGATCGCGGCGGGCCAGCCGCAGCGCGAGCAGCGCCGCCAGCCCTTCGTGCACCGCGCGTCCGGCGAACGGGAACAAAAAGAGATGCCAGCCATCGCGCGTGCGGTGGCGCTCGGCCAGCAGCAGGTCCGGCCTCGGCAACCGCGAGAGCATGGCCTGCTTGGCCAGCAGCGGCGCCAACGCGCGCATCTCCGGGACATCGGGCGGCGCGGCGAAGGCGGCTTCCACCTCCTGCCCCAGTTCGGAGGAGAGCGGCATGCGCCCGCCCTGCCAGCGCGGCACGCGGCCATCGCCGCGCTTGGACTGCCGGACGTAGGCGGTCATGCCTTCCAGCCGCACCAGCTCGAGCGTCCTGCCGGCGAACTGGAAGCGGTCGCCCGGTCGCAGCCGGCCGATGAAGCTCTCTTCCACCGCGCCCAGCCCGCCGCCTTTCAGGTACTTGATGGCGATATGCCCGTCGCTGGTGATGGTGCCGATCGACAGGCGATGTCGCAGCGCCACGCGGCGGTCGTCCACCCACAGCCGGTCGCGGTCGCGCTGCACGCGGCGGTATTCCGGGTAGTGCTGCAGGGCCGCGCCGCCCTGCACGATGAAGTCGAGGACGGCCTGCCATTGCGCGTCGGACAGATCGGCGAAGGCATGCGTGCCGCGCACCTCCGCCAGCAGGGACGGGGCATCGAAGCCGCCGCCCACCGCCAGCGTCAGGCAATGCTGGGCGAGCACGTCCAGCGAGAGGCGCGGTGGCGGTCGCGCCTCGATCCGCCCATGGGCCAGCGCGCGCCGGGCCGCCGCGTATTCCATCAACTCCAGCGAATGCGTCGGCACGCAGAGGATGTGGCCGGCCTCGCCCGGCCGGTGGCGGGCACGCCCGGCGCGCTGCAACAGGCGCGCCATCCCCTTCGGGCTGCCGATCTGGATGACCTGGTCCACCGCCGGGAAATCCACGCCCAGGTCCAGGCTGGAGGTGGCGACCACGCAACGCACGCTGCCATCGCGCAACCCCTGCTCGGCGGCGGCGCGCAGTTTCGGGTCCAGCGACCCATGGTGCAGCGCCAGCGTTTCCGGCGCGTCCAGCCAGATCGCGGAGAGCGCCTTGTGCCACAGCTCGGCCTGCGAACGGGTGTTGGCGAAGAGCAGCGTGGAACGCGCCGACTGCACGCGCTCCGACACCGCCTGCAACTGCGACAGCCCCAGATGCCCCACCCACGGGAAGCGTTCCGGGCGCTCCGGCAGCAGGGTTTCGAGGGTCAGGCTGCGCAGCTTGGCGGCGCTGACGATGGCGGCGGCGGGCCGATGCGGCAGCAGCACGTCGCGCGCCTGCTCCAGGTTGCCGAGCGTGGCCGACAACCCCCAGGTGCGCGCCCCGGGCGCCAGCGCGCGCAACCGCGCCAGGCACAGTTGCAGCAGCACGCCGCGCTTGTTGCCGAGCAGTTCGTGCCATTCGTCCACGATCACCGCACGCAGCCCGGCGAACTGCGGCGCGCTGTCGCGATATGACAGCTGCAGCGCGAGCGATTCGGGGGTGATGACCAGCACTTCGGCCTGTCCCTGCCGCGCCAGGCGCCTGTCGCGGCTGCTGGCGTCGCCGGTGCGCATCGCCACCGTCCAGTCCAGGCCCAACGCCTCGATCGGCACCCGCAGCGCGCGGGTGGTGTCCGCCGCCAGCGCACGCAAGGGCGTGATCCACAGCACGCGCAGCCGCGGCGGCCTGGGTTGGCCACGGCGCGGCGCCGGCGTGGGCGGTTCGCGCAGCGCCTGCAACAGCGGGCCGCCGAAGGCCGCCAGCGTCTTGCCGCTGCCGGTGGGCGTGACCAGCAGGCCCGATTCGCCGGCGAGATAGCGCGTCCACGCCTCGCGCTGGAACGGCGCGGGCGACCAGCCCTGCGCATCGAACCAGGCCCGCAGCGGTGCATCGAGATGGGCACGCGCGCGCGGCCGGGACGTGGCGGTGGCTTTCATCGCGCCAGAGCCTGCAGGGTTTCGAGGCGGTCGGCTTCCGCCATCGGCTTGTCGTGGCGCCAGCGCAGGATGCGCGGGAAGCGCACCGCGATGCCCGATTTGTGCCGCGCCGACCGGTTCACCGCCTCGAACCCCAGCTCGAAGACGTGATGCGGCGTCACCGCGCGCACCGGCCCGAAGCGTTCGGTGGTGTGGGCGCGGATCCAGCTGTCGAGCTTGAGGATCTCCTTGTCGTCCAGGCCGGAATACGCCTTGGCCACCGGCACCAGCGCATCGCCGTCCCAGAGCGCGAAGGTATAGTCGGTATAGAGCGTGCTGCGGCGGCCGTGGCCCGCCTGCGCGTAGATCAGGACCGCGTCGATGGTCAGCGGCGCGATCTTCCACTTCCACCAGTCGCCGCGTTTGCGGCCGTGCTGGTAGGGCGAACCGCGCCGCTTCAGCATCAGGCCCTCCACGCCACGGGCGCGGCTGTCCTCGCGCAATGCGGCCGCTTCCGCCCAGGTCGCGGCGCCCACCGCCGGCGACAGGCGGATGCGCGGGTCGGCATGCGCGTCGAGCAATTGTTCGAGCAGGGCGCGGCGCACGTGCAAGGGCTGCGCGCGCAGGTCCCGGCCGGCCAGTTCCAGCAGGTCGTAGGCCAGCACGCGCGCCGGCGTGTCGGCCAGCAGCTTCGCGCCCGGCTTGCGGCGCTGGATGCGCGTCTGCAGGGCGATGAACGGCAACGGCGTGTCCTCGCCGTCGCGCCAGCCGAGCAGTTCGCCGTCGATCACCGCATCCTGCGGCAGACCGGCCAGCGCGGCCTCGATCTCGGGGAAGCGGCCATCCATGCGTTCCTCGCCGCGCGACCACAGCGCGACATCGCCGCCGCGGCGGATCAGCTGGACGCGGATGCCATCCCACTTCCATTCCAGCCACCAGTCGCCGATGTCGCCCAGCGCTTCGGCGTCCTGCTCCAGCGGCGAGGCGAGGAAGAACGGATACGGCAGCGCCGCGTCGCCCGGCTGCGGCGTGGCCGACAGCAGCCGCGCCATGAAGTCCGCGGACGGCGTCCACGCGCCGATCATCCGTTGCGCCAGGGTGGCGATGTCCACGCCCGACACCTCGGCGAGCGCCTGCTGCACCAGCCCCTGCGACACGCCGATGCGCAGCGCGCCGGTCAACAGCTTGTTGAACACCAGGCGCTCGGCGAACGGCAGCCGCCGCCACGCGCCCACCACCACCGCGCGGCGTTCGGCTTCATCGGCATTGGCGACGGGCAGCAGCACGCCGGTGATCCATTCGGAGAGCGGCCGGTCGTCGCCGGCCTGCGCGGGATCATCGAGCAGCAGCGCGAGCGTCTCGGCCAGGTCGCCCACCGCTTCGTAACTCGCCTCCACCAGCCAGTCGGGGGTGCCGCTGGCCTCGGCGATCCAGCCACGCAGCTCGCGGCTGCCGGCGATCCGCGCGCGGGCACCGCCCACCTTGCCGCCGGCCAGCAGCCACAGCGCCCACGCCGCGTCTTCCGCCGGCGCATCGCGGAAATACGCGGCCAGCGCGGCGCGCTTGTCCAGCGTGCCGGTGCTGCGGTCGAGCGCCTGGTAGAGCGCGGCGAAACGCCTCATTCCTCTTCCTCGCCGTAGCGGGTGGCGAAGGTGCCGGTCTCGATGCCGGCTTCGTTCAATGCCCGGACCAGCGCATCGGTCGCGCCGTGGGTGGCGATGACGCGGCGGGCGCCGGTCTCGCGCACGGTGCGCAGCAGGTCGGGCCAGTCGGCGTGGTCGGAAATGACGAAGCCGCGGTCGTAGTTGCGCCGGCGGCGGTTGCCGCGGATCCGCATCCAGCCCGAGGCGAAGCCCTGCTGGGCCTTGCGGAAGCGGCGGATCCACGCGCTGCCGGCGGCCGAAGGCGGCGCGATGACCAGCTGCCCGGAAAAATCGTGGCCCTTGTCGGCCTCGGCGACGCGGCGGGTCTCGCCCACCTCGATGCCGGCCTCGCGGTACACCGCCACGCCCGCATCCACCGCGCCGTGCAGCCAGACCGGCTGCGGGTCGATGGCGTGCAGTTCCGCCAGCACGCGCTGCGCCTTGCCGAGCGCATAGCAATAGAGGATGGCGGCCTCGCCCTGCGCCGCGCATTCGGCCCGCCAGTCGGCGATCTCGCGCGCCACCGCCGGCGTGTCCGGCCAGCGGTAGATCGGCAGGCCGAAGGTCGCCTCGGTGATGAAGACATCGCAGGGCACCACCTCGAACGGCGCGCAGGTGGGATCGGGCTGGCGCTTATAGTCGCCGCTGGCCACCCAGGTTTCGCCCGCCACCTCGATCCGCACCTGCGCCGAGCCCAGCACGTGGCCGGCGCTGTGCAGGCTGATCCGCGCATCGCCCAGCGTGAACGCCTCGCCATAGCCATGCGCGTGGTAGGCCTGCTCGCCCAGCCGCCATCGCAGGATCGGCAGGCCGGGCGCGGCCAGGTGGTATTCCCCCATGCCGGGGCGCGCGTGATCGCCGTGGCCATGGGTGATGACCGCGCGCGGCACCGGCTTCCACGGGTCGATGTGGAAGTCGCCGGCCGGGCAGTACAGGCCTTCCGGGCGCAGCACGACCCGTTCGTCGCGCGCGGGGATGGGGAATGCGGACATGGACGGCGAAGTCGGGACGGTCCCGGCAGGATGCGAGGCGAGGGGGTGCAGGCGGGGCGAAGCCCGCCCCAACGGTTCAGTTTGGACGCCGGCGTTCGCACCCGCTGCGACGCCCACGCGGCATGCTGGCGGCATGGAGACCCTCCGCAAGCTCGCCATCCTGGCCGATGCCGCCAAGTACGACGCCTCCTGTGCATCCAGCGGCGGCCAGAAGCGCGATTCCGCCAGGACCGGCGGCATCGGCAGCAGTGGCGGCATGGGCATCTGCCACAGCTACACGCCCGATGGCCGCTGCGTCAGCCTGCTCAAGATCCTGCTCACCAATTTCTGCATCTACGACTGCGCCTACTGCGTCAACCGCGTGTCCAGCAACGTGGAGCGCGCCCGCTTCCGGGTGGACGAGGTGGTCCGGCTCACGCTGGATTTCTACAAGCGCAACTACATCGAAGGCCTGTTCCTCTCCAGCGGCATCATCCGCAACGCCGACTACACCATGGAGCACATGGTGGAAGTGGCGCGCAGCCTGCGCGAGGACCACCGCTTCGGCGGCTACATCCACCTCAAGACCATCCCCGAAGCCTCGCCGGAGCTGCTGGCCGCGGCCGGCCGCCACGCCGACCGCCTGTCGATCAACGTCGAGCTGCCGACCGAAGGCTGCCTGAAGCAGCTGGCGCCGGAGAAGTCGCAGGCCAGCATTCGGGGCGCGATGGGGCAGCTGCGCTGGCGCATCGACGAGGCGAAGGAAGCCCGCCGCCGCACACCCGCCGGCACGCCGCGCGCGGCCAAGCCGCCCCGCTACGCGCCGGCCGGCCAGAGCACGCAGATGATCGTGGGCGCCGATGGCGCGAACGACCGCGACATCCTGCGTACCTCCGACCGGCTGTACGGCGACTTCCGCATGCGCCGGGTCTATTACTCGGCCTTCAGTCCGATCCCCGACGCCTCGCGCACGCTGCCGCTCATCGCCCCGCCGCTGCAACGTGAGCATCGGCTCTACCAGGCCGACTGGCTGCTGCGCTTCTACGACTTCAAGGTGGAGGAAATCGCCGCCGACGCGCCCGGCGGCATGCTCGACCTCGACATCGATCCCAAGCTGGCGTGGGCGCTGCGCCACCCCGACCACTTCCCGGTCGATCTCAACGCCGCCCCGCGCGAGGCCCTGCTGCGCGTGCCCGGGCTGGGCGTGCGCAACGTGGACCGCATCGTCATGGCACGCCGGCATGCTCGCCTGCGCCTGGGCGACATCGCCCGGCTGCGCGCGCCGATGAAGAAGCTGATGCCCTTCATCCAGCTCGACGACCACCACCCGCGCCGGGCGCTGGACAACCCCGGCGCGCTGCGCGCGCAACTGGCGCCGAAGCCGCGGCAGGCCGCCCTGTTCTGATGGCGGACTGGTCGGCGCGGGTGGAGCCACCTTGGTCGCTGGCGGCATGGCGGGCGGTGGCACGCGCCGCGCGGGTGGCGGCCATCGCGCCCGAGGCCATCAACTGGACCGGCGATGCCCAGGCCAGCCTGCTCGCCCTGCCGGACGTCACCGAAGCGCCGCCCGTGGCGCCCGCGCCGCGGGTGCCGGCCGGCTTCATGGACCTGGCCGGGCGCGTCCTCTGCCACCGCGATCCACAGCGGCATGGCCTGCTCTACCGCCTGCTCTGGCGCCTCACCCACGGCGAACCCCGGCTGCTCGGCAACGCGGTGGACCCGGACGTGCACCGCGCGCAGGCCATGGCCAAGGCGGTGCAGCGCGACACCCACAAGATGAAGGCCTTCGTGCGCTTCCGCGAGGTGCCGGGGCAGCCGGACCATTTCATTGCCTGGTTCGAGCCCGAGCACCACATTGTGGACCGGGTGGCGCCGTTCTTCGCCAAACGCTTCGCCGGGATGCGCTGGACCATCCTCACCCCCGAACGCAGTGTCCATTGGGATGGCGAGGCGCTCGCCTTCGGCCCGGGCGGCCACCGCGGGCAGGCGCCGGCCGACGATGCCGGCGAGGACCTGTGGCGCACCTACTACGCCCACATCTTCAATCCGGCGCGGCTCAACCCGCGGATGATGCGGCAGGAGATGCCGCAGAAATACTGGAAGCACCTGCCCGAGGCGCAACTGCTGCCCGAACTGGTGCGGACCGCCGGCGCGCGGGTCGAGGCGATGGCCGCGCGCGAAGCACAGGCGCCCCGGCGGCGCATTCCCGCGCCCAGCGTGCCGGCCGCCGCGCTGGCCCGGGATCCCGACCTGTCACTGGCCGGCCTGCGCCAGGCCGCTGCCGGCTGCCGCGCCTGCCCGCTGTGGGAACCCGCCACCCAGACCGTGTTCGGCGAAGGGCCGGAGGACGCCCGCGTGCTGATCCTCGGCGAACAGCCGGGCAACAGCGAGGACCTGAGCGGGCACCCGTTCGTCGGGCCCGCCGGCCAGCTGCTGGACCGGGCCCTGGCCCAACTCGGCCTGGACCGCGGGCAGTTCTACCTGACCAATGCGGTCAAGCACTTCCGCTTCGAGCGCCGCGGCCGCGTGCGGCTGCACCGCAACCCCGAACCCTCGCATGTGCAGGCCTGCCGGCAGTGGCTGGTGGGCGAGATCGAGCGCGTGCGGCCGGACATCATCGTCTGCCTGGGCGCGACCGCGGCACTGGCGGTGTTCGGCGCCGGCTTTCGGCTCATGGACCAGCGCGGCACCTGGCACGCCCTGCACGACGGCACCTGGGCCTTCGCCACCGTGCACCCGGCCTGGGTGCTGCGCCAGCCCGAAGGCGCGGCACGCGAACGGGCGTGGCAGGCGTTCGTGGAGGATCTGGGGCTGTTGGTGGCGCCGCCGGCGCACGATTGAGCAGCTACCCCGCCTGCTTGGCAGGCGGGAGAGGCTGTAGACCGCCTGCCGGGCCCGTTCCGCCTGCCGTATTCGCGCACACCGGCGCATCAACCGCCGCGGATCCACCGTCTCATCCCGCGCTGAACCTGGGATCCCCCTCAACTAACACGGGTAAGCGCCTGATTAACCAGCGTCCCGATTTCTGAGACGGGGATGCGCTCTGATCCCATGGACGACGCCCCTTGCCTCTGCCCGGAAAGGTAAATAGATTTTTACCATGACCATCCATCTCACCCCCCGCCAGCAAGCCGTGCTCGACTTCATCCAGCGCCACCAGCGCGAGGAAGGCCTGCCCCCCACGCTGCAGCAGATCGCCGACGCCTTCGGTTTCGCCCAGGCCTGCGCCGCCCACAAGCACGTCAAGCGCCTGCAGGAAGCCGGCCACCTGCAGGTCCTGCCAGGGCAGGCGCGCGGCATTCGCCTGCCCACGCTACGCAAGCGCCGGCGCAGTGACGAAGAAACGATGGTCCTGCCAGTGCTGGGACGCGTGGCGGCTGGCATTCCCATCGGTGCCGATGCGGGCGTGCATCGCGAACTGCGGTTGGATCCCGCGCTGTTCTCCCTGCGGCCGGATTACCTGCTGCGCGTGAAGGGCGATTCGATGCTGGACGAAGGGATCCTCGACGGTGACCTGGTCGCTGTAAAGCGCAGCGCCGATGCGCGCAACGGCCAAGTGGTGGTGGCGCGTATCGAGGGCGAACTCACCATCAAGCGGCTGGAACTCGGACGCGATGCCCTGCGCCTGCTGCCGCGCAATGCCGCGCATGCCCCCATCGACATTCCCGCCGGCAGCGACTTCGCCATCGAAGGCGTGTACTGCGGCCTGGTACGTGACGCATGAGCGCCGCGCCGGCCGCCCTGCAGGATCTGCTGGATGCGCGCAGCGTGTGGCATGCGGGCCGGCATGTGCATGCGGATATGCATGTGGAGTCCACCGGTCACGCGGCGCTGGATGATCTGCTGCCCAGTGGCGGATGGCCACGCGGTGCCTTGAGCGAAGTGCTGATCCCGCATGACGGCGTGGGTGAGCTCGCCTTGCTGTTGCCTGCGTTGTCGAACGTGGCGAGGCGCGGTGGCCGCATCGTGCTGGTGGCGCCGCCGTACATCGCGTATGCACCGGCGTGGGGGCAGCACGGCATGGCGATGTCGGCGCTGACCGTGCTGGAAGCCGATCCACGCGATGCGCTGTGGGCGATGGAGCAATGCCTGCGCAGCGGCAGTTGCGACATCGTGCTGGGCTGGTCGCAGACCGGCGATGCCCAGCTGCTGCGGCGGCTGCAGGTGGCGGCGCATTCGGGCGGGAGCATCGGCGTGGTGCTGCGCGATGCAAAACACGCGGCCAATCCTTCGCCCGCCGCGCTGCGCCTGCAGCACACGCGGGCAGGCTGGCGCGTGCGCAAGTGCCGCGGCGCCGCCGTGCCGCAGCAGGCGTTCGCGCTCGCGCATTGAGGCGGCCGCATCGTGCTGTACGCCTGCATCCTGCTGACCGACCTGGCGATGGACGCCGTTCAGCGCCGCCGCGCGGATCCCTCGCGGCCGCTGGCATTGCTGGAAGGCCCGGCGATGCTCCGTCGCGTGCATGCGGTCAATGCCACCGCGCATGAAGCAGGCGTGCGTGCCGGCATGAAGATGGCGGCCGCGCAATCGCTGTGCGAAGGACTGGAGACCCTCGACCTCGCCGCCGCCGACGTGCCGCACTGGCATGGCTTTCTCGCAGCTTGGGCATATCGCCACAGTTCGATGGTGACGATGCAGTGGAACCATGCGCTGGTTTTGGAGGCTGGGGCCAGCTTCCGCTTGTTCGGCCCGTGGCCACGTTTCGAGGCCCGTCTGCGCGAGGAACTGAATCTGCTCGGCTTCCACCATCGCATCGCGCTGGCACCCACGCCGCGGGCGGCGCGCGTTCTGACCGGCGTGCGCGATGGTCTCGCCATCGATACGCCTGCGCCGATGCAACGTGCGTTGGACCAGGTGCCGGTCCCAGCCGCCCTGCTTCCGGGCGATGCCGCTTCGCGCCTGATGCAGATGGGCGTACGCCGTCTGGCGCAGGTGCGCAGCTTGCCGCGCGATGGCCTGCGCCGGCGTTTTGGCGTGGCGCTGCTGGATCATCTCGATGCGCTGTACGGAGATCGCGATGATCCACTCACGCTGTACCAGCCGCCGGAGCGTTTCGATGCACGGATCGAACTCGGCTACGAAACCGACAACCGTCAGGCATTGCTGTTTACGCTGAAACGGCTGCTGACCGATCTTGGCACCTTCCTTTCCATCCGCGACGGTGGTGTGCAGCATTTCGCGTTGCTGCTGGAACATGAGCGCCTGGGCTTCATCGGCGAGCAGATGCCCGAGGCGACGCGCGTGGACATTGGCATGCTGACTGCCGAGCGCGACACCCCGCTTTTGTTCGAACTGGCGCGCAACCGGCTGGAGCGCGCGGAAGTTCCCCGTGCGGTCGTGGGCGTGCGATTGGTGGCGGAAGCCTTGCCGCCCTTCGTGCCGGCCATCCGCGACCTCTTCGACACGCGTCCGCAACAGGCACAGGCATGGCCACAGTTGCGCGAACGCCTGCGCGCGCGTTTGGGCGAGGAAGCTGTGTATCAGCTGCAGCCGACGCCGGATCCCCGCCCCGAACGCGCATGGCGGCGCGTGCGCGAAGGCGACGATGCACGTGTGGAAGAAGCCGTTCTGCCGCCTCGTCCCACGTGGCTGCTGCCGCATCCGAGGCCATTGCACGACCATCAACCGCGCATTGTCAGCGGTCCCGAACGGCTGGAAAGCGGCTGGTGGGATGGGGCTGACGCACGTCGCGACTACTACGTGCTGGAACTCTCCACAGGCCAGAAGGCTTGGGCCTTCGCGCCACCGGGTGAGCAAGGCGGGTGGATGCTGCAGGGCTGGTTCGCGTGAGCTGGGACGACGCCATCGATGGCGTGGATGCCGACACCCCGGGTGGCCGCATGCCGCGTGCGTTGCGCATCGCACGGCAGGTGCCGGCCCTTGGGGCCGCCAATGACGGTCCCCCGGACAATTTTCCCGCCTACGCCGAACTGCACGCGCTGTCGGATTTCAGTTTCCTACGCGGTGCCGCCAGTGCGGAGGACCTGTTCAGCCGCGCCGCGCAATGCGGGTACGAGGCGCTGGCCGTCACCGACGAATGCTCGCTGTCGGGCATCGTGCGCGCATGG
This sequence comes from Lysobacter oculi, assembly GCF_003293695.1. GTDB lineage: Bacteria > Pseudomonadota > Gammaproteobacteria > Xanthomonadales > Xanthomonadaceae > Solilutibacter > Solilutibacter oculi. The sequence goes on along the minus strand of NZ_CP029556.1, from coordinate 259,433 downwards.
GATGCATCGAAGGCGAGTGGCGTGCGCCTGATCGTCGGCAGCGAGTTCACGCTGGCCTGCGGCCTGAAGCTGGTGCTGCTGGTCGAAGACAAGCAGGGTTATACCCGGTTGTGTCGCCTCATCACCACCGCGCGCATGGGCGATGCGAAGAAAGGCGGCTATCGCCTGTGCCGCACGGATATCGAAGTGCTGGCCGCCAGCGAAGGCCTGCACGGGCTGTTCGCGCTGTGGTGTCCAGCCAAACAGCCGGACCACAACCAAGGCACCTGGCTACGCGCGCTGTTCGGCGAGCGCGCTTGGCTGGCGATCGAACTGCATCGCGAGGACGATGACGTCGCGCGACTGTCCTCGTTGCTGGAGCTTTCCGAACGCCTGCAATTGCGCGCACTTGCCAGCGGCGACGTACACATGGCTACGCGCCGGCAACGCATGCTGCAGGACACGATGACCGCGATCCGCCATGGCCTGCCCCTTGCCGAAGCGGGCGCCAAGCTGTTCCGCAACGGGGAACGCCACCTGCGTCAGCGACGCGCGCTCGGCAACATATTCCCGCCTCATCTCCTGGAAGAAGCCGTGGCGCTGGCGCGTCGCTGCACTTTCCGCATGGACGAGGTGAAGTACCAGTACCCGCGCGAGCTGGTGCCCGCAGGGGAAACGCCGACCACCTGGCTGCGGAAACTGACGCTGCAAGGCGCGCGCCGGCGCTGGCCGCAGGGCATCCCGCGCAAGATCAAGCGACAGATCGCCGCCGAGATGCTGTTGGTGGCCGAGCTGCAATACGAACCGTTCTTCCTGACCGTGCATGACATCGTGCGGTTCGCCGAGTCCCGCAACATCCTCTGCCAAGGGCGCGGTTCCGCGGCGAACTCGGTTATCTGCTATGCCCTGCACATCACCGCGGTGAACCCGGAGGAAACCCGCCTGCTGATGGCGCGCTTCCTGTCCGCCGAACGCAAGGAGCCGCCGGACATCGACGTCGACTTCGAGCACGAGCGGCGCGAGGAGGTCATGCAATACGTCTACAGCAAATACGGCCGCAACCGCGCCGCCCTGGCCGCCACCGTCATCCGCTACCGCGGCAAGAGCGCGATGCGCGACGTGGCGAAGGCCTTCGGCATGGGCGAGGACGAGATCGCGAAGCTGGCTTCTTGCCGCGGCTGGGGCAACAAGGGCACGCCGCTGGACAAGCGACTGGACGATGCCGGCTTCGACATTGCCAACCCCCTGCTGCAGCGCATCCTGCATATCAGCGAGCAGCTGGAGGGCAAGCCACGGCACCTGTCGCAGCACGTGGGCGGATTCATCATTTCCGATGCGCCCTTGCACCATCTGGTGCCGGTGGAGAATGCTGCGATGAACGATCGCAGCGTGATCCAGTGGGAGAAGGATGACCTGGAATCGCTCGGCCTGCTGAAGGTGGATTGCCTCGCCCTCGGCATGCTCACCTGCATCCGCAAGGCGCTGGAGCTGGTGCTCGGACATCGGGGCCGCAACCTCACCATCGCCACCATTCCGACCGAAGATGCGCCCACCTACGACATGATCTGCGCCGCCGACACCGTCGGCGTGTTCCAGATCGAATCGCGCGCGCAGATGGCGATGCTTCCGCGGCTGAAGCCGCGCAGGTTCTACGACCTGGTGATCGAAGTGGCGATCGTGCGCCCTGGACCGATCCAGGGCGGCATGGTGCACCCGTATCTGCGCCGGCGCATGGGCAAGGAAACCGTGACCTTTCCGTCCGACGGCATCCGCGACATCCTCAAGGACACCATGGGCGTTCCGCTGTTCCAGGAACAGGTGATGGAACTGGTGATCCACGCCGGGTACACGCCCGCTGAAGCCGATGACCTGCGCCGCTCGATGGCGGCCTGGCGCCACGGCGGCGACATGGAACCGCACCGCCTGCGCATCGCCAATCTGATGCGCGAGAAGAATTATTCGGAAGAATTCATCGCGCAGATCTTCGAGCAGATCAAGGGCTTCGGCTCCTACGGCTTTCCGCAGAGCCATTCCGCATCCTTTGCCAAGCTGGTCTATGCGAGTTGCTGGTTGAAGCGTCACGAACCGGCCGCGTTCTACTGCGCACTGCTCAACTCGCAGCCCATGGGTTTCTATTCGCCGGCGCAGATCGTCCAGGACGCGCGGCGCTCCACGAGCGCGCGCGACCCCGTCGAGTTCCTGCCGGTGGATGTGCAGCACAGCGACATGGACTACACGCTGGCGGATGATCCGGCGCAGCCCGCACGGCAACCGGCGATCCGCATCGGGCTGCGCTCGATCATGGGCCTGTCGAAGCAGGCCGCGGAAGCCATCGTGCGTGGCCGGAAGATGGCGCCGTTCCGCGACATCGATGACCTCTGCAGGCGCGCACGGCTGGATGCGAAGGCGCGCCACGTGCTGGCCGATTCGGGCGCACTGCGCAGCCTGTCGCGGCACCGCAACGAAGCGCGCTGGGCGATCAACGGCTTCGAAACCGACACGCCCCTGCTGCGGCAGTCGGCGCCGGAAAACATCGCGCGGCTGCCCGCGCCTTCGGTAGGCGAGGAAGTGGGCGCCGACTACCGCAGCATCGGGCTCACGCTGGGTCCGCATCCCTGCGCGTTGCTGCGCGAAGCGCTGCGTCGGCGCCGCATCCGCAGTTCCGGCGAACTGAAGACGCGCCACCATGGCGCCTTCGTGCAGGCGGCGGGCCTGGTCACGCAACGGCAACGACCCGCCACGGCCAAAGGCACGATCTTCGTCACGTTGGAGGACGAACACGGCATGGTGAACGTGGTGGTGTGGGCGGATCTGGCATCGCGCTATCGCAAGGCCGTACTGGAATCACGCCTGCTGGCGGTGCGGGGCCGCTGGGAGCAGGTGGATGGCGTGAGCCATCTCATCGCCGGTCATCTCGAAGACCTCACCCCGATGCTGGGTGACCTGCGTACCGGATCGCGGGATTTCCATTGAACGCGATGGATCTCTTCGCCCGGCCCTCGCACGACAGCCTGCAGCTGTTCGACGATGCGGAAGGCGGTGCGCGCTACTGGCCATCCATCGTTTCGCCGCAGGTGGCGGACGACTGGTTCCAGGCATTGATGGCGTTGGAATGGCGGGCGATGCGTCGCCCGATGTACGACCGCGACGTGGACGTGCCACGCCTGCTGTTCCATCGCCGGCTGGATGACCCTGCATGCCCCCCGTTGCTCCGGGACATCCTGCGCGAAGTGCATGCACGCGCGCCGGCGCCCTACTCGGCGGCCGGCCTCAATCTCTATCGCGATGGCCGCGACAGCGTGGCCATGCACGGCGACAAGCTGCACCAGATCCGAGGCCACCAGCCCATCGCGATCGTCTCGCTCGGCGCCGCGCGGCGCATGAACATCCGTGCCCGTGCCGGCACCCGCGAACGCCACACGCTGGATCTCGCACCCGGCAGCCTGCTGGTGATGAGCCATGCCAGCCAGAAGACCCACGAACACGGCATCCCCAAGACCACCAAGCCGGTGGGACCGCGCATGAGCGTGGTGTTCCGGGTGCGGCCATGAGCTGGCACTGCTATGTGTTTCCCTGCGCGTTGGAGGACCACTGCAAGATCGGGTTCTCGCATGATCCGCTGTCACGCATCCAGTAACTGCATCCGCGCTGGTTCGAATTCTTCGACTTGGATGCCGGCGCCATCATCGAAACCGATCGCGAACGCGAAGCCCGCGACCTTGAGCTGCGCCTGCGCTCGCCGCTGCGCGACCACCGCGCGCCGACGCCGATGAGCATCCAGTCCGCGGCCGGCGGCTTCACCGAATGGGTGCGCGGGGCCTCCGCTGCGCTCGGCCTGCAGCTCGACACGTTGCGCGCGGAAGGCTTCATCGTCCACGCACCCTTGCGTGACTGGTTGCGCGATGCGTTGTCCCAGCGGGCGGACCGGTTGTATTCCATCCAGCAGGTGCTGCAGACGCATGACCCACTGCGCGAGGACGTCATGGCGTGGCGACGCTTCCAGGATCAGGTGGACGCCTGCGCGGCTTTGGACGTGGGCTGGGGCTCGGTTGCACACCCTTGACCGCGGCATCTCCCAGGGACGGATCCGTTCCCCCCTTTCCCCCATCGCCCGCACCCCTACAGCATGTTGACCCGGAACCTGCGGCCCTTGATCTTGCCGGCGCGCAACTGCGCCAGCGCGTGATTCCCCTGCGCGCGTGCAATGGCGACATAGCTGCGGGTCGCGAACACGTCGATCTTGCCGATCGCATCCTTGGCCAGGCCACCGGCGTCGCCGGTCAACGCCCCGACGATGTCGCCGGGGCGCAGCTTGTCGGTGCGGCCGGCGTCGATGCGCAGCGTGACCATCGCCGCCTCCGGCACGCCGCGCGGCCGGCCGTCCAGCGGGGCGATGCGCGCGTAGCGGATGGCGTGGCCTTGGCGTTCCTCGATCAGTGCGGCGCGCCCGCGCTCCTGCGGCGCGACCAGACTCAATGCAAGCCCTTGGCGTCCGACGCGTCCGGTGCGGCCGATGCGATGCAGATAGGTGTCGGCGTCGGTGGGCAGCTCGTAGTTCACCACCGCGCCGATATCGTCGATGTCGAGACCGCGTGCGGCGACGTCGCTGGCGACCAGCACGCTGCAGCTGCGGTTGGCGAAGCGCACCAGCACTTCGTCGCGGTCGCGCTGCTCCATGTCGCCGTGCAGCGCGAGTGCGCTGAAGCCGTAGTGCGCCAGTGAGCCGGCCACCTCCTCGGTGTCGCGGCGCATGTTGCAGAACACCACCGTCGACGCCGGCTTGAACTGCAGCAGCAGTGCCGCCAGCTGCGGGGCGCGACGCGCGGCATCGGCCTCGAAGAAATGCGCGTCGATGGTCGTCGGTTGGGCGCCGCCCGCCACGCTGACTTCCAGCGGCGCGCGCAGCATCGACTTGGCCAGCGTGCGGATGGCGTCGGGGAAAGTGGCCGAGAACAGCAGCGTCTGCCGCTCACCGGGCATGCGCTTGACCAGCGCCCGGATCGGTTCGTCGAAGCCCATGTCCAGCATGCGGTCGGCCTCGTCCAGCACCAGTGTCCGCACCCTGCCCAGGTCCAGCGCCTCTTTCTGCACCAGTTCCAGCACGCGCCCGGGCGTACCGACCACCACGTGCGGCGCATGCGCCAGCGAGGCCAGCTGCGGCCCCAGCGGAATGCCGCCGCACAGCACCGACAGTTTGAGGTTGGCGATGCCGGTCGCCAGCTTGCGCAGCTGCTTGCCGACCTGGTCGGCGAGTTCGCGGGTCGGGCAGAGCACCAGCGCCTGGGTGTGCAGCGCGCCCGCATCCATGCCCTGCAGCAGGCCCAGCCCGAACGCGGCGGTCTTGCCGCTGCCGGTGGGCGCCTGCGCGATCAGGTCGCGGCCTTCGAGCACCGCCGGCAGGGCCTGTGCCTGGATCGGGGTCAGGGTGGTGTAGTCGAGGGCGTCGAGGCCGGGGCGCAGGGCAGCGTCCAGGGCGAGGTCGGCGAAGGTGATGGGCTGGGTCATCCGCACATGATCTCAGGTGTTGGCCGGCCGCCTTTGATCACGTGGTGGGCAGGCTCGCCGCGCGTGGAGGGGATGGGCGACCGACGCCGGGGGCGTTGAAGAAAAACCTGACCACCATCGCCCGGATGCGTCCACCTGAAGGTGGCGTTGGATCGGCCGGGTGCTGCACCCCGCTTGAGTGCCGCCCCCGTCAGAAAACCATCATTTGAGTCAGAAAAAGTCCCGTCGATGGCGCAAAAAGCGCCACGCGATACCCGAAAAGTCTCATGCATGGGCAAAAAAGCCGCATCGATGAGCCAAAAAGCCCCACGCGATAGCTGAAAAGCCCCATGCATGGCCGAAAAAGTCCCATGCATGGGCAAAAAAGCCGCACGCGATAGCGAAAAAGTCCCGCGCGCGGGCAAAAAAGTGCCATGCATGGCCCGGAAAGCCCCAACGATGGGCAAAAAAGCGCCGCGCATGCCCGGACGCGTGCCGGAAGCCGACACCGGCCTCTCATCGGTGGGGGGATCACGCCCCTTCGCATTCCCATGGCCGGCCGGCGTCGGGCTGGACACCCGCCTCGCAGCCGGCACGGAGCCGCCTCAGGCCCCGGCCACCGCCATCGTCGGCCAGGAAAGCCACCTCACGCCCGCCGCCCAGGCCGGTCATGCCGCGCCCACCGTGATGCATGCCGGCGGCCATGACGCGGCAGCATCGCCATGGCCTGTCACCGGCACAATAAATAGCTATTGCCTATCAATAAGATTCCGACAATCAATTTGCGATATCAATTGATGCCGCCTAAGCTGTCCATCGCCGGGGAGACCTCCCCTTGCCCATCCACCCCCGTCAACAGGAGTTTGCAGATGTCCCTGATCAATACCGAAGTCCAGCCGTTCAAGGCGCAGGCCTTCAAGAACGGCGAGTTCATCACCGTCACCGACGCCGACCTGAAGGGCAAGTGGTCCGTGCTGATCTTCATGCCGGCCGCCTTCACCTTCAATTGCCCGACCGAGATCGAAGACGCCGCCGAGCATTACGGCGAGTTCGAGAAGGCCGGCGCCCAGGTGTTCATCGTCACCACCGACACCCACTTCTCGCACAAGGTGTGGCACGAGACCTCGCCGGCCGTCGGCAAGGCGAAGTTCGCCCTGGTCGGTGACCCGACCCACGCCCTGTCCAAGGCGTTCGACGTGCTGATCCCGGAAGAGGGCCTGGCGCTGCGCGGCACCTTCATCATCAATCCGGACGGCGTGATCAAGACGATGGAAGTGCATGACAACGCCATCGCCCGCGACGTGACCGAGACTGTGCGCAAGCTGCAGGCCGCCCAGTACGTGGCCAACCACGACGGCGAAGTCTGCCCGGCCAAGTGGAAGGAAGGCCAGAAGACGCTGAAGCCGTCGCTGGATCTCGTCGGCAAGATCTGATCCTGCGGCCTGCGCTTTGCGGCTTCATCGCCGCGCGGCGTGCTCGAAGGGGTCATGGACTTGAGTCCACTCCCCCTTCTCCGCGCGCCACGCGACTTCGAATCCGCTGCGCTCGCCTCGCAGGATCGCCGGTGACTTTCCACAGTCACCTCCCACCCTCTCCCCTCACCGGGAGAGGGTTGGGAAGAAGGCAGGAAGCCGCTTCCTTCCTTGCTCCCAGCCCTCTCGCCCGTGACGTGCCTCAGGCGCGACGGCCACGCTTTGCCCGGATCCCCGCCGGCCCGAACGGCCGAATGCGATCCGGCTTCACCCCCGCCTATAGACAGGAAGGAGTCCGCCATGCTCGACACCGAACTGAAAGCCCAACTCGCCGCCTACCTGGAGCGCCTGCAGGCGCCGCTGACGCTGATCGCCACGCTGGACGACGGCGAGGCCAGCCGCGAGATGCAGGACCTGCTGGCCGACATCACCGAAGCCGGCGCGGGCCGCATCACGCTGAAGAACGCGGCGGAAACCGGCGTCGAACCGGGCAGCCGCCTGCCGAGCTTCCGCATCACCCGCAGCGATGCCGACACCGGCGTCGAATTCGCCGGCCTGCCGCTGGGCCACGAGTTCACTTCGCTGGTGCTGGCGCTGCTGCATGTCGGCGGCCATCCGCCGAAGCTCGACGACGACGTCATCACCCAGATCAAGTCGCTGGAAGGCACCAACGCGGACAGCGAGCTGCGCTTCGAAACCTTCTTCTCGCAGTCGTGCCAGAGCTGCCCGGACGTGGTGCAGTCGCTCAACACCATGGCCGCGTTGAACCCGCGCGTGCGCCACATCGCGGTGGATGGCGCGGCCTTTGCCGAAGAGATGCAGGAACGCGGCGTGATGGCCGTGCCCACCGTGCTGCTCAACGGCCAGCCGTTCGGCGCCGGGCGCATGGGCTTCGCCGAGATCCTCGCCAAGCTCGATACCGGCGCGGAGGAAAAGGCGGCGAAGACGATCAACGACAAGGCGCCGTTCGACATGCTGGTGGTGGGCGGCGGCCCGGCCGGTGCGGCGGCGGCGATCTACTCCGCGCGCAAGGGCATCCGCACCGGCGTGCTGGCCGAGCGTTTCGGCGGGCAGGTGCTGGACACGCTGGCCATCGAGAACTTCATCTCGGTCAGCCACACCGAAGGCCCGAAGATGGCCGCCGCGCTCGAAGCCCATGTCGGCGATTACGAGGTCGATGTGATGAACCTGCAGCGCGCCGAGAAGCTGGAAACGGTCGAAGGCGGCTTCCGCCTGACCACGGCCAGCGGCGCGACCGTGCAGGCCAAGTCCGTGGTGCTGTCCACCGGCGCGCGCTGGCGCAAGATGAACGTGCCGGGCGAGGACCAGTACATGACCAAGGGCGTGGCGTTCTGCCCGCATTGCGACGGCCCGCTGTTCAAGGGCAAGCGCGTGGCGGTGATCGGCGGCGGCAATTCCGGCGTGGAGGCGGCGATCGACCTGGCCGGCATCGTGGGCCATGTCACCCTGATCGAGTTCGACGGCAAGCTGCGCGCCGACGAGGTGCTGCAGGCCAAGCTTCGCAGCCTGCCTAACGTCCGCATCATCACCTCCGCGCTCACCACCGAGGTGCTGGGCGATGGCGCCAAGGTCACCGGCCTGGTCTACGAGGACCGCACCACCAGCGAGAAGCACACGGTCGAGATGGAAGGCATCTTCGTGCAGATCGGCCTGCTGCCGAACACCGAGTGGCTGAAGGACAGCGGCGTGGCGCTGAGCCCGCGCGGCGAGATCGTCGTCGACGAGCGCGGCGCGACCAGCCTGCCCGGCGTGTTCGCCGCCGGTGACGCGACCACCGTGCCCTACAAGCAGATCATCATCGCGATGGGCGGCGGCGCGACGGCTTCGCTGTCCGCCTTCGACCACCTGATCCGCAGCTCGGTGCCGGCCGCGCAGGCCAAGGCGGCCTGAAGCATGGCCGGCGCGCCGTTCGCCGTGCAACGCATCGACCACGTGGTGCTGCGGGTGCGTGACCTCGCCCGCAGCGAAGCGTTCTATCGCGAGGTGCTGGGCTGCGAAGTGGCGAAACGCCGCGATGACCTGGGCCTGCTGCACCTGCGGGCCGGGGCGTCGATGATCGATCTGGTCGCGGTGGACGGAAAGCTCGGCACGCGCGATGGCGAAGCGCCGGGTGCAGGCGGGCGGAACGTCGACCACCTGTGCCTGCGCATCGACGGCTTCGACGAGGCGGCGATCATCCAGCACCTCGCATCGCACGGCCTCGCGCCGCACGGGCCGGCTTCGGACAGCTTCGGCGCGGAGGGCGAAGGCCCTTCGCTCTATTTCGACGACCCCGACGGCAACACCCTCGAACTGAAAGGCGGCCCGACATGAACCTGCGCGACCTCAAGTACCTGGTGGCGCTGGCCGACCACCGCCATTTCGGCAAGGCCGCGGAAGCCAGCTTCGTCAGCCAGCCCACGCTCTCCACCCAGATCAAGAAGCTGGAGGAGGAGCTGTGCGTGCAGCTGTTCGAACGCAGCCCGCGCAAGGTGATGCTGACCCCGGTCGGGCGCGAGGTGGTGGCGCGGGCGCGCGGCATCGTGGCTGAGGTGGAGTCGATGCGCGACCTGGCCCGCCGCAGCCAGGACCCGGAATCCGGCACGCTGCGGCTGGGCGCGTTCCCGACGCTGGCGCCGTACTTCCTGCCGCATGCGGTTCCGGCGCTGCAGGCGCGTTTCCCGCGGCTGGAACTGCTGCTGGTGGAGGAGAAGAGCGACGCGCTACTGGCCCAGCTGCGCGAGGGTCGCATCGATGCCGCCCTGCTGGCGCTGCCGGTGCACGACGAGCAGCTGCACGTCGAGCCGCTGTTCGACGAACCCTTCCTGCTCGCGACGCGCGAGGGCGGCGCCTTCGCCGGCGAGCGCGCGATCAGCCTGGACGACCTGGATGAGCAGACCCTGCTGCTGCTGGAGGACGGCCACTGCCTGCGCGACCAGGCGCTGGACGTCTGCCGCCTGGCCGGCGCGCACGAGAAGGCCGGCTTCCGCGCCACCAGCCTGGAGACGCTGCGGCAGATGGTGGCGGCCGGGGCCGGCGTGACCCTGCTGCCGCAACTCGCCACCCGCCCGCCGGTGGTGCAGCCCGAACACCTGCGCCTGCTGCCGTTCGCCGGCGAGGCGCCGAAGCGCAGCATCGCGCTGGTCTGGCGCAAGAGCTCGGCGATGGGCGACCTGCTCGGCGACATCGCGCAAACACTCCGCCCGCTATCGTCCGCGCTCCTTTCCGGCTGACGGAGCGGCATGGCCCGCACCCGCGACATCGCACTGGGACTGGTGGCCGCCGGCGGCATCGCCGGGGGCGCCTGGTGGTGGCAGGCCAGCGACGCGCCCGAACCGAAGCTGCGCGACCCGGCCAGGATCGAGGCGGCGATGCGCCCCGCCCCGCCCGCGCACACGCCCTTCGTCGCCGCCAATGCCGTGCGGGCGAAGGGATGCCGGATGCCGGACATGCTGGCGACCCCGGACCTGCCGGCGCAGTCGCCGCTGCCGGCGGGGATGCCCGCGTTCCGCCATGCCGGTGGCAGCCTGCAGCCGCTGGCCGGATTCAGCGTGGATGGCCGGGTGCTGTCGACCCGCGCCTATGCCGAGGACCGCGAGGCGGAGTTCGCGCCGATCGACATCGCGCTCGGATGGGGCCGGATGCGCGATGACGACGTGGTGTCCTCGCTCTCCATCGGCCAGCAGAACCGCTGGTACTTCACCCGTTGGACGGACGCGCCGCCGATCCCCATCGACCAGGTGCGGCTGGAGAGCGCCAACATGCACATGATCCCGGCCAGCCGCGAAGTCGCCGCGGCGCTGGCGCGGGTCGCCACCGGGCAGCGCGTGCGGATCGACGGCTGGCTGGTGGAAGTGCGGGCGAACGACGGCTGGCGCTGGCGCAGTTCCACCACCCGCGACGACCACGGGCCCGGCGGCTGCGAGGTGGTCTACGTCTGCGGGATCGCCGCCGAATAGAACGCAGCCGGTGCCGCTGCGGTTTCCACCCGGTTGCGGCCGTTGCGCTTGGCGGCGTACATCGCCGCATCGGCGCGCGCCAGCACCCTGTCCATCGCCTCGCCCGGTGCCGAGGTGGGCGCCACGCCGATGCTGACGGTGACCGGCAGGACCTGGCCCTGCCACTCGATCGGCAATGCGGCGATGCGCTCACGGATGCGTTCGGCCAGCGGCGTGACTTCGGTCGGATGGCCATCGGCCACCACCACGAACTCCTCGCCGCCGTAACGCGCGACGTAATCGACATCCCGCACCGACCTGGCCAGTTCCGCCGCCACCGCCCGCAGCACGGCATCGCCGGCCGCATGGCCATGGGTGTCGTTGATCGCCTTGAAATGGTCGATGTCGATGAAGAGGACGGTGAAGGCACGGCCCGCTCCGGCGCCGCCATGCAGATGGGCATCCAGGTGGGCGCGGTTGGGGAGGCCGGTGAGCACGTCGGTGTCGGCCGCCCGCTGGAGCTGCTGCTGGCGCCGAGCGGCGTCCTCGAGCTGGCGCCGGTAGTCGCTGGTGCGGCGGATCAGGCTGACCGCCATCAGGCCCAGCCAGACGATCAACATGCCGGTGCCGCCGGAATTGACCCACCAGCCGCCCTGGATCAGGCCCATGTCGTACAGGTCGGTGGCGAAGACGGCGACTATCGTCGCCAGCATCGTGATGAAGATGCTGCGCGCGAGTGGCACGCCGTTGCGGATCGCGCGCCATGCCAGCCCCAGCATGAGCAGGGAACCGAGCAGGTAGAGCCAGCCGAGCGGCGCGATCAGCGCATGCGGCATCCAGTGCAGGGCCTGCAGCACGATCAACACCACCAGCACCAGGCAGAAGCGGTTTACCCACCGCTTGAGCCGCGGCGGCGGCGCGTCGCGCTGGCCCAACCACAGGAACAGGTGGATGCCGGACACCACCAGCAGGCTGCGCACGGCCAGGATCGCCGGGATGCCCAGGTCACCGAGCCTGTCCATCCCGGGCAGCAGGTAGAGGTAGCTGTGCAGCTGGAGCAGCGAAAGCAACGTCAGCAATCCCACGCCCACGTAGGCCAGGCTGGCCGGCTCGCCGGTCGAGAGATGGAGCGCGAACAGCAGCACGACCATCGCCAGCAACGCCCCATAGCGCACTGCATGCGCGATGGCCAAGCGCTGCTCCAGCGGGCGAAGTTGTGTCGCGGGCAGGATCCGCAGCACCACGGTCTGTTCGAGCGCGATGTCGGCCCGCAGGCGATAGATGGCCTCCGCACCGGCCAGCCCGCCGCGCAGCGGAAACACATAGAACGGCGAAGCGCCGCCTGCGCGCTTTCCACGCGGATGGAAACTGGAACCGGTGCCGACCACCCGCCCCGCGGGATTGACCAGCTGGATGCGGTCGGTGAGGATGTGGTCGGCGAACAGCACGTATTCCTCGTCACGCGCCTGCGCGGGCAGGCGGAAGCGCAGGCCGACGTCGATATCGCCGACCGGCAGGCGCACGCCGAGCCGCTTCGCATCCGGCATGACCACGTGGACGCCGCTGCCGCCGCCTTCCACCACATGGAGGGCGATGTCTCCGCGTTCCGGCGATACGCCGAGGAAGCTCATCACCCAGACCAGCACGGCCACCGCGATGCTGATGACGGCCGCCTGCGAGAAGCGCGACCAGGTCGATAACAACCGGCGCGGTTCGCGCGCCTGCGATGCTGCCTTCATCCTTCCCCCTGACAGCCACCCCCCGTGGCCAACCCGGGGCGGTCAGCCGCGCCGCAGGCGCTTCAATCCTGCCACGAAAATCCCCGCCATTGTCACCAGCAGGCCCGCCCACTGGCGCGGCGAGGTCGGATGGTCGAGCAGCACGACATCGAGCAGGTAGGCGACCATCGGCTGGAACAGCAGCAGCAGGCCGACCATCGCCACCGACAGGACCTGGATCGAGCGCGAGATCAGGATCCAGCTCAGGCAATGGCCGATCGCCGCGAGCGTGAGCAGGATGCCGAACGACTTCCACGACGGGATGGCGAACGAAGCGCCTTCGACCACCCCCATCAACCCCAGGCAGGCGGCCGAGCCGAACGCCGCCAGGCACAGCACCTGCTCCACCGGCACCCGCGCCTTGCCCACCGCCGCCTCCGCCTGGGAGCGCTTCAGGCCCACGTTGTAGGCGGCGTAGGCCACGCCGGTGGCCAACCCCAGCCAGACGCCCCAGCGGTACTCCGCCGGCAGCGTGGCCCAGTCGCCGCCCAGCAACAGCCACAGGCCGGTGAACGCCAGCAGCACGCCGGCCACGAACCGCAGGTGCAGGCGTTCGCCGAACAGCAGCACGCCGGCCAACGCCATGAAGAACACCTGGGCATTGGCCAGCAGGGTGGACAGGCCGGGCCCGACCAGCAGGATCGAGCGGTGCCACATCCACAGGTCGACCGCGAAGGCCAGCGAGGGCAGCACGATCCACAGCCAGGCGCGGCGCGACAGCGGCACCCAGCCGTGCCGGACCTGCACCAGCGCGGCCAGCAGCAGGCCGGAAAGGGCCATGCGCCAGAATGCCGAGACGGTGGGGGGCGTGCCGGCGAAGCGGACCATCAGCCCGTTGGTGCCGATGATCGCGGCACCTGCCAGCAGCTGGCCGATCGCCCGCCGGCGCCCGGCCGCGTCCGGCAACGCCGCGGCGCTCATGCCGGCAGCCAGCCTTCTTCGCCCGGATCGCCTTCGGCGGCCGGGTCGGCGGCCAGCAGCGGCAGGTCGCGCACGCAGGCTTCGGCCTCCTCGAACCAGTCGTCCGGCACCCGCACCTGCAGGTAGCCGGTGGCCGGCAGTTCGCCCACCCCGCCGGCCAGGTGCTCGCCCAACACGAAGGCCGGGATGCCGGCCGCCTCCAGCGCATGCTTCACCAGATGGGCGTCGATGGGGTTGAGCGCCTGGTAGACGGTGCGCATCGGGCGGGATCCTGCGGGGAGCGGGGCAGCATAACGGTAAACTTGTGGCCGCTTTCCCGCATCCGCGAGCACCGCGCCCCCATGACCGAGCCCACCGCCGCGCCCGAGCGCACCGACTTCATCCGCAATATCGTCCGCGAGGACCTGGCGAGCGGCAAACACGACCACGTCCGCACCCGCTTCCCGCCCGAGCCCAACGGCTACCTGCACCTGGGCCACGTGCGCGCCATCCATACCGATTTCGGCATCGCCGCGGAGTTCGGCGGCGAGTGCAACCTGCGCTTCGACGACACCAATCCGGCCCGCGAGGACCCCGAGTACGTCCAGGCCATCCAGGACGACGTGCGCTGGCTGGGCTACGACTGGCACCGGCTGCGCCATGCGTCGGACTACTTCGGCGTGTACTACCTGGGCGCGGAGAAGCTGATCCGCGACGGCAAGGCCTTCGTCTGCGACCTCAGCGCCGAGCAGGTGCGCGCCACCCGCGGCAGCCTGACCGAACCGGGCACGGCCTCGCCGTTCCGCGAGCGCACGGTGGAAGAGAACCTGGACCTGTTCCGGCGCATGCGCGCGGGCGAGTTCGCGGATGGCAGCCGCACGCTGCGGGCGAAGATCGACATGGCCTCGCCCAACATGAACATGCGCGACCCGGCGATCTACCGCATCAAGCACGTCGAGCACCAGAACACCGGCGCGGAATGGCCGATCTACCCGATGTACGACTACGCGCACGCGCTGGGCGACGCCATCGAAGGCATCACCCATTCGCTGTGCACGCTGGAGTTCGAGGACCACCGCCCGCTCTACGACTGGTCGGTGGACAACGTCGCCCTGCACGACCACCCGGAACTGCTGCAGCCGATCATCGACAAGGGCCTGCCGAACGAGGCCGCCAAGCCGCGGCAGATCGAGTTCTCGCGACTCAACCTCGACTACACCGTCATGTCCAAGCGCAAGCTGATGGCGCTGGTGCAGGAAGGGCTGGTCGATGGCTGGGACGACCCGCGCATGCCGACCCTGCAGGGCATCCGCCGCCGCGGCTACACGCCGGAAGCGCTCAAGCTCTTCGTCGCGCGGCTGGGCCTGTCCAAGCAGAACAGCACCATCGACTACACCGTGCTGGAGAACACCCTGCGCGAGGACCTGGACGCACGCGCGCCGCGCCGGATGGCGGTGCTGAATCCGCTGAAATTCGTGCTGACCAACCTGCCCGAAGGCCACCGCGAGACGCTGTCCTTCTCCAACCATCCCAAGGACGAGGCGATGGGTACGCGCGGCATCGGCTTCTCCAACGTGATCTGGATCGACGCGGAAGACTTCGCCGAAGTGCCGCCGAAGGGCTGGAAGCGGCTGGTGCCCGGCGGCGAAGTGCGCCTGCGCGGCGCCGGCATCGCCCGCGTCGATGAGGTGGTGAAGGACGACGCCGGCCACGTCATCGAGCTGCGCGGCTGGCTGGATCCGGAATCGCGTCCCGGCATGGAAGGCGCCAACCGCAAGGTCAAGGGCACCATCCACTGGGTCGATGCCGCGACCGGCGTGCCCGCCGAATTCCGCCTCTACGACCGCCTGTTCACCGCCTCCAACCCGGACGACGACAGCGAGGGCAAGAGCTATCGCGACTACCTGAATCCGGCGTCGCGCGGCGTGGTCAACGGTTACGTGGAAGCCGCCGCGGCCGATGCGCAGCCGGAAGACCGCTTCCAGTTCGAGCGCACCGGCTATTTCGTGGCTGACCGCCGCGACCATTCGGCTTCGCGCCCCGTTTTCAACCGCGCGGTTACCCTGCGTGACACCTGGATGCAGAAGGAAGGCTGACATGCCCCGCTTCGCCCTCGTGCTGATGTCGCTGCTGCTGGCGTTGACGCTGGGCTGCTCGCCGCAGCCGCCGTCCAAGCCCGCCGCGCCGGTCGCCCCTTCCGTGGGCGCGATCAATCCGCTGGACCGGCCCGCGCCGCCGCGCCCGATCGGCGCCACGCCTTCATCGCCCGACCGCAGCTGCAAGACCGACGCCGACTGCACGGTGAAGAACGTCGGCAACTGCTGCGGCTATTACCCGGGCTGCGTCAACGTCAACGCCAAGACCGATCCGGCCGCCGTGCAGGCCCAGTGCGCGAAGACCGGCACGGCGAGCGTCTGCGGCTTTCCGGCCATCAGCAGCTGCCAGTGCGTGAGCGGGCAATGCGCCGCCGACCCGCGCGGGAACATGCTCTGATGCTGCCGCTGCAACTGCACCTGACGCTGCCGATCTGGGTCCACGACTTTCCGTTCGAAGCGACCTATCCGGGCGACGAGGCGAAGGTCGCGCTGGCGATCGCGCTGTCGCGGCAGAACATCGATGCGCGCAGCGGCGGGCCGTTCGGCGCCGCGGTGTTCGGGCCGGACGACCGGCTGGTCGCCATCGGCGTCAACCGCGTGCTGCCGCAGTCCTGCTCGGTGGCGCATGCGGAAATGATGGCCTTCATGCTGGCCCAGCACCGCCTGCAGCGCGCCCGCCTCAACGAGAACGACGACGGCTCGCGCTGGGGCCCGGTGACGCTGGCCACCTCTTCGCAACCCTGCTGCCAGTGCTACGGCGCGAGCATCTGGGCCGGCATCGACCGCATGTTGATCGGCGCACGCAGCGGCGATGTCGAATCGCTGACCGAATTCGACGAAGGCCCGCTGCCCGCCGACTGGACCGGCGCTCTGCGCGAGCGCGGCATCGAAGTGGTGACCGATGTGTTGCGCGATGACGCGCGTGCCGTGCTGCGCGATTACGGCCAGCTCGGCGGCCCCAGCTACTGACGATGACCGGCCTGCTCTGCTGGTGCCGCGGCGGCTTCGAGCCGGACCTGGCCGCCGAACTCACCGCGCGGGCCGGCGAAGCCGGCATCCCCGGCTATGCGCAGACCGAACGCGGCAGCGGCTACGTGGTCTTCCACACCGATGACGCGGCCACGCTCGACGCGCTGCTGCCGTGGCATGCGCTGGTGTTCGCGCGGCAGAAACTGCGCGTACTGGCCGAGCTGCGCGAGTTGCCGCCCGCCGACCGCATCAGCCCGATGCTCGAAGTGCTGACCGCGCACGGCGAACGCTACGGCGAGCTGTGGGTGGAGCACCCGGATTCCGATGCCGGCAAGCCGCTGGCCGGTCTCGCGCGCAGTTTCGGCAACGCGCTGCGCCCGGCGTTGCGCAAGGCCGGCCTGCTGTCGCCCAAGGACAATGACCGGCTGCCGCGCCTGCACGTCGCCTTTGTCGATGGCGCCCATGCATTCATCGCCCGCGCCGACACCCGCGACAGCGCCCCGTGGCCGCTCGGCATCCCGCGTCTGAAGATGCATGCCGATGCGCCTTCGCGCAGCGCCTTGAAGCTGGAGGAAGCCTTCCTCGCCCTGCTCGATGCACGCGAGCGAGAAATCCTTCTGAAACCCGGCATGCGTGCCGCGGATCTTGGCGCCGCGCCCGGCGGCTGGACCTGGGTGCTGACCCGCCACGGCCTGCGCGTGAGCGCCATCGACAACGGCCCGCTGCGCGAGCACGTGATGGACAGCGGCCAGGTCGAACACCTGCGCGAAGACGGCTTCCGCTGGCACCCGCCGCAGCCACTCGACTGGATGGTCTGCGACATGGTGGAGCAGCCGATCCGCGTGGCCTCGCGCATGGCCGAGTGGTTCGCGCAGGGCTGGTGCCGGCACGCGGTGTTCAACCTCAAGCTGCCGATGAAAAAACGCTGGCAGGAAACCGAACGCTGCCTGGCGCTGTTCGCGGACGAAGCCGGCATGCCGCTGACCGTCCGCGCCAAGCAGCTCTACCACGACCGCGAGGAGATCACGGTCTTCGCGACAACCCGCGTCTGAGGCTCAGCCGCTGCCGAGCAGGTCGATGATCTTGGAGCCGGTGCTGGCGGTCTCGCGGTAGAACTCGGTGAAGCCGCAGCTGTTGCAGCTGACCGACATGAAGCGCCGGGTGTTGATGTCGAAGAACGAGGACCAGCCCCCGCCCTCGCCGCGCAGTTCGCCGGTTTCGAAGGAACGGCTCTGGCATTTCGGGCATTGCCAGTTCGCGGTACTGCTCGGGTTCATCGCGTTTCTCCGTGGAAGGAATCAGACGCCGGCCGCATGCCGCCACAACGCATTGCGCAGCGGCACCAGCGCATTCGCGACGGTCAGCGCGTGGCCGCGCAGGAAGGTCGGCAGCAGCGCGTCGTTGGAATACACGCGGTTGATCGTTTCGAAGGCGAGCGTGGAGACCACGTTGTCGCTGCGGCGTGCGCGCGCCCAGCGTTGCAGGCGGTGCGGCGCGTCGAAGTCGCGGCCGAGGCGTTTGGCTTCGCGCACCGAATCGCGCAACGCCGCGACATCGCGCAGACCCAGATTGACGCCCTGCCCGGCCAGCGGATGCACCACGTGGGCGGCATCGCCCAGCAGCAGCACGCGGCCGCTGAGTTGCGTCTTCGCCAGCTGCCGGCGCAGCGGGAAGGCGGCGCGCTTCGACAGCACGCGTGTCTCACCCAGCCGCCCGGCAAATGCATTCGTGAGTTCGGTGCCGAAAGCGGCATCGTCCAGCGCCAGCACGCGTTCGGCTTCGTCGGCCGGCAGGCTCCAGACGATGGAGCTGCGGCGTTCGCCATCGACCGGCAGGAAGGCCAGCGGGCCGCCCGGCAGGAAACGCTGCCACGCGGTCAGCGCATGCGGCTCGGCGGTCTCGACGTAGGCGACCACGCCGCGCTGGCCGTAGTCGTGCGCGTCGATGTCGATGCCGGCCAGTTCGCGCAGTTTCGAATTCGCGCCGTCGGCGGCGATGGCGATGCGGGCGTCGAGCGTCTCGCCGCCTTCCAGCGAGAGACGCACGCCGCTGTCACGCGTTTCCATGCCTTCGATGCGCGCCGGCTGCAGCAGTTCGACGCCGGCGCGGCGGGCGGCATTCCAGAGTTTTTCGGCCAGCAGGCTCTGCTCGACGATCCAGCCCAGTTCGCGACGCGCGAGCGCATCGGCATCGAAGACCAGTTCGCCGCCGGCCGCCGCATCCCACACCCGCATGCGCCGGTAAGGTTGTGCGCGGGTGGATGCGACCTCATCCCACACACCCAAGGCGGAGAGCAGCGCGGCGTTGTCGGGCGCGAAGGCGAAGACGCGCAGGTCGGGTTCGTCGCGGGACCAGCGCGCGGGCGCACCGGCATCCACCAGCGCGACCTGCAGCCCGGCCTCGGCCAGCGCCAGCGCGCAGGCGGTACCGACCACGCCGCCGCCGACGACGACGGCATCGCGTTGCATACGGCGGCTCATGCGTTGGCTCCCCGGCAGATCGCCGGCAAGTCGCCGCGATAGCCCATGCCGCCAGCCGCCACCTGCGCGCGCAGGCCGGGCACGTTGGCGAGTGCGGCCATGCCGGCGCTGCGCAGCAGGCCCATCGCCAGCCCGTCGTTGGCGCTGGCGCGGGCCATGCCGTCGGAGAAAGCGAGCGTGCGGCTGCGGTCCTCGCGGCGGCGTTCGGCGTAACGCGGCAGCATCGCCGCGTCGTCCAGCCCGTGCGCGCGGACTTCCTCGACAATAGTGAGCGCATCGCGCAGACCCAGGTTGAAGCCCTGCGCGCCGACCGGGTGGATGCTCTGCGCGGCATTGCCGAGCAGCACTGCGCGCGGCGCGGTCAGCGCATCGGCGACCACGCGCACGGCGGGGTAACGGCTGCGCGCGCCACTGGCGAGGAAACGCCCGGCCCGCCAGCCGAAGGCGTCCTGCAGGCGCTGCAGCCAAGCAGATTCATCCAACGCGGCGACGGCGTCGGCTTCCGCGCTGTCCACGCCATGCACCACGCCGTAATGGCGGTCGGCGCGCGGCAGCAGCGCGGTCGGGCCGTGCGGGCCCAGGCGTTCCCACGCCGTGCCGTCCGGCGCTTTCGACGGTCGGACCCGGCTCACGAACAGGGTCTGGCCGTAGTCGTGGCGTTGCGCGTCGATGCCGAGCGCGGCGCGGACCGCGCTTTCGGCGCCATCGGCACCGACCAGCAGGCGGGTATGGACGACGCGTTCGGCGTCGCCTTCGCTGTAGCTGACTTCGCGCAGGCCGTTGTCGGCGATGCGGGTGCCGATGAAACGCGCCGGGCGATGGCGCGTCAACGAACCGACCTCACCCAGCCGCTTTTCCAGCGCCTCGCCGAAATCGCGGGCGATGACGACGTGGCCGAAGGCCTCGAGGCCGACTTCGCGCGCATCCAGTTCGACCCGGCCGAAATCCCCGGCGCGGGTGGCATGGATGCGGCGGATCGGGCTGGCGCTGTGCAGCAGCGGCCAGATGCGCAGGGCCTGCAGCGCGTGGCAGGTCGCTTCGGCGAAGCTCAGGTTGCGCTCGTCGAAGACGGCGGGGAGCGTGGAAGACGGCGTGGCTTCCAGCATCGCCACATCCAGTCCCGAATCTTCCAGTGCGATGGCAAGGCTGGCGCCGACCAGGCCGCCGCCGACGATGACGATGTCGTGCGTGTGCATGCGTCGATGATAACGAGCGCGATAGAATCCCGGCATGACCGAGGACAGCCCGATGAACCTGAATTCCGCCCCGCGCAGCCGCGGCACCGACCTCGCCGTGCTGGCCGCCCTGGCCGCGGTGATGGCCGCGACCCGCCTCCACCATTTCGCCGTGCTGCCGGATGCCTCGTGGGCGGTGTTCTTCGTCGCCGGCTTCTACCTGCGCCGCTGGACGGCCTGGGCGTTCCCGCTGCTGATGGCGCTGGCCGTGGCGGTGGACTACGTGGTGATCACCGCGCAGGGCATGGATTTCTGGCAGCACTACTGCGTCTCGCCGGGCTACTGGATGCTGGTGCCGGCGTATTTCAGCCTGTGGGCCGGCGGCCTGTGGCTGGCGCGCCAGCAGGGCGGCACGGGCGCGATGCTGGGCAAGCTGGCGATGGCGCTGGTCGCCTCGGTCGCGCTCTGCCAGCTGTTCGCGCAGGGCGGCTTCTACTGGATGAGCGATGCCGTGGCGCAGAAGTCGCTGGGCGGCTGGGCCAAGAACTATTTCGACTGGGTCGGCCCGTACCTGTTGACGACCGCGCTGTATGTCGGCGCCGCGCTGGCCCTGCAGGTGGCGCTGGATGCGGCCTTCGGCCATCGCGCCCGCGAAGTGCGGGCCTGAGATGGGCAACCGGCTGTCGAAGATCTACACCCGCACCGGCGATGACGGCAGCACCGGCCTGGGCGATGGCAGCCGCGTCGCCAAGGATTCGCTGCGGGTCGAGGCCTACGGCACGGTGGACGAAGCCAATTCCTGCATCGGCCTGGTGCTGGCCAGCGAGGTCCCGGACGACGTCCGCCAGCTGCTGACCGCCGTGCAGCACCAGCTGTTCGACCTGGGCGGCGAGCTGTGCATCCCGGGCCATGCGGCCATCGACGACGACGACATCGACCGCCTCGAACAGCAGCTCGACCGCTACAACGACGACCTGCCGCCGCTCAAGGAATTCATCCTGCCCGGCGGTGGCGAGGCCGCGGCCCGCTGCCACATCGCCCGCACCGTGGTGCGCCGCGCCGAACGGATGACGGTGGCGCTGTCGCGCATCGAGCAGGTCCGCCCGCAGCCGATCCGCTATCTCAACCGCCTGTCCGACCTGCTGTTCGTGCTGTGCCGGGTGCTGGCGCGCGCCAGCGGCCACGGCGAGGTCACCTGGAACCACGAGCGCCGCCGCGGGTGAGCCTGCGGCTCTACACGCACCCCGATTGCCTGGCCCACGACACCGGGCCCACCCACGCCGAACGCCCCGAACGCCTGACGGCGGTCATCGAGGCGGTGGATGCCGCTTTCCCCGGCTGCGCGTGGACCTTGCCGAACCCGGCCAGCCACGAGGCGCTGGCCCGCGTCCACGGCGATGCCTATCTCGACGCGCTCTGGGCGCGCAAGCCCACCGGCATCGAATGGCTGGACGAAGACACCGCGTTCTCGCCCGGCAGCCTGCAGGCGGCCCTTGTCGCGGCCGGCGCCGGCGTGGAGGCGGTCGACTGGGTGCTCGGTGGCGACGGCCGTCGCGCCTTCTGCGCGGTGCGCCCGCCCGGCCACCACGCCGAGGCCGCCCGCGCGATGGGCTTCTGCCTGTTCAACAACATCGCGGTGGCTGCCGCGCACGCGCTCTGGGCCGGCGTGCAACGGGTGGCCATCGCCGACTTCGACGTCCACCACGGCAACGGCACCCAGTCGATCTTCGCCCGCCAGCCGCGCGTGCTGTTCGCCAGCTCCCACGAGATGCCGCTGTACCCGTGGACCGGCGGCTTCGACGAAACCGGCATCGGCAACATCTTCAACGCCCCGATCCTGGGCGGCACCGGCCGCGAGACCTTCCGCAGCACCTGGTCGAAGCAGCTTCTGCCGGCCATCGACGATTTCGCGCCGCAGTTGCTGCTGATCTCCGCCGGCTTCGACGCCCACCGCGACGATCCGCTGGCCTCGCTGCGGTTGGAAGCCGGGGACTTCGGCTGGCTCACCGGCGAGCTGCGCGCCATCGCCGACCGTCATGCCGGCGGGCGCGTGGTGTCGATGCTCGAAGGCGGATACGCGCTCGGCGCCCTGGCGGAATCCGTCGTCGCCCATCTGGATGCGCTGGACGGGTGATGTGGCTTCGGCCGGGCCGCCCAGCGACTGAACGGGGCCGGACCGCGCATTGCCGCTTCACAGGGGATGGGGCAAGCTAACCGCCGAATTCAGCCTTCACGGACCGGACGCGTGCGCCCCTGCCCCCGACTGTTGCCCCTCCCGTTCGCCATCGCCCTTGCCCTGCCCGTGATGGCGCAGGAGCAGGACATGCCGCCGGATTACGGCCTGTGCCCGATCGAGGACGCGGTGCCGCCCTTCGCCGACGCGCCGCAGACCAAGCTGGGCATCTCGCCCGACGCCCGCAAGAAGCTCCCGACCGAGCTGGAAGGTGACGAACAGAGCGGCACGGTGGAGATCCCGGTGCTGCAGGGCAATGTCGCGCTCAGCCGTGGCGACCAGTTCCTGGGCACCGACAAGCTGACCTTCGACAGCGAGAAGGAAACCTACGTGGCGGAAGGCAAGGTGCGCTTCCGCGACAGCGGGATGCGCATCGTCGCCGAGCGCGCCACCGGCAGTCAGGCCGAAGACACGCACCGCATCGAAGACCTCAAGTACCAGCTGACCGACCGCCGCGGCAATGGCGGTGCCGACCGCATCGAACTGGTCGGCAACAAGGGCAGCCTGTTCGGGGCCACCTACACCACCTGCCCGCCGACGCAGCAGCATTGGCGCGTGGTCGCCAACCGCATCGACGTCGACACCGAGGAAGGCTTCGCGGTCGCCCGCAACGCCACCCTGCGCGTCGGCAAGGTGCCGGTGCTGTACGTGCCGTGGTTCAAGTTCCCGATCGACGAGCGCCGCCAGACCGGCCTGCTGTTCCCGTCGATCTCCAACTCCGGGCGCAATGGCTTCGACTACAAGCAGCCGATCTATCTCAACCTGGCCCCGAACTACGACGCGACG
Organism: Lysobacter oculi; assembly: GCF_003293695.1. Lineage (GTDB taxonomy): Bacteria > Pseudomonadota > Gammaproteobacteria > Xanthomonadales > Xanthomonadaceae > Solilutibacter > Solilutibacter oculi. Next base: position 236,143 of record NZ_CP029556.1, on the reverse strand, counting down.
CTGTCGCCGCGCATCATGACCAAGCGCGGCGTGGCGATGGGCGGCGAGTTCCGCTACCTCAACGAGGCCGGCGCCGGCACCCTCAACGGCTTCTGGATGCCCAAGGACAAGCTGCGCGACCGCGATCGCGGCTCGGCCACGTTCGGCGCCTACCAGAACCTCAACCAGCACTGGCAGGCCCGCGCCAACCTGGCCTGGATCAGCGACCCGCGCTATTTCGAGGATTTCAACAACACCTCGCTGGGCGTGTCTTTCTATTCGGTGCAGAGCACGCTGGGCGTGTATGGCCACGGTCGCTATTGGGATGCGGGCGTCGAGGCCGACCACTGGCAGCTGGCCGACTACACCCTGACCGACGCCAGCCTGCCGTTCAACCGGCTGCCGCGCCTGTACTTCAACTGGGAACAGCCCTTCGGCACCCTGCTGCGCGCAGGCGTGGAAAGCGAGGCGGTGCGCTTCCAGCATTCGTCCTACCGCGCGCTGGATGCGCAATACCAGCCGACCGGTCTCCACATCGAGATCCCGGGCGGCAGCCGCTTCGACATCAAGCCCTATATCAGCATGCCGCTGGAAGGCGCCGGCTGGTTCCTGCGACCGACCATCGCCTGGCGTTACACCGCGTATCAGCTGGATGACGCGTTGGCGCGTTCGATCGCCACCCAGCGCGCGCAGGCCGATGCCGCCGCCCGTGGCGTGCCGTTCGCGCCGACGATGGCGGATGGCTTCATGGACAGCAACCCGACCCGCAGCCTGCCGATCTATTCGGTCGATGCCGGGCTGCAGTTCGACCGCGAGTTCGAGCGCAACGGCAAGCCGTTCCTGCAGACGCTGGAGCCGCGCGTGTTCTACCTGCGCGCACCTTACCGCGACCAGTCCGCGCTGCCGGTCTTCGACACCGTGCCGCTGACCTTCGGCTGGGGCCAGCTGTTCCGCGACAACCGCTACAGCAGCGCCGACCGCCAGAGTGACGCCAACCAGATCACCACGGCAGTCACCACCCGCATCCTGCGCGACACCGACGGCTTCGAGAAATTCAGTGCCAGCCTCGGCCAGATCCATTACCTGGACGATGTGCGGGTCAAGGCCTATCCGTGGGAGAACACGGTCGAACGCGGCCGCTCCGCCTGGGTGGCCGATGCCAACTGGTCGCCCAGCGACCGCTGGCTGATCGGCGCCTCCTACCAGTGGGATCCGAAGTACCGCCGGCAGGACCTGGCCGCCTTCCGCGCGCGCTACCTGCTGAAGGACGACGGCATCGTCAACCTGGCCTACCGCTACCGCCGCGACCTGCTGGAGCAGGCCGACTTCTCCTTCCTGTATCCGCTCAACCCGCAGTGGAGCCTGGTCGGCCGCTATTACTACTCGATCAAGGACCGCAAGCCGCTCGAAACCGTGGCCGGCGTGCAGTGGGACAGCTGCTGCGTGGCGGTGCGCCTGGTGGGCCGCCAGTACATCCACAACCGCGAAGGCGAGCTCAATGACAGCATCATGCTGGAGATCGAGTTCAAGGGCCTCGGCTCGGCCGGGCAGGACACGAGGCGCACTTTGCGCCGTGCTATTCTCGGTTACTACCGCGACGATCTTTACCTCGTGCCGCCGGCTTCCATCGCGCCCCCGGCCGATTCCGATACGGACCCCTCCCCATGATGAATCCCCGTGCCCTCCTGCTGGCCGCCGCGCTGGCATTCACCCCCGTTGCGCTGCAGGCCCAGACCCAGCCGGTCGACCGCATCGCCGCCGTGGTCAACGAGGACGTGATCCTGCAGAGCGAGCTGGACCGCGCCATCGCCAACATCACCGCGCAGTACGCCAGCAATCCCGGCCAGTTGCCGCCGCCTGAAGTGCTGGCGAAGCAGGTGCTCGAACGCCTCGTCCTCACCCGCCTGCAGGTCACCCGCGCGCAGGAAAGCGGCATCCGCGTGACCGACCAGGAGATCGACCAGGCGGTGGGCAACATCGCCCAGCAGAACAACATGACGCCCGACCAGCTGCGCGCGCAGGTGGCGAAGGATGGCCTGAGCCTGGCCGACTTCCGCAACACGCTGCGCGACGAGATCACCATCCAGCGCATGAAGCAGAGCTTCGCGCAGAGCCGCATCCAGGTCAGCGAAGCCGAGGTCAACGCGGCCGTGGCCCAACAGGCCGGTGCCGGCGGTGGCAACCAGTACCACCTGGCGCACCTGCTGGTGGCGCTGCCGGAAGGCGCGACCGCCGAGCAGATCGCCACCGCGCAGAAGAAGATCGACGGCATCAAAGGCCTGATCGACCGCGGCGAGATGGATTTCGCGGCTGCCGCGGTCCGTTATTCCGACAGCCCCAACGCGCTGGAAGGCGGCGACCTCGGCTGGCGCCCGGAATCCGAGATCCCGCCGGCGTTCGCGCAGACCGTGCGCACCATGCAGGCCGGCCAGATCATCGGCCCGATCCGTGGCAGCAGCGGCTTCCAGCTGATCCGCCTGGTCGAAACCCGCAGTGGCGCTGCCGCCCCGGCACAGGTCACCGAATACCACGTGCGCCACATCCTGGTGCAGGGCGATGACGCCGCGTCCGAAGCCAAGCTCAACACCCTGCGCGCCCGTGCGCTGGGCGGCGCGGACTTCGCGGAACTGGCCAAGGAAGAGTCGCAGGACGCGCAGTCGAAGGACAAGGGCGGCGACATCGGCTGGCGCACCACCGATGCCTTCGGCCCCGAGCTCGGCCCGCAGATCGCCGCGCTCAAGGATGGCGACATCACTCCGCCGATCAAGTCGCAGGCCGGCTGGCACCTGATCCAGGTCGTCGGTCGCCGCCAGGGCGCGGCCGGCAGTGACCAGCAGCGCGCCGCCGCCCGCGAGACCATCGGCCGCCGCAAGCTGGAAGACGAATACACCCGCTTCCTGCAGGAAATGCGTGGCGACGCCTACGTCGACGTGCGCAGCGAATCGGTGATCGGCGTCGCACCGGCCAGCAACGGCGGCTGAGATGCGCCCGCGGCTGGCGCTGGTGCCGGGTGAACCCGCCGGCGTCGGCCCCGAGCTGTGCGTCCGCCTGGCCCAGCAGCCGGCGGACGTTTTCGATCTGTTGACCTATGGCGATGCCGCCTCGCTGCGCCGCGCCGCCGATGCCTTGGGGCTGCCGCTCCGCCTGCTGCCCGCCGATGCACCGCGCGAACGTGCCGGCGACCTGCCGCTGCAGGAATTTCCACTGCCGGGCGGACTGCCCGCCTTCGGCCAGCCCGACCCTGCCAACGCCCGCGCCATCATCGCCGCGCTGGAAGCCGCCACCCGCGCCTGCCTGTCCGGCGCATGCCACGGGCTGGTGACCGGCCCCACCCACAAGGCCAGTCTCAACGCAGGCGGCATCGCCTACACCGGCACCACCGGCCTGCTCGCCGCGCTGTGCGGGCGCGACGTGGTGATGATGCTGGCGCGTCCCGGCCTGCGCGTGGCCCTGGTCACTACCCATCTGCCCCTGCGCGAAGTGGCCGACGCGCTCACCGCCGAAGCACTCGAACGCACCCTGCGCATCACCGATGCGGCATTGCGAAGTGACTTCGGGATCGGGGCGCCGCGACTGGCGGTGCTCGGCCTCAACCCGCATGCGGGCGAGGACGGCCACATGGGCCGCGAGGAAATCGAGGTGATGGCGCCGGTGCTGGCCAAACTGCGCGGCGAAGGCATGGACCTGATCGGCCCGCTGCCCGCCGACACCGCCTTCCTGCCCGGCAAACTGGCCGGCTTCGACACCGTCATCGCCATGTACCACGACCAGGGCCTGCCGGTGCTGAAAAGCGCCGGCATCGACCAGGCGGTCAACATCACCCTCGGCCTGCCTTTCCCGCGCGTGGCGGTGGATCATGGCACCGCGCTGGACATCGCCGGGCGCGGCATCGCCGACCCTTCCAGCCTGTTCGCCGCCGCCGATCTCTGCGCGATGCTGGCCCGCCGGCACATCGCCCCCTCCGGATTCACCGCATGAGCGACACCCCCATCAGCTTCGACGACTTCCTGAAGGTCGACATCCGCGTCGGCCGCATCGTCGAGGCGCTGCCCTTCCCCGAAGCCCGAAAGCCCGCCTACCGGCTCAAGGTCGATTTCGGGCCGGAGATCGGCGTGCTGCAGTCGAGCGCGCAGATCACCGTGCATTACACGCCGGAGACGCTGGTCGGGCGGCTGGTGGTCGGCGTGGTCAATTTCCCGCCGCGCCAGATCGGCCCGGTCCTCTCGCAATGCCTGGTCACCGGCTTCCATGACGAAGACGGCGCGGTGCGGCTGTGCATCCCCGATGGCGATGTCGCGCCCGGGACGCGCCTGCTGTGAACGCGCATTTCGACAAGCCGGCCAAGAAGCACCTCGGGCAGAACTTCCTGCACGAACGCGGCGTCATCGACAAGATCATCCTCGCGCTGGACCCGAAGCCGGGCGAGCGCATCGTCGAGATCGGTCCCGGCCAGGGCGCGCTGACCCTGCCGCTGCTGGAACGCCATGGCGATGTCACCGCGATCGAATTCGACCGCGACCTGCTGGTGCCGCTCACCGCCGCCGCCGAAGCCGGTGGCGGGCGGCTGCGGCTGATCAACCGCGACGTGCTGCAGGTCGACTTCGGCGAACTGGCGCGCGAACTGGGCGGGCCGATCCGGCTGATCGGCAACCTGCCCTACAACCTGTCCAGCCCGATCCTGTTCCACGCGCTGGACCACGCCGCTTCCATCATCGACATGCATTTCATGCTGCAGAAGGAAGTGGTCGACCGGATGGCCGCCGGCGAAGGCAGCAAGGTCTATGGCCGGCTGTCGGTGATGCTGCAGGCCTATTGCAAGGTCACGCCGCTGATCAAGGTGCCGCCGGGCGCGTTCCGGCCCGCGCCGAAAGTGGATTCGGCGGTGGTGCGGCTGGTACCGAAGCCGGTCGATGAAGTGCAGGTGCGTGACCGCGCGCGATTTGCCCACATCGTGCGGGCGGCGTTCGGGCAGCGCCGCAAGACTTTGCACAACGCGCTGAAGGATGTCTGCGATGACGAGGCCATCCTCGCCGCCGGGCTGGAACCGCGGTTGCGTGCTGAACAGGTGCCGGTGAGTGGCTTCATTGCGCTGGCCAACGCGGCGGTTTGAGGGCTTTTTCCCGCCCGGTTCACGCCGGCTGCGTAGAATTCCGGCATGTCCAGTGAAACGCCTTACGCCATCGATATCGATGTCGCGACCCATTACCTCGACGAGGAATCCTCGCCGCAGGACGGCCGTTACGTCTTCGCTTACACCATCCGCATCGAGAACCGCGGCAACAAACCCGCGCAGTTGCTGAAGCGGCACTGGGTGGTCACCGACGCCGAAGGCCACGTGCAGGAAGTGCATGGCGAAGGCGTGGTAGGCGAACAACCCTGGCTGCGCCCCGGCGACGGCTTCGAATATTCATCGGGCGTCGTGCTGGCCACCAGCCTCGGCACCATGCATGGCAGCTATGACCTGCAGGCGGATGACGGCACGCAATTCTCAGCCGACATCCCCGCCTTCATGTTGAGCACGCCGCGCACGCTGCATTAGGCCGCGCCCATGGCGATCTGGGCCATTGGCGACCTGCAGGGCTGCTACGACGCGACGCAGCGCCTGCTCGAACGCATCCGCTTCGACCCGGCGGCCGATTGGTTGTGGTTCTGCGGCGACCTGGTCAACCGCGGCGGCGAGTCGCTGGAAACGCTGCGGCTGGTGCATTCGCTCGACGCGCAATCACATGTCGTGCTCGGCAACCACGACCTGTCACTGGTCGCCATCGGTGAGCGCCGGCCGGAGGAGCAGCGCAAGGTCAACCCGGATCTGCGCCGCGTGCTGGAGGCGCCGGACGCGCGCGAACTGCTGGAGTGGCTGCGCCGGCGGCCGTTGATGCATGTCGATCGCCAACTGGGCTGGTCGATGTTGCACGCCGGTCTCGCGCCGCAATGGACGCTCGCCATGGCTGAGGGTTACGCGCGCGAGGTAGAGGAACGCCTGCGCGGTCCGGGCCTGCACAAGCTTCTGCGCGCGATGTACGGCGACCGCCCGGCGTGGAACCCGCGGCTGGAAGGCGTGGATCGCCTGCGCGCGATCATCAACGTCTTCACCCGCATGCGTTACTGCACGCCGCGCGGACGCATCGCCTTTGACATCAAGGGCGCGCCGGGTACGCAGCCGGCCGGGCTCTATCCCTGGTATTCGGTGCCGGGCCGCGCCGAGCGCGAGCTCAGGATCGTCTGCGGCCACTGGAGCACGCTGGGCCTGATGGTCGGCCACGGCGTGCATGCCATCGACACCGGCGCGGTCTGGGGCGGCAAGCTCACCGCCTTGCGGCTGGACAGCGAGGAACTGCTGCTGGCGCAGGTGCCGGGCCGGCAGGTCTGATCCGCGCGCTCAGGCGCGGACGTAATCCACGAAGTCGAAGGCGTGCGCGTGGCGTGCGTCGGCGGGGTGGTGTTCGCGTTCGGTGATGCGCCATTGCGATGCATCGAATTCGGGGAAGAAGGCGTCGGCGTCTTCCACTTCCGTATCCACCCAGGTCAGGTGCAGGCGCGTCGCCAACGGCAACGCCAGCGCGAAGATCTCGCCGCCGCCGATGACGCAGAGCGTGCCGGCGCCGTCGGCCTGGGCGATGGCCAGCGCGTCATCGAGCGAGGCGACCGCTTCCATCCCCTCGAACGGCAGCTGGCCGGTCCGCGTCAGCACCAGGTTGCGCCGCTTCGGCAGCGCACGGCCGAGCGATTCGGCGGTCTTGCGCCCCATCAGCACCGGCTGGCCGAGCGTCAGCGCCTTGAAGCGCTTGAGGTCATCCGGCAGGTGCCAAGGCAGATCATTGCCGCGCCCGATGGCATGCCGGCGGTCCAGCGCGGCGATCAGCACGATCTCCATCGCGCTCAGACCGCGACCGGCGCCTTGATCGCCGCCTGCGGGTGATAGTCGAGGATCTCGATGTCCCCGTAGCGGAACCCAAGGATGTCGCGCACCTCCGGGTTGAGCCGCAGCTTCGGCAGCGAGCCGGGCGTGCGCGCGAGCTGCTCGCGGGCCTGGTCGAAGTGATTGGAATAGAGATGCGCATCGCCCAGCGTGTGCACGAAGTCACCGACGCCGAGATCGCAGACCTGCGCCACCATATGGGTCAGCAGTGCGTAGCTGGCGATGTTGAACGGCACGCCGAGGAAGATGTCGCCACTGCGCTGGTAGAGCTGGCAACTCAACTTGCCATCGACCACATAGAACTGGAACAGCGAGTGGCAGGGCATCAGTGCCATCTTCGGCAGGTCGGCCACGTTCCACGCGCTGACGATCAGCCGGCGCGAATCCGGGTTGCGCCTGATCTCGTCCACCACCCAGCGGATCTGGTCGATGACCTGCCCGTCCGCGCCTTCCCAGCTGCGCCATTGCTTGCCGTAGACCGGGCCGAGTTCGCCGCTTTCATCGGCCCACTCGTCCCAGATCGATACCTTGTTGTCCTTGAGGTAGGCGATGTTGGTCTCGCCCTGCAGGAACCACAGCAGCTCGTGGATGATCGAGCGCGTGTGCAGCTTCTTGGTGGTGACCAGCGGGAAGCCTTCGTTCAGGTCGAAGCGCATCTGCCAGCCGAACACGCTGCGGGTGCCGGTGCCGGTGCGGTCGGATTTCTCGTCGCCGTGTTCCAGCACATGGCGCAGCAGGTCGAGGTACGCGCGCATCAGGCCTTCTCCGCCATCGGCGGCTGCGGTTGCAGGGTCGGCTGCGAGCGCGACTTCCACAGCCAGAACAGGCCGAGCGCGACCAGCGGCAGGCTGAGCAGCTGGCCCATCGTCAACCAGCCGAACGCCAGGTAGCCGAGCTGCGCATCCGGCAGCCGCACGAATTCCACCACGAAGCGGAACAGGCCGTAGAGCAGCGCGAACATCCCGCTCACCGCATAGCGCGGACGCGGTTTCGAGGAGAACCACCACAGCAGCGCGAACATGATGATGCCCTCCCAGACCATCTGGTAGAGCTGGCTCGGGTGGCGCGCGTACTGGTTGAGCATGCCGCTGTCGAACATCGCCTGCAGCGCGTTGTGCGACAGCCCCTGCAGCTCGCCCGGCAGCGAGGCCGGGAACACCACGCCCCAGCTGCCATCGGTGGGCTTGCCCCAGAGTTCGCCGTTGATCCAGTTGCCGAGCCGCCCGAAGCCGAGGCCCAGCGGCACCAGCGGGGCGACGAAATCGACCACATCGAAGAAATGCACGCGGTGCTTGCGTGCCCACCACAGCGCCGCGACCAGCACGCCCAGCAGGCCGCCGTGGAAGCTCATGCCGCCCTGCCAGACCTTGAGCATCTGCAGCGGGTCGGCGATGTAGGTCTTGAGGTCGTAGAAGAAGATGTAGCCGAGCCGCCCGCCCAGCACCACGCCGAGCATGCCGTAGAACATCAGGTCGCCGAAGGCGTTGTCATCGACGCCGGGCAGCCGGCCCTGGCGGATGCGGCTGCGGCCCAGCCACCACGCGCTGGCGAACGCCAGCAGGTACATCACGCCATACCAGTGGATCTTGAGCGGGCCGAGCGAAAGCGCGATGGGGTCGAGCTGGTGCAGGTAGACAGGCGGCATCGCGTTCTTCGTCGGCGGGGTACCGTCATTGTGCCCGAGGGGGCATGAAGCACGAAATCAGCGCAGCAGTACCGGCGTGTTGGGCAGTTCGTCGGTGTCGATCTCGCCTTCCACCTGTGGGAAGTACTCGGCCAGCAGGTTGCCGATCTCGCTGACGCCGCGCATCACCGCCTGTTCCGGCTCATCGGCCTTGAGCCGCTCTTCCATCAGCTGGCAGATGCCGCGCCACTGTTCGGCACTGACCAGTTCGCGCAGGCCGCGGTCGGCGACGATTTCGATGCGGTGGTCGGCCAGCAGCAGGTAGACCAGCACGCCGTTGTTGGCCGCAGTGTCCCAGACGCGCAGGCGGGCGAAGGTGTCCTCGGCGCGCTGGCGGGAATCGACGCGGTTCCAGACATCGCGCCAATGCAGGGCGGATTCGACCGCGAAGCAGATCTCGCCGCGGTGCCGGCGTTCGTCCTCGGCGATGGCGTCATGGATGCGCTTCAGGCTGTCGGCGGAGAAGGTGCCGCTGGCCGAGGGCGCGAACAGGTGCTTGAGCATCCTCGACATCACCAGCTCCCCGACGCGCCACCGCCACCGAAGGAGCCACCGCCGCCGCTGAAACCACCGCCGCCACCGAAGCCGCCTCCACCACTGCTGCCACCGCCCCAGCCGCCACCACCGCCGGACCACGGGCCGCCCCCGAAACCACCCCAGCCGTCATCGCGCGCGAAGCGGCCGCGACCGGCGCCCGCCAGCCCGAGGAAGAAGCCGATCAGCGCCCCGATGCCGCCGACCAGCAGCACCGACGACAGCAGCCAGGCCACGCCACCGGCACCGACGCCGGCAAACAGCCCGCGCACGCCGGCCGGCAGGCGGTTGAAGACCATCCGCAGCACATTGGCCACGACGAACGCCGCGATCAGCGCGAACAGCCAGTCGCCGCCGCTGTCGGGGCCCGGCTTGTGCCTGGCCACCGGGGCCGGCAGCTGCTCGCCTTCGATGAGCTTTTCCAGCACGCCGGTCGCGTCGGTCACACCGCCGGCGAAATCGCCCTGGCGGAACTTCGGCACCAGGTATTCCTGGATGACGCGGCTGGCGGTGGCGTCGGGAATCGCGCCTTCCAGCCCGTAGCCGACCTCGATGCGCGCGCGCCGGTCATCCTTCGCCACCAGCAGCAGCACGCCATCGCTCAGCTTCTTGCGGCCGATCTGGTTCTTCTCGGCCACCTTGAGCGCGTAGTCCTCGATCGGCAGGTCGCCGGTCGTCGGCACCAGCAACACCACCAGCTGGCTGCCGGTGCGGGTTTCGAAGGCGCGCAGGTTGGCATCGAGCGCCGCCACGCCCGCCGCATCCAGCGTGCCGGTCTGGTCGGTGGCGTAGCTGGTGAGTTGCGGGATCGCCGGAAGCTGCTGCGCCAGCGCAACGGCGCTGGCGAGCAGCAGCAGGCAGAGCGCAGCGAGGCGCCGCGTCCAGTGCACGTCAGCCGGTTCCGCTTACCCGGCCGGGGCAGGCGTGGGCTGCGCGGCCGGTGCCGGTGCCGGTGCCGCGGACGGCGTGCCGAAATCGACCGTCGGCGCCTGCTGGATCTGCTGTTCGTTCTCGACGCTGAAGTTGGGCTTCGGCTTGTAGCCGAACATCATCGCCACCAGGTTCTGCGGGAACGAACGGATGTAGGTGTTGTAGTCCTGCACGGTGGTGATGTAGCGCTGGCGCTCCACCGCGATGCGGTTCTCGGTGCCTTCCAGCTGGGCCTGCAGCTGCAGGAAGTTCTGGTCGGCCTTCAGCTGCGGGTAGTTCTCCGCGACCATCAGCAGGCGGCCGATGGCGCCGTTCAACTCGCCCTGCGCCTGCTGGAACTGCTGCACCGACTGGGCGTCTTCGGCATTGACGTTGATGCTGCCCACTTTGGCGCGGGCATTGGTGACATCGGTCAGCACCTTGGCTTCGTGCGCGGCATAGCCCTTGACCGTGTTCACCAGGTTCGGCACCAGGTCGGCGCGACGCTTGTACACGTTGAGCACCTGCGACCACGCGGCCTTGACCGCCTCATCCTTCTGCTGGATCTGGTTGTAGCCGCAGCCCGACAGCAGCGAGGCCACCAGGATGAGCACGAGGAAACGGAAGCTGCGCATGGAACACTCCAGATATGACCAAGGGCGCGACCCGATGTCGCGCCTTTCAGGGGACAAAACTGCCGAGCGGGATGTTCAGCCGGGGTGAAAACCGGCCCTTACCACTCGCCCGCGCCGGGGATGTGTTCGCGGTTGGCGTTGCGGCGCATCAGCAGGTTGAGCCACTCCACCAGCACCGAGAAGCCCATCGCGAAGTAGATGTACGGCTTGGGCACGTGCACTTCGAAGCCGTCCAGGATCAGCACCGCGCCGATCAGCAGGATGAAGGCCAGCGCCAGCATCTTGACGGTCGGGTTGGCGTCGATGAAGCGACCCAGCGGGTTCGCGGCCAGCAGCATGATCGCCACCGCCAGCAGGATGGCGAACACCATGATCGGGATGTGCTCGGCGATGCCGACGGCGGTGATCACCGAATCCAGCGAGAACACGATGTCGATGACGGCGATCTGCGCGATGACGAAGGCGAAGCTCGACGACGCCTTGCTGGTGCGCGGGTCATGGTCCTCGCCGCCGGAAATCATTTCCCGGATCTCCGCCGTGCCCTTCCACAACAGGAAGATGCCGCCGACGATCAGCACCAGGTCGCGTACCGAGATGCCCATGCCGCCGATGTGGAACAGGTCGTTCGACATCCGCGCCAGGAACGCCAGCATGACCAGCAGGCCGATGCGGGTGATGCAGGCCACCGCGATGCCGATCTTGCGCGCCAGCGGACGCTGGTGCTCCGGCAGGCGCGAGACCGCGATGGAAATGAACACCAGGTTGTCGATGCCGAGCACGATTTCCAGCGCGGACAGGGTGACCAGCGTGAGCCAGGCGTCGGGGGATGACAGGAAACTCAAATCCATCGTTTGCTTCTCTTCTTTCTTCTTGAATTGTTCTTCGGTCGGGCCGGATCAGCCCAGGCGCGGCAACAGCAGGCAGGTCCAGACCAGCACCACATTCATCATCAGCACGAACACCGCCGCCGAGCCCATGTCCTTGGCGCGGCCGGCCAGTTCGTGGTGCTCGGGGCCGTAACGCTCGATCACCGCCTCGACCGCCGAGTTCATCAACTCCGTCGCCATGACCAGCAGCATCGAGCCCACCAGCAGGGCGCGTTCGATGCCGGTCTGGCCGAGCATCACGCCGACCGGCGCCAGCACGATGAACGCCACCACTTCCAGCCGGAACGAGGACTCGTGCAGCCAGGCCGCACGCAGGCCCTGCAGCGACCAGAGGAAAGCGCGATAGATGCCCCGCGGGCCGCGCGGCAGGTGGCCGTAGGTATCAGCCATGGCGGACATCCGTGGAAAGGTGGGAACTTGGGCAGGCAGGGCGCATAGGGCGTCCGTCGTCATCGGGCTGCGGCCCATGGGCCAACCGTCCGATTTTGCCACAGCCGGGCATCCGCCTACGGAATGCGCGGTGCCGGGCCGATGGCCTATTGCTGGCGCAGCGCCTCGATCGGATCGAGCAGCGAGGCCTTGCGCGCCGGGTAGTAGCCGAAGAACAGGCCGGTGACGATGGAGAACGCGGCCGCCAGCCCGACCACCTGGCCGTTGAGCGCGATCGGCAATTCGCTGAACTTGGAGACCAGCAGCGCCCCGCCGATGCCCAGCACGATGCCGATGACGCCGCCGATCAGCGAGATCAGGATCGCCTCCATCAGGAACTGCCGGCGCACGTCCGAAGGCCCGGCGCCGACCGCCATGCGCAGGCCGATTTCCTTGATCCGCTCGGTCACGCTGACCAGCATGATGTTCATGATGCCAATGCCGCCGATCACCAGGCAGATGCCGGCCACCGCACCCAGCAGCTTCGACATCAAATTGGTGGTGGCGGTACGCGTGGCCACGATCTGGCTGATGTTGCGGACGTTGAAGTCGTCCTCGTCGCCCGGCTTGATCTTGTGGCGCTGGCGCAGCAGCGCTTCGACCTCACCCTGCACATAGTCCAGGTCCTTGGCATCGGCCACGGTCAGCGCGATCTGCATGACCGCGCCCGGCGGCAGGCCCATGCTGCCCATCAACCGGCGCCGCGCGGTCTCCAGCGGCACCATCACCACATCGTCCTGGTCCTGGCCGAAACCACCCTGCCCCTTCGGCGCCAGCGTGCCGACCACGGTCAGCGGCACGCGCCCGAGCCGGATGCTCTGGCCGATGCCGCTGTCGTCACCGAACAAAGTCCGCCGCACCGTGTCGCCGAGGATCACCCCGCGACCGTTGCCGCCGTAGTCATCGCCCTCGAACAGGCTGCCCTCGGCGATCTGCCAGCCGTTGATCTCGAAGAAATCGGGCTGCACGCCCTGCCAGCTGGTCGAGGCATTGTTTTCCGCGAACACGACCTGGGTGCTGCCACGCAGCGCACCGGCCACGAACTGCACCTCGGGGATCTCGTCGCGGATCGCGTCGGCATCGCCCAGGTTGAGGGTGAAGAAGCTGGATGCGCTCATCCGCGCACCGCCGGGCCCGCGCCCGCCGCCCGGCGAAATGTCCAGCCGCTGCGAACCGAGGCCGGACACCAGCTTGTCGATTTCCTTCTGCGTGCCCTGCCCGACCGAGACCATCACGATCACCGCCGCGATGCCGATGATCACGCCCAGCGACGTCAGCGCGCTGCGCATCCAGTTGCCGCGCAATGCGTGGAACGCCGTGCGCAGGATGTCGAGCCAGGTCATGCGCGCACCTCCTCGTGCAGCTCGCCGTCGCGCATCACGAAGATGCGGTCGGCGTGCTCGGCGACTTCGGCGTCGTGGGTGATCAGCACCACGGTGTGGCCGTCGTCGCGCAACTGCTTGAACAGCGCCAGGATTTCCTCGCCGGTCTTGCTGTCGAGCGCGCCGGTGGGCTCGTCGGCCAGCAGGATCGGCGGCTGGTTGATCAGTGCGCGGGCAATCGCCACGCGCTGCTGCTGGCCACCCGAGAGTTCATTGGGCTTGTGCTGGCTGCGTTCGCCCAGCCCCACCGATGCCAGCGCGGCCTGCGCGCGTTCGCGGCGTTCGGCGGGCGGCACGCGGGCGTAGCCGAGCGGCATCGCCACGTTGTCGAGCGCGCTCATCCGCGGCAGCAGGTGGAAGCCCTGGAACACGAAGCCGATCTTCTCGCGCCGGAGCGTGGCGAGTTCTTCCGCGTCGAGGGTGGCGACATCCACGCCATCGCATTCGTAGACGCCATCACTCGGCGTGTCGAGGCAGCCGATCAGGTTCATCAGCGTCGATTTGCCGGAACCCGACGGCCCCATGATCGCGACGAAATCGCCACGGCGGATCACCAGGTCCACGCCCTGCAGCGCGATGACCTCGGCCTCGCTGCCTTCGGCATAGACCTTGCGCAGGCCGCGGGTCTCGATGACCGGTGGCGCGATGGGCTGGACCGTCTCCACCGTCAGGGCCGGGCCGCCGGCGCGGAAGCCGAAGCACCCGACGAAGCCGATGCCGACCGTGCGCCGGTGATGGCCTCGTCGCCTTCCTTCACGTTGCCGGCGACTTCGGTATCGGTGCCGTCCGAGGCACCTAGCCGCACCATCACCATCTTCGGCTTGCCGTCGACCAGCAGGTAGAGCGGCGCGCGGCGTGCATTGAGCAGCGCGTCGATGGCCGAATCCCACTGGCCGCGCTGGGCGTCATCGAGCGTGGCGCGGAATTCGCCGAACTGCTGCTGGAAGCGGTCGCGCATGCGGCTGCGCATCTGCGCCTGCATCGCGGCATCACCACCGCCGCCCATCGTGATCACGCGCATGCCACCGCCGCCACCTCCGCCCATCACGCGGTTGCCCTGCTGCTGGCTGGCCGCGCTGCGCGCCGCCTGCATGCGTTCGGCCTGACGCGCCTTCATCGCCTCCAACGACGCATCGAATGCGGCCTGCTGGGTGGACGACAGCTTGAGCTTGGCCGCGATGCCCGGCAGGTCGTCGCCGATGCCGCCACGCTGGCCACCGCCCGCACCGCCGCCATCGCCGGACGCCGCCATCATCGCCTTCATCTCCTCATCCGAAGGCTTGTAGCGCAGCGCCGCGTTGCCCACCTTCAGCACGTTGGCGCGCTTGCTCACCTCGATCTCGGCGTTGACGGTCAGGCCCGGCAGCAGGGTGCCGTCGCTGTTGTCCACCGTCACCACCACCGGATAGGTGACCACGTTGTTGGAGGTCGTCGCCGACAGCCGCACCTGCTCCACGACACCCTTGAACTGGCGGTCGGGGAAGGCGTCGGCGCTGAAACTCACCGCCTGGCCGGCCTTGACCTGGCCGATGTCGGATTCGTCCACCGCCAGCTCGATCTTCATCTTCGACAGGTCTTCGGCGATCTTGAACAGCTCCGGCGCCTGCAGGCTGGCGGCCACGGTCTGGCCGGGCTCGATGGTGCGCGTCAGCACCACGCCGTCCACGGGCGAACGGATCACCGTGCGGCCCAGGTTGAGGCGGGTGGTCTGGGTCGATGCGGTCTGCTGGCGGATCTGCGCGCGCGCCACGCCCACCTGCGCCTGCGCCTGCTGCATGGCGGCGCGTGCGGCATCGACATCCCCCTTGGCCACCAGTTGCTGCCGCCCCAGCGAAGCCTTGCGCGCGTAGTCGGCGCTGGTATTGCGAAGTGCGGCCTCGGCCTGGGCCAGCTGCGCGTTGGCGCTGGCGATCTGCGCGGAACCCTGCGCGATCTGCGCCTCGTAGGTGCTGGGGTCGATGCGCGCCAGCACGTCGCCCTTCTTCACCGGGCTGTTGAAATCGACCATCACTTCGGTGACTTGGCCGGAGACCTGGCTGCCCACCGTGACGGTGGAGATGGCCGAGAGCGTGCCGGTCGCCGAAATCGCCACGCGGATGTCACCGCGCCCGATCTGCGTGGTGCGATAGCCGCCGGCTTCAGACGCCGCATCGCGCTTCGTCCACCACACCCCAAGGGCGATGAGGGCGGCCAGGGCGATCAGGGCGGGCCACAACCAGGGACGACGGCGGGAACGGGCGTTGCTGCGGGCTTTCGACGACATCGAATGGGGCTTCCGGAGGAAATGGGGCGGCTATGGCGGCATAACGCGCCAGCCGGATCGCGGTTGACGGCTCAGGCGAATTTGAGCACGGCCAGCGTGCCGCGTCCCGGCTCGCTGTGCAGCGCGATGGACCAGCCGAAGCGCTCGGCCAGCCGTTGCGCGATGGTCAGGCCCATGCCCTTGGCGGTGTAGTCGGAGATGTCGGCGCGCCAGAACGGGTCGAACGCATGGGCGATGGTGTCTTCGTCCATGCCGATGCCGGTATCGCGGATCTCCACGCGGTCCCGCTCGATCGCCATGTCCACCTGCCCCTGGGTGGTGAAGTTGCAGGCGTTGCGCAGCAGTTGCGACACGATGATGCCGAGCACCCGCGGCGGCGCATGCACCTGCGGGTCGGCATTGACCATGACGCGCAGGGTGACGTCCTTGCCTTCCAGCCATTTGCCGGCGCTGGCGGCCTCTTCGTGGACGACGTCCTGCACCTGCACATCCTCGGAATCCACCGGGATGTCGGGATGCCGTGCCAGCACCAGGAAGGCGTCGATGAGCGACTCCATGTCCTGCGTCGCCTGCCGGATCCGGCGCAGCGAACGCTCGCCGCGCACACTGAGCGTTTCCGATTCCAGCAGGTCGCCGGCCATGCGCACCACGGTCACCGGCGTGCGCAGCTCGTGGCTGGCATCGCGGGTGAAGTTGCGTTCGCGGTCCACGTACTCCTCGACGCGGCGCGACATGCTGGCCAGCGCATCGCCGAGATGCGCGACCTCGTAGGTGTTTTCACCACCCGGCCCACCCAGATCGAATTGCGGCGGCTGCGGGCTGCGCGGATCCCAGGCCAGCACCCGGTCGGTGAGCTGCGACACCGGCGCCACGATCCGCTTGCAGCGCCGGTAGCCCAGCCAGCTGATGAAGGCGATGCCCAGCACCGACATCGCCACCGCCAGCACCGAAATCCATTTCACGATGCGGTCGGTGGTGCCGGGCGACATGCTCAGGTACAGCGTGCCGTCGGCGCGCTCGCTGACATACGAAATCCGCCGCGTGTCCGTGCTGCTCCGGTGCAGGCCCGAGGTCAGCGGCCGCAGGTTGGGCGGCACGTGGTCCGGCATCTCCCCCGCCGGCACGAAATAGCTTTCGAACGTGGCATTGCGCGGCAGTGGCGTATCAGGCGACTGCTCGATCAGCTCCCACGAACGCTGCACTTCGGTCATCAGGCGCTGCTTCAGCAGCACGTCGCGCAGCAGCAGGCTGCCGTACAACGTGCCGAGCATGACCAGCACCGAGGCAGCCACGCCCTGCAGGATGAAAATCCAGCGGATCTTGCGGGAGAGGCTTTCCGACGGCGCCATCGTCAAAGCGCCATCAGGCGGGCGGCTGTTCGATGTCCGCGATGCGGTAGCCCGCGCTCTGCACCGTATGCAGCAGCTGCTTTTCGAACGGCTTGTCGATCACCTTGCGCAGGTTGTACAGGTGGCTGCGCAGGGTGTCGGAGTCGGGCAGGCTGTTGCCCCAGATCTCGCGCTCGATCTCCTGGCGGCTGACCACGCGCGGCGATTCGCGCATCAGGATGGTCAGCAGCTTCAGGCCGATCGGCGACAGCAGCAGTTCGGTGCCACCCCGGGTGGCGCGCAGGCTGGCCGGGTCCAGCACCAGGTCGCCCACCTTCAAAACTTCCGAACCCACCTGGCGGCGCTCGCGGCGGATCAGCACGCGCAGGCGCGCTTCGAGTTCCTGGATCGCGAACGGCTTGGTCAGGTAGTCGTCGGCGCCGGACGACAGGCCGGTGAGCTTTTCGTCGAGCGTGTCGCGCGCGGTCAGCATCAGGATCGGCGTGGACTTGCGCGCTTCCTCGCGCAGGCGGCGGCAGACTTCCAGGCCGTCGAGCCTCGGCAGCATGAGGTCGAGGATGATGACGTCGTAGGTGTTCTCGGCGGCCAGACGGTAGCCGTCCAGGCCGTCGGCGGCGTAGTCCACCTCGAAGCCCTTGCTCTCGAGGTATTCGCCGACCATTTCGGAGATGTTGCGGTTGTCCTCGATGATCAGAACGAGGCCGGATGGTTCCTGGTTGTTGCGCATTGGATGAGGTCTCCCCTTCAGCTTTGTGAAATCATCCGGTTCCACGGTCGAGGCAGCGTGAAGAAGCTCAAGTGATGGTTCAACTTATTGAATCCAAAGCCTGAAAGCCTTGGTTTTCCGGCGTGGAACACGCGCGGAGACGCCACATCCAGCCGTTATTCGCCGGCCTTCACCTGCCGCCAGAGCGCTTCCTGGGCGTCGAGGTCGAGCGCGTCGAAAGCAACGCCCCCGTCGTCCGCCAAAGCCTCCATCGCGCGGAAACGGCGCTCGAACTTGTGGTTGGCCGCGCGCAGTGCCGCGCCCGGATCGACCTTGGCATGCCGCGCAAGATTGGCGGCGACGAACAGCACATCGCCCAGTTCTTCGGCCAGCCGCACGCGGACTTCGGCATCGCCGGGGTGGGTGGAGGCGGCTTCGAACTCCGCTTCCAATTCGTCCAGTTCCTCGCGCAGTTTGGCGAAGACCGGGCGATGGTCCGGCCAGTCGAAGCCGGTACGCGCCGCACGAGATTGCAGCTTCACCGCACGCTGCCACTCCGGCAGGCCGCGCGCGATGCCGGCCAGCGCGGACGCATCGTCCGGGTCCTTCGCCGCGCGTTCCGCCTTCTTCTGCAGTTCCCACGCGGCGGTCTGCGCCTCGGCATCCTCGACACTCGCGCCGGCGAAGACGTGCGGGTGACGCCGCGTCATCTTGTCGCAAATCGCCTCCGTGACATCCTCAAACCCGAACGCGCCCTGCTCGCGCGCCATCTGCGCGTGGAAGACCACCTGCAGCAGCAGATCGCCGAGTTCGTCCTTCAGGTCGTCCAGGTCGCCGCGGTCGATCGCATCGGCCACCTCGTAGGCTTCCTCGATGGTGTACGGCGCGATGGTCGAGAAATCCTGCTGCAGGTCCCACGGGCAACCGCCCCGCGGGTCGCGCAGCGCGGCCATGATCCGCAGCAGGTCGTCGATGTCGCGCCGGGGCGCGCTCATCGCACCCAACCCCCGGCCAGCGCCGGATCGCCGCAGGCCAAAAAGTCGCCATTGAGCAGCGTGTCGCGCTGGTTGTAGCGTAACGGCCGGCCACGCGGGTCGATCAAGACGCCGCCCGCCGCTTCGACAATCGCCTGCCCGGCGGCGGTGTCCCATTCGCTGGTGCGGCCGAAGCGCGGGTACAGGTCCAGGCCGCCTTCGGCCAGCCGGCAGAACTTGAGCGACGAACCCAGCCCGACGATTTCCGCGTCGGGGAAGCGCGCCAGCACCGCGTCGGTGCGTTCATCGCGATGCGAGCGGCTGGCGGCGATGCGCAACGGCGCGGTGGCGGGTGTGCGGGTGTGGATGGCGGCTTCGGCATCGCCATCGCGGCGGAATGCGCCCTGCCCCGGCGTGCCGTGCCAGAGCGTCCCGGTCACCGGTTGCTGGATGACGCCGAACTTCGCCACGCCGTCTTCGATCAGCGCGATGTTGACGCTGAACTCGCCGTTCTTCTTGACGAATTCGCGGGTGCCGTCGAGCGGATCGACCAGCCAGAAACGCGACCAGCCGCGACGTGCCTCGAAGGCGGCGGCCGGCGATTCCTCCGACAGCACCGGGATATCCGGCGTCAGCGCGGCCAGCCCGGCCACGATGCAATGGTGGGCGGCGAGGTCGGCTTCGGTCAGCGGCGAGGCATCGGCCTTGCGCGCCACCTCGAAATCCCGCGCATAGACCGCCATGATCGCGGCGGCGGCGGCCTCGGCGATGGCGATGACGCCTTCGCGCACCTCGACCGGCACCCTCACCCGTGCACCGCCAGCCATTCCCGCGCGATGAACAGCGCGGCGATGGCGCGGCCATCGGAAATCTCGTCGCGCTCGACCAGCTCACCCAGCTTCGCCAGCGGCCAGCGCACGACTTCCAGCGGCTCGGGCTCATCGCCGGGCAGGCGCTGTTCGTAGAGGTCGCGGGCCAGCACGACATCGGCGTGATGGGTCATGTAGGACGGCGACATCGCCAGCGAACGCAGCACGCGGACGTCGCGCGCGCCGAAGCCGGCTTCCTCCATCAATTCGCGGTTGGCGGCGGCTTCCGGGGTCTCGCCGGGGTCGATCGCGCCCTTCACCGGCCCCAGCTCGTAACGCTCCACGCCGGCGGCGTATTCGCGCACCAGCAGCACGTGCTCGGGGTCCGGCATCGCCACCACGATCACCGCGCCCGGTCCCATGCCGAGCAGGCGCCGGTAGCGGCGGCGCTCGCCGTTGGAGAATTCGAGATCCAGTTCCTCGACGATGCGGCCGCCGCCTTCGTCGTGGCGGGTCACGCCGTGGATGGTCGGCGGCACGCGGCTCACCGGCGGCCCCGGCGCAAGGCGCGATAATGCGGGTCATGCAGGACGATGCTCATTCGACAACGATTCTAGCCGAGGCGGCGCTGGCCGATGCCGCCCGCTGGCAGGCCCGCGACCTGGCCGTGCTCTGGCACCCGTGCACGCAGATGCGCGAACACCCGGACACGCTGCCGCTGGTGCCGATCGCGCATGGCGAGGGTGCGTGGCTGACCGGCATGGACGGCCGCCGCTATCTGGACGCCGTCGCCAGCTGGTGGACCAACATCCACGGCCACGCCGAGCCGCGCATCGCCGAGGCCATCGCCCGGCAGGCGCGTTCGCTGGAGCAGGTGATCCTGGCGGGCTTCTCGCACGCGCCGGCCATCGAGCTGGCCGAGAAGCTGCTCGCCATCGCCCCGCGCGAACCGGGCCGTGCGCCGCTGGCCAAGGTGTTCTATGCCGACAACGGTTCGGCCGCCGTGGAAGTGGCGCTGAAGATGGCCTTCCACTGGTTCCGCAATGCCGGCGAGCCGCGCCGCACGCGCTTCGTCGCGCTGGAGAACGGCTACCACGGCGAGACACTCGGCGCGCTCTCGGTCGGCGACATCCCGCTCTATCGCCGCACCTACGCGCCGCTGCTGTCGGAATGCATCTTCGCGCCCACGCCCGACGCCTACCTGGCGCAGGGGGATGAGGATGCCGAAGCCTGCGCGCTGCGTGCCGCCGACGGCCTGGCGACGATCTTCGACCGCTATCCCGGCGAGATCTGCGCGGTCATCATCGAGCCGCTGCTGCAGTGCGCGGGCGGGATGCGGATGCACCACCCCGCCTATCTCCGGCGTGTGCGCCAGCTCTGCGATGCGCACGGCGCCTTCATGATCGCCGACGAGATCGCCACCGGCTTCGGCCGCACCTGCACGCTGTTCGCCTGCGAGCAGGCCGGCATCCAGCCTGATTTCATGTGCCTGTCGAAGGGACTGACCGGCGGCTTCCTGCCGCTGGCGGCGGTGCTGACCACGCAATCGGTATACGAGGGCTTCCTCGACGACTCGCGCGAGCGCGCCTTCCTGCATTCGCACAGCTATACCGGCAACCCGCTGGCCTGCGCGGCGGCATTGGCCTCGCTCGGCATCTTCGACAGCGACGACGTCATCGCCCGCAACCGCGCCAGCTCGGACACGATGCGCCGGCACGCCGCCGGCATCGCCCGCCTGCCGCAGGTCGCCGACAGCCGCCAGCTCGGCATGGTCTGCGCCTTCGAACTGACGCGCGACGGCGACAAGGCCACGCCGTTCGATCCGGCATCACGCATCGGCCTGCGCGCCTATCGCGCGGCGCTGGCTCGCGGCGTCATCCTGCGCCCGCTCGGCGACATCCTTTACTGGATGCCGCCGTACTGCGTGGACCACGCCGACCTCGACCTGCTGGCCGAAGTCACCGCCGCCGCCATCGAGGAAGCCACCGCATGCGTCTGACCCGAGTCCATGTCGATGCGCCGCTGGGCGAAGGCCTGGTGGTGACGCTGTCCGAACACGCCGGCGGCCACCTGGTGCGCGTGCTGCGCCTGCGCGAGGGCGATGCCTGCGCGTTGTTCAACGGCGACGGCCGCGATTACGACGCCCGCATCCGCGGCATCGGCAAGCGCGGCGTGGAAGTGGAGGTGCTGTCGGCGACACCCGTCGATAACGAATCCCCGCTGGCGATCACCCTGCTGCAGGGCATCGCGCGTGGCGAGAAGATGGACCTGATCCTGCAGAAGGCCACCGAGCTCGGCGTGGCGCGCATCGTGCCGGTGCACAGCGAACGCAGCGAAGTGAAGCTGGAAGGCGCCCGTGCCGAGAAACGGCTGGCGCACTGGCGCGGCGTGGTGGCCTCGGCTTGCGAGCAATGCGGGCGTGCCACAGTGCCTGAAGTCGTGCCACCGCTGCCGCTGGCGAAGGCGATAGAACTCGCGTCTCTCGCACCGCTGCGGCTGTTCCTGTCTCCGCTGGCGGCGCATGGCATCGAGGCGCTTGAACCGCCAGCCGATGCAGCCGTGGCGATCGCAGTCGGGCCCGAAGGCGGCTGGGCGCCGCGTGATCTGCAGATATTGGGCGATGCCGGCTTCGATGGCCTGCGACTCGGGCCGCGCATCCTGCGCACGGAAACCGCCGGCCTGGCCGCCATCGCGGCCCTGCAGATGCGGCTGGGCGACCTGCGCTAGAACTCAGGCCGCGAGCGCGGCCTGCAGGCGGCGTTCGATGTCGTCCATGTCCGGCACCAGCGCTTCCTCGTCCTGGAAACGCACGGCCGAGGCAACGGCTTCGCCGAGCGGCGCTTCCGGATCCTCGACCAGGCTGCTGTCGGAAATCGTCACCAGGCGCGGGAAGCCCTGGGTCAGCACCGCGAAGTACGGCATGCGCGGATCGCCCGCCAGCGCCTTCAGCACCAGCACGCGCTGGCCGCGCAGCGCCGGGTCATGCTGCCCGAGACCGGCCAGCGTGGAATACGCCACCAGCGGCACCTGCCAGCCACGCCAGCGGATGCGCCCGCGCAGCCATTCCGGCGCGCCTTCGATCGGCTCCGGGTCGGCCACCGACAGGATTTCGGCGATGCAGGCGTTGGGCAGCAGCAGGCGGCCGCCAGTCACCTGGATCAGCACGCCGCGCAGGTCGGCTTGGGTGTCGCTCATTCTTCGGAATCCTGCTGCTGCCATCGGGCAGCGAGTTGGGAGGCGAGCACGGACGGAAGCTGCGCTTCGGCGCCACGGCTGATCAGGAGCGCGGGCACCGCGTGGTCGTAGCACCCCTCAGCGGCCTGGGCGTAGATGCGCCCGCCCGACTGCTGGAAGCGCAGCACCGGCTCGACGAATTCCTCGCCGGAACCGGAGAGCAGGAACACGCCGCTCGACGCCGCCGGCAATGCCGACAGCAGGTCGGCGAACCCGCGCGTCTCGGCCTCGGTGAACATCATTTCGCCATTCGCATCGCGATCAAGTCCGACCGCGACCGGCACGATGTAGACGTGCGCAGGCTTGAGTGCCTCGCCCGGCGTGGCGAGTTGCACCGGCAGATCGGTGGCGCGATCCATCTGGCGGACCAGACGGTCGTACTGCCCGCCATCCAGCCACTGCTGGACCAGCACCGGCACGCCGAGGCCTGGCTTGAGCTGCTGCAGGATCTGGCGCAGCGGATCGGGGCCGCCGATGCCGCCGACGAGGACGATGGCGCCCTCCCCCGGCACATGCTCTTCGACCAGCGCGAAGTTGGCGATGCGTGCGTTGAAAGGGCTGATGTCTTCGCTGGCCGGCGCGGTCTCGGTGGCGATGCTGAGCGGCTCGTCGCTCAGGCTCCAGTCCGACGGCGCCACCGGCGCTTCGGGGGCGACCTTCGCGGGCTCGGCTTCGTCTTCGGCCGTCGGGCGCTCGAAGTCCTGCCAGCGATCGGTGGGGGCGGCGCGGTCGAACTGCGCCGCTTCCTCATGGATCTGCTCGTAGGCGGCGTCGTGGTCGAGGCCGCTTTCTTCCAGCGGCGCGAGTGCGGCGCGGTAATCGGCTTCGGTCGCCTGCGGCGCATTGGCGGCGGGCAAGTCGCTCACCGCATCGAAGTCCTGGAAACGGGTCCAGTCCATCGCGGCATCGGTGGGCGGTTCCGGCAGTGCCGCGTCGGCGGCATCGGACACGGCCTCGCCGGTTTCACCGGCGTCGACATCCAGCGACCAGTCCGGCGCATCGATCGACGCGAAGGCCGACGAGCCGCCCAGCGCGACATCATCCAGATCCATGTCCGATGCGCTTTCGGTGTATTCCGTCGAGAGGGGAAGCGTCGTGCCCTCCACGATGGATTCGTCCGGCGCAACGCCATCGAACACGCCGGCATCGGCAGCGGCCGCTTCATCCAAACCATCGGCGTCGGCGACATCGCCATCACCTTCGTGGCCGGACGGCAGCACATCGCCATGGCCGAGCAATTTCGCGCCGAGATGCCGCGACCAGCGCGCCACATCCCAGCCATCGCGTGCGTTCACCACGCCCGCTTCCTCGAACAGGATGCGGTAGCGCGGGTCGGCCAGCAGCGGGTCGAAACGCTCCAGCGCGTCCTCGACTTCCGCATCCACCGCGATCACCAGGTTGCATGCGCCGGTGGCGGCGATTTCGTCGGGGCCGGCCGCCAGCGGATCGGCTTCCAGCACCACGTCGATGCCGGCCTGCTCCAGCGCCGTGCGCAGGCGGTCCCGGGCTTCGCCGGGACGCGCCAGCAAGACCGCGCGGGCGTCAGCCGTGCTCACGACGCTGGCCCAGCAGTTCGTTCACGTTGCGCAGCAGTTCGGCTTCCTGGTACGGCTTGCCGAGGTAGCGGTTGACGCCCAGGTCGAACGCGCGCTGGCGATGCTTGTCGCCGGTACGTGAGGTGATCATGACGATCGGGATCTGGCGCAGGCGCGCACTCCGCTTCATTTCGGTGGCGAGCTCGTAGCCGTCCATGCGCGGCATTTCGATGTCGAGCAGCATCAGGTCCGGCACGCGCTCTTCCATCTGCTCCAGCGCATCGATGCCGTCCTTCGCGGTGATGACCTCGAAGCCCTGGCGGCCCAGCACACGGCCGGTGACCTTGCGCATGGTGATGGAGTCGTCCACCACCATGACCAGCGGCATCGCGCTCGCCGGCACGACCGCCTGCGGCTGCTCGGGTTCGGCGACCTGCGGCAGGCTGGCGAAGCGACGGGCCAGCGGTGCGATGTCGAGGATGATGCGGACCTGGCCGTCACCCATGACGGTCGCGCCGAAGATGCCGGGCACCGAGGCGATCTGCGGGCCGGTCGGCTTGACCACGATTTCGCGGTTGCCGAGGATCTGGTCCACGCCGACCGCAACGCGCAGTTCACCCGAACGCACCAGCAGCACGGGCACCTGCAACTGGCCTTCGGCCTTGACCGGCGCGTGGCCGAGCAGCTGGCCGAGATCGTGGGTGATGTAGTCCTCGCCGCCATAACGGTGCGTGCTGCCGCCGGCGTTGTAACTGTCGCGGTCGATACGCGAGACACCGCGCACCGATGCCACCGGCACCGCGAAGATGCTTTCGCCGATGCGCACGAAGACCGCCTGCGTCACCGCCAGCGTCTGCGGCAAGTGCATCGTGAAGCGGCTGCCCTGGCCCTTGGTCGAGGCGATCTCCAGGCTGCCGCCGATCTGCCGGACTTCGTTGTAGACCACGTCCATGCCGACGCCGCGGCCGGCCAGCTGGCTGACTTCGCTCGTGGTGCTGAAACCGGACTCGAGGATCAGGTTGTCGATCTGGCCTTCGGTCAGCACCGTGTCGGCATTGATCAGGCCACGTTCCTCGGCGCGGCGACGGATCGCCTCGCGGTCGAGGCCGGCGCCGTCATCCGACACTTCCAGCACGACTTCCGAACCTTCCTGGCGCACGTTGAGGCGGATCTCGCCGGTGTTCGACTTGCCGGCATGCGCACGCACGTCGGGCGCTTCGATGCCATGCGCGACCGCGTTGCGGAGCAGATGCTCCAGCGGGCCGAGCATGCGGTCGAGCACGTTGCGGTCGAGTTCGCCGTGCGCGCCTTCCAGCATGAACTGCGCGGACTTGCGGGCATCGCCCGAAGCCTGGCGCACCACGCGGCGCAGGCGCGGCAGCACGGTTTCCAGCGGCACCATGCGCGTCCGCATGAGGCCTTCCTGCAGTTCCGTGGATACGCGCGACTGCTGCAGCAGCAGGGTTTCGTACTGGCGGGTCAGGTCGTCCAGCGAGCCCTGCAAGCTGGTCAAGTCGTTGGCCGACTCGCCGAGCGCACGCGAGAGCTGCTGCAGCGTGGAGAAGCGGTCGAGTTCGAGCGGATCGAACGTCGGGTCCACCGACTCCTGCTCGCGCTGGTAGCGCGCGATGATCTGCGCTTCGGTTTCGATGTCGAGGCGGCGCAGCTGGTCGCGCAGACGCGCGTTGGTCTGCTCCATTTCCGACATGGCGCCACGGAATGCACCAAGCTGCTGCTCCAGGCGGGAGCGGTAGATCGCCACCTCGCCCGCGTAGTTGACCAGGCGGTCCAGCAGATCGGCGCGGATGCGGACCATTTCCTGGCCGCCGCGGGCACCGAGCTCCATTTGCTCCTCTTCCGGAAGCATGATCGGCGCGGACAGTTCGCCCAGCTCGATGGCCGGCGGGGCCTCGACGGGCTGCACTTCGGTGACACGGATCTCTTCGCCACGGGCACGCTGCATGAGCGCGCTGACCAGTGCATCGGCGGGATGGATGGCGCGGCGGCGGCCGACGCGACCCAGCATGGCGTGCAGGCGGTCCAGGGTCTTTTCGAGCAGCGGGATGTCGTCGCCGGCCAGCTCCACGCGGCCTTCGGCCACGGACTCCAGCAGGCTTTCCAGCGCGTGGCCGAGATCGCCCATGGTCATGATGCCGGCCATGCGCGCGCCACCCTTGAGGGTGTGCAGGTCGCGCTGGATGGCGGTCAGGGCCTCGCGATCGGACGGATCCGCGCGCAGGCGTGCGGACAGGCCATCGCTGTGGTCGAGCAGGTCGCCACCTTCCTCGATGAAGATGTCGAGCAGTTCCTCGTCGAGGCCGGCGATTTCCAGCGGACGCGCCGGACCGATCTCGTCGTCGGTTTCCAGTTCCACCTGCTCGCGACGCGCCTGTTCGGCGGCGAGGCGCTCGGCTTCCAGCCGGACCATGTCCTCGTGTTCGATGCGGCGCAGTTCGGCCACGCGGAAGGCTTCGGCCTCCTCGGCGGCGCGCTGGCGCAGGACTTCGGCTTCGCGGGCGGCTTCGGCCACGCGGGCGGCCTCGGCTTCGGCCTGTTCGCGCTCTTCCTGTTCGCGACGCTCGGTTTCCAGCAACTCGGCTTCGAGACGCTGCTGTTCGGCTTCTTCGGCGGCCAAGCGTTCGGCTTCGACGCGCTCGGCTTCGACGCGTTCGGCTTCGACGCGTTCGGCTTCGACGCGTTCGGCTTCGACGCGTTCGGCTTCGGCACGTTCGGCTTCGGTGCGCTCGGCTTCGGTGCGCTCGGCTTCGATGCGCTCGGCTTCGATGCGTTCGGCTTCGATGCGTTCGGCTTCGATGCGTTCGGCTTCGAGGCGCTCGGCTTCGACACGTTCGGCTTCGACGCGTTCGGCTTCGACGCGTTCGGCTTCGACGCGTTCGGCTTCGACGCGCTCGGCTTCGACGCGTTCGGCTTCGAGGCGTTCGGCTTCGGACTGCTGGAACTCGGCAGCCAGCCTGGATTCCTCGGCGTACTGGGCTTCCAGACGCGCGTACTCCGCTTCCTCGGCGGCCTGGGCTGCGATGCGCTCGGCTTCGATGCGTTCGGCTTCGATGCGTTCGGCTTCGATGCGTTCGGCTTCGATGCGTTCGGCTGCGATGCGTTCGGCTTCGACGCGTTCGGCTTCGACGCGTTCGGCTTCGACACGCTCGGCTTCGACACGCTCGGCTTCGACACGTTCGGCTTCGACACGTTCGGCTTCGACACGTTCGGCTTCGACACGTTCGGCTTCGACGCGTTCGGCTTCGACACGCTCGGCTTCGGCGCGCTCGGCTTCGGCGCGCTCGGCTTCGATGCGTTCGGCTTCGACACGTTCGGCCTCGGCACGTTCGGCCTCGACGCGCTCGGCCTCGGCACGTTCGGCTTCGACGCGCTCGGCCTCGGCACGTTCGGCTTCGACGCGCTCGGCTTCAACACGTTCGGCTTCCGCCTCCGCCTCGACATCCTCGACCGGCAGCAGCACCGGCGTCGCGGACTCGGGCAGCGCATCTCGCATCGCCTCGAATTCGCTGGCCAGGGCGGCCTGCATCGGCACCATCTGCGGGCTGTCCTGCAGGCCGGCGACCGTGGCGCGAATCTGGTCGGCCAGGCGCGAGAGCGCGTCGGCGCCGCTGGCATCCATCGGCTGTTCGGCGGCGATCAGGCGCTTGATCCAGCCTTCCGCCGGGCCGAGCGCATCGGTGATTTCCGACACTTCGGCCATCGCGAACGCGCCGTTCATGGTGTGCACGGCGCGCAGCAGGTCGCGGTCGGGCACGGTGGCACGCGCGGCATCGTCGCCCAGCCAGCGCTGGACGGTCTGCAGGTGGCCGTCGACTTCGACGCCCAGGATTTCGAGCAGCACCGCATCCACATTGACCGCGACGCGATCCGCAGCGGCGGGTGCCTCCACGGCGGCCGGGACTTCTTCGACCACGGTGTCCGCGACCACTTCCACAGGTGCTTCAGCGGTGGCGGGCGCGGTGTAGAGCGCCTCCTCGCCGGCGGCCAGGCGGTCGGCCACGGCCTCCATGCCCGGCAGGTCGAGCGCGGGTGCGGGCACGCCCATCAGGGCGCCACGCAGCGCCGGCAGCACGCCATGGGCCTGGCCCACCAGCGCGATCACCGCAGGCGTCGCCGGACGGGTCTCGTCCAGCACGCGGTTCAGCATGTTCTCGACCTTCCAGCTGAACTCGCCGAGCAGCTTGGCACCGACCAGCCGGCCACTGCCCTTGAGGGTGTGGAATACGCGGCGGATCGGGCGCAGGCGCTCCACTTCCTCCGGGGCGGCGGCCCACGCCGGGATCAGCTGGTCGAGGTTGCCGATTTCCTCTTCGAACTCTTCGAGGAAGATTTCGCGGATCTCGTCGTCGATTTCCTCGTTGTCCAGGTCGAAGCCGCCCTGGGCGACCGGCAACGGACCCGAGGCAACCGGGGCCTGGGCCACGGCCGGCGCGGATGCATGCAGCGAGGCGGCATCGCTTTCGGCGGCCAGTTCGGCGGTGACATCGGCCACCGGTGCCTGCGGATGCGCGGGCGGCAGGGCCTGCGCGTCGTCCAGCAGCTTCTGGTAGGCGTTCTCGAACTCCTTGTCGAGGAACGGTGTCTCGGCGGCTTCGCTCTCGGCCGGCAGCGGCCAGTAGCGCAGCGCCTCGAGGCTGTGGCGGGTGATCGCGAGGATCTCGTCGCGGCCACCGCGCTGGTCGCGCAGGGCTTCGAGGTAGTACTCGATGCTCGACAGCGCGTCGGCCAGCGTGTCGAGCTGCTGGGCGCCGGGCACGCGCTTGCGCGACAGCAGTTCGGTCTGGGTGTAGCGGCGGATGCCGACCAGGTATTCGGCGGCCTGCGGCAGTTCGAGCATGCGCAGCGCGCCGCCCACTTCGTCGAGCAGGCGCGGGATGTCGAGCAGCTGGCTGTGGTCCCAGCCGGTTTCAACGAATGCAACGAAGCCCTGGCGGGCATCGCCGAAATTGGCGATGGCTTCGCGGGTCAGCGCTTCCAGCAGCTGCTGCGCCTCGGCGGCACCGAGGGTCTCACCGCTGGCGTTGTCGGCACGCGGACGCGCGGCGGCTTCCTCGCCGAGCCGGGCAACCTGGTCGTCCAGCGACGCATCGACATAAAGAAGTGCGCCCGCCACATCGAGCAGCGCGGATTCGGTCATCGGGCGGCGGCCGCCGGCGATGCTGGACAGCACGTCGCGCTGTTCGGCGACCACATCGCGGGCCATGCCCAGGCCGAGCATGCCGAGCGTGTCGGACACGCGGCCGAGCGCCTCGGCCTGCGGCTGCAGGGCCACGGCATCCTGGCGACCGGTGCGCAGGTGCAGGTCGAGCGCGTCCTTGACGCGCAGCACGTCTTCCTTGATCGCCGCGGACACGGTGTCGAGCAGCGCGCGGTTGCGGCCGCTGACGCTGGCATGCGCGTGGGCGACTTCATCCTCGCCCGGCGCGCCATGGCGATCCAGGCCGAAGCTCTCGCGCAGGCGTTGCAGCGCGGGATGCTGGGCGGACTGGCCGGACACCTGGTACAGCAGCTGACGGGTCGGTTCGAGCAGCGACGAAGCCGGCAGCGGACCGCTTCCGGATTGATCGAACAGGCGGCGGCCTTCGCGCTCGACGCTGGCAAACGCATCGCGCAGCGCGACGCTGTCGGCCACGGCGCCATCGCGCAGGGCGGAGGCGACTTCCGCGCCCACCCAGAACAGGCGGCGCGCTTCCGGCGAGGGCTGCGTGGCCGACAGGCCCTGCAGCGCCTGGTGCAGGCGGCCGGCATCGAAACCGTTGCCGTCGTGCCACGCGGACATTTCGTTGCCGAGATTGGCCAGATGGTCGGCGCCGTCGCCGGCATCGCCTTCGGTCGGCAGGCCCGGCATTTCGCCGCCCAGATCAGGATTGAACAGCGCCGCCTCGCTCACCGGCTTCATGCCGTGGCTGGCGCGCAGTTCGTTGAGCAGCGGCATCAACACGATCGGGATGTCGCGATGACCGCCCTGCAGGCGTTCCAGGTAATCCGGCAGCTGCACCGCGCCGCGCATCAGCGCCGCGCAGGCTTCCTCGGACTGGCTGATGCCGCCATCGGCGATCGCCTTGGCCACGTCCTGCATCTCGCCCGCGACCATCGCCGGGGCGTACAGCTCGATCATCTTCAGGCTGCCCTGCACCTGGTGCAGCAGCGCCGCGGCCAGCCGCATGCGCGCGGGATCGGCCCCGTCGTCGACGTAGGCCTCGATCTCCTGCTGCACCTGCTTCAGGGTGGCATCGAGCTCGGGCTTGATCCAGCCGAGCGTCGCGTGCTCGATCGCCTCGCGCAACACGTTCATGGCCGGTTTCCCCCGGGCGAAGCGGAACGGACGACTGTCATCTCGATCGCGGTCCTAGCGGCTCAGGCCGGCAGCTTGAAGTCGGCGACCGAACGACGCAGGTTGGTCGCCAGCTGGGCCAGGTTTCCGATCGAGGACGCCGTCTGGTTCGCACCCTGCGAGGTCTGCGCGGTAATCGACTGGATCGTGTTCATCGTCTCGGAGATGTTCGATGCAGCGTCGGACTGCTGCTCGGCGGACTTCGAGATGTTGCGGATGAGGTCGGCGAGGTCGTTCGACACGCGTTCGATCTCGCCCAGCGCGGTACCGGCGTCCTCGGCCAGGCGGGCACCCTGCACCACTTCGGTGGTCGTCTCTTCCATCGAGCTGACCGCTTCGTTGGTATCGGACTGAATGGTCGACACCAGGCCTTCGATTCGCTTCGTCGCGTTGGACGCGCGTTCGGCGAGTCGCTGCACTTCGTCGGCCACCACCGCGAAGCCGCGGCCCGCCTCGCCCGCCGATGCCGCCTGGATCGAGGCGTTCAGCGCGAGGATGTTGGTCTGTTCCGAGATGTCGTTGATCAGTTCCACGATCGCACCGATTTCCTGCGACGACTCGCCGAGGCGCTTGATTCGCTTCGAGGTTTCCTGGATCTGGTCACGGATGTTGTCCATGCCCTGGATCGTCTGGCGCACCACGTCGGCACCGTTGGTCGCGATTTCCACCGAGCGTTGCGCCACTTCCGCGGACTGCGCGGAGTTGTGCGACACGTTGCGGATGGAGCCGGCGATTTCGTTGATGCGGTCGGTGGCGGAGCCGATTTCGGTCGCCTGGTGCTCGGCGGCTTCGGCTAGGTGCATGGCGGTCGCCTGCGTTTCCTGCGCCGAGGACGAGACCTGCACCGAAGTGTCGTTGATCGTGCCCACCAGGCTGCGGAGCTGCTCGATGGCGAAGTTGATCGAGTCGGCGATCGCGCCGGTCATGTCCTCGGTCACCGTCGCCTTCACCGTCAGGTCGCCTTCTGCGAGCGAACCCATTTCGTCCAGCAGGCGCATGATCGCCTCCTGGTTGCGGTTGTTGAGTTCTTCGACCGATGCACGGCGATTGGCCTGCGCGCGGAACAGGCTCCACAACAGGCCGAGGATGGCGGCCAGCGCGACCAGACCCGAGATGATCGAGATCCAGATGTTGCCGATCAGGCTGGTGTCCTTGAGCGAACCGGCCGAGGTGAACGCACTGAACAGCTTGCGCGAGTCGCCCAGCATCTCGTCGGAGGCGCCGGTGATCTTGCTCGACGCGGCCTGCGCCTGGAACAGGCTGGTGCTGCCGGCGAGGATGGCGTCGAGGTCCTTCTTCATGCCGGTCCAGATCTCGGTTGCCTTGCCCAGCGAGCCGACGGCCGTGGCATTGGTGACCTTCTGGGCGCTGGCGCCGCCGTCACGCAGGTCCTTCAGCACCTGCTCGAACACGGTGGCGTCCTGGCGCAGGCCCTGGCCGGCGAGCGGCGCGGTCGGGCCGCCTGCCTGCATCTCGGCGATGCGGCGGGCCATCTGCGAGGCGAGGATCGATTCGCGCATGGCGATGTACTGCTGGGTCGACGGCGCGCCCGCGGCCGACATCGCGCGCACCATTTCGTCCAGCTGCGCCTGCAGCTGCGGCACCGCGGCGTTGAAGCGGTCGGCGTTGCCGCCCAGACCGGAGACTGCGGCCTCGGACTTGATGATCTGCTCGGCGTTCTGCGAAAGCGGTGCCCAGGTCTTCTTGGCTGCGCTGATCGGCGCGGACACGGAGATGTCGCTGCCGTAGGTCTCATCGACCAGCGCCAGGTTCTTGTCGATCTGCTCCTTGGTCGCCTTGAACGCCTTGAACGCGTCGAGGTTGCCACCCGTGGCTTCCTGCGCCTGGCTGGCCAGCTGCTGCGAGAGCACCTGCAGGTCGGCGACGGCCGTGCTGGCGTTGCCCAGTCGCGTGGCGCGCCACACCGACAGCGCCGTGTTGGCGGCGAACACCAGGATCGCGATGGCCAGAAGGGTCAACCAGAAATTGGTGCCGGCTTCGCGGGCCTTTCCGACGACCGAATTGTTGACAGTGCTCATTGGGTTGGACCTCAGGTTTTTCTGCGGAACGCCGGCATTCGCATGCGCGGCAGGTGGATTCGGGAAACCGCTCAGGCGGCCGCGTTGCGGAATTCAGGGGTGCGTGACAGGCGTTCCAGGCTGAACACCGCCCAGGTCCTGCCGTCATTCGCGTAGGCACGATCGACGAAATGGCTGTAACGGCCTGTCAACTCGTTGTCGACGCGCTGTTCGTCGTGGAAGCTGCGCTGGCCGTAGAGCTCGTCGATCAGCACCGCGACATCGCCGCCCAGCTGGCGGATCACCAGCATGCGCTGGCGTTCCTGCGCGACGCTGCGCTGGCCTTCGAGGAACAGCTTGACGTCGGCGACCGGCAACAGGTTGCCGCGCACGTTGGCCAGGCCGAGCAGCCAGGGCTGCGCGCCCGGCACTGGCGTCAGGCCCGGCACGCCGAGGATTTCGACCACTTCATCGAAGGACGACACCAGGTCGTGCTGGCCGATGCGATAGGCCAGGCCACGCCAGCCTTCGCGGCCACCGGCCTGCAGCGGGCTGCCGGCGATGTGGGCCAGGCTGCGGGCCTCGTAATCGGCCAGGCGTTGCAGGGTCGAGCGCCGCGCCGGCGCGGCGGGCTGCTTGGCCGGCTTGCCGTGGTCGCGTCGGTTCGAATGACGGGCCATCTTCAGGCGCCCAGTGCGGCGTTGATGCGGGCGATGAGGTCGGCTTCCTGCGGCGGCTTCACGACGTAGTCGCGTGCGCCCTGGCGCATCCCCCAGGCCTTGTCGGTTTCCATGCCCTTGGTGCTGACGATGAGCACCGGAATGTGCTTGGTGTCGACGTCGCGGGTGATCGCGCGGGTGGCCTGGAAGCCGTTCATGCCAGGCAGGATCACATCCATCAGCACCAGGTCCGGCCGGTCACGGCGACAGACGTCGATGCCATCCTCGGCGCTGGTCGAGGCGGTGACCTCGTGGCCGTTTTTTTCCAGCAATTGCGTGATGACCGCCGTTTCAGTCGGCGAATCCTCGATGAGCAGTATGCGTGCCATGCCTTCTCCCCCGGTCAGGCGTTGACGTAAGTGCGGATCGCGTCCAGCAGTTCCTCTCGGGTAAACGGTTTCGTGAGGTACTGCTCGGAGCCGACGATGCGGCCCCGCGCCTTGTCGAACAGCCCGTCCTTGGACGACAGCATGATGACGGGCGTGGTCTTGAATACCTGGTTGTTCTTGATGAGCGCGCAGGTCTGATAGCCATCCAGGCGCGGCATCATGATGTCGACGAAGATGATGTGCGGGTGCTGGTCGGCGATCTTGGCCAGCGCCTCGAAGCCGTCGTTGGCGGTCACGACCTCGCAGCCTTCCCGCTTGAGCAACGTCTCCGCCGTGCGACGGATCGTCTTGGAATCGTCGATCACCATCACCTTCAGGCCTTCGAGGCCAGCGGCGTTACCTTCCTGCATCAAGCAAACCCCTGTTGTGCCCGCGCTACGGCGCGGCTCCACCAAGGCGTGAATCTTTCATTACGCGGCGGGCATGTCAAGCAAGCATTTCGCCGCGCACTGCTTTTTTGTGCGATGCATCCGGTTCCCGCGCGTTGCGGAGTGATGCATCGAACGCGCTGCTACCATCGCCATCCGTCTTCGCGCAGGCCGACCCATGCAGCTCGACATCGTGGTGGTGATGGACCCCATCGACGGGATCAAGCCCGCCAAGGACACCACCTTCGCCATGCTGCTGGAAGGCCAGCGTCGCGGCCATCGCCTGCTCTACGTCCGGCCCGGCGGCCTGAGCCTGCGCGACGGCCGTGCCGGCACCCGGGTCGCCCCGCTGGTCGTGCGGGATGACGCCGCTGAATGGTTCAGCCTGGGCGAATTCGCCGATATCGAGTTCGGGCCGGGCCAGGCGGTGCTGATGCGGACCGATCCGCCGGTCGATGCCGACTACCTGCATGACACCCAACTCCTTGATTTCGCACGCGAACAGGGCGCCCTGATCGTCAATGACCCGCGCGGCCTGCGCGATTTCAACGAGAAACTGGCGGCCCTGCGCTTCCCCGACTGCTGCCCGCCGACCGTGGTCAGCCGCGACGCCGCCACGCTCAAGGCTTTCGTGAATACGCACGGGCAGGCGGTGCTCAAGCCGCTGGACGGGATGGGCGGACGCTCGATCTTCCGCGCCGCCGCCGGCGAACCCAATCTCAACGTGATCCTGGAAACCCTGACCGAGGGCGGCCGCCACCTGGCGATGGCGCAACGCTACCTGCCGGAGATCGTGGATGGCGACAAGCGCGTGCTGCTGGTTGATGGCGAACCGGTCGAATACGCACTGGCTCGGATCCCGCAGGGCGACGAGTTCCGCGGCAACCTGGCGGCGGGCGGGCGTGGCGAAGGCCGGCCGCTGTCGGCGCGCGACCGCGAGATCGCCGCCCGCGTCGGGCCGGAGATGAAGGCGCGGGGGATGCTGTTTGTCGGTCTCGACATCATCGGTGACTGGATGACGGAGCTGAACGTGACCAGCCCGACCGGCGTGCGCGAGCTGGACCGCCAGTTCGGGATCAACATCGCCGCGCGGCTGTTCGACGCCATCGAGGCGCGGATGCGCGACGCCGCGGCATGAGCGCAAGCGCGGCCCCGCCCCTGCCCGCCGCCGCGCGGCTGGGCGAGCGCGACCGGCTCGGCGCGACGCTGGCGCTGTCGGCGGCGCTGCATGCGCTGGTCATCCTCGGCGTCGGCTTCGCGGTGGAACAGGCCGCGCCGGTGACGCCGATGCTCGACGTCATCCTCTCCGGCACGCGCACGCCGCTCACGCCGAAGCAGGCGGAATTCCTGGCCCAAGCCAGCAACCAGGGCGGCGGCGAACACGACAAGTCATCACGCCCCACCGAGTCGGTGAGCGGCCCGCTGCCGTTGCCGGAAGCCGGCATCGCCCCGCAACCGTTGCGCGCACAGAGCCCGCAGGCCGCGCCGGCGCCGGAAGCGCGCGTGGTCGCCGCGCCGGACAGCGACACCCGCGTGGCGGCGCCGCGCATCCAGCCGCAGGCCGAGGCCGAACCGCTGCCACCGGGACCGGAAAAGGTCACCCACGACATCGACATGGCACGGCTCGCCGCCGAGGTGCATCTCAACTCGCAGCGCTACGCCAAGCGCCCGAAGCGCAAGTTCGTATCCGCGAGCACGCAGGAATACGCCTATGCCGACTACCTGCGGCGCTGGGTGGACCGCGCCGAGCGCATCGGCAACCTCAATTTCCCCGAAGCCGCGCGCCAGCGTGGGCTGTCCGGGCAGGTGGTGATGAGCATCGGCATCCGCCGCAACGGCAGCGTGGAATCGGCGCAGGTGCTGGTGTCGAGCGGGCAGCCGATCCTCGACCAGGCCGCGCTGCGCATCGCCAAGCTCGCGCAGCCCTATCCGCCGCTGCCGAAGACCAGCGACGAGATCGACGTGCTCAACGTGGTGCGCACCTGGAACTTCCGGCGCGGCGGCACCTTCGACGACGAATAGTCAGAGCCGGCGCCAGACCGGGCCTTCGCCACTGCGCCAGTACACCGCGATGGCCCGCGCGTAGAAGGTGTCGGCCGGCAGCAGGCCGAACATGCGGCCATCGACGCTGTTGCCGCGCGCATCGCCCATCACCAGCACCTTGCCGGGCGGCACGCGGCCGGCGGCATCGGGGCCACCGCCAAGGCTCAGATCGAGCTGGAAGACATGCGTGCCGAGGCGTTCCGAATCGCGCGCGCCCGCCACCGCGACATCCCGCCCGTTGATGCGCAGATGGCCGTCGCGCACTTCCACCTCGTCGCCGGCGACCGCGACGACGCGCTTGATCAGGCGCGTGCCCTCCACCGGCGATTCGAAGATGGCGACCTCGCCGCGCACGGGCACGCCCGCACCGAGCAGGCGCGTGTGGGTGAACGGCAGGCGCAGGCCGTAGGCGCGCATATCGACCAGCACGCGGTCGCCGGGCATCAACGTGGGCTGCATGGAACCACTCGGCACCACGTAATGGTTGGCGAAGGCGGAGCGGAAGCCCATCAGCAGCAACAGGGCGAAGGCGATGCGCAATGTCTCGGCACGCCAGCCGTGGAAGCGGGAGGGCGATGCGGCCTCGGGGTGGTGCATGGCGAAGCTCCGGTGCGACAGGGATCCAGCATCCCGCCGTAGGCCAGGCGCCGCGCGTGCCGGAAGTCAGTGCAGGCGCACGGCCCCGCGATGGGCATCGACGACCGGCCACGGCAGCACGGCCCAGTCCGGGTCGTCGCAGGCACGCGCCACCCGCGCGAAGCTGGCGGCAAGGTGGATGCCCTTCGGTGTGACGTACCAGGCGGGGAATTTCCAGAATTCCGGGTCGCGGTAGTCGCAGCTGCCCTCATCCCTGGGCGCGGCCATCTCGGCGGTATAGCGACGCGCGAGCTGCTTGACCACCCACGGCGCGAAAACCTCGCCGCGGTAGTCGGCCCAGGCTGCGTTCCATTCGTCACCGGGGCCGTCATGCAGCGGCTTGCCCTTGCCGACCCAGAGCACGTCTTCGAGATCGAGTTCGCGGCCGGTGCGGGCATCGATGTTGAGCGGCGCGTCGCCGAAATCCGGATGCGCGCCACCGCAGTAGTAGCTGGTGAACAGGCTGGCGCTGAGCACGCGTGCATCGATGTGGCGGAGCGTGGTGCGTGTATCGAAATCGCTGCCTTCGGCGCCGTTGCCGGAGCGACATTCGAACGCCGCATTGACCCATTCCCATAGCCGGCGATGCAGGAGCTGGTTGATGCGCGCGCGGGCTTCCGGCGTGTAACCGGCGGCGACATCGAACATTTCGATGCCGCTGTCCGGCTGGCTGCGCCATTGCAGGGCATAACCGTTGACGGTTTCGCGCTTGGCGGGCTTCAGCGCCAGCGCGGACAGGCGCAGGTAGGCGTAAGGATCGAAGTCGCCACGCAGCGCGGTGAGCGAAGCTTCTTTCGCGGCGGGCAGCGCACGTACGCGGGTCAGCGCAATCGGCAGGCGCTTGCCGTCGACACCGACCCACTCGCCCTGCCAACGCTCGCCCTGCGGCGACTGCATCCGCCACTCGGGCTTGGGCGTGTCGTCGCTCCAGCGCGGCGGCATTTCCTGCATCGTGCAGCGGGCGGCCTTGTCATCGCCCATCAGGGTGATGTCGATGCGGTGGCGGCGATAGAAATAGCGACCGCCGCAGCGACCGTCATCGCGCTTCATCACGATGGCCTGCTGGCCGAGCGTGCCCTGCCAGACCTGGATGTCGTCGGCGGCCTGCGCGCTGGCGAACGGCAGCATCGCCATGACCACCGCGGGAACGATGCAACGCGTGATGTCCATGCGCCTGATTTTCATGCACGTGACGCCCGCAACGCCTGCTGCTCGGCCAGCGTCAGCGCGACGTTGTTGCGCAGGTAGGCAGGCTCGATGCGCTCCGGCGCCACCGCTTCGCCACGCTTATAGGCGGCGATGGCAAGCCGCGCGACATCGGCGGCATGCGGCAGGGCTTCGGCATCCACCGATGCAAGCTGCGCGGCCAGGCGCGTCTTCAATGCGTTGTCCTGCGCGGCGAATCCGGTACCGACGCCGTGCCAGCCTTCGCCTTCCACCTGCACGCTGTCGGGCGCACCGACGTGTTCATCGCCGAGCGCGTGCGGTTCGCCATCGCGGATTTCGTAGGCGCAGCAATAGACCTCGCCCATGCGCGCGTCGATGGCGGCGAGGACGCGTTCGCCTTCGCCGGCATCGGCACGCATCGCCAATGCGGCGAGCGTGGAAATGGCGACAGCCGGCACACCGAGCGCCAGCGCCATGCCCTGCGCCAGCGAGATGCCGAGCCGCACGCCGGTGAACGCGCCCGGCCCGCGACCGACCGCGATCGCCTGCACGGCACTGCGCGCGAGGCCGGCTTCGGCCAGCAACGCGTCGGTCCACGGCAGGGTGAGTTCGGCGTGGCGACGCGGCGCGACTTCGAAGCGCTCGATAAGCAGGTCGCCGTGGACAAGGGCGACCGAGCAGGCTTCGGTGCTGGTTTCGAGCGCGAGCAGGTTCATGGCGATGCAGTGGCGGATGTGGCGGCTAGCTTAGCGAAGCGATCGTCGCGGAGCCGGGCGCGGGATGGATGCCCGGGGTGTCCGCACGCGCGTGACGGGCCTGGGTACTGCAGGCAGCGGGTTATCCGGATGACGCGTCATCACCTGCATCGCGCATCGCGAAGAACGCTTCGACATCGGCGATCTCGCGCGTGCGCGGCATCGGCGGCAGCGAGTCGATGAAGATGCGGCCATAGCTCTTGCCATGCAGGCGCGGGTCGCACAGCACCAGCACGCCGCGATCATCGATGGTGCGGATCAGCCGGCCCGCGCCCTGCTTGAGCGCGATCACCGCCTGCGGCAGCTGTTCGTCGCGGAAGGGATTGCCGCCGCTGCGGCGCACGGCATCGAGCCGCGCTTCGAACACCGGATCGTCCGGCGCGGCAAACGGCAGCTTGTCGATGACGACGACCGACAGCGCATCGCCCGCGACATCGACCCCTTCGCGGAAACTCGCGGTGCCGAGCAGCACGCCATGGCCGGAATCGCGGAACTGCTGCAGCAGCTGCGCGCGCGGCGCCTCACCCTGCACGAACAGCGGCCACGGAATATCGTCGCGCTCGCGCAGCAACTGCGCGGCCTCCTTCAACGCGCGATGCGAGGCGAACAGCAGGAAGGCGCGGCCCTGCGAGGCGCGCAGCACCGGCAGCACCGCCTCGACCACCGCGGTGTTGAAACCGAATTCAGAGGGCTCGGGCATGCGCTTGGGCATGTAGAGCAGCGCCTGCCGCGGCCAGTCGAACGGGCCGGGTTCGAGCCTCGTTTCCGGCTCCCACAGGCCCAGCCGCTGCGAGACATGGTTGAACGCGCCGCCGACCGCGAGCGTGGCCGAGGTGAAAATCCACGCCGCGCGCGACTGCTCGCGATGGCGGCGCAGCGGGCCGGAGATATCCAGCGGCGTGCGCTGCAGGCGGAAGCCCTTCGGCGTCAGTTCGTACCAGTAGACGTTGTCGCGACCGGGATCGGGGCTGCGCTCGTCGAGCGGTTCGGCCTCCTCATCCAGATCGCGGTTCCAGGCTTCCAGCCAGCGTTGCAGGCGGGCTTCGGCCTCGACCGCGCGGGCGTGGGCGGCATCGAGCGCGGGACCGCTTTCGCGCCACGGGCCGAGCGCCGCGATCAACGCGACGAGCGCATCCGACAAGGCATCGAACGCACTCTCGACTGCCGGTTCGTGCAACGCGCGTTCGCGGGTGCCGCGCACCGGCAGGTTGTCCATCGCCGCACGCAGGTAGCGGCTGACGTGTTCGAACTGCTGCGCAGGGGCCTGCAACGCGGCGAGCGCACCGGAGGATTCGCGCGAGGCGGACAGGACATCGCGCGCCAGTTCCACCAGCAACCGTGCGCCCAGGCCTTCACCGAAGAACTGTGCGGCGAGTTCCGGCAACTGGTGCGCCTCGTCGACCACGAAGGTCTGCGCGCCCGGCAGGATCTCGCCGAAGCCCTCCTGCTTGAGCGCCAGGTCGGCCAGCAGCAGGTGATGGTTGACCACCACCACATCCGCCGCCTGTGCACGCTGGCGCGCCTGCACCACGAAGCACTCGCTCCAGAACGGACATTCGTTGCCCAGGCAGTTCTCGTTGGTGGAGGTGACCAGCGGATAGACCGGCGAGTCTTCCGGCATGTTTTCCAGCTCGGCCAGGTCACCGAAGCGGGTGCGCCCGCTCCAGGCGACGATGCGCTGGAACTGGGTGGCGTGTTCGCGGCTGGCGAATTTGGGCTCGCCCTTGGCCTGCTCCATGCGCTGGCGGCACAGGTAGTTGGCGCGGCCCTTCAGCAGCGCGGAACTGTGGCCGATGCCAAGCGCCTCGCGCACGCGCGGCAGGTCGCGGTGATAGAGCTGGTCCTGCAGCGCGCGGGTGCCGGTGCTGATGATGGTCTTGCGGCCGGACAGCAGCGCCGGCACCAGATAGGCGTAGGTCTTGCCGGTGCCGGTGCCGGCTTCGGCCAGCAGGGTGCCTGTCTCGATGACGGCGTCGGCGATGGCGTCGGCCAGCCGTTGCTGCGTCTCGCGCGGCACGAAGCCGGGGATGGCGGACGCCAGCGGCCCGGCTTCGCCCAGGGCCTCGCGGGTACGGTCGCGGAGCGTGCTCATCGGCGGGCGCGTTCCTTCGCTGCCGCCCTCATCGCGATGGCGGCGGTGGAGGCGGCGGCTGCGGCGCGGGCGGCGATGCCGATGGCGGCGTGGTGGCCGGGTCCTGCGGTGGGCGGCGATCGCCCAGGCCGAAGAATTCGCGCCAGCCACCCCCTTCGTCTTCGGCTGGCGGCGCGGTGATCGGGTTGCCGTATTCGTCGTACTGCACTTCCGGCGTGGGCGGCGCGATCACGCAGGCCTGGTAGGCCGGCGCATAGCCACGCACGAAGGCGAAGCGGCGCGCACCCGGGCAGGCGGCATCGGTGGCATGGCTGCCATCCACCCACTGCCAGTCGATGCCGTCATCGCCCACTTCCAGCGGCTGGCTCGGCAGGCGCGAGAAGATGCCCGACCACACGCGCATCGCGCCGGTCGCGCCGTACAGGCCGGTCGGCTTGTTCTGGTCGTTGCCGACCCAGACCACGGCGAGGTGGTCGCCGGTCCAGCCGGCGAACCAGCTGTCACGGCTGTCGTTGGAGGTACCGGTCTTGCCCGCGGCCTTGAGCCGGCCCAGGCCATCGGCGACCAGCTGCCGCCCGGTGCCCGAGGACACCGCCTGCTGCAGCGCGATGGTCACCAGCCGCGCGGCGATGGCATCACCCTTCTGCGCCGGCGCCGGCGCGTTGTCGTAGCGGTTGATCGCGCGGCCCTTGGGGTCCAGCACGCCTCGCACCGCATGCAGCGGCTGCACTTCGCCCCCGGAAGCGAGGAACTGGTAGAGCTGCGCCATCGCGTACGGGCTCTGGTCGGTGGCGCCGAGCAGCAGCGAGGGATTGGTCTGCGGCTCGATGCCGGCCAGCGTGCGGGTCAGCTGCGCCACGCGCTCCGGCCCCACATCCATGCCCAGC
This sequence comes from Lysobacter oculi, assembly GCF_003293695.1. GTDB lineage: Bacteria > Pseudomonadota > Gammaproteobacteria > Xanthomonadales > Xanthomonadaceae > Solilutibacter > Solilutibacter oculi. The sequence goes on along the minus strand of NZ_CP029556.1, from coordinate 194,489 downwards.
CGCACCGTCGCCAGGTTGTAGGACTGCGCCAGCGCATCGATGACGCGCACGGTGCCGTGGCTGCGGCCATCGGAATTGCCGGGCGACCAGCCCTGGCCATTGCCCTGGCGGATGGTCAGCGGCGAATCATCGACATAACTCGCCAGTGACCACTTGCCCGGCTGCGCCAGCGCCAGCAGGTAGACGAAGGGTTTGATGATGGAACCGACCGGGCGCTGCGCCTCGATCGCACGGTTGAAACCGGGGTTGGAGAAGTCGCGGCTGCCGACCGCGGCGACCACCTGGCCGGTGTGCACATCGGTCATCACCAGGCCGGCTTCGAGCGGCGCGTTCTTGCGCGGGCCGAGCGATTTCAGCGTGCGCGTCACCGCGCCCTCGGCATAGCCCTGCGCGGAAGGCGACATCGCCGTCATCACCGCCAGCCCCGCGCCCTGCAGCGAATCGGCCGGGTAGTCGCGCACCAGCTGGCGGCGCACCAGATCGACGTAGGCGGGGAAGCGGTTCGGCGCGGCACCACCGGGTTCCTGGCTCACGCCGAGCGGCGCGGCGACGGCGCGGTCGTGTTCCTTCTTGTCGATGATGCCGGTTTCCAGCATCTCGCCCAGCACGAAGTTGCGACGCTCGCGGGCACGCTCGGGATTGCGGCGCGGGTCGTAGTACGACGGGCCTTTGACGATCGCGATCAGCAGCGCGATCTGCTCGTTGCTGAGATCGGACAGGTTGCGGTTGAACCAGAACTCCGATGCCGAAGCCACGCCGTGGATCGCCTGCGAACCCCGCTGGCCCAGGTAGACCTGGTTGAAATAGGTTTCGAGGATGGTGCGCTTGTCGTAGCGCGCCTCCAGGATCAGCGCGTAGAGGATTTCCTTGAGCTTGCGGCTCGGTGTCTGTTCCTTGCCGATGCCGAGCAGGCCGCTGCGTGCCAGCTGCTGGGTCAGCGTGCTGCCGCCCTGCAGGCTCTTGCCGCCGGAGCGCAGCGAGACCCAGACCGCACGCGCCATGCCGGACGGATCGATGCCGTGGTGACGCGCGAAGTCGCGGTCCTCGACCGCCTGCAGGCCGGTGACCAGCGCTTCCGGCACTTCGTCCAGACTGACCAGGCGGCGTTCCTCCTGCTTCTGGCCGTAGAGGGTGGCGATGCGGGCGGGGTCGAGGCGTGCGGCGCGCACATTGGCCTTGCCGCCGATACCGCGCACCGAAGCCACTTCACCGCTACCCAGCGACACCTGGATGCGCTGCGGTGCGATACGGCCTTCGACATCGTAATAACCGCGGCTGGAGATGGTGAAGACGCCGCCCTTGCGTGCATAGCTGCCGGGCTTGCTGCCGACGCCGTCATCGCGATAGGCGGCGGCATCCAGCTCGTTCTTGAGTGTGCTGGCATCCATCGCGATGCCGGGTTCCAGCTGCAGCGGACGCGCATAGACGCGCGTGGGCAACTGCCACTTCAGTTCGCCGAAACGCTGGCTGACCTGGTGGTTGAGATAGAGGGTGTAGGGGATGAGGAAGCCGAGCCCGATGCCCATGACCGCCAGCGCGACGACCAGCAGCCGACGGCCCCACCCCGATCCGACCTCCGCAGTCTCGTCCGCGTCGTCGAAATCGGGATCGTCGTAATCGTATTTGGCCATGCGGGAAGGGGCGATGCGCGGCGCGCGAAATGGGGCGGAGGCCGCAGTCTAGCCCAGATGCCGGGGCCGCCCGCGTGCCGGAAGTTCAGCGGCCGGCGTGCGGTTTGGGTCCCGTTCTGCCTAGGATTCCGTCACGCAGCCCTGCCAGCATCGCGCCTGCATTGCGGCCGCGCGGCGGCACCAGCAGCGAGAAACGCAGCAGCTTGAGCAGCGCGCGGGGGATGTCCTGCACGATCCAGACAAACGGCGTCGCGCTGCGCCGGTACAGCAGCACGCGGTTGCGCATCATGTAGTAGAGCCGCAGCGGCGAATGCACGAAGCTGGCGCCGAGCGCCATCCGGCGGATGCCGTCGCCGATGCGGTGGCCCATGCGGGCATCGCCAACGCCATGCAGCGCGTATCCCGCACGCCGCGCACGGAACGAACGACCATTCCATGTCCACGTTGTCGATGAACAGCGCTTCGTCCATCCCGCCGATGGCATCCAACGCGACCAGCGGCACCAGGCTGCCCGAGGTGATCAGGAAGTCGCAGTACACGCATTCGCCGGGCACCGCAGGGATCTTGCGGTTGAGCGGAAAGCCCACCCGCACGAAGGGCGCGGCCTCGCCGGTGCGCAGGTCCTCGGCGACCGGGCCCACCGCCGCGACGGTTTCCTGTGATTGAAGTCGCGCGAGCGCCAGCGAAAGTTTTTCGACCATGTCCGCCGCGGGCAGGCTGTCCTGGTCCATCAGCAAGACGTGCGTCGCGCCCAGGGTGCGTGCGACCGCGATGCCCTGGTTGAGCGCGGCGGCGATGCCGAGGTTGTTTCGATTGCGCAGCAAGCGCGCCTTGAACGTGTGTCCAAGCGCCTGCAGGTCGGCGGCCACTTCGGTGCCGGAGGCGTTGTCGACGATGACGGCCTGCGCCACCTGCGGGCGCAGCCGCGCCAGTTGCGCATGCAGCGCGGACAGGTCCGGCTGGAAGGTGACGATGATGGCGGTCACCGACGACATGGGTATCGATGGAATGGCTGCGGGCTGCATCAGTCGATTCTCAGCAGGTCGGTCATCACCGAACGCCAGCCCGAACCGAAACGCGCGTAACGCCCGCTGCGCCATTCGCGGAGCACTTGCGGTATGCGGGCGGGGAATGAGGCGGCGAGATGGGCGCGGGCTTGGGCGTGGGTGAGGCGGTCCGCGATCGCATCGGTGTGACCCGACGACGCATACGTCGATGCCACGTGCCGCGCAAGCCCCTGGAAGCGCAGCGCCGCACGCTGCATGAATGCATTGCGCGCCTTGCCGATGCCGACCTGCTGCAGGCCAACGTTCTCCCGCACTCCGATCTGGTTCCCGCCATGCTGCCGGTAATCGATCACGGCTTCTTCCAGCGTGTCGGCTTCGCCCAGCATCGCGCCGATCAGCGCCAGCCATTCGTCGTGGGCCCAGTGGTCGGCGACCGGCAACGCATCGCGCAATACCTCGCGGCGCAGGGCCATCGCCGCGCCGGTCACGATATTCCGCCGCAGCAGCACGTCGAAGCCGCGCCCCGCATGCATCGCCGTCATTTCTGCCGGCGTCACTTCCAGCACCTGCAGCAGGCGCCGGCCCAGATCGCGCCCTTCGCCATCCACCAGCCGCGCATCGCCGTGCAGGACCATCAGGCTGGGGCGTCGCGCGAATTCCGCCAGCATCCGTTCGATCTTGCGCGAATGCCAGACATCGTCCTGGTCGCAGGGAAACAGCACCTCGGCATCGGCCCGCTGCAGGGCCTGCTCGAAATGGCGCACGTAGCCGAGGTTCGCGTCATTGCGATGGAGGATGACCTCGCATCCCGCCTGCGCGCGTTCGCGGCCGAATGCCTGCAGCAGGTCCCAACCCGCATCGGAGGACACATCGTCGGACAGCACATAGACATCCGGCTGGCGTGTCTGCGCCCGCAGGCTGTCGAACTGCGCGGGCAGGAAGCGTTCGCCGTTGTAGCTGCACAGCACCACCGCGCTGCGCGGCATGGCGGACACGGAAGCGCTCACTTCGCCGCCTCCCGCCACTGTGCCGGGCCGGGTGAAAAGCCGCGCGGCTTCACGCCCAGGATTTTTTCCAGCCGCGTGTTGTCGGCCAGCAGGTCCTGGTCGATGCGCGAGACGAAACCGCGCAGTCCCGGCCGCAAGACAGCCGCCAAGGCCAGGGCGACGCGCGGCACCGGCAACGGCAGGGTCCACGCGGGCAGGCCGGCGCGCACGCGGCGAAACATGGCATCGATGCGCAGGCGCTCGCCGCCGCCGATCTCGATGATCCTTCCGATGGCGGCATCCCGGTGAAGCGCGCGCCATGCCGCGAGCGCGACATCCTCCGCATGCACCGGCTGGCGCATGCCGCGGCCGCGCGGATACGGAAACACCCGCGTGCGCGCCGCGCGCCGCGCCACCGGGCTGATGTTCCGGTCGATGCCGAGGCCGTAGATCATCGTCGGGCGCAACACGGTCCAGCCGATGCCGAGCCGCTCGCATTGCGTGACAAGTGCCGCCTCGGCCTCGCGCAGTGAAGCGGACAGTGCGCGGTCTTCGGCGACGGACGAGTCGCGCTTGCTCACCGCGCTCATCGAACTGGTCGCGACCAGCCGGCGGCACGGGGCGTCATCCAGCGCGGCCAGCGCATCGGCCAGCGCCTGCATGGGCCCGAAGCTGATCACCGCATCGAAGCGCCCGATCGCCGGCCAGCCATCGCCCAGATCGGCCTGCTGCCAACGCACCGACGCGTCATCCGCCACGGCATTGCGGCTCAACGCGACGACTTCATGCCCCTGTTCATGCAGCAGCGCGCGCAAGGCAACGCCGACCTGGCTGGTGGCGCCGGTCAGCAGCACGCGCATCGGGGAAACGGAGTCGATCAAGGCGGGAGAAGGCGAGGAAGAACCGGCGCAGTCTATCGCCGCGCCGGGCATGGCCGGCTCAGCCGCCACGCCGCGCATCCAGCACGCCGGGCAGCGCGGACAGCTTGCCGAGCAGTTGCGAGAGCTGGCCGATATCGCGCACCTCCACGCCGATCAGCAGGCGCTGCCGTCCGTCGCGCGAGGCGCCATCGCCACGGATCGCCCGCACCATCACGCCTTCCTGCGCGATCAGGTTGCTGACATCGCGCAGCCAGCCCTTGCGGTCGATGCCGTCCACCACGATGTCCACGCCCTGTCGCGGCGCGGCATCGCCCCAGTCCACCGGCATCAGGCGCTCGGGTTCGCGTGCCGACATGCGCTTGAGCGCGGCGCAGTTGGCGCGATGCAGCGACAGGCCGCGGCTGCGGGTGAGATAGCCCACCACCGGCTCGCCCGGCAGCGGCTGGCAGCAGCGCGCCACGTTGACCAGCAGGTTGTCGACGCCACCCACCGACACGCCCGCCGGCGCCGACTGCGCAGGCCGCGATGCGGCGACCGGCATCTCTTCGGTCACCGGCTCGGGCGGACGCCGCGCGTCGTTGAGTGCGCGCACCACCTGGCTCGGGCCGATCTCGCCGAGCGCCACCTGCACCTGCAGTTCGTCCACGCTGTCGAGGTGGAAACGCGCCAGCGCCGGGGCGAGGTCGGCATCGGACAGGCCCATGCGCTTCAGTTCGCGTTCCAGCATTTCGCGGCCGGCCTGCTGGTTGCGGTCACGATCGAGCCGGCGGAACCACGCCCGCACCTTCTCGCGCGAACGCGGGCTGGCAAGGAAACGGTTGCCCGGCAGCAGCCAGTCGCGGCGCGGTTCGCCGGTCTTGCCGACCATCACTTCGACGCGCTCGCCGGTGGCCAGCTTGTAATCGAGCGGCACGATGCGCCCATCCACCTTCGCGCCCCGGCAGCGATGGCCGATGTCGGTATGCACGCGGTAGGCAAAATCCAGCGGCGTCGCGCCGGCCGGCAGGTCGATGACCTCGCCCTTCGGCGTCAGCGCATAGACGCGTTCCTCCACCAGTTCCTGGTCAAGGTCGGCGCGCAGTTCGGCATCGCTCTCGTCGCGCGCGGCATCGAGCAGCCGGCGCATCCACGCCACCTTGCGTTCCAGCGCCACATCGCCGGCACCGCCTTCCTTGTAGCGCCAGTGCGCGGCCACGCCCAGTTCGGCATGGCGATGCATCTCGCGGGTGCGGATCTGCACCTCGACCACCTTGCCTTCGGGGCCGGACACGCAGGTGTGCAGCGAGCGGTAATCATTGGCCTTGGGTCGCGCGATGTAGTCATCGAACTCGCCCGGCACCGGCATCCACAACGCATGCACCAGGCCGAGCACCGCGTAGCACTCCGGCGTGGTGTCGACCAGCACGCGCACGGCGCGCAGATCGTGCAGGCCTTCGAAGGCGAGATGCTTCTTCTGCATCTTCCGCCACACGCTGTAGAGGTGTTTGGAACGCCCGGCGACTTCGGCGTCGATGCCGTGCGTGGCCAGCGCTTCACCGAGCGCCGACTTCACCACTTCGATATAGCTTTCGCGCCCGCGCCGGGTGTCGTCCATCAGGCGCGCGAGGCGGCGGTACTGCTCGGGTTCGAGCACGCGGAAGCTGAGATCTTCCAGCTCCCACTTCAATTGCCAGATGCCGAGCCGGTTCGCGAGTGGCGCGTGGATGTCGCGGGTCAGCCGCGCCAGCGTGCGCGCGTCTTCACCCTCTTCCACCGATGCACCGCGCAGCCGCACCAGATGGCGCGCCAGCAGGATCGGCACCACGCGCAGGTCCTGGCTCATCGCCAGCAGCAGGCGGCGCAGGCCTTCAGGATCGCCGCCCTGCCCCTGCTCGGCATGCAGCGCGCGCACCTGCGATTCCGCTTCCAGCCCATCGAGCAACTGGCGCAGACGCGCGGGCATGTCGATGCCGCGCATGTCGATGCCGCTGCTGCGGGCGGCGTCGAGGACGGCGGCGGCCAGCATGTCGGCATCGGCATTGAGGCCGGCCAGCAACTCGAAGATGGCCGGCAACGGCAAGGCCGCCTGATCGCTGATGCCCTGCGGCAGCGCCGTCGCCAGCCACGCACGCATGTCGGCGCCCAGCGCATCGGCGGTGGGCAGCGCGAACAACACGTTCAGGGGCGTGGTGGGGGCCACGGCGGCATCGATTCCGGGGGACGCATTCAGCAATACGGTATGGCTACACTACCGGCAACCCCAGCGATTGGAAGCCCCATGCGCGCGATCCGCCCGTTCATCGCCATCGTCCTGACGCTTGCCTCGTTCACCGCGTTCGCTCAGTCGCGGGAGGCCGCGCCCATCGAGCGGCAGATGACCGCCGACGAATTCAAGGCCGCCGGCCTCGACAAGCTGTCGGCAGAGGAACTGGCCCGCCTCAACGCGTGGCTGTCGCGCAATGCGCCCGACAAGGCGGCGATCGAACAGGCGCGCGAGGAAGGCCGGCAGGAAGTGGTGAAGAAGCACAAGGGTTTCTTCGATTTCGGCGATGGCCAGCCGATCACGAGCCGTCTTGTCGGCGAGTTCAAGGGCTTCGATGCCAAGCGCCAGTACACGCTTGAAAACGGCGAAGTCTGGCAGCAGACCGACGCGACCACGCTCTACGGCGTGCGCGGCACCAACCTGCCGGTGACGATCCGCCCGGGCGCGCTCGGTGCGTGGTGGATGCGCGTGGAAGGCAGTGGCGTGCAGGCCAAGGTCAAGCGCATCAAGTAAGCGGCATCACCCGTTCGCGAGCCGCGCGATGCGCGCGGCCAGTTTCTTTGCCGAGACGCCGCCCTTCGCGCCGAGTTCCTGCGCGAAGGTCGCCACGCGCAGCTCTTCCAGCTCCCAGCGCAACGCGCGTGCTTCGGGATGCAGCGGGTCGGCATCGGCCAGCGCGTCGGCGAAGGGTTTCAGCTCCAACATCCGCGTCTGGTCTTTCTGCGGGTCGCGCTGCGCACGTTCGGCACGCAGCGACAACGCCTTGAGGTAGCGCGGCAGATCGGCGAGCGCCTGCGCCGGCGTCTCGCGCAGGAAACCGGGCGCGGCGAGCGCGGCCAGATGCGCGCGCATGTCGTCCAGATTGCCGCTGGCCCAGCCCATCAGTTTCGATTCCAGCTTGGCGCGCACTTCGGCGACACCGGCGAGGATCGCCTCGGCCTGCTGCAGCCGGCGCATCGCTTCGCCGAACAGCGTCTTGCCGATGACGTCCGCCTGCTGCGCAAAGGCATCCGCATCCCGCACATCGCCCAGCCCTTCGGCGGTGAGCGCGGCGAAGGCGCCTTCGACCAGATCCTCGCGCAGCTGATCGGCATCGCGCGCGACCGGCTTGCGCAACGCCTCGACCTTGCTCGGCGCGTGATCGATGGCGGCATACAGCAGGCCGGTCTTGGGCGGGATCGGCAGCTGCCGGCGTGCCTGCTTGAGCTTGTCGGCCAGCGCGATGCGCAGCAGACGGCGCACGCCTTCTGGGTGGTGGTGTTCGGCATTCGCGCGCTGCGCATGCACGTGCAGCGACACCGACTCGCCATCGTCATGCAGCGCGGGGAACGCCGGGATGCCGCCATCGCCCATCACCTGCGACGGAATCGGTGGTTCAGGGAACGCGGTGAGCCCGGCCTTCGCCAGATCCTTCGCGGCCCGCGCGGCGAAGGCACGCTGCGCACGCTGGCCGAACTTCGCACGCAGGTCGGCGAGATCGCGGGAATTCGCCAGCACGTGCTGGCCGGACTCGTCCTGAAGCTGCAGGTTCATGCGCAGATGCGGGTCGATGCCGGCTTCGTCGAAATCCGCCTCCATCACTTCCACGCCCGCCAAGCGCTTGAGGAAACGCGCGAGGCTGGAGGCCATGTCGCCCGGCTCCGGTTCGCGATGCGCCTCGGCGAAGGCGCGGGCGAAATCCGGCGCCGGAACGAAGTTGCGCCGCAGCGATTTCGGCAGCGACTTGATCAGCGCCGCCGCCTTGTCCTGCACGAAGCCGGGTGCAAGCCACGACAGCCGCGCCGCGTCCAACGCGCCGAGCAGGTGCAGCGGCACGGCGAGCGTCATGCCGTCATCGGCGGCACCGGGCTCGAAGCGGTAGCGCACGGCCAGACGCACATCGCCCATCGCCAGATAGGGCGGGAAACGCGCGGCATCTGTTTCGTCCACGACCAGCAGGTCATCGCGCGTCCATTCGAGCGCGGCCTGCGCGTCCTTCGACAAACCCTTCCACCACGCATCCAGCGCCTGCGCGTTGTGGATGTGCGATGGCAGGCGATCGAGATACCACTGCGCCTGCCAGTCCTCGTCGACCACCAGTCCGGCGCGGCGCAGCTTGGCTTCCTCTTCCCTGGCATCGGCGAGCACGCGCAGGTTGCGGGCGAGGAAGCCGCTGCGGGTGTTCACCTCGCCCGGCACCAGCCCTTCGCGCACGAAAATCGCACGCGATTCCTCCGGATACAGCGCGCCGTAATGCACCGGCTTCTTCGGCGCCAGCACCAGCCCGAACAGGCTGATCTGCTCACTGCCGACGACGCGCCCCTGCGAACGCGACCAGTGCGGATCGTGATGACGGCGCGCGAGCAGGTGCGGCACTTCGGCGATCACCCAGTCCGGTTCGATCGCCGCATTGGTGATCGCCCAGACTTTTTCGGTGTCCAGCAGCGTCGCGGAGAGCAGCCACGGCGGCGGCTTCTTCGCCAGCACCGAACCGGGAAACAGCTGGAAGCGGCGACCGCGCGGGCCTTCGTAGATGCCGCGATCACCGAGGTGCGCGACCTGCGTCGGCAGCCCGGCGATCAACGCGCGATGCAGGCGGGCATAGTCAACGTGCGAGGCGGCCTGCGCGGCATCCGGCTGCACATCCGCACGCGTCACGACACGCACCGCTTCACCCTGCCCCGGCTTGCGTGGCCGCTGGCGCTTGTCGGCATTCGCGTCGGTGCGCGCTGATGACGCCTCCACGCGCTGCGTCGCCCAGCCCAGTTCCTCGCATTGCAGCTTGAGCTGGCGATGCAGCTCGCGCCATTCGCGCAGGCGCAGAAAGCCGAGGTAGTGCTTCTCCGCCCATTTGCGCAGCTGCGACTGGCTCAGGTCTTCGTGGGCGATGCGGAAGGCTTCCCACAGTTTCCAGATGCCGATGAATTCGGATTTTGCGTCGGCGAACAGGGCGTGTGCGTTATCGGCGGCGGCGCGTGCATCGGCCGGGCGTTCGCGCGGATCCTGGATGCCGAGGAAGCTGGCGATGGCCAGCATCTCGTGCAGCACGCCGTGTTTATCCGCGGCAATCAGCATGCGCGAGAGCTTCACGTCCACCGGCAGTCTCGCCATCTGCCGCCCGATGGCGGTCAGCTTGCGATGGGCATCCACCGCACCGAGCTCGGCCAGCTGCTGCCAGCCATCGGCCACCGCGCGCGGGTCCGGCGGCTCCAGGAACGGGAAGGTCTCGATGTCGCCCAGCCCGATGCTCAACATCCGCAAAATCACGCCGGCCAGCGCGGAACGGCGGATCTCGGGGTCGGTGAATTCACTGCGCGCACCGAAATCAGCATCCGAATACAGCCGGATGCAGACGCCATCGGCGACGCGCCCGCAGCGACCGGCACGCTGGTTGGCGCTGGCCTGCGAGATCGCCTCGATGTGCAGGCGGTCCAGTTTCTGGCGCGGGCTGTAGCGCTTGACCCGCGCGAAGCCGGGATCGACCACGTAGCGGATACGCGGCACGGTCAGCGAGGTCTCGGCCACATTGGTCGCCAGCACGATGCGCCGCTGCGGGCCGGGCTGGAACACCTTGTCCTGGTCCTTGGCGGAAAGCCGCGCGTACAGCGGCACGACTTCCGTATGCCGGTATTTGCGCCGTTCCAGCGCCAGGTGCGCGTCGCGGATCTCGCGCTCGCCCGGCAGGAAGATCAGCGTGTCGCCCAGCGGATTCTCGCGGGTGATTTCGTCGCAGGCGGCGACGATGCCGTCGAGCACGGTGCGTTCGCCATCGTCCTCTCCTTCGCCTTCCAGCGGGCGGTAACGATGCTCGACCGGGAAAGTGCGGCCCTCCACTTCCACCACCGGCGCGCCTTCGAAATGCGCGGCGAAACGCATGGTGTCGATGGTGGCCGAGGTGACGACCAGCTTCAGGTCCGGGCGCTTCGGCAACAGCTGCTTGAGGTAGCCGAGCAGGAAGTCGATGTTGAGGCTGCGCTCGTGCGCCTCGTCGATGATGATCGTGTCGTACTTCGACAGCCAGCGGTCGGTCTGGATCTCGGCCAGCAGGATGCCGTCGGTCATGAACTTGATCGCGGTGGCATCGCCGACCTGGTCGTTGAAGCGGACCTGGAAACCAACCGCGCCGCCCATCGGCACCTGCAGTTCCTCGGCCACGCGCCGCGCCACCCACCGCGCGGCGATGCGGCGTGGCTGGGTGCAGCCGATCATCCCGGCCGCGCCACGCCCGGCCTGCAGGCAGAGCTTGGGCAACTGCGTGGTCTTGCCGCTGCCGGTCTCGCCGGCGATCACCACGACCTGATGCGTGCGGATCAGTTCGACGATCTCGTCGGCGTGCGCGGCAATCGGCAGCTCGGCGTTGATCGTGGCGACGGGCAGTTGCGCGGCGCGGGTTTCGCGCGCGGCGACCGAGGCTTCCAGCTTGTGGGCGAAGGCATCGCGCAACGCGACATCGCCCGGCTTCGCCTGCCACTTCGCCAGCAGGCCCAGTAAGCGGCCACGGTCACGCGTCGACGCGCCTTCGATGGCGCGCCGTGCCTGTCGTATCGCCTGTTGCGGGTCAGCCGTCATAGCCATCGTCGATCGCCGCCATCGCGGCATTCCATTTCACCTTTGCGTGAGGGGGCGCTATTGTCACCGTGAATCATATGGAGGCACCCCATGAGCAAATCCAAGACCCCGAAGGCCGCCAAGAGCGCCGCCGCATCCACCATCGCGGCGACCGGCGCGCCGGCCATCGACATCGGCCTGAAAACCGCCGAACGCGCGGCCATCGCCAAGCAGCTCTCGCATTTCCTCGCCGACAGCTACACGCTCTACCTCAAGACCCACAACTTCCACTGGAACGTGACCGGGCCGATGTTCAACGCCCTGCACACCATGTTCGAGACCCAGTACACCGAGCAATGGACCGCGCTGGACGAGATCGCCGAGCGCATCCGCGCACTGGGCTACAACGCGCCGGGCAGCTATGCCGAATTCGTGAAGCTGGGTTCCATCGCCGAGGAGCCGGGCCTGGGCGACACCGCCGACTGGCGCGAGATGGTGCGCCAGCTGACCGTGGGCAACGAGGCCGTCTGCCGCACCGCGCGCAAGGCGCTGAAGGTGGCCGATGACGCCGGTGACGACCCCAGCGTGGACCTGCTCACCCAGCGCCTGCAGACCCACGAGAAATACGCCTGGATGCTGCGCTCGCTGCTGCAGTGATCCCACCGGGACGCGCGTTCAACCGAGCGCGCGTTCCAGCACCGCCATCCGCACCTTCACCCCGTTGGCGACCTGGCGCAGGATCACCGACTGCGGGCCATCGGCCACCTCGTCGGTGATTTCCACGCCGCGGTTCATCGGGCCGGGATGCATGACGATGGCATCGGGTTTCGCGCCACGCAGGCGTGCCGTGGTGATGCCGAAGTCGCGGTGGTAGCCGTCCAGCGACGCGACCAGCCCGTCTTCCATCCGTTCGCGCTGCAGGCGCAGCGTCATCACCACATCGGCGTCGCGCAGGGCGGCGTCGAGGTCATCGGTCACCCGCGCACAGCCGGACAGCGTGTCGTCGCCTGGCAGCAGGGAGGCGGGGCCGCAGGCGCGGATCTCGCCGACGCCGAGCTTCGACAGGGCCACCAGATCGCTGCGGGCCACGCGCGAATGGCGGATGTCGCCGATGACCGCCACCTTCAGGCCGCTGAAATCCGCGCCCTTGGCTTCGCGGATGGTCAGCATGTCGAGCAGGCCCTGGGTGGGATGTTGATGGCGGCCGTCGCCGGCGTTGATCAGCGCGGTATCCGGCCCGGCCTGTGCGGCGAGCGCGGCCACGGCGCCGTCCTCGCGATGGCGCACCACGAAGCCGCGCACGCCCATCGCCTCGATGTTCTTCAAGGTGTCGAGCGCGGTCTCGCCCTTGGTGGCGGAGGAGGTCGCCGCCTCGAAGCCCAACACATCCGCGCCGAGCCGCTGCGCCGCGCGCTGGAAGCTCAGGCGGGTGCGCGTGGAAGGCTCGAAGAACAGCGTGCACACGCCGATGCCGGCCAGCCGGTCGCGTGCGTCGATGCCGTCACCGAACTGCGCGGCACGCTCAAGCAGGGCGACGATCTCCGCGCGGTCAAGGTCGTGCAGGGACAGCAGGTGCTTGGGCATGTCAGGACTCCGTGTTGGCCGGCAGTTCGGTCGCGGTGGCGGGGGCCGCGATCCAGCGGTCGAGGATGACGGCGGCGGCCACCGCGTCGAGTTGTTCGGCATCGCGGCGGCGGCGCTGGCCTTCGGCTCGGGCCACGGCGAAGCGCTGCGCGGCCTCGATGCTGCTGCTGCGTTCGTCGATCATCAGCACCGGCAGTTTGAAGCGTGCCTGCAGCGCCTTCGCGAAACGCATCGCGCGTTGCCGCGAGGACTGATCGCCACCGTCGAGCGTCATCGGGTCGCCGACGATGAAGCCGGCCGGCATCCATTCGCGCCTGAGCTTGTCCACGTGCGCCCAGTCGGCCACGTCATCGCGCATGTCGACCACGGCGATGCCGCGTGCGCCCGCGCCGAGCGCGCTGCCGACGGCCACGCCGATCCGCCGCGCACCGACATCGAACGCCAGCATCGTGCCATCCAGCCTCATGCACGGCCGCTGTAGTGGGTCATCTGCATCAGGTTGACCCCGATGCGCCCGGCCGCGGCCAGCCAGCGTTGCTCCAGCGGCTGTTCGAACAGCAGGTCGGCGTCGGCCGGCGCGGTCATCCAGCTGTTCTCGGCAATCTCCTGCTCCAGCTGGCCCGGGCCCCAACCGGCGCAACCCAGCGCGACCAGCGCCTGTGTCGGGCCTTCGCCGGCGGCCAGCGCCTCCAGCACATCACGCGAGGTGGTCAGCGACAGGCCGTTCGGCAGGCGGATGCTGGAATCCCATTCGCGCTCGCCGTCGTGGAGCACGAAACCGCGCTCGGCGTGCACCGGGCCACCGGCGACGACCGGGCGCGCGCGCAACTCGGGTGCGCCGCCTTCGACCTGGATCTGGTCGAACAGGTCACCGACGCTGAACTCGGACTCGCGGTTCACCACGATGCCCATCGCGCCATTGGCGTCGTGCTGGCAGATCAGCACCACGCTGCGGGAAAAATTGGGATCGGCCAGTGCCGGCAGCGCGATCAGCAGCTGCTGCGAGAACGGGGAAACGGATTCGGACATGGCGTCAGTTTAACGCCGTGCCCATGGGCGGCCAGGCCGCCCGCTCCGTCACTTGACCTCGGCGACTTCCACGCCATCCATGCCCTGCGCCAGCGTGCGGGCATCGCCCGACTGCGCCAGCTTGATCTTCAGGCGGACCTCGTTCTGCGAGTCGGCGTAGCGCAGCGCGTCGTCGTAACTGATCTCGCCGGCCTGGTAGAGCTCGAACAGGCTCTGGTCGAAGGTCTTCATCCCGAGCTGGGTGGAGTCCTTCATCACTTCCTTCAGCTTGTGGACCTCGCCGTCGCGGATGTAGTCCTGCACCAGCGGCGTGCCCAGCAGGATCTCCATCGCCACCCGGCGGCCCTTGCCGTCCGAACGCGGCACCAGCTGCTGCGCGACCACGCCCTTGAGGTTGAGCGAAAGATCCATCAGCAACTGGTTGCGGCGGTCTTCCGGGAAGAAGTTGATGATGCGGTCCATCGCCTGGTTGGCGTTGTTGGCGTGCAGCGTGCACAGCACCAGGTGGCCGGTTTCGGCGAAGGCGATCGCATGGTCCATGCCTTCGCGGGTCCGGATCTCGCCGATCATGATCACGTCCGGCGCCTGGCGCAGGGTGTTCTTCAGCGCGTTCTCCCAGCTGTCGGTATCCACGCCGACCTCGCGCTGGGTGACGATGCAGCCCTCGTGGCGGTGCACGAATTCGATCGGGTCCTCGATGGTGATGATGTGGCCGGTCGAGTTCTTGTTGCGGTGGCCGATCATCGACGCCAGCGAGGTCGTCTTGCCGGTACCGGTGGCGCCGACGAACAGGATGATGCCGCGCTTGGTCATCGCCAGCTGCTTGATGATCGGCGGCAGGCTGAGTTCTTCCACCGTCGGGATCTTGGTCTCGATCCGGCGCAGCACCATGCCCACCTGATTGCGCTGGTAGAACGCGGACACACGGAAGCGGCCCACACCCGACAGCCCGATCGCGAAGTTGCACTCATGGGTCTTCTCGAACTCCTCGCGCTGCGGCGGCGTCATCACCGACAACACCAGGTCACGGCTCTGCTGCGGCGTGAGCGGCTCCTCGGTGACCGGCGAGAGCTTGCCGTTGACCTTCATCGACGGCGGCATGCCGGCGGTGATGAACAGGTCGGAGGCGCGCTGCGCGGCCATCAGCTTGAGCAGCGAGGTGAATTCGGTGGGCGTGGTCATGGCATTACTCCAACGTGTGCCGTACGGGGGCCGGCGTGCCGGTCAGTCGAACAGCTTCTTGTCCTTCGCGTATTCGCGGGCCTGCTGCTTGGTGATCTGGCTGCGCGCCACCAGGTCCTGCAGGTGCTGGTCGAGGGTCATCATTCCGTACTGCTGGCCGGTCTGGATGGCCGAATACATCTGCGCCACCTTGTCTTCGCGGATCAGGTTACGGATGGCCGGGATGCCGACCATGATTTCCCAGGCCGCGGTACGACCGCCGCCCACCTTCTTCAGCAGCGCCTGCGCGATCACCGCACGCAGCGACTCGGACAGCATCGAACGCACCATCGGCTTCTCGCCGGCGGGGAACACGTCGATGATGCGGTCGATGGTCTTGGCCGCGCTGGACGTATGCAGGGTGCCGAACACCAGGTGGCCGGTTTCCGCCGCGGTCAGCGCCAGGCGGATGGTTTCCAGGTCGCGCAACTCGCCGACCAGGATGTAGTCCGGGTCTTCACGCAGCGCCGAACGCAGCGCCTCATTGAAGCCGTGGGTGTCGCGGTGGACTTCGCGCTGGTTGATCAGGCACTTCTGCGAGGTATGCACGAATTCGATCGGGTCCTCGACCGAGAGGATGTGGCCGTATTCGTTCTTGTTGATGTGGTCGAGCATCGCCGCCAGCGTGGTCGACTTGCCCGAGCCGGTCGGGCCGGTCACCAGGATCAGGCCCTGCGGCTGGTTCACCAGCTCGCGGAACAGCGGCGGGCAGCCGAGCTGGTCGAGCGTCAGCACTTCCGACGGAATGGTACGGAACACCGCACCGGCGCCGCGGTTGTGGTTGAAGGCGTTGACGCGGAAGCGCGCCAGGCCCGGGATTTCGAAGGAGAAGTCGGTTTCGAGGAATTCCTCGAAGTCGCGGCGCTGCTTGTCCGACATGATGTCGTAGATCAGGCCGTGCACGGTCTTGTGCTCGAGCGGCGGGATGTTGATGCGCCGCACGTCGCCATCGACGCGGATCATCGGCGGCAGGCCCGCCGAGAGGTGCAAGTCGGATGCCTTGTTCTTGACCGAGAAAGCCAACAGTTCTGCGATATCCATATATCTCCCCGTGTCGTGGTCCCGCCCCGGCCACTGCAACCGGCAGAATAACCACATCCCGTTCGCTTTGGCACCCGCTCCGTGACGCCTCCCGCCCCACGCCTTGAAGAATTGCGCGCATCGCTGGCCCGGGCCACGGCCACGGCGGGCCGCGCGATGCCGCGTCTGCTGGCCGTCAGCAAGATGCGTACCAGCGCCGAGATCCGCGCCCTGCACGATGCCGGCCAGACCGCCTTCGGCGAGAACTACGTGCAGGAAGCACTGGGCAAGATGCGCGAACTCGACGGCATCGGCATCGAATGGCACCTGATCGGCCACCTGCAATCGAACAAGGCGCGCGAGGTCGCGGAACACTTCGACTGGGTGCAGTCGGTGGATAGCCCGAAGCTGGTCGAGGCGCTGGCCCGCCACCGCCCTGCATCCATGCCGCCGCTCAACCTGCTGGTGCAGGTGAATGTGGATGACGAAGCCAGCAAGCACGGCTGCACGCCCGACGAGGCCGCCGCGCTCTGTGCCGCCATCGCCGCGCAGCCCGGCCTCGCGCTGCGCGGCCTGATGGCGATTCCCGCGCCGGCCACCGACGAAGCCCGCGCCCGCGCCGCCTTCCATGCGATGCGCGTCCTTTTCGACCGTCTGCGCGGCGACTTCCCGCAGATGGACACGCTGTCGATGGGCATGAGCGACGACGCCGCGCTGGCCATCGCCGAAGGCAGCACGATGGTCCGCATCGGCACCGCGCTGTTCGGTGCGCGTCCGCCGAAAACGGCCGACGGTCTATCCTGAAACTCCATCCCCCACCTTCCATATCGCCATGACCGACGCCACGCCTTCGCTTCCCGCCATCGCCTTCATCGGCGGCGGCAACATGGCGCGCAGCCTGATCGGCGGCGTGGTGAAGGCGGGCGGCGATGTCGCTTCGATCCGCGTCGCGGAGCCGGTGGACGCGCTGCGCGACGCGCTGCACGCCGACTTCAACGTGCAGGTGTTCGACGATGCCGCACCGGCCGCCACGGGTGCCGAAGTCTGGGTGCTCGCGGTCAAGCCGCAGGTATTGCGCGAAGTCTGCGAAGCGCTGGCCGGGCTGGCGCAGGCGCAACGCCCGCTGGTGGTGTCGATCGCCGCCGGCATCACCTCGGCGCAGATCGCGCGCTGGCTGGGCGGCGGCATCGCCGTGGTCCGCGCCATGCCCAACACGCCGGCCCTGCTCGGCGCGGGCGTCACCGGGCTGTACGCCAACGCCGCCGTGGACGCGGGCGGCCGCGACATCGCCCGGACCCTGCTTGAGAGTGCCGGCGAGACCGTGTGGATCGACGACGAGGCGCTGATGGACGCGGTCACCGCGGTCTCCGGCAGCGGCCCGGCCTACGTGTTCCTGCTGGCCGAGACGATGGTCGATGCCGGCATCGCCGAAGGCCTGGCGCCGGACGCCGCACGCACGCTGGCGCTGCAGACGATCCTGGGCGCGGCACGCATGCTGACCGCCGACGACACCCCGGCCGCCGAACTGCGCCGTCGGGTGACCTCGCCCAACGGCACCACGCAGGCGGCCATCGAAAGTTTCGAACGCGACGGCTTCCGCGACATCGTCGCCCGCGCCGTGCAGGCCGCCCGCGTGCGCGGCGTCGAACTCTCCGCCGCCAACGACGAGGCATGACGATGACGCTTCGCCCCTTCGCAATCGCCGCCCTGTTGTCGCTCGCGCTGCCGCTGGCCGGCTGCAACCGCGCGCCCGCGCCGGTGCCGGCCGTGGCGCCCACCGAATCCGCGCCGGGCAACGCGGCGACCGCCACGCTGGACGGCATCACCCTGGAAGCGCGGCTGGTCAACACCGCCACGCTCGGCGCCGCGATGGCGCGGCAGTACGGCATCCTGCAGGCCGACGACCGCTGGCTGCTGCTGATCACCCTGCGCGATGCCGAAGGCAATGCCGTGCCGGCCGATGCGGTCAAGCTGGACGCCCGCGCCGGCGGCATGACCGACGCGCCGGCGCCGGTCGCGTTGAAGCCGATCACCGTCAATGGCCTGACCGACCTCGTCGGCAGCGTGCAGGCGAAGGCGCCGACGACGCTGCGCATCGAGATCGACGCGGCGCGCGGCGGCTCGACCGCGCAGATGCGCTTCAGCCGCGACCTGCCGGCGCTGTGATCGCGCCCGCATCGGCCATCGTCCTGCGCGACGAGGCGCCGGGCGATGCGGACACCATCGCCGCCGTCACCGAAGCCGCCTTCCGCCACGCCGAACACCGCAGCGGCACCGAGGCATTGATCGTCGCTGCGCTGCGCGGACGCGGCGAATTGACCGTATCGAAGGTGGCGCTGCTCGATGGCCGCATCGTCGGGCATGCCGCCGCCTCGCCGGTCACGGTCGATGGCCACGATCTGGGCTGGTTCGGGCTGGGGCCGGTGTCGGTGCTGCCGGACCGCCAGCGTTCGGGAATCGGCGTGCGGCTGGTCGAAGCCGTACTCAACCAGCTTCGCAACAACAACGCCGGCGGCTGCGTGGTGCTGGGCGACCCGGCCTACTACGCCCGCTTCGGCTTCCAGCCGGATGCGCGGCTGCGCCTGCCCGGCGTGCCCGCCGAATACTTCCAGTCACTTGTTTTCGCCGGCGAAATGCCGACGGGCGACATCGCCTACTCGCCCGCCTTCGACACCCGGGCCTGAGCCTGGCGCGCCGACCATGCGTGGATGATGCGTGCCAGTTCACGCACGCCATCGGTCAACGCGGCGGGGCCGGGCTGCAGGATCAGCGGGGATTTGACCTCATGCAGCTCGCCGTCACGCACCGCCGGGATCGCTTCCCAGCCGGGCCGCGCGGCCACCTTGTCGGGCCGGAACTTCTTGCCGCACCAGCTGCCGATGATGATGTCGGGCGCACGGCGGATGACTTCGCTTGAATCTTCGAGGATCCGGCCCTTCGCCAGCGGCTCGGCGGCGCGATCGGGGAAGATGTCGTCGCCACCGGCGATGGCGATCAACTCGCTCACCCAGCGGATGCCGGTGATCGGCGGCTCGTCCCACTCTTCGAAATACACCCTGGGCCGCGCCGGCAACCGCGCGGATGCGGCGGCGATGGCGTCCAGCCCGCGCTGCAGTTCATCGGCGAATGCATCGGCCTTGCCGGCGACGCCGACCAGCGCACCGAGCCGGCGCACGTAGTCGATGATCTCGCCGACGCCGCGATGGTTGGCGATCCACACCTCCACCCCGCGCCGCACCAGTTCGGCGGCGATATCGGCCTGGATATCGGAAAAGCCGACCACGAAATCCGGCTGCAGCTTGAGGATCTCGTCGATCTTGGCCGAAGTGAAGGCGCTGACCTTCGGCTTCTCCTTGCGTGCCCGCGCCGGCCGCACGGTGAAACCGGAAATGCCGACGATGCGGTCCTGCTCGCCGAGCGCGTAGAGCGTTTCGGTCGGCTCCTCGGTCAGGCAGACGATGCGGCGCGGGCCACTCACGGCGCGGCATCCGGCAGCGGGAACATCGACTCGTCCACGAACACCGCCGGCACTTCCCACGGGTGGTGGGCGTGGATGCCGTCGCGCAGCAGGCGTTCCAGCCGGGCCGGGTCGCGCGGCAGGGCGAATTCGATGCGCACGCTGTCGGCGCGGCTGAGTTCACCACGCGTGCCGAGCGTGGGATGGGCGTCGATGCCGGGGCGGAACTGCTCGGTGACGCCGGGCGAGATCCACATCGCCTCGCTGTAGCCGCCCATCGCCAGGTCATCGACCGCCGCGATGCTGGCCAGCAGCGCATCGACATGCGCAGGCGGCACGAACACGGTGACGCGATAGACCGGCGCCAGCCGCATCAGGGATAGAGCATGCGCTTGGCCCAGCCGCCGGCCTCGTCGCGCTCGTAGAGCCAGCGTTCGTGCAGGCGGAATTTGGCGCCCTGCCAGAACTCGATGGCGCGCGGCACCACGCGGGTGCCGGACCAGTCGTTCGGGCGCGGCACCGGTTGGCCTTCGAACTCGCGCTCGAAGGATTCGATGCGGTGCTCGAAGGTCTCGCGCGCATCCAGCGTGCGCGACTGCTCGGACGCCCACGCGCCGATCTGGCTCAGGCGCGGCCGGCTGGCGAAATAGGCATCGGCTTCGTCATCGCCCACCGCTTCGACACTGCCTTCGATGCGCACTTCCACGCCCGCCTCGCCGACGTGCGGCCACCAGAACAGCAGCGCGGCGTTCGGGTTGGCGGCCAGTTCCGCGCCCTTGCGGCCGTCGGTATGGCTGTAGAACACGAAGCCGCGCGCATCGACCTCCTTCAACAACACGATGCGGGCAGCGGGCCGGCCACGCGCGTCGGCGGTGGCCAGCGTCATGCCGGTGGCGTCGGCCTCGCAGCCCTTCGCCTGTTCGAACCAGCGGGCGAAATGGGCGAGAGCTTCCTGCAGCAACGGGTCGGTATCCATGCCGGCATTGTCGCCCGCCACGACGCCCCGCGACTACTCGACCAGGAAGGTGATCTTGAGGTTGACGCGCCATTCCCTGACGCTGCCGTCGCCATTGGTGACGACCTTGATCTCGTTGACCCACGCGCCCTGGATGCCCTTCACCGTTTCGGCGGTCTTGGACAGCCCGCGCTTGACCGCGTCTTCCATGCTGGTGGGCGATGCGGCATTGACTTCGATGACCTTGGCGACAGTCATGGTGTGCTCCTGTGTCTGCATGGCGGATTGCCACCTGCACCATGGCAGGCGGGTTGTTAAATCCCGGTACGATGCGGGCCATGAAAACCGCCGCCAACCTGGTGCTGGTCGGGCCGATGGGCGCCGGCAAATCGTCGATCGGCAAGCGCCTCGCCCACGCGCTGGCGCTGGAATTCGTCGATGCCGACCGCGTGCTGGAAGCCCGCACCGGCGCGAGCGTGGCCGACATCTTTGCCTGCGAGGGCGAGGCCGGTTTCCGGCGGCGCGAATCCGCCCTGCTCGCCGAGCTGCTGTCCGGCCACGACCAGTTGATCGCCACCGGCGGCGGCGTGGTGCTGGCACCGGCCAACCGTGCCCTGCTCGCCCGCGAAGCCTGGGTGGTGCATCTGGATGTCGGCGTGGACGAGCAGCTGCGCCGGCTCTCGCGCGACCGCACCCGACCGTTGCTGCAACGCCCCGACCGCGAGGCCGTGCTGACCGCGATGGCCGCCGAACGCGCGCCGTTCTATGCCGAAGTCGCCGACCTGCGCCTGTCCACCGACGGCTGCACGCCGGAGCAGGCCTGCCGCGTGCTGCTGCCGCGCATCCGCGAAGCCTGGCGCGGGGAAGCCGCATGACTGCCACGGTGGTGGTCGATGTCGACGGCGGCGCGCCCTACCGCATCGACATCGGCGCGGGACTGCTGGGCGATGGCGCCCGCCTGACCGGACGCTGGCGCGGCCGCCACGCGTTGATCGTGAGCGATGCCCACGTGGCCCCGCATTACGCCGAAGCGCTGGCCGCCACCCTGCGCGATGCCCGCCCCGGAGCCCGCATCGCCACCCACGTCATCGAAGCCGGCGAAGCATCGAAGACGCTGGCGAACTTCAGCGGCGTCATCGACGCCCTGGCCACGCACGGTGCCACCCGCGACGCCTGCGTGTACGCGCTCGGCGGCGGCGTGGTCGGCGACCTGGCCGGATTCGCCGCGGCCTGCTGGATGCGCGGCATCGACTGCGTGCAGCTGCCCACTTCGTTGCTGGCGATGGTCGATTCCTCGGTCGGCGGCAAGACCGCGGTGGACATTCCGGCCGGCAAGAACCTGGTCGGCGCCTTCCACCCGCCGCGCGCGGTGCTGATCGACACCGCCACGCTCGCCACCCTGCCGCCGCGCGAACTGCGGGCGGGGCTGGCCGAAGTGGTGAAGTACGGCGCGATCTTCGACGCCGCCTTCCTCGACTGGCTGGAGGCGAATGCCGACGCGCTGCTGGCGCTCGACGATGCCGCCATCGCCTACGCCATCGCCGCCAGCTGCCGGCACAAGGCGGCGGTGGTTGAACGCGATCCCTTCGAGCATGGCGAACGCGCGCTGCTGAACTTCGGCCACACCTTCGGCCACGCCATCGAAGCCGAACAGGGTTTCGGCGGGCTGGTGCATGGCGAGGCGGTCGCGGTGGGGATGGTGCTGGCGGCGCGGTTGTCGGCGCGGCTCGGACTGGCCGCCGAGGTGGATGCGATGCGGCTTTCCAGATTGCTCGAACGCTTCGGCCTGCCGGTCGCCCTACCCGCCGGGCTCGACGCCGACGCCCTGCTCGCGCGCATGCAGCTGGACAAGAAGGCCGATGCCCGCGGCCTGCGGCTGGTGCTGTGGGACGGCATCGGGCGGGCGCGGATCGTCGCCGGGGTGGCCGCGGCGGACATCCGCGCCGTGCTGGGCTGAGCCCGCGCGGGCCGTCGGCATCGGCCCAAACGCTACAATTTGCCGATGCGACTGCTGCTGCAACAACGGCCCGATGGCCGCGAGGCGCCCCGCTTCGTCCAACTCACCCTGCAGGCCGACCTGTTCGGCGGCTGGGTACTGCTGCGCGAAACCGGGCAGACCGGCAGCCGCAGCACGCTTCGCCGCGAACAGTACGCCGACCAGCCCAGCGCCCTCGCCGCGCTGGAAAAGGCGCGCGACGCGCAACTGAAGAAAGGCTTCCAACTGATGTTCGCGCAGGGCGCGGACACCCCACGCTGACGGACACGACATGACTCCCAAGAACGACCGCTTCCTGCGCGCGCTGCGCCGCGAACCCGTGGACTGCACGCCGGTCTGGCTGATGCGCCAGGCCGGGCGCTACCTGCCGGAATACCGCGCCACCCGCAAAGAGGCGGGCAGCTTCCTGGCCATGGCCAAGAACCCGGAGATCGCCTGCGAAGTGACGCTGCAGCCGTTGCGCCGCTTCCCGCTGGACGCCGCGATCCTGTTCTCCGACATCCTCACCGTGCCGGACGCGATGGGCCTGGGGCTGTATTTCGTCGAAGGCGAAGGCCCCAAGTTCGAACGCCCGGTGCGCGATGCCGCCGCCGTCGCCAAGCTCGCGGTGCCGGACATGGAAACCGAGCTGCGCTACGTGATGGATGCGGTGCGCACCATCCGCCGCGAGCTGGACGACGCGGTGCCGCTGATCGGCTTTTCCGGCAGCCCGTGGACGCTGGCCTGCTACATGATCGAAGGCGGCGGCAGCAAGGACTTCGGCCGCATCAAGGCGATGGCCTACAGCGAACCGGCGTTGCTGCACCAGCTGCTGTCGGTGGTGACCGATGCGGTCATCGCCTACCTCGGCGCGCAGCGCGCGGCCGGCGCGCAGGCCCTGCAGGTGTTCGACACCTGGGGCGGCGTGCTGTCGCCGGCGCTGTACCGCGAGTTCTCGCTCAAGTACCTGCAGCGCATCGCCAGCGAGCTCAAGCGCGGCGAAGGCGCCGAACGCACGCCGCTGATCCTGTTCGGCAAGGGCAACGGCCCCTACATCGACCAGCTCGCCGCCTGTGGCGCCGAAGCGCTGGGCGTGGACTGGACGGTGTCGCTGGAAGACGCCGCCTGGCGCAGCAAGGGCAAGGTGGCGCTGCAGGGCAACCTGGACCCGGCCACGCTCTACGCCAGCCCGGACGCGATCCGCACCCAGGTCCGCGAAGTGCTGGACAGCTACATGCACGGCAACGGCGGCTCGCGCGACGGCCACGTCTTCAACCTGGGCCACGGCATGTCGCCGGACATGGACCCGGAACACGTCGCCGTGCTGGTGGAAGAAGTCCACGCCTACAGCCGGCGCTGATGTGCGCGCCTAGCCCGCCTTCGCGCGGGCCCGGGCCTGCGCCGCCTCGCGCAGGCCTTCGGACAGGATCACCGCGCTGACCGGCTTGCGCACGAAGGCATCGAAACCGACCTCGCGGGCGCGCGACTCGGCTTCCGTATCGGCGCGCGCGGTGACCGCGAGCAGCGGGCCGGCAAAGCCGTTGATCCGCAGTTGGCGGGCCAGCACGAAGCCGTCGATGCCCGGCAGGTCGAGATCCAGCAGCGCCGCATCGAAGCGCGACGAAGCCGCTTCGGCCAGCGCCGCCAGCCCGTGCGGAACGTGGCGCACCGCATGGCCCAACCCGCGCAGCAGGCTGGTGACGACTTCGGCGACGGTCTCGTCGTCTTCCACCAGCAGCAGCTGCATCGAGTCCGGCACATCGGGCGATATCGCGTTTGAGGCGGCAGCCGCGACCAGCGCCACGGGCAGCGGCAACATCACGCTGAAACGCGCGCCACAGCCCGGCGTGCTGTCGATGTCGATGCGGCCCCCCATCGCCGCCGCCAGTTCCTGGCTGATCGCCAGCCCCAGCCCGCTGCCGCCGTAACGGGCGCTGGTCCGCGCGCCCTCGGCCTGCTCGAAGCGCCGGAACAGGCGCTGCCGCTGCGCGTCGCTGAGACCGGGCCCGGTGTCGTGGATGACGAAGCGCAGGCCGCCCCGCGGTTCCACATCCACCGCCAAGCCCACTTCGCCGCACTCGGTGAACTTGATCGCGTTGCCGAGCAGGTTGAACAGGATCTGCCCGATGCGGGTGCGGTCGCCGATGAACACGCGCGGCACCGTGGCCGGCAACGCAAGCACGAAGCGCAGCCCCTTGCGTGCGGCCAGCGGCTTCATCAGGGCCTCGGCTTCCTCGATGAGCGCGTGCAGGTCGAAGGCGTCATCGGCCAGCACCAGTTTTTCGGCCTCGATGCGCGCCAGGTCCAGCGCATCATTGAGCAGCCGCAGCAGGTGGCCGCCGGCACGCAGGATGGCATCGACCTGACCGCGCTGGCCGGCATCGAGCGGCGTGGACTGCAGGAGCTCCGCCATCCCCAATACCCCGGTCATCGGCGTGCGGATCTCGTGGCCGAGGGTGGCGAGGAAGCGCGTCTTGGCCTCCGACGCCTGCTCGGCGAGCGTGCGTTTCTGCTCGGCCAGCGCCAGCGCGTGGGCGCGGGCCAGACGGCGGCGATAGTCGAGCGCGGCCCAGGCCAGCAGCCCGAGTACGACGACGCTGTAGATCCACAGCGCTGTCCAGGTGCGCCACCATGGCGGCTGCACGCGGAATTCCAGCTGCTGTTCGCGCGCGGCATTGCCGGCGGCGTCCATCGCGCGCATGCGCAAGCGGTAGCGCCCAGGCGCGAGGCCGGTGAACACGCGTTCGCCCTGCGCGCCCTGGTCCATCCAGCCGCTGTCGAAGCCTTCCAGCCGGCTCCAGTAGCGCGTGCCGGTGGGATCGTCGAAGGCCAGCAGGTTGCCGGTGAGGCGGAACTCGCGCTCATCGGGACCGAACTCCAGCGCGCCGGCCAGCGGCTGCGCGGCCCACTCGCCGTTGCGGCGGACATCGACGCGATCGATGCGGAGCGTGGGGACGCGCGCGGGCGGATCGGGGAAGCGGGTGTCGACAAGCACCACGCTGCCGTCGTACGCCACGGCGGCCAGCATGCCCCGGTCATCCACGGTCATGCCGCCATCCACGAACTCCTGGCTGTCGAAGCCCTGATCGACGCCGAACCGCGCCATGTGGGCGGTCCGCGGATCCCATCGAAGCAGGCCGCGCTGGCTGCTGAGCCAGACGCGCCCGCGCGCATCCACGCGCAGGCTGCCCGGTTTCAGGGAAGGCAGTTCCCGTCCCGCCGGCAGGCCGTCGGTTCTGCGCCACTCGTCCTTGCCGCGGACATGGCGGGACAATCCGTCCGCCGCATGCAGCCAGAGCGCATCGCCATCGATGAAATCGAAGACATGCACCCGGCGGCCGCGCAAGCCCGATGGCATGACCAGGCGGCCGGACGTCTCGTCAAGCCACCCCAGCCCGAAGCTGCCGGCCACCCACAGCCGCTCATCCGGCCCCATGCGCATGTCGAGGATCTCGCCATCGCCCACGTCATCACCCGCCAGCGGGAACTGGCGCAGCAGTCGGCCGGTGACCGCGTCACGCAGCTCCAGCCCCTTGCCGGAAAGCGCAAGCCACACCTTTCCGTCACGGGTCGGGGCGATGTGGTCGTAACTCTCCGCCGGCGGAGCGTGCCTGTCCGTGACGCGCCGCCAGCTGTCGAGCCGGCCGTCGCGGCCCAGCCGCCAGAGCCCGTCGCGTCCATAGCCCAGCCACAGCTGGCCGTGGGCATCTTCGGTCATGAAGAACGGCATGCGTTCCGGCAGCCGGCGACGCACGTCCGCGTCGACCACTTCGGCCACGCCCTGCGCATCCACGCGTTCGATGTGGCCCTGCGCGCCACCCAGCCAGATGCCGCCGGCGCGCGCGCTGGCCACCACGCCGTAATGGTGCGCCCCTTGGGATTCGCCGTCGCGCCGGATGACGGCCAGCGACCGCCAGTCGGACGGCAGATGGCCCACGCCAACGCCGGACGCGGCCACCCACAGGCCGCCTTCGGGCTCGCCCATCATCGCGTCGATGCCCTCGCGCGGCCACGCCGACTCGGACTTGACCGGGTATGGCCTGGCGCTGTCGCCGGTGACGCGCCACAGGCCGCGCTGGCTGCCGATCCACATCGACCCGTCGAGATCCCGCGCGAAGCTTGTCGCTGCATTCGGCCGTTCGAACATGTCGGCATAGGGGAGGCGCCGCCAGCGCCCCGCGGCCTCGCGCCGGAAAATGCCCGCCGATGTCCCCGCCCACAGGCTTGCGCCGTCCACCCACAGTTCGTAGACCATGGGCATCGGCACGGCGCCCGGGAGCGGTTCGCCGCGCAGCCGGCCCGACTCCAGCACCGCCAGCCCCCCCGTGGTGGCGACACATACGCGGCCGTCCTTTTCGATGGCGATGTCCATGACGACGTCCGACGGTAAAACCCCCGGCACGGGCGTAGGCACCCAATCCGAAGGCTTGCCCGCGAGATCCATCCCGTACATCCCGCCGCCCCCGGTGCCGATCCACAGCCGGTCGCCCTGGCTGGCGAAGGCGAAGATGTCGTCAGTGCGGAGTTGCGGGTAATCGGCGCTGCGCCAGTGGCGGAACCCTGCGCGCGCGGCGTCGAGCATGTCGATGCCGCCGAATTCGCTGGAGGTCCACACGCGATCCCGCGCGTCGACGTGGATCGCCTGCACGGTGTTGCCGGAGATCGAACGCGGATCGGCCGCGTCATGCCGCCAGACGCGGAAGCCGTGGCCGTCGTAGCGGGCGAGCCCGTCGCTGGTGGCGACCCAGACGAAGCCGAGCCGGTCGCGCTCCAGCGCGTTGACCACCGTGGTCGGCAGGCCATGGCGCGAACCCAGCAGGCGGAAGCGCGGGTTCTCCGGCACCTGCGCTTGCGGCGCGGCCATCGTGCAGGCGCCTGCCAGCGCGAGCAGGCAGGTTGCGATCCTTCGCATCATCGGGACAGCCCTCCGCCGCCGATGCTGGCGTGGCCAGCCTACTTGCGCAAGCCCGCGATGCTGGGGCATAAGCATCCCCATCACCCATCGAGATCCGCCATGAACCTGCGCAACACTGCCTCCACCTGGGGCGGCCTGAGCAAGACCTTCCACTGGCTGATCGTGCTGCTGCTGGTCGGCCAGGGCATCCTCGGCCTGACCATGGGCGACTTCGGCCGCGAGATGCGCGGCACGCTGGTCGGGCTGCACAAGTCGATCGGCATCACCATCCTGCTGCTCGCCATCGCGCGGCTGCTGTGGAACCTGTTCGGCGGCCGACCCGCGCCCGCGCCCGGCGTCACCCCGATTCAACACACGCTGGCCAAGTTCGGCCACTTGCTGCTGTACGCGCTGCTGTTCGCGGTGCCGATCACCGGCTGGCTGCTGACCGCCTACGGTGGGCGCGATGCCAGCTGGTTCGGCCTGTTCGACCTGCCGCGGATCGTCGGCGAGAACCACGACCTGCACGAGATGTTCGAGGAACGCCACGAGCAGCTGTTCTGGCTGCTGGTGCTGGTGGCGGTGGGCCATGCCGGTGCGGCGCTCTACCACCACGTCTTCCAGCGCGACGCCACGCTGGCCCGCATGCTGCCCAGGGGCTGGCTGCGCGAACCGCGGCGCGACGCCTGATTCAACCGACGAAATCGCGCACGGCCGCGGCATCGAACGGCCAGCCCAGTTCGATGCCGCGCGCGTCGTCGCGCAGTACCGGCACGCGCGTGCCGTAGACCGCTTCCAGCGTGGGGTGGTCGTCGATGAAGACGCTCTCGAATTCCGGCGCGCGCGCTTCGGCCAGGACGCTCAGCGCCGCGTCGCAGAGATGGCAGTTGTCGCGCTGGTAGAGGATCAGGGCCATGCGGCGGCGTCCGTCGCGGTTCGGGCGGGCGCCTAGAATAGCGATCCACCGATCCGCCCACGGAAGCCGCGCATGGCCGTCAGCATCTTCGACCTCTACAAGATCGGCATCGGTCCGAGCTCCTCGCACACGGTCGGACCGATGCGCGCCGCCGCGCGTTTCGTCGAACACCATCTGCAGGAAGCCGGCCGGCTGGACGAAGTCGCGCGGATCCGCGCCGAAGTGTTCGGCTCGCTGGCACTGACCGGGCGCGGCCACGGCACCGACAAGGCGGTGATGATGGGTCTGGAAGGCCACTGGCCGAACCAGATCGACCCCGATGTCATCCCCGCCGCGCTGGAGCGTATCCGCGGCGAGAAGAAGATCCGCCTGCACGGCAGCCACGAGATCGCCTTCAACGAGAAGACCGACCTCATCATGAACAAGCGGCAGAAGCTGCCCTTCCACACCAATGGCATGCGCTTCGCCGCCTTCGACGCGGACGGCAACGAACTGGCCACGCGCGATTACTACTCGGTCGGTGGCGGCTTCGTGGTCAATCAGGATGAAGCGGCGGAAGACCGCATCGTCGCCGACACCACGCCGGTGGCGCATCCGTTCAACAGCGGCGATGAACTGCTGGCGCGCTGCGAGGCGACCGGCCTGACCATCGCCCAGCTGATGCTGGAAAACGAACGCGCCTGGCGCAGCGACGAGGAAATCCGCGACGGCCTGCGCGAGATCTGGTCGGCGATGAGCAGTTGCGTGGCACGCGGCATCCGCGAAGCCGGCACCCTGCCCGGCGGCCTGCATGTCTCGCGGCGCGCGCCGACGCTGTTCGGCGAACTGTCCTCGCGGCCCGAGGCGGCGATGCGCGACCCGCTGACCGTGCTCGACTGGGTCAACCTGTACGCGCTGGCCGTGAACGAGGAGAACGCCGCCGGCGGCCGCGTGGTCACCGCGCCGACCAATGGCGCGGCCGGCATCATCCCGGCGGTCGGCCACTACTACGAGCGCTTCATCCCCGGCGCCAACGAGCAGGGCATCTTCGACTACCTGTTGACCGCCGCCGCGGTCGGCATCCTCTACAAGGAGAACGCGTCGATCAGCGGCGCGGAAGTCGGCTGCCAGGGCGAGGTGGGCGTGGCCTGCTCGATGGCGGCGGCGGGACTCACCGCCGCGCTCGGCGGCACGCCGCGGCAGATTGAGAACGCGGCCGAGATCGGCATGGAGCACAACCTGGGCCTGACCTGCGACCCGATCGGCGGGCTGGTGCAGATCCCCTGCATCGAGCGCAACGCGATGGGTTCGGTGAAGGCGATCAACGCCGCGCGCATGGCGATGCGCGGCGACGGCAAGCACAAGGTGTCGCTCGACAAGGTCATCAAAACCATGCGCGACACCGGCCGCGACATGCAGGACAAGTACAAGGAAACCAGCCGCGGCGGGCTGGCGGTGAACGTCATCGAGTGTTGATGTCGCTTCGTTCCGCGTGATGCGGACGTGTCAGCCACGCAGCCAGTCGAGCGCGGTGCGGGCGGTGGCGATGTCGCGGGCGGCGTTGTCTTCCTCGCCATCCTCCAGGAACCAGGCCGCCGACAGCGCGGCGCGTGCCGCCGTCCATCGCGCGAGGCGCATCGGGTCGAAGCCGGCGCGTGCCGACACCCGCGCCAGCTGCCGGCGGAATCGCGCGGGATTGGCCGCATGCGGCAGGTCCGGATTGCAGAGGATCTGCGCGTGGTCGAAGCCGCGTTCGCCGATGCGGTCCTTCGGGTCGATGGCCCGCCAGCCGCCGTCGCCGAAATCCAGCACGTTGTGGTGATGGCAGTCGCCGTGCAGCGGGATGACCTCCTGCGGCGAGGCCAGCAACGCATCGGTCAGCCGCGCACATTCTTCATAGATGCCGCCCCGCTGCGCGGCTTCGCGATGCAGGCCGCGGAACCAATCAGCCAGCGGCGCCAGCGGCGGCGCGGGCGCGGCACGCGGTGCATGCAGGCGGGCCAGCACATCGCAGAGCGCGTCGGTGGCGGCATCGTCGCCGGTCGCGGTGTCGATGCTCATCGCCAGCAGATCGCAGGGGCCGGTGGCCCGCATCATCAGCGACACATCATCGTCATGGGCGAGCACCGGCGCGGCGCCATCGCCCGCCCACCAGACCATCAACGCCAGTCCGGCGCGTTCCTCCGGTGCTCGGGCACGCTTGAGCATCGCGGGCCGGCCATCGGCGGTGCGCACCGGCAACAGGTCGCTGCCGGGCGTGTGGAAGACGGCGCCATCGGCATCCAGATGCCAGCGCTTCAATACCTCATCGAACATGGGGCGATGATAGCGCGGGCGGCTGGCACGCCATCACGCCTCGCAGGCGGGCTCAGGCCGCCGCCTGCCTCGGCACGCTGGCCAGCGCCGCCGGACGCGGCAACGCGGCGAAGCGCAGCACGTCATCGAGCAAGGCCGCTGCCGTCACTTCCGCACCCGCACCCGGGCCCTGGATGACCAGCGGCTGTTCGCGATAGCGGTCGGTCCAGATCGCGACGCGGTTGTCGGTGCCGGCCCCGGCGGCGAGCGGATGATCGGCCGGCAGCGCTTCCAGCCCGACCCGGGCCACGCCCCCTTCGCAGCGGGCGATGAACTTCAGCACCTCGTTGTTGCGGTAGGCCTCGGCGTAGCGCTGGCGCAGGGGCTCGTCGAGCGCGGGCAAGGCGGCATGCAGCTGGCGCGCGGGCAGATGGACCAGCGCCTCGGGCACCAGCGAATCGACCTGCACGGCCTCCGCATCCAGTTCGATGCCGGACGCGCGCGCCAGGATCAGCAGCTTGCGGCGCACGTCCTCGCCGGACAGGTCGTCGCGCGGATCGGGCTCGGTGTAGCCGGCATCCCGCGCCTCGCGCACGAAGCCGGAGAACGGCCGCTTGCCGTCGTAATGGTTGAACAGCCAGTCCATCGAGCCCGACAGCACGCCGGCGATCGCGTGGATGCGGTCGCCACCGGCACGCAGTTCGCGCAGCGAGCGCAGCAGCGGCAGGCCGGCGCCGACGGTCGCGCTGTCGCCATAGCCGGCGGCACCCGCGCCAGCCGCCGCGCGGATCGCCTGCCAACGCGCGAGCGAAGTGCCCTGCCCCAGCTTGCAGGCGGTGACCACGTGCACGCCCTGCGCCAGCCATTCGGCATGACGCGCGGCCAGCAGATCGCTGGCGCTGGCATCGACCACGATGTCGCCGGCATCGAAATGCGCCTTGGCCAACCACGCCGCATCGCGCGCGGCGGGGGAGCCGTGCAGCACCTTCGACACCGCTTCCGGCGAGGCTTGGCTGCACTCGCACCAGCCCCGGCTGTTGGCGATGGCGCGGATGCCCGGCACCGCCACTCCCGCCGCACGCAGCCGCGCATGGCGGGCGACGAAGGCCGCCCCGACCGTGCCGGTGCCGAGCAACACCACGCGTGCTTCGCGTTTCATGCGGCCAGCGCCCGGGTACGACAGCGCGCCACGCGGGCCAGCGCCGCGCGCAGGTCGGCGATCAGATCATCGACATGCTCGATGCCCACCGACAGCCGCAGCAGGCCGTCGCGGATGCCGGCATGGGCGCGAGCTTCCGGCGTCATCGCGGCGTGGGTCATGGTGGCGGGGTGGGCGATGAGGCTTTCCACGCCGCCCAGCGATTCGGCCAGCGTGAAGCAATGCAGGCCATCGACGAAGGCGCGCACCGCCGCTTCATCCTCCAGCTCGAACGAGAGCATCGCGCCGAAGCCCTGCTGCTGGCGCGCCGCGACCTCATGCCCGGGATGCGACTTCAGGCCCGGCCAGTAGAGCGCGCGCACTGCGGGATGGCCTTCCAGCAGTTCGGCGATGGCGTGGGTGTTCTCCTCGTGGACGCGCAGGCGCGCGCCGAGCGTGCGCAGGCCGCGCAGGGTCAGGAAGCTGTCGAACGGCGCGCCGGTGATGCCGAGCGCATTGGCCCACCAGGTGAACTGTTCGTGCAGCGCGGCGTCGTGCGCGACCAGCGCACCGCCGACCACGTCGCTGTGGCCGTTGATGTACTTGGTGGTGGAGTGCAGCACCGCGTCGGCGCCGAAAGCCAGCGGGCGCTGCCACAGCGGCGAGAGGAAGGTGTTGTCGACCAGCACCCGGGCACCCGCCGCCTTCGCCTCGCCCACCACCTGCTCAAGGTCGGTGATGCGCAGCAGCGGGTTGGAGGGCGTCTCGATCCAGACCAGCTTCGGTCCGCGCGCGAACACGTCCGCACGCGCCGACTCGTCACCGAAATCGAGCGTGGCCAGTTCGAACGCGCCCTTCTTCGCCAGCGCGTTGAACAGCCGCCAGCTGCCGCCGTAGGCATCGTGCGGGACCACCAGCAGGTCGCCCGGTTCCAGCAGCGCGTTCAGCGCCAGCGTGATCGCGGCCATGCCGGTCGCGGTGATGACGCCACCGGCGCCGCCTTCCAGTTCCGCCAGCGCATCGCCCAGCAGGTCGCGGGTCGGGTTGCCGCTGCGGGTGTAGTCGTAACGGCGCTTCTCGTTGAAGCCGGCAAAGCTGAAGTTGGAGGACAGCACCAGCGGCGGGGTGACCGCACCGAAGGCGGTGTCGCTGTCGATGCCGGCACGCACGGCGCGGGTGGCGATATTGGTTTCAAGGCTCATGTCAGGCATCCAGGGCAGCGTGGAGGGCGGCGGCGATGGCCGCGGTTTCTTTCAGGAAGGCGTCGTGGCCGTAGCGGCTGGCGATGACCTGAAGCCAGGCGTCGGGGGCGCGCACGGCGAGTTCGGCCAGGTCCTCGCGCGGGACCAGCAGGTCGCTGTCGATGGCGACGACCGACAGCGGCACGCGCACTGCTTCGGGCTCGACCCGGTGCAGGTCGATGGATTCGGAGAGGCGGCGGTAGGCCACGGCATCGAAGCGCGTCAGCGCGCGCTGGCCGCAGGCTTCCAGATAGGGTTCGGCGGGACATTCGGCGCGGTCGTCGCGCACTTCCACCGGCGCGGCGAAGCGCTCGGCGAATTCCTTGGGCGTGCGGTAGGAGAGCATCGCCAGCTGGCGTGCCAGCGCCAGGCCGCCGGGATCGTCATTGGCCGCGCCCAGTGCCACGATCTTGCGCTGCACCGAACGCAGCGCGCTCGACCACGGGTGGGCACGATGCGCACCGCTGATCGCCACCAGCGAGGCGAGGCGCTGCGGATACTTCGCGGCGAACTGCAACCCGACCATCGCGCCATACGACGCGCCGACGAAGGCATGCAGCTCCGGCAGCTGCAGCGCGTCGAGCACGACGGCAATCGCATCGGCCTGGTCGGCGCTGTCCAGCGGCACGTCGAGCCCGTCGCCATCGCCCAGCCAGTCGATCGCCAGCACGCGGAACCGGCGCAGCAGGCCCGCCTGCGCCTGCCACCAGCCCGCCGCGCCATCGCGGTCGTGGGCGATGACGTGGCGGTGCGCGGAAATGCCACCGGCCACGACCAGCAAGGGCGCGTCGGCCGGCCCGCACAGTTCCCAGCGGACACGCACCGGCCGCCGCCCTGCATGGCGGAGCGCCAGCGTGCACGCGTGCTCGCCGCGCTCGGCCACGTCGACCGGGGTTTCGACGGGCGACGCGACCGCATACGTACACGGCGAAGCGGGAGGAGGGGAAACCTGCAGCGCGGCGACCAGACTCATGCGGAACTCCTTGAAGCCTCGAGTTCCCGTCGGTGCGCATCTGTCGGGCGACGCTCGATGCGCGTGCTCAACCATCTGCGCGGCGGGCATGCGCCCCCGCAGGAATTGGCACCTTGGACGGATGTCCAGGTTGCCTCGGCTTCAAAGGGCCTTTCCCTCAGCCGATCTCGATGGATGGCCGCAGCTTGCCCGCCGCCTTCCGGTTTGTCAATCGCTTCATGCGCATTGAGCGATGGATTTTTCGATGCGGTCGCGTAGGGTGCGCAATGCGGATAATCGGGCGATGCGCGCTTCCCCCATCGCCCTGCCGCTGTTGTTCGTCGCGGCCCTCATCGCCCCGCGCGCCGAGGCGCAATGGCTGTCATGGCCGCCGAAAACCAGCGCCCCCGCCACATCGACCGCAAACGCCAAAGCCCCCAGCGCCGCCGTGCGCCTGCGGGTGACGCGCACCGGCAGCACGCGCGAGGTCTGGGTGGACAGCGACATCGCCGGGCCGGTCGAGGTGCGGGTCGAAGGCGCATCGCCCACACCCCTGCAACGGACCCTGCCCGCGCCCGGAAGCTATCCACTGGCCCGGCGCGATGCCGGCGCCGCCCTGCAACTGAAGCTGCGGGCGGTGCCCGGCCTGCCCGGCGCGATGGCAGGCGACGTCGTCTACCGCTTCCCGCTGCGGCTGCCGCAGGTCCGCGTCGGCCAGCTGCCGGAAGGCACGTTCAGCCATGCCGATGCCGAGAACCGCCAGGCCATCGACTTCGCCGCGCCGGTCGGCACGCCGGTGGTCGCCGCCCGCGCCGGCACGGTGATGCAGGCCGAAGGCCGCTTCGCCGACACCACCGGCCAGCTGGACCAGGCCAACCTCGTCCGCATCCTCCACGCCGACGGCAGCATGGCGGTCTACGCCCACCTGCAGCGCGGCAGCCTGTCGGTGGCGCCGGGGCATCCGGTCGAAGCCGGCCAGCTGATCGCCCGAAGCGGCAATTCCGGCTGGTCCACCGGGCCACACCTGCACTTCGCGGTGCAGGTCAACCGCGGGCTGCGGCTGGAATCGGTGCCGTTCCGGATGGCCAGCGACGAGGGCGAGCTGCGCCTGCCGCGCCGGGCCGAAGCGCCTTCGCCGCTATAATCCGCGCTTTCCCACGACTCTTGCCGGACGCGCCCGCGTCCCAGCCCGCAT
The DNA here is from genome assembly GCF_003293695.1 of Lysobacter oculi. Taxonomy (GTDB): domain Bacteria; phylum Pseudomonadota; class Gammaproteobacteria; order Xanthomonadales; family Xanthomonadaceae; genus Solilutibacter; species Solilutibacter oculi. The sequence continues at coordinate 159,364 of NZ_CP029556.1, read as the reverse complement.
GTCCGAAATCACCCAGGAAGCTGCGCGCCGCCGCACCTTCGCCATCATTTCCCACCCCGATGCCGGCAAGACCACGCTGACCGAAAAGCTGCTGCTGTTCGGCGGCGCGATCCAGATGGCCGGCTCGGTCAAGGGCCGCAAGGCGGCGCGCCACGCGACATCGGACTGGATGGCGCTGGAAAAGGAGCGCGGCATCTCGGTGACGTCCTCGGTGATGCAGTTCCCGTACGAGGGCCGCATCGTCAACCTGCTCGACACGCCGGGCCACGCCGACTTCGGCGAGGACACCTACCGCGTGCTGACCGCGGTGGACAGCGCGCTGATGGTGATCGACGTGGCCAAGGGCGTCGAGGAACGCACCATCAAGCTGATGGAAGTCTGCCGCCTGCGCACCACGCCGATCATGAGCTTCATCAACAAGCTCGACCGCGAAGGCAAGAACCCGATCGAGCTGATGGACGAGATCGAAAGCGTGCTGAAGATCCAGTGCGCGCCGGTGACCTGGCCGATCGGCATGGGCAAGCGCCTGCGCGGCGTGGTGCACCTGATCACCGGTGAAGTGCATCTGTACGAGGCCGGCAAGAACCACACCCGCCAGGACTCGACCATCTATCCGTCGCTGGACGATCCGCGCGTGGCGGCGGCGATCGGTGACGCGATGCTGGCCGAACTGCGCGAGGAGCTGGAGCTGGTCGAAGGCGCCTCCCACCCGTTCGACCGCGAGGCCTACCTGGCCGGTGACCAGGCGCCGGTGTTCTTCGGCTCGGCGGTGAACAACTTCGGCGTGCAGCCGCTGTTGGATTTCTTCGTCGACCAGGCACCCGGCCCGCAGCCACGCGAGACCACCAGCCGCGAAGTCGAGCCGACCGAAGGCAAGCTCTCCGGCTTCGTCTTCAAGATCCAGGCCAACATGGATCCGCAGCACCGCGACCGCGTCGCCTTCATGCGCATCTGCTCGGGCAAGTTCACGGCGGGCATGAAGGCCTTCCAGCCGCGCACCGGCAAGGAAGTGAAGCTGGCGAACGCGCTGACCTTCATGGCCAGCGACCGCGAGATCGCCGAGAACGCGTTCCCGGGCGATGTCATCGGCATCCACAACCACGGCACCATTTTCCATCGGCGACACCTTCACCGAGGGCGAGAACATCGCCTTCACCGGCATCCCCAACTTCGCGCCCGAACTGTTCCGCCGCGCGCGGCTGAAGGATCCGCTCAAGCTCAAGCAGCTGCAGAAGGGCCTGGCGCAGTTGAGCGAGGAAGGCGCGACCCAGCTTCCGCCCGCTGATGTCGAACGACCTGATCCTGGGCGCGGTCGGCGTGCTGCAGTTCGATGTCGTCGCCTACCGCCTCAAGGACGAGTACGGCGTGGATGCGGCGTTCGAGCCGGTGCAGGTGGCGACCGCACGCTGGATCAAGTGCGACGATGCCAAGAAGCTGGAAGAGTTCCGCGAGAAGAACGCGATGAACCTGGGCATCGATGCCGCCGGCCAGCTGGTGTATCTGGCGCCGACCCGCGTCAACCTGCAGCTGGCGCAGGAACGCGCGCCCGGCGTGACGTTCATGGCCACCCGCGAGCACGCGCACGCCACTTCGATCGATTGACCGTCGCCCCTGCCGTGTATGCTCGCGGCATGGGCGCACCGTACGCATCCGCATATTCACCCGCCGAAGAACGTGCCAACGTCTGGACGCATGGCATCGGCGCGGCCGCCGCCTTCGCCTCCGGCCTGGTCATGGTGGCCTACGCCTCCCTGCGCGGCGACACCTGGCAGTGGGTGTCGGCGCTGGTGTTCTCGCTGGCGATGCTCGGGCTCTACCTCGCCAGCACCGCCTACCACCGCGCGGTCGATGCGAAACATCGCGCGCGGCTGAAGATCGTCGACCACTGCGCGATCTACCTGCTGATCGCCGGTACCTACACCCCGTTCACCCTGACCGCGCTGCACGGCCGGCTGGGCTGGCAGCTGTTCGCGGCGATCTGGACGCTGGCCGCGCTCGGCATCGTCTTCAAACTGTTCTTCACCGGCCGCTTCAAGCTGGTCTCGACGCTCATCTACATCGCGATGGGCTGGCTGGTGATGCTCGCGGCCAAGCCGGTCTATGCGGCGCTGTCGGGCTGGGTGTTCGGCTGGCTGCTGGCCGGCGGCATCTGCTACACGCTCGGCACCGTCTTCTACATGCAGAAGCGCATGCCCTACGCGCACGCGATCTGGCACGGCTTCGTGGTCGCCGGCACGGTCTGCCATTTCATCGCGGTCTGGGCGCTGGTCGTGCCCGCTGCCTGAACGGAAACCGGCGGCATTCACCGCTGTTTGACCCTTGCGCCTTGAAGGTGGGCCGGCATGAAGGAATGTGCCGACCCGATGAACCAAGCCGCATCGCCCGAATCCACCCCCAAGCCCGATGACCCGGCGCGCACGCCGATCTGGCCGCGTCGCCACCCGTGGCTGACCGCGCTGGGCGTGCTGGTGGCGGGCATCGTGGTGCTCCTGCTGCTCTGGGACTGGAACTGGTTCCGCCGCCCCATCGAGCACCTCGTCAAGGCGGAAACCGGCCGCGAACTCCATATCGATGGGGATCTGGATGTCGACCTGGGCCGGATGACGCAGGTCAGCGCCGACCGCCTGCGCTTCGGCAACGCGGCCTGGTCGAAGGAAGCGCAGATGGCGAAGACCGACCGCCTCACGTTCTCCTTCGCGCTGTGGCCGGCGATCTTCAAGCGCGATTTCCGCATCCCCGAACTGCGCCTCACGAAACCCGACCTGCTGCTGGAAACCGGCCCGGACGGCAAGGGCAACTGGGTGTTCAAGGATCAGGAAGACAGCCGTGGCAGGCAGCCGGAATTCCGCAGCCTGTGGGTCGATGGCGGGCGCCTGCGCTTCGTCGATGCGAAAGGAAAGACCGACATCGACATCACGGTGGACAGCGAAAAGGCCGGCGAAAAGGACAGCGGCCCGCCGATCGTGGTCGCCGGCAAGGGCCGCTGGAAGGGCAACCCGTTCACGCTCGAAGGCCGCGGCGAATCGCCGCTGGACCTGCGCAACCCCGACGAACCCTACCGCATCGACGTCCGCGCCGTGGCCGGCCCGACCCGCGCCCATGCACGCGGCACCCTGCTCGACCCGCTGCGCATGCGCGACTTCAACCTGCAGGTGGCGCTCAGCGGCCAGAACCTCGACGACCTGTACCCGCTGCTCGGCCTCGCGCTGCCGCCCACGCCGCCCTACAGCCTGAACGGCCGGCTGACCCGCGTGGTCAATTCACCCGCCAGCAGCACGTGGAAGTACGACGGCTTCACCGGCAAGGTCGGCGACAGCGACCTGGCCGGCTTCGCCCACTTCACCACCGGCAAGCCGCGCCCGCGCCTGGATGCCGACCTGCGCTCGAAGCGGCTGGACCTGGACGATCTCGCCGGTTTCATCGGCGGCGCGCCCAAGGCCGGCGGCGGCGAGAAGACCAATCCCGAACTTGCGGCCAAGGCGGCCAGCCAGGAAGCCAGCGGCAAGCTGTTCCCGCGCGACGAGTTCAAGCTGGAGAAGCTGAGGGCGATGGATGCCAACGTCCGCCTGCGCGCCGCCCGCATCAACACCCAGCGCCTGCCGGTGGACGACATGGACGCCAAGCTCGCTCTCAAGGCCGGCGTGCTGACGCTCAACCCGCTCAACTTCGGCGTGGCGGACGGCAACATCCGCTCGGTCATCCGCATGGACGCGCGCGAGAAGACCATCCGCACCCGCGCCGACATCGCCGCGAAGGGCCTCACGCTCGGCAAGCTTATGCCGAAGGCGGAACTCGGCAAGACCGCCATCGGGCGGCTCGGCGGCGACATCCACATCGCGACCACCGGCAATTCCATCGCCGCGATGCGCGGCAACGCCAGCGGCGATGCCGACGTCGGCATGGGCGAAGGCCGGATCAGCAAGATGCTCATGGAACTGGCCGCCATCGACATCGCCGGCATCCTCAAGGTCAAGCTGACCGGCGACAAGCAGATCCCGATCCGCTGCGCGTTCGGCGATTTCGCGGTCAAGAACGGGGTGATGACGCCGCGCGCGCTCGCCTTCGACACCAGCGAGACGGTGATCACCGGCACCGGCACCATCGACCTGCGCAACGAGCGCCTGGACCTGACGCTCAAGCCGAAGACGCGGCGCTTCAGCCCGCTCTCGCTGCGCTCGCCGCTGTATGTGGAAGGCAGCTTCAAGCACCCGAACATCCGCCCCGACTACAAGCGCATGGGCCTGCGCGCGGCGGCGGCGGCGGCGCTCGGCGCGATCACCGCGCCGGCGGCGGCGCTTGTGGCCACCACCGACCTCGGCAACGCCAAGGGCAGGCAGTACTGCGGCGGGAAGTGACCGGCAGGCCGGCCGGGCACGCGCTCAGGAGACGATGTAGTCCTGCAGATGCCGCAGCTGGACCTGCTGGTCGTCGATGACGGCCTTGACCAGGTCGCCGATCGAGACGATGCCGACGACTTCCTTGTGCTCCAGGATCGGCAGGTGGCGGATGCGTTTGTCGGTCATCACCTGCATGCACTGGTCGACGCTGTCGGCCAGCCGCCCGCAGACCACCTGGTGGCTCATGATCTCGCTGACCGGCGTGGTCGCCGAGGTGCGGCCGAGCAGCACCACCTTCCGCGCGTAGTCGCGCTCGGAGAGGATGCCGACCAGCTTCTGGCCGCCCTCCATCACCAGCACCGCGCCGACGCCGTGGTCGGCCATCAGTTTCAGCGCCTCGATCACCGGGGCCTCGGGCGCGATGGTCACCACGCCGGGCCGTTTCGATTCAAGCAGATGCCGCACCTGACGCATGGCCGCTCCTCGTTCCGGATCCGCGGCCAGCATACGCCGGGCCCTCGCCCGGTTGCCAGTCCGCAACCACGTAGAGCGGGCGCTGCTTGGCCTCCACGTAGAGCCGGCCCAGGTATTCGCCGATCATCCCCAGCGCGATCAGCTGCACGCCGCCCAGGAACAGGATCACCGCCATCATGCTCGGCCAGCCGGCCACCGGGTCGCCGTATAGCAGCGCCTTGACGATGACGTAGATGCCGTAGGCCAGCGCGACCAGCGCGGTGAGCAGGCCGCAGTAGGTGCTGATGCGCAGCGGCGCGGTGGAGAAGCTGGTGATGCCTTCCAGCGCCAGGTTCCACAGCTTCCAGAAATTGAATTTGCTGCGGCCGGCGACGCGGGCCTCGCGCTCGTAGGCGATCTCGGCGCCGTTGAAACCGACCCAGCCGAACAGGCCTTTCATGAAGCGATGGCGCTCGCGCAGTTCGCGCAATGCCGCCAAGGCACGCGGCGACAGCAGGCGGAAGTCGCCGGTGTCTTCGGGCACGGGCGTGCGCGAAAGCCGGCCGATGACGCGATAGAACATCGAAGCCGTCGCGCGCTTGGCCCAGCCTTCGCCGGCGCGTTCGCTGCGGCGGCCATAGACGTTGTCGAAGCCTTCGCGCCACTTCGCCACGAACTGCGGAATCAGCTCCGGCGGATCCTGCGCGTCGGCATCCAGGATCATCGCCGCGCCACCACCGACCATGTCCAGGCCCGCGGTCAGCGCCGCCTCCTTGCCGAAGTTGCGCGACAGCCGCAGCAGCCCGACGCGCGGATCATCCGCGGCCAGCTGGCGCATCACCGGCCAGGTCGCGTCGCTGCTGCCGTCATCGACATACAGAATGCGGGCATCGACATCGCCCATCGCCGCCAGCACCGGCAACAGGCGCGCGTGCAGCAACGGCAGCGCCTCCGCCTCGTTGTAGGCGGCGACCACGATGGTCAGGCGGTCGGTGGCTTCGTCCCTCATTCCGCGTCCCTGACCGGACGCAATGCGCCGCTGCCACCGATCGCGCGCATCTGCCGTTCAATGGCGCGGGCGCGCCGCTGCACGTAGGGCCCGGGCCGGGCCACGCTGTAGCGCTTGGGGTTGGGCAGCACCGCCGCCAACCGCGCGGCCTGCGTCGCCGACAACGTTGAAGCGTCCTTGCGGAACCAGGTCCGCGCCGCCGCCTGCGCGCCGTACACGCCGTCGCCGAATTCGGCGAAGTTGGCGTACATCTCCAGGATGCGCTGCTTGGGCCAGAGAAGCTCCATCCAGAAGGTGTACCACGCCTCAAGCCCCTTGCGCAGCCAGCGGCTCCAGCCGGTGCCGCTCCACAGGAACAGGTTCTTCGCGGTCTGCTGGCTGATGGTGCTGCCGCCGCGGATGCGCCGCCCGCGCTCGTTGCTGGCACGGGCCTTCTCGATGGCCTGCATGTCGAAGCCGGCGTGCTCGGCGAAGCGCTGGTCCTCGGAGGCGATCAGCGCCACCGGCACATGGCTCGACATCCGGTCGAGATCGCGCCAGTCGTGGGCGGTGCGGAAACCGAAATCGCCGCCGGCCCATGCCTGTACCTGGCGGATCAGCATGAAGCTGGAAAACGGGGGGTCGATGAAGCGCAGCGCCATCACCTGCACGATGGGGAATACGATGATGAAAGCGGCCAGCCACAACAGGCGGCGCAACCAGCGGCGCCGGCGGCGCGGCCCGGGATGAACTTGCGTTTGCCCCACGTCGACCCCATTTCCATGCGTCATGGCGGCATTATCCGGGAGATTCCCGCGCATCGCCGCCCCGATGCCCACGAGAGCCCGATGAACACTTCCACCCACGTTTCGGCCGGACAAGGCCAACTCGACATCTTCCTGCTGCCCGATGCCGGCGTGCGCGGTGCCTATGTGCGCCTCGACGACGCCTGGCGCGAAGTCATCGCCCGCAATGACGACCCGGACGCCGTGCGCGACCTGCTCGGCCAGGCGATCGCCGCCAGCGCGCTGCTGACCGCGCATACCAAGGTCGATGGCCGCCTCTCCGTGCAGATGCGCGGCCCCGGCGCCCTGCGCAGCCTGTTCGCTGAAAGCACCGCCGCCCGTACCGTGCGCGGCCTGGTGCGTCTGGATGAAGATGCTTCGCCCGGCCAGGCCGCCACCGAAGCCGCCGACCTCGGCCAGCTCGGCGAAGGCGCCCTGCTCGCCATCACCATCGAAAACCCCACGCCCAGCGGCGAACCGATGCGCTACCAGGGCCTGGTGCCGATGGCCTCACCCACGCTCGCCGAAGCCTTCGAAGGCTACTTCCGCCAGTCCGAACAGCTGCCGACGCGCCTGCTGCTCGCCGCCGACGGTGAACGCGCCACCGGCCTGCTGCTGCAGAAGCTGCCCGGCGCCGAAGGGGATGCCGATGGCTGGAACCGCGTGGAGCAGCTCTTCGCCACCCTCGGCCCCGACGAACTGCAGTCGGTGGACGGGATGACCCTGCTGCATCGCCTGTTCCACCAGGAAAACCTGCAGTGGCTGGACCAGCGTCCGCTGCGCTTCGGCTGCTCCTGCTCGCGCGAGCGGGTGGCCGAAGTCCTGCGCACCCTCGGCCCCGAGGAAGCGCATGCCGCGGTCGCCGCCGGCCAGGACGGCGCGGCGGAGATCCGCTGCGAATTCTGTGGCCAGCGCTATCACTTCGATGGCGCGGAAGTGGACGCCCTGTTCGCCACACCACCCGCAAACAGCGAGGCGCCGGCCCGGCTCCAGTGACCGGCCGCCAACTGGCTGAATGGGTGAGCCCAACAGATTGTTAAATAAACATAAATAAGCTAGTCTGGTTTCGACTCTGAATCCCCGCCCCACGGGAACTTTCAGGTCCGGGGACAGTCGATAGGTGACCCATGAAGTTTCGCCTCCTGCCAACGCTGGTGATCGCTGCGCTGACGCTCGCCGTCAGCGGCGGTTCCGCGTATGCGCAGGCACGCAAGGGCGTCACTGTCATCCCGGTCGTCAACAGCAACAACGGCAAGGTCGAAGGCATGTTCGTGCTGGAGCCCACCGGCAAGTCCGAAGGTGCCCGCTGGCGCTTCGGCAGCAATACGCTGGAGTCCGCCTTCGGCCTGTCTTCGGGTGAGTCGCTCGCCCTGCTCTGCAACGGCAAGACCGGCATCCCGAACCGCATGGATCGCCTGTCCGATGACTGTTCGCTCGGCGCCATCAGCGCACGCGGTGCCAATGCCAGCATCGGCAACCGCAGCGGTCGCGTCGGCGTCGGTGTCGGCAAGGGCCGCGACAGCCTGCCGGCCTGGCTGACGCCGGGCAGCCGCAACCGCGTCGAGCAGACCGACCTCGCCCTCTTCGCCGAATACAACATCGGCCGCAGCGGCGTGGTCTCGATCGCCGGCACCACCGCCAAGGCGCGCCTGATGCCGGCCACCGAAATGCCGCAGCTCATCGACGAATGGAACAGCAAGGGCCTGTCGATCAGCGGCGGCGCCGGTGCGTTCCGCGCCAGCGTGTTCGGCCGCGTGGTGGAAGTCCCCGGCCAACCCGGCAAGTGGGAAGGCTTCGGTGTCGGCCTGACCTGGCGCACCCCGTGGAGCGGCCAGCTCAGCGTCGGTGCCGAAAACGTGGTGACGCGCGGCAAGAATCCGTTCGCCCCCTCGGCCGCCAAGGGCGAGGAAGAGGGCACCGTGCCCTACGTGCGTTACCAGCAGGATCTTTGACCGGTCTTGCCGCTGCCCGTCAGGGCAGCCTCGTCCTGAGATAGCTCAACGCAACAGCCGCGAACTCAATGGCATGCCTATCTGGATAGTTGTGCGGTTAACTGCTGCCTTCTCACAAATTTTTTGATGGCCAAGCGCAGCGCCATTCCGTATGGCCGCCCTGCTTACGACAGGAACACCTTTTCCATGAAGCCGCATCACCTGTTCGGATTGCGGCGATCGCATGATCGCTTGCCAGAAATACATCATCCGAATCCGGCTGCTTAGCTCGGTATTGATCCGCCATATCCGCAATGAGACCAAGGGCCGCGACCTCCAGCATCGCGCTGTGATTGCCGGGCTTCGGATGGTCATTGGCAGCACGCTGGACAACGCGGCATCGAAACACGGGCTGGGCTGCTCATGCAGCACGCCAGAAACACGTATCGCGCCACTCCAACCATCCGCACAACATGCATCGGCGAAACCCATTTCACGACACCTCTCCAGCATGCCCGCCGACTTCATCCCCCCCAATAGAAAGGCCGGCGGTTTCCCGCCGGCCTCCTTGCTTCATCGATCAGACAACGATCAGAAGGTGTAACGAACGCCCAGGTAAGCACGGCGCGGCAGGACCCATGCGGTGGGCTGGCCGAACTGGTACACGCCGTTGCCGGCCAGCAGGTCCATCTCTGCGGTCGGCGACTGCTTGTCCAGGATGTTGAACACGTCCAGGAACACCTCGACCTTGCCGAAGCCAACCGGACGGCTGTACTTCGCGCGGACGTCGAGCGTGTAGTAGGCGGGACCGTTCTCGCCGCCCACGGCACCCGGCACGATCCAGGTGTCGACCACCTTGCCATCCTCGTACGGGACCTCGACCATTTCCGGCAGGTTGCGGCCGGAAGTCGCCCAGGTGCGGCTGTAGAGCGCGCCGCTGTTCCAGTTGAACACGCCGCTCAGCTCCAAGCCGAACGGGAATTCGTACGAACCCCAGGCCTTGAACTGGTGCTTGATGTTGCCGGGCTGCGGGCCGTACTGGTTGGGTGCGCGCGGATCGAGGGCGATCCAGTCACCCTGGTAGTCGGCGTTGCCATCCGAGTTGCTGTTGCCGCTGGCGCCGTTGAACGTATAGCTCGCAGCCGCCTGCCAGTTGTCGGTCTTGAACTTCTGCAGGGTGACTTCCATGCCGATGTAGTCACGCTTGCCGCCCTTCAGCGTGGCGAGCACGTAGTTCACGTTGGCATTGCCGTCCAGGCCGAAGTAGGAATACGGCAGGTAGTACGGCGAGGTCGGGCAGGCAAGGCCTTCGCTGCCGCACGGCGTCGACGGATCCGAATACAGGCTCAGGTCGTAGTCTTCGAGCAGGTCGCGGGTCTTGCGGCCGGTCAAGGCGATCGAGAAGCCGATGTCCGTGCCGTAGGTCGTCGCATAGCCGACCATGATTTCGTCGGTGTACGGCGTCTTGGTGGTGGATGCCACGGCGGCATCGCCCGGACCACGCTGGCGGAAGGTGTACCAGGTGCCGTTGACGTTGATCTGCTCGTCATACGTCGGGCCGGTGATCGCACCGGCGAAGTCCGCCATGTCGGCGCGGATCGGATCGTAGTAACGGCCGAAGAAGCCCCAGATCTTGCTGCGACCCGTGCCATCCAGGTCGTAGGTCAGCGACACGCGGGGAGCGACATCCCAATCGAACTTGTTGATCGTGCCGCCGGCCGAGTTGACCATTTCGTTCTGCTCGAAACGGGCACCGATGTTGGCCGACCACTGACCCAGCGTCCACTGGTCCTGGATGAAGAACGCGCTCTGCTTGTTGACCACCGTGTAGGCCAGGCCTTCGTTGGCCGACTGCAGGATGCGGTACACGTTGACCTGGCCATCGGGGTTGCCGGCGGTGTCGGTGAACCGGGTGGCCAGCAGCTGGGCGTCCGTCATGCCGGTCGCGGCGCGCAGACGTGCAAGGTCGGTCGAGTTGATCGAACGCGTGCCCCTCCAGCCATAGGCCGAGCTGAAGAACTGCTGCATCGTGGTGCCCGAATCGGCGAGACCGATCGACGTGTAGCGCGCACCCGCCGCACCGGCACCCAGATAGGCGATCTGCTCGGTGTACGAGCCTTCGCTGCGCAGCGCACCTGCACGGATGGTGTGGTCACCCCAGCCGGACGTGATGTACCAGTCGAAGTTGAGGCCGAATTCCTTGTTGTCACGGTTGGTGACGGTCTTGGAACCCGCGCCGCCCATGTTCAGATCGGCGACGGTCTTGAGCGTGCGATCCGTGTGGTAGGCGACGTTGTTGAACGGATCCGACGTGGAGGGCAGCGTGGACAGTTCGCCTTCGTGCTTGAACGCGTAGGCGCTGACGCTGAAGTTGTCCCAGTCGTGCGTGTAGTCCAGCTTGTAGTTGTCGCCACCCTGCTGGGTGATGTTGCTGCGGCTGTTCACGACGGCCGGGTTCAACGAACCGCTGATGGTGGTCGGGTCATTGAAGAACGTCGCCACTAGGCGGTCGTTCGGGGTGAACTGCCAGGTGAGCTTGCCGAAAGCCAGCTTGCTTTCGCGCGTCACGGTCCGCATGAAGGCCTGCGTCACGGCATCGGTGACGTCTTCCTCATGATTCTTCTTCTGGTAGGACGCGAAGAACCAGAGCTTGTCCTTCACGATCGGGCCCCCCAGGGTCACGGCCGCGTCGTAGGTGGAGAACTCGTTGGCAGCAAGATGCTTGTTCTTGGCGACCAGGTTGGAGTTCTGCATGTAGTAGTTGACGGAACCATGGAACTCGTTGCCGCCCGACTTGGTGATGACCTTGGAGATCAGGCCCGAGCCACCCGCGAACTCGGCGGGCACGCCGCCGGTGAGCACCTGCATTTCCTGGATGATTTCGGAGTTCAGGTTGGCGCCGAAGGTGCCGGTGAGCGGATCGGTGACGTTGACGCCATCGATGTAATAGAGGTTGTCGGTGGAGGCACCCGTGGCACCGCCGATGTCCGCGTAGTTCACGCCGGACTTGGACGAGGGGTTGCCGCCCGAGCTCGGCTTCACGCCGGGCACCAGCTGCAGGTAGCTCTGGTAGCTGCGCGCGGTCGGCAGCGCTTCCACCTGCTCCAGCGTCAACACGGTGCTGACCGTGGCCGACGTGGTATCCACGGCTGCCAGTGACTTGCCGGTCACCACGACCGTGTCCAGGCTCTTCTCACCCAGCGCATAACCGACGCTCAGGTTCTTGCCGCTCACCACCGCCACATTGCCGGACTTGTAGTTCTCGTAGCCGGGCGCAACCACTTCAACGGTGTAGTTCGTCGCCGGATCCAGGCCGACGAGGTTGACCGTACCGTCGGCGGACGTCACGCCGGTCTTGCTGACAAGACTCGAAGGCGAACTCACCTTGACCGTCGCACCCACCAGCGGCGCGCCATTGTTGCCCGTGACCGCGATTCGGAGACCACCGGTCTCGGCGGCCAGCGCAGCGCCGACAAAGCACAGACCAAGTGCTACGGCCAACGCTCTCCGCTTCAACGCTTTGCGATTGATGACTGAAGCCATTACTTACTCCTGAACAGTAGTGAGACCACTGGAATGACAGTTGAGACCACCGGCCGCTTCCCTCTTCAACTCGAAGCGTTGGCAACAAGGCGATGGACTGACCGACTATAGGTACGCAACAGATTCTTAACAAGTTGGTCATCGCGCATTCATCTTAGGAATGTTTAGACGGCCGTCGCGGGTTGGGCAGCTGCCGGGTGTTGATGGGGAGGCGCTGCCATTTCGAAATCCTGCGGGGGGCTGCCAGCGCCCTCATTCCAATGGCCTCGTTGCATGGCCCCGCTCTTTCTGGACGCGATCGACCTGACGCCTTCCGGCCACCATTCCGTATCCCGTCGATGTGGGTGAAGATGGGCTTTCCGTACATCGCACCCCCATATGCCCATGCAGCAGGTCGAACAACTCATCGGCGAAGCCGAACACTGCATCGCGCAGGGCAGCCTGCTCAGCGCCTTTTCCCTGCTCCGCCAGGCATTGAAGCTCGAACCCGCCAACGCCTATGCCGCCACCCGCCTGGCGGACCTGCTGATGCAGCAGAACCAATGGGACGATGGCGAAGCCCTGCTGCGTGATGCGCTGGTACACGCCCCACGTTTTGCGCCGACCCACATGCTGCTGGCGCGCGTGGCCCGCCATCGCGGTGACACCGATGCCGCCCTCGCCTCGCTGGACGAGGCCATCCGTCACGACAACGCCGCCTGGGGCGCGCGCGTGGAGAAGGCGCAATTGCTGGAGTCGCTCGGACGGGCCCGCGAAGCCTCCCTTTGCTGGACCGAGGCCGTGCGCTCTATGCCCAGCCAATTGCGTGAATCACCGCAGATGGAGGGCCTGGTCAACCATGCCCGCGGCATCGTCACCCACAATCTCTCGGAGTTGCGCGAGCAGCTGACGGCCCGGCTCTCCGACGCCATGCAGGGTGAGTCGGAAACCCATCTCGAACGCTTCCGCCATGCACTCGACATCGTCACCGGACAGCGTGAGTTCGTCACCGCCAATCCCCTCTTCCTCCCCATTCCGCGCCTGCCGGCCATTCCCTACTTCGACCGCACGCAGCTCGACTGGGCACCGGCGATCGAAGCCGCCACCGACGACATACGACGCGAACTGCGCGCGGTGATGGGCGCGGATGGCAGCGGCTTCATCCCCTATGTGCAGACCCGTGCGGGCGACAGCAGCGGGCAGTTCGCGGGGCTCGATGGCGAGGCCGCCTGGAGCGCCTACTTCCTGTGGAAGCATGGCGAACGCATCGACGCCCATTGCGCCGCATGTCCGGTGACGGCGGAAGTGGTCGAGAAGGCGCCCCTGCCACGCATCCGTTCGCGCGCGCCTGCGGTGTTCTTCTCGCGACTGGATCCCGGCGTGCACATCCCGCCGCACAACGGCGCGACCAATGCCCGCCTGACCGTGCACCTGCCGCTGATCGTGCCGGACAACTGCGCATTCCGGGTCGGCGACGAAACGCGCCTGTGGAAGGAAGGCGAACTGCTGATATTCGACGACACCATCCTGCATGAAGCCTGGAACGGCTCGGACCGTCAGCGTGTGGTGATGATCTTCGACATCTGGCACCCGATGCTGAGCCCGCTCGAACGCGAGCTGGTCACGCGCACGGTGGAAGGCCTCGTCGAGTTCTACGGCGGCGCTTCGGAGATGGGCGAGCTCTAGATCATGACGAAGCGGTATAGCCGCCTTCGACAGCCCAGCCGATGAGCTGACCTGATTCACGCAGGGCCGTAGCCGCGACCGTCATGCCCGCATCGCGGAAGGGCTGCATGAAATCCGCAAGCTGGTCTGCATCCATCGCACAAGCAACCTGTTCAGCACTGCGCGTACTGGCCAGCCGCAATTCCCCGCGATAGGCATCGAGCTGTCGCTGGAGGGAGACCAGATTGCCGCGCTCGACCACCGACAGGAACTGGCGGATGCCTGCCGCCGCCTGGGTCAGCAATTCGGGGGAGGAAGAGGCCTGGGCCATCCGTCCGCCTTGTTCGAGCATGTGGTTGAAGCGGTCGCGGGCCTGGAACGCCGCGGACGTCGCGGCCTGGCCGGCCTTTGCATCCGCCATATGTGGCAACAACGCCGATGCAGCGGCGAGCAATCCGTCGTCCGCCAGCAGGAACGCGATCGCCTCGACCTCTTCGCGCGCCACATGCGTGATGACCGAATCCGCATGGTGGATGACGAAGGCGATCCGCCCGGTCTCGTCGAGCAATCGCAGGCATTCGGCCTGCACGCGGCCACGTTTCGCGTATTCGATCCCGAACTGGCTCACCAGCAGATCGACGCTCGCGCCAGGCAAGCCCGTGGCTTCCATCGGCGTTTCACCGATGATGCGGATGCGGTCGCCATGCACGCCTTCATCGATCCAGCCCGGCGCCGGTCGTGACAGGTCGATGCCGAACAGGCGGGCTGCATGTCCCGCGGGCAGCAGGTCCCAGGCGAGTTTCAACAATCCCGCATTGCCGGTTCCCAGATCCACGATGCACGCATCAGGTCCGCAGCCTGCGAACGTGCCTCGCCAGAAATCCGCAAGCGCACCGGCACCGGTCAGGCTGAAGCTGCCGGCGCAGGAATGTTCGGCGCCCGTCGCCCAGTAGCGGCTCCATGCCTGGCTGCGTGCTTCACTCGTTTCCAACGCATTTCCCCAAAAAGAAAGGCCCCGTTTCCGGGGCCTTCCTGTTTATCACACTAGCGAACCGCTATCAGAACTTCTGCGTGTAACGCAGGTAGATCGTGCGGCCATACGCGTCGTACAGGTTGAAGTTCCACGGACGACCGTCGTAGCTGTACAGCTGCGGGTAGCGATTGCCGACGTTGTTGACGCCGATGGTGAAGTCGCCATTCCACGGTGCCTTGACCGTGGCGTAGACGTCATTCAGCGTGTAGCCGCCAACGCGACGGGTCGCACCCGGATCCTGCTGACCCTTGATGTAGCGGGTGATCGTGCCGAAGGTCCAGGCACCGGTGTTGTACTGGTTGGACAAGTTGGCACGGACGTCCGGGGCACCGACGGTGCCGGCGAGGTCTTCGCCGTCATCGATCGTGTACTCGTTGACGTAGCCGATCTGCAGCATGTTCTGCATGCGGCCACCAGCCAGGTCGAAACGGGTACGGGCAGCCAGGTCGAGGCCGTTGGTGTTCAACGTACCTTCGTTGCCGTAACCGGCATTGACCTGCTTGATCGAACCATCGGCGTTGCGGACCACGCCCAGGCCAGCCGGGATCGGGCCGAGCGCGGGGTTGTTGGTGCGGTCGATCAGGGCCTGCGACGAGAACTGACGGATGCGCTCTTCGATCTCGATGTTGTAGTAATCGAGGGTGAAGTTCAGCCAGTCGGTCGGGTCATACGCCATACCCAGCGACCACTGCTTGGACTGCTCCGAGCTCAGGTTCGGGTTGGCGCGGTAGTAGGCATCGACCTGGACGGAGGCGGTCTGGCACTGGGCCGGGGTGCCGCCGAAGATGATGCAGGTAGCCGGATCAACGACCGAGTCGGCCGAGAAGCTGGTCTTCTGGGTCAGGATGTCCAGCGACGGGGCGCGGAAACCGGTGCCGTACGAGCCACGCAGGGTGAAGTTCTCAACCGGGTGCCAGCGCATGCCGATCTTCGGGGCGAAGTCGGAGCCGTAGTCGCTGTACTTGTCGTAGCGGCCGGCCAGCGTCACTTCGAACGAGTTGACGATCGGGAACAGCCACTCGGCGAAGATCGACTGGACCTTGCGGCTGCCAGCGGCCGAGTTGCCGGCCGAACCGTCGATCACGCCAGCTTCGGACAGCGAGTCGTACAGGTCGGCGTAGGTTTCCTTGCGCGACTCGACGCCCACCGCCATGTTGGAGGTGCCACCGGCCATTTCGAACAGGTCGAAGTTGGCGGTCGCGTAGGCCTCTTCCACGGTCGAGGTCGAACGACGGTTGATGGTCGCGAAGACGCTGGACAGGGTGGTCGGGTCGGTGCCGTACGGGTCGGTGACCAGGTAGTCACCAGCCTCGAGGGCGGCCACCAGCAGCGGGTTCACCGAGTAACCGGTACCGAACTCGTTGTAGCGGTAGTTCGAGCGACGGATGCCGAAGTCGAGGTCGACCTTGTCCCACACGCGGCCCTGGAAGCCCAGCAGCAGGTCGGTGACGTTGGCGTCGGAGCTGGTGTCGCGGTTGCCGCCCGCCGCCATGCGGTGGTACAGCGCGGTGGCGAGGCCGTCACCCTTGATGATGTCGTTCGGGGTGTTGTCGGCGACGAGGGCCAGCACCGGCACCGGGGCGTAACGGCCGAAGCTGTTGACCTTCTGTGCCATGGCGGTCATGTAGACCGACCAGTTGTCGGTGATCTGGTAGTCACCGCGGGCGAACAGGCCCTTGTTCTTGATGGAGGCTTCGTTCGCGGCGACCGAGTTGAAGTCGAACGAACAGGTGCCGCCGGCGGTGCGCCAGAACCCGTTGGTGTTGCACGCGAAGCCCGGGACAGCGGTGGGCGCGGTCACGAAGGCACCGGTGTTCTGGTTGTAGACGCGGTAGTTGTTGCCGTAGACCGACACGCCCTGGACGTAGCCGATCTGGTCACGGGTGAACACCATGCCGCGATCGTTGGCCGAAGCCGACATGATCATGCGGCCGCGCTCACCGGCGGTGCCGAAGGTGGCGGCGTATTCGTGGGTGTCACCGCCCTTGACGTCGGTCATGCCCATGCCGGCACGCAGTTCGGCGCCTTCGAAATCCTTGCGCAGCACGATGTTGACCACGCCGCCGATGGCGTCGGAGCCGTACACGGCCGAGGCGCCGTCGGACAGGATTTCAATGCGCTCGACCGCGGAGGTCGGGATCGCGTTCAAATCCTGGCTGCCAGCGGCAAACGGGGCCTTCGGGGCGCGACGGCCGTCGATCAGGACCAGCGTACGGCTGGAACCCAGACCACGCAGGTCGATGTCGGCCAGCGCCTGGGCGGAGCTGCCTGACTGCGGGCGGAAGTTGCCGAACGAGGCAAAGGTGGTGTCGCGCAGCACGTCGGCGACCGAGGCCTTGCCGGTGGCGTCGATGGCAGCGCGGTCGATCACGGTGACCGGCAGGGCGCCTTCGATTTCAGCGCGCTTGACGCGCGAGCCGACCACTTCAACGCGGTCGAGCGACTTGGTTTCTTCCTTCTTCTCTTCGGTCTGGGTCTGCGCGAAGGCATTGCCAGCGACCAGAGAAGCGGTACCGATAAAGAGGGCGACCTGAATCGCGCTCGTCAGCTTCTTGGTGTTCAACATTAGGGTGGGTCTCCAGAGTCTCTAAGAGGCCTGCCGTAGGGCGAGGCTCAGCCGAGCATAACGCAAATTTCACTACTCTGGAAAGCAACTGTTCAGCCCTCCCTATTCAGATAACCTCCATTGAAAGAATGTTCAGGCTGCGTCACGCATGCGTGAGGACTTCGTCAGTCCTTAAGCGCCGAAAAGATGCGTTCCTGCTCCGCCTTCAGCGCCTCCGGCATGCGGGGCCCGTATTCATCCAGATACTCCCCGATGCCGGCGAACTCCTGACGCCAGCCGTCACGGTCGTAGCCGAAGAGCTTCTCGCGCGCCTCGTCGGTGAGCGTCACGCCATCGAGGTTGATGTCGTCGAGCTTGGGCAGGTGGCCGATCGGGGTTTCGATGCTGCCCGCCTCGCCCGCCACGCGCTTCAGCATCCACTCCAGCACGCGCATGTTGTCGCCGAAGCCCGGCCACAGGAAGTCGCCGCCCTCGCCCTTGCGGAACCAGTTGACGTGGAAGACCTTCGGCAGCTTGGCGCCGGCGTTGTCGAAGGACAGCCAATGGGCGAAGTAGTCGGCGAAGTTGTAGCCGGCGAACGGCTTCATCGCCATCGGGTCGCGGCGCATCACGCCGACCGCGCCGGTCGCGGCGGCGGTCGTCTCCGAGCCCATCGAGGCGCCGACCAGCACGCCGTGTGTCCAGTCGCGGGCCTCGAACACCAGCGGCACCAGCGAGGCGCGACGGCCGCCGAAGACGATGGCCGAGATCGGCACGCCCTGCGCGTCCTCGGCGTGCGGCGAATAGCTCGGGCACTGCCTGGCGCTCACGGTGAAGCGGGAATTCGGATGCGCGGCGGGCTTGCCGGCGTTGCAATCGTATGCATTTCCGCGCCAGTCAATGGCGGGCACGCGCTTGTCCAGGCCCTCCCACCACGGCTGGTTGTCGTCGGTGACGGCGACGTTGGTGAAGATGGCATCGCGCTGCAGCGAGGCCAGCGCGTTCGGATTCGACTTTTCCGACGTACCCGGCGCCACGCCGAAGAAGCCGGCTTCCGGATTGATCGCGTACAGGCGGCCGTCGGCGCCGGGGCGCATCCAGCAGATGTCATCGCCCACCGTGCTGATCTTCCAGCCGTCGCGCACATAGCCCTCGGGCGGGATCAGCATCGCCAGGTTGGTCTTGCCGCAGGCGCTCGGGAAGGCGGCGGCGATGTAGTGCGTCTCGCCCTTCGGGTTTTCGATGCCGAGGATCAGCATGTGCTCGGCCAGCCAACCCTCGCTGCGAGCCTGGTGCGAGGCGATCCGCAGCGCGTGGCACTTCTTGCCCAGCAGCGCATTGCCGCCGTAGCCGGAACCGAAGGACTGGATCTCCAGGTCTTCGGGGAAATGCATGATGAAGCGGCGGTCCGGGTTGAGGTCGCCGGTGGAATGCAGGCCCTTGACGAAGCTGCCCTCGCGCTCGATGCGCGCGAGTGCGGCGGCGCCCATGCGGGTCATGATGCGCATGTTGGCGACGACGTAGGGCGAGTCGGTGATCTCGACGCCGCAACGCGACAGCGGCGAGTCGATCGGGCCCATGCAGTACGGCACGACGTACATCGTGCGGCCTTCCATGCAGCCGTCGAACAGCGACTTCATCTGGTTCCGGGCGATCTCCGGTTCCATCCAGTGGTTGTTCGGGCCGGCGTCGTCGCGCTGCGAGGTGCAGACGAAGGTCAGGTGCTCGACGCGGGCGACATCGTCCGGATGCGAACGGTGCAGGTAGCTGTTGGGATGGGTTGCGTCGTTGAGCTTGATGAGCGTGCCGTCGGCGAGCATCGCCTCGATCAGCTGGGTGTTCTCGGCATCGCTGCCATCGCACCAGTGGATGCGGTCGGGACGGGTCAGGCGCGCCACTTCGAGCACCCACTGGTTGAGGGCTTCGAGCTGGCTCTGCGCGTTCTGGGCGATGTCGGTCATGTCGGTTCCGTGCAAATGAAACGAAGCCGCGCAACACGCACGGCGAAGGAAAAAGGATCAGGCGCCGGCTTTGGAGGGGATCAGCGTCGCCATCATGTGGGCGACGTAGTCCTCGAATTCCTCGCGCTGCATGTCGCGCTGGCCCAGCTGCAGGTTGAGCTGGAGGAAGCCGACGTAGGCCGCGTAGGCCAGGCGCGCGCGATGCAGGGCATCGGTGGCGTCCAGGCCGGCGGCGCGGAAGAGCGAGGTCAGGTAGTCGAGGCGGCGCTTGGAGACGCGGCCGATCACCGGCTGCACCGCGGGATGGTCGAGCGCCTTCAGCAGTTCGCTGTAGATGACGTGAGACTGCACCTCGTTGGCGACCAGCTTGAACAGCGAGCCGAGGCGGTCGGCCGGGTTGGTCACACCTTCGAGCTGGCCGAAGACTTCTTCCTGCTCGTGGGTTTCCCAACGCTCCAGCGCGGCCTGCAGCAGCGCATCACGGGATGGGAAGTGCCAGTAGAAGCTGCCCTTGGTCACCCCCAGCCGGCGCGCCAGCGGCTCCACCGCGACGGCGGACACGCCCTGCTCGGCGATCTGGTCGAGCGCGGCCTGCGCCCAGTCATCGGCGCTGAGGCGGCCGGTGCGTTCGGGTTTTTCGGTGGGTGGCGTCATGGGCGCCATTTAACCATACGCCGCCGTCATATTGAGTATGCGGCGGTGCAACTTGACACTGCGCGGCGCTAAACATACTTTCGCGTATGGTGAATGCCGCCGACGCGACATCACCCCGCCATTTCTTTCCATCACCGTCCGCTGCGCAAGCCGCAGGAGTGCCGCATGACCATCGTGATCCCCTTCCTCGCCCTCCTCGTTGCCACGGGGCTCGCCGCTTACCACCGCTGGCGTCTGGCGATCTGGGCCGCCCTCACCGCCTGCCTGCTGGTGGCCTGCTGGCTGCTGGGTGCCAACGTCACCGCGACGATCGTCGCGGCGGTGATCGCGGCGGTCGTCGCCATCCCGCTGCTGATCCCGGCGCTGCGCAAGGCGGCGATCACCGCGCCGCTGCTGAAGTTCTACACAAAGATCCTGCCGCCGCTCTCCGACACCGAGCGCACCGCGCTGGAGTCGGGCACGGTCGGTTTCGAAGGCCAGCTGTTCTCGGGCAAGCCGGAGTGGTCGCAGCTGCTGTCGCAGCCCAAGCCCGAACTCACCGCCGAGGAACAGGCCTATCTCGACGGGCCGACCGAAGAACTCTGCCAGATGGTCGACAACTGGGAGATCGACCACGTCCGCGCCGACCTGCCGCCGGAGACCTGGGACTTCATCAAGCGCAACAAGTTCTTCGGCCTGAACATCCCGAAGGAATACGGCGGCCTCGGCTTCTCGGCGCTGATGAACCACAAGGTGATCCAGAAGCTGGCTTCGATCAGCTCGGTGGTCAGCTCCACGGTCGGCGTGCCCAATTCGCTCGGCCCGGCCGAGCTGCTGATGTACTACGGCACCGAGGAACAGAAGCGCCACTACCTGCCGCGCCTGGCCGATGGCCGCGAGGTGCCGTGCTTCGCGCTGACCGGGCCGTTCGCCGGTTCCGATGCGACCTCGATCCCCGACTACGGCATCGTCTGCATGGGCGAGTGGAACGGCGCGCAGGTGCTGGGCATCAAGCTCACCCTCAACAAGCGCTACATCACGCTGGCGCCGGTGGCGACGCTGATCGGCGTGGCCTTCCGCATGTACGACCCGGACGGCCTGATCGGCGACACGCAGGACATCGGCATCTCGCTGGCGCTGGTGCCGCGAGATACCGCCGGCCTTGAGATCGGCCGCCGCCACTTCCCGCTCAACTCGCCGTTCCAGAACGGCCCGATCCGCGGCCGCGACATCTTCGTGCCGCTGTCGCAGCTGATCGGTGGCGAGGACTACGCCGGCCAGGGCTGGCGGATGCTGATGGAATGCCTGTCGATCGGCCGCAGCATCACCCTGCCCTCGACCGCCAGCGGCGGTTCCAAGATGGGCGCGGTGACGGTGGGTGCGTACGCGCGCATCCGCAAGCAGTTCGGCCTGTCGGTCGGCCGCTTCGAGGGCGTCGAGGAAGCGCTGGCGCGCATGGGCGGC
Source organism: Lysobacter oculi (assembly GCF_003293695.1). GTDB lineage: Bacteria > Pseudomonadota > Gammaproteobacteria > Xanthomonadales > Xanthomonadaceae > Solilutibacter > Solilutibacter oculi. Next base: position 138,047 of record NZ_CP029556.1, on the reverse strand, counting down.
CATGCCTACGCGATCAGCGCGCTGTCGCAGGCGACCGCGGCGGCCGTGGCACGCGGCGAGAACCCGGCGGTGCCTTCGACCATCTCCAAGTACCACTGCACCGAGATGGGCCGGAACGTGGCCAAGGACGCGATGGACGTGATCGGCGGCAAGGGCATCATCCTCGGCCCGCGCAACTTTGCCGGCCGCGCGTGGCAGGCCTCGCCGATCGCGATCACGGTGGAAGGCGCCAACATCATGACGCGCTCGCTGATGATCTTCGGCCAGGGCGCGATCCTCTGCCATCCGTGGGTGATGAAGGAAATGAAGGCCACCCAGCTCGCCGATCCGCGCGAGCGCCTGGACGCCTTCGACACCGCGCTGTTCGGCCACATCGGCTACGCGATCTCCAACGCCGTGCGCAGCTTCTGGTTCGCGATCACCGGTTCGCGCTTCGGCGCCGCGCCGGGCGACGCCTACACCCGCCGCTACTTCCGCAAGCTCAACCGTTATTCGGCCAACCTGTCGCTGATGGCGGATGTGTCGATGTTGCTGCTCGGCGGCAAGCTGAAGTTCAAGGAATCGCTGTCGGGCCGCCTGGGCGACGTGCTGAGCCAGCTCTACATCGTCAGCAGCATGCTCAAGCGCTACGAGGACGAAGGCCGTCCGGACAGCGACCAGCCGCTGCTGGCGTGGGCGGTGCACGATGCGGTCAACAAGATCGAGACCGCGCTGTCCGGCGCGCTGCGCAACTTCCCGGTGCGTCCGGTGGCGTGGCTGCTGTGGCCGGTGATCTTCCCGCTGGGTCGCCGCGCGCAGGCGCCGAGCGATCGCCTGGGCCACAAGGTCGCCTCGATCCTGATGACGCCGAACGACGCCCGCGACCGCCTCGCCGAAGGCGTGTTCACCACGCCGACCGCGCTCAACCCCGGCGGCCGCATCTACAGCTACCTGCCGAAATTCGTGCTGGCCGAGCCGGTGGAACGCAAGTTCCAGAAGGCGCTGAAGAACAGCGACATCGAGGCGCTGGAGTTCGACGACCAGCTGGCCGAGGGCGTGCGCGAAGGCTGGATCACCAACGAGGAAGCCGCCCAGCTCAAGGAGCTGCGCGTGCTGACGCTGGACACGATCACCGTCGACGACTTCGACCCCGAGGAACTGCGCTCGGCGGGCTACGCGGCGCTGGTCAAGGCCGAGGACGACGCCCGCCGCGAAGTGGCCTGATCCGGCATCCCCACCCCACCCGACCCCCGCCGCGCGCGGGGGTCTGCATTTGCGGAGGACGCGCATGGACATCCTCAAGCTGTACCGGCGCCTTGAAGACAAACCCGCCGGCAAGTGGCTGTTCTCGAAGCTGGTGTGCCGGAAGGCGCCGTACTTCGGCAGCATCGCGCCGCGCATCGTCGACCTGTCGGCGGAACGCGGCGTGGCCCGCATCGCGCATCGTCGCCGGGTCAGCAACCACATCGGCACCGTGCACGCGATCGCGCTGTGCAACCTGGCGGAGTTCGTCGGCGGGCTGGCCTGCGATGCCGGCACGCCTGCGGGCATGCGCTGGATCCCGAAAGGCATGCAGGTCGAATACCTGAAGAAGGCCATGGGCACGATGACCGCAACCGCGACGCCCGCCTTCGCGCCGCGCGTGGCCGAGGCCGGCTACGCGCTGCCCTACGACATCTCGGTCACCGACCCGCAGGGCGTCGAGGTCTTCCGCGCCCGCATCGACATGTGGCTGTCGCCGAAGGCCGGCCGCGCGTGATGACCGGGCTGCTGGTCATGGCCTGCGGCCTGCACAGCCTGCTGCTCGGCGTGTTCCATCTGGCGTTCTGGCGGCTGTTCGACTGGCCGCGTTCGCTGCAGGCCACCACGCCGGCCAACCGCGCCATCATCCAGATCCTCAACCTGCGGCTGGCCTGGGTGTTCTTCGCGATCGCCGCGTCCTGCCTGCTGCTGCCGGAAGAAGTGACCGGCAGCCTGCTCGGGCGCGGGCTGCTCGGTTTCATGTGCCTGTTCTGGATCGGCCGGACCTTCGAGCAGTTCGTCTTCCTGCGCATCAACCGTGCCTTCGTGCACTTCCTGAGCGCGGTGTTCGCGCTCGGCGCGCTGCTATTCGGCGGCGCGTTCTGGCTGGCGCTTCAGGGTCAGGCGTGAGATCTCCGGCGTCACCCCGATCCTGATCGGCAGGATGCTGGTGCCGATGCCCGGCGTGACGAACAACAGCCGCCCGCCGTCGCGCACCTGGCCACGCAGCCAGTGTGAGTGCGGCGCGTATTCCGCCGTGCGCCACGGCGACGAGAACGGATTGATCTGGCCGCCGTGCGTATGCCCGGCTACCGACAGCGCGGTGCGTGCGGGGATGCGCGCGAAGGTCGCCGGCTCGTGCATCAGCGCGATGACCGGCGCATCGGCGGGGATGCCGCCGTAGGCCATGTCGATGTCGGGGCTGCCTTCCAGCTCGTCACCGAGACCTGCGAGGTAGAAGCGGCATTCGCCGTGGACGACCGGGATCGAGGCGTTGTCGATCATCTCCACGCCCACGCCGGTCAGCGCGGCGCTCACCTGCCGGCCGTCCTTCCACCAGTCGTGGTTGCCGAGCACCGCGTACACGCGCTTGTCCGCCGCCAGCGGCGCGACGTGGTGGGCGAACACGCGGCCCGGCACGTAACCGCCGAACAGCACCTTGAGGATGACGTAGTCGCCGGCCATCAGCACGATGTCGGCATTGCTCGCCCTGAGCCGTGCGACGACGCGGTCTAGGTTGCCGGTGCCGTTGCCGAACGAACCGGTGTGGATGTCGGACACCACATCCACCCGCAGGCCATCGCAGGCCTTGGGCCAATGCGGAAGCTGCAGCACGTGGTCGCGCTCGACGAGGCGTCGCGGCTCGACAAACAGGCCGTAGACCAGCACCAGCAGGCCGACGCCGAGCAGCGCCGAAGCCAGCCAGCCCCAGCGCCGCCAACGCGCGGGCACGAGGTCGCGGAAGATCCGTCGCTGCCGCACCGGCTCAGTGGTCCGGGCGCATCGAATCGGCCAGGCGCTCGCCGGTCAACTTCGACAGCCGCCAGCCGATGGTGCCGGCGACCAGGGCCGAGGTTGCGCTGATCGCGGCGAACGTCCCCACGGTGGCACCCGCCGAACGCAGCAGGTTCATGCCGCTGGCGATCGCCAGGTCACCGAAACGCCAGACCGCGGTATCGACCACGTTCTGCCCCTTGAAGCGCATCACCCGTGGCGCCTTGGCGAACAGGCTGTGGCGCGCCGGCTCGGCCATACCGTAGGCCAGCCCGCGGGTGACGATCAGCGCCAACGCCACCGCCGGCATCCCGCCGATCAGCGGCGCGTGCGCATCCGGCACCAGCATCACCAGCAGCAACATCGCGATGCCGCCGATCGCCCACATCGTCAGCACCACGCCGGCGCCGTAACGCGGCAGCATCCAGCGCGTCAGCAGCAGCTGGGTGGTCACCGTCACCAGATTGGTGGCCAGGTCCACGTTGGCGGCGAAACGCGTGCGCATCACCTGGTCGACGAAGGCCTGGTGCGAGTAGTCGGTGACCAGCGCGTAGTTGACCGTACCGATGCCGTCCGCCAGCAACAGCAGCAGGGCCATGTTGCGCATGAAGGGCGTGGCGAAGATCTGCTTGATGCCATCCCACATGCCGCCGCCCACCGCCTCGCCGCCGGCCTGGTCGGGACGCAGGTGGGCATGCGCGCGCGCCCAGCGCCCCAGCCACACCACGCAGGCCACCGCGATGCCGAGCAGCGAAGCCGACACCACCAGCAGCGGCGCCACGCCCATCACCTGCACCAGCCCACGGGTCAGGCTGGGACCGGCCACCGCGCCGGCGGTCCCGGCCACCGCGATGATCGGGAACAGCCGCCGGGCCTGCTCCGCGTTCCAGATGTCGGTCATGAAGATCCAGAACAGCGACACCACGAACAGGTTGAAGACGCTCACCCAGACAAAGAACACGATGCCCAGCGTGCGTTGCGACAGCAGGGTGGGGTCGGCGAAGAACGGCACGAAAGCCAGCAGGCAGGCGATGCCGGCCAGGTTGAACAGCGGCACCACGATGTGGCGCGGCCAGCGCGAGACCACCGCGCCGAACACCGGCGCCAGCAGCACCATGCAGGCGAAGGTCGCGCCGTAGAACCACGGCAGCTGGGTGGAACCGACCGCCGCCGACAGCTGCTCGCGGACTGGGCGGATCATGTAGTACGCCGCCAGCACGCAGAAGAAGTAGAGGAAGGAAATCGCCACCGCCGGCCACTCGCCCTGGTGGACGCGGCGATGCGGGGCGGGTGCGCGGGCTGCGTCCGGGGTGTCGGTCATGCGCGCACGGTAGCCGACCGGTGTGATCCATGTCACCGGGCCGGAGCCGCGCAGGATGCCGGTCCGGCCCGTCCCTGCGCCATGGAAACGCCCGCCGCTGCCATCCCAATATCAAATGTGATGAAAATCATATGGATGCATGAACAAGCTCGCCCTGTTCATGCACAAACCGGAAAGCCCTACTAGTATTTCGGCCTGACCGAGACTGTTCCAGGGGATGCCATGCGTATGTATCGCGGCAAAGCACTCATCGCTTTCCAGCTCGCGGCCTTTTCGCTGCTGATGCCCGCCCCGGGTGGCTCCTCCGCGCAGACACCGCTGGGCTGGCCGTCCAACGCCGGGCAGAACCCCGCCGCCGCGCCCGCGCAGTCCGCACCTTCCGCCCTCGACAACTACCTGCAGCAGCAGGCCTATCCGCAGCCGGCGACCGTCGCCCCGCTGCCGTTCGACGCCCGCACCTTCGAAGGCATCGCCCAGCAGCTGGTCAGCAACCAGCGCATTCCCGGCCTGGCCGTGGCCATCGTGCAGAACGGCCGCATCGTCAGCGCACGCGGCTACGGCATCACCGACACCACCCGCCCCGAGCCGGTGGACGCGCATACCGTCTTCCGCCTGGCTTCGCTGTCCAAGTCCTTCGCCGGCACGCTGACCGGCATCCTGGTCAACGATGGCGTGCTGTCGTGGAACCAGCCGGTGGTGCAGTACGTGCCGGGCTTCCGCCTGAGCAGCCCGGATTCCACCACGCGGCTGACCGTCGCCAACGTGCTGAGCCAGAGCACCGGCCTGACCCGCAACGCCTTCGACCGCGACATCGAGGCCAATGCCAGTTATTACGATGTGCGATCCAAGCTGGCCGGCGCCCCGCTGCGCTGCGCGCCCGGTGCCTGCTACTCGTACCAGAACGTCGCCTTCAGCGTGATCGGCGACGTGGTCCACGCCGCGACCGGCCGCTATTACGACGACAACGTGCAGTCGCGCATCTTCAAGCCGCTGGGCATGAACGATGCGAGCCTGGGGCTGGAAGGCATCGAAGGCAGCCCGCGCTGGGCCAAGCCGCATGTGCGCGGCGGCGGCGGCTGGCGCTCGCTGATGCCGAAGCCGACCTACTACCGGCTCGCTCCGGCCGCCGGCGTCAACGCCAGCATCTCCGATATGGCGCACTACCTGATCGCGCAGACTGGCCATCGCCCCGACGTGCTGCCGGCCAACCTGCTGCAGACCATCCACAGCGCGCGCGTCGATACGCCCACCGAACTGCGCGGCTCCAGCTGGCGTCGCGAGCGCCTGACCTCGGCCGGTTACGGCCTGGGCTGGCGCGTCTACAACTACGCCGGCCACAAGCTCTTTTTCCACGGCGGCGCGGTGCAGGGCTATCGCGGCGCGATGGCGCTGCTGCCCGACCGCGACCTCGGCATCGCCATCCTCTGGAACAGCGAAAGCAGCCTGCCCTCCGGCCTGCTGCCGACCATCCTCGACAGCGCCATCGGCCTGCCGCAGGTGGCCTGGCTCAAGCTCGACAACATGCCGATCGGCGCACCGGTGCCGGGCATGGAGGAAGAGAGCGAAGGCATCGGCAGCGCCTCCGGCGACGGCAACACCCCGCCGCGCTGATCCCACCGCCCATCAAGGCCGAAAAAAAACCCGCGTTGATCGCGGGTTTTTTGGTATCCGAATGACCGGAACCCAAGTATCCGGCCGCCTCCGCCTGGGCGCGAAGGGCGGCTGGACAAATGCCGATATCAGATCGTCGGCATCGGCATCGGCGGCATCGCAGCCGGGGCCTTCTTGGCTTTCTTGGCGGCCGGCTTCTTGGCGGCCTTCTTCACCGCTTTCTTGGCAGCCTTCTTGGCGGCGGGCTTCTTGGCCGCAGCCTTCTTCACGGCTTTCTTGGCAGTCTTCTTGGCGGCGGGCTTCTTGGCCGCAGCCTTCTTGACGGCCTTCTTCGCGACCTTCTTCACCGCCTTCTTCGCGGTCTTCTTGGCAGCGGCCTTCTTCGCAACCTTCTTCACCGCCTTCTTGGCGGTCTTCTTCACGGCCTTCTTTGCGGTCTTCTTAGCGACCTTCTTGGCGGCCGGCTTCTTGGCAACCTTCTTCGCCGCCTTCTTGGCAGTGGCCTTCTTGGCCACCTTCTTCACGGCTTTCTTCGCCGCCTTCTTGGCGGGGCTCTTCTTTGCAACTTTCTTCATCGCCATGTCATGGCTCCTTGTCATTGGGACTTGCTGTCAGCTGCCCAGGCTTGCACGCCGCGGGAGTCGGACCCGCGCCGGACCGGCCACGCGCGATGCGCGAGGCGACGGTGTGGATGCGCGCAACACAACGATGCGCGCGGATACGAAAGAACCCGCCTCGTTCGACGAAGCGGGTTCCGGGATGTCTGCAAGGGAAGAAGAGAACGTCCGGCGAACCCCGCTCCGTTTGGAAGCGATGGCGTTGGCAGCGCTGGCTGCTTCGACCTGGTTCGTGTTGGCGCTGGACAATTCCGTCGACCCGTTGTTTTCGCGAAACCTAATCACGGTTTTTTTCACTGTCAACAGATGTACACAATTTTTTTCATGGGCGATGTCGCCGCGTCCGGCGGCAGCGGTCGCCATGCGTGCCGGCACATCGGCCAACGATCGGCATGCCTGTGCGCGCCATCATCGCGTGCAACAAAAACCAACCTTGAAAACAAGCCTGTTTGCGAAAACGTTTCGATGTCGCGCGTGCACGTTCGCAAACATCATCGCTAGCACTGGGCTTCGCGACGCACGCACAGCGACCGCTTCCAGCGCCCCCAAATTTTTTCGTCGCCAACGATTTTTTTGCACCGCAGGACGGGTTTTGCGCGAAAAATTTTCCGGCGATGCGGCATCGCTTCGACATCCAACACGAAAATGGCCACCCGGAGGTGGCCATCGAATCGCGCGTGGATGATCGACTCAGTGGTCGTCGTCTTCCATGCCGGCGGCGTAGTCGTCGGCGGAGAGCAGTGCGTTGGCCTGCGCCGGATCGCTCATCTCCACGACGAACAGCCAGCCATCGCCGAACGCGTCTTCGTTGATCGTTTCCGGCTTGTCGGCGAGCGCTTCGTTGACCGAGACCACCTTGCCGCTGACCGGCGCGTACACATCCGACGCCGCCTTCACCGACTCCACCACCGCGCAGGCGTTGCCGGCTTCGAGCTCGTCGCCGACCGCGGGCAGTTCGACATAGACCAAGTCGCCGAGCAGGCCTTGCGCATGGTCGGAAATGCCGACCGTCGCGCGGCCGTCGCCTTCGACGCGCACCCATTCGTGGGACTTCAGGAATTTCAGATCGCCGGGGATTTCACTGCTCATGGGGAGACTCCGGGGTGGATGGGGATGGGGGCTAGTCTAGCGTTTGGTAAAGGCTGCGCGGGCGCGTCAGGCGGCATCCACCAGCACGGCGCCTTCGCGCACGAACGGGAACTTGACGATGCGCACCGGCACTTCCCTGCCGCGGATGTCCACGCGCACATCGCCCGGCTCGCCGGCCGGGATGCGCGCGAAGGCGATCGCCTTGCCGATGGTCGGCGAGAACGTGCCGGAGAGGATCTCGCCCTCGCCCTGCGCGGTCAGCACCTTCTGGCCGTGGCGCAGCACGCCCTTCTCGTCCATCACCAGGCCGACCATCTGGCGCGGCGCGCCGTACGCGGCCTGCTGTTCCAGCACGGCGCGGCCATTGAAGTCGCGGCCTTCGTCCAGCGCGACGGTCCAGGCCAGCGCGGCCTCGTAAGGCGACACAGTGTCATCCATGTCCTGGCCGTAGAGGTTCATGCCGGCTTCCAGGCGCAGCGTGTCGCGCGCACCCAGGCCGGCCGGCTTGACGCCGGCATCGGCGAGCGCATTCCACAACGCCACGGTCTGCGCCTCCGGCACGATTACTTCGAAGCCGTCCTCGCCGGTGTAGCCGGTGCGGGCGACGAACAGCGGCACGCCATCGGTGGTTTCGGTTTCCAGCGCGGCGAAGCGGCCGAGCTTCTCCGCCTTGGCGCGGTCGGCTTCGCGCAGCAGGCCGGCGACCTTGGCGCGGGCGTTGGGGCCCTGCACCGCGATCATCCCGAACTCCGGGCGCTCGACCACTTCGACACCGAACGGCGCGGCCTGCGCGCCGATCCATGCCAGGTCCTTGTCGCGGGTGGCGGCGTTGACCACCAGGCGGAACCAGTCTTCGCGCATGTAATAGATGATGAGGTCGTCGATGACGCCGCCGGCCTCGTTCAACATGCAGGTGTAGAGCGCCTTGCCGGGCTTCTGCAGCTTGTCCACCGAATTGGCGACGAGCTTGCGCAGGAATTCGCGGACGCGCTCGCCGCGCAGGTCGACCACGGTCATGTGGGAAACGTCGAACATGCCGGCGTCGCGGCGGACCAAGTGGTGCTCGTCAAGCTGGGAGCCGTAGTGGATCGGCATGTCCCAGCCGCCGAAGTCAACCATCTTCGCGCCCATCGCGCGGTGGGTGTCGTTGAGGATGGTCTTCTGCGTCATGGCGGGCTCGCGCGGTGGGGAAACCGCGATTATCGCACCCGTCCTCAAGCCGACGGCCGTGGTCCGGAAACCACGGCCGCGATCAGGCAATTACGCCACCACCACCTGCAACGTCATGCCGCGCGTGGCGACCACACGCACGCGGGTGCCGGCCGGCAGGTCCGGACCTTCGACGGTCCAGAACGCATCGGCGATCTGCACCCGGCCGCTGCCGTCGATGATCGGGCTGACCAGCAGCGCGGTCTGGCCGACCAACTGCTCGGTGCGGCGGTTGAGCGCCGGCTGGTCGCTCTGGCGGCCACGGCCACGGAACCATTTGCGGTAGATCGCCACCGAGACAAAGCTCAGCACCACGAACAGCGCCACCTGCACCAGCACGCTCGTGCCCGGGACCAGCAGCACGATCAGGAACACCACCGCCGCGGCCAGCCCGAGCCAGAGCAGGAACGCGCCCGGCACCAGCGTCTCCGCGGCGATCAGCACGAACGCCAGCGCGGCCCAGGTGAAGACATCCCAGCGCATGTCCTCAGCCTCCGGTCGGGAACTGCGCGCGCGGCGGCTGCGGCGGGCGCGGCGGGTTGCTGCCGTTGCGTTCCAGCGCTTCCTTCGCCAGTTCGCCGATGCCGGCCAACGAACCGATCACGCCGGCGGACTCCATCGGCATCATCACGAACTTCTGGTTCGGTGCCTCGGCCAGCGCCTTGAACGCCTCGATGTACTTCTGCGCGACGAAGTAGTTGATCGCCTGCACGTTGCCGCCGGCGATCGCGTCCGACACCACGCGGGTGGCGTTGGCCTCGGCCTCGGCCAGTCGCTCGCGGGCCTCGGCCTCGCGGAAGGCGGCTTCGCGCTCGCCCTCGGCCGCCAGGATGTTCGACTGCTTCTCGCCCTCGGCCTTGAGGATGGCGGCCTGGCGGAAGCCCTCGGCTTCGAGGATGTTGGCGCGCTTCTCGCGCTCGGCCTTCATCTGCCGCGCCATCGAATCCACCAGGTCACGCGGCGGCGCGATGTCCTTCAATTCGATGCGGTTGACCTTGATGCCCCAGGGATGCGTCGCCTGGTCCACCGCCACCAGCACCTTGGAGTTGATCTCGTCGCGCTTGGACAGCGACTCGTCCAGGTCCATCGAACCGATCGCGGTACGGATGTTGGTCATCACCAGGTTGAGGACGGCGATCTCCAGCTGCGCGACTTCGTACGCGGCCTTGGCGGCATCCAGCACCTGGAAGAACACGATGCCGTCGACCTTCACCACCGCGTTGTCCTTGGTGATGACGTCCTGGCTGGGCACTTCCAGCACCTGTTCCATCATGTTGATCTTGCGGCCGATGCCCTGGTAGACCGGAATCAGGAAATGCAGGCCGGGCGACAGCGTGTGCGTGTACTTGCCGAAGGCCTCCACCGTCCATTCGTAGCCCTGCGGCACCATGCGCACCGCCTTGAACAGGACGATGACGCCCGCCACGAGCAACACCAATGCCAACATCGATCCACTGAACATGCTTTCCCCTCCGCGCGAATGCGTGATGCCCCGAGTATACGGAGTGGCGAAGACGGGCCGATGCCGGCTTCCGCTCAGCAACCGGCCGGCAGCGCCACGCCTTCGGCACGCGCGATGCGGCGGGCGATGTCGCGACCGATGTCCGATACCGCCACCCAGCCCAGCGCCGCGCCCTCCACCCCACGCGTGGGTTCGACGCGCAGGAACGAAGCCGCCCAGCCACCGCCGCCCAGCCAGCCTTCGAAACACCGCTTGAGCGCGATGCACGGGCGGCATACATCCGCGCGCCGCTCGCTGGCCACGCACGGCAGCCGCGCGCGCAGGTCTTCCCACGCGCCGTAATCGCTGTCCGGCAGCAGGAACAGGCGCATGCAGCTGCGGCCGGCGCTGTCGAGGAAGCGCAGGCTCTCGCGCACGCCGTCGTCGTCCACGCAGCTTTCGGCGCAGACGTCGTGGGCGCCGCGCCATGCGGCCAGTTCGCTGCGCCAGCTCTGCGGGTACAGGCACAGCAGCGGCCCGACGCCGGCCAGCGAATCACCGGCCAGCGCCGTCATCGACACGCGCGGAAACAGGGTCTGCCGGCACATCGCGATGACTACTTGGTGAGGATGAGCTTGTCGTTGCGGGTGTGCCGCAAGCGGTACCAGGTGTCGCCGTGGCGGATCAGCAGCTCGCGGCCACCGCGCAGCAGGACGCGGCTGGTCACCACGACCGCGGCGGGCTCGGGCGCCCGGGCGATGGGATCGCCGGCTGCATGGAGGGATGCGGAGGTGGCGTTGGCCGCGTCTTCATGGGCGGTGTCGAAATCGAGCATGGCGGACTCCTTGGGTGAGGGGATTGGCTTAGATGAGAATAATTATCATTTGCGTCGATGGCAAGTATCGCCCCCTACAATCGCGCCACCTCCTCGGGGAGTAGCCCGCCGGCCTGATGGCCGGGGCGCGCGTCAACACACTTGGCCGGCCGGCCATGGCGCACGAAGCGATGTCATCCGCATCGCGGGGCAAGACCGAAGGCAGGCGGGACGCCCCTTGGCCGGGCGTCGTCCCGCGTGCTTTCGCGTCCCAATCGTTCGCCCGGCCCCGGAGTCCACCATGAGCGACATTCCTTTCTATGCGGCGCTGATTTCCACCGGCACCGTGGCCGTGGCCGAAATCGGCGACAAGACCCAGTTGCTGGCGTTGCTGCTGGCCGCGCGCTTCCGCAAGCCGTGGCCGATCATCGGCGGCATCCTCGTCGCCACGCTGTTGAACCACGCGCTGGCCGGCTGGCTCGGCACGCTGGTCGCGCAATGGCTGACGCCCGACGTGCTGCGCTGGGTCGTGGCGGTGAGCTTCATCGCCATCGCGCTGTGGACGCTGAAGCCCGACACGCTGGAAGACGATGCCGCCCTGCCCGCACGCGGCGCCTTCATCGCCACCACCATCGCGTTCTTCCTGGCCGAGATCGGCGACAAGACGCAGGTGGCCACCATTTTGCTGGCCGCGAAGTACCCGCCGCTGTGGCAGGTGGTGCTGGGCACGACGGTGGGGATGCTGTTGGCGAACGTGCCGGTAGTACTGCTCGGCAGCCGCTTCGCGCAGAAACTGCCGTTGAAGGCGGCGCGGATCACCGCCGCGGTGGTGTTCCTGCTGCTGGGCCTGTGGGCGGCGTTCCGCGGGATCGGCTGAGCGGGCATTCTCCGCCGCGGGCGGTGTCACGCTTCGGGCGCATAATCCGGCCGAAAGGGGCTCGGGAGTACCGCGTGGCGGGGACGACGATGGGCTGGACGGGCGTGCTTCGACGCCTGTTCGCGCAACCCGACGAAGTGATGCTGGAAACCGGCGCAGGCGGCGAGCTGGTGGTGGCGCGGATGCGTGCCTGGTCGAGCCCGCTCCTGTTGCTGCTGCCGCTGGCCAGCCACCTGGCCGGTGGTGCCAGTGCGGAAACTTGGGTGGGCGTGTTCGCGGCCTGCGCGACCATCGCCTGCTCGATGCTGCTGCTGCACCTGGCCGGCCAGCACGGGCGCTATCGCTGGCTGCCGTTCGCCAGCGGCACCTTCGACATCTCCATCATCACCGCCTCGCTGGCGCTGCTGTCGCTGTACGACCCGGCGGCGGGCATCAACAGCATGGTGATCTGGAGTTTCTACCTGATCAGCATCTTCCTGACCGCGCTGCGCAACGACGGGCGGCTGGTGGCCTGGGTGGGACTGCTGGCCGTACTGCAGTTCTGGGCGCTCGGCGCGTGGATCCTGGGCGGCCATTCGGCGGCGCAACTGGCCTCGCCCGGCTACGGCTCGGCGAACTGGGGCAACGTGATCCAGCGGCTGGTGCTGCTGGCGATCGCGACCATCGTGACCGCGACGATCATCATGCGGATGCAGCGGCTGATCGACCTCGCCGGCACCGACAGCCTGACCGGCATCGCCAACCGCAGCTGGCTGGGCTACCGCTTCCCCAGGCTGGTCGCACGGGCGCAGGCACGCGGCGAGGATTTCGCGGTGGCGATCATCGACCTCGACCATTTCAAGCGCATCAACGACGAGATCGGCCACCTGGCCGGCGACCGCGCGCTCTGCCACTTCATCGACATGGCCAAGCAGGAACTGCGCGAGGACGACTGGATCGTCCGGCTGGGCGGCGAGGAATTCGCGCTGGTGCTGCACGACACGCTGCCGGTGGCACGTGCGCGGCTGGACGGGCTGCGCCGGCATGTGGCCGATTCCGGCTTCGACCCGGGCGACGGTCTGGCGCCGTGCCGGATCACCTTCAGCGCCGGGGTCTGCGCGTTCCCGCACGACGGCCCCAACCTGCTGACGTTGCTCGGCCGCGCCGACAAGCGGCTGGGCATCGCCAAGCGCACGGGCCGCAACCGGGTGGTGGCCGACGACTCCCAGGTGCAGGGGCTGGACCGCGCCGACGCCCTGCCCGCCGCCTGAACCAGCCGGCTGAATTGCTGGGCTGAATTGCCGGACAGGCAGCGCTGCCTTGCCGCAGCCCCGGTGCTGCCCTAGTCTGGCGCGACTTCACGGGGGATGCGGATGGACGCTTTGTCGCGGATTGGTTTCGGGCTGTTCGGTCTTGCCGTGTTGATCGGCGTGGCGTGGCTGTTCTCCAACAACCGCCGCGCGGTGGACTGGAAGCTGGTGCTGACCGGCGTCGCGCTGCAGATCGGCTTTGCCGCGCTGGTGCTGCTGGTGCCGGGTGGCCGCGAGGTCTTCGACTGGCTCGGCCACGGCTTCGTGAAGATCCTGGAGTTCGTCAACGCAGGCTCCGGCTTCATTTTCGGCTCGCTGATGGATGTGCCGAAGTACGGCTTCATCTTCGCCTTCCAGGTGCTGCCGACGATCATCTTCTTCGCCGCGCTGATGGGCGTGCTCTACCACCTGGGCGTGATGCAGGCGATCGTCAAGGCGATGGCCTGGGCGATCACCAAGGTGATGCGCGTGTCCGGCGCGGAGACCACCAGCGTCTGCGCCAGCGTCTTCATCGGCCAGACCGAGGCGCCGCTGACCGTGCGCCCCTACATCGCGCGGATGACCAATTCCGAACTGCTGACGATGATGATCGGCGGCATGGCGCATATCGCCGGCGGCGTGCTGGCGGCCTACGTCGGCATGCTCGGCGGCAGCGACCCGGAGCAGCAGGCGTTCTACGCCAAGCACCTGCTGGCGGCTTCGATCATGGCCGCGCCGGCCACGCTGGTGGTGGCCAAGCTGCTGATCCCCGAGACCCAGGAGCCGCTGACGCGCGGCACGGTCAAGATGGAAATCGAGAAGAACACCGCCAACGTCATCGACGCCGCCGCCTCCGGCGCCGCCGATGGCCTGAAGCTGGCGCTCAACATCGGCGCGATGCTGCTGGCCTTCATCGCGCTGATCGCGCTGGTCAACGCGCCGCTGACCTGGTTCGGCGAAGTCACCGGCCTGGCCGCGATGATCGGCAAGCCGACCAACCTGGAGACCATCCTGGGCGCGGTGCTGGCGCCGGTGGCCTGGGTGATCGGCGTGCCGTGGCAGGACGCCTCGACGGTGGGTTCGCTGATCGGCCAGAAGGTCGTGATCAACGAATTCATCGCCTATACCGAGCTCGCCAAGATCACCACCGGCCAGGTGCCGGGCGTGGTGCTGAGCGACGAAGCCAAGCTGATCGCGACCTACGCGCTGTGCGGCTTCGCCAACTTCAGCTCGATCGCGATCCAGATCGGCGGCATCGGCGGCCTTGCGCCGGAACGCCGCAGCGACCTGGCCCGCTTCGGCCTGCGCGCGGTGCTGGGCGGCTCCATCGCCACCTTCATGACCGCGACCATCGCCGGCGTGCTCAGCCACTTCGGTTGATCCGATGACACGGGTGGTCGTCGTCGGTTCGTTCAACGTCGACCACGTCTGGCGCTGCGAGGCGCTGCCGGCCCCGGGCGCGACCCTGGCCGGCGCCTACACCACCGGCCCCGGCGGCAAGGGCTTCAACCAGGCGATGGCGGCCCGCCGTGCCGGCGCGGACACCGTGTTCGTTTGCGCGCTCGGCAGCGATGCCGGCGGCCAGCTGGCGCGCGCGCTGGCGAACGGCGACGGCATCGACCTGCGCGATGAAGCCAGCGACGCGCCGACCGGCACCGCCGGCATCTTCGTGGATGCGCAGGGGCGCAACAGCATCGTCATTGGCCCGGGCGCGAACGCGGCGTTGGGCGTTGCGCATGTGGAAGCGGCCTCGGCAGCCATCGGCGGTGCCGGCGTGGTACTCGCGCAGCTGGAATCCCCGCTGCCCGCGATCACCGCCGCCCTGCGCAGTGCGCGCGAAGCCGGCGTGCGCACCGTGCTGAACCCGGCGCCGGCCAACGCGCCCAGCGATGCCGCGCTGCTGGCGCTGGCCGATGTCATCACCCCGAACGAAACCGAATTCGCCGCGCTCATCGCGCGTCACACGGCGATGGCGATTCCCGCCGAAGCCGTCGCCACCGCCGGCGACGACGCGCTGCATGTGCTCTGCCGCACCCTGCACCCGCACGGCAGCGTGGTGATCACCCTCGGCGCGATGGGCAGCTTCATCTCCCATGACGATGACGACAGGCGGGGCGATGTCGCCGCCCATTACCGCGTCGCTGCCGCAGCGGCGCAGGCCATCGACACCACCGGCGCCGGCGATGCCTTCAACGGCGCGTTGTGCGCCTCGATGGCGGCGCGGGCCGATGCCGCCTTCGCCCACCACGTCGATTTCGCCAGCCGTTACGCCGCGCGTTCGACCGAAGCCGAAGGTGCGGCGTTGTCGATGCCGCGCATGGCCGCCAGCTGACGCTTCATCGCCCCATTTCCAGGGGCCGCGGGCCTCTGACGCTCGGCCAGCGCACCGGCTGATCCACCCGCACTTACAATCCGCCCATGCAGATCGGGCCGCACAGCATCACGCCGCGCGTCGTGCTGGCCCCGATGGCCGGCGTGACCGACAAGCCGTTCCGCCAGCTGTGCAAGCGGCTCGGCGCCGGTCTCGCCATGAGCGAGATGACGATCAGCGACCCGCGCTTCTGGCACACGCCCAAGTCCCTGCACCGCATGGACCACGAGGGCGAACCGGCGCCGATCGGCGTGCAGATCGCCGGCACCGATCCGGCGCAGCTGGCCAACGCCGCGCGTCACAACGTGGACCACGGCGCGCAGATCATCGACATCAACATGGGCTGCCCGGCCAAGAAGGTCTGCAACGTCTGGGCCGGCTCGGCGCTGATGCGCGACGAGGCGCTGGTGGCGCGCATCCTCGGTGCGGTGGTGGACGCGGTGGACGTGCCGGTGACGCTGAAGATCCGCACCGGTTGGGATGCGGAGCACCGCAACGCGCCGGTCATCGCGCGGATCGCCGAGGACTGCGGCATCGCCGCACTCACCGTGCACGGCCGCACCCGCGACCAGCACTACACCGGCCTGGCCGAGTACGACACGGTGGCGGCGATCAAGTCGCGCGCGACGATCCCGGTGATCGCCAACGGCGACATCGATTCGCCGGCCAAGGCACGCGCCGTGCTCGACGCCACCGGCTGCGACGCGGTGATGGTCGGTCGCGCCGCGCAGGGCCGGCCGTGGATCTTCCGCGAGATCGCCCACCACCTCGCCAGCGGCGAATTCCTGCCCGAGCCGACGCTGGTGGAGGTGCGCGATGTGCTGCTCTCGCATCTCGACGCGCTGCACGCGTTCTATGGCGAGGACATGGGCGTGCGCATCGCCCGCAAGCACCTGGGCTGGTACGCCAAGGACCGGCCGGAGAACGCCGCCTTCCGCGCCGTGGTCAACCGCGCGACGGATGCCGCCACCCAGCGCCGGCTCACCGCCGACTATTTCGATGCCTTGATCGCCGGCGTACCGCTGGCCGCCTGATCCCGCGGCGCGTCAGGCGGCTACGGGCAGGGCGTCGCGATCGTGCGCCAGCCGCAGCCGCGGCGCGATGCTGGCCAGCGTTTCCCCGCGATGCGAGAGCAGGCGCAGGGTGCCGTCGCGGTCCTCGGCCAGCGCGGTCAGGCTTTCGACCCAGTCGCCGTCGTTGGCATAGACCAGGCCGTCGCGTTCGACCAGTGATGCGCGGTGGATGTGGCCGCAGACGATGCCGTCCAGTCCACGCCGTCGCGCATCGTCCAGCCCCGCCTGCACGAAGCGCTGGATGAAGCGTTCGGCGGCGATGCTGCGGCGTTTCAGGAATTCCGCCAGCGACCAGTAACGCATCCCCGAAGCGGCGGCGCACCGCGTTGGTGCGCTGGTTCCAGGTGAGGATGCGGTAGTACAGCCAGTCGCCGAATTTTTCCTGCAGCCCACCGAAGTGGGTGATGCCGTCGTAGTCGTCGCCATGCACCACCAGCAGGCGGCGGCCATCGGCGGTGACGTGGATGGCGCGGCGGCGCACGCGCATCGCCGGCAGCACCAGCCCGCACAGGCGTCGCGCGGGGCGGTCGTGGTTGCCGGGCACGTAGATGATGTCCGTCCCGGCGCGGCGCAGCGCGTGCAGGGCTTCGACGACACCGTTGTGTTCGGCACGCCAGTACGCGTGACGTTGCGCCATCCACCACAGGTCCACGATGTCGCCGACCAGATACAGGCGGTCGCAGCTCAGCCCGCGCAGGAAAGCGGCAAGCTCCGCCGCGTGGCAGTGGCGGGACCCCAGGTGCACGTCGGAGATGAACACCGCGCGCTGGCGCGGTAGCGGGCTCACGCGATTGCCCCGCGCGATTCGAGGTAACGCTGGCGTTTTTTCGGGCGCATCGCCGCGATATCCACTTCGATCAATCCGTCGATGGCATCGCTGAAGCCGGGGTCGACGCCGAAGGCGAGGAAACGCGCGCCGCCCGGTTCGCACAGTTCGGTGTACTGCTTGTAGAGCGTCGGCACGCTGCTGCCGAGCGCGTCCAGATTCTGCTTCAACACCTTGAACGCGGTCTCGGCATCCACGTCGCCAAACGCCGGCGGCGCATCGAAATAGGCGAACGGGCGCAGCGAACGTGCAAGCCCGTCGCCGGCGCCGTAGTAGCGGTCGTAGTAGGCGACCAGCGCGTCGCGGGCGGCGGTGGGCAGCGCGGCGCTGATCGACACCGGGCCGAACAGGTAGCGCACGCCCGGATGCGCACGCAGATAGGCGCCGATGCCCTGCCACAGGTAGTCCAGGCTGCGGCTGTTCCAGTACTCGGGCACCACGAAGCTGCGGCCCAGTTCCATGCCGGCGGCCAGCCGTGGGATCGCCTCGTCGGCGTAATGGAACAGCGAGGCGGTGTAGAAGCCGGCCACGCCCTTGTCGGCGAGGATGCGGGCGCCGCGGGCGACGCGATAGGCGCCGGCGATGCGCGACTTTTCCGCATCCCACAGCACGATGTGCTCGTACCCGGCGTCGTATTCGTCCAGGTCGCGGGCGCGGCCGGTGCCCTCGCCCACTGCGCGGAAGGTCAGCTCGCGCAGGCGGCCGATCTCGCGCATCAGCGGCGCGTCCACGGCCAGCGTGCCGACGCGGATCTCCTTGCAGTCGGCGGTGCGGTCGAGCAATCGAAGCCGGGCGATGCCGGCTTCGACATCCGCCTGCGCTTCGGCGGGCGCGATCGCTTCGGCTGCGGCCAACGCGGGAATGGTTTCGTGGCCGAGCCGATACAGCGACGCGCGCATGCGCCGCAGCAGCGTGCGCGCATCGGCGTCCGCATCGAGCTGCGAGGCTTCACCCACCCGCAGCACCAGACCGCGACGCCGCCGCGCGAACATCTCGCGCGCCAGTAACGCCGTGCCGGCCGGCTTGAACAAGGCCGAGGCGCCATAGAACAGCGCCGAGTTGCGCGCCTCCACGCGGATCGGCAGCACGGGGGAATCCGTCGCGCGGGCGAAGCGCACGAAGCCGCCCCGCCAGCGCCGGTCACGCACGCCGCGCGGTGACAGCCGCGAGACCTCGCCGGCGGGGAAGACGATCACGCATTCCTCGCGCCGCAAGGCGGCTTCGATGGCGCGGATCGATTCCGCACCCGCGCCGCCGCCGAGCACGCGCAGCGGCAGCAGCAGGCCGGACAGCGGCTCGATGGCGGAGAGGAAATCGTTGGCGACGATGCGTACGTCGCGGCGCACGCGGCCCACCGCATCCAGCAGGGCCAGCGCGTCCAGCGCGCCGGAGGGATGGTTGGCGACGATCAGCAGGCGGCCACGGGCCGGAATCCGCGCCAGCGCCGCCTCGTCCACCGCATAGCCCGCCTGCAGATAGCCGAGCGCCGCACGCACGAAGTCGAAATCGCGCAGGCCGGCGTTGTCGCGCAGGAAGGCGGCGATGCGGTCCAGCCGCGAAAAGCGCTCGACGCCGCGCAGCAATGGCCGGGCCAGCAGCGCGCGGCGGCCACGGAACCAGTGCGGGTAACGCTGTTGCAGGCGTTCCTGGAGTTGGCGCATGCGCGGCAAGGCTTGGCGGCGATGCGTGCAGGCTCGGGCCGGCGTGCGTCAGTCAGGTTGCAGCGACATGGCAGGGCGATGACGCCGGCCGGGCAACGCGCGCTTAACCGCGTTGGGGCAAACTGGGCCCGCGCTGCACACGCGGCCGCATGGGTGTATCATCCGCGGCCATCTTTTCATCCGAATCAAAGGATATAAGTCGATGTCGAGCTACCTGTTCACCTCCGAATCGGTCTCCGAAGGTCATCCGGACAAGATCGCCGACCAGATCTCCGATGCCGTCCTCGACGCCATCCTCGCCCAGGACAAGCGCGCGCGCGTGGCCTGCGAGACCATGGTCAAGACCGGCGCGGCCATCGTCGCGGGCGAAGTGACCACCAGCGCCTGGGTCGACATCGAGGGCCTGGCCCGCAACGTCATCAACCAGATCGGCTACAACAATTCCGATGTCGGTTTCGACGGCCACACCTGCGCCATCATCAACATGCTCGGCAAGCAGTCGGTGGACATCGCCGCCGGCGTGGACGGCACCGAGAAGAAGGCCAAGAAGCCCGAGGAAATGGGTGCCGGCGACCAGGGCCTGATGTTCGGCTACGCCTGCAACGAGGCGCCGGAATTCATGCCCGCGCCGATCTACTACAGCCACCGCCTGGTCGAGCAGCAGGCCAAGGTCCGCAAGAACGGCAAGCTGAAGTGGCTGCGCCCGGACGCGAAGAGCCAGGTCACCCTGCGCTACAGCGACGACGGCCACACCATCCAGGGCCTGGACGCCGTGGTGCTGTCGACCCAGCACGACCCGGGCATCAAGCAGAAGGACCTGATCGAGGCGGTGCGCGAGCACATCCTCAAGCCAGTCCTGCCGAAGAAGTGGATGGATTCGCTGCCCAAGAACAAGGTGCACATCAACCCGACCGGCATCTTCGTGATCGGCGGCCCGGTGGGCGACTGCGGCCTGACCGGCCGCAAGATCATCGTCGACACCTACGGCGGCATGGCCCGTCACGGCGGCGGTGCGTTCTCGGGCAAGGATCCGTCCAAGGTGGACCGTTCCGCCGCCTACGCCGCGCGTTACGTGGCCAAGAACATCGTTGCCGCCGGCCTGGCCGACAAGTGCGAAGTGCAGGTCTCCTACGCGATCGGCGTGGCCGAGCCGACGTCGATCTCGGGTCACCACCTTCGGCACCGGCAAGATTCCGGACGACCAGATCGAGAAGCTGATCCGCGCCCACTTCGACCTGCGCCCGTACGGCATCATCAAGATGCTCGACCTGGTGCACCCGATCTACCAGCAGACCGCCGCCTACGGCCACTTCGGCCGCAAGCCGAAGGAAGTCAGTTACACCGACGGCGCCGGCAAGACGCAGAAGGCGACCGCCTTCAGCTGGGAAAAGACCGACAAGGCCGAGGAACTGCGCAAGGCCGCCAAGCTGAAGAAGTAAGCCCCGCGCTTCCATGCAATGAAAAAACGGGTCGCAGCGATGCGGCCCGTTTTCTTTGGGAATGGGGATGGGGATTGGGATGGCGGATCGTTGCGCTCAGCCCCAGCCGATCCGCCACGCCAGCCATGCCGGCACGCCCAGGTAGTAGGCCCAGCGTGCCGCTGCTTCCAGCACTCGGCGCAATACGCCGATGCGCGAAGGCGCCAGGCCTTGCGCGGGCAGGCAGATGAGCTCGATGGCCGCGCGCAGCACGCCGGCCAGCAGCGCCAGGTTGACGATCCAGCGTGCCCACCACAGGCCCAGCGCGGTGAACCAGGCCGCCCAGCCGAAGGTCTGCGCTTCGCCGAAAGTGCCGCCGAAGGTGATCATCTGGTGCAGGCGGAAGGCGATCAGCGCCGGCAGCAGCGGGAACAGCCCGAACTTGACCAGCGGGTGGTCCCACGCGCGTCGATAGGCCTGCGTACGTGCGGTGGACGCGGCGAGCCTGCGGGCTTCGTGCGCGTCACTGGCCGGCGCGATGCCGAGCGCTTCTGCCAGCGCGGCCGGAGCCACGTCCGCCAACGACAGCTTCGGCGGATGGGCGACATGCAGGTCCACGCCTTCGCCCGGCAGCGGCAGCATCCACGCACGCATCGCCATGATGTCTTGCCGCGCGACACGCCATTCGCGGCCACGCCGCACCAGCTTCAACATCCCCCCGTCCACGGCCAGCCGTGCGCGATGCCAGCCGAGCAGCGCCCAGGCCAGCAGTTCCGGCGCCAGCACCCACATCGCGAAACTGCGCAGCTGGGTGAGCTGGCGGCCCTGCCCGGCCTGGTCCAGCCACCAGGCCAGCGCCAGCCACAGCACCGACACGCGCGCGAACAGCTGCAGTGCGGCGATGAGGCCGCGCAGCGGCGGCGTGAGCACGGCCACCTGCGTCGGCAGCGGGACCCGGCGTGTCAGCGCATCCTGCGGGAAGCGCTGCAGCCACCTTCCACGCGCGGCGATGGCGGCGAGCACCCCCAACCAACCGAGCGCGGCCAGCCCCACCCAGTCGCCGAGCAGGCGCATCAGGGTCATCGACGGCTCGCGGGCTTCGAGTGCACCGACCAGCACCGCCGCCTCGCCCATCCGGCTCTGCGCGACGATCCCGCCGCCTGCATCGATCACCGCGCTCAACCCGTTGCTGGTGACGCGCGCCTGCGGCAGCCGCGTTTCGATGCTGCGGAACGCCGCCACCTGCAGGTGCAGCCGCGCACCTAGCGGATGGCGGGTGAACCAGCTGTCGTTGGACATGCCGAGCAGCGCCTGCGCGCCTTGCCGCGCGCCGTCGAGGGCGAGCCGGGTATCGACATCGTCCAGGCAGATCAGCACCTGCACCGGGATCTCGCGGCCATCCGCCAGCCGCAGCGGCATGACACGCGCGCCCGAGCCGGGCTGCCAGGTGCCCGCCCATGGCAGCAGGCGGCGCAGGCCGACCGCGTCCATCCAATGCGGCAGGTATTCGGTGGCGAAGAACAGCCGGGTCTTGCGATAGAAACCGAGCAGCGGCGTGGCCGGTTCCACGAAGGCGGCGGCGTTGTATTCGCCGGCACTGTCACGGTCGTAGGTGCCGAAGACCAGCGGTACGCCGGCCTCACGCACAAAGGCGGCGACTTCGCTGTCGAAAGCCGCGCCGGCCTCGCTCTTGGGATGGCCGTAGGTGGTCGGGTAGACGGTTTCCGACCACAGCAGCGCATCGACCTGGCCGGACTTCGCCAGTGGCCATGACTGCGAAAAATGCGCGTCCAGCACGCGGCGCATCACTTCGCCGGCGCCGATCTCCGCACGCAGGCGTTCGTAGTCGACGATGCCGGTCTGCACCATGCCGATGCGCAGGGGGGATGTGGCTTCGGAGGCGTCACGCGACAGCATCGACAGCCTCGCCGCGCCATAACCGGTGAGCAGCAGCGGCACCAACGCGGCGAGCAGCAACGGGCGCATCCACATCGACCTCGCTTGTTTGCGATGCGCGAAGGCCTGCGCCAGCCACTGGTTGGCCAGCAGCAGCGCGAAGGTCAGGCCCGCCGCGCCACCGACATCGGCGAACTGCCGCAACCACGGCGACGGATAGAGGCCGTGCCCGAAGGTGTCGCCGAGCAGCTTCGGCCATAGCCATTCGCAGCCCACCCACGCCGAGGCAGCCGCGAGCATCGTCACCACCGCACCGTGCCGCTTCGACACCCAGTGCCGGGCCAGCGCGAAGGCGATGATCTGCGGCTGCAGCAGGGGCGCGGCCACGACCAGCACGGCCAGCGCCAGCATCGGCGCCATGCCCAGGTAGTCGGCGATGGCGAAGGCGAACCACGGGAACGCCGCCAGCACGAAGGCGATGCTCATCAGCCAGGCGTCGAGCAGCGTGGCGCGTGTGTTGCGGCGGATGTCGAGGCCGACGATCCACGGCAGCAGCGCCACGAAGCCCAGCACGAAGGCGATGCCGCCCTGCGCGTACATCGCCAACAAGCCGGCACTCAGGGCGATGCCGGCCCACCCGCGCGCACCGGCTGCGAAGCGCGTCATGCCCATGGGGGAAGCGCGCCGGCTCAGAGCGGCGGCGGGATGCGGATCATGCGGATCTTCAGGCCCGGCGGTGCGTACTTCGGCGGCACCACGCGGTTATCCGGCACCTGGATCGGGCGACCCTGGCTGTCGTAGAAGTCGTAGTCCGGCGAGAACATCAGGATCGGCTCGATGCGCTGGCCGTCATCGGTGGCCTGCGTGTGGCGCACGAAGCCTTCGGGCAGCGGGAAGTCTTCCGGCACGGCGATGCCGATCAGCGGCGGGCTGGTGCCGGGCGGGTTGAATGCCGCGATGCCGGTATGGATGCCGGCGGCCCGCAGTTTCGCGATCACCTCGCCCACCGTCGGCTCCTGCCCCGGCGGGATGAAGTCCTTGAGGTCGGGCGTGGTGTCACCGGGTTCGTTGGGCATGGGCGATGTCGATGATGCGATGGCCTGGCCGTCGCCGGCATCCGCAGGCATGCCGCTGGCGTCAACCGCGGCACCCGTGCCCGAGGCAGGCGCCGATGCCTGCGTGGGCGGCTTCATCCGCATCCAGCCGTAGCACCCGGCCAGTGCCAGCAGCAGCGCGCCGCCGATGAGCAGATAGACGCGCTGCCGCCGTTTCGCTCCGCCACCTTTGTCGGGTGGCGGAGGGGAGGGACTTTCATGATGCGGGTCGGTCATCGCCGGTCAGGGTGCGGCCGGACCGCGGGTGGAAAGCAGCCAGCCCATGCGCTCATGGCCGTACTGGTTCCAGAGCGGGTTGCGGCCATTGGTGAACGCCGTGTAGCGCGGCGCGCCGCTGCCCGTGCTGCCGCCCCAGATGCCCGCCGACACGGTGCCGCCGGTGTAGGTGGGATGGACGTCATCGGACTGGATGTAGTCGAAGCTGCTCGACGACGAAACGAAGTGCGTGTTGGCATCGCGCAACGTGGAGCGGAGCGTGCCGGCGACACGGTTGACGTAGCTGGACTCGGTGTCGCCGGCCACGTAGCGCAGGGCTTCGGAATCGATCTGCCCGTCGCCATTGGTGTCGTAGTCCGCGCCCATGTAGTCGGCGAAGCTGTCGGCGCACTGGAAGCCCTTCTGGCGCGCGTATTCGCACATCCAGTAGTTCATCCGCGCCATCGCCACCAGGAAGCGGTCACGCAGGTTGACGGTCTGGCCGGTCGCCGCGTCCTTGCAGCCGCTCCGCACGTTGTCGGCGTTGTAGCCGGGGTAGTACAGGTTGCTGATGACTTTCTGCTTCACGCCCGGATAGGCGTTGGCGTTGATGAAGTCCATCGATGCGGCCACATACGTCCTGCAGTTCTGGATGGCGCTTTCGAGCACCTGGTAATTGCAGGTGCCGCTCTGCGACTTGAAGCTGGTACGCGCCTGCAGGCCGTCGTTGCCGCACATCTCGAAGGTCACGACGCGGGTGGAACTGGCCTGCATGTACGACTTCTCGGCCACGATCTTGTTCTGGTACACGTCGGAGGCGACCGCACCCGACTTGGCGCGGCGGATGCTCTCGACATCGGCACGCCATGCGCCCGAGAGGTACTCCGACTCCACAGTGGGCGCCGAATATTTCGCGGCGTTGGAGATGGAGGTGTTGTAGCCGGCGTAGATCGAATCGCCGTAGGCGACGGTGCGGTACTTGGTGGTGGTGTCGGAACGGTTGACCGTCCATGACACGTTCTGGGTGAGCGTGCTGGCCATCGCCGGCAGGGCGGTGGCGCACACGAGGAGGGCGGTTGAAAGCAGGCGCAGCGACTTGGCGAAGCGATTGGCCATGGCCGGGTTCCCCGAGGAGGTTGGATTGCAGATGGCCGCCATCGCCACGTTGCCGGCGACGCTGACGGGTGCTTATGGATCCCTCGACTGCGACATCGCCAGTCCCCCTGTGCGATGCCGGGGCCCAACCTACGCCAGCGTATGAAGCGGCGTCAATACGTACGCATCAATCTCGCATTGCAACAAAAATGCCCTGAAACCAAGGCATTTTTGTTGCGTTGCGGAAATTTTCCCGGCGCACCTAAACGATGGCGTGCATGCCCAGATGCCGGGCGACGCGCGCGGCGATCCGCTCCGATGCATGGCCATCGCCATACGGGTTGTGCCCGCGCGACATCGATTTGTACGCGGCCTCGTCATCGAGCAGCGCGGTCGCGGCGGCGACGATGCGCGCGGTATCGGTGCCGACCAGCCGCACGGTGCCCGCCTCCACCGCTTCCGGGCGTTCGGTGACATCGCGCATCACCAGCACCGGCTTGCCGAGCGAAGGTGCTTCCTCCTGGATGCCGCCGGAGTCGGTGATGAGCAGCGTGGCGCGATCCATCAGCCACACGAAGGGCAGGTAGTCCTGCGGCTCGATCAGGTGCACGCGGCCACGGTCACCGAGGATGCGCTTGACCGGCTCCTGCACGTTCGGGTTGAGGTGGACCGGATAGACGATCTCCACGTCCTCGCGTTCCGACAGCTCGCGCAGCGCCATGCAGATGTGTTCGAAGCCGTCGCCGAAGTTCTCGCGGCGGTGGCCGGTGACCAGCACCATGCGCCGCGAAGGCGACAGGAAGCCGAAGCGTTCGCGCATCTCCGCATCCAGCACGGCATCGGTGCGCAGCCGCTCGCGCACCTGCAGCAGCGCGTCGATCACGGTATTGCCGGTGACTTCGATGCTCGCCTCGGCCATGCCTTCCATGATCAGGTTGGCGCGGGCGCGCGGCGTGGGCGCGAAGTGCAGCGTGGTGAGTGGCGCGGTGAGCCGCCGGTTCATTTCCTCGGGCCAGGGCGCGCGCATGTTGCCGGTGCGCAGGCCGGCCTCGACATGGCCCACTTCGATACCGGCATAGAACGCCGCCAGCGCCGCCGAGAACGTGGTGCTGGTATCGCCATGCACCAGCACCATGCGCGGGCGGCGCGCGGCGAGGATGCGCTGCATGCCGGACAGCACGCCGCAGGTGACGCCGGTGAGGTCCTGGCCGGGGCGCATCAGGTCGAGGTCGTCGTCGGGCACGATGTCGAACAGCGCCAGCACCTGGTCGAGCATCTGCCGGTGCTGCGCGCTCACGCATACACCCACGCGCAGGTCGCCACGCGCACGCAGGGCGTGCAGGACCGGCGCCATCTTGATCGCTTCCGGGCGCGTGCCGAACACCAGCATCACATCGAAAGTGCCGGGCGGCATCGCGTCCATGTCAGAAGCGCAGGATCAGATAGGCCGCGACACCGTCGATGCGCTCGCTGCCACCGATGCGTGCGCGGTACTGGACGTTGAAATCGACGTAACGCGCCGGCGCATGATGGCGGTCCTCGTGGAACCACCAGCGAGCGTTCACACCCACGCCCGCACCCACGGCGGATTTCTCAAACGCAGCCGAATCATGCTCGGCAGCCAGCACCGCATGCGGGGTCAGCACGAAGCGTCCGCCCTCGCCCATCCCGTAGCTGCGGCCCAAGCGCCACTGCAGGGTGCCGAGCGTGCGCTTGGCATCGACCAGATAGGCGGCTTCGGCGAAGACGCTGTTGTAGGTCCAGCTGCCATGCCAGGGCTGCATGTCGGTGCCGATGTCGTGCGAGTAGCCGACGCGCAGCATCCAGTCATCGTCCACAAGATCGCCCAGCCCGATCAGGCGCTGCGCGGTAAGGATGAGCCCCTGCTGCCCGAACGGCTTCCAGCGCACACCCACCGAGCCCAGCAGCGTGTCGCCGGTATTGACCGAACCCGGCTGGTCCAGCGTGCCGATCACCTGCGCGAAGGCCTGGAACGCGCGGCCGTTGTGATGGCCCCACGCCGGCTGCACGTAGCCTTCCAGCGCGAACTGCAGCACGTCGCCATTGCTCACGCCGGGCACCAGCGCGGCATTGCGATAGAACAGCGCGAGACTGCCGCCGCCTTTGCGCGCCAGCTCTTCGTTCTCGCGACGCACGCCGAACAGCGTCTTGTCGTCGAAGAGCTTGGGGCCCGTCGCCTCATGCCAGCGGTCGATGCCGCGCGAGAACCACTGCACGGCGGCCTCGTTGCGGCCGGCACGCTTGGCGGCATAACCCGCATCCAGCGCGGCCAGGGGCGGGATGTCGCTGCCCGCGGCTTCGAACTCGCTGAGCGCACGCGCATCGTCACGGGCGCGGACGGCGTTGTAGGCCGCTTCGAGATGCGGGTTCACCACCGGCGCCTGGCCCTCGGCCGCATGCGCGATGCGCTCACGCAGCTGCGTCTGCGAGCGGCGCGCGAAGTCGCGTTCGGTGGCGTCGCTGCTGGCGGCCTCCGCCTTCACCCAATCATCCACGGCGGCGGCAAGCTCACCGGCACGTTCGTGCGCGACCGCGCGGCGTGCATGCAGGCGATGGCCTTCGCTGTCCGGCAAGCTGGAGAGCGCCTGCAACGCGGCGGCGGCATCGTTCGCGGCCAATGCGCTGTCGGCCCAGCCGTAGCGGGCGATGACCTCGGTGTCCGGCGACAACCCGGCGGTGGTCGCCGCCTGGAAATCGTCCATCGCATCGCGATGCTGCCCGCGCGCCTGGCGCAGGAACGCGCGGTCAAGCCGGAGCGCGGCATCGTCCGGCGCACGCTGCACCAGCGCGTCGTATTCCTTCAGCGCGGCGTCGAAATTGTTCTGCCGGCGCAGCGCGTCGGCCAGCATGCGGCGCAACGCATCATCGGCGGGGGAGATCGCCAGTGCTTCGCGCAGCGGCGCGACGGCGTCGTTCGGCTGGCCGGCGTCGAGCGCGGCCTGCGCGGTCTTCGCCAAAGCCTGCGCCTTCGGCGCGCGTTGCTGGGCCGATGCGGTGCCGATCATCGCGAGCAGCAGGATCGACAAGGCCGCGCGCGGGGCGCGGGTCCGGGTTCCATTCCATAGCCGTCCCATGATCATGCTCCCTGCATCTGGGTGGCCAACGCCGAAGCCAGCTGGTCTTCGGTGATGGCTTTCATGTCGACCAGATAGTGGCCGAGTCCCTTGTGGTGGCCGGGGTCGTAGCCGGTCATCGCTTCCTGCAATGCGTTGCGGCGGATGTAACCGGCATCGATCAACACATCGCCGAGCAGGCGCTTGTCGGCAGGCTGCACATGGTCGTCGGGCGTGGTCATGCCACGGATCATGCCGACCAGTTCGGACTCCTTGGCGATGCGCAGTTCGAAGCCATCCGGCAGCAGGCGCTCCAGCTGCGCGAGTACTTCCGGCATCGGCTGGGCGAGCACCGCGACCAGGGTGCGGCCATCGGTCTTCTTGCCGTAGGCGACCATCTTGTTCTGCACGCTGAACCGCAACGGCAGGCGGACGCCATGCACAGACACATCCTCGGGCGCGATCTGCGCGCGCTGCAGGCCCTGCTGCTCGGCGATCGCTTCGGCCAGCACTTCGTCCGACATCACCCCCTGGCGGATGATGATGTGGCCCAGGTGTTGCCCGGTGCGCGCCTGTTCCTGCAACGCGCTTTCGAGTTGCGTGTCGTCGAGCGCGCGCCAGTTGAGCAGCAGCTCGCCCAGGCTCTTGCGATGCAGCATGAGCGTCTCGGGCGAAGGGAACACGTGGTTGGTCTTGTCCCAGGCGATCTTCGTGCCGAACAGCTTGCTGCAGATGTACAGGCGGATGGCGCGCATCGAGGCGAAGAAGTTGATGAAGTTTCCGACGATCATCCGCGGGATCGACATCAGGCCCTGCAGCAGGCCATACAGCCGCGACACGAACCACACGCGCTGCAGCACGCGGTTGAACATCAGGAACAGGTTGATGGCGAACAGCACCGGCACCCACTGGCCCCAGCGCATGAAGTCCGGGCGCCAGTCCTGGCCGGTGAAATGCGCCACCGCCAGCAGGCCGACGAAGTTGAACAGTAGCAGATAGGCGAGCACCACGATTGCCGAGGTCACCAGCCCCTTGCGGTCGCGGAACAGCAGGTACTTGCTGGCCAGGCTGCCCGGCCAGCCGATCTGTTCCCAGCCCTGGATGGCGATGCCCAGCTGCCAGCGCGCCTTCTGCCGATAGGACTGGCGGAACGTGGCCGGGAAGAACTCGCGCGTGGCGATCAGGCTCTTCGCCTTGACGCGCCGCTCTTCGCCGAACAGCGTCTTGCGGCGCACCCAGTGCTCGACCGGGAACTTGACGAACACCGACTTCAACCCGTGCCGGCGCATGCGGATGCCGATGTCGTAGTCCTCGGTCAGCGTGGCGGTATTGAACGGCATCTCGCCGTCGTCGCTCATCATCGCCACCAGCGCGCGGCGGCTGAAGCAGGCCGAGACCCCGGCGCAGGGCACATCGCCCGCCAGGCTCTCGCGCACCACCAGGTCCTTCGAATGCCATTCGGCGAAGTCGTCGATGTAGGTGCCGGCGACCAGGTCGGTCCACGGCCGCTCAAGCGACAGCACCGGCAGCTGGATGAAGTCCTTGCGCGGCAGCAGGTAGTTGAACAGCTTCATTTCCAGCGGGTGGACCACGTCCTCGCTGTCATGCAGCACCACGCCGGCGAACTGCACCGCGTGGCTGCGCTCGTATTCGAAGATCGCCTTGATCACCCAGTTGAGGCAGTCCGCCTTGCAGGTCGGGCCATCCACCGGCACGGTCACCCGGTGCACGTTGCGCATGCGGGTCGCCAGCCGGTCGACTTCGTGGATGGTGTCCGGGTCGTTCTGGTAGGTGCCGACGAAGATCTCGACCGGACCGTATTCGAGCGTGGCGATGGCGTTCTCGACCATCCGCGCGATCACCCCGGATTCCTGCCAGGCCGGGATCATCATCGCCATCGGCTTCTCGGCCGGCTGGTGCAGGGCCGCGAGTTCCAGCGGCGGATGGCGCGGCCGGATCACCAGCTTCCGATACAGCTGGCGTACCCAGTAATAGGCGTCGATGAAGACGTCATCCAACCCGCTGACCAGAATGACGAGCGCGATGACAACGACGCTCCATTCCAGAATCTGTCCGTAGATCCCGATCACATCCATGGCTTGCCCCCTGTGGCGCCACCAACTGCGTGCAGCGCTGGCCTGCTGCCGGCCTGTTAACGTGACACGTGTCACGCTTTTACGCAATGTAGACCCCGGGTTGCAGGATTGCAACGCTGAATTGCAAAATTCTTTACGCATCCCTTTATCGCGACGAAGCGATATACTTCGCCGACCGAGGGGCGCTGCGATGGCCGGGAACTCCCGCCACCAGGCTCGGTACGAACAACGGCGCCCGTGACTGACACCCTCACTCACGGAATCGCCATGAACGCCCAACCCAAGACCTTCTCCCAGGAAGGCGACTACAAGGTCGCCGACATCTCGCTGGCCGACTGGGGCCGCAAGGAAATCGACATCGCCGAGCACGAGATGCCCGGCCTGATGTCCATCCGCGGCAAGTACGCCCCGCAGGCCCCGCTCAAGGGCGTGCGCGTGACCGGCTCGCTGCACATGACCATCCAGACCGCGGTGCTGATCGAGACGCTGAAGGACATCGGCGCCGACGTGCGCTGGGCGTCCTGCAACATCTTCTCGACGCAGGACCATGCCGCCGCCGCGATCGCCGCTTCCGGCACGCCGGTGTTCGCGTGGAAGGGCGAGTCGCTGGAGGAATACTGGGACTGCACGCTCGACGCGCTGTCCTTCCCCGATGGCAAGGGCGGCTTCCTCGGCCCGGAGCTGGTGGTCGATGACGGCGGCGACGTCACCCTCCTCATCCACAAGGGCTACGAGCTGGAACAGGGCGACGAGAGCTGGGTCAACAGCGCCTCGGGCAGCCACGAGGAGCAGGTGATCAAGGACCTGCTCAAGCGCGTCGCCAAGGAGCGCCCGGGCTACTGGACGCAGGTCGTCGCCGACTGGAAGGGCGTGTCCGAGGAGACCACCACCGGCGTGCACCGCCTGTACCAGCTGGCCGAAGCCGGCAAGCTGCTGGTGCCGTCGATCAACGTCAACGATTCGGTGACCAAGTCGAAGTTCGACAACCTCTACGGCTGCCGCGAATCGCTGGCCGACGGCCTGAAGCGCGCGCTTGACGTGATGCTGGCCGGCAAGGTCGCCGTGGTCTGCGGTTATGGCGATGTCGGCAAGGGCTCGGCCGCATCGCTGCGGGCCTATGGCGCGCGTGTCATCGTCACCGAGATCGACCCGATCTGCGCCCTGCAGGCGGCGATGGAAGGCTACGAAGTCACCACCGTCGAAGACACGCTGGGCTGGGCCGACATCTACGTCACCACCACCGGCAACAAGGACATCATCACCCTCGACCACATGAAGGCGATGAAGGACCAGGCCATCGTCTGCAACATCGGCCACTTCGACAACGAGATCCAGGTCGATGCGCTGTATGGCTCGGGCGCGACGCGCACCAACATCAAGCCGCAGGTGGACAAGTTCACGTTCGGCAACGGCAACGCGATCTTCCTGCTCGCCGAAGGCCGCCTGGTCAACCTGGGCTGCGCCACCGGCCACCCGAGCTTCGTGATGTCCAACTCGTTCTCCAACCAGACGCTGGCGCAGATCGACCTGTGGGCGAACAAGGACTTCTACGCGCCGCAGGTCTACATCCTGCCGAAGAAGCTCGACGAGGAAGTCGCGCGCCTGCACCTGGAGAAGATCGGCGTGAAGCTGACCAGGCTCAGCAACGAGCAGGCCGCCTACCTGGGCGTGCCGGTCGCCGGGCCGTACAAGCCCGAGCACTACCGCTACTGATCGCGTCGATGGCGGGTGGCTTCGGTCGCCCGTCTTGTTTCCGCATCCCCGCAGGAGCCGCCGATGGCCGCCGTGCCGCTTTCCTTCGAGTTCTATCCGCCCAAGACCGACGAGCAGCGCGCGCAACTCGACCGCACCGTCGGCAAGTTCAAGCCGCACAATCCCGAGTACGTGTCCTGCACGTTCGGCGCCGGTGGCTCCACGCTGGCCTACACCTCGGAGACAGTCCGCCACCTGCGGCAGCGGCATGAAGTCGAAGCGGTCCCGCATATTTCCTGCGTCGGTGGCAGCCGCGAGGAACTGCGCGAACTGCTCAAGCTCTATCGCGCGCTGGGCTGCAAGAAGATCGTGGCATTGCGAGGCGACCTGCCCTCGGGCATGGGCCAGATGGGCGAGTTGCAATACGCCTCCGACCTCATCGCCTTGGTCCGGGCGGAACACGGCAACCATTTCCGCATCGCGGTCGGCGCCTATCCGGAGACTCATCCGCAATCACGCGATGCCCAGGAAGACCTGGGCAACTTCAAGCGCAAGGTGGAAGCCGGCGCGGATGTCGCCATCACCCAATATTTCTACAACAGCGATGCCTACTTCCGCTTCGTCGACGACGTGCGTGCGCTCGGCATCGACATCCCGGTGGTGCCCGGCATCATGCCGATCTCCAACTTCAGCCAGCTGCGGCGTTTCTCCGATGCCTGCGGCGCGGAGATCCCGCGCTGGATCGAGCAGCGCATGCGCGGGTTCGGGGACGATGCGGACGCCGTGCGTGAATTCGCCGCGGACATGGTCGCCACGCTGTGCAGGCGGCTGGTCGAAGGCGGCGCGCCGGGTTTGCACTTCTACACGCTCAATCTCGCGAAACCGACCCTGAACGTATTGACCCGAATCGACTGAGGTCATTCGAGGTTCACGAAAACAAGGCGTTTTTGGACTTTGCGTTGACGCAAACGCGGGGACGATGGCCGCACCCCCCAAGCGAAGCGTGCCGTCATGAACGTCAGCCGCCCTGTTCTTTCCACCCTCGTCGCCAGCGCCGGCCTGATCGGCATCTTCGCGCTCGGTGCGCTCGGCACCGCCGACGCCAGCGTGCAGAAATGCATGGCGAAGGATGGCTCGGTCACCTACACGGACGGCGCCTGCGGCGCATCGGCATCGCCCATGGCCTTGCCGACGGGACTGGCCCGCGCCGTGGCCGCGAACGACACGGGTGAATTCGGATACGACGCGGACGGCAATGCCGGCGCACCGATCGGCCTGGGCCCGCGTACGACGCAATCCGGTTGCTCGCGCAGCCCCGAGCAATTGCAGGCCGACCTCGGCTACGCCTTCGCCAGCCGCGACATCAACCGCATCGCCGGCAACTACCACTGGGTCGGCCTCAACCAGCGCGATGCACGCGGCATCCTGGACCGCCTCGAAAGCATGTCGCGCGAACGCGTCGCCGAAACCCGCTATATCGACGCCAGCCTCGGCAGCGCCTTCGCAACGGCCGCGACCGCCGACAACGCCGGCTTCCTGCAACTCGCGCTCGCCAGCGGCAGCCCGGTGCAGATGAAGGTCGCCCGCTACCACGGCTGCTATTTCGCCCGATTCTGAATCCATGACCTGCGGCGCTTGCGTGCGCCCGGCGAGCCGATAGATTGGCGGGGTGAACCATCGCCCCGCCTTGTTTCTGCTGCTGGTCCTGTGCGCGCTCATCGGCGCCGGCATGTCGTCTGATGCGGCCGCGCAGAAGATCCGCCGCTGCACGGCCGCCGACGGCAGCACCGTGGTCACCGACAAGCCCTGCGGGGCGATCAGCGCCGCCGAACGCCTGCCTCCCCGCGTCAACGGCGGAGCGCCGCTGTCGGGCGGCATGCGCAGCAACTGCGCGCGCAATCTCGATGACCTGAGCTACATGGTGTCGTCCGCCATCGACCTGCGCGATGCCAACCGCCTCGCCGGCGTGTACCACTGGGTGGGCATGGATGGCAGCAATGCCTATCGCGTCTTCGCGCGGCTGGAGGCCATCGTCAATCGCCCGCTGGTGGACATCGGGCCCTACGGCGGCGGCATCGACGGCGAACCGACCTGGCGCGAGGACGCCGAGGGCAACCTGGTTCCTGTTTATCCCAAGGCACGCGCGCCGACGGGGCTGCGCATCCTCCAATCGATGGGCCGTAACGGCGCCACATCGACCAGCACGGTGTTCGGCCTGCGCCGCCACATGGACTGCCTCTGGATCAGCTTTTGATGCCTGCGTTTGCCGGCGGATGGCCGCGCGGGTGAAAATGCCGGATTCGACGACGGAGCGCGCCATGCAGTATCCCGAATGGATCTGGCACAACGGGCAGATCAAGCCCTGGGCCGACGCCACCACCCACGTGATGGCACACGCGCTGCACTACGGCTCCTCGGTGTTCGAGGGCATCCGCAGCTATGACACCCCAAATGGCCCGGCGATCTTCCGCCTCACCGACCACAACCGCCGCCTGTTCGCCTCCGCGCGCATCTACGACATGCCGATGCCGTACACGCTCGACGAAGTGAACGCCGCCTGCCGCGAAGTCTTGAAGAAGAACGCGCTCGGCGCGGCCTACCTGCGTCCGTTCGCGTTCCGCGGGCTCGGCGGCTTCGGGCTGTCGGCCGACACGCCGACGGAAATGTCGGTGGCGGCGTGGAAGATGGGCGCCTACCTCGGCGATGGCGTGCTGGAAACCGGCATCGATGCCTGCGTCTCCAGCTGGCAGCGCTTCGCGCCCAACACGATTCCTGCGGGCGCCAAGGCCGGCGGCAACTACCTGTCGGGCCAGCTGGTCGCGCGCGAAGCACGCCGCCTCGGCTTCGGCGAAGGCATCGCGCTGGCATCGACCGGCCTGTTGAGCGAAGGCGCGGGCGAGAACCTCTTCCTCGTCTTCAACGGCGAACTGCATACCACGCCGATCAGCGCGGCCCTGCTCAACGGCATCACCCGCAACACCATCATCAACCTCGCGCAGAAATCCGGCATCAAGGTGGTGGAACGCGACCTGCCGCGCGAATACCTCTACCTGTGCGATGAGCTGTTCATGTGCGGCACCGCGGCCGAGATCACCCCGATCCGTTCGGTGGATGGCCGCGTCATCGGTGAAGGCGTGGCCGGCCCCATCACACGCCAGATGCAGAAGCTGTTCTTCGGCCTGTTCGACGGCTCCACGCCCGACGAGCACGGCTGGCTGGAATACGTCTGAGTCCGGCTTCATGACGATGGAAAACGCCGCCCCGGGGCGGCGTTTTCGTTTGCGGCAACGGTGCGGTCAGCGGAACGACAAAGTGGCGATGACGCCGCGTTCCTCACCCGGCACCACGCGCACGTTCCAGCCGTAGAGCGCGCACAGGCGCCGCACGATCGACAGCCCGATGCCGCCACCATGCGTGTGTTCCGCATGCGCGCCACGGTAGCCACGCTCGAACAACCGCGCCGCTTCCTCCGCGCTCAGGCCGGGGCCGGAGTCGATCACATCGACCGAGGTGTCATTGACGCGCACCACCACCGCACCACTCGCCGTGTACTTGACCGCGTTGCCGATCAGATTGCCGAGCGCCACGTTCACCGCCGCCTCCGGCGCGTCCACCATCAGGCCCGGATGGCCTTCCAGCCTCAGTTCCAGCGGCTTGCCGCGCAACTGCAGGCGGTTGGCCTCCAGCAGGTGCTCGGCCACGCGCGAGACATCGGTATTGCCGTGACCGCGCTCGTTGCGCGACAGCTGCAGCAGCGCGTTGGTGAGGTCGGTGCCGTTCTCCTGCGCGCGCTGGATGCGCAGCAGGCGCTGGCGGGTCTTCTCGTCCAGGTTGTCCTGCGACAGCAGCAGTTCGGTGGCGCTGCGGATCACCGCCAGCGGCGTGCGCAGTTCGTGGCTGACGTCGGCGTTGAACTCGCGGTCGCGCTGCACCACATCGGTCAGGCGGTCGGAGTAGTCGTCGAGCGTCTTCGCCAGTTCACCCACCTCGTCATCGGCGAAATGCGGCGCCAGCGCCTCGGGGTCGGAACTGCTGCCGGCGCGGCGCAGGCGTTGTGCGAGATCGGTCACCGGCGACATCACCTTCGATGCCGACCACCAGCCCAACAGCAGCGACACCAGCGCGAAGAACGGAATGGTGAAGTACAGCGCGCGCTCGAACTTCTCGCTGCGGCGCGTGCTCTCGCCCATGTCATAGGCCAGGAAGAACCACTGCTCCGGCGTCTTGCGCACCGCCAGCTTGTAGGTGAAGGGGCTGCCGTCATCGTTCCTGCCGACGATGGGGTGGATGCCATCGCCCAGCCGGTACCAGTCCGGCTGCTCCTGTCGCAGGCTCTCGAACTTTTCCTTCGCCACCACGCGGCCGTACATCTGCTCGACCGGCAAACCGATCTGCTTGCCGCCACTCGCGTAATAGCGCTTGGCGTACTCGTCGATATTGCGGTTCATGACGTCGGTGACCATGTCTTCCTCCACCCGGGTACGCACCCAGTTGGTGGAATAGGCCAGGAGCAACGTCAGCCCCAGCCCCAGCAGGAAGAACGACCAGATGATGCGGCTGCGCAGCCGCCGCCGGCGCCGGTGCATCCGCCTGTTGCCTGGCGGTTTTTCGTCGGCGTTACTGGCTGTCATCCGGCGGTGCGATGCGGTAACCGATGCCGTGGCGGGTCTGGATCAGCGGCACGCCGAAGGGCTTGTCCACCACGCTGCGCAGGCCGTGGATGTGCACGCGCAGCGAATCGGAATCCGGCAGTTCCTCGCCCCAGACGCGGGTTTCCAGTTCCTGCCGCGTCACCACCGCCGGACTCGCTTCCATCAGCGACTGCAGGATCTTGAGCGCGGTCGGGTTGAGCTGCAGCAGCTTGCCTTCGCGGCGCACTTCCAGCGTGTCGAGGTTGTATTCCAGGTCGCCCACCTGCAGCTCGCGCGTCTGCACGCCCTTGCCGCGACGCGCCAGCGCGTTGAGGCGCACTTCCACTTCCTGCAATGCGAAGGGCTTGATGAGGTAATCATCGGCACCGGATTCGAAACCGGCCAGCTTGTTGTCCAGCGTGTCGCGCGCGGTGAGCATCAGCACCGGCGTCTGCTTGCGCGCGTCGTTGCGCAGCTTGCGGCAGACCTCCAGGCCATCCATGCCGGGCAGGTTGAGGTCGAGCACGATGGCATCGAATTCATTGACCACGGCCAGATGCAGGCCGGTCACGCCGTCGGCGGCGAAATCGACCGTGTGGCCGCGGTCTTCAAGGAAATCACCCAGGTTGGCGGCGATGTCCTGATTGTCTTCGATCACCAGAATGCGCATTCGTTACTCCGAGTTGCGGGCACGGCGGGGGCCATGCGATAGCCCGATTCTGTCACAACGCCGTTCGGCTTCCCGTGCGCGGCCTGGCCACGCGCGCGGCCTTGGCCGCCTTGGGCTTGGGCGATGTGGCCTTGGTCTTTTTCTTCGCCTTGCCTTTCACCGCCGGCTTGGCGTTCTTGCTGGCCGGCTTGCGGTTGCGCTTGGCGGTCACGCCGGCATGGCTGGCGAACACGTGGTCGATGATCATGCCGGCGATGTCGAAGCCGGTCGCGCCTTCGATGCCTTCCAGTCCCGGCGATGAATTCACTTCCAGCACCAGCGGGCCGCGATGCGAACGGATCAGGTCCACGCCGGCGATGCCGAGCCCGAGCACCCGCGCCGCACGCACGGCGGTTTCGATTTCATCGGCGCTCGGCTCGACCGCCACCGCGGTGCCGCCGCGATGCAGGTTGGAACGGAAATCGCCGCGCGGCGACTGCCGCTTCATCGCGCCCACCACATGCCCGCCGACCACGAAACAACGCAGGTCCGCGCCCTTCGCCTCGGCGATGAATTCCTGCACCAGGAACTGCGCGTACAGGCCACGCAAGGCCTCGATGACGCCGCGCGAAGCGGACATCTTCTCGGTGAGCATGACGCCGGCGCCCTGCGTGCCCTCATTCAACTTGATGACGTGCGGCGGCGGCCCGAGCATCGACAGCAGGTCGTTGGTGTCATCCGGGTTGTCACCGAACACCGTCGTCGGCAGGCCGATGCCCTGCGCCGCCAGCAACTGGTGCGCGCGCAGCTTGTCGCGGGCCTTGAGGATGGCGTCGGACGGATTGGGCGTGTCGGCGCCCATCAACTCGAACTGGCGCAGCACCGCGGTGCCGTAGCGGGTGACCGAGGTGCCGATGCGCGGGATCACCGCGTTGTAGTCGGCGATCGGCGCGCCCTTGTAATGCATGTCGAAGCCGTCGCTGGAGATGTGCATGTAGCAGCGCAGCGGGTCCAGCACGCGGACGCTGTGGCCGCGCACGCGCGCCGCTTCGACCAGCCGGCGGGTGGAATAGAGCTTGCCGTTGCGGGACAGGATGGCGAGTTTCATCGCGGCAAGCGCCTGCGGTTGTGCAGCCACGAGCGTGACGGATCGACCGTGAAGCCCGGCTGCATGGCGGTGCGCCCGAGCAGCATCGGGAAACGCATGCGGCGGCGGTCGGCGAGGTTGATGTCGATGTCGCGTTCGATGCCGGCCAGCGACAGGCGGGTGCGGATGAACGGGCGCAGGCCGCGATGGCCGCCGGAGTCGGTGACTTCGCGCTCGTCGATGATGGCCGAAGCCGCCTCCACCATCCCCTTGCGGGTCGAGAGCCGGAAACCGGCCCATGGCGCGCCGCCTTCGACAAAGCGCCATTGCGATTCGACATGCAGGCAGGAGCTGCGCGCGCCGGTGTCGATCTTCGCCCGCAGCCGGGCGATGCCGAGGCCCGGCAGGTCCACCCGCTCACGCCAGCCGAGCACGATCATCGATCACTCCCCAAAGCCTGCGTGGACGAAAAACGGCGACCCCGGAGGATCGCCGTCTGCAACTGGAGCGGGTGATGGGAATCGAACCCACGCTAGCAGCTTGGGAAGCTGCAGTTCTACCATTGAACTACACCCGCGAGGCCCGAAGTCTATGCCGCGCGCGACGCGCTTGGCAATCGCGCGCGCCGGGCCCCGGCCTCAGAAACGCTTGCCCACCGTGAGGTAGGCGGAGGTGTTGCTGCCGCCGTCCTGGCCGATGGTCAGGGTGCTGCCGCTCAGCATGTCGAGGCCCCAGAGGTGGCTGCGCACGCCGAAGGCCAGCGTGCCGTAGCTGTCGTCGAACTTGGGCGCCGGCACCGCATACGGCGCGCTGGCCGCGAGCGAGGTCATCTGCGCGAAGGCCTGCGTCGGCGCATCGCCGAACTCGCGGTCGATGGTGGCGCGCAGGAACGGCTTGATGTGGTCGTTGAGCGCGAAGTCCGCCTGCCAGCCCAGCGAGGCCTGCAGCGAGTCGAAGTCCTGCGCCGGGAAGGCCAGCGCGGTGGACAGTTCCGGCTGCGATTCGGTGTAGCCGTCGATCTCGATGCGCTGCGCCAGCACGCGTGCCACCGGGCCGTGGCTCAATGCGCCGTGCTGGAAGCGCCAGCCGCCGCTCAGGCCGGCGCTGATGTTGTCGCCGCTCGCCGTGCCCGTATGCGTGCGCATGGCCGGGCCCAGCCAGATGTCACGGTTCACGTCGAAGTCGAGGCGGTTCCAGCCCAGCTGCGCATCCACCCAGCCGCCCTGCCCGTGCCAGCCGATGTGGCCGCCCAGGCCGGCTTCCTTCTGCCGGTAGTCGCCACGGCGCGCACCGTAGTCGATGCGCTGGCGCCCGACATTCCCGAAAACGCCATAGACCAAAGCGCCGGAACGCTGGTCGAAGCCGGCGGTCAGCGTCATGCCGCTGCCATCGTGGCCGTCGCCGGCCATACCGCGCTCGTAGCGCTGGTTGTCGTAGCGCACATCACCCCACACGCGGCGGCCATCGAAATCCTGCAGCGTGTCGAAGTGGTCGGCCAGCATGTCGGCGCGGGCGCGGCCGGTCACGGCGGCCGAATGCGGCAGCACGGCGATCTGGCGCGGGCCCTCGATGGTCGCCGTGGCGTAATCGGCCAGGATCTTGTGCGCGGCGGTGGTCGGGTGGACGCCATCGGCGAACGCATACGAAGACGGCGCGGACGGATTGACGTAGCTGGTCGGGTTGCAGGTCAGCGACTGCGCGGTGATCTGTGGCTGGCAGGCGGTGCCGGTGACGTTGCTGAAGTTGTAGGCGGCCGGGTTGGCGGCGACCTCGCGCAGGAAGGTGAAGGTGTTGAGCGGGATCACCCGCAGGTTCTGCGCCTTGAGCGCGGCGAACAGCGCGTCGTTGTAGCCCTTCGCCAGCGCGGTGCCGGCGGCGGAATTGGCCGGGCCCTGCGCCAGGAAGCCCGGGGTCATGCCGAGGTCGGGCACGGTCGGCACCAGGATGTACTGCGCCCCGGCGGCGGTCAGCTTGCCGACGATGCCCACCTGCGCGGTCACCGCCCCCCCGATGGTCGCCTGCGCCGGTGCGCCTGCCGTCACCGCGAACAGGTCGTTGGCGCCGCCCCATACGGTGTAGAGCGCGTTCGGATTGGCCTTGCCGCCGGTGCGGGTGAGATAGGCGGTGACCTGGCTCGCCAGCGACGGCGTGTAGCCGAGCGCGCCGGCACCATCCACGCCCACGCGCGCGCCGCCCACGGCGTAGTTGCTG
This sequence comes from Lysobacter oculi, assembly GCF_003293695.1. Classification (GTDB taxonomy): domain Bacteria; phylum Pseudomonadota; class Gammaproteobacteria; order Xanthomonadales; family Xanthomonadaceae; genus Solilutibacter; species Solilutibacter oculi. Next base: position 97,716 of record NZ_CP029556.1, on the reverse strand, counting down.
CCGGCTTCAAGGCGCGGCGTCGCGCCGGTCGCGGTCCAGCCCATCGCCGCATTGGTGCCGTAGTAATCCGCCAGGTATTCCGACCAGACCAGGCCCGGGTTGGTGGTGAACTTGCCGGTCACCGCCTGCGCCGAAGCCGGCAGCAAGGGGCGGAAGAATCCAGCATCGGTCAGGCTGTCGCCGAAGAACACGGTTTCGTCGAAGGTGCTGGCATGGGTCTGGGCGAAGGCCGGGGCGGCCAGCAGGGCCAGCGAGGCGGCGACGGTCAAGGCAAGGGGACGACGGGTGAGGCGGGTCATGGTGGTTTCCGTTGTTATTGCACGAATGTGACAGCGGAATCGTTCCACTCCATACGCGTCCGTACAAGCCGCAGTGCAACAGGGCCGGCGCTGGCATCGCCGCGCGGAATGCCGACAATGGCGGCATGGATATCCGGCTCAATGGCGAACCGCGTTCGCTGCCCCACCCCATCGCGCTCGACCAGCTGCTCGCCGACGAAGGCCTGGCCGGCCGCCGCGTCGCCGTCGAGATCAACGGCGAGATCGTCCCGCGTTCGCGCCACGCGGAGCATCTGCTGGCGGAGGGCGACGTCATCGAAATCGTCCACGCGCTCGGCGGCTGCTGAGTCACCCGGCGGGTTTCCATCGACGACATGATCGGGATGCGGCTTCGTCCCCCTGCCACGCCAATCGGGCGAACGGAAACCCTGCGGAAAACCGGCCAGTTCCAGCGCGCGCGAAGCGATTTCCGCAGCATGGATCGCGTCGCGTAATGACTTCCTAACAGCTGGCCGAAGCCGCCGATGAACGGTCGGTTCTGGCCGTTGCATCCGGCGCGAAAGCGGGCGTATGGTGGTTCTGCCGACGCGGCCTCCGCCGGTCTGCTCCGGATGCCCTGATGCCGCGGCTTCCCCGCCGCCCGCCCGCATCCCCTGCGATCGGCCCCGCTGCGCCGGCCCCATTCGCCACGCAGAAGGAGACATTGCATGTTCGAAGAGCGTTCCCAGAGCGAAGTGGACAGCCTGATGAAGCAGAGCGTCGAGTTCCGGCAGCTGTATTTCCATCACCAGGAACTCGACAAGAAGGTGGCCGATGCCGAACACGGCGTCCTGCCCCTGGGTGATATGCAGTTGTCGCAGATGAAGCGCGAGAAGCTGGTCGCCAAGGAGCGACTGATCAACCTCGCGGACCGCATGCAGGCCTGAGGCGCGACGCCCGGGCATCCCCATGCAGCCACCGGGATCAGGTGGCTGCATGGGTCGCAGGACAGCAGCGCCTCGTGCCGGCGCGGGGCCTGCGCCATAATTCACGGATGCATACCTTCCCCGACCCGAAGCCGCTGGTCATCGCCGGCAAGTCCTATCGTTCGCGCCTGTTGACCGGCACAGGCAAGTTCAGGGACCTTGACGAAACCCGCGCCGCCACCGAGGCCGCCGCCGCCGAGATCGTCACCGTCGCGATCCGCCGCACCAACATCGGCCAGAACCCGGGCGAGCCCAACCTGCTCGATGTGCTGCCGCCCGACCGCTACACCCTGCTGCCCAACACCGCCGGCTGCTACACCGCCGATGACGCGGTGCGCACCTGCCGCCTCGCCCGCGAACTGCTGGACGGCCACAGGCTGGTCAAGCTGGAAGTGCTGGGCGACCAGAAGACGCTCTACCCCGATGCCGTCGCCACGCTGGCCGCCGCCGAGACGCTGGTGAAGGACGGGTTCGATGTCATGGTCTACACCAGCGACGACCCGATCCTGTGCAAGCGGCTGGAGGAGATCGGCTGCGTGGCGGTGATGCCGCTGGCCGCGCCGATCGGTTCCGGGCTGGGCGTGCAGAACCGCTACAACCTGCTGGAGATCGTCGAGAACGCCAAGGTGCCGATCATCGTCGATGCCGGCGTCGGCACCGCCAGCGATGCGGCGATCGCCATGGAACTCGGCTGCGACGGCGTGTTGATGAACACCGCCATCGCCGGCGCGCGCGAGCCGGTGCGGATGGCGCATGCGATGAAGCTGGCGGTGGAAGCCGGCCGCGAGGCGTTCCTCGCCGGGCGCATCCCGCGCAAGCGCTACGCCAGCGCGTCGTCGCCGGTCGATGGCCTGATCGCGTGACCGACCCGTTTTCCAGCGACGGTGCCAAGGCGCCGCCGAAGCCGTTCACCCTGGAGGAAGGCCGCCGCCGCGTGCGGAGCTTCGTGCTGCGGCAGGGTCGCTTCACCCCCGCGCAGCAGCGCGCCTTCGATGCGCTGTGGCCGCGCTTCGGCATCGACTACGCCGGTGCGCCGCGTGATTTCGATGCGGCCTTTGGGCGTGCGGCCAGGCGCATCCTCGAAATCGGCTTCGGCAACGGCGAGGCGCTGCGTTATTCGGCCGGTCTGGACCCGGAACGCGACCACATCGGCATCGAAGTGCATGCGCCGGGCGTCGGCCGCCTGCTCAACGCGCTCGATGCGGACAACGCCGCGAACGTGCGCCTGTACCACCACGATGCGGTCGAGGTGCTGGAAAACGAAGTCGCCGACGGCAGCCTGGACGAAATCCGCATCTACTTCCCCGACCCCTGGCACAAGAAGCGCCACAACAAGCGCCGGCTGGTGAACCCGGCGTTCGCCGCGCTGCTGGTGCGCAAGCTCTCGCCCGATGGCCGGCTGCATCTGGCCACGGACTGGGAAAACTACGCCGATCAGATGTGGGACGTGCTGGACGCGACGCCGGGCATCGTCAACCGCGCCGGGCCGCGCGGACAGGTGCCGCGCCCGCCGTGGCGGCCGCAGACGCACTTCGAGACACGCGGGCAGCGGCTGGGCCACGGTGTCTGGGACCTGCTCTACGACCGCGTGGACACGCCCGCGGGCTAAGCTGCCCGCACCGCCCCGACCGCCCCCGCGATGGATACCGCCCTCACCCTCACCACCGACATGAAGCTCGTCCTCGGGCTGGTGGCGCTGACGATGGGGCTGTTCCTGTTCGACCGCCTGCGCCCCGACCTGGTCGCGCTGGTGGTGCTGGTGCTGCTGGGCCTGACCGGGCTGGTGGCGCCGGAAGACCTGTTCGGCGGGTTCGCCGGCAACGCGGTGATCAGCATCATCGCCACCATGATCCTGGGCGCGGGGCTGGAACGCACCGGCGCGCTGAACCGGCTGGCCGGCTGGCTGCTGCGCCGCGCCGACGGCAGCGAGCGTCGCCTGCTGCTCTACACCTCGGCGATGGCGGGCCTGAATTCCTCGCTGATGCAGAACCCGTCGGTGATGGCGCTGTACCTGCCGGTCGCCTCGCGCCTGTCCGCGCGTACCGGCGTGGCGCTGTCGCGGATGCTGCTGCCGATCGCCGCGGCAATCATCATGGGCGGCGCGCTGACCATGGTCGGCAATTCGCCGCTGATCCTGCTCAACGACCTGCTGGTCTCGGCCAACGCCAACCTGCCTTCCGGCGCGGTGTCGCTGAAGCCGCTGAAGATGTTCGCGCCGCTGCCGATCGGCCTGGCGCTGGTGGCGCTGTCGCTGGTGTATTTCCGCTGGCGCGGCGACCGCCTGCTGAGCCATGACGATGACGGCGGCGTCACCCCGGCGCGTACCCAGAGCTATTTCGCGCAGGCCTATGGCATCGAGGGCGAGGTTTACGAACTCACCGTGGGCGCGGACAGTCCGCTGGTCGGCATGACGCTGGGCGAAGCCGAGATCCTGCCGGGCGCGCCGATGGTGCTGGCGTTGAAGTCGAGCGAGGAAGCCCGCCTCGCGCCTTCGGCCGACCAGCGCATCTGGGTCGGCGACGTGCTCGGCGTGATGGGCCAGCAGGAGGCCATCGCGCAGTTTTCGCAGGCCAACTTTTTGCGGATGAATTCACGGCTGCGGCAGTTCGCCGAGCTGTTCAACCCGAGCCGCGCGGGCATCGCCGAAGCCGTCATCCCGCCCAACTCGCGCTTCATCGGCAAGACCGCCAGCGAACTGCAACTGCGCAAGAAGTACCGGCTGAGCCTGCTGGCGGTGAACCGCGACAAGGAAGTGATCCGCGACGATGCGCGCAAGCTGCCGCTCCGCGCCGGCGACATGCTGGTGCTGCACAGCTTCTGGCGCAGCCTGGGCGATGCGGGCGCGAAGAAGGATTTCGTCGTCGTCACCGACTATCCCAAGGGCGAGCAGCGCCCGCACAAGTTCAAGATCGCGATGGGCATCTTCGCGGTGACGATGCTGATCGCGCTGTCGTCGCGCATCCCGGTGCCGATCGCGCTGATGACCGGCGTGGCCGGCATGCTGCTGGCCGGCGTGATCAACATGGACGAGGCCTATGCCTCGATCAACTGGAAGACCGTCTTCCTCATGGCCTGCCTGATCCCGCTGGGCTGGGCGATGGATTCCTCCGGCGCCGCCGCGTGGGTGGCCGGCCACACCATCGACCAGATTCCGACGGGTACGCCGCTGTGGCTGATCGAAGTCGCGCTGGCGGTGCTGACGGTGTCGTTCTCGCTGGTGGTCAGCCATGTCGGCGCGACCATCATGATGGTGCCGCTGGCGATCAACCTGGCGCTGGCCGCGAACGGCAACCCGATGGTGTTCGCGCTGATCGTGGCGCTGTCGGCGTCCAACAATTTCATGACCGCGACCAATCCGGTGATCTCGATGGTGGTCGGCCCCGGCAATTACAGCGCGCGCGACCTGTGGCGCATCGGCCTGCCGCTGTCGGCGCTCTACACGGCGCTGATCGTGTTGATGGTGAATCTGCTCTGGTGAAGCGGGGCCGGTGCCTCAGGCGCCTTCGACCGGCTCCACCAGGCCATCGCGCACCTGCACGGCGACCGCACGCAGCGACTGGCCGCGACACGGCCCACCCACGCATTCGCCGCCCGGCAATTCGAAGCACGCGCCATGCACGGCGCAGATCAGCTGGCCGTCGCGGTTTTTCAGGAATTGTCCCGGCGCCCAGTCCAGCCGGCGCCCGGCATGCGGGCAGACGTTGAGCCAGGCGCGGACCTCGTTGCCGCTGCGATGCAGGATGACCGACTCCGGCGCGCCTTCGACCGCCATCTCGGTTTCCGCCAGGCCGCCGTCCTCGATCATCTCCAACCTGATGGGCGTCATGGTTTAACGGGCTCCTTACATCTGCGGCCGCCTCGGGCCGGATACTGGCTGCCCGATTGACCGGGCCCCGGAGCCTTCGATGTTCGCACACTGGCTGCACCATCCGCAGATCACCCGCCTGCAGGCACGCTTCGCCGCGCGCCGTCCGCGCCATCCGCTGACGCGGGTGCTGGTCGCGTTACTCGGCGTGGCCCTGCTGCTGGTCCTGCTGGTGGTCGGCATCGCAGTCGGTGCGTTGATGCTGCTCGGTGCCGGCATCTGGCGTCTCCTGCGCCAGCGCGGCCGCCCGCAGGCCGCCGGTGCGCGGGTGATCGAAGGCGAATTCCGCCACGCGCGCCACGGCGCGTTGCCACACGCCCACTGAGTTCCGACGCATGACCGACCTGGTGCCCGCACGCCCGCCCGTGCGCCTCGCCGTGCGCGGCATCGAGGGGATGGACGATGCAGGCTTCCCGGTCCGCCGCATCTACTGCGTGGGTCGCAACTTCGCCGACCATGCCCGCGAGATGGGCGCCTCCGCGCCCGCGTCGAAGGCCGAACGCGGCACGCCGATCTTCTTCCTCAAGCCCGCCGATGCGCTGGTCGCCGATGGCGTCGTCCCCTATCCGCCGGGCACCGCCGACCTGCAGCACGAAGTCGAACTGGTCGTCGCGCTCGGCCGCGATGCACCGGCCGGCGTGCTCACGCGCGATGCCGCCGCCGCGCTGGTGCTCGGCTACGGCGTGGGGCTGGACCTGACCCGCCGCGACCTGCAGGGCGCCGCCAAAGCCAAGGGCCTGCCCTGGGACACCGGCAAGAGTTTCGATGCCTGCGCCGTCGCCGGCGACCTGTGGGCGAAGGACGCGACCGGCGACATCGACGCGCTCGGCCTGTCGCTGCGCATCAACGGCGGACTGCGCCAGCAGGGCCGCTTCGCCGACCTGATCTGGGACGTGCCGGACATCCTCATCGAGTTGTCCCGGCTGTATGCGCTGAAGGCTGGCGACCTCATCTACATGGGCACGCCGGCCGGCGTCGCGCCGCTGCAGGTGGGCGACCGCTTCGAAGCCACGCTGGACGGCACCGGCGCCCGGCTCGAAGGGGCGATAGTCGAAGGCGCTTGGAGCGGGTAATCTCGGCCCGTCGCGCATGTCTCGGCATCGTCCAGAACAACAATCAAAGAGAGGCACGACATGGGCATCATCAGCGAGTTCAAGGAGTTCATCGCCAAGGGCAACGTGGTCGACCTGGCGGTCGGCGTGGTCATCGGCGCGGCCTTCGGCAAGATCGTCACAGCGCTGGTGGACGGCATCGTCATGCCGGCGATCGGCGCGATGACCGGCGGCGTCAGCGTCAGCGACTGGAAGCACGTGGTCTCGCCCGCGCAGATCGGCGCGGACGGCAAGGAGATCGCCGCCGAAGTCGCGATCCGCTACGGCGCGTTCATCCAGACGGTGATCGATTTCATCCTGATCGCCTTCGTCATCTTCCTGTTCCTCAAGGCCTACAACCGCATGCGCAAGCCGGCGGAAGAAGCCGGCCCGGCCGAGGAAGTGCTGCTGCTGCGCGACATCCGCGATTCGCTGAAGAAGTAATCGCCCGCCATCGCTGCGCTTCCATCCGGAAGTGGGGCGTCAAGGCCGCCGGAGCCGCGCGCGTTATGCTCGCGGCTTCGTCGTTTCTGGAAGCTGCCGATGCGCCTCGCCGTGCCGATGCTCGCTCTTGCCCTCGCCCTGCCCTCCACGGTGCAGGCGCGCGAAACCCGCATCCCGCAGACCGCGGTGAAACAGGCGACGCAACTCCGCGACACCGCGATGCAGGACGACACCGGCTGGCAGGTGCTGGAATCGCTGACCACCGAAGTCGGCCACCGCATGCCCGGCACCGAGCACGACGCGCGCGGCGTGGCTTGGGCGAAGGCGAAGTTCAAGGCGCTCGGCTATGACCGCGTGTGGACGCAGGACGCGACGTTTCCGCTGTGGATCCGTCGAAGTGAATCGGCGCGCGTCGTCGGCCCGCATTCGCAGGCGCTGGCGGTGACCGCGCTCGGCGGCAGCCCGGGCGGCACGGTCGAAGCCGAGGTGGTGCGCTTCGATTCCATGGACGCGCTGAAGGCCATGGCGGACGGCTCGCTGAAGGGCAAGATCCTGTTCGTCGATGTGGTGATGGCGAATTACGGCGTGGGCTCGCGGATCCGCCGCGACGGCCCGCGCGAGGCGATCCGCACCGGCGCGTCGGCCTTCGTGATGCGCTCGGCCGGCACCGACTGGCATCGCAACCCGCATACCGGCATGGCGCTTTCGCCCACCGTGCAGGGCGCGGTACCTTCGGCGGCGCTGGCCAACCCCGATGCCGACCAGCTCGCGCGCCTCGCCAAGCGCGGCCCGACCACGCTGCACCTCGCGCTGGACTGCGGCTTCAACGGCAGCTACACCTCGCAGAACGTGATCGGCGAGATCACCGGGCGCAGCCGGCCTAAGGAGATCGTCGCCATCGCCGCCCATCTCGATTCGTGGGATCTCGGCACCGGCGCGGTGGATGACGGCATCGGCATCGCCACCACCATGGCCACCGGCGCGCTGATCAAGAAGGCCGGCCTGCGCCCCGCGCGCACGATCCGGGTGATCGCCTTCGCCAACGAGGAACAGGGTTACGCGGGCGGCCGCGTGTATGCGGAGTCGATGAAGAATGATGTCGCTTCGCATGCCATCGTCGCCGAGAGCGATTCCGGCGTCGGCCTGATCGAAACGCTCGGCGGCCAGTGGCATGCCGATGCCGACCCGGCGATGCAGCAGGTGGCCGACGTGCTCGCGCCGCTCGGCATCCAGTACACGCCGCACAAGGGCGGCGCCGAATCCGAGATGGAGCTGCTCGAGGCGATGGGCGTGGCCGCCGGCTATCTCGGCCGCGAAGGCGAGCACTACTTCGACCTGCACCACACGCCGGACGACACGCTGGACAAGGTCGATCCGAAATCGCTGCGCCAGAACGTGGCCGCCTACACCGCGTGGACATGGATGGTGGCGAATGCCGATGGCGGATTCGGCAGCGCGCCCAAGCCGGCGGAAGCGAAGAAGTAATCGCGGCTCAGGCGCGGGCGCGCGAGGCCCACTGCGCCAGCAGCACGGCGGTCGCGCTCGCCACGTTGAGGCTTTCCACCGCGCCGCTGCCGGGGATCGACAGCCGAAGGTCGCAGCGCGCGGCGAATCCGCGATCCATGCCGCTCTGTTCCGCGCCCATCACATAGACGAGGCGCTGCGGCATCGGCGTGGCGAAGAGGTCGTCGCCGCCGGAGACCAGCGTCGCGGCCAAAGTGAAACCGGCGCGATGCAGCGCGTCGATGTCCGAAGCCGCATCGCCCATCCGCACGAACGGCACCGACTCCGCGCCACCTTCCGCCACGCGCGCGGCGGCACCCGACAGCTGCAGGTCGCTGCTGGAAGGCAGCAGCAGGCCGGCCACGCCGAAGTGCGCGGCGCTGCGCAGGATCGCGCCCAGGTTGTGCGGGTTGCCCACGCCATCCAGCCACAACGCGCAGCACGGGCCTTCGGGCAGGGCGGCCAGCCACTCGGCCAGCGATTGCGGCGGCTCGCGCTGCACATCGGCGACCACGCCTTCGTGGTGCGCGCTGGCGGCGAGCTTGCGCAGGTCGTCCTCGGCCACCACGCGATAGCCGACGCGGTTCGCGGCGCACCACTTCAGCATCGCCTTCAACTGCGGCATGCGTGCTTCGGCCAGATAGAGCTTGCGCAGCGCTTCCGGCCGGCGTGCGAACAGCGCCTGCACCGCGTTCACGCCGTAGATGCGGAGTTCGCGCGGGTCGCGCGTGGGTGTGGATGGTGCGGCTTCCGGCGCTTCCGGTTTCCAGCGCGTGCCCTGCCACGGTGAACGGCTCATGCGTGGCCTCCGGCCTGCGGGGTGTCGGCTTCGAGTTCTTCCAGCCGGCGCGAGAGCGCTTCCGGCGACTTCGTGCGCGGCGCCAGCAGCGCGTAGAACGCCGGCACCACGAACAGCGACAGGAAGGTGGAGAAGGCGAGCCCGAAGATCACCACGATGCCGATGGTGCCGCGGCTGGCCGAGCCCGGGCCGCCGGCCAGCACCAGCGGCACCGCGCCCATGATGGTGGCGATGGAGGTCATCAGGATCGGGCGCAGGCGCACCGACGCGGCTTCGACGATGGCTTCGTGGACGCTGCGGCCGGCATCGCGCAACTGGTTGGCGAATTCGACGATCAGGATGCCGTTCTTCGCCGCCAGCCCGACCAGCATCACGATGCCGATCTGCGAGAACAGGTTGAGCGTGCCGCCGCTGATCCACAGGCCGATCAACGCGCCGAGCACACCCAGCGGCACGGTGAGCATGATCACCAGCGGGTGCAGGAAGCTTTCGAACTGCGCGGCCAAGGCCAGATAGACGATCAGCAGCGCCATCGCGAAGGTCAGCAGCACTTCGCCACCGGACTGCTGCAGTTCGCGCGACTCGCCCTTCCAGCTGATCTGTGCGTGGTCGGGCAGTTCGGCGCGGGCGGTGTCCTGCGCCCAGGCCACGGCATCGCCCAGTCGATAGCCCGGCGCAAGACCGGCGGACAACGTGATGGAGCGCAGGCGGTTGAAGCGGTTGAAGCTGGCCGGCTCGGCGATTTCCTTCAGCGTGACCAGGTTGCCGAGCGGGATCAGCGTACCGTCGCGGCCACGCACCTGCAGCGCATCGAGGTCGGCGATGGAAGCGCGCGCGTCGCGGCCGGCCTGCAGCATCACGTCGTATTCCTCGCCGTTGTCGACGAAGGTGGTGACGCGGCGGCCGCCCATCATCGTCTCCAGCGCGCGACCGATGGCTGTCGCGGTGACGCCGAGATCCGCCGCACGCGCCTTGTCGATCAGCACGCGCATCTGCGGCCGGGTTTCCTTGTAGTCGGAATCCGCGCCGGTCAGGCCGGGGTTCTCATCCATCTTGGCCAGCAGGATGTCGCGCCACTGGGCGAGTTCGGCGTAGTCCGGTCCACCCAGCACCATCTGGAACGGCTGGCCGCGCGTGCGCACCAGGCCGCCACCCACCTGCGTGCGCACGCGCACGCCGTTGAGCCCGGAGAACTTCTTCTGCAGGGCCTCGGCCACTTCGGCGGTGGACTGGCTGCGTTCGTGCCAGTCCTGCAGGAAGATGCTGGCGCGGCCGGTGTGCATTTCCTCGCTGGCACCGAAGCTGCCGGGCACGCGCGGATTGGCGCGCACGATCGGCTTGCCCTCGCCGATCTCGCCGCCGAGGATCTTCTCCACCTTCTGCATCTGCGCCACGGTGTAGTCGAAGCCGGCGCCTTCCGGTCCTTCCATCGTCAGCTGGAACGAGCCGCGATCCTCAGCCGGGGCCAGTTCGCTGGGCAGCAGCTTGAACAGCGCCACCATCGCGAGCAGGCAGACCACCATCGCCGCACCGAAGAAACCGACGCGATGCACGTGGCGATCGAGCGTCTTCCCGTAGCCCACCGCCACCTTGTCGAAGCGCGCGTTGAGCCAGGCGCTGACGCGATTCTCTTTCACCGCGTGCGGCCCGGCATGCGGCTTGAGCAGCTTCGACGCCATCATCGGCGTGAGCGTGAGCGCGACGAAGGCGGAAATCGCCACCGCCGCGGCCAGCGCCACCGACAGCTCGCGGAACAGGCGGCCGGTATTGCCCTGCAGGAAGCCGACCGGCAGGAACACCGCGATCAGCACCGCCGTCGTCGCCAGCACCGCGAACGCCACCTGCGCGGTGCCACGGCGTGCGGCGACCAGCGCCGGTTCGCCCAGGTCGACGCGGCGCTGGATGTTCTCCACCACCACGATCGCGTCATCGACCACCAGCCCGATACACAGCACCAACGCCAGCAACGTGAGCAGGTTGATGGTGAAACCGAACGCCCACAGCGCGGTGAACGAGGCGATCAGGCAGACCGGCACCGTGACTGCCGGGATCAGCGCCGCACGCACGCTGCCCAGGAACAGCCAGATGACGATGAGCACCAGCGCAACCGCTTCCAGCAGGGTGGCGTAGACGCGCTCGACGGCGGTGTCGATGAAGGTGGTGCTGTCGAAGGCGACGTAGATCTCGGTGCCCTCGGGCAGGGTTTTCTGGATGCGTTCGGCCTCGGCCTTGGCTTCGCGGGCTACATCGAGGCTGTTGGCGGTGGAGGTCTTGACGATGCCCAGGCCCATCGCCGGTTCGCCATTGCTGTGGTAGTACGAGCGGCGTTCGGCGGATTCCAGCTTCACCTTCGCCACATCGCCCAGCCGCACCACGTAGCCGTCGCTGCCGCGCCCGACCGGCATCGCCGCGAACGCCGCATCGCTGGTGTAGTCGCGGGCCACGCGCAGGATGAAGTCGCGGTCCTTCGACTCGATGCGGCCCGCGCCCAGTTCCACGTTCTCGTTGCGCAGCGCGGTTTCGATGTCGGCGGCGGTCAGGCCGCGCGCGGCCATCGCGTCGCCATCCAGCCACACGCGCATCGCATAGCGCTGGCCACCGCCCAGCCGCACCTGCGCCACGCCTTCCAGGCTGGACAGGCGGTCGACCAGGTAACGCTGCGCGTAGTCGGTGAGCTGCAGCATGTCCATCTTGCTGGAGCGCAGGTTGAGCCAGAGGATCGGGTCCGAGTCGCTCTCGACCTTGCTGATCTCCGGCGGGTCGGCCTCTTCCGGCATGCGGTCGGCGACGCGGCTGACCGCGTTGCGGATGTCGTTGGCGGCGGCCTCGATGTCGCGCGTGGGCAGGAATTCGATGCTGATGTCGGAGCTGCCGTTGCGGCTGCGCGACTCAATGGTGTTGATGCCCTCGATGCCGGACAGCGCGTCCTCCAGCGTCTGGGTGATCCGGGTCTCGACCACGCTGGCCGACGCGCCCGGATAGCTCACCTGCACCGAGACGATGGGCGGGTCGATGGCCGGCAGTTCGCGCAGCGTCAACCGGGTGAAGGCCATCACGCCGAGCACGACCAGCAGCAGGCTCATCACCACCGCCAGCACCGGCCGGCGGATCGACAGGTCGGAGATCTTCATCCGCCCGATGCCTGCTTCGGCGGCGCGCCGGCTTCGACCACCTTCGCGCCGGCCTTGACCTTGCCGACGCCTTCGGTCACCACGCGATCACCGGCGGCCAGGCCCTTCGACACCATGACCTGGCCGGGGATGCGGCCGCCGACTTCGACATTCGCCTTCTCGACGCTGCCGTCGCCGTTCACCCGCCACACGAAGGTCTCGCTGCCGACCTGCTGCACGGCGATTTCCGGCACCACCAGCGCCGGGGCTTCGCCACGCGCCAGCCGCACCTCCATCAACATGCCGGGCTTGAGCGCACGGTCGGGATTGGGGAAGTCGGCGCGCACGGTGGCGGCGCGGCTGCCCTCGTCCACGCGCGCGGACACGGTGGACACGGTGCCGTCGAAGCTGCGGCCCGGCCATGCGGCGGTGGTCGCACTCACCGCCTGGCCGGTCCCGGCACCGGCGAGCGCGCCTTCCGGCAGCGGGAAGTCCACGTACACGCGGGCGATGTCGTCCAGCGTGGCGATGACCGTACCCGGCGTGACCAGCGCGCCCGGGCTGACCTGGCGGATGCCGAGCACGCCGGCGAACGGCGCGCGGATCTGCCGGTCGGAGAGGTTGGCGCGGACCTGCGCGACCTGCGCGCGGGCGGCGTCGCGGGTGGCGCGCTGGCTGTCGAGCGAGGCGCGCGCGATCAACTGCTGCGCGGCCAGCTGGGCCTGCCGCTGGTAGAGCTGTTCGGCTTCGGCGGCACTGGCTTCGGCGGCGCGCAAGGCAGCCAGTTGCTGCTGCCCGGTCAGGGTGACCAGCACCGCGCCGCGCCCGACCTCCTGCCCGCTCTCGAAGTGGACGCGCTGCACGCTCTCGCTGACCTTGGCGGTGACATCCACCGATTCCCGCGCACGCACCGTACCGAGCGCCTGCACCGTGTCCTGCCACGGCTGCTGGCGCACGGTCTCGATGCCGACCGGCACCGGGCGGTCGCGGTCGCCGCCTTTCTTCGCGGCTTCGTCATTGCCGCCCCGGCAACCGGGCAGCACGGTGAGTGAAGCGGCAAGCAACAGGCAGGCGAAGGCCTGCGTGGGGGAACTCAAGCGCATGGGCCGTGGAAACATGGGGAAAACGTGATTGTAGCCAGCAGGCATCAACACGCCGTATGCCATCGGGCATGGCGGGAGGCGGTCAACCGATCGGCGCCCGGGGCGTTACCGGCCCGCCATCCCCCTGCGCATCGCCCAACAAAAACGCCGGCACAAGGCCGGCGTTTCCGTCGATGCAGGCTGATCCCCGCGAAGGCATCAGCGGGTCGGCATCAACCTTCCCACTTGCCCAGCGCGGCCAGACCGTTGGCCTTGGCGCGGGCGTAGACGGTGTCCTGCGCCTGGGCCCAGTTGCCGGTCATGTCCTGCGACCACAGCTTCAGCGCGGCCTGCTGCATGGCGCGGCCGTAGGAGAAGCTGAGCGGCCACGGGTTCGGGCCCATGCGGTTCATCGCGTCGAGGTGCGCGGTGGCGGCCTCGTCGCTCTGGCCGCCCGACAGGAACACGATGCCCGGCAGGATGGCCGGCACGGTCGACTTGAGGCACATCAGGGTGGCTTCGGCCACTTCCTCGACGCTGGCCTGCTCCGGGCAGTTCTTGCCGGGGACGACCATCGAGGCCTTGAGGATGGTGCCTTCCAGCATGACGTTCTGCTGGTAGAGCGCGTCGAACAGCGAGCGCAGGGTGACTTCGGTGACTTCGTAGCAGGTCTCGATGTCGTGGTCGCCGTCCATCAGCACTTCCGGCTCGACCATCGGCACCAGGCCCTGCTCCTGGCAGAGCGCGGCGTAACGGGCCAGCGCGTGGCTGTTGGCCTCGATGCAGCTGCCCGACGGCATGTCTTCGCCGATGGTGATGACCGCGCGCCACTTGGCGAAACGGGCACCGAGCTTGTAGTACTCCTTCAGGCGCTCACGCAGGCCGTCCAGGCCTTCGGTGACCACCTCGCCCGGGAAGCCGGCCAGCGGGTGCGTGCCCTTGTCGACCTTGATGCCCGGGATCATGCCGTTGTCGGCCATGTACTTGGCGAACGGCACGCCGTCCCGGGTCGACTGGCGCAGGGTCTCGTCGAACAGGATCGCGCCGGCCAGGTATTCGTTGGCCTTGGGCGTGGTCAGCAGCAGCTCGCGGTAGGCGCGGCGGTTCTCCTCGGTGCAGTCGATGCCGACGCCGTCGAAGCGCTTCTGGCAGGTGGAGGCGGACTCGTCGATGGCGATGATGCCCTTGCCCGGGGCGACCATCGCGCGGGCGGTTTCGGCAAGCTGTTCGATGCTCATGGCGGCTTCCTAGGGTTTCGGGTAAAGCCGCGATTATACCGGGCGAAAATGCCCGGGAGCCCGATCGGGGGCCGGCGCGCCGCTAGAGCTCGCCCAGCCCGCGGGCCGCGCCGCCCTCGCCCACTTCCAGCAGGCGGAGGGTATTGGTGGCGCCATGCTGCTCCATGGTGTCGCCACTGGTGAAAACGACGCGGTCGCCGGTCGCCAGCGCGCCCTGCTCATACAGCCGGCGCACCGAGCTCACCGCCGCATCGCGCGCGGCCAGGCCGCGGCTGTCGAAATCGATGGGGAAGACATCGCGCATCAGGCTCATGCGCCGGCGGGCGTCGGCATGGCGGGTGAAGGCGTAGATCGGCACCGGCGAGCGGAAGCGCGACAGGTAGCGCGCGGTGCCGCCGGATTCGGTCATGGCGAGGATGGCGGCCAGCCCGACATGCTCGGTCAGGAACATCGTGGCCATGGCGATGGCGTGGTCGGCGCGTTGCAGGTCGCGCTGGGCCTGCTCGTAGTCGTGGTCGCGGTCGAAGGTGGCTTCGGCGCCCACGCAGATGCGCGCCATCGCCTCCACGGCCAGCACCGGGTAGCGGCCGGCGGCGGTTTCCTGCGAGAGCATCACCGCGTCGGTGCCGTCGATGACCGCATTGGCGACATCCAGCACCTCGGCGCGGGTCGGCATCGGCGAATCCACCATCGACTGCAGCATCTGCGTCGCCGTGATCACCAGCTTGTTGCGCTCGATCGACTCCTTGATGATCTTTTTCTGCAGGCCGGGCAGCGCGGCATCGCCGATCTCCACGCCCAGGTCGCCGCGCGCCACCATCACCACGTCGCTGGCCTCGACGATCTCGGCCAGGTTCTCGATGGCCTCGGCGCGCTCGATCTTGGACACCAGCGCGGCGGCGGAACCGGCCTCGCGGGCGATGCGGCGGGCCTCGTGCATGTCGTCGGCGGTGCGGCAGAACGACACCGCGATGAAATCGACGCCGATCTGCGCGGCGATGCGGATCAGCTCGCGGTCGCGCTCGGTGATCGCGCCCAGCGACAGCCCGCCACCCTGCTTGTTGAGCCCCTTGCGGTCGGACAGCACCGAATCGTTGAGCACGGTGCTGACGATGCGCTCGCCTTCCACCCTGTCCACGCGCAGCTGCACCATGCCGTCGTCCAGCAGCAGCACGTCGCCGGGCGCGACGTCACCCGGCAGCCCGAGGTAGCTCACACCCACCTCCGACGCGGTGCCGGGTTCCGGGTGCTCGCGCGCGACCAGGTCGAAGCGTTCGCCCGCCTTCAGCGCCACCTTGCCTTGGGCGAAACGCTCGACGCGGATCTTCGGGCCCGGCAGGTCGGCGAGGATGCCGATCTCGCGGCCGGCCCGCATCGCCGCTTCGCGCAGGTCGTGCGCGCGCTGCACCTGCGCGGCCGGATCGCCATGCGAGAAGTTGAGCCGCACGCAATCCACGCCGGCGGCGATCAGCGCGTCGAGGACACCGGGCGCGTCAGTCGCGGGACCAAGCGTGGCGAGGATGCGGGTGCGGCGGCGGTGTCCGGTCATCGATGGAACTCCTTTGCCCGAACGCTAGCACACGGACAACACGCGCCATCAATGACCGGCGGCGCTGTCCACCGACCACGCCTGCAGCCATTCGCGCGGATGCGCGACCAGGGCATCCGCACCCGCCTCGCGCAATTCCTCCGCACCGCCGAAGCCCCACAGCACGCCGACCGCGCGCATGCCGTGGTGATGCGCGCCCTCCATGTCCATGTGGCGGTCGCCGGTCATGCTGCAGTGGCGGGCGGCGATGCCGAAGCGGTGCAGCGCCTCGGCGATGAGTTCGGGTTTGTGGCTGCGATGGCCCTCCGCCGATGCGCCGATCACGTCTTCGAACAGCTGGCCGAACGGCAGTGATTCGATGATGCGGCGGGCCTGCGGCTCGTTCTTCGCGGTGACCACGGCCATCCGTTCGCCGCGCGCGTGCAGGGCCTGAAGCGCTTCGGGGATGCCCGGATACACGGCGAATTCGGGGATGCCTTCGCGGTCGAAACGCTCGTGGTAGAGCGCCTCCGCCCGCGCGATGTCGGCGGGATCATCGAACAAGGTGGCGTAGCTGACCCGCAGCGCCGGCCCGATCCAGCCCAGCAGCTCGGCCTGCGGCAGGCCCGCATGGCCCATGCGTTCCAGCGAGTAAGCGATGCAGCGGGTCACGCCGACCGAGGAATCGATCAGCGTGCCGTCCAGGTCGAAAAACAGCATCAGCCGGCGCGCGTTTCCAGCGCGGCGACCGCGGGCAGCTGCTTGCCTTCCAGGAATTCGAGGAAGGCGCCGCCGCCGGTGGAGATGTACGACACCTCGTTCTCGATGCCGTACTTGTCGACCGCGGCCAGCGTGTCGCCGCCGCCGGCGATGGAGAACGCGGGCGAGGCGGCGATCGCTTTCGCCAGCGCCTTGGTGCCTTCGCCGAAGGCATCGAATTCGAACACGCCGACCGGTCCGTTCCAGACCACGGTGCCGGCCTTGGCGATCATCGCGGCGTACTGCTTGGCAGTCTCCGGCCCGATGTCGAGGATCATGTCGTCGGCGCCGACTTCATCGACCTTCTTCACCGTGGCCGGCGCATCCGCGGCGAATGCCGGCGCCACCACCACGTCGAGCGGCAGCGGGATGTCGGCACCACGCGCCTTCGCATCGGCCATGATCTTCTTCGCGGTGTCGATGAGGTCGGGCTCGCTCAGCGACTTGCCGACGCCGTGGCCCATCGCCGCGATGAAGGTGTTGGCGATGCCGCCACCGACGATCAGCTGGTCCACCTTGCCGACCAGCGACGACAGCAGCTCGAGCTTGGTGCTGACCTTGCTGCCGGCGACGATGGCCAGCAGCGGGCGCGCCGGGTTGTCGAGCGCCTTGGCCAGCGCGTCGAGCTCGGCCATCAGCAGCGGGCCGCCGGCCGCCTGCTTCGCCTGGCGGATGACGCCGTGCGTCGAGGCCTGCGCGCGATGCGCGGTGCCGAAGGCATCCATCACGAAGACATCGGCCAGTGCGGCGTACTTCTTCGACAGCGCCTCGTCGTCCTTGCCCTCGCCGACGTTCATGCGGCAGTTCTCCAGCAGCACCAGCTGGCCCGGGGCGACATCGACGCCATCGACCCAGTCCTTCACCAGCGGCACGTCGCGGCCCATCAGCTCGGACAGGCGCCGGGCCACCGGCGCGAGCGAATCGGCCTCGCTCCACTCGCCTTCCTTCGGGCGGCCCAGATGCGACATCACCATGACCGCGGCGCCGGCATCGAGCGCCGCCTGCAGCGTGGGGATGGACGCGGTGATGCGCTGGTCGGAGGTCACGCGGCCGCCATCGACCGGTACGTTCAGGTCCTGCCGGATCAGGACGCGCTTGCCGGCGAGGTCGAGGTCGGTCATGCGGGTGATGGACATGCGCGGGCGCTCCGATGCGTGAGAGGAAACGCCTATTGTCCGCCGCGCGGCGGGCCGGTTCAAACCGGCGGCTCAACGCGCCGGCTCAGTGGCCGGGATGCATCATCAGCGGCCGGCTGCGGTCCAGCCCCAGGCCGTAACGCAGGCTCTGGGCGATGCGCTGGGCGCGCTCGTAGAAAGCCTCAGCCTGCTCGGGCGTCAGCACCTGGTGGGCGGTGTCGCGCCACAGCGCCAGCCAGTGACCGAAGTGCGCATCGACGATGGGATGCGGCGTGTGGGCGGCCATCGGGTTGCCGCGGTATTCGCGGGTGCCGAGCATGATCGATGACCAGAACTGCACCAGCGTGGCCTTGTGCGCCGGCCAGTCGTGGACGGCGGGGTTGAACACCGGCCCGAGGATCGGGTCGGCCTGCACGCGGTCGTAGAAGGCATCGATCAGGCGTTCGATGTCTTCGCGGACCAGTTCGACGGACGAGGTTCCCATTCCGCCATTGTCGCCGTGGCGGGGTTCAGCTGCCTTGACCACCGTCAACGGGCGGTTGGGCGCGTAGCAGCGAGAGCGCGAAGAAGCCCACCACCATCGCGGCCAGCACCAGCAGGGCCCACAGCGCGACGTGTTTCCAGTCACGCGGCTGCGGCCTGGGTTGCAGGGCCTCGGGATTGCCCGCCTGCTCCGCCCCGGCGAGGCGGGCTTCTGCGGGTTGCCAATCGGCACCCCGCCGTACGCGCATCTGCGCCAGCAGGTCGTCGATGGGGGCATCGACGCGTTTTGAGCGCACGCTGCCCGCCACCAGCCGGTACGGCGGCGTGCCGCTGGCGACGAAAACCAGCACTTCCGGCTGCCAGCCCAGTTTGAGCTGAGGTTGCGTGCCGGTCGCCGTATTGCGGGTCAGCCGCCAATGGCGATCACGCGAACCGGACTGCAGCATCTGCGGCGCGGAACGTTCGCTTTCGCCGAGCTTGAACAGCGTCCACGGCCCGGCCTGGCCGCGCCACGGCGCATCCCCCGATGCATCGCGGCTGTCCAGACGCCAGCTGCCGGCGGCGTTCCCGGGCAGCGCGATGTCCGCCTGGTCGAAGGCGAAACGGCCTGCGACATCGAATTCGAACTGCTTGCCATCCGGCGACACGCGCGCCGCATCCAGCACGATCCACTGGCGGTCGATGGCAGCCGCCTGGTCTTTCGTCTCGCCCTGCGCGCCTTCCAATGCGGGGAGACCGAGTTGTGCCGGCACCAGCCGCAGGTAGCGCGTGCTGTCATCCAGCACGATGCGTGTCTGCGACAACTGCCGGCCATCCCGCGTGAGCCGAAGCACATTCGTGCCGGCGTTGAGGGTGCGCCATTGCTGCAGGTCGTCACTGCCTTCGACACGGACCGTGCTTTCGAAATCCGCCCCCGGCGCGAACCGCAGCTCGATGGCACGCAGGCCGGACACCGCGCTCGCATCCAGCAGCCAGTTCGAAGCGGGTTGCGCGGCGTTGCCTATGCCTTCGCGCACTTCGACCTTCAGCACGCGCCCATCGGTGGAGCGTTCGCTGGCCACGCGCAGCGCACTGTTCGGCAAGGCATCACTGCCCGGCAACGGGAACCACGGCAGCGCGATGCGGACGCCGGGTTGCGCAGCCGGCGCGTCGGCTGCAAACAGCATGGCCGGGACCGGCTGGCCGTTCGCATCCACCACATCCACATCGCGCAGGGCGGCATCGGTCGCGGCGCGATACACCGCTTCGTCCAGCGTGATGCGATAGGCGCCGGCATCCGGCGAACCCAACGCCAACGGCCATTCGCGCGCGTAATCGGCTGCACCCAGCATCAACGCGCAGACCGGCAGCAACAACCAGCGATGCATTTTCACGAAGCGACCTCCTCCACATCCTTTTCCTTCGGCGGGGCCGGCGCGATGTAGCCCACCACCGTGCACAGCAGGCCGTAGGCGATGAACGAACCGATGCCCAACAGGTTGCCGAGATGTTGGCGGTCCACCAGCACCAGTTTGGCCAGCACCCACGCCCATCAGCAGCGCACCGGCCAGCCACAGGCCGCGATGCCCGCGCCGCGAACCGACGATCCAGCCGACCACGCCCAGCACGCTCCAGACCACGGTCAACGCCATCTGCGCGAGGCTGGTGCCGAACATGCCCGGACCCCATTCCACGCCACCCCAGAAATGCACGCCGCGCATAGTCATCGCGGTGATGAAGGCGAGCGCGATGACGCCGGCCACCACGCCGAAACGACGCAACAGGACGCGCTGGTCATCGCGCTGGCGCAACCCAATCAGCGCGAGTGCAAGGACGGCGAGTTGCATCAACTCCTGCGGATTGAGCAGCGGCAGCCACGGCAACGGCGCGGGCGAACCGGGCATGGTCAGGCCGAGTGCGAAACCGATGCCGCCGATCAGCGCATAGGCAGCGACCAGCGTGGGCAGGCGATGCGCGAAGCGTTCGCCCAGCGGGTGCGCCACCCAGTTCGGGCGGAACTGCGCCAGGGACCACGCGCCCACCCACGGCAACAGCCATGCGGCGTAGCGCCAGCCGTAGGCGAGATCGGCGCGGCCGGCGAGATGGTTCAACAGCAGTGATGCCACCAGCGGCCACACCATCCACCACACCGATTGCGCCCACTCGCCGATGCGACCTTCGTCTTCGCGCAGGCACATCAGCGTGCGCATGCCCAGCACGGCATACGCCGCCCATGCCAACGTACCCCCGCCCGCGAACGGCTGGCCCAGTTCGGCGGCCTGGATCATCGCCAGCGGCGCCGCCGCTGCAAGCGCAAACGCCGAGGTAAGCGCGAGGACCTGGCCGCGCCAGTATCGCCACGCCTCCGCCGCCAACCAGCCGGTGAACGCGACAAAGGCCAGAACCAGGTGCCATTGCGTGCCGTCGCGCGCGAAGCGGTCGATCTCCAGCATCGCCGCCGCGCACCACCACAGCAGGCCCCAGAGATAGAGCATGGTGGCGAGTTCGCCGCGGCGCGCACGCCACAACGACCACGCGCTGGCAAAGCCGCCCAGCGCCAACAGCGCCATGGCGAGGAAGCGCGCGTTCAACAGCGGGATGTCGGTACCGAAGCAGTGCGCCCCCACCTGGCTGCCGATGAAGACCATGCCCGCCACCAGCTGCAGCGCCATGCCGGTCCACAACGGCACGCGGCGCTGCTGCCGCAGACCGAACCAGACCAGCGCCGCGCCTTCCAGCGCGAAGACGGCGGAGGTCGTGCGGGCGGAGAACGCCAATGGAGTCGCCAGCGTGGCGAAGCCGACAGCCAGCACCGCATGCGCTTCGAAAATGGCCTTGTACTGCGGCTTTCCGCGCAACCATGCCGCCAGTCCGGCGTACAGCGCGGCCAGCGCCACCGCGCACAGGGCGAGGTTCAGTGGCTGGTGCGGCATCAACGCCGCCTGCAGCGAGAACGCCACCAGCGGCAGGCCAAAGAGCAGGCAGCCATCGATCGGATCGCGCTGGCGCGGCACGCGCTTGCGGGCGTGCAGGATCGGGATGGCGAGATAGATCAGGAAGAACAGCAGCAGGAACGGCTGGGTGCTTCCGTAGAGTTCGGGCCGGTACTTCAGCACGCCCCAGGCCACGCCGATGCCGAAGGTGAAAACGAAGCCCAACAGGATCAGCACGCGCCACGGCTTGACCCAGGCCACACCGAAGATGGCGAGGTTGAGCAGCGCGTAATAACCGAACAGCGCGACATGGTTGCCGCTGCCATCGGACAGCCAGATCGGCGCCATGAAGCCCGCCAGCACGCCCAGCACCGCCAGCGTGCGCGAATCCTGCTTCACCGCCAGCACGCCCAGGCCGGCGACCAGCACCACGCTCAACGCGAAGGCCATGCCGATGGGGATGAGGCCGTACATCTTCGCCGCGGCAAAGACCACCAGCAGCAGGATGCCGATGGCCCCGCCCTGCAATGCAAGTGCGAACGCGGGTTTGGCAATGCGCTGCTTCCAGCCGAACACCAATGCACCCAGCGCGGCAGCGGACACGCCCAGCAACCGCAGCTCGATGGGCAGGCGCAGCCAGCCCTGGTCGCTCGCGTACTTCAGCAATGCGGCCACGCCGGCCAGCAACACCAGCATGCCCACCTTCACCGGCACGTTGCCGGTGGTGAACCAGCGGCGCACCCAGCGCGAAACGGTTTCGCCCAGATCCGGGCGCGGCGGCAATGGCGGGGGTGCGGAACGTGGTGATGGCGGCGCGGCCTGCCACGGCGCCGGCACTTCCACCGAGCCATCGGTGGCGGGCGGCGGAGTCGTCGAAGCAGACGGGCCCGGAGGCGCCACGACCGGCATAGGCGCAGGTACGGACGATGAAGGCACGGAGACGGACGGCGGCGCTTCCGCCATCGGCGCGCTCCGCACGGGCGATGCGACCGACGAAGACGCTGCCGGCGAACGCGGCGCCGCCGCTTCCCCGCGTACACCCGCCGCCGGCATCGACAACCGCGACACCTGCGCTTCCAGATCGCCGACGCGCCGCTTCAGGCCGCTGATGGATACCAGCGCCACGATCAGCAGCACCGGGATCGCGAGCAACAGCAACGCCAGTAACATCAAACCTTCCATACCCGACATCCTTGTGGTTCGCGCCACTCTAACCGGCGAGGACGACATCGCGCATTCCACAACGAAGAAGCCCCGCACAAGGCGGGGCTTCCAGTATCGCGATGCAGCTTCGGCTTACTTCGCCGCGACCACCTTGACCATCTCGAGGCACTTGTTGCTGTAACCCCATTCGTTGTCGTACCAGCTGACCAGCTTGACGAAGGTGTCGTCGAGCTGGATGCCGGCTTCGGCATCGAAGATGGAGGTGCGCGCGTCGCCGCGGAAATCGGTGGCGACCACCTTGTCCTCGGTGTAGCCCAGCACGCCCTTCATCGCGCCCTCGCTCTGCGCCTTCATTTCCGCGCAGATTTCCTTGTAGGTGGCGGGCTTCTCAAGCTCGACCGTCAGGTCGACCACCGAGACATCGGACGTCGGCACGCGGAAGCTCATGCCGGTCAGCTTGCCGTTGAGTTCCGGCAGCACCACGCCGACCGCCTTGGCCGCGCCGGTGGACGACGGGATGATGTTCTCCAGGATGCCGCGACCACCGCGCCAGTCCTTGTTGCTCGGGCCGTCCACGGTCTTCTGGGTGGCGGTGGCGGCGTGCACGGTGGTCATCAGGCCGCGCTTGATGCCCCACTTGTCGTTCAGCACCTTGGCGATCGGCGCCAGGCAGTTGGTGGTGCAGGACGCGTTGGAGATGATCGCCTGGCCGGCGTAGCTGCCGCAGTTGACCTTGTGCACGAACATCGGCGTCGCGTCCTTGGCCGGGGCCGACATGATCACCTTCTTGGCGCCGGCATCCAGATGCTTCTGGCAGGTGTCCTGGGTCAGGAACAGGCCGGTGGATTCGATGACGACTTCGGCGCCCACCTCGTCCCACTTCAGGTTGGCCGGGTCGCGTTCCTGGGTCAGGCGGATGGTCTTGCCGTTGACGATCAGGTTGTTGCCGTCCACCGACACATCGCCATCGAAGCGGCCGTGCACGGAGTCGTACTTGAGCATGTAGGCCAGGTAATCCGGCTCCAGCAGGTCGTTGATGCCGACGATCTCGATCTCGTCGCCGAAGTTCTCGACTGCCGAGCGGAAGACATTGCGGCCGATGCGACCGAACCCGTTGATGCCGACCTTGATGGCCATGTGCCGTGCTCCTGTGGAATGAGGCGTGGAAAGAACGCCCATTCTACCAATCGCGGCGGCGGGGCCGGTTTTGCGGGGTATTCCGGGGCGATGGCGGGGCTTGGGCACGCCGACCTGCGTTTTTTGACTTCCCTCAAACGGTCGTTGGGCGGACGGGCGCAGCATGCGCTCCGCAAGCCAACCCAACATGCAAGGAGATCCACCATGATCCGCAAGATCGCGCCCATCGCCGCCGCCGTTGCCCTGTTCGCGGCCACCCCGGCCATGGCGCAGTCGAAGGGCGACTTCACCGTCGGCTTCGGCGTCCACAACGTCGCGCCCAAGTCCCACAACGCCGACCTCGGCGGCGGCGCCCGCATCGAAGTGGGCGACAGCGTGCGCCCGACCGTCACCGGCGAATACTTCATCGCCGACAACCTCGGCATCGAACTCATCGCGGCCCTGCCCTTCCAGCACGACATCGCCATCGCCGGCCCGGCGGGCAAGGTCAACGGCGGTTCCACCAAGCACCTGCCGCCGACGCTCAGCCTGCAGTACCACTTCGGCGCGCCCGACGCCAAGATCAAGCCCTTCGTCGGCGCCGGCGTGAACTACACCTGGTTCTTCGGCGAGGACACCACCGGCCCGCTGGCCGGCACCAAGCTGTCGCTGGACAACAGCTGGGGCGCGGCCCTGCATGCCGGCATCGACTTCAAGGTCGGCAACGGCGCGATCCGCATCGACGCCCGCAAGATCGACATCGACACCGACGCCACCCTCAACGGCGCCAAGCTCGGCACCGTGAACATCGACCCGATGGTCTACGGCGCGGCCTACGTGATGAAGTTCTGATCCACGCGACGCAACGCCCGAAGGGCCATGCCGGCTATCCTTGCCGCATGGCCCTTTCTTCATTCCTGTTCCGTGCGCGATGTGGCTTCGTGCTGCTGCTCGCGCTGGTCGCGCTGCCCGCGTTCGGCTGGGGTGCGCAGGGCCACCGGCTGGTCGCGCGACTGGCCGATGCCGAACTCACCCCCGCCGCCCGTGCCGAAGTGGCGAAGCTGCTGGCCGGCGAACCCGATCCCACGCTGGCCGGCATCGCCAACTGGGCCGACGACCTGCGCGACACCGATCCGCCGTTGTTCAAGCGCACCGCGCGCTGGCACTTCGTCAACATCGGCGAACACGGCTGCCGCTACCAGGCGGCGCGTGACTGCCGCGGCGACGACTGCGTGGTCGAAGCGATCCGCCGCCAGACTGCGATCCTCGCCGACCGCCGCCAATCACTGGCCGCGCGACGCGACGCGCTGAAGTTCGTCGTGCATTTCACCGGCGACGTGCACCAGCCGCTGCATGGCGGCTACGCCCGCGACCGCGGCGGCAACGATACCCAGGTCAACGATGCCGGCTTCGGCACCAACCTGCACGCGGTATGGGATGGCCGGATGCTGTTTGCCCAGCGCCTCTCCGACGACCGCTACCTCGAGCGCCTGCAAAGTATGCCGCTGGTGGTGCCGATGCAGCGCACGCCCCTGCCGCCCGCCGCCGGCGAATGGGCCGAGGATGCCTGCGCCATCGTGCTGCAGCCGGGCTTCTACCCATCAACGCCGAAGCTCGACCGGGACTACTTCGTCCAGTGGACGCCGATCGCGGAAGCGCAGCTGCGCCGCGGGGGCGCGCACCTGGCCGAGCTGCTCAACGCCGCGCTGGCGCGCTGACCGGTCAGGCGTGCCGGCGCGCCCAGCGCACGATGTCGGGCGCGGACATCGCGCCGGCCTGACGGGCCACCTCGCGGCCCGCCGAGAACAGCACCAGCGTGGGAATGCTGCGGATGCCGAAACGCGCGCCGAGCGCCGGCTGCGCCTCGGTATCCACCTTCGCCAGGCGCATGCGTGGCTCCAGCTGCGCGGCGGCGGCCTCGAACTGCGGCGCCATCATCCGGCACGGCCCGCACCATGGCGCCCAGAAATCCACCAGCACGGGCAGCGTGGCGCGCTCGACGTGCGCATGGAAGCCGGCCTCGTCCAGCCCCAGCGGGTGCGCATCGAACAACGCCCGGCCACATTTGCCGCAGGTCGGCGCATCGCCCAGGCGGGCCTGCGGCACGCGGTTGAGGCCGTGGCAGGACGGACAGGCAACGATCATCGATTCGCTCATGTGGATGCTCCAGTGGCGGCAACCCCACGAGCTTGGGCGGCACGCCGTGAAAGCAGCACAAAGTACAGCAGCGGGATGACCACCAGCGTCAGCAGCGTGCTGACCAGGATGCCGAAGATCAGCGAAATCGCCAGCCCGTTGAAGATCGGGTCGTCGAGGATGAAAAACGCGCCCATCATCGCGGCTACCCCGGTCAACACGATCGGCTTGGCGCGCACCGCGCAGGCATCGATCACCGCCTCGACCACCGGCACGCCGCGCGCGATCTCCTCGCGGATGAAATCCACCAGCAAAATGGAATTGCGCACGATGATGCCGGCCAGCGCGATCATCCCGATCATGCTGGTCGCGGTGAACTGAGCGCCGAGCAGCGCATGGCCCGGCATCACGCCGATCACGGTCAGCGGGATCGGCGCCATGATCACCAGCGGCACCACGTAGTCGCGGAACTGCGCCACCACCAGCAAGTAGATCAGCACCATGCCCACGGCGTAGGCGATGCCCATGTCGCGGAAGGTCTCGTAGGTGATCTGCCACTCGCCATCCCACTTCACCGCGTAGCCGCGTGTGTCGGCGGGCTGGGCGATGAAGGTCTGACCCAGCGTCTGGCCATCGACCGCGTGGTCGCGCAGTTGGCCGACGATGTCGAACATGCCGTACAGCGGGCTGTCGAGCCGACCGGCCTCGTCGGCGGTGACGTAGACGACCGGCAGGCCGTCCTTGTGGTGGATGGCGCCGTCCCAGCGCGTCTTGTCCACCCGCACCAGTTCCGACAACGGCACCAGCTGGCCCTGCGCGCCACGCACCTTGAGCGCGAGCAGCGAAGCGATGGCCGCCTGGTCCTGCGCCGGCAGCCGCAGGCGGATCGGCCGCGGATATTTCGATGCGCCATCGTGGACGAAGCCCGCATCCAGCCCCGACACGCCCATCGCCAACGCATCGGCGATGGCCGCCTGCGCCACGCCGAGACGCGCGGCGCGTTCGCGATCCACCACGATCCGTTCACGCGGCGCGTCCGTTTCGACGCTGGTATCGAGATCGACGATGCCGTCGGTGGTCGCGAAACGCGTCTTCGCCAGTGCACGCGCGATGCGACGCTGTCCGGCGTAGTCCGGTCCGTACACTTCGGCCACCAGCGGCGAGAGCACGGGCGGGCCAGGCGGCACTTCCACCACCTTGACCGATGCGCCGTACCTGGCGCCCGTTGCCGCCAGCATCGGGCGCATGGCGCGCGCGATCTCGTGGCTCTGGCGCGTGCGCACGTGCTTGTCGACCAGGTTCACCTGCAGGTCGCCGACGTTGTTGCCGCTGCGCAGGAAGTACTGTCGCACCAGCCCGTTGAAATTGATCGGCGCGGCGGTGCCCGCATAGCCCTGGTAGTCGAGGACTTCCGGTACGCCATCGACCTGGGCCGCGAGTTCGGCCAGCAGGGCGTTGGTCCGCTCCAGCGTGCTGCCTTCGGGCATGTCGACCACCACCTGCACTTCCGACTTGTTGTCGAACGGCAGCATCTTCAGCACGACCCACTTGAACAACGCGAGCGATGCCGCCAGCAGCACCAGCAGCGCCATCGAAGCAAACAGCAGCGTGCGCCTGCGGCCCGCGCGCGCACCGACCAGGAAGAGCGACATCACCCGTTCGAACAGCCGGTGCAGCCACCCGGCCTGCCGCGCTTCGGTGTCATGGCCGGGTGCACCACTGTCCGCGTGACCGTGGCGCGCGAGCAGCTTCAGCGACAGCCAGGGCGTGACGATCAGCGCGATGGCCAGCGACAGCAGCATGCCGACCGACGCGTTGATCGGGATCGGGCGCATGTACGGGCCCATCAGCCCGGACACGAAGGCCATCGGCATCAGCGCGGCGATCACGGTGAAGGTGGCGAGGATGGTCGGCCCGCCGACCTCATCGACCGCCGGCGGGATCGCCTCGCGCAGCGACTTGCCTCCGCGCGCCATGTGGCGATGGATGTTCTCCACCACCACGATGGCGTCATCAACCAGGATGCCGATCGAGAAGATCAGCGCGAACAGCGACACGCGGTTGAGGGTGAAGCCCATGACGCGCGAAGCGAACAGCGTCACCGCGAGCGTCAGCACCACCGCGCTGCCGACCACGATCGCCTCTCGCCAGCCCAGCGCAAACAGCACCAGCAGCACCACGCTGGCGGTGGCGAACACCAGCTTCTGGATCAGCTTCTGCGCCTTGTCGCTGGCGGTGGCGCCGTAGTCGCGGGTGACCGTCACCTGCACGGCGTCGGGGATCAGCTCGCCGCGCAACTGTTGGATGCGCGCGCTTACCGCGCGGGTGATGTCGTCGGCGTTGCTGCCGGGCTTCTTGGCGATGGCCAGCGTCACCGCCGGCGCGATGCCGGCCTTCGGGCCCGCGCGACCGGGCGGTGCGCCATGCCAGGCGTACTGGCGGGCGATGTCGCCGCGCGATTCGATCTTCGCGACATCCGACAGCAGCAGCGGCTTGCCGTCGCGGCTGCCGATGACCAGACCTGCCACGTCATCGGCACTGGCCAGGAAAGCGCCGGCCGTCACCGGCACCGCGCCGGCGGCCGCATCGATGCGCTCGCCCGGCTGCCGCACCACGTTGGCCGCCTGCAGCGCCTGCGCCAACTCGCCGGCAGCCAGGCCATAGGCGGACAGCGCGGCGGCATCCAGCGTCACCGACACCACGCGCTCGGGCGCGCCGAGGGTGTAGATGTCGCGGGTGCCCGGGATGCGCTTGAGCTCGGCCTCCAGCGTGTGCGCGACTTCCGCGAGCGCCGTGGCATCGACATCGGCATCGTCGCTCCACAAGGTCAGCGCCATCACCGGTACGTCATCGATACCCTTGGGCTTGACGATGGCCGGGCCGACGCCGACGTTGGCCGGCATCCAGTCCTGGTTGGAGAACACCTGGTTGTAGAGCCGCACCAGCGCCGGCTGCCGCGCGATCCCGACCTCGAACTCCACCGTCATCACCGCCACGCCGGGGCGACTCACCGAGTACACGTGCTTGACGCCTTCGATCTCGGCGAGCTTCTGCTCCAGCGGCGTGGCGACCCACTGCTCGACGTCGCGCGCACCCGCGCCCTGGAACGGCACGATGACGTTGGCCATGGTCACGTCGATCTGCGGCTCTTCCTCACGCGGGGTGACCATCACCGCGGCCAGCCCGAGCAGCAGGCCGACGATCGCGAGGATGGGCGTCAGCGGATTGGACTGGAACGCGGCCGCCAGTCGCCCTGAAATGCCGAAGCGCGCCGCACTCATTTCGATGCCGCCGCCTGCCGCTGCGCGGCGATGGCGCGTGTGGCCGCGACCGGATCGCGCGCGACCACATCCCCCGCGTCCAGGCCCGCGATCACTTCGACATGTCCGGCGCGCGCCGCCCCCAGCCGCAGCTGCCGCAGCAGCAGGCGACCGTCCCGCACCACGTAGACGCCGCTCAGCTCGCCGCGCTGCACGAGGGCATCTACCGGGATGCGCACGGCACGCGGCGGCTGGTCGTTGTCGTCCTGCACCGCATCGGCATCGAACACCACCTTGGCGGTGGTGCCGGGCGCCGGCACGGGGGCCAGGTCCGGCAAGGTGACGCGCACGTTGACGCTGTGGCTGAGCGGGTCGGCGGCGGGAAACACCACCACGCCGGCCGGCACCACCTCGCGCCCGTCGCCCAGGCGCACGCGGGCGCGCGGATCGCGACGGATCGCCTCGGCGCGCGTCTGCGGCACGGCGACCTCGATGCGCAGCTCGCCGGGCGCGTACACGCTCAGCAGCGGCATGCCGGGCGCGATGGTCTCGCCGGGTTCCACGTCGCGCCGCGCCACCACGCCCGCGAAAGGCGCGCGCACCACGGTGTAATCCGCCTGCTGCGCGGCCTGCGCCACCTGCGCGCGGGCCGCGTCGCGGGCGGCGGCGGCGGCATCGCGGGCGGCGCGGGCCTGGTCGACCTGCTGCCTCGACACGTATTGCCCGCCGCCCAGCGCGGCGTAGCGGCGCCAGGTCTGTTCGGCCTCGGCGGCGGCGGCCTCGGCGGCACGCAGCTGCGCCCGCGCGGTATTCGCGCCGGCCTGCTGTTCCACCGCGCTGATCCGCAGCAGCACCTGCCCGGCGGCCACGCGGTCATCGACATCCACGTTCACCGCGGTGACGCGGCCGGCGGTCTGCGCGGCCAGGTCGGCGCGGCGCACCGATTCGACCACGCCCTCCCAACCACGACCCGGTATCGCGCCGCCGGCTTCGACGGTGAAGGTGGCGAAATCCTTCGGCAGCGCCGGCGTGGCATCGGGTGCCGGGGCGTCGGCGCAGGCGGTGAGCAGCAGCGCGGTCATCGCGCCCGCCAGCAGCATCTTTGCGAGGTGCATGGTCCGTCCGTCAGCGGCTGCAGGACGCGGCATCGCCCCGGCCGATGCCGAGCTTGCGCATCACCATCGCCGCCGGGCAGAAGCCGGTGAACGCGGACTGGAA
This sequence comes from Lysobacter oculi, assembly GCF_003293695.1. Classification (GTDB taxonomy): domain Bacteria; phylum Pseudomonadota; class Gammaproteobacteria; order Xanthomonadales; family Xanthomonadaceae; genus Solilutibacter; species Solilutibacter oculi. The sequence continues at coordinate 67,629 of NZ_CP029556.1, read as the reverse complement.
CAGGTTGAAGCCGACGAAGGCGGTCAACCAGAAGAAGCCGGGGTGGACGAATTTCGTGAGCGCGAGGCTGACAAGCACCATCACGCCGGCAAAGGCCTGCACGGCACGGTCGAGGGTCATGGAAGTTCTCCGTTGAAGTGGTTGAAGGGATTCAGGACGAACGCTTGACGTCCTTCAGCCGCTCGATGCCGAGCAGGCCGAGGATGTATTTCTCGTAGATCGGTTCCGACGTGCCGTGGCGCATCTTGTAGAGGAAGTACTTCTCGAAGCCGATCTTGGCCAGGTGCACCCAGCGCCCGATCTTGGTCCAGGTGACGTTGCGCGGCGGGATCTGCGGCAGCGCGACGAAGGCGGCGCCGGTGTCGCCCATGTCGGCCAGGCAGACTGCGTTCCAGGTGCCTTCGTAGTCGGGGGTCTCGCCCTTCAGTTCGGCGGCGATGTTGCGCACGATCGTGGTCACCATCGATTCGATCATGAAGCCGGTCTTGGGCGCGCCGGTCGGGATCGGTGTCGCCTCCACCGGCGGGATCGCCACGCACACGCCGGCGGCGAAGATCTTCGGGTACCTCGGGCTGCGCTGGTGCCGGTCCACGATCACGAAGCCACGCGGGTTGTTCAGCCCGTCCACCGCGGCCACCGCATCCACGCCCTTGAACGCCGGCAGCAGCATCGCGAACTTGAACGGCACGTCCTGCGCCTCCAGCGGCTGGCCCTTGGCGTCGTGCGGCAGCACGTCCATCTCGCCTTCGCGGACTTCGGTCACCTTGCTGTTGTCGATCCAGCGGATGTGGCGCTGTCGCAGTTCCGACTCCATCAGGCCCTTCGAGTCGCCGACGCCGCCCAGGCCCATGTGGCCGATGTAGGGCTCGCTGGTGACGAAGGTCATCGGCACCCGGTCGCGCAGCTTTCGCCGGCGCAGGTCGGCATCGACGATCATCGCGAACTCGTAGGCCGGGCCGAAGCAGCTCGCGCCCTGCACCGCGCCGATCACGACCGGGCCCGGATTCTCGAGGAACTTCTGGTACGCGTCCCAGGCGTGCGCGGCATGCGCGGTGGTGCAGACCGACTGCGTGTGGCCGCCTTCCGGACCGGTGCCCGGCACCTCCTCGAAAGCCAACCGCGGGCCGGTGGCGATGACCAGGTAGTCGTAGGCGATGCGTTCGCCCGCGCCGGTGACGATGGCATCGTTGGCTGCGTCGATCGTGTCCACGCCCTCGGGCACGAAGCGGATGCCATGCCGGCCGACGTGTTCCGCGACCGGCAAGGTGACCTCGGAAGGTTGTCGCCAGCCCACCGCCAGCCACGGATTCGACGGGGTGAAGCCGAACGTCGGCCCCTTGCCGACCAGCACCACCTCATGGTCCTTGCCGAGCACGTCGCGGGCCTCGTAGGCCGCGCTCATGCCACCGAGTCCCGCCCCCATCACCACGATCCTGGCCATGGCACCCTCGCCAAACTTGAAGTGAATATAAATTAGCTATTTCTTATATTAGTGTCAAGTGATATTCTGGCCTTCCGTACCGAGAGGACATGCCGATGCCTGCCCTGACCGCTTTCGATCTGGTGGCCGATGCCCGCCAGCGCATCCGAGAAGTCGCCCCGGCGGCCTTCCACGCCAATGCCGGCGATGCCGTGCTGATCGATGTGCGCGAGCCCGCCGAGTTCGACACCGGCCACCTGCCCGGCGCGATCAACATCCCGCGTGGCGTGCTGGAATTCCAGGTCGATGCGCACCCGGCCGTGGCCAACGCGACCGACCCGGCGCTGGCACATCGCGAACGTCCGCTGGTGCTGTATTGCCGCACCGGTGGCCGCGCGGCACTCGCCGCCGACAACCTGCAGAAGCTGGGCTTCGCCGATGTCCGCTCGATCGCCGGTGGCATCGAGGCCTGGCGCGAAGCCGGGCTCCCGGTGGTCACGCGATGAGCGTGGCCCTGCCGATGGATGGCGAAGCGATGCGCCTGCACGCCGCCGATGCCAGCCGCGTGCTGAAGGCGCTGGCCAACGAGAAGCGCCTGCTGCTGCTGTGCCAGCTGGTGGAAGGCGAATGCTCGGTGGGCGAACTCAACGCCCGGGTCGACCTGAGCCAATCGGCGCTTTCCCAGCACCTGGCCGTGCTGCGCGACGAAGGCCTGGTCACCACCCGCCGCGAGGCGCAGACCATCTACTACGCACTGGCCGAAGGTCCGGCGCAGCAGATCCTGGCGACCCTGCACGGGATCTACTGCGGCCCAGCGCCCGCCTGCTGAGCAGGCCTGCACGAGGCATCGATCGATGGATCAGCAGCCGCACGTCCAGCCTTTCCTCCACGCCGACAGCAGCACCTGGAGCTACGTGGTGCACGATCCGGCGACCTGCGCTGCCGCGATCATCGACCCGGTACTCGACTACGACGCGGCCGCCGCACGCACCTCAACCGCCAGCGCGCAGGCGCTCGTGGACTACGTGGCCGCCCACGCACTGAGCGTGGACTGGCTGCTGGAAACCCACGCCCACGCCGACCATCTCTCTGCCGCGCACTGGTTGAAGCACGCCCATTTCCCCGCTGCTCGCATCGCCATCGGTCGCGGCATCACCCGTGTCCAGGACACCTTCCGCGCGATCTACCACCTGGGCGCCGATTTCGCGGTGGATGGCTCGCAGTTCGACCACCTGTTCGATGACGGCGAGCGCTTCGCCATCGGCGGGCTGGAAGCGCGCGTCATCGCCGTGCCGGGCCACACCAGCGACAGCAACGCCTTCCTGATCGGCGATGCACTGTTCACCGGCGACTCGCTGTTCATGCCCGACGGCGGCACCGCGCGCTGCGATTTCCCGGGTGGCGATGCGGCCACGCTGTACCGCTCGATCCAGCGCCTCTATGCGCTGCCGGACGCGACCCGCGTCTTCGTCTGCCACGACTACGCGCCCGGCGGACGCGCGCATGCCTGCGAGACCCGCATCGGCGAGCAGAAGCGCGCCAACATCCACGTCCGCGCGGATACGCCGGAAGCCGACTTCGTCGCCCTGCGCGAAGCCCGCGATGCCACGCTCGACATGCCGAAGCTGATCCTGCCCGCGGTGCAGGTGAATATCCGCGCCGGCGCGTTGCCGGCGCCGGAATCCAACGGCACCCGCTTCCTCAGGATCCCGCTCGACACCCTCTGACCGTGCGCACGCGTATCCTCGCCGGATGCACGCTTCGCTCCTCTCCCTCGAACAGGCCGTCACCGCGCTGCTGGCGCGCATTGAAGGCCCGCTCCGCATCGCCACGCCGCTCGGTCTCGGCAAGCCCAACCGGCTGGTCAACGCGTTGTACGACCACTGCACCGCCCATGCCGAGCGCGCCCTGCATCTCTACACCGCGCTGTCGCTGGACCCGCCCGGCGGCGGCAGCGATCTGGAGAAGCGCTTCCTGGCGCCGTTCGTCGAGCGCCTCTACGGCCAGGACTATCCACGCCTGAAGTACGTGTCGGCGATGCGGCGCGACGCGCTCCCGGCCAACATCGAGGTCGAGGAGTTCTACTTCCAGTCCGGCGCCATGCTGCATTCGCGGCAGGCACAACGCCGCTACGCCAGCCTCAACTACACCCAGGTGGCCGATGCGCTGGCCGACCGCGGCATCAACTGCATCGTGCAGCGGGTGGCCGCGCGCGAAGGCGATGCGCGGCTGTCGCTGTCGTCCAACACCGACCTCACCACCGACACGCTCGCGGCGCTGGCGCGCGCCGGCTTGCCTCGGCCGCTGATGGTGGCGGAGATCGACCCGATGCTGCCGTGGATCGGCCAGCACGCGTTGGTCGATGCCGGCTTCTTCGACCTCGTGGTGGAAGCACCGGCATCGCCGCCGAAGCTGTTCGCGCTGCCGCGGCAGCCGGTGGGCGACATCGACCACGCCATCGGCCTGTACGCCAGCACGCTGGTGCGCGATGGCGGCACGCTGCAGATCGGCATCGGCGCGCTGGCCGACGCGCTCTCGCACGCGCTGGTGCTGCGCCACACCGACAACGCCAGATACCGTGCGGTGCTGCGTGCGCTGGATCCCGGCATCGACACGCATCCGCTGGTGCAGCGCTGGGGCGGGCTCGATCCGTTCGAGCACGGGCTGTACGGCTGCAGCGAGATGATCAACGAGGGCTTCCGCGTGCTGGCCGAGCGCGGCGTGCTGAAGCGCCGGGTGCTGGACGACCTGCCGCTGATGCAGCGCATCGCCGAGGGCAGCGCGTCAGCCGGCGACCACGCGCGGCTGGCGGAACACGGCGACTACCTGCGTGGCGCGTTCTACCTGGGTTCGCCGGCGTTCTACGACTGGCTGCGCGGGCTGGATGAAGCGACGGCCAGCGGCATCGACATGCGCGCGGTCGGCGAGATCAACGCGCTGAGCCGCGACAACGAAGCGCTGGAACGGCTGCAACGGCGCGACGGCCGCTTCTTCAACACCTGCATGATGGCCAGCGCGCTCGGTGCCGCCACCTCCGACGCGCTGGAGGATGGACGCGTCGTCTCGGGCGTGGGCGGTCAGTACAACTTCGTGTCGATGGCGCACGAACTCGACGACGGCCGCTCCGTGCTGATGCTGCGCGCCACCCGCGAATCCGCTGGCAAGGTCAACGGCAACATCGTCTGGGACTACGGCCACACCACCATCGCGCGCCACCTGCGCGACGTCTACATCACCGAATACGGCATCGCCGACGTGCGCGGCAAGGTGGACGAGGATGTGGTGATGGCGATGTGCGGCATCGCCGACACCCTCGACCAGGCGGCACTGGTCGAGGCGGCCAAGCGCGGATTGAAGCTGGACGAAGGCTTCAGCGCGCCTGACGCGTGGTCACGCAACACGGCGGCGCAGGTGCGCGAAGCGCTGGCCCCGTTCCGCGCCGACGGCACCCTGCCCGACTATCCGCTCGGCAGCGATTTCACCGAGGTCGAGCAGCGGCTGGTCAAGGCGCTGTCGCGGCTGAAGTCCGCCACCGCCACGCCCGTGGGCAAGCTGCGCGCCGTGGCTTCCGCGCTGTTCACCGCCGGCGGCACGCGCGATGAGGAAGCGATGAAGCGGATGGGGCTGGATGCGCCGCGCGGCCTCAAGCAGCGCCTGTATGCGCGGTTGCTGGCGAAGGCCTTGCAGGCGGGCACGCGCGACGCTCGCTGAGCGCCGTCGCGTGCGGGATCAGCGATCGAAGCCGGCGAACATCGGGCCCTTGGCGTGGCCGTCCGGCATCACGAAGACAGTGCTTTCGATGTGCAGGCCCGGCCGCGCGATGCCGTCGACACGCACCCAGCGGTAGCCGTTCGCCAGCTTGTAGCGGCTGATCTCCGCACTGCTGGCCGCGCGGCCACCGGCCTTGATCGCGGACGGGTAGCTGTCCACCGAAGCGGCCGCATGCGGCGGGGCCGGCGGCGCGGGCAACGCGGGGGGCGCGGGCATGCGCGCCATGGTGGGGACACGCGGGGGCGACGGGGACGCGGGCGGCGCGACGGCGGGCACAGGGGCCGGCATGCGCGGCACGGCCGGCGGTGACGGCGGCACCGGCGGCGCCGGCACGACATTGAAGTGGAGCGATGTGCCGGCCTGGGCACGGCGGGCCGCATCACGTGCCGCGCGCTCGGCCTCGCGGGCCTGCGCTTCGGCTTCGCGGGCGGCCTGTTCGGCATCGCTCATGGCCTCGTCGGCGGCGTGCCGTGCGTCGCGCTCGGCCTGCCCGGCGGCGAGCTCGGCGTGGCGGCTGGCTTCCTCCGCGGCGGCGGCGGCATCGCGGGCGGCGGCCTCGGCGTCACGGGCGGCTTCGTCGGCGGCGCGTCCGGCTTCGGCCGCGGCCTTTTCGGCTTCATCGATCACCCCGCGCGTTTCGGCGCTCAACGGCCCGACGCGCAGGTGCAGGTCGATGCCCTTGAAGCCGCCGCCTCGTACTTCCTCACCCACCTGCACGCGCGCCTCCTTGCCCGGACTCACGATCAACACCGGGTTCGCCAGCGGCTGCGCGGTGCCATTGCGGAACAGCTGCAGCGAAGTGCGGTAGGCCGGCTGGCCCTGGTGAGTCACCGGTTCCACGCGGCCCTGCAGGGTGAGTTGGCCCGAGGCGCTGCCGGTGGTCGCGGTGAAGGATTGATTGGCGGCGGTGGCGATCACCAGTTCGCTCGGCTTGCCGCCATCGACCTGCAGCTGTATGGCCAGTTCGATGTCGGCCGGCCTGTCGGATGACTGCGAGACCTGCACCGAGCGCGTGCGCGGCATCACCGCGACCGCCGGGGGCTGCGCCTGCGACTGTTTGGCCGGCGCCATCACGAAGCGTTCGGGCTGCGCCGACCAGGCCGCGAAACCGGTGGCCGCGATACCGGCCACGACCAGCGCCACGCCGGCACGTTGCCAGCCGCGGGCGGGCATTTTCTGCGTCATCTGCATGATGCGTTCCTTCAGGGGATGGGTCGCGCCCCAGTGACAACCGAGGGGCAAGGGATGGGCGATGGCCTGCGCCTTCAGCATCGCTTCGGCGTAGGGCCGCGCGCTGCCGGGTTGGGCGGCCAGGATGCGGGCGTCGCAGGCCAGCTCCTGGTCGTGGCGCAGGCGGCTGGCGCACAGGTGGGCCAGCGGGTTGAACCAGAACAGGGCGCGGAGCAGCGCGGCGAAGGCATTGATCCAGGCGTCGCCACGACGCAGGTGGATGCGCTCGTGCAGGACCATCAGCTCGCGCTGGCGGGCATCGAAGCGTTCGCCGATGTCGGCCGGCAGCACGATCACCGGCCGCCACAGCCCCACCAGCGCCGGCAGCCCGGCCGCATGTTCGGCACGCCACAGCCGTGCATCGGCATCGACGCATTCCAGCCGGCCCAGCCCGCGCTCGAAGCGCGTCTGTTGCCAATGGAACCAGGCCGCCAATGCGCACGCACCCAGCGCCCACGCGGCGAGCAGCCACGGTTCGACATCCCAGCCCGTCGGCAGATCGACGGCGGCGAAGGGCGCGGCCTCGATCCTGGACGGGGCCTGCAGCACGGTCGGCAGGTCGATGACGCGGGTGCGGCCCGGCAACAGGTTGGCCAAGAGTGCCGCCGGCACCAGCCACCACAGCCCGTAGGCGGCGCCGGCCCCGAAATGGCGGCGCACCGGCGCGCGCAGCAGGCAGACGGCGAGCATCGCCGCGCTGCTGGTCCAGGTGGCCAGCCAGAGTTTCGACAGCAGGTCAGTCGCGTCCATCGCCCAGCTCCTCGATCAGCCGCCGCAGTTCGGCGACATCGGCCTTCGACAGTTTCTTGTGTTGCGAGAAATGCGCGACCAGCGGCGCGACCCGGCCATCGAACAGGCGGTCGAGCAGGCTGCCGCTTTCTTCCAGCACCCAGTCCTCGCGCCGCAGCACCGGCGCGTACAGGTAGCGGCGGCCATCGCGCTCGGCATTGATCGCGCCCTTGTTGAGCAGGCGGTTGAGCAGGGTCTTGATGGTGGCTTCCTGCCAGTCCTGGGCATCGGCCAGGGCGGCCACCACCTCCTCGGACGTGCGCGGGTGGCGCGCCCAGAGGATTTCCATCACCACCGATTCGGCTTCGCTGATCTGCATTGTTTACATCCGTAATTTGAATTGAAATTACAGCTGTAAATTTTCGATGTCAAGCGTCCGGCGTCGAAAAGGAAAACGGCACCCGCAGGTGCCGTTTCGAAGTGGCGATGCGAAGCCGGCTCAGCCCAGCGCGCGCGCCGCCTGCACCACCGCGTCCACGCTGAAACCGAAGTGCTTGAACAGCGCGTCGGCCGGCGCGGATGCGCCATAGCCATGCATGCCGACGACCGCGCCATCCAGCCCCACGTACTTGCGCCAGAAGTCGGCGGTGCCGGCTTCGATGGCGACGCGCTTGCGGCAGGCGTTGGGCAGCACGGCTTCGCGGTAGCCGGCGTCCTGGCGGTCGAAGACGTCGGTGGACGGCATCGACACCACGCGCACGCCCTCGCCCAGCTGGGCGGCGGCCTGCATCGCCAGATCCACTTCGGAACCGGTGGCGATGAGGATGATCTGCGGCGCGCCCACGCTGTCCTTCAGCACGTAGCCGCCGCGCGCGATGTTGCGCAGCTGCTCGCCGTCGCGCGGCTGGTGGGCCAGGTTCTGGCGGCTGAAGACCAGGCAGCTCGGGCCGTCCTTGCGCTCGATGGCGGCGCGCCAGCTCACCGCCGATTCCACCGCGTCGCACGGGCGCCAGACATCGTTGTTCGGGATATAGCGCAGGGATGCGAGGTGTTCGATGGGCTGGTGGGTCGGGCCGTCCTCGCCCAGGCCGATGGAGTCGTGGGTGTACACGTGCACGGCATGCGCGCCCATCAGCGCGCTCATGCGCACGGCGTTGCGCGCGTAGTCGCTGAAGACCAGGAAGGTGGCGTCGTAGGGGATGAAGCCGCCGTGCAGCGTCATGCCGTTGCTGATCGCGGTCATGCCGAACTCGCGCACGCCGAAATAGATGTAGTTGGCGTTGGCGTCGTCACCGTTCGCATCCTTGCTGCCGCTCCACAGCGTCAGGTTGGAATGCGCCAGGTCCGCCGAGCCGCCGACCAGTTCCGGCAGGTGCGGCGCGAAGGCTTCGATCGCCATCTGCGAGGCCTTGCGGCTGGCGACGACCGGGCCGTTCCTCCTGCAATTTGGCGATATAGGCATCGGCCTCGCCGGCGAAACCCTGCGGCAGTTCGCCGGCCATGCGGCGGCTGTATTCCGCGGCCAGTTCCGGGTGCGCCTGCGCGTAGGCGTCGAACAGCGCCTGCCAGTCGGCCTCGTGCTTCGCGCCGGCTTCGCGCGCGTTCCACGCGGACGCGATCTCCGCGGGGATCTCGAACGGCGCGTACTTCCATTCCAGCCCTTCGCGGGTCAGCGCGATCTCGTCCTTAGCGGCGCGCCGTGGCTGGATTCCTTGCCGGCCTTGTTGGGTGACCCGAAACCGATGGTCGTGCGGCAGCAGATCAGCACCGGCTTCTCGGACTTGAGCGCGGTCTGGATGGCGGTCTCGATCTCCTTCGGATCGTGGCCGTTGACGTTGCGCACCACGGTCCAGCCGTAGGCCTCGAAGCGCGCCGGCGTGTCGTCGGTGAACCAGCCCTGCACGTTGCCGTCGATGCTGATGCTGTTGTCGTCCCAGAACGCGACCAGCTTGTTCAACTTCCACGTGCCGGCGAGCGAGGCGACCTCGTGCGAGACGCCTTCCATCAGGCAGCCGTCGCCCATGAACACCCAGGTGCGGTGGTCGACGACATCGAAACCTTCGCGGTTGAAGCGACGCGCCAGCAGCTTCTCGGCCAGCGCCATGCCGACCGCATTGGCGAGACCCTGCCCCAGTGGGCCGGTGGTGGTTTCCACGCCCGGCGTCATGAAGTTCTCGGGGTGGCCCGGCGTCTTCGATTCGAACTGGCGGAAGGCCTTCAGGTCGTCGATGGAGAGGTCATAGCCGGCCAGGTGCAGCAGGCCGTACTGCAGCATCGAGCCATGGCCGTTGCTGAGGATGAAGCGGTCGCGGTTGAGCCACTTCGGGTTGGCCGGGTTGTGGCGGTGATGGTCGCGCCACAGCACTTCGGCGATGTCGGCCATGCCCATCGGCATGCCCGGATGCCCGGAATTGGCTGCTTGCACGGCATCGATGGCGAGGAAGCGGAGCGCGTTGGCGAGATCGCGGCGGCTGGGCTGCGTCATGATTTTCGTGGGGAAGACGCCCGCGGACCGGGGCGGCCCATTGTCCCACACCCGATCCGCCGGGCCGACCCCGGCACGCGCGGGTTTGCGTCAGCCCAGGTCCTCCAGCGCCGATTCCGGCACCGCGTCGTCGTTCTCGCCCTTCGACACCACCGCGGCCAGCATCAGGTCGCCGGTCACGTTGAGCGTGGTGCGGCACATGTCGAGGAAGCGGTCCACGCCGAGGATCAGGCCGATGCCTTCCGGCGGCACGCCCACCATCCCGCAGATCAACGCCACCACCGGCAGCGAGCCGGCCGGCACGCCGGCGGTGCCGATGCCACCGAGGATGCAGACGAACATCACCGTCACCTGCTGCATCAGCGTCAGGTCCACGCCGAAGAACTGGGCGAGGAACAGCACCGTCACGCCTTCGAACAGCGCCGTGCCATTCTGGTTGGCGGTGGCACCGACCGTGAGCACGAAGCGCGAGATCTTGCGCGGCAGCTTGAGCTTGTCTTCCGCCACGCGCAGCGAGACCGGCAACGTCGCGTTGCTGGAGGCGGTGGAGAACGCCATCACCATCGCTTCCTGCGAGCCCTTGAAGAACCGTGCCGGCGACCAGCCGCCGAGGAACTTCAGCATCAGCGAATAGACCACGAACATGTGGATCGCCAACGCCAGCACGACCACGCCGACATAGGCGCCGAGCGAGCGCAGCAGGTCCCAGCCGAACAGCGCGGCCAGGTTGAACATGAAGCAGAACACCGCGTACGGCGCGAGGCGGATGACCAGGCCGATCAGCGTCATCGACACCTCGAACAGGCCCTGGATGCCGGACAGCAGCGTCTGCGTGGCCTTGCTGCGCGTCAGCACCAGGCCGATGCCGAGCATCAGCGCGAAGAACATGACGGCGAGGATGGTGTTCTCGGCGGCGGCCTTGACCACGTTGTCCGGCACGATCGACACCAGCATGTCGAGGCCCTTCGGCTGCTCGCTGCTGCTGCCGACGATCGCGCTGGCGCGTTCGGAGCCCTGCGCCAGCATCTGCTGCGCGGCCACCGGGTCCACGCCCGCGCCCGGCTTCAATACATTGACCAGCACCAGGCCCAGCAGCACCGCGATGCCGCTCGCGATGATGGTGTAGCCCAGCGTCTTCCAGCCCACGCGCCCGAGCGCGCGCACATCGCCCATCTCGGCCACGCCCATCACCAGCGCCGAGAACAGCAGCGGGATCACCAGCATGAAGATGAGCCGCAGGAACAGCGTGCCGACGGGCTGGGTGACGTAGTCGGTCAGCGCCTTCACCCACGGCAGGTCGGCACCGCCGAGCGCATGCGCGATCAGGCCCAGCACCAGGCCGGCGGCGAAACCGATCGCCATCTTCCAGTGCAAGGGCAGGCGTTTTTTCTGCGTGGCGTCGTTGTTCATGCGGCCCCCGGAGTGAGGCCGGGAGCTTAGCAAATCGGGTTTCCGCGCCTCAGCGCTCCGGATACAGCGGCGGCAGCAAGGGCTTCGGCGCCTTGCCCGGCGTTCGCCACGACGGGCCACGTGTGAATGCGCGCTTCAATTGCCGGCGCACGGCTTCCGCATCGCCATCGCCCCAGAGCGCGCGCTCCAGTTGCGATGTGGCTTCGGCCTGCGCCGGATCGGCCAGCCGTGCGCGCGCCTCGGCCAGCGTGGCGACGGCGGGGGTCGCCAGCTGCGGCAACGTGCGGGCGACGGCGGCCAGGTCGCCGGTCTCGATGGCGCGGCGGAAATCCTTCGCATGCCGCGCGGCTTCGGCGGCGATGCGGCCCTGGTCGGGCTTGTGGATGGGGGATGACGAGGCGGGTGCATCGCGTGCGGTGTGCGTGTCCGCGGGTGCGGGGGATGTCGCTTCATCATCCCTTCCGCCATGCGCACGACGCCGCAGCATCCAGACCAGCGCCGCGGCCATCAACAGCGTGAGCGCGGCGAAGGCCGGCCACATCATGCGATTGCCGAACGACCATCGACTGGGCGCATCGGTTGCGGATGACTTGGTTGAATCGGCCTGCGTCGATGGGGGGGCCGGCGCGGCGTAACGGCCCAGCCCGGGCGCGACCCGCACCGTCATCTCCGGCACCTGGGCGCGCCGCAGTGCATCCGCCGCGACATCCCACCAATCCACCGGCGCGATCTGCAACCGCAACGTGCCCGCGTGCTGCGGCACGATCGAGAAACGCCGCGTCAGCAACACCTGCGGCCGCCCGCTGGCGAAGTTCTCCGCCGGCTGCGCGGGCTCGGGAAATATCTGCGCACCGTCACCGGTCAGCGTGAGCTCGGGCAACTGTGCGGCGGTCGCGCCATCGGCACGCAGCTCGACCACGACATCGAAGGCCTCGCCGGCGCGGGCCTGCCTGGGCGGCGAAGGCACCCGCATCGTCACGCTGCGCGCGGGCAGCCACGGCTGTGCGGCGTTGGCAGGGATCGGCCGTACCTTCAGCGTGCGCGCCGGCGCCTGCGCGGAAACCGATTCCCGCGCATCGCCGAACAGCCCGTCGATGAAATCGCCCGAGGCCTCGCCGTTGAAACTCGCGCGCGGCAAGCGCAGCAGGCCACTGCGCTCCGGCACCAGCAGGTAGTGGCGTTCGAGCACCTGGTACTGGCGGCCACCGACCACCTGCACGCTGCGCGCATCGCTGCCGACCGGTTGCAGACTGCCGCCGCTGGCCGGTTCGGGCTGGCGGAACTCGCCGTTGTAGAGATCGATGGCGTAATGCAGGCGCACGGTGACGCCGACCGCCTGCTGCACGTAGGGCGTGTCGTCGTCGAACACGGTGTCGATGAAGACAGGGCCGCCCGCCTGCGTGGACGCGGTGCTGGCCCGCGCGGGTGCGCTCGGCGATGCACCCTGCGTCACCTCCAGCAGCAGCGGCGCGGTGCGCTGGTTGCCGATGGCGAGCGCGGGAATACGCAGCATGCCGGCGCGGCGCGGGCGCAGTTGCACGCGCAATGTCTGCGAGGTGCGCAGGCCGCCGTTCTCGATGCTGAGCTGGCGCGCGCTGTCGATGCCGCCGACTTCGAAATCATTGCGCAGCGGCGCAAGGTCGGGCGATGCGATGGGCTGGTCGGTCTCGATGCTCAGCGTCACCGCATCACCCAGCGCGACGGCATCACGCGAGAGGGTGACGCGGGTATCGGCCAGCGCCGGCCACGCCAGCACCAGGCCGAGCAGCAGCATGCAGCAACGCCGCGCGAGGCTCACCAGTCCTCTCCCATGCGACGGCGCTGGTGTTCGATCCAGAACTTCTGCCGCAGCCAGTCACCCGGGGTATCCGGCACACGGCGCAGCCAGGCATCGACGGCTTCGCGCTTTTCACGCTCGGCGGCCGATTCGATGGCGACGGTTGCCTTGCCCTTTGCTTGCGATGCCGGTTTCTGACCTGCACGGGCCTGCGCGGCGAATTCCCGCTGCATGCGCTCGCGCTGGGCCTGCTCGGCGGCGCGCTGGGCGGCTGCATTCCCAGGCTTGCTCGGCGATGGCTGCGGCTGGCCGTTGCGCGGGTTGCCCTGCGCGTCGCGGGATTGTGGTTGGCCGGGTTTGGGTTGCTGTTGCTGTTGCTGTTGCTGTTGCTGTTGCTGTTGCTGTTGCTGTTGCTGTTGCTGTTGCTGTTGCTGTTGCTGTTGCTGTTGCTGTTGCTGTTGCTGTTGCTGTTGCTGTTGCTGTTGCTGTTGCTGTTGCTGTTGCTGTTGCTGTTGCTGTTGCCGGCCCGGCTTCTGGTCCTGCTGCTTGCCATCCTTCCCTTGCCCGTTCTGCTTGCCGTCCTGTTTCTGCTGGCGCTGACGCGCCTGGGCTTTCTCCACTGCGGCACGGTTCTCGCGCGCATCAGGCAGCTTCGGGTTGGCGGCGAGGGCGCGGTCGTAGGCGGCGATGGCTTCGTCGTAGCGCCCGGCCTTGGCCAGCGCATTGCCGCGGTTGTACTGCGCTTCGGCACCCGGCACGCGGGCGTAGGCCTGCGCGGCCTCGTCGAACTTTCCGGCGCGATAGGCGCGGTCACCCGCCTCCATCGCACGATGCTGCTGCTGGTCGGCACGCAGCCACCAGCCGCCTGCTTCGCCCGCATCCTGCGCGAACGCCGGATGCGGCGACATCACGCCTACCATCAACACGAACGCCAGCACCGCCACTGCGCCACGCCGCCGGAATGCCCACAGCGAGAGCAGCATCAGCGGCAGCAGCAGCCAATACCCATCGTCCTGCCAGGCCAGGCCGCGCTTGCCGCGCACCGCACCGGCATCGCCATCCCCCGCATCCAGCAGCCCAAGCGCGCGCAGGTCACTGTCGTCGGCGCTGAGTTCCGCGTATCGGCCACCACCGGCAGTCGCCATCGCCCGCAACGAGGCCGCATCCAGCTTCACCCGCTGCACATCGCCATCGCGGCCACGCACTTCGCCGCCCTGCGCGCTGCCAAGCCCGATCGCCGACACCCGAAATCCCGCAGCCATCGCCTTGCGCGCCGCGGCCGTCGCATCGCCATCCGCATGGTCGGTGATCAGCACGATGTCGCCGCGTGTCGCGCCGCCCTGCTGCATCAATTGCGTGGAGAACGCGATGGCGCGCGCTGGATCCTGGCCATCGACCGGCATGATCTCGGGCGCCAGCGAGTCGATGAAGAGCGCGACGTTCGCGCCATCCTCGGTGAGTGGCGTGACCGCGTGCGCATCGTCGGCATACGCGACCAAGCCCACCAGGCCATCGGGCCGCGCGTCCAGCAATTGCCGCAGCTTGGCGCGCGCCTGCAACAGGCGCGAGGGCGGCAGATCGCGCGCGTTCGTCGCGCTGGAGAGGTCGAGCGCGACCACCAACGCACGGCCGTTCTGCCACAGCGGCTGCGGCTGTTGCCGCCACGCCGGCCCCGCCAAAGCCAGTACCGCGAGCGCGAGTGCCAACAGCCAGGGCCAGCGCGTTTCGCGATGATCACCACGCCCCCCCCCCTCGAGCACATGCGGGCGCAGATGCGGGTCGATGCGGCCTTTCCAGACATCCACGCGCGCGTTGCGACGGCGCATCCACAACCATGCCAGCGGCAAGGCCAGCAACAGCCACAACCATTCCGGGCGGACGAAATGCAGCGACAGCGCATCGAGGCTCATGTGCGCCTCCGCAACCGTGACCATGCAGCGGCGAGCATCGCCACCGCCATCGCAGCGAGCAGCCAGCGCCAGTAGTGTTCGATGCGCGGGCGCACCACGCGGCCTTCGCGCTTCACCGGCTCGAGCTTGTCGATCTCGGTATAGATGTCGGCCAACGAGCGCGTGTCGCGGGCGCGGAAGAACCGGCCGCCCGTGGTCGCCGCCACTTCGCGCAGCGTGTCTTCGTCGATGCCGTCCTGCATGCCCGGCACCGGGATCCGCATGCCGAACATCGACATGCTCGCGCCCTCGCCGCCGAACGCGATGGCGTGGATGCGCACGTGTTCGGCCTGCGCCAATTCGGCGGCTTTCTGTGGCGTCAGCGTACCGGCGGTGTTCTCACCATCGGTGAGCAGGATCAACACGCGATGCTCGGCCGGCTGCGCACGCAGGCGCTTCACCGCCAGACCGATGGAGTCACCGATGGCGGTCTCGCGTCCGGCCATGCCGACCATCGCATCGCGCAACTGCCGGCGCACGCTCTCGCGGTCGAGCGTCAGTGGCGACACCGCATAGGCGCGCTGGCCGAACACGATCAGGCCGATGCGATCACTGGCGCGGCGATCAAGGAAGTCCGCCAGCACGGCTTTCGCCGCGGTGAGGCGGTCGACGGCCTGCCCGCCCAGTTCCATGTCCGGCTCTTCCATGCTGCCGGAGAGATCGACGGCGAGCATCAGGTCGCGCCCGCTCTGCGGCGGCGCCTGCGCGGGACCCAGCGTCTGCGGTCGCGCGGCGGCGATGCACAGCAGCGCCCATGCCAGCAGCGCGAGCACGTTGAGGCCACGCATCCGCCCGCTGCCGGCAACACCGGGCACCGCATGCAGGCGTGACTCCGCCTGCGGCAGCTTCAACGCGGGTGCTCCACTGTCGCGACGCGCCGGCAACCACCACCATGCGAGCAGCGGCAGCGGCAACGCGGCCAGCATCCACGGCCAGGCGAAATATTCGAGCAGGGACGACCACAACGCGCTCACTTCGCCGCGCCCATCCACTGCAGGAAGCGCGTGCGCGCGGCAGTGCGCAACACGTCCAGATCATGCGGGTCGATGTCGCGGCGATAGCCGCCTTCGAGCATCAGCCTGCCGATGTTGGACTGGAACAAGGGCGTCTTGGCCCCTTCGTCCAGCGCGGCGAGCCACGCGGCGTCATCCAGCACATCGGCATCATCGCGATGACGACGCGCGGCGCGACGCAGCAGCGATGACATCGCCGCGACCTGAGCGGGCCCATCGCCGGCTTCACCCATCGCCTCATCGAACAGCGCTTCGATGGCTTGGCGATGACGACGCCGGCGTCGCATCCACCAGGCCATCGCAATACCTGCGATGACGACGAGCGCGAACACGATCCACCAGCCCGGCGCCGGCGGCCACCACGACGGCGGCGGCACGCGATGGATGTCGCGGAGGACGATGTCGGGTGCGGGCTGCATCAGGCCACCTCGCGCCGACGCGGCGCCGGCAACCAGGATGCACTGTCGGCGTCCGCCGGCAGTTCGATGGCACGGATGCCGCGCGCCTTGAGCAACGCCGTCGCCTCATCAAGCGGCATCGAAAAATCCTTCGACCACTGCGCGCGCTGCGCCTTGCCGGCCAGGTCGAGTTCGATGCGCGACCCCGCCGTGGCGAACGGCAGGCGTGCCGAAGGTGGTTGCTGCTCGAACGTGTCGGTGAGCAGCAGCGCGATTACTTCGTTGTGGCGCGACAGCGCGGCCCAGCGCGCGGGCTCGACCGCGAGGATGCTCGCCGGTTCCGCCAACAGCACGATCCGCGTGCCCGGCCGCGAAACACGCAATGCATGGTCGATGGCGACCGGCAGCCCGGCGTCGTCATCGGGCGGCGCGGTGTACCAGCGGCGCAGGGTTTCAAGCACGCGCATCGCTGCCTTCATCCCGCCAGCGGGTGCGATCGGCGGCTCACGCAGCGAGCCGCGCAGCGCCGCGATGCGGTCGCCATCGCGCAACGCTGCCCACGCTGCCACCGCACCGGCACGCGCGGCCTGCACCGATTTGAAGCGCACGCGGGTGCCGAAATACAGCGCCGGCGATGTGTCGGCGACGATCAGGGTGAGTCGGTCGCGCTCGGCCTGGAACAGCTTGGTGTGCGCACGGCCACTGCGCGCGGTGAGCCGCCAGTCGATGTGGCGGGCATCATCACCGGCCACGTATTCGCGCGATTCCGCGTATTCCATACCGCGACCACGCAGCGGTGACAGCGCGATGCCGCTTGCGCCAAGACGTCCGCGCCGCGCCGGCATGCGCCCCTGCACCGCTTGGCGCAGCGCGACCAGCGCCGCGAGCGTCGGTGCGATGGCGTCTTCGGGAGCGGCCTCGCGCACCATGGCTTACGGGTGCGGCACCTTCGCCAGCACGTCCTGCACCAGGCGTTCGCCATCCCAGCCTTCCGCACTGGCCTCGAAACTCGGCAGCACGCGGTGACGCAGCACATCCGGCGCGACCGCACGGATGTCGTCGGGGGTGACGAAATCGCGGCCAGCCAGCCATGCGCGCGCACGGGCGCAACGCTCCAGTGCGATCGACCCGCGCGGGCTCGCGCCCCAGGCGATGCGTCGCGCCAGTTGCGGGTCATAGCGGCTGGCGTCGCGCGTGGCCAGCACGATCTCCACCAGGTAACGCTCCAGCGCTGGCGCCATGTGCAGGTCGAGCACGGCGCGTCGGGCGGCCAGCACATCGGCCTGTGGAATGCGGATGTGCTCGATGGGCGCGCGGTCGGCGTTGCTCGCCAAGGCCTGCTCTCGGTTGAGGCGGAGGATTTCGGTCTCGCTGGCGGCATCGGGATAACCGATGCGCACGTGCATGAGGAAGCGGTCGAGTTGCGCTTCGGGCAGCGGGAAGGTGCCTTCCTGCTCGATCGGGTTCTGCGTCGCCATCACCAGGAACAGGCGCGGCAATGCATAGGTGTGGCGACCGACGGTGACCTGGCGCTCGGCCATCGCCTCCAACAGCGCCGACTGCACCTTGGCCGGTGCACGGTTGATTTCGTCGGCCAGCAGCAGGGAGTGGAAGATCGGACCCGGCTGGAACTCGAAGCGCGACTCCTGCGCCCGCCAGATCTCGGTGCCGGTCAGATCCGCCGGCAGCAGGTCGGGGGTGAACTGGACGCGGGCGAATTCGGCCTCGACCCGGGCGGCCAGCGCGCGGATGGCGGTGGTCTTGGCCAGCCCGGGCGCCCCTTCCACCAGCAGGTGCCCATCGGCCAGCAGCGCGATCAGCAGCCGCTCGATCAGCAGCGCCTGACCGACGATTTCAGTGGAGAGCGCGGCCTGCAGTGCCTTGAACGCCCCGTGCAGCGGGCCGGTGGCAGGCGCGTCAATCCGTTCGGGCAAAGGGGGCGGTGACAGCGGTTCCATGGCATGGCCTTGGTGGGGGAACGGCCATCTGACCACTTTCAGTGCGCGGGGTTCAATCTCGCCGCCGACACCCGTTCAGCGGAATGTCTTCACCCAAATGAAAACGGGACCTTGCGGCCCCGTCTTCGTCACTCTTTTCGATCAGTGCATCCGCTGCTGCACCCGCAGGATGCGCGGCGTCATGAAGATCAGCAATTCGAGCTTTTCCTTGTTGCGGCTCTTGTTGCGGAAGAAGTTGCCGACGATCGGCAGGTCGCCCAGGAACGGCACCTTGCGAACCGCGTCCTGATCCTTGAACTCGTAGACGCCACCGATCACCACGGTCTGTCCGTTGTCGATCAGCGCGGCCGTGTCGATCTGGCGCTTGGCGATGATCGGCACCTGGCCGATCGAGGTGTTGAGCCAGCTGTCGAGTTCGTTCTTGCTGACCTTCATGTTGAGGAACACACGGTCGTCATTGGTGATGGTCGGGGTGACGCGCAGCTCAAGCAGCACGTCCTTGAACGCGACGGTCGGGGTCACCATGCCGTTGGCGGAAGCCGTGACCGTCACATAGCCCACTTCCTTGCCCTGCTGGATCACCGATTCACGCTGGTTGGTGGTCAGGATGCGCGGATTGGACAGCACTTCGCCGCGCTGCTGCTCCTGCATGGCCGACAGTTCCATGTCCAGATTGAAGTTGGCACCGAGCAGCGTATACGCGAGACCTGCGGCGCTGATGCCGGATACCGGGGCCGCCGGCAGATTGAACACGAGGTTGCGAGGGGTACCCGCACCCGTATTGCCGCTCAGGTCACCGCTGACGATGTGGCGACCATTCGTGCGATCGGTCTTGCCACTCACGCCGAAGCGGGCGCCCAGGTCACGTGCGAAGGTCTCGGTGGCGATGACGATGCGCGACTCGATGACCACCTGGTCGACCGGGCGGTCGATTTCGTTGATCAGCTGACGCATCGCCTCGACCTTCTTCGGGATGTCGCTGATCATCAAGGTGTTGGTGCGTTCGTCGGCGACGATGCGGCCGCGCGGCGACAGGAAGCCGTTCTCCGTTGCGCCCTGCTGGTTCTGGCCACCACCCTGGCTGCCGTTCGCGCCACCGATGCCCTTCGCCTCGGTCAGCGCCTTGAAGATCGCTGCAGCGCTGTGATAGTTGATGCGGAAGTACTCGGTTTCCATCTCCTGGCGGTTTTCCAGGGCGATGCGGGCGTCTTCCTTGTCCTGTTCGAACTTGGCGATCTCGGACTGCGGAGCCACCCATATCACGCTGCCGCTGCGGCGCTTGTCCAGGCCCTTCGACTGCAGAATGATGTCGAGCGCCTGATCCCACGGCACGTTGACCAGACGCAGCGTGACGTTGCCGGCCACGGTGTCGGAGGCCACGATGTTGAGGCCCGACTCCTCGGCGATCAGCTGCAGCACGGTGCGCACCGGCACGTCCTGGAAGTTGAAGTTGACCGGACGGCCGCGATACACGCGACGGTCGGCGTTCGTGGCAGCCGCCTGCGCCGAACCGGCGATGGTGGAGGCCAGGCCGCCCTGCGCGACCTGCTTGGCGCGCGGCGTGATTTCGACGATGTACTCGCGACCGCGCTGGTAGGCCATCGATTCGAATGCGCCGTTGGTCGCCAGCGTGATCTGGTTGCCACGCGAGTCGATGTTCTGCACCGGCGTTGCGAAATCGGTGACGTTGAGGCTGCGCGCCAGCGCCGACGGTATGGCCGCGCGACCCAGGTCAACCACGACGTTGCCGCCCTGGTTGCGCAGGTCGGGCGCTGCGCCCTCGCCGCTGAAGGTGACGGTCAACTTGCCACCGCCGCCCTCGCTGCGCTTGAAGTCGATGTTGGTGACGGCCGACGCAGGCTGCGTGGTCGCCACCGGCTGGATGCCTGCCGTGGCCTGCTGGGGCGCGGCGTGCACGTTCACCGCGCACATCCCGAAAATCAGGCCTGCGAGCAGCACCGGGCCCGTGCGGCGGATCGTGGACGACTGCATGCTGATACCCCTCATCATTGATTCTCCAGCGTGATCGTGGCCGGACGTTCCAGCCAGCCACCGGCGCCATCGGGCACCAGCTCGATCAGTTCGATATGGTCTTCGTGGACGGCGACAACGCGGCCGTCGCTCTGCCCGAGGTAAGTGCCGGGTCGCACGCGGTAGGTCACCTTGTCCGGCGCCATCACCAAACCCACCATTCCGCCACCCTTGCCGAGCGTGCCGACCATGTCGAGCGCGTCGAGCGGGAAAGCTTCCAGCGGCTGGCGGCGGCGGTTCGAATCCGGACGCATGCCGCCACTGTTGTTCTCGACCGCCTGCACGTCGAACGGGTCACGGAACCCGCGTCCGTCGAACTGGAAGGACTCGAACGGCTTGAGCACCGGGATCGGGTCGAGCGGCGGGGCCGGGCGGGCGCGAACCTGCGCCACCCATTCCTCGAGGTTCGGCGCGTCGCCGGGCGTGTCGGTGATGGTGCGGGTGCAGGCCACGGCGGACAGCGCCAGCGCGACGGCCAGGCCCACACGGCTGATGACAGGGGACTTGATCACTTCTTCGCCTCCGCCTGCTTGGCCTTCTCATCGGCCGCCACCTTGTCGAGTGCCGCCTTGTCGGCCGGATCGTTCTCGTCGAGGTAGCGGTAGGTCTTGATGGTGCCCTGCATCACCAGGCTGCCGGACTTGTCTTTCGGCGTCAGCTCGATGTTGTGCATGGTCATGATGACGACGCGCGGCAGCGAAGCCACGCCACTCATGAAGGCACCGAACTGGTGGTAGTTGCCGACCATGCGGATCTGGATCGGCTGTTCGGCGTAGAACTCCTGGGTGGTCTCGGGCTGCGGCTGGAACAGTTCGTTGCGGATGCCCGAAGCCAGCGCAGTCTGCGAGATGTCGACGATGAGGTCGGGCATTTCGGTCTTGCTGGGCAGCTGGCGGAGCATCTGCTGCAGCTCCTGCTCCATCTGCGCCAGCTGCTTGCGCAGCGGCTCGAGGTTGGCGGCCTGACCCTGCTTGTCCTCGAAGGTCTGGCGGAGGGTGGCTTCCTGTGCCTCAAGGCCGGTCAGCTCTTCCTTCTTGCCACGGAACATCAGCAGGTAGGCGAGCAGGAGGATGAACACCGCGACCACACCGGCGGCGACCAGCTGCATGTTGCGCGGCCAGCTGCCGATGTTGTTGATGTCAAGTTTCTTGCGGGCGGCCATTACTTGCCCTCCTTCGTTTCAACCGGTGCCTGCTGGGTCTCGGCAGGTTGCGAAGCGGGCGTGGCACCTGCAGCAGACTGCGCGGCCGGGGCCGGCGTCACCGGCGCAATGGCCGGCTGCGCCGCGGGCGCCGGTGCCTGCACCGGGATCGGGTCCGGCGTCGGCGGCGCGTTGGGGTCACGCGGTTCGTTGGGGTTGGCCAGGGTCACCGTCATCGTGAACATGTAGGGCAGCAGCGATGCGGCACTGCCGGCCGGCAACGCGCCCGCACCCGCCGGTGCCGGCGAAGCCGCGGCACCCTGCGGCTGGGTCGCTTCGATGACCGTGACCTGCGGGCTCTTCATCCAGCCGGCGCTCTCGAGGTTGCGCATGTAGCTGGCAACGCGGGCGTTGGACTGCGCCCGGCCCATCAGGGTCATCTGCTCACCGTCCTGCTTGAGGCCGGTCAGCACCAGGCCATCCGGCACGGTGCGCATCAGCGAGTCGAACAGGTGGACCATCTTGTAGCGGTCACCCTGCAGCTTCTCGATGACTTCCTTGCGCGCGAGCAGCGCCTGGTGCTTGTCCTTGAGCTGCTTGATGTCGGAGATCTGCGCCTCGACCTTCTTGATCTCGCCTTCCAGGTACGCATTGCGATCCTGCTGGCCGGAGATCTGGCCGTTGAGGTAGCTCCAGATGAGCAGCGAGACCAGCAGGCCAGCGCCCACCGCCGCGCCCATCATCAGGTAGAACTCCTGCTGGCGCTGCTTGCGGCGCGCCTCGCGCCACGGGAGTAGGTTGATCCGGACCATCAGTCGAAGCTCCTCAGTGCCAGGCCGCACGCGATCATCAGGGCCGGGGCGTCCTGCGCCAGCGCCTGCGCCTGCACGCGCGGGCCGAGCGTCATCTGCGAAAGCGGGTTGGCGACGACGGTGGAGACGCCGAGCTGCTCCTCGACCTGCTGGGCGATGCCCGGGATCGACGCGCAGCCACCCGACAACACGATCTGGTCGACGCGGTTGTATTCGCTGCTGGCGTAGTAGAACTGCAGCAGGCGGCTGACCTGCTGGGCCAGCGTTTCGCGGAACGGCTCGAGGACTTCGTTCTCGTAGCTCTCCGGCAGGCCGCCCAGACGCTTGGCGCGACCGGCTTCCTCCCAGGTCAGGCCGTAGCGGCGCATGATTTCCTCGGTCAGCTGGCGACCACCGAAGACCTGCTCGCGGGCGTACAGGCTGCGGCCGTCGCGGAGGATGTTGAGCGTCGTCATCGACGCACCGACATCCACCAAGGCCACCAGGCCACCCGGCGCGATGTTGAGCGAAGGCCGCATCAGCGCGAAGGCGTTTTCGATGGCGAAGGCTTCGACATCCATCACCTGCGCCTTCAGGCCGGCGATCTCGAGCGCGGACTGGCGCGCGCCTACGTCTTCCGAACGCGCGGCGACCAGCAGGATCTGCTGCATCTCCGGCGCGCCGGGCATCGGGCCGACCGAGTTGAAGTCGATGTTCACTTCGTCGATCGGGTACGGGATGTAGTTGGCGGCTTCCAGCTCGACCTGCGCTTCCAGTTCGTCCTCGCTGAGGTCGGACGGCATCGGGATGAGCTTGGTGATGACCGAGGAACCGGCCACCGCGGCGGCGGCGGTCCGGGTCTTGGCGCCCGAACGATCCACGGCGCGGCGGATGGCGTCGGCGACCTGGTCGATCTCGACCACGTTCTTCTCGACCACCGCATTGGGCGGGAGCGGTTCGACCGCATAGTGCTCGACGCGGTACCGGTCACCGGTCCGCGACAGCTGCAGCAGCTTGACCGCAGTCGAACTGATGTCGACGCCGATCAGCGCCGTCGGGCTATTCCTGACGAATCTCACACTTCCTCCCCATTGGACCCGCGCGGCGGGTCCGAATTCCCGCGCCATTCATAACGGAGTTTTCACGGGCACACAATACCCCAAGCCAAATCAATTGGTTCCACGGCATTCTTACCAAGTATCGAAAGTGTGTACGGCAGCGGATTTCCGGACACCGCCCCTATACTGGCCGACTGTCATCTGGTTGGGTGGAACCGTTTCCATGTCCCGATTCCGTCGCGTGCTCCGCTGGGGCGCCCTTGCCATCCTCGCCATCGGCCTGCTGGGCGCCATCGCGGGCGGCATCCTGTATGCCTCGATCGCGGCCAAGCTGCCGGATACGCAGACGCTGCGGGACACTGCGTTGCAGGAACCGCTCTACGTCTATGCGAAGGACGGCAAGTTGATGGCGATGTTCGGCGAGGGCCGGCGCTACCCCATCGACATCAAGGACGTGCCGAAGCAGGTCAAGGACGCGTTCGTCGCGGCCGAGGACGCCGACTTCTACAACCACGGCGGCGTGGACGTTAAAGGCATCGCGCGCGCGGTCTGGCTGACCCTGACCACCGACGGGCGCCGGGTGCCGGGCGGCTCCACCATCAGCATGCAGGTGGCCAAGCTGTTCTACCAGGAAGGCCAGAAGCGCGATTACAGCGCCAAGATCGCCCAGATCATGCTGGCCCGGAAGATCGAGAAGGAGATGTCGAAGGACGAGATCCTCGAGCTCTACCTCAACAAGAGTTTCTTCGGGCACCGCGCGTACGGTATCGCCGCGGCGGCCGAGTTCTATTACGGCAAGAAGCTGGGCCAGCTGACCCTGGGCGAGTTGACCACGCTGGTCGGCACGCCGAAGTTCCCGTCCAGCGCCAACCCGATCAGCAACCCCGAACGCAACCTGGAACGCCGCAACGACTACATCCTGCCGCGCATGGTTGAGCTGGGGATGATCAGCCCGGCGCAGGCCGCCGAGGCCAAGGCCGAGCCGATGCACGCCGCGCCGCACGAGCGCGCGGTCGAGGTCTACGCGCCCTACGTGGCCGAGATGGTCCGCCAGGAAATGGTCACCCGCTACGGCGACAAGGCGCTGACCAGCGGCTTCCACGTCACCACCACCATCGATCCCGCGCTGCAGGCCGCCGCCGATTCGGCCGTGCGCAGCGGGCTGAGGGTGTATGACCACCGCCATGGCTGGAACAAGGTCGAGAAGCACTTCGACCTCGCCGGCGGCGAAACCGACGCCCAGGCCGCGGCGCGTCTTTCCGACATGCCCACGCAGGCCGGCCTGATGCCGGTGGTGGTGCTGGAGACCGGCAAGGACGGCAGCGCCACGGTGGTGAAGGGGGATGGCCAGCGACTGACCCTGCCCGCCTCCGCCGGCCAGCCCTGGCCCGGCCGCAGCCCGGCCAGTCTGTTCAAGCGCGGCGACGTGGCGCGCATCCGCGCCGGCGACAAGGCCGGCGAATGGAAGCTGGACCAGATTCCGCGCGCGCAGGCGACGCTGGTGTCGGTCTCGCCGGACACCGGCGCGCTGGTCGCGCTGATCGGCGGCTACAGCTTTGCCGGCAACAAGTTCAACCGCGCCACCCAGGCGCGCCGCCAGCCGGGTTCCAGCTTCAAGCCCTTCGTCTATGCGGCGGCGATGGAGCGCGGCTTCAACCCGGCGTCGATCGTGCTGGATGCGCCGGTGGTGTTCCGCCAGGGCAACGGCAAGGTCTGGCGCCCGCAGAACGACGGCGGCCGTTTTGCCGGCCCGATCCGCCTGCGCGAGGCGCTGGTGCAGTCGCGCAACCTGGTCTCGGTGCGCCTGCTCGATGCCATCGGCGTCGACTACGCCCGCCGCTACATCAGCCATTTCGGCTTCGACGAGAAGGAGATGCCGCCGAACCTGTCGATGTCGCTCGGTACCGCCTCGCTGACCCCGCTCTCGGTGGCGCGCGGCTATTCGGTGTTCGCCAATGGCGGCTCGCGGGTCAACGTATGGTTCATCGATGAAGTGCGCGACGCCGGCGGCAACGTCATCTTCAAGGAAAACCCGCCGACCGCCTGCCGGGGCTGCGGCGGCATGACGCCGGGCGCGACGCCGGCCAATGCCGCGTCGGCCAAGCCGGAGATCGTCGACGGCTTCAACCTGGGCGGCGCCCAGGCCGCGAAGCCCAAGCCCGCCAAGCCGCTGGCCACCGAAACCAGCAAGACCCAGACCGCCAAGGCACCCCGCGAAGGCGCGTCTGTCGCCCCACGCGCGATCGATGAACGCGTCGCCTACCAGGTCATGTCGATGATGGCCGACGTGGTGAAGCGCGGCACCGCCACCGACGCCAAGGCGCTCGGCCGCGAGGACATCGGCGGCAAGACCGGTTCCACCAACGACCACCGCGATGCATGGTTCGCCGGCTACGGCGGCCCCTACGTCACCGTGGTCTGGGTCGGCCGCGACGACTTCAAGTCGCTCGGCTACCGCGAATACGGCGGCAAGGCCGCGCTGCCGATCTGGATCAGCTACATGCGCGCCGCGCTCAAGGACCAGCCGCAGGTCGCGCTGGAACCGCCGCAGGGCATGGTCAAGGTCGGCGTCAGCGCCGGCGGCCAGCTGATCCCGGGCGGCGGCGGCATCACCGAATGGGTGAAGGCCGAAGACCTGGACAAGATGGAGACCTACATCGACTACGGCCCGCAGGAGCATCAGGAAGCCGCGCCGGCCGAAGAGTCCTACGACATCTTCTGACCCCTGTGCCGGGGCACGGCCTGACCCGCGTCCCGACACATTCCTCACATCGCGATGCGATAGAGTCCACCGGACTCAGGGGGACGATTGCCATGCACCGCGCCCACCAGCATGCCGAGACGCGCCTGCGCGAACGACGCCACCGCCTCGCCCACGAGGCCGCCCGGCTGATGGCCGAAAGCGGCATCCGCGACTTCCACCAGGCCAAGCTCAAGGCCGCCGAACGGCTCGGCATCCTCGAAGACGCCTCGCTGCCGCGCAACCGCGAGATCGAGGAGGCCCTGCGCGAATACCGGCGCCTGTTCGGTGACGGCGCCGCGCAGGCCGACCGCCTCCACCACCAGCGCCAGGCCGCGCTGCACGCGCTCGATTTCTTCGCGCCCTTCCAGCCCCGGCTGGTCGGTGCGGTGCTCGACGGCCTAGCCGACGAACACACGCCGGTGTCCCTGCACCTGCATCACGACGATCCGCACCAGGTCGCCGCCTTCCTGCTCGAACAGGGCATTCCGGCGGAATCGCGGATGCGCCGGCTGCGGCTGGACCGCGACCGCGTGGCCGATGTCGATGTCTGGCTGTTCTCGGCGGAAGGCCACACCTTCGACCTCGCCGTGCTGCCCGCCTCCGCGTTGCGCCAGGCGCCGCTGTCGACCGTCACCGAGAAGCCGATGGCCCGTGCCTCCGCCAGCCAGTTGCGGATGCTGCTGGCCGAAAACGAGATGCGCGCCTACGAAGGCGGCTGAACTGGCATCCGGCATCGCCCAACGAAAAAGCCCCGCATCCGCGGGGCTTTTCCTTGCACGTGTCGATGCCGCTTCGGTCAGCGCTTGCCGATCTCGACGTAATCGCGGCCGGCATTGCCGGTATAGACCTGGCGCGGGCGGCCGATCTTGTTTTCCGGGTCGTTCTGCTGCTCCAGCCAGTGGCTGATCCAGCCGGCGGTACGTGCGATGGCGAACATCACCGTGAACATCTCGGTCGGAATCTTCAGAGCCTTGTAGATGATGCCGCTGTAGAAATCGACGTTCGGGTAGAGCTTGCGCTGCACGAAGTAGTCGTCCTTCAACGCGGCCTCTTCCAGTTTCATCGCCACGTCCAGCAGCGGATCGTTGATGCCGAGGTCGTTCAGCACCTTGTAGGTCATCTCGCGGATGATCTTGGCGCGCGGGTCGAAGTTCTTGTACACGCGGTGACCGAAGCCCATCAGGCGGAAGCCGGATTCCTTGTCCTTGGCCTTGTCCACCGCGCTCTGCACGTTGGACGCGCTGCCGATCTCCTCCAGCATCTTCAGCACGGCTTCGTTGGCACCACCATGCGCCGGACCCCACAGCGCCGCCACGCCGGACGCCACGCAGGCATACGGGTTGGCGCCGGTGGAACCGACCAGGCGCACCGTCGAGGTCGAGGCGTTCTGCTCGTGGTCGGCGTGCAGGATGAACAGCAGGTCCAGCGCCTTGGCCGCGACCGGGTTGAGTTCCAGCGGCTCGCTCGGCACTTCGTACATGTTGTGCAGGAAGCGGGTGACGTATTCCAGCTTGTTCTGCGGGTAGGCCGTGGGCCAGCCGATGCGGTGGCGATAGCAGGCGGCGGCGACCGTCGGGACCTTGGCGATCAGGCGGACGGCGGCCAGGCGGCGCTGTTCCGGATCTTCGTAGTCAAGGTTGTTGTGATAGAAGCTCGCCATCGAGCCGAGCATGCCCATGAGCATCGCCATCGGGTGGGCATCGTGGTGGAAGCCCTCGACGAACTGGCTGAAGCGCTCGTTGAGCATCGAGTGGTGGGTGACTTCGTCCTCGAACTGGGAGAACGCGGTCTTCGACGGCAGCTCGCCGTTCATCAGCAGGTAGGCCACTTCGAGGAAGCTCGACTGGTTGGCCAGCTGCTCGATCGGGTAGCCGCGGTACATCAGCACGCCGGCATCGCCATCGATATAGGTGATGGCCGACTTGCAGGACGCGGTGGCGGTGAAGCCGTTGTCGTAGGTGAAGCAGCCGGTTTCCTTCGGCAGCCTGGCGATGTCGATGCACGGCTGGCCCAGCGTGGGCTGCAGCACCGGCATGGCAACGGTCTTGTCGCCTGCGCTCAGGCTGACTTCGTTGAGGTCGGACATGTGAACTCTCCTCGATGGACGGCCATCGCGCCCGTGCGCGCTGGCATTCGGTTGACGCAACGCAGCATTATCGCATACCCATCCGGACGGTCGACAGCCGACCAAAGTCCGATGGCGCGGCGCCGGAAACGAAAACGGCCGCCCGCAGGCAGCCGTGATCGTGGAACCGGAAGCCCATCAGGGCCGCCGCGCGCTTACTTGGCGTAGCGCTTCTTGAACTTGTCGATGCGACCGGCGGTGTCGACGACGCGATTCTGGCCGGTGTAGAACGGGTGCGAGGCGGAAGAGATTTCCACCTTCACCAGCGGGTATTCATTGCCGTCTTCCCACTTCACGGTGTCCTTGCTGGCAAGGGTCGAGCGGGTGAGGAACTTGAAGTCCGAGGTGACGTCGTGGAACACGACTTCGCGGTACTGGGGATGGATGTCGGCCTTCATGGCGGCACCGAAGAAAGGATTGAGCCGGCCATTCTAGCGGGACTGCCTGGCCGAACGCAAGCCCTGTCTGCAACGCCTCAGCCGGCGGCCAGCGCGCGCGCCACCCGGGCCTCGAAAGCGGCCTGATCGTAGCGGATCAGGATGCGGGCGTTGGCGGGGCCCGGGCGGTGGTCCTGCCAGTCGACCAGGGTCATGCCGCGGCCCGGGCCATCGAGCGCGACGCGCAGGGCGTGGCGGGCCGTTTCGGCGGCTTCGGGGGCTAACGCGAAGGCCATCGCCAGCGAATCGGCGCTGTGCCAGCGGTCGCCGCGACGTTCGCCGGACCAGGCGCGGGTCTTCTTCGAAATGCCGTCGTAGAAGCGCGCACGCGGCGAATCCACGCCACACCACACATCGACATCCGCATGCAGAAAGCCGTGCGCCACGGTCGCTTCCCAGTCGGCCAGGTCGAACGCGGGGAACGCCTCGAACACGATGTGCGCGGCCTCCGGGTCGAAATGGGTGTTGAATTCGGCGAACGGGGTGATGTTGCCTCGGCCGTTGACCGCGCCGCCCATCACCACCAGCCGGGCCACGCGCGCGGTCAGCGACGGGTCCAGCTTGAGCGCCAGCGCCAGGTTGGTCAGCGGGCCGAGCGCGACCAGCAGCAGCCGGCCGGCGTGTTCGTGCGAGAGCCGCAGGATCGCCTGCGCGGCATGTTCGGACAGCGCGGCGTGGGCGGCGGGTGCGTAGCCGGTGTCGCCGAAGCCGTCGGCGCCGTGGACGTCGGCGGCGTCGGGCGCGGGATGCAGCATCGGTTCCGCGCAGCCGGCGAATACGGGGATGTCGCTTCGTCCCGCCACTTCGCACAGCTTGAGCGCGTTGGCGACGGTGTGCTTCAGGCCGACGTTGCCGGCGGCGATGGTCAGGCCGACGATGTCGTGACCCGGATCGTCGAGCGCCATCAGGATGGCGAGGGCGTCATCGACGCCCGGGTCGGTGTCGATCAGCAGCGGGATGCGGTCAGTCATGCGGGATCGGTGTCCTTCCGGCGGGTGCGCGCGGCGTGGCGCGGGCGGTGGAATGACAGCCGATGATAGCGGCGGCGCTCAGGCCGAGGCGTAACGCGCCGCCGTGCCGACCCAGCGCTCGATGATGCGGTCGGCCAGCGCCGGGGAGTCGGCCAGCAGCGCATCGGCCATCTGCTGCACGCGCGGCAGCAGGTCGGCATCGCGGGCGAGATCGGCGATGCGGAATTCGGCCAGCCCGGTCTGGCGGGTGCCGAGCAGTTCGCCCGGGCCGCGCAGGGCCAGGTCTTTTTCCGCGATGACGAAGCCGTCGTTGGTCTGCCGCAGCGTGTCCAGCCGCTCGCGCGCGATGTTGCCGAGCGGCCCCTGGTAGAGCAGCACGCAGCTGGATTCCGCGCTGCCGCGCCCCACCCGCCCGCGCAGCTGGTGCAGCTGGGCCAGGCCGAGGCGCTCGGCGTTCTCGATGATCATCAGCGAGGCGTTCGGCACGTCCACGCCGACTTCGATCACCGTGGTCGCCACCAGCAGGTCGATGTCGCCGGCCTTGAACGCGGCCATCGCCGCCTGCTTTTCCTTCGGCTTCATCCGCCCGTGGACCAGGCCGATGCGCAGGCCCGGCAGCGCGGCGACCAGCGATTCGAAGGTGGTCTGCGCGGCCTGCGCCTCGATCCGCTGGGCGCCGTCTTCCTGCTCCTCGATCAGCGTGCAGACCCAGTACGCCTGCCGGCCTTCGGCGATGGCGGCGCGGATGCGTTCGATCAGCTCCGGGCGGCGCTCCGCCGACAACGCGACGGTGCGCACCGGCGTGCGCCCGGGCGGGAGTTCGTCGATGACGGAAACATCCAGGTCCGCGTAGGCGGCCATCGCCAGCGTGCGCGGGATCGGCGTCGCGGTCATCACCAGCTGGTGCGGCACCCGGCCACGACCGGCGCCCTTCTCCTTCAGGGCGAGGCGCTGCTGCACGCCGAAGCGGTGCTGCTCGTCGATGATCGCCAACGCGAGATCGTGGAAGGCGACGCCTTCCTGCATCAAGGCATGGGTGCCGACGACGAGCTGGGCACGGCCATCGGCGACCTCCGCCAGCACCGCGTCACGGGCCTTGCCGGTGACCTTGCCGGCCAGCCAGGCGATGCGGACGCCGAGCGGTTCCAGCCATGCGCGCAGGGTGTTGGCGTGCTGCTCGGCGAGCAGTTCGGTGGGCGCCATCAACGCCGCCTGGTGGCCGGCATCGATGGCGCGGAGCGCGGCGAGCGCGGCGACCACGGTCTTGCCGGCACCGACATCGCCCTGCACCAGCCGCAGCATCGGCACGTCGCGGGCGAGGTCGCGCTGGACTTCGTCGAACACCTTGGCCTGCGCCCCGGTGAGCTTGAACGGCAGGCCGGCCAGCAGCTTGGCGACCTGGCCGCCGCGTGCCTTCAGCGGCGTGGCCGGCAGCGACTGCAGGCTGATGCGCTGGCGGCGCAGCGACAGGTGGTGGGCCAGCATCTCCTCCAGCGCCAGCCGCCGTTGCGCGGGGTGGCGACCAGCCTGCAGCAGCGCCAGATCCACGTCGACCGGCGGCCGGTGCAGGGTCAGCACCGCCTCGCGCAGGCCGGGCAATTGCAGTTCCTTCAACCAGTCCTGCGGCAGCAGTTCCAGCGCGGCTTCGTCCGGCAACGCGGCCAGCGCGCGTTCCACCAGTTTGCGCAGGGTCTGCGGACCGATGCCTTCGACCGCCGGATAGACTGGCGCCAACGCATCGTCCAGCGCGTCATCGGCCTCGCCCAGCACGCGGTAACTGGGATGCACCATCTCCAGCCCGACCTGCCCCGGACGCGGCGTGCCGTAGGCGCGGATACGCGCGTCGCGGCGGAAGGCGTTGGCCTGCTGGCCGCGGAAGTGGAAGAAACGCAGCACCAGCGTGCCGCGCGAATCGTCGGCGATGGCCACCTTCAGCATCGGCCGGAAGCGGAAGGCGGTTTCGGTGGCGAGGATGCGGCCCTCCACCTGCGCGGCGACGCCCGGTTGCAACGCGCCGATCGGCGTCAGCCGGGTGCGGTCCTCGTAGTCGCGCGGCAGCCAGAGCCAGAGGTCGCGCAGCCGTTCCAGCCCGCGCGCGGCCAGCTTGGCGGCGCCCTGCGGGCCGATGCCGGGCAGCGCGGACAGCGGCGTGTCGCCGCCCTCGATCGCGGGTGCGGGCTTGGCCTTGCGCGCCACTCCGGGCTTACGGCAGGACCAGGATGGCGTCGACTTCGAACATCACGCCCTTCGGCAGGCCGGACACTTCGATGGTCGAGCGCGCCGGATAGGGCGCATCGAAATATTCACCCATCACCGCGTTGACCGCGCCGAACTGCGACAGGTCTGTGAGGTACAGGCCGAGGCGCTGGATGTCACCGAGGTCACCACCCGCAGCGGCGCACACCGCCTTGAGGTTGTCGAAGGCGCGGCGCGCCTGGGCTTCGATGTCACCGGCCACCACTTCGCCGGTCGCCGGGTCCAGCGGGATCTGGCCGGACAGGAAGACCGTCTGGCCGGACTTCACCGCCTGCGAATACGGGCCGATGGCGGCGGGGGCGTGGTCGGTGTGGATGGGCTGGCGCGGCATCGGGGCGACTCCTGTGGGGATGCCCCATTCTACGGCGCGCGTCAGAGCCGCTCGACGCCGTGCACCACCGCCAGCCGGCGCACGCGGCGGATCACTTCGTCCATGTGGCCGGTGTCATGCACTTCGATGCCGAAGCGGATCACCGAGACCTTCCCGTCGCGTTCCAGGTAATCGACGCTGTCGATGTTGGATTCCGCCTGCGCGATCGCCGCCGCCACCTGCGCCAGCACGCCGGGCCGGTTGTCGACTTCCA
This sequence comes from Lysobacter oculi, assembly GCF_003293695.1. Classification (GTDB taxonomy): domain Bacteria; phylum Pseudomonadota; class Gammaproteobacteria; order Xanthomonadales; family Xanthomonadaceae; genus Solilutibacter; species Solilutibacter oculi. The sequence continues at coordinate 35,352 of NZ_CP029556.1, read as the reverse complement.
CCTTCAGGCTCGATGCGTAGTCGCCGGACACCTCGGCATCCCAGCCGATGTCGACCCAGCGCTCCGGCACGCGGCGGTAGTCGGCCAGGTTGGGGCAGCTCATGCGATGCACCACCACGCCCTTGCCGGTGGTGTGGAAACCCATGATGTCGTCGCCCGGGATCGGCTGGCAGCACTGCGCGAAGCTGATCACGCCGCGTTCGGCGCCGGTGATCAGGATGCGGTCGTGGCCGAGCACCGCCAGCGCCTCGTGCGGCTGGCCGCGGACCGCGCCGGCCTCGCCATCCGCGCCCACCAGCTGCTGCGCCACCAGGTGCGGCATGCGGTTGCCGAGCGCGATATCGACCAGCAGCGCTTCCAGACGCGGCAGGCGTTGGTCGGTGAGATAGCGGTCCATGCGCCCCTTGGGCAGCTTCTCGATGCTGCATTCGTGCGACTCCAGCGCCGATTCCAGCATCCGCAGGCCCAGCTGCACCGCGTCCTCGTGACCGATCTGCTTGAGCTGCTGGCGGATCGCCGTGCGCGCCTTGCCGGAGACCACGAATTCCAGCCACTGCGGCTTCGGGCTGGACGTCTTGGCGATGACGATCTCCACCGTCTGCCCGCTCGCCAGCTTGCTGCGCAGCGGCACCAGCTTGCCGTCCACGCGCGCCGTCACCGCGTGGTTGCCGACATCGGTATGCACCGCGTAGGCGAAATCGAGCGCGGTCGCGTTGCGCGGCAGCGAGAGGATGCGGCCCTTCGGGGTGAACAGGTAGACCTCGTCCGGGTACAGATCGACCTTGACGTTCTCCAGGAACTCCAGCGACGAGCCGGTGCCCTGCTGGCTGTCCATCAGCTCGCTCAGCCAGTGGCTGGCGCGGGCGAGCGGGCTGTTGCTCTCGCCGCCCTGCTTGTAGGTCCAGTGCGCCGCGATGCCGCGCTCGGCCACCAGGTCCATCTCGGCGGTACGGATCTGCACTTCGATGGGTGCGCCGTAGGGCCCGAACAGGACCGTGTGCAGCGACTGGTAGCCGTTGGCCTTGGGGATGGCGATGAAGTCGCGGAAGCGCCCGTCCAGCGGCTTGAACGTGGCATGCACCACGCCCAGCGCGTGGTAGCAGTCGGCGACCGAATCGACGATCACCCGGAAGCCGAACACGTCAAGCACCTGGCTCAGCGACTTCCGCTCGTCGCGCATCTTGCGGTAGATGCTCCACGGCGACTTGACCCGCCCGACCAGCTGGTGCGCCAGGCCTTCCTTCGCCAGCTGCTGGGCCAGCCGCGCCTCGATCTGGATCATCGCCTCGCGCCGCACCAGCGGCTGTTCGCGGATGCGCTTGGCCAGCGCGGCATGGCGCCACGGGTGCAGCGCGGCAAAGCTCAGATCCTGCAGCTCGGCCTTGACGATGTTCATGCCCAGCCGCTGGGCGATGGGCGCGTAGATCTCCAGCGTCTCGCGGGCGATGCGGCGGCGTGACTCGGCCCCCTGCGCGCCCAGCGTGCGCATGTTGTGGAGGCGGTCGGCCAGCTTGATCAGGATGACCCGCAGGTCGCGCGACATCGCCAGCAGCATCTTGCGGAAGGACTCCGCGGCGGCTTCCTCGCGGTCGCGGAACTTGAGCTTGTCGAGCTTGGTGACGCCTTCGACCAGATCGGCCACGGTCTGCCCGAAGTCGCCGGCGATGTCCGCCGCGGTCAGCGGCGTGTCTTCCACCGTGTCATGCAGGATCGCCGCGATCAGCGTCTTCAGGTCCATGCCCTGCTCGGCCAGCACCTGCGCCACCGCCACCGGGTGGGTGATGTAGGGCTCGCCGGACTTGCGCATCTGCCCGGCGTGCGCGGCGGCACCGACCTGCCAGGCGTGCACCAGCTGGGCGCGCTCCTCGGGCGTCAGGTAGTGCGCGGCGGCCAGCAGCGAGGCCACGTAATCGGGCAACGCGCCGGGCGCGCCGAGGCCGTGCGGGGCGATGGCGGATGCGTGGGTGGGCATGAATCCGAGCCTAAGCGCTGGAAGCCGGGCTGTGAAGGGGCGCGCGGCATTCCCCACAAACGCGAAACCCCGCCGAAGCGGGGTTTGCGCGGGGGAGCTGACCGGCGTGGATCAGTCGTCGCCCTTCATGTCGTCGTCGGCGGCGACCATCTCGGCGGCGGCCCATTCCAGCGCCTCGCGCTCCTTGCGCTCCTTCTCGGCCTTCTCTACGGCATCGATGAACGGCTCGTCGATGACGCGGGCGGCGATCTCGCGCAGCGCCAGCACGGTCGGCTTGTCGTCGTGCTCGCTGTTGTCGAGCTTGGCTTCGACGCCCTTGGCCAGCTGACGGGCGCGCTTGGCGGCCATCATGACCAGCTCGAAGCGGTTGTCGACGACTTCCAGGCAATCTTCAACGGTGATGCGGGCCATCTGTTCTGTCTCCACGGCCAGGGGCCGGGTGGTGAATTCGGAACCGGCCATGATACGCAGCCACGTCGCCCGAGGCAAGCCACATCCCGCCAATTTCCTTTGTGGTCAGGGACTTGCGCCGCCCGGCGGGCAGTCGTCGGTGAGCAGCGCGGTCAACAGGCGCGAATAGCGGGCGATCTGGCGGTCGCGGCGCAGCCGGCTGGCGGCGAACACGGCGCAGACTTCCTCCACCGCCTCGTCGAAATCATCGTTGACGATCAGGTAGTCGTATTCGCCGAAATGACTCATTTCATCGCGGGCGGCCGCCAGCCGGCGGGCGATGGTCTCCTCGCTGTCCTGCGCGCGCTTGTGCATGCGCTCGTCGAGCGCGCCGCGCGAGGGCGGCAGGATGAAGATGCTGATCGCGTCCGGCACCTTGGCGCGGACCTGGCGCGCGCCCTGCCAGTCGATCTCCAGCAGCACGTCGCGGCCGGAAGCCAGCTGCGGCTCCACCGACTGCCGCGCGGTGCCCTTCCAGTCGCCGTGGACCAGCGCGTGCTCGAAGAAGTCGCCGGCGTCGATCATTCTCCTGAACTCCGCCTCATCGACGAAGTGGTAATGCTCGGCATGGCGCTCGCCCGGACGCGGCGCGCGCGAGGTGAACGAGATCGACAGGCTGATCTGCGGGTCACGCGCCAGCACCCGGTTGACGATGCTGGACTTGCCCGCGCCCGAAGGCGCCGAAACGATGTAGAGGGTGCCGCGCATGGGCTGTCCGCGTGCCAAAGACGGAATGCTAGCCGAATCCGTGCCGCCGGCCTTCATTCGATGTTCTGGACCTGCTCGCGGATCTGGTCGATCAGCACCTTCAGCTCCACCGCCGCGTTGCTGGTGCGCGCGTCCACCGACTTCGAGCCGAGCGTGTTGGCCTCGCGGTTGAACTCCTGCAGCAGGAAGTCGAGGCGGCGGCCGACCGGCTCGCGTTGCTTCAACACCCGGCGCGCCTCGGCGACGTGGCTGGCCAGGCGGTCGAGCTCCTCGTCGACATCGAGCTTCTGCAGCCAGATCACCAGTTCCTGCTCCAGCCGCCCGGCGTCGAGCTGGCCGGCGACTTCCTGCATCCGCGCTTCCAGCTTGGCGCGCTGGCCGGCGCGGATCAGCGGCACCAGCGTGCGGACTTCATCGGCGATCTTCGCGATGCCCTCGACACGCTCGCCGATCGCTTCGGCCAGCTTGCCACCCTCGCGTTCGCGGGCGGCGACGAAATCGTCCAGCGCTGCCTCCATCACCGCCAACGCTTCTTTCTGGAAGGCATCGGCATCGATGTCGCGCGCCTGCAGCACGCCGGGCATCTGCAGCAGCGTCGCCAGGTCCACCCGCAGCGACGGCAGCGCGGCATCCAGGTCCTGCGCGATCGCCGACAGCCGCTCGACGTAGGCGGTGTTGAGCTGCAGCGCGTCGCCACCCTGCCCGCCGGACAGCCGCATCACTACATCCACCTTGCCGCGGGCGATGCGCGCGGCGATGCGTTCGCGCAGCTGCGGTTCCAGCGCACGCAGCTCCTCCGGCAGCCGGAAACCAATTTCGAGGAAGCGGTGGTTGACCGCACGCAGTTCGCAGGAAAGGCGGCCGGCTTCGGTCGGGCGTTCGGCGCTGGCGAAGGCGGTCATGCTGCGGATGGACATGCGGTTTCCAAAGGTGATCGAAACCCCGATGGTAAACTCGCCCGCCGTTTTTCAAGGAATGCGCGATGCAGCGACCCAGCGGCCGCAGCCCCGGCGACATGCGCGAAGTGAGCTTCGTGCGCGGTTTCACCCGGCACGCCGAAGGGTCGGTGCTGGTGTCCTTCGGCGACACCCGCGTGCTGTGCACGGCGAGCATCGAGAACAAGGTGCCCGGCTTCCTGCGAGGCAAGGGCGAGGGCTGGCTCACCGCCGAATACGGCATGCTGCCGCGCGCCACCCACACCCGTTCAGACCGCGAAGCCTCGCGCGGCAAGCAGGGCGGGCGCACGCTGGAAATCCAGCGCCTGATCGGCCGCAGCCTGCGCGCCTGCGTGGACCGCGCGGCACTCGGCGAACGCACCATCACCCTGGACTGCGATGTGCTGCAGGCCGACGGCGGCACCCGCACCGCCGCGATCACCGGCGCCTATGTCGCGCTGGCCGACGCGGTGCAGAAGCTGCTCGACGCGCGCGAACTCAAGAAGAACCCGCTGCACGGCGCGGTGGCGGCGGTGTCGGTGGGCATCTATCGCGGCGTGCCGGTGCTGGATCTGGATTACGCCGAAGACAGCGACTGCGACACCGACATGAATCTGGTGATGAACGACGGCGGCGGTTTCATCGAATTGCAGGGCACCGCCGAGGGCCACGCCTTCCGCCGCGACGAACTGGACGCGATGCTCGCGCTCGGCGAAGCCGGCTGCACGCAGCTATTCGCCGCGCAGCAGGCGGCGCTTGCCGCGCGCTGATGCCCGCCACACCGCGCAAGCTGGTGCTGGCCAGCGGCAACCCCGGCAAGCTGGCGGAGTTCCGCGAACTGCTGGTCGATGTCGGTTTCGACGTGTATCCGCAGTCGGAATTCGGGGTGGAGGATGCCGATGAAACCGGCCTGAGCTTCATCGAGAACGCGATCCTCAAGGCCCGCCATGCCTCGCGCGCGACCGGCCTGCCCGCGCTGGCAGATGACTCCGGACTGTGCGTGGATGCACTCGATGGCGCGCCCGGCCTGTACTCGGCGCGTTACGCCGGCACGCATGGCAACCACGCCGCCAACATCGACAAACTGCTGCACGAATTGCGCGATGTCGATGACGCCCAGCGGACCGCGCGCTTCGTCTGCGTGCTGGCGCTGGTGCAACACGCCGACGATCCGCTGCCGCTGATCGCCGAGGGTGTCTGGGAAGGCCGCATCCTCCACGCCCGCGAAGGCGGAGGCGGCTTCGGCTACGACCCGGTGTTTTTCTCCCCGGCGCATGGCATGACCGCCGCAGAGCTGCCGGCGGACGCGAAGAACGCCGCCAGTCATCGTGGCCTGGCGATGCGGGCACTGCGCGGGAAATTGGCGGCGCGGGTTTGAGCCACACGCCGCCCTGAAACTGCAGGCGCCCGAAATCCTCCGCACAAGTATCGGCCTGGCGAAAGTGCCAAGGCGCTTTAGTGACACACCCGAAACAACAGGCTCGGGGATGCCCCTGCGCGGTTGAGCACGACAGGACGTCCTGCGCCCGCGCGTCGGAGCAGGAAGCGCAACCCGCGCGGCAACCGCGCAGGGGCGTCGCCGGGCCGGAACCGAAGCCGCCTCTAATCACTTCGCCAGACGGAACCGAAGCCGTATCCACATATAAATAGACGGGCTTCCGGACAGACCGCAGCCCGCATCCGGCAAGCCTGCTTCCCGGCGCATGCGAACATCCTGTTCGATGCGCCGCCGCGCACCGTCCTTGGCGCGCTTTTACGCAGGCCCGCCGCACACGGGCTGCTTCCCTCCAGATTCGTTCACCGGCTTCGCTTTACGCCCGCCGACTTTCGAGCCAAACCACACAACCACGCGACTGACGAATTCACACCCCATGCTCACCCCGCCGCCCCTGTCGCTCTACGTCCACCTGCCCTGGTGCGTGCGCAAATGCCCGTACTGCGACTTCAACTCCCACGCGCAGAAAGGTGCGCTGCCGTTCGACGACTACATCGACGCCCTGATCCGCGACCTCGAATACGACCTGCCGCTGGTCTGGGGCCGCACCGTGCATTCCGTGTTCTTCGGTGGCGGCACGCCCAGCCTGTTCGCGCCCGAACATATCGACCGCTTCCTGCAACATGCCAGCGCACGGCTGCGCTTCGCGCCGGGGCTGGAAGTCACCCTGGAAACCAACCCGGGCACCGTCGAGCACGGGCCTTTTGCCGGCTACCGCGCGGCGGGCGTCAACCGGCTGTCGTTCGGCGTGCAGAGTTTCGATGACGGTTGCCTTGAACGCCTCGGCCGCATCCATTCCAGCGGCGATGCAGAGCGTGCGGTGAAGGCGGCACAGGACGCCGGCTTCGACAGCCTCAATCTCGATTTGATGTACGCCCTGCCCGGCCAGACCCTGGCGATGGCCGAAGCCGACATCGACCGCGCCATCGCGCTGCAGCCGCAGCATCTCAGCCACTACCAGCTCACGCTGGAACCCAACACCCTGTTCGCCGCCAAGCCGCCGCCGGGCATCCCCGACGACGACCTGGGCTGGGACATGCAGGAACGTTGCCAGGCGCGGATGGCCGAGGCCGGCTTCGGCCAATACGAAGTGAGCGCCTATGCGCAGCCGGGCCGGCAATGCCAGCACAACCTCAACTACTGGACGTTCGGCGACTACCTCGGCATCGGCGCCGGGGCGCACGGCAAGCTGACCATCGGCGGCGAGCAGCGCATCCTGCGGCGCTGGAAGGTGAAGCATCCGGCCGCCTGGCTGCGCGATGCCGGTACGCCGGCCGGCATCGGGGGCGACGAGGACATCGGCCCCGACCGCCGCCCCTTCGACTTCATGCTCAATGCGCTGCGCTTGAACGCGGGCTTCGGGCTGGACCTGTTCGAGAAACGCACCGGCCTGCCGCCTGCGGCGATTGCCGAGGAACTGGCCACCGCCCAGGCCCGTGGCTGGCTGGAGGTCAGCCCCGAAGGCCATGTCCGCCCGACCGAGCTGGGTCGGCGGTTCACCAATGACGTGATCGGCCTGTTCCTGCATGGCTGAAAGCGTGATCAAGTTCACGCCACGGCAGTATGATTCGCCGATGCAGGGGACCTCACGCGACATCGTCAAGCTCAGCCTGGCCGAAAGCGGCCTGCCCTCGCGGGTGCGCGACATAGCCGCGCGCCTGCTGCTCGTAGCCGAGGCGGAACTCGGCGACCGCATCCGCCTGATGCTGGTCCAGCTGGAAAACCAGCTGTTCGCGCAGGCCGACAAGGCGCGTTCACCGGCCGACCAATCCGTGCTGCTGCGCTCGGTGCAGACCATCAAGCTGCATCGGGATGCGTTTCCGCCCGCGTACTTCGCGGCGCTGGAATCGCGCCTGGCCACGCTGCGCCGCCCGCCGCCGCGCAAGCCGGTCAACACCGGCGGCAAGCTGCTGTCGCCCTCGTCCGAATGGCGCCTGTCGGAATCGATCCCCGAGGAGGATCTGAACGCCGCACAGCTGCAGGACCTGGCGATGCCGCTCGAAGCCGCCTCCAGCCTGCCGCTCTACCTGCTGGGCCAGCGCTTCGGCGTGCTGGCCGGCGCGCCCGCCTTTGCCGCCGAGCAGATCGTCCTCGGCCCGCGCACGCTGGTCGAACTGGCGGGCAAGGTGTCGGTGGCGCTGTTCGGCAACCACGTGCCGGCCCTGATGCTGCAGTCGCATTTCGCCCAACAGGCGCTGGGCGATTACCCGCACTTTGTCGAACACGTGAACCATGTGCTGGACGAAGCCGGCGTGCTGCCCGGCCTGTCCTATGTGCCGGTGCGCCCGACCCGCGCCTCGCGCACGCGGGCGCCCGAAGCGAAGACCGACGCGCCGGCGGCCACCGAGCCGCCCGGAGCCCCGCCGGCAGCGGACACGCCGCCGGTTCCCGCCGACACCCCGGCGGCCAACGCAGCGGTTGTGTCGCCCGCCGCGACATCGCACGCGCCCGCCGCTGCCCATCGCGGCTCACATGGGCCGATGCACGGCGGCACGCCCGCCAACGACGAAAGTGGCGACTGGTTCGAGCAGCCCGAGATCCAGCGCCCGCTGACCCAGGCGCCGCCGCCCGATTTCCGCTACCTGCAGCAGCTGCTGACCGCGCAGCGGATCGCCGGACGCATGCCCGCGCGGCCCGCGATGCCGCCCGGCGTGCCGCTGGAACGCACCGAGGTGGACCGCTTCCTGGACGAATTCCAGGCCGACCCGCCCAGCGACGCCAGCAGCACGCGCTCCCTGCACGGCCTGCGCGAAGACCTGCTGCAGCGCGCCCGCGCCGAGCACGGCCCGCAGGCCGAACTGCCGCGCGAGGACGCCGACACCTTCGAGGTGCTGTCAATCCTGTATGCCGAAGTCGCGCGTGAAGTCCGCGCCGGCTCCTCGGTACACGGGCTGCTGGAACGCCTGCAGCTGCCGATCCTGCGGCTGGCGCTGCGTGACCGCGGGTTCTTCGACGAAGCCACCCACCCCGGCCGGCAGATCCTCAACACCATCGCCGAATCCGATGCCACCGCCTACGGCGACCATGGCGTGGACCCGTACTTCGAAGCCGCCATGCATCGCGCGGTGGAGCGCATCGAGGACGACTACCACGGCGAGCGCGAGGTCCTGCGCGAAGTCAACGAAGAACTGCAGTCGCAGTTCCGCCAGCAGATCAAGCGCTCGCAGGCCAGCGAGAAGCGCCTGGTCGAAGCCGCCCACGGCCGCGAGCGGATGGCGGTGGCGAAGAACTCCGCCGGCGCCGCGCTGCAGGACCTGATCACCGAATACAAGCCGGTCCGCGCCATCGAAGCCCTGCTGCGCCGCGCCTGGCTGGACGCGATGACCCTGGTCGCGCTGCGCAACGGCGAGGAATCCGCCGCCTGGCGCGACATGCTCGGCACCACCCGCAAGATCCTGGAAACGGTCAACGCGCCCGGCGAAGTGCAGGCACCTGAACTGGCGACCGAGATCGATACGGCGATGCGCCGCGTCGGCTACCACGAGACCGAATCCGGCGCGATCGCCGCCCACCTCAGCCGCAGCCACAGCGCGCCGCGCCCCGAGGAAGAGCTCACCGCCACCGAGGTCACCGCGCGGATCAAGGCGCATGCCCGCTTCGGCCGCGATGACGAGGCCGAGCGCGCCGAAGCCAAGGCCGAACGCGCCAAGCCCTCGCGCAACGCGCAGGAAGAAGAGTGCTATCAGCACCTGCGCACCCTGCCGTTCGGCTGCTGGGTGGACTTCGTGCAGAACCAGCAGGGCAATGCCGAACGGCTGCGCCTGTCCTGGTACAGCACCATCACCGACAAGGCGCTGTTCGTGAACCGCCGCGGCCAGCGTGCCGCCGAGATGCAGATGGACACCCTGGCGCGCCTGATGGCGCAGGGCCAGCTGAAGGTGGTGGAACGCACCCAGCTGCGCCTGTTCGACCGTGCCTTCCGCTCCACCATGGAACTGCTGCGCAGCACCCTGCGTGGCGGCCGCTCCGAAGACGACTCCGCGCCGCAGGCCACATGAACAACGCCGAATACCGCAACGCGACCCGCCGCGACATCCACGGCAGCTTCGATGTCGTCGACACCATGACCGGGCAGCGCATCGGCCAGCTGTTGGACCTGTCGGCCAGCGGCCTGCAGGTCAACAGCCTGCTGCCGCTGGTGCAGGACGCGCTCTACCAATGGCGCTTCCCGCTGCCGGCCGGCGCCGGGCAGGCCACGGAAGAGATCGAGTGCGGCGTGCACGTGCTCTGGGTGGACTCCGAGAACCCCGGCGAATACAGCGCCGGCGGCCGTTTCATCCAGATTTCCACCGAAGCGCGCGACCGCATCCGCGACTGGTGCGAGGGCAGCTGAGCCCCACGCGCACACCGCCGCCACGGCGATTGGTTCAAAATCAGGATTTTCCCACCGGAGCCCGCCATGGCCGAAGACCCCATCCACGCCCTTTACGCCGACCACCTGCGCACGCTCACACAGCGCGCGGACACGGCCCTTGAGCGCGGCGGCTTCGACCGGCTGGTGATCCCGAGCGGCACCCAGCATTACCAGGCCTTCGACGACCGCGACTATCCCTACGCGGTCAATCCCAACTTCAAGCACTGGCTGCCGCTGACCAACGCGCCCGGCAGCTGGCTGGTGCATGCGCCGGGCGAGCGCCCGAAGCTCATCTACCTGCAGCCGCGCGATTACTGGCACGTGGTGCCGGCCGATCCGTCCGGCTACTGGGTCGAACACTTCGACATCAGCATCGTCCGCACCGCCGAGGAAGCGCTGCAGCATCTGCCCGGCCTGGCCACGCGCACGGCCGTCGTCGGCGAGGCGCAGAGCACGCTCGGCCACGTGGTGCCGAACAACCCGGATGCGGTGCTGGCCTACCTGGACTACCAGCGCGCGTACAAGACGCCGTATGAAGTGGCGATGATGCGTGAAGCCACCCGTCGCGGCGTGCGTGCGCACCTCGCTGCCGAGCGCGCCTTCCGCATGGGCGCGAGCGAATTCGGCATCCACCTCGCCTACTGCCAGGCGGCCGGACAGGATGCGCTGGAGCTGCCCTACGGCAACATCATCGCGCTCAACGAACACGGCGCGGTGCTGCATTACATGGACCGCGACCGCAAGCCGACGCGTCCCGCGCGCAGCCTGGTGATCGATGCCGGCGCCAGCCACGCCGGCTACGCCTGCGACATCACCCGCACCTATTCGGCGGCCGACGATGACTTCCAGGCGATGATCGATGCCGTCGACACCGCCCAGCAGGCGATGTGCGACCAGGTCCGCGCCGGCACCGACTACCGCCGGATCCATCTCGACGCGCACCTCGCGCTGGCCAGCATCCTCAAGGATTTCGGCGTGATCACGGTGGATGCGCAGACCGCGGTGGAGACCGGCGTGTCCAGCGCGTTCTTCCCGCACGGCATCGGCCACGGCATCGGCCTGCAGGTGCACGACGTCGCCGGCTTCGCCGCCAGCGACGCGGGCGGCGTCATCGACAAGCCGGCCGGCCATCCCTACCTGCGCCTGACCCGCACGCTGGCACCGGGCATGGCGGTGACGATCGAGCCCGGGATCTACTTCATCGACATGCTGCTGGACGAACTCAAGGCCAAGGGCCTCGCCGACAGCGTGGACTGGGCGAAGGTGGATGCCTTCAAGCCTTACGGCGGCATCCGCATCGAGGACGACGTGGTCTGCACCGAAGACGCGCCGCTCAACCTCACCCGCGAAACCTGGAGTGAAACCGCATGAACGCACGAAGCCCCCTCGCGCTTGCCGCCGCCACCCTCGTCGCGCTGACGGCCTGCGGCAAGTCGCCCGCGCCCGCCGCCACCCCCGCACAGGATGCCGCCGCTTCGACATCCAGCCACTGCCTGCAGTACGCGCCCGGCATGGTCACCCTGAGCGGCATGGCGACCACGCGGATGATGTCCGCGCCGGGCAAGGCCAGCCGCAACGCGATGCTGCTGACGCTCGACGCGCCGATCTGCATCGCCACCCATGCCGCGCGCGCGGCGGAATACCCGGCGGTCGACAGCATCAAGGTGATCGAGCTGGTGCCGCAGAGCGATTTCGCCGACGCGTTCTCGCTGGCCGGCCAGCGCGTGACCGCGCATGGCGGGCTGGTACCGATGTCGGGCGACGGCGTGGCCGCGCCGGTCGGCATGGTGCTGCGCACGCTGAAGCCGGCGCAGTAATCGCCGCATGAACAGCTGGGGCGCGCAACTGGCGCTTGTGATGGCCGGCGGCGCGCTCGGCGCGGCGGGCCGGTTCTGGCTGGGCGGCGCGATGCTGCGCCAGTTCGGTGACCGGCTACCCTGGGGCACGCTGGCGGCCAACCTGATCGGCGCGTTCGCGATCGGTTTCCTGGCCGAATGGCTGCAGGAGCGCGGCACCGTCGCGCTGTACTGGCGCGCGTTCCTGATCGTCGGCGTGCTCGGCGCGCTGACCACCTATTCCTCGCTGGTGCTGGAGATGCTGCTGTTCGCGCGTGGCGGGCGCGGTGGCACGGCGCTCGCCTATCTCGGCATCACCCTGGTCGCGGGACTGGCGCTGGTCTGGGCCGGCGCGCGCGTGGGGTCGATGCTGCGCTGATCCATCGCGGCCGGCTCAACCGGCCATGAAGGCTTCGATCTCGTCGGCGCTGCGGGCCAGCTTGCCGGTCAGCACGCGGTGTCCGGTCTTCCCCAGCGCGACATCGTCCTCGGTGCGGATGCCGATGCCGCGCCACTTCGCATCGACCGTGCTGTCATCGGCGGAGACATAGAGCCCGGGCTCGATGGTGAACACCATGCCGGGTTCGAGCAGGCGCGGTTCGTCGTCAACGCGATAGTCGCCGACATCGTGCACATCCAGCCCCAGCCAGTGGCCGGTCTTGTGGCGATAGAAGCGCTGGTACGCGCCGGTCGCGATCGCCTTCTTCAGCGTGCCCTTGAGCAGGCCGAGCGAGAGCAGACCGTCGGCGAGGGTTTCCACCGCGGCATCGTGGATCGCCGACCACGGCTTGCCGGGCACCGCCTGCGCGAGTGCCGCCGCCTGCGCTTGGCCGACCAGATCATGCAGCGCGCGCTGCGGGGCGCTGAAGCGGCCATCGACCGGAAAGGTGCGGGTGATGTCGGCGGCATAGCCGCGGTATTCGGCGCCGGCATCGATCAGCACCAGCTCGCCCGCGCGCGACTTGGCGCTGTTGGCGCGGTAGTGCAGCACGCAGGCGTTGGCCCCGGCGCCGACGATGGAGTTGTAGGCCGGCACCGCGTCATGCGCGCGGAACACGCGCTCGACTTCCGCCTGCAGTTCGTATTCGTGGATGCCGGCGCGGGCGGCGCGCATCGCCGCCTCGTGCGCGATGACGGAAATGTCGGCGGCGCGTTGCATCAGCGCGAGTTCGTCGGCGGTCTTGAACAGCCGCATCTCGTCGAGCAGGTGGCCGAGTTCAAGGAATTCGTGCGGCGGCTGCGCGCCCATCCGCATCTGCGCGCGCACGCGGTTGAGCCAGCCGATCAGCTTGAGGTCGAAGTCGGTGTCGTGGCCGAAGTGGTAGTAGACCCGCGTGCGGCCTTCGAGCAGGCCGGGCAGGATCTCGTCGATGTCGTCGATGGCCCAGGCATCGTCCATCGCCAACGCATCCACCGCGCCTTCGGGCCCGATGCGCGGGCCGTCCCAGCCTTCGCGCTCAAGATCGCGCTCGCGGCAGAACAGCAGCGCCTCGCCATGCGCGCGGCCCGGCGCCAGCACCAGCACCGCCTGCGGTTCATCGAAGCCGGTCAGGTACCAGAAGTCGGAATCCTGCCGGTAGGGGTAATGGGTGTCGCGGCTGCGCACGCGCTCGGGTGCGGCGGGCAGGATGAGGATGGCGTCTTCGCCGACCATCCGCATCAACTGCTTGCGGCGCTTGGCGCAGGCTTTCGGCGACAAGGCCTTGTCGAGGGCGGGCATGCGCGGACCGGTCAGTGCAGGCGCTTGCGGTGGCGCGGGCCGAGCGCGCAGTCGCCATGCAGCAGCAGCGCGGCGACGCGGACGAATTCCTCGATTTCGGCGAAGGCGGCTTCGTCTTCCTCGTCGCCATCGGATTCGGCTTCGGCCATCGCCAGCCGCGCCAGGTCTTCGAGCGCTTCGCTGCCTTCCTCCGACAGCGGCGGGTTGGGCCCGGCCGCCAAGCCGAAGCCGCCGAGGAACGCGCGGCACCAGTCGAACAGCGCGTTGCCGCGCACGTCGACCGCGGCATCATCGTCCGGCAGCAGCAAGTGGAAATTCAGTTCGCGGTCTTCCATCGAGGCCAAGGTGGCATCGCGGAGCGCCTTGAAGGTGTCGTCCTCGGGCTGGGCCAGGCCGTCATCGGCCAACACTTTTGCCAGCCAGCCGCCATTCGCATCGCCACCCCCGGCGATCCAGCCGGCCAGCGCGCCATGAAGTTCGGCCGGGCTGACGGAAAGCTGCAGAGGCGACAGCACGGCTTGCATCTGCTGCCAGTCGGGCAAGGGGGCATGGGCCTGCAAGGCGGCACTCCGGGGACGGGGCGGCCAGTGTATCGCGGGCCTCCGACCATTGAATGAGTGTCGCAGCGCACACTTTTACCGGCGCCGGGGGTATCGTCATCCCTTACATGCGCCGCTTCGACCGCCCACTGCCGATCCCTCCCGTGCACCGGCGGTCCAGCCTGTGGCCGCTGCGCGTGATGCTGCTGGTCGTCTTCGGGCTGATCATCGCCAGCGCCCACGCACAGATCCGCCAGTACAGCTTCCACCCGGTCGGCACCGAATACGGGCTGTCGCAGAACACGCCGAACGCGATCGTGCAGGACCCGCTGGGCTTCATCTGGATCGCCACCGGCGGCGGCCTGAACCGCTTCGACGGCAACCAGTACCGCGTGTTCCGCCATGGCGACAACCAGGACTCGATTCCCGAGAACCAGGTCACCACGCTGGCGATCGACGGCACCACGCTGTGGATGGGCTTCCGCTCGCAGTACATCGCCCGCATGGATGTGCGCGATGGCCGCGTCCAGCGCTACCTGCATCCCGGCGTCGCCCGGCGTACGCCGCTGACGCCGATACGCGCGCTGCTGGCGCAGGACCACAAACTCTGGATCGCGGTGGAAGGTGGCGTGGACGTCCTCGACACCGCCACCGGCGCCATCACCGAAGTGTTGCCGCACGACCCGGCCAACGATGCCGGCGCACAGAGCCTGTCCTTCGATGCCGGCGGCCGGCTGCTGCTGGCCCGCGGCCGCGAGCTGCTGCATATCGAGCGCGGCAAGGCCAAGATGATCGCGACCGCCGATGCGCCCATCTTCCGGCTGCTGCGTGACCACGATGGCGCCCTCTGGGTCGCCGGCGAAAACGGCCTGTACCGGCTGGGCCGCCTCGACGCGCTGGAGAAAGCCTGGCCGCTGGCGTCGCATCCGGCATTGCCGGACGCGCCCAACCTGACCGCGCTGGTCGAGGCCCCGGATGGCGCCCTGTGGCTGGCGACCGCCGAACAGGGCCTGGTACGGTACCTGCCGGCCGACGGCAGCGCCAACCGCATCGTCCGGCAGACGGGCGTGCCGGGCACGCTGCAGGAAAACAGCTTCACCTCGCTGCTGGTGGATGGCGGCGGCACCTTGTGGATCGGCGGCAGTTACCTCGGCCCGATGCACACGCATACCAACGGCGACCGATTCCCCTACATCTACAGTCTGGGTGGAGACCGCGAGCGCGACCTGCGGGTCATCAGCATCCGCGGCATGGCGCAGGACACGGCCGGCAACGCCTGGATCGCCACCGATGATTCGAGGCTGGTGAGGATGTCGCCCAGCCTGCCGCCGGTATTCACCGAATTCACCGATGCCCTGCGGCGCACGTTTCCGGAAAAGGCCCGCCGCTCGAATGCGCCGGCGCGCATCTTCCAGTTCATTCCCAAGTCGGACACCGCGTTCTGGGTGGCGACCAGCCACGGCCTGGCCTCGATGGACACCCGCGATGGCCACTTCGAGGAAGTGGACCTGCCGCTCGACAACCACATGGTCACCGACATCGCGCGCGATGCACGGGGCCGCCTCTATCTCGGCGTCCATCGTCGCGGCCTGTACCGCTACGACCCGGTCGACGGCAGCCTGGTCGCGTTCGCCCTGCCGGGTGACCGCACATCGGTGGAAAAAATCATCAACGCGATCCTGATCGACCGCCAGGGTCTGGTCTGGGTGGGCAGCAACGGCGGCTTGATGCGGCTTGATCCGCGCTCCGGGCGGATGCAGCGCTGGTACATGTCGGCGGGGCGCGATGACTCGCTGGCCAGCAACAGCATCCTCAGCCTGATCCAGGATCGCCACGGCACGATCTGGCTGGGCACGATGGCCGGCCTGAACCGGGTGCTGCCCAAGGCCGGCGACGGGCTGGCGTTCACCTCGGTGCTCACCGGACTGGCCGGGCTGGAAACGCCGCCGACGGTGTTCTCGATCCTCGAAGGCCCGGCCGGCTATCTCTGGCTGGGTACCGATTCCGGGCTGCTGCGCTACGACGCGGATCGTGCGCAGGTCGAGCGCTATTCAACCGAACAGGGCCTGCAGGCGCAGGAATTCAACACCCAGTCCGCGCTCCGCCTGCGCGACGGGCGGCTGATGATGGGCGGCGTGCGCGGCATCAACCTGTTCGATCCGCGCAGTCAACAGCCCAAGCCTGCACTCGCGCCGCTGCAGGTCATCGCCAGCCGCGTCGGCAACGAGGCGTGGAACGAATGGCCGCTGGATGCCGCCGGCGGCCTGCGCCACCTCGCCCTGGCCGATCCCGACCAGACCCTGCGCATCCGCGCCCAGCGCATGGACTTCGGCGGCTTCTCGCGGACGCGTTACCGCTATCGCCTGGTTCCGCACGACAGCCGCTGGACCGACAACGGCACCCTGGACGAATTCGCCTACGGCCGGTTGCCCGCCGGCGACTACCAGCTGCAGATTCAGGCCACCGACCGTCGCGGCGACTGGGGGGGCGACATCCTGACCATTCCGGTCCATGTCGCCACCGCGTGGTGGCGCACCCGCTCGATGATTGCGCTGTATGCGGTGCTGGCCAGCCTCATCGCGCTGGCGGTGTTGCTCACCTGGACGCGCCGCCGCGCGCTGGAGAAGCGCCAGAACCAGGCGACCCGCGAGCGCGAGACCCGACTCAGCTTGGCGCTGTGGGGCGCGAGCGAGTCGTTCTGGGACTACGACATCGAATCCAACCGCCTGACCGTCAGCTACAACCCCTACGAGGAAAGCACCGAGAACGTCATCCATGCCGTGCACATCCATCCGGAAGACGAACCGCTGGTGTTGGCGCGGCTGCGCCGTTACCTCAACGAAGGGGCGAGCGGCACGCTGACTTCGCAGCATCGCGTCCGCTACGCCGACCGCGACTGGCACTGGGTCAGCACCCGCGGTCGTGCGGTGAGGTGGGATGCGCAGGGCGGCGTGCAATCCATCTCCGGTACCGCGCGCGACGTGACCGCGCGCCTCGCCGCCGAGCATGCGCAACGCATCGCCATCGAAGTGTTCCAGAACATGGCCGAGGCGGTGACCGTGCTCGACGAAGGCTTCCGCATCGTCTCCACCAACGATGCGTTCTCGACCATCACCGGCTATCCGGGCGATGCGCTGGCCGGCGAGCACATCGACCTGCTGTTCGGCAGCGAGCAGGCGCGCACCGCCGCCGACATCATGCAGCAGCGCCTGATCGCCGAAGGCCAGTGGACCGGCGAACTCTGGCACCGCCATCGCAATGGCCACGATTTCCTGTGCAAGGTGCAGGCCACGCTGGTCACCCAGAGCACCCTGGCCGTCGAAGGCAACGACATCCATTACGTACTGGTGCTGGGCGATGTCACCGAACAGCGCCGCGCGGAACAGGAGCTGCGCCAGCTCGCCAACTACGATCCGCTGACCGAGCTGCCCAACCGTTCGCTGTTCAACCGGCGTCTGGCCGAAGCCATCGCCAGCCATCGCAATGGCCGCCAGTTCGCGGTGATGTTCCTCGACCTTGACCGCTTCAAGGACATCAACGATTCGCTCGGCCACGCCATCGGCGACCAGGTGCTGCGCGCCACCGCCGAGCGCCTGCGCGGCATCACCGCCAGCGAGCAGCTGGTCGCGCGGCTGGGCGGCGACGAGTTCACGGTGATCGTGCCGCGGATGGAATCCCCGCAGGACACCTACCGCGTCGCGCGCGAGATCCTCGCCGGTTTCGCCCGCCCGCTCACGTTGGAGAACGGGCTGGAATTCGCCATCTCGCCGTCGATCGGGATCAGCGTGTTCCCGGATGACGGCATCGACGCCGACACGCTGGTGCGCCAGGCCGATACCGCGATGTACCAGGCCAAGGCCGACGGCCGGCAGATGTACCGCCGCTACCACCCGGACATGGATGCCCAGGCCATCCAGCGTCTGCGCATGAGCACCCTGCTGCGCGGCGCCACCGAGCGCGGCGAAACCTGGCTGGTCTACCAGCCGCGCTGGTGCCTGCGCACCGGGGTGATCACCGGTGTCGAGGCGTTGCTGCGCTGGCGGCACCCGGAACTGGGCGATGTCGCGCCGGACGTCTTCATCCCGCTGGCGGAGGACACCGGGCTGATCAATGCCCTCGGCACCTGGGTGGCCAACGAGGCCTGCCGCGACCTGGCCGAATGGGACGCCGCCGGCCTGCCCTCGGTGAAGATGGGCATCAACGTGTCCGCCGCGCAGCTGATGCGCGAGGACTTCCCGGGCTTCATCACCCGCTGCGCCGACGTGCGTGGCATCGCGCCGGACCGGATCGAGCTGGAGATCACCGAAAGCGTGCTGATGGAGCGCCCGCAGCTGGCCGGCGAACTGCTGCAGCGGCTGCGCGCGATCGGCATCCAGATCGCCATCGACGACTTCGGCACCGGCTATTCCTCGCTGGCCTACCTGCGCGGCCTGCCGGTCAACACGCTCAAGATCGACCGCGCCTTCGTCTCCGACCTGGCCCACGACCCGCGCGACGAGGCGATCATCATCGCCATCATCACCATGGCCCACTCGATGGGCATGAAGGTGGTTGCCGAAGGCGTGGAGACCGAGGCCCAGCTCGCCCAGCTTCGCCGCCACGGCTGCGACGAGGCCCAGGGTTTCCTGCTGGCTAGGCCGATGGAAGCCGCCGATTGCCGCGCTTTCCTGCAGCGGCACGCATCGCGGCGCCTTGACCACCCGCCCGCCCCCTGACATCGTGCGCGGATGGACGCACTCGACCCCTTTGACCGCCTGATGCAGCTCATCGAGCGCATCGAGACCATGGCCGAACGCCAGCAGCGACTGGGCGAGGAAAACCGCAGCCTGCGCCAGCAGCAGGAGCAGCTCATCCACGACCGCGCGCAGCTGGTCAGCCGCAACGAGGAAGCGCGCACCCGCGTGGAAGCGATGATCCAGCGGCTCAAGGCGCTGGAGCAGCACACGTGAGCACGCCCGCCGGCAAGGCCGAGCCGGTCAACGTCCGCATCCTCGACCGCGATTACACCGTCGGCGTCGTCGCCGAAGAGCAGGCCAGCCTGCTCGCCGCCGCCAAGGCCCTGGACACGCGGATGCGCGACATCCGCGGCAACAACCGCATGGTCGCGACCGAACGCATCGCCGTGCTGGCGGCGCTCAACCTGGCGCACGAACTGGAAATGCTGCGCGAGGAAAACGCCCGCCGCGACCGCGCACTGGCCAACGCGATCGATGCACTGGAACAGCGCCTTTCGCGCCTTCCGCAGGACTGAACGCAACGCCGCCATTCATCCCGTTCGCGGAGTGCGCGGCTATACTGCGCGCGTGTCCTCTGCCTTGAGCGACAGCGTGCAAAACATTCGCCTTGTCCCTTAAGAACGACACCGGGGCTGCAACCCGGCCCGGCGTGCATGTCCGCCACGAGCGGAAAGCCCGACGGCCAGCGAGCAATCCCACTTGAACCCGCAGGTTCAAGGTCGTTTCGCCGCATCGCCACGGCGGAGGATGCCATTCGAAACCCGCGCTCCGGCGCGGGTTTCTTCTTTTGCGGGGCGCGATGACGGTCGCGTCGCGGCTTTGGCCCGTCGCCGCACTCGCCTACAATCCGCGCATGTCCGTGCCCACGACACCCAGCCGCCTTGACCTGCGTGAACGACGGCGCGCCATCACCCCGCAGGCGCGGATGCAGGCCGCCGAAGCGGTCGCCTCGCAACTGCTGGCGCTGACGGCAGGCTTAGAAGGCGGCTACATGGCCGGCTACTGGGCGATGGATGGCGAACTGCCGTTGCACGCATGGCAGGTCCAGCTGCCGGTCGGCTGCAGCTACTGCCTGCCGGTGCTGGTCGAAGGCACGATGTCGCTGAAATTCGCGCCGTGGCGATCGGGCGATGCGCTGGTCAACAACCGCTTCGGCATCCCCGAACCCGACCTCGCGCCCGACTCGCTGCTCGACGCCGCCGACATGGCGGTGATCGCGCTGCCGCTGACCGGCTTCGACGCCCGCTGCCACCGCATCGGCATGGGCGGCGGCTGGTATGACCGCACGCTCGCCTTCCGACAGCATCAACCGGCGCCGCCGCTCGCCATCGGCATCGGTTTCGATGTGCAGGAAGTGGCCGAGGTCGCGCCGCAAGCCTGGGACGTGCCCTGCGACGCCATCGTCACCGAAACCCGCACCCTGATCCGAGCCCGAGAATGAGCACCCGCAAGAAATACTGGCTGATGAAGTCCGAACCCGGCGACTTCTCCATCGACGACCTGGCGCGGGTGAAAGTGGAGCCGTGGACCGGCGTGCGCAACTACCAGGCGCGCAATTTCATGCGCCAGATGAAGCCCGGCGACGGCGTCTTCTTCTACCACTCCAACTGCGACGTGCCGGGCATCTACGGCATCGGCGAAGTCGCCAGCCTGCCCTATCCCGACAAGACCCAGTTCGACCGCAAGTCGAAGTACCACGACGAGAAAGCCACGCCGGAGCAACCGCGCTGGGAACTGGTCGATGTCGGCTACGTGCGCACGCTCAAGCGCCCGCTGTCGCTGACCGAAATCCGCGAACACCGCGACGCGCTGGGCGAGGAATTCGCGCTGATCCGCACCGGCTCGCGCCTGTCGGTGATGCCGGTCACCGCCGCGCAGTGGAAGCTGCTGCTCTCGCTCGAATAACCCGGATACAAGGAACCTGCAGGATGTCGGAAGCCAAGCGCCTCGCGGCGGAAAAAGCCATGGACTATGTCGAAGACGGGATGCTGGTCGGCGTCGGCACCGGTTCGACGGTCGCCTATTTCATCGACGCGCTCGGCCGCGATCCGCACCGGATCAAGGGCGCGGTGTCGAGCTCCGAACAGAGCACCGCGCGGCTGAAATCGCACGGCATCGAGGTGTTCGACCTCAACCCCGCCGGCCAGCTCGCGCTCTACGTGGATGGCGCCGACGAGTGCGATCCGCACAAGCGGCTGATCAAGGGCGGCGGCGCGGCACTGACCCGCGAGAAGATCATCGCCGAGGCGAGCCATAAATTCGTCTGCATCGTCGACCCCTCCAAGCAGGTGGACGTGCTCGGCCGGTTTCCGCTGCCGGTCGAGGTCATCCCGATGGCGCGGAGCCTGGTGGCGCGCGAAATCGCCGCGTTGACCGGCGGCCAACCGGTGTTCCGCATGGATGCCGAAGAACGCGCGGTGATCACCGACAACGGCAACGTGATCCTCGACATCCACCAGCTGTCGATCACCGATCCGGTGGCGATGGAGCAGGCAATCAACCAGATTCCCGGCGTGGTCAGCGTGGGCCTGTTCGCCCGACGTGCGGCGGACGTGGTGATCGTCGGGGGCGAGCCGCCGGTCGTGTTGTGAAGCGCGGCCCGCTGCGTCATCGCAGCCCCTGCGATCACACCTTGGTATCCAGTCAATCGTGAAATTCGCGCCCGGCGCTGAGATGCGCCGGGCCGATACTGGCTCCCCATACGGGACACGATGATGACGCTGCGTTGCCTGTTCGTCGATTTCGACTCCTTCTTCGCTTCGGTGGAGCAGCACGATGATCCACACCTGCGCGGCCGCCCGGTCGCGGTGGTGGCGGTGCCGAGCGACACCACCTGTTGCCTGGCCGCCAGCCAGGAGGCGAAACGGCTCGGCATCAAGACCGGCACCGGGGTGCGCGAGGCGCGCGAACGCTGCCCGGATATCGCCCTGGTGCTGGCACGGCCGGCGCGTTACGTAAATGCACCACGCCTTCATGGCCGCGATCGGCGACTGCATCCCTACCGGGAAAGCGGCTTCGGTTGATGAGGTTCCGTGCAGCCTGATCGGCCGCGAGCGCCAGCGCGAAAACGCCATCGCCATCGCCCGCCGGATCAAGCAGCGCCTGTGCGAGGTCGGCATCGGCCCGGAGATGACCTGCTCGATCGGCATCGCGCCGAACAAATTCCTGGCCAAGACCGCCTCCGACATGAACAAGCCGGACGGCCTGACCGTCATCGAACAAGCCGATCTGCCGCATGCCCTGCACGGTCTGGAATTGCGCGACCTGTGCGGAATCGGCGCCTCGATGGAGCAACGGCTGCTGGCCGCCGGCATCGACAGCATGGAACGCCTGTGCGCCACCAGCCGCGAGCATCTGCGCACGGCCTGGGGCAGCGTGGAGGGCGAACGTTTCTGGATGCAGCTGCGCGGCCTTGAACTGCCTGAGCGCGTCCGTGAATACCCGGCTTCGGTCGGGCATTCGCATGTGCTCGGCCCGCAATTGAGGAATTTCGAAGGGATGCGGACCGTGCTGTTCAAGCTGCTGGCCAAGGCGGCGATGCGGCTCCGGCATGGCGATCTGCTGGCTGCCGGGCTGAGCCTGCGGATCCGCTTCGTCGGCATGGAGCGTCGCTTCGAACGCGACCTCGGTTTCGCCCCGCTGGATGACACCCCCAGCCTGCTTGGCATGCTTTCCGGGATGCTCGCCCCCTTGGCCAAGGCCCGCACGTCCGGCCGATGGCAGGAAGGACGCCACCCGCCTCTTTCGGTCGCGGTCACCCTGACCGGCTTGAGCCATGGCGACCACCGCTCGGGCGAACTCATGCCCGCCCGGGCCAAACATCGCCGCCTGAGCCGGCTGCTGGACGAAATCAACGGCAAACACGGCAATTACGCGCTGTATTTCGGCGGCATGCATGTCGCGGTGGAAAAAGATGCGGCCCCGATGCGGATCCCGTTCCAGCATGTGCCGGATACCCGGCTGGAAGGGGATCGTTGGGAGCAGCGCAGCCGTACCAAGCCGGTAACAGGTCCGCGTAGCAGCGAAGAATCCGTCGACCCGCTCTACCTGCAGCGGGAAAACCAGTTCAAGGTCCTGGCCGAAAGCCACCACCGACGCAAGCAGGAGGCGAAAGCATCGGGTTCCGCCTATCGGTCAGCCGGAACCGGCGGCTGGAATCGGACATCCCACGCGGCAGAAGCCACTCCAAAACCTGGGGAAACGCTGTCCCTGTTTTGAATCAGGGTCGAGCAGTGGTATCGATGATGCTTTCCGTCAACACAAAGAAAACACCCCGCATCGTCTGATGCGGGGTGTTTGGGAAAAAATCTGGCGATGACCTACTCTCGCATGCTAAGTGCACACTACCATCGGCGCAGCTGCGTTTCACTTCCGAGTTCGGGATGGGATCGGGTGGTTCCACAGCGCTAATGTCGCCAGAAAGCGGGGAAGTGTCGCGGGCATGGACAAAGCCATGTCGCGCCAGCTTTCATAGGGACGGAACGTAGCGAGTGCTTGGCGAAGAACACGTTTTGACGTGCGTCTCGGCTCAAGGCCACTTGAGGTTATATGGTCAAGCCTCACGGCTCATTAGTACTGGTTAGCTCAATGCATTGCTGCACTTACACACCCAGCCTATCAACCACCTAGTCTTGATGGTGCCTTTAGGGGGCTTGTGCCCCGGGAAATCTCATCTTGAGGCGCGCTTCCCGCTTAGATGCTTTCAGCGGTTATCGCTTCCGAACATAGCTACCCGGCAATGCCACTGGCGTGACAACCGGAACACCAGAGGTTCGTCCACTCCGGTCCTCTCGTACTAGGAGCAGCCCCTCTCAAATTTCCAACGCCCATGGCAGATAGGGACCGAACTGTCTCACGACGTTCTGAACCCAGCTCGCGTACCACTTTAAATGGCGAACAGCCATACCCTTGGGACCGACTACAGCCCCAGGATGTGATGAGCCGACATCGAGGTGCCAAACTCCGCCGTCGATATGAACTCTTGGGCGGAATCAGCCTGTTATCCCCGGAGTACCTTTTATCCGTTGAGCGATGGCCCTTCCATACAGAACCACCGGATCACTAAGTCCTACTTTCGTACCTGCTTGAGCCGTCACTCTTGCAGTCAAGCACGCTTATGCCTTTGCACACAGTGCGCGATGTCCGACCGCGCTGAGCGTACCTTCGAGCTCCTCCGTTACTCTTTGGGAGGAGACCGCCCCAGTCAAACTACCCACCATACATGGTCCCCGACCCGGATCACGGGCCTAGGTTAGAACGTCAAGCACATCAGGGTGGTATTTCAAGGTTGGCTCCACACCGGCTGGCGCCGATGCTTCAAAGCCTCCCACCTATCCTACACAGACGAACTCAACGTTCAATGTAAAGCTATAGTAAAGGTTCACGGGGTCTTTCCGTCTTGCCACGGGAACGCTGCATCTTCACAGCGATTTCAATTTCACTGAGCCTTGGGTGGAGACAGCGCCGCTGTCGTTACGCCATTCGTGCAGGTCGGAACTTACCCGACAAGGAATTTCGCTACCTTAGGACCGTTATAGTTACGGCCGCCGTTTACTGGGGCTTCGATCAAGAGCTTCGCCTTGCGGCTGACCCCATCACTTAACCTTCCAGCACCGGGCAGGCGTCACACCCTATACGTCCACTTTCGTGTTTGCAGAGTGCTGTGTTTTTGATAAACAGTCGCAGCGGCCTGGTATCTGCGGCCCCTCCGAGCTCAGCCACGCATGTGGCCACCCAGGGGGGCGTACCTTCTCCCGAAGTTACGGTACCATTTTGCCTAGTTCCTTCACCCAAGTTCTCTCAAGCGCCTGAGAATTCTCATCCTACCCACCTGTGTCGGTTTACGGTACGGTCTTCGTAAGCTGAAGCTTAGGAGCTTTTCCTGGAAGCGTGGTATCAGTCACTTCGCTCTAATGAGCTCGTCTCGGTGCTCGGCATAGAGGTTCCCGGATTTGCCTAAGAACCATGCCTACCGCCTTTCCCCCGGACAACCAACGCCGGGTAGACCTAACCTTCTCCGTCCCTCCATCGCACTTACGCGAGGTGCAGGAATATTAACCTGCTTCCCATCGACTACGCATTTCTGCCTCGCCTTAGGGGCCGACTCACCCTGCGCCGATTAACGTTGCGCAAGGAAACCTTGGGCTTTCGGCGTGCGGGCTTTTCACCCGCATTATCGTTACTCATGTCAGCATTCGCACTTCCGATACCTCCAGCAGACTTCTCAATCCACCTTCGCAGGCTTACGGAACGCTCCTCTACCGCGCATTACAAAGTAATGCACCCCAAGCTTCGGTTACATGCTTAGCCCCGTTAAATCTTTCGCGCAGACCGACTCGACCAGTGAGCTATTACGCTTTCTTTAAAGGATGGCTGCTTCTAAGCCAACCTCCTGGCTGTCTGTGCCTTTCCACATCGTTTACCACTTAGCATGTATTTGGGACCTTAGCTGTGGGTCTGGGTTGTTTCCCTTTTCACGACGGACGTTAGCACCCGCCGTGTGTCTCCCATACAGTCCGTCTCGGTATTCGGAGTTTGCAATGGTTTGGTAAGTCGCGATGACCCCCTAGCCATAACAGTGCTCTACCCCCGAGAGGATACATATGAGG